>CANFOS010000016.1 GCA_947448735.1 Comamonadaceae bacterium | reverse complement strand
CCCGGTGCGCTGGGCCACCGCGACGAGAAACTGCATCTCGCTCATCTGATCGGCTTGATAACGCAGATAGGTCGACACGTTTTCCAGCAGAATCGAACGGCGCAGCAACTGCTGCACCCGGTCCACCCGGTCGCACACCAGATTCAGCGCCTGGTTTGACAGGGGCAAGGGCAATAAATCGTTCAGGTGTCGATCTGCGGTAGCGCTCCAGCACAAATGCTCGGAGACCAAGGCGGGTTCAACCTCCCGCACGAGTTGCGCGACCCGCTGCAAATGACCCTCATCAAACCCTTTGGCAGATCCCAGGCCCATACCAACACCGTGCAGACTGAAAGCGTAATCGGATCGCAGCTTGGACAGCACATGCCTGTCCCACCCGCCGCTCTGCAAGTAGTTTTCGGTGTGAATTTCAAGCCAGTCAACCCCTGGCCTGTCTTGCAGGAAATTGCGATAGTGGCTGGCGCGTAGGCCCACTCCAGCGCCCAACGAAGGCTGACTGCGCATCCTCATCGTTGTCAGCCGGTCAACTTATTTTTATTTTTTCTTGGCGGTCATGCCGCCTTGCTTTTCGCATGTGCCCTTTGCGACATATTTCCAGTCGTTGATGTTTTTGTCGCTCTTGGCCTGCCCGGCACAGCTATGGCTGCCATTGGCGGCGGCGCAATCATTTTGGCCGGCCTTGGCGATGCCGTAGCATTTTTCCTTGCTGGCATCAGCAGCAACAGCGGTGGCTGCCAATCCGGCCAAGGCCGCAGCGATCAATACTTGACGTTTATCCATTGATGTTCTCCAAAAAGTTTTAGACTGCCTTGCCGCCACTGAAATTTTCAAATGCTTGCTGTGATGAGCCAGCGGATTTAAAAAATATCGGGGAAATGTTACTTTACAAAAAGCCGGGCGACACAGTTTTTAATCAATGAATGAATTGAAGGAGGCAATACAAAGTGCTTTCCTTTCTGACGCCCACCGAAAACTCACCATCTGGGGGTGCAGGGACTATTCAAACCAACATGCTGGGCGATTGCGTAACGCCTCCCGCTGACCCCTACCCATCACAACCTTCTGCCCCATAATGCGCAGACTCGCCTGACCAGCATTGCCGCAGGTCTTGTTTGAGTGGCACACGTCAGACCCTGACGAAGGCGCTTGCCGACCAGATCGCGGCCTGTGTCGGTGGGTCCTCATCAAGGCTGAGTCCGCCCCTTGTGCTTGTTACCTACGTATATCCGCATGAAAAAACACTTGTCTGAAACTACCGGCCCGCAGCGTCTTTGGTCTGGCCTGGCGACTGCGTTGGTGGTGGCGGCGCTGCCTTTGCCGATGGTGCTTGAGCTTCGGGTTTTGTTGGCGTGGTGCGTGGGGCTGACGGTTTACCTTTGCCTGGCCTGGTGGCTGTGCGTCAGTTTTGATGCCAAGCGCACCCGTGAAAGGGCCCAGGCGCAGGACGAGCCCAGCATGGTGCTGCTGTTGGTGTTGCTGCTGGCTACTGCGGCCTGCGTGGCGGCCATCACGGCGCTGATGCAGCAAAGCCGTGATCTGGCGGGCTTGCAGCGCGGCTTGCACATCGGTTTGTCGGTCATGGCGCTGGCCTTGTCTTGGCTGTTTATCCAGACGGTCTTTACCTTTCGCTATGCGCACCGTTATTACTTTGAAGAAAAACAAGGCGAGCCGGACGGGCCGGGCTTGCAATTTCCCGGTGGGCTGGACCCGGATTATTTTGACTTTTTGTACTACGCCTTTGTGGTCGGCATGACCTCGCAGGTGTCTGACGTGCAGGTCACGTCGCGTGAGATGCGCCGCTTGACGCTGGTGCATGGCGTGCTGTCGTTTGGCTTCAATATGCTGATACTGGCGCTCAGCATCAATGTGGTCGCGGGCTTGCTTTAAACGACACCAGGCCTGTTGCCAGTGCGGTGCCGCACACAATGATGATCGCGCACAGCAGCATCCACGGCGTGACGGTTTCACTTAAAAACACGGCGCCATAAAACACCGCAAACACCGGGATCAAAAACGTCACCGTCAGGGTGCGCTGCGGGCCGGCTTTTTCAATCAGCCTGAAGTACAAAATGTAGGCTACGCCGGTACAAGCCACGCCCAACACCAGCAGGGCCAGCCAGGCGGTGCTGCTGGGGGTGCGCGCTGGCCACAGCCAGATGGCGGGCACCAGCAGGCCAAGCGTTGCGCCGATCTGGCTGCCTGCGGCTGTCACCATGGGGTGAATGCCGCCCATGTACTTTTTGGCAAAGCTGGCGGCAATGCCGTAGCACAGGCAGGCCAGCAGACAAGCCAGCATGGCCAGACCGGGCGATGCGCCAGCGGCATCGGGTTTGAAGCTGGCTTTGTCCCAGGTCAGCAGGGCAATGCCGGTAAAGCCAATCACCATGCCCGCTATGCGCGACACGGCGGGCTTGTCTTTGAGCCAGACCCACGCCACCAGGGCACCAAACATCGGTACCGTCGCATTCAAAATAGACGACAAGCTGGTGGTGATGGACAGCAGCGAAAACGCAAAGCACGCAAACGGGATGGCGGAGTTGAAAATGCCCATGAAGAAAATCTTCTTCCAGTGGGTTTTGAGTTCGCCCAGCTTGCCTTTGATGGCCACGATGGGCAGCAAAAACGCCGCAGCGATCGCCACCCGCCCGGCCGCAGTTGCCAGGGCACCAAACTCAAGAGCGCTAAAACGCATGAACAAAAAAGAAGAGCCCCACAGCGCGCCCAGCGCCACAAAGTCCGCAATCCAGGGTTTTTTAGCAGTCGTCAAATCAGGTTCTCATCAAGTGCACCCTCGAGTTTGAGCAGTGCGGTTTTACGGTCAAGCCCGCCAGCATAGCCTGTCAGGGCGCCGCTTGCGCCCAGCACCCGGTGGCAGGGCACGATGATGCTGATCGGGTTGCGCCCGACCGCCGCGCCTACCGCCCGCACCGCGGCTGCCTTGCCAATGCTTTGGCTGATGCTGCCGTAGCTGGTGGTCTGGCCGGTCTGAATGGTCAGCAGTGCGCGCCACACCGCTTGCTGAAAGGCGGTGCCACCCGACAGGTCAAGCGGCACGTCAAAGCCCTGCCTTTGGCCGGCAAAGTAGGCGGCTAATTGCTGGGCAGTGTTGATCAGTACCGGATGGGTGGGGTCGCTTGGCCAGCGCACCGGCGGCGTCAGCTCGGCCGGCCAATGCCGCTGACCGTCAAACCACACGCCTGCCAGCCCGGTCTGCGTGGCGGCCAGCGTCATGGGGCCGATGGGGCTTTGAAAGCTGGTGTGAACGATGGTGGTATCAAATCTCATGATGGGTGGCCTTTTGAGGTGTTTCTAGGTGTTTTGAGCTGTTTTGAGCATCATTTAGGGCTCTAGCCCTTGTTTAATCTACGTCACTAGCTCCTGAATAAATAGCAACTACAGGGCTGGCTCGCGCCAGGTGCCTGACCAGGTGCGGATCACCGCGTAGCTGCGCCAGGGCTTCCAGGCCTGTGACGCGGCCTCGGCCAGCCGCGCCGGGTTTTTGAGCCCCTGTACTTTCAATATTTTGTGCAGCGCCACATCGCCTGAGGGAAAGGCATCCGGCCAGCGCAGCGCGCGCATGGCGATGTACTGCGCCGTCCAGTCGCCAATGCCGGGCAGGGCTTTGAGGGCGTCGATGGTGCGCTGCACATCAGCACCGCCATGCAATGGCAAACCGCCAGCCACGGCCTTGGACAGGCCGACGATGGCCGCCTGCCGCTGCCTGACGATGCCGAGCTGGCCCAGATCGTCACCCGTGGCCAGGGCCAACACCGATGGTGATGGAAACAAGCGTGTCAGCTCTGGCCAGGGCGTGGCCAGCGGCGCGCCAAACTTGTCCACCAGGCGCTGCGCCAGTGTGCGTGCCGCGGCCACGGTGATTTGCTGGCCCAGCACCGCACGCACGGCCAGCTCAAAACCGTCGAGCGCGCCGGGCACACGCAAACCGTCGCCGGTGGGAAAGTCGTCATGCAGCACCGCGTTGATGGCCTTGGGGTCGGCGTCCAGGTCAAATGCGGCACGCACGCGGCGTATCACCAGCGGCAGCACACCGCGCAGCGAATCACTGACGGTCAGCACCATTTGATGCCGCGCCAGGTCAAACCGCATCTGTAGCCAGCCGGTGTGCTGCTTGCCTGCTGCTTCAATGCCAAATGTGCGCCTGGCCTCGTATTTATCTGGGCCAGCAGCTATAGATTCGATAGCATTGATGCGCCGCGTTTCCATGAACGCCAGCATGGCCGCCACGTCATACGGCGGCCTGTAGCCCAGCCGCACCGTGATCCCTTGGGTGTTGTCAGCCTTGGGTGCAGCGCGCCTGAGCTGCGTCGGGTTCAGCTGGTAATGCGCTGCAAACGCTGCGTTAAAACGCCGCACGCTGGCAAAGCCGCTCATCAGCGCGACCTGCGTGATCGGCAGCAGCGTGTCTGCCAGCAGTTGCTTGGCCGTCAGCAGTCGGCGAGTTTGCAGGTACTGCAAGGGTGACACGCCAAACTGCGCTTCAAAAATACGCCGCAAGTGCCGGTCACTGATGCCGAGCTTGATCGCCAGTTGTTCCACCGACGGCGCGCTGTCTGCCCAGCTGTCGGGGTCATCCAGCCACTTGGCCGCCTGATGCGCCAGGATGTATGAGGCATCCTGAATCGACCACACCACCGAATGCGGCGCCAGCTCAGGCCGGCAGCGCAGGCAGGGCCGAAAGCCTGCGCTCTCGGCCTGCGCTGCCAGGCCAAAAAAGTGGCAGTTCTCGCGCCTGGGTGCTTTGACGCTGCACACCGGGCGGCAGTAAATGCCGGTGGACGTGACCCCGGTGAAGAAAATGCCGTCAAAGCGTGCGTCCCGCGCCTTCATGGCGGCGTAGCAGGCATCGGCTGACATGGACATGTCTTGTGCGGTCATGGCATTCATCTTACCCGTGCTGTCGACTTCGACTGGCCGTTTTCGGACACCCTCAACCCACATGACGCGCGAACCAGCGACCTACAATCAAAGCCCTTTCGTCAAATACAGATTGCCGACACCCCATGCTCTTTAACGCATCGATTTTCAAAGCCTACGACATACGGGGTGTGGTCCCATCCACCATCAACGAAGACGTGGCGTTTGCGCTGGGCAAGGCTTTTGGCGCTGCTGCCGTGGCAGCGAATGAAAAAACCGTGGCTGTGGGCCGTGATGGCCGTTTGAGTGGCCCAGCCCTGGCCGCCGCCCTGATGCGTGGCCTGACGGCCGGCGGTGTTGATGTGATCGACGTGGGCATGGTCACCACGCCCATGCTTTACTTTGCGGCCAGCACGCTGTGCAACTCAGGCATTCAGGTCACCGGCAGCCACAACCCGAAGGACTACAACGGCTTCAAAATGGTGTTGGCAGGCCGGGCCATTTATGGCGATGAGATTCAGGCGCTGCACCAGGCCATGGTTGCTGACGCTGCGCCTGCCCAGCCTGCGGCAGTTGTGAAGCCGCTCGTCACCGATGGCAAGGTGGCGCAGCACGATATCTGCGCGTCTTACACCCAGCGCATCGTTGGCGATGTCAAGCTTGCGCGCCCGATGAAGATCGTGATCGACTCGGGCAACGGCATTGCTGGCGCATCAGCGCCGGCCATCTTCAGGGCGCTGGGCTGCGAGGTGACGGAGCTGTTCAGCGACGTTGATGGCAACTTTCCCAACCATCACCCCGATCCGAGCAAGCCCGAGAACCTGCGCGATTTGATCAACGCCCTGACCACCACAGACGCTGAATTGGGCCTGGCATTTGACGGCGATGGTGACCGCTTGGGCATCGTCACCAAAGACGGCCACAACATTTACCCCGACCGCCAGATGATGCTTTTTGCACGCGATGTCCTCAGCCGTGTGCCGGGCGGCACGATTGTGTATGACGTGAAATGTTCACAACGCCTGGCCCCTGAGATTGCAGCCGCTGGCGGCGTGCCGCTGATGTACAAAACCGGCCATTCATTGATCAAGGCGAAGATGAAAGAAGTCAACTCGCCCTTGGGTGGCGAGATGAGCGGGCATATCTTTTTCAAGGAGCGCTGGTATGGCTTTGACGACGGCACCTATGCCGGTGCGCGCCTGCTGGAAATTGTGAGCCGTTCTGCCGATGCAAGCGCGCTGCTCAATGCCTTGCCCACCAGCTTCAGCACGCCGGAGCTCAATGTGCCTTGCAAAGAAGGTGAGCCGCACGCGGTGGTTGAAGCCTTGAAGAAGGCGGTTGATTTTGCGTCTCCGGCCACGGTCAACACCATTGACGGCGTGCGTGTTGACTGGCCAGATGGGTTTGGCCTGATTCGCGCATCCAACACCACGCCGGTACTGGTGCTGCGGTTTGAAGGCCACACGCCAGCAGCGCTCAAGCGCATTGAAGCCGACATGCTGGCCTTGCTGCACAGCGTGAAGCCAGACGCCCGTTTTGCTGCGGCAGCACACTAGATATGTTGCCCCCAAGCTCGTCACGATCTGGACTGCGCTGCCCCTCGAGGGCGCGCTGCGCTTGCGGGCCGGCAGAGCCGGTTCGGCGGCCCCTGCTTACCAAGACGACTCGCCTGCATCTGTCGCTCGGTTTGCTTGGTGACTCGTCGTGAAAATTTTGCTCGTCAAGCTTTCCTCACTCGGCGACGTGGTGCACACGCTGCCGGTGGTGCAAGACATTCTTGAAGCGATGCCCGACGCACACATCGACTGGGTGCTTGAGAAATCCTTTGCGCCGCTGCTCACGCAGGTGCAGGGTTTGGCCCGAATCATTCCTTGCGAGCTGCGCCGCTGGCGCAAATCATGGTGGACAGAACAAACACGTACCGAATGGCGTGCGTTCAAGGCGGACCTGCAGACGCACCCTTACGACGCGGTCATCGACCTGCAAGGCTTGACCAAATCGGCGCTGGTGTCGCGGCTGGCCCGGCTGAGCAGCCACGGCCACCGCTATGCCATGGCCAACCAGACCGATGGCTCGGGCTACGAGGCACCGACCCGCTGGGCCGCCGATGTGGGCATTGCCCTGAAGCCACATGTGCATGCGGTGGCGCGTGCCAGGCGGGTGGCAGCTGTCGCCTTGGGCTTAGGTGTGCAAGCGTTAAAAAAACCGCCAAGTTACGGGCTAAAAATTGCTCAAAGCCAATCAAATCGTGTACCTGGTGCTCCTGAAAAAGTAGCAAAAAAAATAGCCTTCATGCACGGCACCTCGCGCCAGGACAAAACCTGGCCGCTGGCCAAGTGGGTCGAACTGGGCCAGCGTTTGATTGCCAGCGGCCATCACATCACGCTGGTGCATGGCAGCGCTGCAGAGCTGCTGAGCAGCCAGGCCATCGCTGCGCAGTTGGGCGATCAGAGCACGGTGTTGCCCCTGCTGTCACTCGACGCCTTGACGCAACAGCTCGCCGCCTGCCAGGGCGCCATTGGCGTGGACAGCGGGGTCAGCCACATCGCTGTGGCGCTTGGTTTGCCGCATGTGCAAATCTATAACTTTGACACGGCCTGGCGCACCGGGCCGCTGGGCCGCGCTGATCAGGTCAGTGTGTTTGCCCAACCCAGCCCCACGGTTGGTGCGGTGTGGCGGGCCTGGCTGGCCTGCGAAAGCGCCGCCTGATGAGTGGCTTCTTGCTGACGCTGTATTCAGGCCTGATGCGTCTGGCGCAACCGCTGCTGCGCCGCAAAATGGCCAGGCGTGCGGTGCAAGAACCCGGCTACGGCGAGTCGGTCGAGGAGCGTTTTGGCAGGTACACGCAGCCGCGCGAGACGGCACCCGTGCTGGTCTGGCTGCACGCGGTGTCGCTGGGTGAAACGCGTACCGCAGCTGTTTTGCTCAAAGCCTTGCGGGCAACCTATCCGGACATGCGACTGTTGCTGACGCATGGCACTGCCACCGGGCGTGCCGAGGGCAAGGCCCTGCTGCAGCCCGGTGATGTGCAGGTCTGGCAACCCTGGGACACGCATGCTGTGGTGGAGCGGTTCTTCGAGCATTTCAAGCCGCGCCTGGGCCTGCTGATGGAAACTGAAATCTGGCCTTGCGCGGTGGCCAGCGCCAAAGCTCGCCAGCTGCCGCTGCTGCTCGTCAATGGCCGCCTGTCTGACAAGTCTCTGCAACAAGCCTTGACGATGTCACCGCTGGCCTACCCAGCGTATGCCGCGTTGACGGCGGTGTATGCGCAAACACAGGAAGATGCCCAACGCTATCGCCAGTTGGGTGCCCATGTAGCGGGTGTTTTTGGCAACCTCAAGTTTGACGCAGCGCCCAGCCCGGCGCTCCAGGCAACAGGGCAAGTCTGGCGTCAAGCGATGGCGGCGCCGGTCGTCATGTTCGCCAGCTCACGGGAAGGCGAAGAAATCCTTTTCCTGAAAGAAGTAATAGCCAGAGGCCAAGGAATACCTGGACTATCTGCTCCTGATTCAATAGCGAATGAAATAGCGAATGAAATAGCGAATGGAACAGATAATGAAATAGCGAATGAAACAGCGAGCGCAACAGCCATATCGGCTCCGGTCAAATACCTCATCGTGCCGCGCCATCCGCAGCGCTTTGACGAGGTGGCGGCGCTGGTGGTGCAGCAGGGGCTCACGCTGTCGCGCCGCTCCAGCTGGTCGGGCAGTCCGCTTGACAGCAGCCAGGCCATGCAAGCCGATGTCTGGTTGGGCGACACGCTGGGTGAGATGCCGCTGTATTACGCGTTGAGCAGTGCCGCTTTGCTGGGCGGCAGCTTTGAAAAACTGGGGGGTCAAAACCTGATCGAAGCGGCGGCCTGCGGCTGCCCGGTGGTGATGGGGCCGCACACCTTTAACTTTTCTGACGCCGCTGAGCTGGCCGAGGCCGCAGGCGCTGCGACGCGGGTTGCGGACATGGCTGAAGCTTTGACGGTGGCGGTCGAACGGGTGACTGACCCTGCTGCGCAAATCCGCATGTCGCAGGCATCGCTTGGATTTGCAGCTGCCCACCAAGGCGCGACTGCACGCACGGTTCAAGCGCTGGCAAGTTATTTGACACCGACCACCCATCAGGCTGACGCGCCCAGCGGTGGCTAGCAAGCGCTGCGCTGGACTATTTGGCCAGCAGCGAATTGACCTTCTGCAAATCGTCTGTGGTCAGCGTGCCATTGGCCTGGCGCAAACGCAAGTCACCCAGCAGCACGTTGTAGCGCGCCTGCGCCAGGTCGCGTTTGGTCTGGAACAACTGGCTTTGTGAGTTGAGCACGTCGATGTTGATGCGCACGCCAACCTGGTAGCCCAGCTTGTTGGCGTCCAGCGCGCTTTGGCTTGAAAGCTCTGCCGCCTCTAGCGCCTTGACCTGACCCTGACCGGACTGCACACCAAAGTACGCGGTGCGCGTGCTCAGGGCCACAGCGCGCCGGGCGCCTTCCAGGTCGCTTTGTGCCTTGTCTTTGAGCGACAGTGTTTCCTTGATGCGGTTTTGCGTGGCAAACCCGGCAAACAAAGGCAGGTTGAACGTCAGGCCGATGTTGGCGGTGTTGGTCCTGAACGTGATGGGCAGCGAGGTGACAGTGCCGCTTGGGTTGCGCTGCACGTTGTAACTGGCTGTGGCGTCAAGCGTGGGTTTGTGGCCAGCCTCGGCTTTGGCGACTTCCAGATCAGCGATTTCAAGGTTGCTCTGGGCCTGGCGAATGCTGGGGTGTACCGCCTCTGATTGCATCACCCAGGCATTGACATCCTGGGGTGCGACGACGGGCAGGTTGACGGGCACCAGCAGGGTTTTGGGCTCTGCGCCGGTTTTGCCCACCAGCGTATCAAGCGCCAGTTTTTTGACCCGCAAATCATTTTCGGCAGAGATCTCCTGGGCAATCACCAGGTCATACCTGGCTTGCGCTTCTCGCGTGTCGGTGATGGTTGAGGTGCCGACTTCAAAGTTGCGTGTGGCAGATGCCAGCTGTTCAGCCACTGCCGCCTTTTGTGCGCGCACAAAAGCCAGTGTGTCCTGCGCCGCCAGCACATCAAAATAGCCCTGGCTGGTGCGCACGATCAGGTCTTGCTCTGCGGCATCAAGCTGCGCTTTTGCCAGGTCGGCCTGACGCAGCCCTTGCTGGTACGCGGCCTGGTTGGCAGGCCGGTAAATAGGTTGTGTGGCGGTCAGTGCGGCGTTTTGGGTACTGAAGCTGCGGTCGGTCACTGGGCTGGTGTTTTGAAACCCGGTACGCGATGCGCCAGCAGACACACCTGCCGTCGGCAAGATGCCTGCGCGTGCCTGCTCAGCCTTGGCCAGGTTGGCGTCGTACTGAAGTTTGGCCGATTGATAGGTCGCGTCAAAAGCGCGCGCAGAGTCGTACAGCTCAGCCAGATTTTGTGCCTGTGCGCCCATGGACAGCAAAGCCGACGCAACTGCCAGCACCAGGGGTTGAAGGGAACGTTTGTTGTGCATCTTCATAAATGTCCTGAAAAAAACGATTCAATATCAATACTGCGGAACACTGCTGTCAAGCTGCTGCGCCCAGGCCGCGATACCGCCCTGCAGATTGACCACGGCCGTAAAACCGCTTTGCGCCAGATAGTTGGCCACTTGCAGGCTGCGCATGCCGTGGTGGCACAGGCAGGCAATCGGATGGTCGGCGCCGTGCATGTCTTTCAGCTCGGCAATCCGGTCGGGAATCGACTGCATGGGGATATGCAGCAGGGTAAAGCCATCGGGCTTGACGGACGCTGTTTCTAGCTCCCAGGGCTCGCGCACATCCAGCACGATGGGCAGGTCAGGCGAGGCGGCGTCGCGCCAGGCGGCAAAGTGGCTGGGGTTCAGTTGGTCCATCATGTCAGTGGTGGCAAATCATCAGAAAGTGAATCGGGAAGGCTCGGGGAAGTGCAGCAACTTAGGTGCCACGGTGTCCCACGCCTGGGTGGTGCGCCAGGCGGCCTCGCCGGTGCGCGTCACCAGCGTGGCACGCATGACCGGCTCATCGCCGGCGATGACGCTCAAACGGCCGCCCAGCTTTAAAAGCGCCAGCAGGGATGCGGGTACTTCGGACACCGAACCACTCATGACGATCACGTCAAAGGGGCCCGTGAGCGGGTCGCTGCCCGAAATGGCGCGGGTGAAGTTGGACGCGCCGTCACCGGTGCGCACTTCGGCGTTGAAAATACCCGCCCTTTGCAAATTGCCCCGAGCCGTTTGTGCAATGTCGGCGTCTATTTCCAGGCTGATGACGTGCTGTGCGCGGTGGCCCAGCAGGGCCGCCATGTAACCCGAGCCAGTGCCGATTTCCAGCACTTTTTCATGCTTTTGCACCGCCAGGTCCTGCAAGATGCGCGCCTCTACTTTGGGCGCCAGCATGCATTGCCCGGGTTGGGTTTTTGAATGCGATGACAGCGGGATCTCCATGTCGGCAAAGGCCAGCGAACGATAGGCTGTGGGCACAAAGTCTTCGCGCTTGATCACCGCCAGCAGGGCCAGCACCTGGCTATCGAGCACCTCCCAGGGGCGGATTTGCTGCTCAATCATGTTGAATCGGGCTTGTTCGTAGTTCATATCGGTCTTAGAGCAACGTTGTGTAAGAAAATGTGTGAATCTGTCAGATTTTAGTCTGATCTGCCGCTCGGTGTCCCGGCAGCTGCAACCCGGCGCGGTCCCAGTTTGCGTTTGAACCACTCGGCCAAATCGTCCATAAAGCAATAGGTCACCGGCACCACCACCAGCGTTAGCAATGACGAGGTGATCACGCCGCCAATCACCGCCTGGCCCATGGGGGCGCGCTGCTCAGACCCTTCGGTCAATGCAAAAGCCAGCGGAATCATGCCGAAAATCATGGCCAGCGTGGTCATCAAGATCGGCCGCAAACGCACTTTTGCCGCCATCAGCAGTGCTTCGCCACGCTCCATGCCTTCCTCGCGCATTCTGATCGCAAAGTCGACCAGCAAAATGGCGTTTTTTGTCACCAGGCCCATCAGCATGACCACCCCGATCACCGAAAACATCGACAAGGCGGAGCGAAACATCAGCAGCGCCAGCACCACACCAATCAGGGTCAGCGGCAACGATGTCATCAGGGCCAGCGGCTGTAAAAAGCTTTTGAACTGGCTGGCCAGAATCATGTAGATGAACAGAACCGCCATCACCAGAGCCGAGATGGCATAGCCAAATGAATCGGTCATGTTTTTCGTCGAGCCGCTGAACTGGTACTTGTAGCCGGGCGGGAAGGCGGTCTTGTCAAGTGCTGCCTTGACGTCGCTTGAGACATCACCTGCCGATCGGTTGTACACGTTGGCGTTGACCGCCACCTCGCGCAGCAGGTCGCGGCGGTTGATCTGGTTCGGGCCGGTGGTCTGGTTCACGCTGGCCACCTGGTTCAATCGCACGATGCGGTTTGAACCATCGGCATTGCTGCCCATGGCCGAGCTGGTAAAGGGCAAGCGCTCCAGATCAGCCGGGGCGTTGCGTGCATCCGGGCTCAATCGCACGTTCACGTCATAAGTCTGGTCGTCCGGTGCACGCCAGTTGCCCACGGTTTGCCCAGCCACCAGCGTGCGCAGTGATTCGGCAATGCCAGAGACCGACAACCCCAAGTCACTGGCGGCGTCACGCCGCACATTGACCTGAATCACCGGTTTGTCGGCCTTGACGCTGGAGTCCAGGTCCACCAGACCGGGTAGGCCGCGAATGTTGTCCTGCACCACCCGGCTCAGGCGCTCCAACTCTTTCAGGTCAGGGCCCTGCAATGAAAACTCGACCTGCTTGGTGCCACCCGCCGAATCGCTCTGACCGATGTTCGTGACCGTGATGCCCGGCACCTGCTTGAGCCGCTCACGCAGCACGCCAGACATCTCGTCGACGCTGCGGCTGCGTGCCTTTCGGTCCACCAGCCGGATGTAAATGTTGGCGTAAATTTTGCCTTGCGCATTGCCGGTGTTGATGGTCGACAGCGTGTAGCGCACCTCGGGGAATTCGCGCACGATGGCTTCGACCTGTTTGGCCTTGGCCTCGGTGGCTTCCAGCGACGAACCCACCGGGGTATAAAAATTCAGCGCGGTTTCTGAAAAATCGGCCTTGGGCACAAACTCTGTGCCCAGCAGCGGCACCATGAAGATGCTGATCACAAACACGACCAGTGCCAGCACCAGGGTTTTGATCTTGTGCACCAGTGCCCAGCGCAGGATGCTCTGGTAGCCCTGGCTCAAACGCTCTGTCGCGCTGTCAAACCAGCCGGTCACGCGGCCTATGGTCTTGTCGTACAGCGTGGTGGGTGGGCCGGGTTTGCCGTGCTTGTCTATTGCCGGGTCATGCCAGATGCTGGACAGCATCGGGTCAAGTGTGAAACTGACAAACATCGAGATCAGCACCGCCGCCACAATGGTGATGCCGAACTCATGAAAGAACTTGCCGATGATGCCGCCCATGAAACCCACCGGCAGAAACACAGCAACGATGGAAAAGGTGGTGGCCAGCACGGCCAGGCCAATTTCCTTGGTGCCGTCCATCGCTGCCGCAAAGGGTGCTTTGCCCATCAGCACGTGCCGCACAATGTTTTCACGCACCACGATCGCATCGTCAATCAGCAGGCCAACACACAATGACAGCGCCATCAGCGTGATGTTGTTGATGGTGAAACCAAAGATGTTCATGAACAAAAACGTGCCGATGATCGAGATCGGCAGCGTCAGCCCGGTGATCACGGTTGAGCGCCAGGAATTCAAAAACAAAAACACGATCAGGATCGTCAGCAGCGCGCCCTCTATCAGGGTGCGGCGCACGTTTTCAACCGCCACGCGAATCGAGCGCGAACTGTCGGTGACCAGCTCCAGCTTCAGGCCGGGCGGCAGGCTGGCTTTCATCTCACCGATGGTTTTATTCAGCCCGTCGACGACTTGAATGGTGTTTTCGTCTTGCGCTTTTTGCACCTGTAGCACCAGCGCGCGCTGGCCGTTGTACAGCGCCAGACTGTCTACTTCCTGCGCGCCGTCGGCAATGCGGGCGACCTGGTCAACCGTGATGGCGACATTGTTTTTGCGCGCCACGATCAGCTTGCCAAAGTCCTCGGGCCGCTTCATGCGGGCATCAATTTTGACCACACGCTCAGCTGCCAGCGAGCGAATGCTGCCGACCGGCAAGTCCTGGTTTTCGTTTTTGACCGTGTTGACCACCTGGTCTGCCGTGATGCCCAGCGACTCCATGGCCTGCGGGTTCAGGTACACATTGATCTCGCGCTTGGTGCCGCCAACGATGTTGACCGAGCCGGCGCCGCGCACGTTTTCAAGCCGTTTCTTTAACACCTGGTCTGCCCAGTTGCTCAGTTCAACGGCAGACAGTTTGACGCTGCTTGCAGTGGGTAAAACGGCGACTGACCAGACCGGGCGACTGGACGGGTCAAAGCGCAGGACGCGCGGCTCTTTGACCTCGGTGCGCAAATTGGGCCGAATGGCCGCGATCTTTTCGCGCACATCCTCAGCGGCTTTGCGCCCATCGACATACAACTGGAACTCAATGACCACCACCGACTGGCCTTCATAGCTGCGCGACGTCAGTGCGCTCACGCCAGCAATCGAGTTGACACTTTCTTCGATTTTTTTGGTGACTTCACTCTCGACAATTTCGGGCGATGCACCGGGGTAGTCGGCCGTGACCACCACCACCGGAAAGTCGATGTTCGGGAACTGGTCGACCTGCATGCGCTGGTATGAAAAAAGCCCCAGCACGACGATGGCCAGCATCATCATGGTGGCGAATACCGGATTTTTAAGGCTGACTTGGGTAAACCACATGTGGTGCTTTACGGTGCGGTTTTTGCGCTGATCTGAGTGAAGGTCACCGACGTGCCTTCACGCAGCGTCCCGATGTTGCCCAGGATCACCAGCGTGTTGTCGGGCAAGCCCTTGACGGCGACCATGTCCGTGCCGTTTGCCTTGCCGCGCACGCCGAGTTCTGCTGCGCGTTGCACCACCTTGCCGTTTTCAATCGCCTGCACATAGGGGGTGGGCTTGTCGGTGCGCACACTGGTCAGCGGCACCGCAGGCAGCGATGTGCGGGCCGTGCCCAGCGTGCCGCGGGCAAAAAGGCCCTGCCGCAGCGGCAAAGCCTCTGGTTTGCTGTTGTCGATGCTCAGGTAGGCCAGCACGCTGCGGCTGCCTGCCTGCGCACTGGGATTGATGCGCACCACTTTGGCGGCGACGGTTTTGTTGCTGCCTTCAATTTGTAGTTCGGCATTCTGGCCGAGCTGTATCTGGGTCGAATCTGCAGCGCTCAGCGTGGCCTCAAGCTCCAAGCGGCTCAGGTCAACGACCTCGACAATCCGCGCATCAATGGCGACACGCTCGCCGGGCTGCGCCAGGCGCTGCGACACCTGGCCAGAAATCGGCGCTTTCAACACCGTGTCATCCAACGATTTTGTCGCCACGTCAGTCGCTGCCTGCGCTGCCTTGTAGGTGGCTTGCGCTGCATTCAGGTTGGCCAGCGATGCGTCCAGTGCTGTTTTGGAAATGAAACCCTGGTCGACCAAGGCCTTGTTGTTGTCGTACTGGCGCTGCACCACATCAACCTGCGCCTTGGCAGAATCTGCCTGCTCTTTGAACTGGCGCACCCGCGACAGGTATTCGCTGGCATCAATCCGGGCAATCACCTGACCGGCTTTGACAAAGTCGCCTTCGCGCACTGTCAGGCCTTGCAGCTCGCCAGCAACACGCGCCTTGATGACTGCCGAGTTGACTGCCTTGAGCGAGCCAGACACCGCCAAGCCTTGCATGATCTCCAGCACCCTGACCTGCATCACGTCGGTGCTTGCCAGTTCGACCGAGGTTGTCTGTTTGGCGGCACTGGCCGCGACCAACGCTTCTTGCTGCGCTTGGCGGGCCGACAGCACGCGTGCTATCGCGGTGCCCACGGCACCCAGCACCAGCAGAATCAGCAGCCATGTGAGCCAGCTTTTTTTCGCCCCATTCATTCTTTTGTTTCCTTCAGTGGGCTTTTGTTTTGCAACGGCGCTTGGCTCATGCCGTACAAGACGATCTGCAGCTGTGTGGCGATGTATTTTTCAGGGTCCAAGCTGGCCTGGTCACTCACGCAGGTGGCGGCCGAATGTTTGGCCAGCATCAAGAAGATCATGGGCGAAATGATGCTGAAAACAGCGTAGTCCAGGTCCATGTCCCTGAGCTCGCCACGATCTTGCCCGCGCTGCAAAATGCGGCGAATCAGCGACTGCCCGGGCTCCACGACTTCCTGGCGATAAAAAGCCGCCAGATCTGGAAAGTTGCCAGCCTCGCTCAGCATCAGCTTCTTAATGCCAGATGCCTTGGTGGCACCCACGCGTCGCCACCACGCATAGGCGCAAAGAGAGATCATCTCGGCACTGGTGCCCTTGAAGTTGTCAAAGGTTTCGTTCCATTCCTTGAAATGGCCCGAAATGTTTTGGCGCACCACGGCTTTGAACAGGTCTTCTTTGCTCGGGAAGTACAAAAACAGCGTGCCTTTGGAGACACCTGCCCGGGCTGCGACCTCTTCAACGCGGGTCGCGGCAAAGCCTTTTTCGACAAACAGGTCCAGCGCCGCTTCCAGCAGTTCGCCCGGACGCGATTCCTTGCGGCGCTCATGTTTGGCGTGAATCGCTTTCTTGGTGGGGCAGGTGATTTTGACCAAAGACATAGTTACTGACTGACTGGTTAGTAATGTAACTTTTTGCGTGTTCTGCGTCAACCCAGGTCGGGTTTTGGGGCTATTGCAGCTTGGCAACGGTCAGCCCGAGCAATTCATGCAGAACTCTGGTGGAGGCCGTGATGCCCTCGGTAGACGGCAGCCAAAGCAGCGGGCCTGATCGGGTGGGAAGGACAAAACCGGTGGGGGCTGGGGCAATGGCCAGACCTTGCCGCTCAAACGCCAGAACCGAGCGCGGCATGTGCGTGGCGTCGGTGACCAGCGCAATGTTGCTGATGCCGTCGCGTTTGAGCATGGGCGCCAGCAGGCTGGCGTTTTCCTGCGTGTCACGCGACTTTGTCTCCAGCCAGCGAATCGTCACGCCGTAGTCTTGCTGCGCCACCTGGCCTGCCACCTCGGCCTCAGAGACGCTGGTGCTGCCGGACGCCGCCCAGCCCTTGCCGCCGGTAAAAGCCAGCGGCAAACCTGTTTGCCGCGCCAGCCAGATGCCATAGCGCAGCCGCGCCGCGCTGGCAGGCCCGGGCTGGGCTTGGCCGTATTCAGGTGCTTGGGGGTAGATACCGCCGCCCAGAACCACAATCGCCTGAACTTTCCGGAACTTCAGTTGTGCAGCTGTGACGGGGGGGTATTGCGGCAAGGCATTCGCCGCCAGCCAAACCGCCACGCCCTGACAGGACAGCAGCCACAAGCTGGTCAAGCTGATCAGGCCCAGCAGCAGGCCCTTGCGCTGATGTTGTCGCTGGTGTTGGGGTTGAACGGCCAGTACCAGCCCAGCGAGCGCCAGCAGCACCAGAGCGGCCAACGGCAAGACCAGGCTGGACAGCAGAGGTTTCAGCGCACCGGGTTCCATGGACTTGTGAAAATCATGCGCTATATATTGAGGAGCCGCTCAGCCAAATTTTCATTGGCTTGTAGCCCGAAAAGACCCCTGAATCTAGCCCAAAATCAATAAAAGGCCTGCAAACCGGTTTGCGCACGACCCAAAATCAGCGCATGCACATCGTGCGTGCCTTCATAGGTGTTCACCGTCTCGAGATTGATCATGTGGCGAATCACGTGGTACTCGTCATGAATGCCGTTGCCGCCGTGCATGTCACGCGCCATGCGGGCGATGTCGAGCGCCTTGCCGCAGCTGTTGCGCTTGATGATGGAAATCATTTCCGGCACATCCTTGCCTTCGTCCATCAGGCGCCCCACCCGCAGGCAGGCTTGCAGGCCCAGGGCGATTTCGGTTTGCATGTCGGCCAGTTTCTTTTGAATCAGCTGGTTTTGCGCCAGTGGGCGGCCAAACTGCACGCGGTCCATCGTGTATTGGCGGGCGCGAAACCAGCAGTCTTCAGCCGCACCCAAAGCGCCCCAGGCAATGCCGTAACGCGCTTTATTCAAGCAGCCGAACGGGCCTTTGAGGCCGCTCACGTTGGGCAGCATGTTTTCTTCAGGCACAAACACGCCGTCCATCACGATCTCGCCAGTGATCGACGCACGCAGGCTCATCTTGCCTTCGATTTTGGGGGCAGTCAGGCCTTTCATGCCTTTTTCCAGAATAAAGCCGCGAATGGACTCCTGCCCGCCGGTGTTGCCGTCCGGGTCCGTCAGCTTGGCCCAGACCACAAACACATCCGCAATCGGTGAATTGGTGATCCACATCTTGGCGCCGTTCATGATGAAGCCGCCATCGGTCGGCTTGGCGCGGCTGAGCATGCTGGCTGGGTCTGAGCCGTGGTTTGGCTCGGTCAAACCAAAGCAGCCAACCCATTCGCCGGAGGCCAGCTTGGGCAGGTATTTTTGTTTTTGTGCTTCGCTGCCGTAGGCATTGATGGGGTGCATGACCAGTGACGACTGCACGCTGATGGCGCTGCGGTAGCCACTGTCGACCCGCTCAACCTCGCGCGCAATCAGCCCGTAAGCCACATAGCTCAATCCAGCGCAGCCATAGCCTTCAATGCTGGAGCCCAAAAAGCCCATGGCACCGGCTTCATTCATGATGTCGCGGTCAAATTTTTCGTGGCGCGCGGCCATCAACACGCGGGTTTGCAGCTTGTCTTGGCAAAACTGATGCGCCGCTTCCTGAATGGCGCGTTCGTCATCCGACAGCTGGTCTTGCAGCATAAAAGGGTCTTCCCAGACGAAGCGTGGTTTGACGTTGGTTTTCATGAAGAATGGGTCCTTGAGTATCTTGGTAAGAGCTTTAAGCCTAAAGTATATCGGGCATCCTCGATGCCCTACAGTGCAACCCTAGACGATACAACACAAAGGACACCTGACCATGGGACAAGATCAACAACCCCTCAACGCGTCTGCCCAAACCATCACGCTGGGCGGCGGCTGCTTTTGGTGTACTGAGGCGGTGTTCGTCAAAGTGCGCGGCATCCTTGACGTCGAATCTGGCTACAGCAACGGCCAGGTTCATCGCCCCAGCTACGAAGATGTGTGTACCGGCCGCACCGGCTGCAACGAGGTGGTCAAGCTGCAATACGACCCGGCGCAAATCACCGTCGGCGAGATTCTGGAAATCTTTTTTGTTGTGCACGACGCCACCACCCTGAACCGCCAGGGCAACGACAGCGGCACCCAGTACCGCAGCGGCATTTACTACGCAACCGACGAACAACAGCAAATCGCCACCGACATGATTCGCCAGATGGGCCAGGACAAGCTGTTTGACCGCCCCATCGTGACCGAGGTCCTGCCGCTGGCCAACTATTGGCCCGCCGAGGACTACCACCAGGATTTTTTTGCCAAAAATCCGAACCAGGGCTACTGCGTAGCCGTGGCCGGGCCCAAAGTGGCGAAGTTTCGCAAGACGTTTGCGTCGCGGGTGAAGGATTGATGGCTTCTTGTTTGATGTAATCTTCATCCAGCGGTCAGCTTTAGCGATGCCTTCGTTTCGCAAGATCTATCCCAACCATCTCATATTCATATCAACAAGGAACAAAAAATGTCTAAAGCCTATTGGGTCAGCACCTACCGCGCCATCAAAAATGCCGACAAGGTCGCCGCCTACGCCAAGCTTGCCGGCCCAGCACTGACCGCAGCAGGAGGGCGATTTTTGGCACGTGGTGCGCCGTCCATGGCCTATGAACTCGGACTGAAAGAGCGCACAGTCCTGATCGAATTTGACAGCGTCGAGCAAGCCACCGCCGCACACGACAGCCCCGCCTATCAGGCCGCTTTGGACGCGCTCGGGGATGGCGCGGATCGGGACATCCGCATCGTTGAAGGTGTTTGAGCGCGGGCTGGCCAAAAAGGGTCTAAGGCCTACAATACACCCATATTCAAAATATGGGTAGCCTTATGAAAACCACCATTGAGATGTCTGACCCCCTTTTCAAGTCGGCCAAAGAATTGGCGCAGCGCAGCCAGACGACATTGCGCGCTTTGATTGAAGAGGGTTTGCGGCGTGTGATCAGCGAGTCGCAAGTCAACGCCAAGTCGGCTTTCAAGCTCAAGGACGCGAGCGTGGGCGGCAAAGTTGTTTTGATGCCCGAGACGGCACGTTGGCAACAGCTGGAAGAAGAGCACGTGATTGGCCGGGTACTCTCGCGCAAAGCAAAGCGCCAAGCATGATCGCGGTAGACACCAATATTCTGGTGTATGCGCATCGAAAGGACAGTGAGTTTTACGTCGAGGCGGCTGCATGCATGGTGACATTGGCTGAAGGCGCGCAACCTTGGGGCATCCCGGCGAGCTGCCTGCACGAGTTTTTATCAGTTGTCACCAATCCAAAGGTATTTGCGCCAGCCAGTACGACTGAACAGGCCTTGGCGCAGGTCGATGCATGGCTGGCCTCTCCGCAGGCCAGCGTCCTGCACAGCGGCTTGCAGCATGTGGCAGTATTGTCGGATCTCAGCCGCAAGGCCAAACTAAAAGGCGGGCAGTTTCAAGATGCACGCATTGCCGCTATTTGCATTGAAAACGCAGTCACGGTGCTTTGGACGGCTGACCGAGACTTCGGTCGCTTCAAAGCATTGAAGACGGTGAACCCTCTGATTTAAGGCAACCTAAGGTCGCGCTGGAATCACCAAGCCCCTGGCCACCGCTGGCCGTGCCACAAACGCCGCCAGCACGCGCTGCACATTGGCAAAGTCTGCAAACCCGACCAAATCGCCTGCGTCATAAAAACCGACCAGATTGCGCACCCAGCCAAAGGTGGCGATGTCGGCAATCGTGTAGTGCTCGCCCATGATCCAGTCGCGGCCTGCCAGGCGCTGGTCGAGCACGCCGAGCAGGCGTTTGGATTCAGCCACGTAGCGGTCTCGCGGGCGTTTGTCCTCAAAATCTTTGCCAGCAAATTTGTGAAAAAACCCGAGCTGGCCAAACATCGGCCCCAGGCCGCCCATTTGCCACATCACCCACTGAATCGTCTCGTAGCGCTCGGCTGGGTCGGCCGGTAAAAACCGGCCCGTCTTTTCAGCCAGGTAGATCAAAATTGCACCCGATTCAAACAGGCCCAAGGGCTTGCCGCCCGGGCCGTTGGGGTCCAGAATCGCGGGGATTTTGTTGTTCGGGCTCAGCGAGATGAACTCCGGCGTCAATTGGTCGTTCTTGCCAAAGTCGATCAAATGCACTTCGTAGGGCAGGCCGATTTCTTCGAGCATGATGGACACCTTCACGCCATTGGGCGTGGGCAGCGAATACAGCTGCAGGCGCTCCGGGTGCTGGGCAGGCCATTTGTGGGTGATGGGGAAGGTTGTCAGGTCATTCATATCGGCTTTTGGGGGTGTTTAAGTGATTTGCCAAGTGCAGCGCGAGCTGGCTATTATCAAGAAGGTTTTGATTTTATTTTTGAATCGCTCCCCAGCTCAAAGCAGATGATGATCAAGTTTTATTACCATCCCTCACCCAACCCGCTCAAAGTGGCCTTGTTCCTTGAAGAGTCCGGCATGCCCTATGAAGTGATGCCGGTGGACACGCGCAAGGGCGAGCAGCACCTGCCAGCCTTTGTGGCGATCAACCCGAACGCCAAAACCCCAGCCATCACCGATGGCGATGTGACGGTGTTCGACAGCAACGCCATCTTGTTGTACCTGGCTGAAAAGTCGGGCCAGTTTTTGCCTGCCAATACACCGGTGGCGCGTGGCCAAATGCTGTCGTGGCTGATGTTTGTGGCCACCGGCATTGGCCCGTATTCAGGTCAAGCGGTGCATTTCAAGCACTTTGCACCAGAGCCCAAAGAGTACGCCGTGAACCGCTACGTGTTTGAGGCCGAGCGCCACTACGGCATCCTGGATGCGCACCTGGCCAAGCAGCAGTTCATGGTCGGCGACAGCTACAGCCTTGTCGATATGGCGGTGTGGGGCTGGGTGCGGGTCGTGCCTTTTATTCTGGGCCCTGATGCGATGGGCAAGATGCCGAACCTGAAGCGGCACTTTGATGCCATCAACGCGCGGCCCGCTGCGCAAAGGGCTGAGGCCCTGAAGGCCCAGTACACCTTCAAGACCGACATGGACGAGGATGCGCGCAAGCAGCTGTTTCCGCAAAACGCGCGGCTGGCGAAGTGATCTGGCAACGTCATTTTTAAAGCTGCAGCGGCTTCGCATAGCCGGTCATTTCCAGATAGCCGCTGCCGACTTTTTTGCCATTGCTGTCTATCAGCTCGCTCAGGCCTTCCCAGTAAATCGCCCCGGTTGACTGGCGGCTGTCGAGCTCCTGGTTGTCGATCACGGCTTTGACGGTATAAAAATCAGCAGGTGTGCGCACCATCCATTCGACCGGGTAGCTGGTTTGGGTGAGCGGGCTTTTCCAGAAGCGGGTGGGTTTGAAAATCACCTCGCCTTGGCTGAAAACATACAGGCTGTTGGTTGCTGACCGGAACGAGCCGCCGTCCCACACCGCGCCGCCGTCCTTGTTGCGCAGCCTGAAGGCGGTCAGCGCGCTGCCGTCCTGCAGGTTCATGCCGATCCAGTCCCAGCCCACCGCCCCTGGTGCCAGCAGTTCCTGGCTCCATTCGTGGTCCAGCCAGGAAGTGCCTTGGACGTCAAATGTTTTGCCTTGCACCCGCAGACTGCCGGTGGTGGCCAGTTGCGGCTGGCTGTAGTAGTAGCTGGCTTGCTGCTCGCTGGGCCCTTTGCGCGACAGGCCGTTTTTGCCTTGCAGCAGCACGGGCTGCGTCTCATTGAACTGCAGCTTCAAGCCAAAGTCAGGGGTGGGCAGCTCGGCGGTGTAGCGTTTGTTGTCGGCCATTAAGGACCAGTCGCGTAGCTTGATGGCCATGTCGCTGTCACTGCTGCTGGCGACGCCAAAACCATCGCGTGCAATGCGCTGGTCGTGCCAGAGTTTTTTGCCTTGTATGTCGGTGATGGCTGCGTGGGCAAACAGCAGTTGGCGGGCGGCAAACTTGGAGGTCATGCCTTGGGTGCTGTCCACACGCGAGCGGAAAAACGTCAGCTGAAAACCGAATTCGCGCGTGCCCGACAGGCCATGCCCCGTGATGTACCACCACTCGGTTTTAAAGTCGGGGTGCGCGCCACGGTCGCGCGGGAACACCAGCGTTTTGGCCGGCAGGGCATGGGCGCTGCCCAGCGTTGCCAGGCCCATGCCGCCGAGCAACAGCTTTCTTCTGAAATGATTGAAAAGCATCTAGCGTCCTTACCAGTCTTCCTCACCAGTCCTCTTTCACCGCCAGCACCGCGTCTTTGCTGGCCGCTGCCCGCCCGGCCAGCCAGGCTGTCAGCGTGCCCGCCAGCACCACCGCTGCGCACAAGGCCAGCAGCCGCAGCCAGGGCAAGACCAAATCCATCGTCCAGTGAAAGCTTTGCGGGTTGACCACATGCACCAGCACCAGAGACACCGCCAGGCCCAGCCCCAAGCCCGCCACGCTGCCGATCAGCGTCCAGGCCGCACCTTCGCCAGCAACAACGCCCAGTATTTGCCTGCGGGTGAGTCCCAAGTGCGCCAGCAGGCCAAACTCTTTGCGCCGCGCCAGCACCTGCGCGCTGAAGCTGGCCGCCACCCCAAACAAGCCAATCGCGATCGCCACGCCTTGCAGCCAGTAAGTCACAGCAAAGCTGCGGTCAAAAATAGTCAGGGAGATGGCGCGTATCTGGCGAGTAGAGGCAAACTCCAGCAGGCTGCCCGCGCCCGCCATCTGGTCTGCTGCGGCCCGCACCGCCTGTTCAACTTCTGTGCTGGGGGCATTGGGTTCCAGCCACAGCGCCAGGTCGTTGACGCGGGTGTCACCGGTCAGGCGTTCAAAGTCTGCTTTGCCGATGACGACAGCACCAAACTGGCGGGCGTAGTCGCGCCAGACACCTGCCACATAAAATTTCGGCTGATTGTTATCTGCTATGGATTCAGGAGCTACTCGCCCTTTTATCTGTTGGCCCAGGGGCTTGATTGATGCCGAAAAAAGGCCAAAAACAGCACCCGGACGCGCGCCGTACAGGTCCACCATCGCTTCACTCACATAAATGCCGATCTGACCTTTTGGCACCGGCAGAGCGTTACCCACCAAAGGCAACACGCTGGCCGGGTCTTGTACGTCGCGCGCTATCAGGGCCACAGCGGGCCTGCTGGCGTCCAGCGACACCGATGTTGTGCGCAGTGTGCTGACGCGCTGCACACCTTTGACCTGGGCCATGCGGGCGACAAACTCCGGTGACAGATACACCGTGTCTGCTGCAGCATTGGCGCCTGCCGGCAAGGCCGTGCGCAAGTACAAATCTGCTGGCAGCACCACGTCCAGCCAGCGGGTGACCGAATCACGAAAGCTGGCCACCATCACCGTCAAAGCCACCGCCAGACTGAGCGACGCCACCACGCCGCTGACAGCCACCGCCGCGCTGGCTCGCACGCGGCGGGCACGCTCAACCGCCAGCAAGGGCAGCAGTTGATGCGCGACCAGCGGCGCTAGCTTGTCGTACAAAAGCGCGACCAGCCCGGGCAGGGCAGTGATACCACCGACCAGCAGCAGCGCGACAGACACATAGGCTGCCAGTGGAATGCCAAACACCGGCGGAAGCGCTGCCAGCCCAGCGCCAGCAGCGATCAAGGCAAGGCTTAACCGCTGCCCTTTGCCGGGGCCTGGCGCAGCGCCCAGGCCCTTGAGCGTTTGGGCCGGCGGCAAGCCTTGCGCGGCACGTGCAGGCCACCAGCCGCCCACCAGGCAAGCCACCACCCCCAGCGCGCCATAACCCAGGGCCGCCAGCAGGCTGAACTGAAGCGGTGGTGCCACCCCGGCAAAATAGCTGCCCCCCAAGTCACCGCCCAGCACCCGCAGCGCCAGCGCCGCCAGGCCTGTGCCAAGCAGCAGCCCCAGGGCACTGCCGAGCAAACCCAGCAGACCAGATTCGGCCAACACCAGCAACAAGCGCTCCCGGCCCGTCATGCCCAGCACACCCAGCAGCGCAAACTGTTGGGCCCGTTTGGCCACACTGAGCGACAGCACAGAAAACACCAAAAACGCGCCAGTGAACAACGCCACCAGGGCCAGCACCGTCAGGTTGACCCGGTACGCACGCGACAGGTTGCTGACACGTTCGGCAGCATCGCCGGGTTCATGGATGGTCATGCTTGAAGGCAACTGCAGTGACTGAATAAATGCGGCGCGGTCTGTTCCGGGCTTCAAGCGAAGGTCAATGCGCGACAACTGCCCGCGCTTGTCAAACAGCTCCTGCGCCGCCCCCAAATCCATCACCGCCAGCGCCGCACCGCCTGCGGCCACGCTGCCAGCCACTGTCACAGCTGTCAATTGCAGGCCGTTTTGAACTTTGAAGGTGTCAGGCAAACTTTGGCGCGCACTGGCGTTCAGAAAAACCGAACCCGGCGCAAACAGCGCAAAGCGGTCCGCGTCTTTGGAGGGGATGGGCATCAGGGCCGGCGCCAGTGAGGCCAGCACCAGAGCGTCCAGGCCGATCACGCGCAGCGTGCTGCGTTTGCCGCTCTGCTGATCGTTCACAAGCGCAAAGGTGGTCAGCTCCAGCACCGGGCTGGCCACGGCCACTTGCGGGTGATTGGCAACACGTTCAAAAATGGCTTCGTCAAAGCTGCCTGCAACCGCCCGCAGTTCCAGGTCAGGCTGGCCATTGACGGCGCGCACCGCGGTTGAAAACTCAGACAGCGCCGAGGCGTTGATCAGCTGCGTTGAAAAAGCCAGCGCCACCCCGAGCATGACGGCCACCACAGCCGCCGCATTGCGCCATGGGTGGTGCGTCAGTTCACGCCATGAGAACTGGCGCAGCAGCTTGGCCAGCAGATCAGGCGGTGATGCCATCGCTGGTCAAATACAAAACACGGTCGGCCCTGGACGCTGCAGCTTGTGAATGCGTCACCAGCACCAGCGACGCAGCATGCTCGCGGGTTTGCGCAATCAACGCGTCCATCACTTTGGCTGCGGTGGTGGGGTCGAGATTGCCGGTGGGCTCATCGGCCAGCAGCAGGCCGGGGCGGTGAATCAGGGCCCGCGCAATCGCCACCCGCTGTAATTGCCCGCCACTGAGCTGTTGCGGCAGGCGCGCGCCCAGGCCTTCCAGACCAACAGCTTGCAGCATGTTTTGCACCCGTCCGTCATCCACTGTCCCAAGCAGCAGCAAAGGCAAGGCCACGTTTTGCGCCACATCCAGGTGCGGCAACACGTGAAAAGCCTGAAACACAAAGCCCACATGTTCGCGGCGCAGCAAGGCTTTGGCGTCGTCAGTCAGCGCGCCCAAATCAACACCCTTGAGCGCTACCTGGCCGGCGTCCCAACTGTCCAGCCCGGCCATGCAGTTGAGCAAAGTCGATTTGCCCACCCCGGATTCACCCACAATGGCGACGAACTCGCCTGGCTCGACGCGCAAGCTGACGTTTTGGAACACCGCTGTGCTGCCATAGCGTTTGGCCAAGTTGGTGATGCGAAGTGTCATGCCAGTTGTGTCTTCACGAGTTCGAGCACCTGCTGCTGTGCGTCTGCGCCATCGCAGGCCACCACGCGCCTGTGGGGCATGCTGCGCAGCCAGGTGATTTGCCGTTTGGCCAGTTGCCGCGTGGCAAAAATGCCCTTGTCGCGCAGCTCGGCCATCGGTGATGTCCCGTCGAGGGCTTCCCAGGCTTGCCGATAACCCACGCAGCGCATTGATGGCAAATCCGCATGCAGGTCGCCGCGCGCGCGCAGCGCTTTGACTTCGTCTAAAAAGCCTGCCGCCAGCATGCTGTCAAAACGCTGGGCAATGCGCTTGTGCAGCCAGCTGCGGTCGTTGGGTTCCAGTGAAATAAGGGCTGTATCGTCCATTTTGATTGGACTGGTAGCTAGTTTTTTAGTAGCACGCTGTTGATGAAAAGACGACAGTGGCAAGCCCGTCAGTTTGAATATTTCAAGCGCCCGTGAGATGCGCTGAGAGTCGTTGGGTTTCAGTCGCTCGGCGGTCACGGGGTCAACCTGCGCCAGTTCGGCATGCAGCGCAGGCCAGCCGCGGTCAAGTGCGCTGGCGGCAATGTCAGCCCGCACCCCAGCATCTGCCTTGGGCATGTCGTCCAGCCCGTCTGCCAGGGCCTTGAAGTACAGCATGGTGCCGCCGACCAGCAGCGGCAGCTTGCCGCGCGCACGAATCTGCCCGATCAGGCCTTGGGCATCCTGTACAAACTCGGCTGCACTGTAGGCATGCAGCGGGTCACGAATGTCGATCAAATGATGTGGCACGGTGGCCAGTTCAGCCGCCGTGGGTTTGGCGGTGCCAATGTCCATGCCCCGGTACACCAGGGCCGAGTCAACACTGATGATTTCAACGTCATGGTGCTCAGCAATCGCCAGCGCGGCAGCCGTTTTGCCGGAGGCTGTGGGCCCTGCCAGCGCGATGCAGGGTAGCGTCACAGCGTTTGCGCAAGGTGCGTTGTGCGGTGGCCGTACTTGCGCACCAGCGTCCAGGCGCTGATGGCAATCATGATGCTCCAGAACCACATGCCGTTGGTCAAGGGCAGCACCGTGCCGTCCATGTGCTTGCCCAGCCAGCTGCCAATACCAAAGACCACCACCATCGTCAAAAAACCATTCAGGGCAGAGGCTGCCCCAGCCGCCTGGGGGAAAGGTCCGACCGCACCGCTTTGCCCGCAAGGCTGGTGAATGCCGTGGCCCACCATGAACAGCGACAAAGGCCCCATCACGGCCCACACACTGAGCACGCCCAGCCAGGCCAGCGCGCCCATCACCGTACCCGCACACAGGCTGACGACAGCTGCAATCGCAACGGTCTGCTGAACGTTAAAACGCAGCAGCAAACGGCGGCACACAAAGGTACCCAGGACATAGGACAGCGACGTGCTGAACATGACCATGCCGAACTGGGCCTTGCTCAAGCCCAGCACGGTGATGAACACAAACGACGAACTGGCCAAAAAGGTGAACAGCGCACCATACGATGCAATGGACAGGGCAGAAAACGCTAAAAACGTGGGGTTCGACAAAATCTCGCGCCAAGTGGTCAGCAGCCTGACGGGCTGCAGGGCCTGAAGGTTTTTGTTCGGCAATGTTTCTTTAAAGCGCAGCGCCACCAGCACCAGCGTGGCCGCGCCAAACACCGCCACGGCCATCAGGGTCGCGCGCCAGCCGTAGAACTCAGCCAGCAGGCCGCCTGCTGGTGCGCTGATGCAGGCCAGCGCGCCCAAACCCGACAAACCCTTGGACATGATGCGCGCCCCGTCTTGCGGTTGGTACAAGTCGCGCACCATGGCGCGCGCGCCCATCACCACCGCGCCCATGGCCGCGCCCTGCACGGTGCGCCAGACAATCAGTTGCAGCATGCCGGGCGCCATGACGCTACCGATGGCTGCCAACATATAAGCCGCCAGTCCGCAGAGCAAAATGGGCCGCCTGCCAAACCTGTCTGACAACGGCCCCCAGATCATCTGGGATACGCCAAACGCCAGCAGCATGGCACTCAGGGTGAGCTGGGCTTGAGACATGCTGGCGGAAAAGCTGCTGGTCATGGCCGGCAGGGCGGGCAAATACAAGTCGGTGGTGATGGGCTGCAGGCCCAGCATCATGGCCAAAATGACAACCACCAGCCCGGCTGACATCGGGGTGTTGGCGCTTTGGGAGGTGGCGGCGGGGCTGGGCAAGGTGGGTGTAGACGCGGGCATGCTTCAAGCGTATCAGAAGCACTTCTGCGCTAGGGGCATACGGTCAATTTAGCGTCCGCGCATGAACAGCGCGTCCAGCTCCTTGATGCTGATCTGCCGCCAGGTCGGCCGCCCATGGTTGCACTGGTCTGAGCGCTCGGTGGCCTCCATCTGGCGCAGCAGGGCGTTCATCTCGTCAACCGTCAGTTTGCGGTTGGCGCGCACCGCGCCGTGGCAGGCCATGGTCGACAGCAGTTCGTTTTGCGCACGCTCAATCACGGTGCTGGCATCGTGCTGGGCCAGTTCTGCCAGCACACTGCGCGCCAGCTCAACCGCATCGCCTTGCGCCAGCGATGTCGGCACGGCGCGCACAGCCAGGGTTTTGGCTGAAAACGGCGTGATGTCCAGGCCCAGAAAGGCCAGCGTGTCACCGGCGCTTTCGGCAGTGGCGACTTCTTGCGGGCTGGCGGCGAAGGTGGCCGGTATCAACAGTGGCTGACTCAAAATTCTGGAGGTATCCATTTGCGTTTTCAGGCGCTCGTAGACGATGCGTTCATGGGCGGCATGCATGTCGACCACCACCAGGCCCTGGGCGTTTTCAGCCAGGATGTAAATGCCTTGCAACTGGGCGATGGCCCGGCCCAATAGCCAGTCACCCAGAGGCGGCTCGTGCGTTGCGCTGGCTGCCGCTGAACTGCCAGGCTGGGGCCACAGGGCTTCAAAGTCAGAAACGCGCCGATTTTCATTTGCTACATAATTTATAGCTACTTGCTCTTGTAAATAGGGGGCTACAGACGGATTTGATGCCTGAAAGGTGCCTGGCAAGAAAAATTCATCGGTCTGCACAGCGTCCGCCGTGGCTTGCAAGGCTGACCGGGGAATGGCCAGCGCGTTTTCAGCCGCGTGGCGCACCGCGCTGTGCACCTCGCGGCTGTCCCGAAAGCGCACTTCAATCTTGGTCGGGTGCACGTTCACATCGACCCGCGTCGGGTCCATCTCTACATACAGCGCATACACCGGCTGGCGGTGGCCATGCAGCACGTCTTCGTAGGCGGTGCGTGCCGCGTGAGTGATGACCTTGTCGCGCACAAAGCGGCCATTGACATAGGCAAACTGCTGGTCGGCCCGGCTGCGTGCTGCGTCGGGTATGCCTGCACGGCCCCACACCCGCAGCAGCGGCGTGCCGTCCTCGCGCACCGCCGTGCTTTCGTAATGCACCGCCACCGACCGCGCCACAAATTCGCTGCCCAGCACATCGGCCAGGCGCTGGCGCATCTGCTCGGGTGGTGTTGCTGGCCCTGTGCAGGCGCGCCATTGCTCGACCAACTTGCCCTCATGCCAGACGGCAAAGCCCACGCCGGGCCGCACCAGCGCGTGGCGGCGCACGGCCTCAATGCAATGGGCCAGTTCGGTCGCGTCGGTTTTTAAAAACTTGCGGCGTGCAGGCGTGGCATAAAACAATTCGCGCACGTCAACTGTGGTGCCCTGGCTGCGCGCAGCGGCGGTCAGCTCGCCGGTGCGGCCATCGAGCTGCCAGGCGTGGTCTGAGCCCGCTGTTTTAGACGTGATGCTCATGTCGGCAATCGAGTTGATGGCGGCCAAGGCCTCGCCCCTGAAGCCCATCGTGCCCACCGCTTGCAGGTCTTCTAGCGAGCCAATCTTGCTGGTGGCGTGGCGCTTTAAGGCGATCGACAGCTCGCTGCGGTCAATGCCGATGCCATCGTCTTCGACCGCGATCAGCCGCACGCCGCCCGCCAGCAGCCGCACCGTGACTTGTGCGGCACCCGCATCGAGGGCGTTGTCGACCAGCTCGCGCACCACCGAGGCCGGGCGCTCTACCACTTCGCCTGCCGCAATCTGGCTGATCAGCTCGTCGGGCAGTTCACGGATGGGGCGGCGCTGGGCGGGTGGAGTCATTGCCTTGATTTTAGGCGCGGGGTTTGGGCGCTAGTTTTGGGCGTGGGTCAATGGCCGCGGGTGCGCGAACACCTGTCAAAATGCAGCCATGGAACTTATCACCCTAGCGATTGACTTCATCATCCACATTGACCGCTATCTGGAAACCTTTGTTGGCGCCTACGGTGCTTGGGTTTATGCGCTGCTTTTTCTGATTATTTTTGTTGAAACGGGTGTCGTTGTGATGCCGTTTTTACCGGGTGATTCGCTGCTCTTTGTGGTCGGTGCCATGTGTGGTGTCGGGCTGATGAATTACCCGGTGGCCGTGGGCTTGCTGTTTGTGGCGGCGGTGCTCGGCGACCAGAGCAACTATCTGATCGGCCGCTACTTTGGCCCCAAAGTCTTTCAGTGGGAAAACTCCCGCTTCTTCAATAAAAACGCCTTTGACAAGGCGCACAACTTTTACGAGCGCTATGGCGGCATCACCATCATCCTGGCGCGCTTTGCGCCGTTTTTGCGCACCTTCGCGCCGTTTGTGGCCGGCGTGTCGGACATGAACCGCAGCAAATTCAGCCTGTACAACCTGGTGGGCGGCGCGCTCTGGGTGGGCGGCATCGTGACGGCGGGCTTTCTGTTTGGCAACATCCCGGTGGTCAAAGCCAACCTGGAAAAAATCATTTGGGCCATGATTCTGATTCCCGGTCTGCTGGTGATTTATGGCGCCTGGAAGGCAGGGCGTGCCGAGAAGACCGCGCCGCGCGCCTAGCGTCAGTCCTAAGCTGCTGAAAAGATAAGTGAACATATCATGAACATTCTTGTAACCGTCATGGATTTGACCGGGTTTGACGACGATCGAGGTTTCATATGAATGCACCTGCCCTGACCCCCGCCGAGCTGTCGCGCTGGAGCAAACCCGGCTCCAGCCGGATTCCGTTTTGGGTCTACACCGACGAGCAGCTGCACAAGCGCGAGCTGGACAACATCTTTTACGGAAAGCATTGGTGCTACGTTGGACTGGAAGCCGAAATCCCCAACACCGGTGACTACAAACTGTCCTGGGTTGGTGAGCGGCAGGTCATCATGGTGCGGGACAGGGTTGCGCCAAAGGACCGGGGCACGGACACCGGGGTGAGGGTGGTTGAAAACCGCTGCGCCCACCGTGGTGTGCGTTTTTGCCAAGAGCAGCATGGCAATGCGCGCAGCTTTGTTTGCCCTTATCACCAATGGACGTATAAGCTCAACGGTGACCTGGCCGGGCTGCCCTTCAAGGATGGCGTGAAAGATGGCGACGTTACCCATGGCGGCATGCCCGAAGGTTTTGACCTGAAAGACCATGGCCTGACCAAGCTGCGTGTCGCGGTATTGCATGGCCTGGTGTTCGCCACGTTCAGCACAGCGTCAGAGCCGCTGGAAGATTACCTCGGCCCCCAAGTGATGCCCTGGATCAACCGTATTTTTGCAGACGCAGAAACCAAGACATCGCGCAAGCTGACCCTGCTCGGCTACAACCGTCAGCGCATACCGGGCAACTGGAAGCTGATGATGGAAAACATCAAGGACCCCTACCATCCGGGCTTGCTGCACACCTGGTTTGTGACATTTGGCCTGTGGCGCGCTGACCAGAAAAGCCGGATGGTGATGGACGAACAGGGTCGCCATGCGGTGATGCTGTCACGTCGCAACGAGGCCAGCGCCAGTGCAGCAGCAAACGCATCGGTCACTGAAGGCGTCACCAGCTTCAAAGCCAACATGACGCTTCACGATGATCGCCTGCTCGATGTTGTGCCTGAGGCCTGGTGGAAGGTTGACGACCCAGCCAACCCCGGCACACCCATCATGCCCACCGTGACCATGATCACGCTGTTTCCCAGCATCATCATCCAGCAGCAGGTCAACTCATTGAGCACGCGGCACATCGTGCCACGCGGGCAGGGCGAGTTTGACTTTGTCTGGACGCATTTTGGCTTTGCAGATGACACGCTTGAGATGACGCGGCGTCGCCTGCGCCAGGCCAACCTGTTTGGCCCGGCAGGGTTCGTCAGTGCCGACGATGGCGAGGTGATTGAGTTCAGCCAGGCCGGCTTTGAGCAGGCAGGCGATGCTGGCAGCACCCTGTGCGAGCTGGGCGGCACAGGCATAGAAGGCACTGAGCACATGGTGACTGAAACCCTGATTCGAAGCATGTACGCCTACTGGCGCAAGGTCATGTCGCTATGACGGCAGAACAATCCATGCTGCTGCACCATCAGGTGGACCAACTCAACGCCGCTTATGCAGCAGCGCTGGACGACAAGCGCTTTGATGAATGGCCGCTGTTTTTTATAGAAGATGGGCATTACACCGTTCAGGCGCGCGAAAATTTTGACCGGGGCCTGCCGCTGGCCCTGATCGCGCTGGAGAGCCAGGGCATGATGAAAGACCGCGTTTACGGCATCACTCAAACCATCTACCACGGCCCCTATTACATGCGCCATGTGGTCAGTCCGTCGCGCATCACATCGCACACCACGTCCCCAGACGGCGATGTCATCAAGGCAGAAGCCAACTACGCTGTCTTCAGAACCCGGCCTGGCAGCATCACAGAGGTTTACAACGTGGGTCGCTACATTGACGAGCTCGTTAAAAAAGGCGACTCCTGGAAGTACAAGAGCCGCCTTTGTGTGTACGACAGCGAGATGATCCTCAATTCACTGATTTACCCCGTCTGAACGGGTCATGCAGTGCAAGGCGCAGGGGTCAACAAGACTATTTTTTCTTGCCGACTTCGTTGCCGATTAGCGCGCCAGCCGCTGCGCCGCCCAGGGTGCCCACCGGCCCTCCCAGCACGGCATTGCCGATAACGCCACCAGCAACAGCACCAACACCGGTGCCGATTTGGGCGTTGGTAGGCGGCGTAGAGCAGCCTGCCAGCGCGATCAGGGCTGCGGCGGCCACGGAGAGCAAGACTTTTGTTGTCATGATGAAGTTCCTTTTAGAAGTTGCAAGCCGCACGGGTTGACTCTGTTCCGACGGCTCGTGGCTTTAATTTAAGGCCCCGGTGTCTCGTGGCCTGTAGGGCAAAGCCGTGCCTGACCGTACGCTTGGCGACCGTTTGCAAGACGCTTGCGGCTCATGGCAGCGCCTCGAACCGCTACAAAGGGCGATTTTTAGCCAATGGCGGGTTGAGCGCAAAGTAGCGGCTCACGCCGCGCATCAGCGCATCAGCCAGTTGCACCTGATACGTTTCGCTGCGCAGCTTGGCCTCTTCGTCAGGGTTGCTGATAAAGGCTGTTTCGACCAGCACACTGGGAATGTCAGGGGCTTTAAGAACGGCAAAACCAGCTTGCTCGACGCGCGGTTTGTGCAGCTTGCCGACCGCACCTATCTCGCCAAGCATGGCACTGCCGAGTTTCAGGCTGTCGTTGATTTGCGCGGTGGTGCTCATGTCCAGCATGGCCTTTTGCACCTGTGCATCCTTGGCCTTGACATTCACGCCGCCGACCAGATCGGCCGAGTTTTCCTTGTTGGCCATCCAGCGTGCTGCGCTGCTGGACGCGCCCTTGTCACTCAAGGCAAAAACGCTGGCACCTTGCGGCCGGTCGGTAAAAAACGCATCGGCATGGATGCTGATGAACAGGTCGGCCGCGACCCGCCGTGCCTTTTGTACGCGAATATGCAGCGGCACAAAAAAGTCTGCGTCGCGCGTCAGGTAGGCGCGCATGTTCGGCCGCTGGTTGATGCGGTCAGCCAGGAGCAGGGCGATTTGCAGCACCACGTCTTTTTCGCGCGTACCGCCCGGGCCAATCGCGCCTGGGTCTTCACCGCCATGGCCTGGGTCCAGCGCCACGATGATCAGGCGGTCGGTTTTGCCCGCGGGTGGTAATGCCATGTCGGGGGCAGGTTTTCCAGCAGCTGATGTGCTCGCTACTGGCAGCTTGGCGGTGCTGCTGGCAGGCCGGCCCGTTTGTCTGGCGATCAGTTCACCTAATGGGTCAGGTGCAGCCGCAGAAACAGGCCCAGATGCAGGTGCAGACTCAGGTGGCAAGGTTTTGTCCAGATGCGGCTGGCCTTGGGGCTTGTCCGCCAGCCGCTCGGCAATCAGGGCCTCCAGCGGGTCGGCGACTTGCGTGGGGTAGAGGTCCAACACCAGGCGGTGTTGGTAGGCGGCCACCGGCGGCAGGGTGAAGACTTGCGGCAAGATGGGCTGCTTCAAATCAATCACCAGCCGCACGACACCTGGCGTGTTTTGCCCCACACGAATGCCTGAGATATTGGGGTCATCTGACTTGACCTTGGCCACCAGCTCGCGCAGCGCCGGTATCAGGTCAATGCCTTCTATGTCCACCGCCAGGCGGGGTGGTTCAGCAATAAAAAAGGGACGCGCCTTGATCTCGCCGTCGGATTCAATCGTCAGGCGGGTGTAGTCTTTGGACGGCCAGACCCGCACCGCCACAATGCTTGCGCCGCGTGCGATGTGCTGTGTGCCCAGCAGCAACACCAGCGTCCCGGATTGCAAAACGTCACGTCGATTCATGGCAGAAGTCTAGCGCCTGCATCTGTCAGTGCGCTCAAGGTGACGCTGCGCGCATCTGAATCTGCGGTGTCGATGGCGATCACAAGATCAGCTGGCGGAATATGCGGCCCGGCATGGCTTGCCCATTCGGCCAGCTTCAGGCCAGGGCTGGCAAACAGTTCACGAAAGCCCGCTTCTTCCCATTCGTCCGGGTCGTTGAAGCGGTAAAAGTCAAAGTGCCAGATGTTCAAGCCATTGGCCAGCTCGTAAGGCTCCACCACCGCGTAGGTGGGGCTCTTGATGCGACCCGCCACGCCCAGTGCCCCCAGCAGATGACGCACAAAAGTCGTCTTGCCAGCGCCCAGGTCACCGCGCAACTCAATGAAGGCGTTGCGCAGTGCCGGTTGCGCTGCCAGCGTGGTGGCAAATGCCCGGGTGGCGTCCTCGTTGGGCCAAACAATACTTTTTACAATCATGGTGTGAACAAAAATAAATCCGAGGACCCATCGCGGTTGGTCCAGCACATCCAGACGTGGGCGCGTGAACTCGGATTTTCGCAAATCGGGATTGCAGGGGTTGACTTGTCGTCGGCCGAGCCCGGATTATCGGCGTGGCTGGCCGCGGGCTTTCATGGTGACATGCACTACATGGCGGCACACGGGCTCAAACGGGCCCGTCCTGCAGAGCTGATCCCGGGCACGGTGAGCGTGATCACAGCCCGGATGGACTACTTGCCCGCCAGCACGCCTGATGACTGGCAGGCCGTTGAGTTCAGCCGTCTGCAACGCCCCGCTGAAGCGGTTGTGTCATGCTACGCCAGGGGCCGGGACTACCACAAGGTGATGCGCAGCCGCCTGCAAAAACTCGGTGACAAAATCGCCACGCATGTCCAGCCGCTGGGCCACCGCGCTTTCACAGACTCTGCCCCGGTGCTGGAGGCCGAGCTGGCTGTCAGGGCTGGTCAGGGCTGGCGCGGCAAGCACACGCTGGTCCTGAACCGCGAGGCCGGATCGATGTTTTTTCTGGGAGAAATTTACATCGATATCGCCCTGCCGCCAAGCGCGCCCGTCACGCCGCATTGCGGCAGTTGCACCGCCTGTATCGACGTGTGCCCCACCCGGGCCATCGTGGCGCCCCACAAGCTGGACGCGCGGCGCTGTATTTCTTACCTGACGATTGAGCACGCCGGGTCTATCCCGCTTGAACTGAGACCCCTGATCGGCAACCGTATTTACGGCTGCGACGACTGCCAGCTGGCTTGCCCCTGGAACAAATTTGCCCAGCGCAGCGCTTTGCCAGACTTTGACGAACGCCAGGGCCTGACAGGCCAGCAACTGGTGACGCTTTTCGCGTGGACCGAAGAGGCGTTTTTAAAGCACACCGAAGGCAGTGCGATACGCCGTATGGGCCACCAGCGCTGGCTGCGCAACATCGCGGTGGCCATGGGCAATGCCTTGCGCGTCAAAGACGACGCGCCCATTCGGGCGGCATTGTTAAAACGGCTTGAAACGGCTGAAAATGTGCTTTTTGAGCATATCAATTGGGCTCTAGCCCAATGAATACTTGGTCTAGTCGCTACTAAAAGCCTAGCATTGAGCTTACCGCAGCGCTCCCAGCACGCCCAGCGCAAATGGCAAGCTCACCACCCCCAGCAGGGTGGACAGCGTGACCAGCCCGGCCACATAGCCTCCGTTGTAACCCATGCGTGCCGCCAGCACGTAGGCGCTCGACGCAGTGGGCAAAGCTGAAAACGCCAGCAGCATGGTGGTTTGCGCAGGCGACAGCTTGAACAGGTATGCCAGCACCAGCCCCACCACGGGCGTCAACAGGTGTCGTATCGACAGCACAGCCACAGCCAGTGTCTTGGCCTGGGACAAATGGGAAAACTGCATGCCGGCGCCTGCAGCCATCAGGCCCAGCGCGAGCGACGCTGCGCCTATGCGGGTGACGGTCGGCTCCAGCCAGACGGGCAGGCTAAAGCCCAGCAGGTTGGCGATCAGCCCGGTGCCTGTGGCAATGATGAGCGGGTTGCGCAGCAGCTCACGGCCGAAGCCGCTCTGGTTGTGGCGGGCCATGGGCCAGACCGCCGCGATGTTGAACAGGGGCACGCACACCCCAATCAGCACCGATATCAGCAGCAGCCCCTCAGCGCCCGCCAGCCTGTCGGCCAGTGCCAGCGCGATAAAGGAGTTGAACCGGAACGCCACCTGCGCGCTGGCGGCATGGTCGCGCCTGTCAATCCGCGTGCTCAGCCAGGGCAGATAGGGCAAGCTGTAGACCATGGCAATGGCTGTCATGCCCATCAGCAGGCCTGCGCCAATCAGGCTGGAGGCAGCGACCAAGTCGAGCGGGCTTTTGACAATCGAATGAAAAAGCAGCACCGGAAACAAAAAGTAATACACCAGGCTTTCGACCTGCTCCCAGACCGTGCGGTTGAGGGCGGTGTAGCGACAGACCAGGTAGCCGCAGATGATGAGTGAGAAGTCAGGAAAGAGAAGTTGAGCGTAATTCACGCGTCAAGAATAACCCCCAATAAGCCATCGGGTTTGCCCTTATGCGTATCCACAAGCCAAAGCACTGGCGTTAGACGTACCATTTGGCATGTTTTTATTTTCAAGGACCTGATCATGCAACGTCGCTTTTTATTGACCCTGTCCGCTTTGGCGCTTGTCTCTGGCGCTGTGCTTGCCCAAGGCTACCCCAACAAGGTCATCAAGCTGCAAGTTCCTTTTGCACCTGGCGGGACCACGGATATTGTGGGCCGTGTGATTGCCGAACCCCTGGGCAAGGTACTGGGGCAGACCGTGGTGGTTGAAAACAAGGCTGGCGGCGGCGGTGTGGTGGGCGCGACCGAGTTGTCGCGTTCTGCACCAGACGGCTACACGCTGGGCGTGGCCACGGTGTCCACCACGGCAGCCAATCCGGCCATCAACCCGAAGATCACCTACAACACGCTGACCGATTTCACACCCATCATCAACATCGCGGCCACGCCCAATCTGATTGCGGTTCATCCCAGCTTTCCGGCCAAGAACTACAAGGAATTCATCGCTGAGGTCAAAAAGAATCCAGGCAAGTATTCGTATTCTTCATCGGGCACAGGCGGCATTGGCCACCTGCAGATGGAACTGTACAAAAACCTGAGCGGCACCTTCATCACCCACATTCCTTACCGCGGCGCAGGTCCGGCCCTGAACGACACAGTGGCCGGCCAGGTCAACATGATTTTTGACAACATTCCGTCGGCATTGCCCTTCATCCAGCAAAAGCGGCTGATAGCGATTGCCGTGGCCGCGCCCCAGCGTCTGGCGGTGCTGCCTGATGTGCCGACCTTCAAAGAGTTGGGCCTGGAGCCCGTCAACCGCATGGCTTACTACGGCATCACCGGGCCCAAGGGCTTGCCAAAAGAGGTGGTGGAAAAAGTCAATGCAGGCGTTAAAAAAGCGCTGGAAGACCCGGCCGTCCGAAAGCGGATTGAAGACACAGGCTCCATCGTGATTGGCAACACGCCTGAGCAATTTACCGATCAAATCAAGGCCGAGTACGAGGTTTACAAAAAAGTCGTGGAGTCGGCCAAGCTCAGGCTTGAATAAGTTTCGCGCCCGCCTCTTTGAAAAAGCCGCTTCTTCAAGCGGCTTTTTTGTTATCGTTGCCGGATGAATTCGCATAGCCAATCCAGCATCGACAGCTTTATTGATGCGCTGTGGCTGGAAGACGGTTTGAGCAAAAACACACTCGCGGCGTACCGACGCGACCTGTCTTTGTATGCCGCCTGGCTGGCTGAAGAGGCCCAGGGCCAGCGCAGCCTTGACCAGACACGGGAGCCTGACCTGAACGGCTACTTTTCAGCCCGCCACAGCGTCACCAAGGCCACCTCTGCCAACCGCCGCCTGACGGTGTTCAAACGCTACTTTCGCTGGGCGCTGCGTGAAAGGTTCATCACGGCGGACCCCACCCTGAAGCTGCAGTCAGCCAGGCAGGCGCTGCGTGTGCCCAAGGTGATGAGCGAGGCGCAGGTTGAAGCGTTGCTGGCTGCACCCACTGCAGAGACAGCGCTGGGCCAGCGCGATCGCGCCATGCTGGAGCTGATGTATGCCAGCGGCCTGCGCGTCAGTGAACTGGTTGGCCTGAAGACCTTTCACCTGAGCCTGAACGAAGGGGTGCTGCGGGTGATGGGCAAGGGCAACAAGGAGCGGCTGGTGCCCTTTGGTCAACTCGCCCGCGAGGCCATCGTGCGCTACATCAAGGAGGGGCGGCCCGATATTTTGAAAGGCCAGCAAACCGACGATTTGTTCGTCACCGGCCACGGCCACCGCATGAGCCGGGTGATGTTCTGGATGCTGGTGAAAAAGTATGCGCTGACAGCAGGCATCAATTCGCCCCTGTCACCGCACACCCTGCGCCACGCCTTTGCCACGCATTTGCTCAACCACGGCGCTGACCTGCGCGCCGTGCAGATGCTGCTGGGGCACGCCGACATCTCCACCACCACGATTTATACCCATGTGGCGCGTGAGCGGCTCAAGAAGATCCTGGAAGAAAACCACCCGCGGGGCTAGTGTCAGGCGTCCAGCAAAGCCAGTTCAGCCGCATCAAAACCCGCTTTGCGGCGCGCATCCAGGTTCAGCGGCCCTTTGATGCGAGGCGCGCTGTATTGCTGGGCCAGCACCGCATAGTGCACCACCGGGTCCAGCCCACGCTGAGCACACAGGTAGCGATACCAGTGGTTGCCAATGGCGACGTGGCCAATTTCGTCACGCAAAATCACGTCCAAAATCTCCACCGCGCGCAGCGCATCCGGCGATCCCACCTTGCGCAGCTTGGCCTGCATGGGCGGCGTCGCGTCCAGCCCGCGCGCCTCCAGCGTGCGCGGCACCAGCGCCATGCGGGCCAGCACGTCTGATTTGGTTTTTTCTGTCATGTCCCACAGGCCCGTATGGGCCGGGAAGTCACCATAGTCATAACCCATGCTTTGCAAGTGGGCGCTCAGCAGGCTGAAGTGCTGCGCTTCTTCTGCCGCGACGGTAAGCCAGTCGGTGTAGTAGTTTTCAGGCATGCCGTCAAATCGCCAGATCGCATCGAGTGCCAGATTGATGGCGTTGAATTCGATATGCGTCACCGCGTGCAGCAGCGCTGCCAGGCCGTCGGTGGTGAACGGCGATCGCTTGGGCACGTCCAGGTGCGAGCGCAGCGCCGGCCGGGGCGGGCAGCCAGGCACGCCATCGGGCGCGTGATACCTGACTGAAGGAGCTATTAAAACAGTAGCTGCTCGCCCATGTAAAAATTGGGTTAAAGCCACTTTTTCAACCGAATTTGACGCTAAAAGTGCTTCCAGAGCGAGTTTTCGAAGCTCTGGCGTGTCTGCGAAGGTCGTCATGGCACCATTGTCGGGCATCCTTACAATCAGGGGCATTCGTTCCGCAACCTTCTGAAGCACACACCATGGCCATCTATCAGCTCGACGATCTCACACCAGACGTTCACCCCAGTGCCTGGGTCGCCGACAACGCGCAGGTCCTGGGCAACGTCACGCTGGCTGAAGACGCCAGTGTCTGGTTTGGCGTGGTCATACGCGGTGACACGTCGACCATCACCGTCGGCAAAGGCTCTAACGTGCAGGACAACAGCGTCTTGCATGCCGATGTCGGCATGCCGCTGGTGATCGGCGAGGGCGTGACGGTGGGCCATCAGGTCATGCTGCATGGCTGCACGGTCGGCAACCATTCGCTCATCGGCATCGGTGCCATCGTGCTGAACGGCGCCAAGATTGGCAACAACTGCCTGGTCGGTGCGGGCGCACTGGTGACGGAGGGCAAAGAGTTCCCCGATGGCTCGATGATCATCGGCAGCCCCGCCAAAGCGGTGCGAATGTTGTCGCCTGAACAGATTGAGGGTTTAAAAATGAGCGCGAAGCACTATGTAGACAACGCGAACCGCTACAAAGCCGGGCTTAAAAAGCTGGCTTGAATGAATGTCCTTATTGTGATCACTGTCAAACACCACACATACCAAACACAAGCAGGGGCCGCGGAACTGGCTTTGCCAGGCCGCAGGCGCAGCGCCCCCGCGGGGGGCAGCGTCCACACGAAGTGGGAAAGCGTGGGGGTTCCATGAGTGAATTGCACAAATTCATTTTCGACGGCTTGCCGGTACGCGGCATGCTGGTGCGCCTGACCGACGCCTGGCAAGAGATTTTGAAGCGCCGCCAGGCGGCGGGCGGTTACCCGGTGGAGGTGATGCACTTGTTGGGCGAGATGACGGCCGCAGGGGCCTTGATGCAAGGCAACATCAAGTTCAATGGCGCGCTGATTTTGCAGATTTTTGGAGACGGTCCTGTCAAGCTGGCGGTGGCTGAAGTGCAGCCCAACCTGAACCTGCGCGCCACCGCGACCGTCACTGGTGAAGTTGGCCATGGCAGCACCTTGAGCCAGCTCGTCAACGTCCACAACGAAGGACGCTGCGCCATCACGCTGGACCCCAAAGACAAACTGCCTGGCCAGCAGGCCTACCAGGGCGTGGTGCCATTGTTTGGCGACAGCCATGAAAAGATTGAAAACATCAGCGAGGTGCTGGAGCACTACATGCTGCAAAGTGAGCAGCTCGATACCAAACTGATTTTGGCGGCGGACGGGCATGTGGCCGCTGGCTTGCTGATCCAGCGGCTGCCCGTCAAAGGCCAGGGTAATCTGGAGGGCCAGATCGACAGCGATGCCAATGAAGACCAGATTGGCAAGAACGAAGACTACAAACGCATTTCATTGCTGGCCTCCACACTCAAGCGTGATGAGCTGTTGACGCTGGATGCTGACACGATTTTGCACCGGCTGTTTTGGGAAGAGCCCATCACGCGCTTTGAGGTATTGCAGCCCAGCTTTGCCTGCAGCTGTTCCCGCGAGCGTGTGGCTAACATGCTGCGTGGCCTAGGTGCAGATGAGGTTGAAAGCGTGATTGCCGAGCGTGGCAGTGTGGGCGTGACGTGTGAGTTTTGCGGGGCGCAACACGAGTTTGACCCGGTTGATGCGGCGCAGCTGTTTACTCAGCCTGATCGGCAACAGCCGCCACCGACTGCTGTGCAGTAATTATTTATTTACCTGAACAAAAATCTCGTTGGGCTTGACCATGCCCAGTTCGGAGCGGGCTTTTTCTTCCACCATCTCCAGGCCTTCTTTGAGGTCCCGTACTTCAGCGGCAAGCTGGTCGTTGCGGGCTTGTGCTTTGACGTTCTTGGCCTCCTGATCAGTCAGTCGCTGCTGCAAGTCGCGCACATTGAGAATGCTGCCCCGTCCCATCCAGAGTTGCCCATGGAAGATCAGCAGCAGCGCAATCAAAATGGCAGGGACAACGCGGTTTCTCATCAAGAATTGTTTTGAAAGGTTTTTTCGCTGTGCCGCCCCAAGAAAAAACGCGCCCCTTCAAGGTGCAGCGAAGTACATGCAGTGACGAGCGTGGGGGCCATTACCTGAGGTTGTAAAAAGCTGATCTGCCTGGATAGGTGGCCACGTCACCCAAATCTTCTTCAATGCGCAGCAACTGGTTGTACTTGGCCATGCGGTCAGAGCGTGACAGCGAGCCGGTTTTGATTTGCCCTGCATTGGTACCCACAGCGATGTCGGCAATGGTGGTGTCTTCGGTCTCGCCGGAGCGGTGCGAAATCACAGCGGTATAGCCCGCACGCTTGGCCATTTCAATGGCCGCGAAGGTTTCGGTCAATGTGCCGATCTGGTTGATTTTGATGAGAATGGAGTTGGCAATGTGCTTGTCAATGCCTTCCTTCAAAATTTTCGTGTTGGTCACAAACAAGTCGTCACCCACCAGTTGCACCTTTTTACCCAGGCGTTCGGTCAAAATTTTCCATCCGTCCCAGTCGCCTTCGGCCATGCCGTCCTCAATGCTGATGATGGGGTACTTGTCAACCCAGGTGGCCAGAACGTTGGTCCACTCGGTAGCATCCAGGCTCAGGCCTTCAGCACCCAACACATATTTGCCATCTTTGTAAAACTCGCTGGCAGCGCAGTCCAGGCCGAGGGCAATGTGCTCGCCCGCCACAAAGCCAGCCTTGTCAATCGCTTCCAGGATCATCTGGATCGCGGCTTCGTGGTTGGCCACATTCGGTGCAAAGCCGCCTTCGTCGCCGACAGCAATGCTCATGCCCTTGTCGCTGATGATCTTTTTAAGGGCATGAAACACCTCTGCGCCGTAACGCACGGCTTCACGAAAGCTGGGCGCACCGATCGGGATGATCATCAGCTCTTGCAGGTCCAGGTTGTTGTTGGCATGCGCGCCGCCGTTGATGACATTCATCATCGGCACCGGCATTTGCATGCCGCCGCTGCCACCAAAGTAACGGTACAGCGGCAGACCGGCTTCTTCAGCCGCAGCACGTGCCACAGCCATGCTGACAGCCAGCATGGCGTTGGCACCCAGGCGTGACTTGTTGTCGGTGCCGTCCAGATCAATCAGCGTGCGGTCCAAAAACGCCTGTTCACTGGCGTCCAGACCCAAAATCGCTTCAGAAATTTCAGTGTTGATGTGCTCAACCGCTTTGAGTACGCCCTTGCCCAGGTAACGCCCTGTGTCGCCATCGCGCAGCTCAATCGCTTCACGTGAGCCCGTTGAGGCACCCGACGGCACAGCAGCGCGGCCCATCACCCCGGACTCCAGCAGCACATCGCATTCAACCGTCGGATTGCCCCGGCTGTCCAAAATTTCACGACCAACGATGTCAACAATAGCGCTCATTTATTGGCTTTCAAAAAGATTCAAAAAATTCAAAAAAAATTCAAAAAATAAAAATCAAACGCCCTCAACCACCACCATGCGCATGATGCTTGCGCCCTGGCGTGCGTCGATGGCAGTGGTGTACTCAACCGAGTTGTAGTAGGCCTTGGCTTTTTCGACCGACGGAAATTTCAAAACCACGACACGGTCTGGTGTCCAGTCGCCTTCGAGCACTTCAACAGCACCACCTCGTACGCAAAACTCCCCGCCACAGGCTTGAACCGCCAGACTCGACAGTCTTCGGTACTCGGCGTATTGCTCCGGGTTGGTGACGGTGACATTGGCAATGATGTAGGCAGAAGACACGAATCAGACGCCAAAATCAGTTTCAAGAAAGCCGTTTTTCTTGGTGATGCGGTCAAGTTCCAGCAAGGTTTCCAGCAGCGCCTTGATGTGTTTCAAGGGCACTGCATTGGGGCCGTCGCTCATGGCCTGATCAGGGTTGGGGTGTGTCTCCATGAACAGACCTGCCACACCGACGGCCACCGCCGCACGCGCCAGCACGGGCACCATCTCACGCTGCCCACCGCTGCTGGTGCCCTGCGCATTTCCAGCGCCGGGCAGCTGTACAGAATGCGTGGCATCAAACACCACTGGGGCCTTGGTTTCGCGCATGATGGCCAGGCTGCGCATGTCCGATACCAGGTTGTTGTAGCCAAAACTGGCGCCGCGCTCGCAGGCCATGAAGCGGTCCTCGCTCAGACCTTTGTCGCGCGCAGCAGCGCGGGCTTTGTCGATGACGTTTTTCATGTCGCTGGGCGCGAGAAACTGGCCTTTTTTAATGTTGACAGGTCTGCCCGACTGCGCAACAGCCGTGATGAAGTCGGTCTGGCGGCATAAGAAGGCGGGGGTTTGAAGCACATCCACCACGGCTGCGACGCTTGCAATGTCAGCTTCTGAGTGCACGTCAGTCAGGATGGGTATGCCCAGATCGCGCTTGACTTTGGCCAGTATCTCCAAGCCCTTGTGCATGCCTGGCCCGCGAAAGGTTGTGCCGCTGGATCGATTGGCTTTGTCGTAGCTGGATTTGAAAATAAATGGGATGCCCAAGCTGGTCGTGATCTCTTTCAACGTGCCTGCGGTGTCCATCTGCAGCTGCTCAGATTCGATCACACAGGGGCCGGCAATCAGGAAAAACGGCTTGTCCAGGCCAATGTCAAATCCGCACAACTGCATGTCAAGCCACCACTTTCAGTGCTTTGGCCTTGACCGTCAGGTCAACTTCAGTGTCAAGCTGATGGTCCAGTGCGGCTTTGATGAACGCGTTGAACAGCGGATGCCCGGCCCAAGGCGTCGATTTGAATTCAGGGTGAAACTGCACACCGACAAACCAGGGGTGCACTGCCACAGGCAGCTCCACAATTTCAGTCAGTTGTTCACGCTGCGTCAGCGCTGAAATGACCAAGCCACTTTCGCGGAGCTTGTCCAAATAATTCACGTTCGCTTCATAACGGTGGCGATGCCTTTCGGTCACGACATCGCCATAAATGTTGTGCGCCAGCGTTCCGGGAGCGACGTCTGAGCTTTGCGCGCCCAGGCGCATGGTGCCGCCCAGGTCTGATTTCTCGTCACGGGTTTTGATCGTGCCGTCGGCGTCTTTCCATTCGGTGATCAGCGCAATCACCGGGTGCGGCGTTTGCGGTTCAAACTCGGTGCTGTTGGCGCCTTTAAAGCCCGCCACATGGCGTGCAAATTCAATCGTGGCAACCTGCATTCCCAGGCAAATACCAAGGTAGGGCACCTTGTTTTCACGGGCAAACCGGGCTGCGCAAATCTTGCCTTCAACGCCGCGCACGCCAAAGCCGCCGGGCACCAAAATACCATCAAACTTGGACAGAAGGGGTACATTGGCGTCGTTGATGGTTTCAGAGTCGATGTACTCAATCACCACCTTGGCGTGGTTCTTCATGCCCGCATGGCGAAGCGCTTCGTTCAGGGATTTGTAGCTGTCGCTGAGCTCCACATATTTGCCGACCATGGCAATGTGCACTTCGTTTTTCGGGTGTTCGGTTTCGTATACCAGATCGTCCCAACGCTTCAGGTTGGCCGGTGGCGTGTTCAGGCGCAGCTTGTCGCAGATCAGCCCGTCCAGGCCTTGTTGGTGCAGCATGCGCGGCACTTTGTAAATCGTGTCCACGTCCCACATCGAGATCACGCCCCATTCGGGCACGTTAGAAAACAGTGAAATTTTGGCCCGTTCTTCATCGGGTATGGGGCGATCGGCACGGCATAGCAAAACATCTGCCTGAATGCCGATTTCACGCAACTGCTTGGCGGTGTGCTGGGTTGGTTTGGTTTTGAGTTCGCCCGCTGCCGCTATCCATGGCACGTAGCTCAAATGAACAAAGGCGGTGTTGTTGGCGCCCATGCGCAAGCTCATTTGCCGCACGGCCTCCAGAAACGGCAGCGATTCAATGTCGCCTACCGTGCCGCCAATTTCAACTATCGCCACATCGACGGCGTCAGGTGTTTCAAAGCCTGCCCCACGTTTGACAAATTCCTGTATTTCGTTGGTCACGTGCGGAATAACCTGTACTGTTTTGCCCAGGTAGTCGCCGCGGCGTTCTTTTTCCAGCACGCTTTTATAAATCTGGCCCGTGGTGAAGTTGTTGGCCTTTTTCATGCGCGTTTCAATAAAACGCTCGTAGTGGCCCAAATCAAGGTCGGTTTCTGCACCGTCGTCGGTCACGAACACCTCGCCGTGTTGAAACGGCGACATGGTCCCCGGGTCGACGTTCAGATAGGGGTCCAGCTTGATGAGAGTGACTTTCAGGCCTCGCGATTCAAGCAGCGCAGCTAAAGAGGCTGAGGCGATTCCCTTGCCTAGGGAAGACACCACACCGCCGGTGACGAAGACAAATTTGGTCATTTTTGGCACAGACTGGCGCCTGCTCAGGTGGGAAATGTTGATTATAGGCGGTGAGCCTTTTAGGCCCCAGCGGTTTCGTGAACTGATACATTGCGGGGCATGACTTCTTTATCAAATTTTGCAGGCGGCGCTGACGCTTTGGAATTGAATGGCAAACACATCGTTCTGGGTCTGTCGGGCGGCATTGCCTGCTACAAGGCGGCCGAGCTGTGCCGTGCTTTGATCAAGGCCGGGGCCACCGTGCAGGTGGTGATGACCGAGGCGGCCGAACAGTTCATCACGCCTGTCACGATGCAAGCATTGAGTGGTCGGCCAGTGTTTACCAGCCAGTGGGACGCCAGACAAGACAACAACATGGCGCACATCAATTTGTCCCGCGAAGCCGACGCTATCGTGATTGCCCCGTGCAGCGCTGACTTCATGGCCAAGTTGCTGCACGGCCGGGCTGACGATTTGCTCAGTCTGATGTGCTTGGCCCGGCCCATCGACACCGTGCCCTTGCTGCTTGCCCCCGCCATGAACCGCGAAATGTACGCCCACCCCGCCACCCAGCGCAATCTGGCGCAATTGCAAGCGGATGGCGCCACCGTGTTGGGCGTGGGCAGCGGCTTTCAAGCCTGCGGCGAAACAGGCGACGGCCGCATGCTGGAGCCAGACGAACTGCTTGAGGACATCATCGCTTTTTTTACCCCCAAGGTTTTGGCTGGGCAGCAGGTGCTGGTGACTGCCGGGCCAACCTATGAGGCCATCGACCCGGTGCGCGGCATCACCAATTTATCCAGCGGAAAAATGGGTTTTGCCATGGCACGCGCTGCGCGTGAGGCGGGTGCCGTCGTGACTCTCATTGCCGGGCCGGTCAGCTTGCCGACACCGCGCGGCGTTGCCAGAATCGACGTGAAATCAGCATCCAATATGCTTGAAGCCGTTATTTCTCTTGCGAAAGAAGCTACGGTATTCATAGCAACTGCGGCAGTGGCCGACTGGCGGCCTGATGCGCCTTCAGATCAAAAAATCAAGAAAGACGGTTCGGGTCAATCACCCCAACTGGCCTTTGTTGAAAATCAGGACATTCTGGCCACAGTGGCCCAGTCAGCTGCAGCCAAGAGCGGTGCCCTGTTTTGCGTGGGCTTTGCCGCCGAAAGCCATGACCTGCATGAAAACGCCCAGGCCAAGCGCCTGCGCAAAGACGTGCCGTTGTTGGTCGGCAATATCGGCCCTGACACCTTTGGCCAAGACCACAATGCGCTGCTCTTGGTTGACAGTCAGGGCAGCACTGAAATGCCCAGAGCCAGCAAGTTGACGCTGGCGCGTCAATTGGTCAAAGAAATAGCCCGCCGAATCCATAAAACTTGAACCAGCCATGAAAATCGACGTCAAAATCATCGACCCGCGTCTGCAGGGCAACCTGCCCAACTACGCCACACCCGGCAGCGCTGGGCTGGACTTGCGAGCCTGTTTAAGCGAGCCATTAACGCTGGCTGCCAACGCCTGGCAACTTGTCCCCACCGGTATCGCCATCTACTTGCACAACCCCGGTTATGCCGCCCTCATCCTGCCGCGCTCGGGCTTGGGCCACAAGCACGGCATTGTGCTGGGCAATCTGGTGGGTTTGATCGACAGCGACTATCAGGGCCAGTTGATGGTCAGCGCCTGGAACCGCAGCGATGTGCCTTTTACGATTGAGCCAATGGAGCGCATCGCGCAGTTGATGATCGTGCCGGTGGTGCAAGCTGAGTTCAATGTGGTGCAAGACTTTCCTGCCAGTGAGCGCGGGGAAGGCGGGTATGGGTCTACTGGCAAATCCTGAGAGTCGTTCTTGAAGTGACAGTTTTTCCGCCGCATCAGGCGGTTTGCCCACGGCTTAACGGCACCCGCCCCTACGCTGGGCTTTGTGAGTTGCTCCTGTAATCGGTGAAGGGCCTCTGCCTGTCGATTTTTTGGCGGGAATGGGTAGATGGTGTAAGGCTCCTTGGACGTCATTCACAGGAGATTTTTATGTTTCACCCCAATCGTTTTATCTCAGCAGCCTCGTCGGCTGCTGCACTGGCCAGCCTGATGGCTTGCGCGCCGATGAATTCACCCGGCCCGGTGTCAAGCTACCCAGCAAGCTATCCCGCAGGGACATATCCTGCACCGAACTCCCAGGGCGCATATGTTGAGTACGGGCGTGTCAGCAACGTGGAAGTCGTGCGTTTGCAGCAACCCAGCGCAGGCCCGGGCATGGGCGCTGTGATTGGCGGCATTGCCGGTGCTGTATTGGGTAACCAGATCGGCACCGGTGGTGGACGCGCGGCTGGCACGGTCATCGGTGCGGTGGGCGGTGCGGTGGCGGGCAATGCCATTGAGCGCAGCCGAACCGCCAACCCCAGCGCGGGTGAAAGTTACCGGGTGTCTGTTCAGTTGGACAACGGCACCATGCGGTCTTACGACATGACGACGTACAGCGACCTGCGCATTGGCGACCGGGTCAGAATTGAAAACGGGCAGGTCTACCTGGCGATGTAAACGACTTTAATGAAGCGTGGTGTCTGGTGGCAATGAGTCCAGTGGCTCCAGCTTGAAAAAACCGGTTCCGAGTGAACCTTGGCCGACTTCTGCCTCGGTGGCCTCCCTGACCGACTCGACTTTCAGGCTCAGGCGCAAGGCGATACCGGCCAAGGGGTGATTGCCGTCCAGCACGACATGCTCTGGGTAAATCTCGGTCACGGTGTAGATTTTGTCTTTGGGCGTGTCCGGGCTGGCCCCGGCGGGCAGGGCTGCACCGTCAAAGGTCATGCCTTCTTCAAGCTCGGCAGGAAAGATCAGGCGCTGTTCTAAAAACACCAGGTTTTCGTCGTAGTCGCCAAAGGCTTCTTCGGGCTCCATTTGAAAATTCAGCTGGTCGCCTGCCTCGTGGCCTTGCAATTGCTGCTCAATTTTGGCCAGCAAGTCGTCGCCGCCGAGCAAGAACTCGACCGGCTCGTCGAGCTCGTCCAGGATGTCGCCCAAAGTATCTTTTAGCGTCCAGCTCAGGCCGACGACGCAGTGGGGGTTGATTTTCATCCGACAATTGTCCCATGGATGTACATCACGCTCTCCCTCTTCTTGCCGGTCTGTCACCTGTTCAATTCATGCGCCGCCACTGGCAAAAAAAGCCCTTGCTGGTGCGTGGCGCAATCGCCGGCTTCAAGCCGCTGCTCAGCCGTGCAGAGCTGTTCAGGCTGGCGGCCAATGAGGAGGTGGAGTCGCGACTGATTGTTAAAAATACCAACCGTGAAGGTGCTGCATGGCGGATGAAAAGCGGGCCTTTTGCGTTGCGCGGTCTGCCGCCCATCAGCAAGCCTGGCTGGACCTTGCTGGTACAAGGTGTGGACGGTCATCATGACGGCGTGCATCAGTTGCTTCAGCAGTTCCGGTTTGTGCCCGATGCGCGGCTTGACGACGTGATGATTTCGTTTGCTACGCCTGGCGGGGGTGTAGGCCCGCACTTTGACAGCTACGACGTTTTTTTGTTTCAGGCCAGCGGCCGGCGTCGCTGGAAAATCAGCCAACAAAAAGATTTGACACTGCAAGCCGGGGTGCCTTTGAAAATCTTACAAACTTTTGAACCCGCGCAGGAGTTTGTGCTGGACGCTGGCGACATGCTGTATTTGCCGCCGCGCTATGCCCATGAGGGGGTGGCTGAGGCCAGCGTTGATTCGTATGGCAAGGCGCAAGATTGCATGACCTATTCGATTGGTTTCAAGGCTCCTGTGCAGTCTGAGCTGACAGCCGAGCTGCTGCACAAGCTGGCAGAGTTTGGCGAAGATGAAGATGCCGATGTTTCTGGTAGCGGCCCGAAAAAAATGTACCGCGACCCTGGGCAAGCTGCAACGCCCCATCCCGCTGAACTGCCCGCTGCGCTGATCACATTTGCAAGCGATGCCGTACGGCATGCCTTGAAAGACCCGCTGGCACTGGCCTGTGCTTTAGGCGAGGTCATGACGGCGCCCAAAGCGCAGGTCTGGTTTGAACAGACGGGCGCTGACTGGGACGGCTCCGCCAGCGTGCAAAGCTTGATGCTGGACGCGAAAACCCGCATGATGTACGACGCGAACCATGTATTCATCAATGGCGAAAGCTACCGCGCCAAAGGCCGCGATGCGCAGCTCATGCATTTGCTCGCTGACCAGCGTGCTTTGCCAGCCAGCACATGGGCCAAAGCCAGTAGCGGCGCGCTGGCGTTGCTGGGCGACTGGTATGCCGAGGGTTGGTTGCATTTTGTGGTGTAGCCATCTGGTGACAACAACCAAAGCCAGCATGGATACTTCAGCCACTTTGCCGCAAGGGCGCTTCGGCGGGCCAGCAGAATTGGCAGAGCTGGTTCGGGGTGCTTTTGCGGCCGCAGCAGCTCAGGGCTGGCGCGAGATCATCATGTGCGACAGCACCTTTGAAACCTGGCCCCTGGGCGAACGCGCTGTTGCGCAATCGTTGCAGGACTGGTCAAAATCTGGTCGCAAACTGACCATGCTGGCCAAAAACTACAACGAAGTCGTGCGCAAGCACGCCCGTTTTGTCAGCTGGAGGCGAACTTGGGCTCATCTGGTGGAGTGCCGGGCCAACGCAGCCCTGTCGGACGACGACATGCCCAGCGCATTGTGGAGCCCGGTCTGGGTGTTTCAGACGCTGGACCTGACCCGCTGTAGCGGGGTGTGCGGCAGCGAGCCTGTGCGAAAAGTCGCCTTGAAAGAGCGGCTGGACGAATGCTTGAGGCTGAGCTCACCTTCTTTTGCGGCGACAACCCTGGGTTTGTAGGATGGCGCCTCAGCTCACAGACTGATTTGGTGGCTTTGCAGCTCTTTTTGATGTCGTTAATCCGGGCTATAATCTTAAGCTGGACACAAGAGCTCGAGTCCTTTTGTCTGGTCAAACAGTTGCCGATTAGCTTTTAGCTGGCACGCCTTTGACAATTTCCGGAAATTGTTTTCTTTTTAATTTTAAGGATAGTGAAATGAACAAATCTCTCGTTTTGGCCGCCCTGGTTGCTGCCTTTGCCCTGGCTGCTTGCGGTAAAAAAGAAGAAGCTCCAGCTCCTGCACCAGCTCCTGTGGCTGCACCAGCTCCTGCACCAGCGCCTGCTGATGCCGCATCTGCTGCTGCGCCTGCAGCTTCTGCTCCAGCTTCTGCTGCTACCGGCGCAATGGATGCCGCTGGCGACGCTGCCAAAAAAGCAGCTGACGCAGCCAAAGACGCTGTCAAGAAGTAATTCTTCAAGGTCTCCCAAAAAGCCGCCTCCGGGCGGCTTTTTTACGCCTGTCGTTTCCAGACGCTCCGGTTGACTACACGCTCATCCAGTCGGCTCCCGCCTCGGCTGTCGCCACAGTGATTTCTGTTGCGGACGCCAGCACCTGACCCAGGCAGCTGACTGCCAGCTCTGGCCGGTTGTTTTGCTGGCTCAGGTGCGCTGCCACCACCCGCCTGAGGGCAGGATGCCTGCTCAGCGCGGCGATCTCGGCCGCCGCTGTATTTGACAGGTGACCGTAGGGGCCACCTACACGTTTTTTCAAAAAAATGGGGTAGCTTGAGTTATCCAGCAGTTCTGTGTCGTGGTTGCATTCCAGAACCAGCGCGTGGCAATGCTGCAAATGACGAATCACATGGGCTGTGGCGTGGCCAAGATCGGTCAACACGCCCAGCTTGTCGCTGCCTTGCTGGCAGGTCAGTTGCAGCGGCTCTCTGGCATCGTGCGGCACGGTAAAAGGCATGACTTGCAGGTCTCCCAGATGGATGACTTCAGAATCCTTGGCGATTCTCAGGAGGCCCTTCAGGTCAGGCGATGAAACGGCTTCGTAAGTGCCCTGACTCATCCACACAGGTATGCTGTGCCGCAAGGCCAGAGCAGTGGCGCAGCCGATATGATCGCCGTGCTCGTGGGTAATGAAAATGGCGTCAATGTCGCTGGAAGACAGATGGGCGTGGGCCAGCCTGTCTGCGAGTTGCTTCAGCCCAAAACCGCAATCCACCAGCAGCCGCAGTGGCTGGTTGCCCGTTGTCTCAACAACGGTTGCATTGCCTGTGCTGCCGCTGCCCAGATTTTTGAAGCGCAACCAGCTTTTCCTTATTTCAGGTCGTCTGCGATGACCTGAACGATGCGCTGCGCGTTGGCTGAGCTTTCAGGAACCCCTTGTGCATTCAGGACTGAAACCACCGTTGCCTCGCCCTGGCTCTTGACGGCGATGCGGTACTTCAGGGGCGGTGCTGCGGGTGTCACACTGCTGAAAAGCTTGGACAAAAATCCGGGTTCTTTCTTATCGGATGTGATGTCTACATAACGGACAAAGTAGGTGCCTTGGGCCCGGTCGCGGTCTTCCACCGTAAAGCCGGTTCTGTCCAGGCTCAAGCCAACACGTCGCCAGGCACGGTCAAAGCCCTCGTCGATTTGCACCACTGGAGAACCATTGACATTGCCGATGCGGGAAATGGTTCGTTGTGCACCAGAGGCGATCAGGGCTTTGGATTGCTCTTGTGAAACACCCAGTTTCACCATCAAGCGGCGCAAAAACTCGGCTTCGAGCTCCGGGTCAGCGGGGCGTGGTTGCCAGATGGTGTCGCCACCCGATTGAGGACTATTGCCGCCCGTACCGCTGCGCACATTCACTGTTTCGACCATGCCCCGGTGGCTGATGTAAATCTCGGTGCCACCGGCCGCATTGCGCTCCAGACGGGTACGAAATTTGTCGCGCTCTCCGGTCGAATACAAACCGTCAAAGACCTTGCCAATCGTGGACCGGATGAAATCCTGTGGAATTTTTGCCCGATTTTCTGCAAAGTCGGTTTCCATGATGCCCAGGTTCTCTTGATCCAGCGCTAGCAAAAAGCCACCCTCCAGCCAGAAGTCGCGCACGGGTGTCCAGAGCGTATCGGCAGGTCGGTTGACGACCAGCCAGCGCTGGTTGCCGGCCCGCTCTATGCGGACATCACCGACAACGGTTGCCGCTACAGGAACGGTCTGCGTGCCTTGTCCGACCTGATAGGCACTGGCGCTGACTGCCGCACCGGGCACCACGTAGCGGGTGTCACGGCTTAGCTGGTTCAGGTCAGGGGGAACATCCAGCGAAGGGCCCGCTTTTCCGCTGGACTTGTAGTCGATCTTGTCGCCTTGCATCAGATCACCGACCGTCGAGCAACCCGTCAGCATGAGCCCTGTGGCCGCCAGTGTGAAGGCAAAAAGGTGGCTTGATGTGCGCTGGAGCAAAGTCATCACGTGGTGGTCCTTAAAAATCAGATCAGCTTGCAGGCGCGCAGCGCGCCTTCAACAGTGGCTTCGTTCGACGCTTCAAGCGGGGTCATGGGCAGGCGCAGTGTCGGGCCGCACAGTCCCATGCGTGCCATCGCCCATTTGACCGGAATCGGGTTGGCCTCCACAAACAGATGTTTGTGCAGGGGCAACAACGTCATCTGGAGCTGCATGGCTTTTTTGGTGTCACCCGCTAATGCAGCCATGCACAGCTCATGCATCAGCCGGGGGGCCACATTGGCCGTGACGCTGATATTGCCTTGGCCGCCGCAGAGCATGAGGGCAACAGCGGTCGGATCATCGCCCGAATACACAGCAAAGCCCTGGGGGGCTTCTTTGATCAACCACTGCGCTCGTTCGATATTACCGGTCGCTTCTTTGATCCCCACAATGCCGGGCACCTGGGCCAGCCGCATGACGGTCGCGTGCTGCATATCAGCGACGGTGCGGCCAGGTACGTTGTAGAGCACGCAGGGCAAATCACCTGTGGCTTCTGCAATGGCCTTGAAATGCTGGTACTGGCCCTCTTGTGTGGGTTTGTTGTAGTAGGGCACCACTTGCAATTGGCAATCAGCACCAACGCCTCTGGCAAATCGTGCCAGCTCAATCGCCTCGGCGGTTGAATTGGCACCGCAACCTGCCATGATGGGAACCCGTTTGTTGGCTTGCTCGACCGCCACGCGAATGATCTCGCAATGTTCTTCTACATTGACAGTGGGTGACTCGCCGGTGGTGCCGACCACGCCAATGCAGTCGGTGCCCTCAAGCACATGCCAGTCCACCAGCTTGCGCAGCGTCGGGTAGTCTACGCTGCCGTCAGGGTGTAAGGGCGTTGCCAAAGCAACAATGCTGCCTGTGATTGGTTTCATGTCTTGAAGGGATCGTCTGTGCAGAACAGTAAAAGCAAAGGCACATTCTACCTAGTCAGGATGCCGCCGCTAGGTCAGCAGATAGCGGGTAGGAGGGGTTTTGACAGCATCTTGACGAATGGCCACGATGCGCTGGACAAAACGCTGCGATGTGTTGCCGGCGCTCTGGACAAAGCCGTCTTCAAAGGCCACTACTCGCAACTGCTTGCAAACTTGCAACAGCTCGCCGGGCTGCAATAAAAAATCCGAACGCGATGGTTTGCCCACGGTTTCGTTGCCCACTGTAAAAGTCTCGTAAATCAGCACCCCGCCCGGGGCCAGGCTGGCCAGCAGTGTCGGCATCAAGGGGCGCCACAGATAGTTCGTCACGACCACCGCATCAAACTGCCGGCCCGTCAAGGGCCAGGGGCCATTTTCAATATCGGCCACCACCTTATCGCAGGCCGGCGCCGCAATCGCGATGGCATCCATCGCTGACTGCGATCGGTCGACAAGTGTCAGCCTGTGATTCAAACCGTAAAACCACCAGGCATGGCGGCCATGGCCGCAAGCCACGTCCAGCACCGTGCCCTGCGCTTGGACCAGATGCGACCAGCGCTTGACCCAGTCTGACGGCGGCTCTGTGCCGTGTGGCAAGTCGGCGCTCAAGATGGCTTGACCTCATCTTTGAGCGCATTCAGCGCCATGGCTTCGACCCATGCTGGGGCGAGCAGCTTGAGCCAGCGACCCAGCTTGCCTTTGGCAGACATCACCACATCGCGTTGACGTGCGTCCATGCCGTCCAAGATCAAACGCGCACATTCTTCCACCGACATGGCCTTGTCCTCTTTCAGGCCGCTGGAGCCGGCTGCCTGACCGGCTGCGTTCAGGCCGTGGTGGCGGATTTTCGTGGCCACCACGCCGGGGTAGGCGGTTGTCACGCTGACACCAGCGCTTTTCAGCTCGGCGCGCAGCGCTTCAAAAAAACCTGTCATGGCAAATTTACTGGCACTGTAGGCGGTGCGCCCTGGTACGCCAAACAAGCCGGCCAAGCTGGATACCGCCACGATGCTGCCCCGGCTTTGCTTAAGGTACGGCAGCGCAGCGTGGGTACACCACACGCTGCCCCACAAATTGATGCGCATCAACTGCTCGTACCAGCCGAGGTCATCGCCTTTGACATCACCGAACAGCGCCTGTGCCGATATGCCCGCGTTGTTGATCAGCGCATCGATCCGGCCAAACCGCGCCATGGCCAGAGCGATCAGGGCGCGGCAGGCAGGCTCCAGCGAGACATCCGTGGGCACCACCAGCGTTTGAACGCCGAAAGCGCCGCACTGGCTGGCCACCTCCGCCAGCCGCGCCTCGTTTCTGGCCGCCAGCACCAGTCCCAGTTGGGCGCCGTGGCGCTTGGCCAGTTGCCGCGCCATTTCTGCACCTATGCCGTCGGACGCGCCAGTAATTACTATTATTTTCATAGCTGTCAACGCATGTAATGATTGGGTTTCGGGTTACAAAGGCCTGAAAATGCCTAAAAAGTACTAAAAACAGGCCCAGACCTGATTGGCGAGCACCACCAAAAAGTCTGGCTGCAGGTACATCGCAAACACGCCAAGCAGCACGGCGCTAGCAGCCAGCCAGGCGCTGATCCGGGTCAGGCGCTGGCGCTTCACGTCAGGCACTTTGCGGCTGTTGCCCAAGGTTCGGGCGAGAAATTGGCGCTTCACGCACCGGCAGGTTGATCAAACCGGCAAACACACCGAGCGCAATCGTGATGTACCAGACGATGTCATAGCTGCCGGTCTTGTCGTACAGCACGCCGCCTAGCCAGACACCCATAAAAGAACCAATCTGGTGGCTGAAAAACACAAAACCGCTGAGCATGGACAAATGCGCCACGCCAAAAATCTGCGCTACAGATGCGTTGGTGGGTGGCACGGTAGACAGCCACAGCATGCCCATGAAACAGGAAAAAATGTACACACTCATGGGGGTGAGAGGCGCGGCAATAAACACGCCAATCACCACCGCTCGGGCAAAGTAAATAAAGGCCAGGATGTTCTTTTTGGCCATGCGCTGGCCTAGCGCACCTGCCGCATAGGTACCAAACACGTTGAACAGGCCAATCAGCGCCAGCGCGTAGCCCGCCACCTGGGGCGACAGGCCTTTGTCTTTGAGGTAGCTCGGCATGTGCACGCCAATAAACACGACCTGAAAGCCGCAAACAAAATAGCCCGCCATCAGCAGCTGAAAGCTGGGGTATTTGAAGGCTTCACGCAGTGCCTGGACGATGGTTTGGTCGCGCTTGGGGGCTTGCCCGCCTGAAAAGCTGCGCTCCCGCAGGCCCAGCGCCAGCGGCATGATCAGCAGCACCGCAGCCGCCAGAATCAACAGCGCCTGCTGCCAGCCGATGCTGCTGATCAAAAAACTTTCAAACGGCACCATCAAAAACTGGCCGAAAGAGCCCGCAGCTGCCGCAACGCCCATCGCCCATGAGCGCTTTTCAGCAGAAATATTGCGGCCGATGACGCCGTAAATCACCGCGTAGGTCGTCCCCGCCTGCGCCGCGCCAATCAGCACACCCGTCGTCAGCGTGAAAGTAAAGCCTGTCGGCGACAACGCCATGCCTGCCAGACCCAAGGAATAAAGCACGGTGCCGCCCAGCAGAACCTTGAAGGCGCCCAGTCTGTCTGCCAGCATGCCGGCAAAAATGCCGCAAACGCCCCAGGAGAGATTTTGAATGGCGATGGCAAATGCAAAGGTTTCCCGCGTCCAGCCCTGGGCTTGGGTGATGGGTTGCAGCCACAGGCCAAAGCCGTGGCGAATGCCCACGGACAGGGTCACGATGGCAGCGCCGCAGGCCAGAACTTGGGCCGTCGAGAGTTTTTTGGGTGGGTTTGTCGTGTCTGAAGTCATGCCCTGACTTTAACTGTGCCGCCGGATGGCTGCGGTCACTCCCCAAACTGGCTGCACCTGAGGGCTGTTTATTTATACAGTTTGGATTTGATTCCCATCTACAATGGCGCGAAAATACTGACCACCTATGGCATCCAAACCCTCTTTCGTTTCATCGGCCGTTTCAGCAGCGGCAGTGCCTGAATACTCCGAAAGCTCCATCCGCGTGCTCAAAGGCCTGGAGCCCGTCAAGCAGCGGCCGGGCATGTACACCCGCACCGACAACCCCCTGCACATCATTCAGGAAGTGCTGGACAACTCGGCCGACGAAGCGCTGGCTGGCTACGGCAAAAAACTCAAAGTCACGCTGCACACCGATGGTTCGGTCAGTGTCGACGACGATGGCCGCGGCATTCCGTACGGTTTGCACCCCGAAGAAAAAGCGCCGGTGGTGGAACTGGTCTTTACCCGGCTGCATGCGGGTGGCAAGTTTGACAAGGGCAAGGGTGGTGCCTACAGCTTTTCAGGCGGTTTGCATGGCGTGGGCGTCAGTGTGACCAATGCGTTGTCCAAGCGGCTGGAGGTCACGTCTTACCGTGAAGGCATGGTTGCCAAACTGGTGTTTTCGGGCGGCGACGTGATCGAAAAGTTGCACCTGCGCAAGTTTGATGCAGCCGTCGAGGGCGACCGCAAATCAGGCACCTCGGTACGCGCCTGGCCCGATGCCAAGTATTTCGAATCCTCAGCGTTGCCCATCCATGAGCTGACGCATTTGCTGCGCAGCAAGGCGGTGCTGATGCCCGGCGTGTCTGTCACGTTAATGGTCGAGAAAACCAGAGACAGCCAAACCTGGCTGTACAAGGGCGGCCTGCACGACTACCTGGCCCAAACACTCAACGGCGACCTGGTCATTCCGATGTTCGAGGGCAAGGGCTTTGCCGATGCATCGCACGAAACCTTTGCCGAGGGCGAGGGCGCCGACTGGTGCGTGGCTTTTACCGAAGACGGCCAGCCGGTGCGCGAAAGCTACGTCAATCTGATCCCGACCAGCGCGGGCGGCACACATGAAAGCGGCCTGCGCGACGGGCTGTTTACCGCTGTCAAAAGCTTCACTGAACTGCATTCGCTGCTGCCCAAGGGCGTCAAGCTTTTGCCCGAAGACGTGTTTGCGCGTGCCAGCTATGTGTTAAGCGCCAAGGTGCTGGACCCCCAGTTTCAGGGGCAGATCAAGGAGCGCCTCAATTCCCGCGACGCGGTGCGGCTGGTGTCCAGCTATGTGCGACCGGCGCTTGAACTGTGGCTCAACCAGCATGTGGACTACGGCAAAAAACTGGCCGAGCTGGCCATTCGCGCTGCCCAAACCCGTCAAAAAGCTGGCCAGAAGGTTGAAAAGCGCAAAGGCTCTGGCGTGGCCGTGTTGCCCGGCAAACTGACCGACTGCGAAAGCAAGGACTTGGCGCACAACGAGGTGTTTCTGGTGGAGGGTGACTCAGCCGGCGGCAGCGCCAAAATGGGCCGCGACAAGGAGAGCCAGGCCATATTGCCCCTGCGCGGCAAGGTGCTGAACACCTGGGAGGTTGAACGCGACCGACTGTTTGCCAATACCGAGATTCACGACATTGCCGTGGCGCTTGGCGTTGACCCGCATGGGCCCGATGATTCCCCTGACATGAGCGGTTTGCGCTATGGCAAGGTGTGCATATTGAGCGATGCAGATGTCGACGGCTCCCACATTCAGGTGCTTTTGTTGACGCTGTTTTTCAGGCACTTTCCCAAGCTGATTGAGGCTGGCCATGTGTTTGTTGCCCGTCCGCCACTGTTCAGAGTGGACGCGCCAGCGCGGGGCAAAAAGCCGGCATCGAAGGCGTACGCGCTGGATGACGGTGAGTTAACAGCTATTCTTGACAAGTTACGCAAAGAAGGCGTCAAAGAGGCGTCCTGGAGCATCAGCCGGTTCAAGGGCTTGGGTGAAATGAATGCGGAACAATTGTGGGAAACCACACTCAATCCAGACACCCGCCGCCTGTTGCCCGTGCAACTGGGCAACCAGAGTTTTTTGCAAACCGAAGTCTTGATCACCAAACTCATGGGCAAAGGCGAAGCCGCGGCGCGCCGCGAACTGATGGAACTACACGGTGATGCCGTAGAAATTGACGTCTGATGCCTCTTGCTTTGACTCGCCTGCACAATCGCCTTGCCAGCACCCTGGTCGCGCTGTTGCTGGGCGTGGTCGCGCTTCCAGCCGTGGCCGACGTCTGGGGCTATGTTGATGAAAAGGGTGTGGCGCATTTTTCAACTGAAAAGCTTGACGAGCGCTTTGAACTGTTCTTCAGGGGTGGTGAGAGCTTTTCGACCGAAAAATTGGACAGGTCGTCGCTGATGCCGCTTGACAAAAGCCCACCTGACGTCATCCAGCCTGCCAGCAGCGCGAGAGCGCCCACCAAACTGCTGGCCTTCTTTGATGTGTCGCCCAATTACAAGGCCGTCAAGCACCTGCTCAAGGATGCGGCACAAATTCACGGCATTGACTACGAATTGATTCAGGCCCTGATCGCCACGGAATCGGGTTTCGACACGCTGGCCGTATCACCCAAAGGGGCTGTGGGCCTGATGCAGTTGATGCCCCCGACGGCAGAGCGTTATGGCGTGAAAGCCGACAAAAAAATGCCGATTGAGAAAAAACTGACCGATCCGAAGACCAACATCAGTGCCGGCACTGCCTACCTGCGCCACCTGATCAGTTTGTTTCCGGGCCAGCTTGAATTGGCCTTGGCCGCCTACAACGCAGGCGAGGGCGCGGTGCAGCGCGCCGGCAACAAAATCCCGAACTACCCTGAAACCAAAAACTATGTCAAAACCGTGATGCAGCTGTACGGCCACCTCAAGCCACCGGCGGTGGTGATCGAGGCGCGCAAAGTACCGGGCCGGGCACGCATGGAAATATCGGGCCGGGTGCGCATGGAAATGATGGGCGGCGTACCCAGTGTTCAGGGCCGCAGCAACATGCCGCCATTGCTGGTGGCCGTGCCTGATGAGCCTCTGTCTTTTCCCGAGTCCAAAGCCAAGTAAGTCAGTGCTGACCTTGATGCTCGATCGCGATTTGTTTGTGCTCGGATTGCTGCAGGCCTGCGCGGCCTGGCCGCCGAATCACTGTTCACCCAGCATCTTGGCGATAAACGTTGATGACAACATCGCCGAACCGCTTGAGACCGACGCCCACCATTAACATCCACGCTTTTGCAAGCTTTCCAGGTTTTTATTCCCGATGGATCTTTTTACCCCCGACGCCTCCCCTGGCAGCCCTGAATCTGCCGACCAGGATTCGCTTTCTGCCTACGCCCAGCGCGCCTACCTTGAATACGCTTTGAGCGTTGTCAAGGGCCGTGCCTTGCCCGACGCCTGTGACGGCCAAAAACCCGTCCAGCGGCGCATTTTGTACAGCATGTCGCGGATGGGCCTGGGCTTTGGTGGCGCCAACGGTGCCACCGGCGCCAAGCCCGTCAAAAGTGCCCGTGTGGTCGGCGATGTCTTGGGCAAATACCACCCGCATGGTGACAGCGCCGCCTATGACGCGATGGTGCGCATGGCGCAAGACTTCAGCCAGCGCTACCCACTGGTCGATGGCCAGGGGAACTTTGGCAGCCGGGACGGCGACAGCGCCGCCGCCATGCGATACACCGAAGCGCGCCTGGCACGCATTACCAGCTTGCTGCTCGACGAGCTGGACGAAGGCACGGTGGACTTTATTCCCAACTACGACGGCTCTTTTGAAGAGCCGCGGCAGTTGCCCGCGCGCCTGCCTTTCACGCTGCTCAATGGCGCCAGCGGCATTGCGGTCGGCCTGGCCACCGAAATCCCCAGCCACAACCTGCGCGAAGTGGCCGACGCCTGCATCGCTCTGATCAAAACCCCCAAGCTGCCTGACGACGAGCTGTACAGCATCATTGCCGGGCCAGATTACCCCGGTGGCGGGCAAATCATCTCCAGTGCTGCTGACATTGCAGCGGCCTACAGCACCGGCCGAGGCTCGCTCAAGGTGCGCGCCCGCTGGAAGATTGAAGACCTGGCGCGTGGCCAGTGGCAACTGGTGGTCACGGAGTTGCCGATTGGCGTCAGCACGCAAAAGGTGCTGGAAGAAATTGAAGAGCTGACCAATCCGAAAATCAAAGTCGGCAAAAAAGCGCTGAGCGCGGACCAATTGAGTTCCAAGCAAACCCTGCTCGCGGTGCTGGACGTGGTGCGTGACGAGTCAGGCAAAGAAGCCGCCGTGCGCCTGGTGTTTGAACCCAAAACCAGTCGCATCGAGCAAAGCGAGCTCATCAACACGCTGCTGGCCCACACCAGTTTAGAGAGTTCATCGCCGATTAACCTGACGCTCATCGGCCTGGACGGCCGACCCGCGCAAAAGTCGCTGCGGCACATGCTGACCGAATGGATTGACTTCAGGCAAAGCACCATCGCCCGACGCTCCCAGCACCGGCTGACCAAGGTGCTGGACCGCATCCATATTCTGGAAGGCCGTGCGCTGGTGTTGCTCAACATCGACGAGGTCATCGCCATCATCCGCCAGTCAGACGAGCCCAAAGCCGCGCTGATCGAGCGCTTCAAGCTCAGCGACAGGCAGGCTGAAGACATCCTTGAAATCCGCCTGCGCCAACTGGCCCGGCTGGAAGCCATCAAGATCGAGCAAGAGCTCAAAACCCTGCGCGACGAACAAAGCAAGCTCGAAGAAATCTTGGGCAACCCGTCAGCGCTCAAACGCCTGATGGTCAAGGAAGTCGAGGCCGATGCCAAGCAGTTTGCCGACCCGCGCCGCACGCTGATCCAGGCTGAGAAAAAAGCGGTGCTCGAAGTCAAGGTCATCGACGAGCCTGTGACGGTGGTCGTCAGCAGCAAGGGCTGGATACGCGCTCGCGGCGGCCACGGCCACGACGCTGCCAGCTTTGCCTTCAAAGAAGGCGACGGCCTGTATGGCACCTTTGAATGCCGCACGGTTGACACGCTGCTGGTGTTTGGCAGTGCTGCCAAGGGTACAGGCCGCGTCTATTCGGTCGCCGTGGCCCTGCTGCCCGGCGCACGCGGCGACGGCCAGCCCGTCACCACGCTGATTGAGCTTGAATCGGGCACGCAGCCGCTGTATTACTTTGCAGGCCCCGCCAACGCAACGCTGCTGTTGTCCAGCAGCGGTGGCTACGGCTTTTTGGCCAGCGTCGACACCATGACCTCCCGGCCCAAGGCCGGCAAGGCCTTTATCAGTTGTGCTGAAGGCGAATCAATCTGCAAACCATCGCACGCATCGGGCACATCGGGCAGCCTGCCGCTGAACCCGGCTACCCACGTCGCCTGCGCATCCACCGCAGGCCGCATTTTGACGTTTGACATGTCAGAGCTCAAACAGATGGCTGGCGGCGGGCGCGGCCTGATGCTGATTGACCTGGACGACAAAGACACCCTGGCAGGCGCAGCCGCCTACACCCGCAGCGTGCGCATCGCCGGCATCGGCCGCGGCGGCAAAGCGCGTGACGAAACGCTGGAGATCCGCAGCCTGAACAACGCCAAAGCCGCGCGTGCCCGCAAAGGCAAGGCGGCGGATTTGGGTTTCAAGCCTTCGTCGGTGACCCGGATTGAGTGATTTTCAGGTCTTTTTAAGTGTTAAAAGTGCCTGAGACCCAATGGGTATATGCGCGAGCAGCTATTTATTTTGTAGCATTTGGCGACTGTGCCCGGACCGGCACGTTGCCTAAGGCCTTGGGTCAAGGTCGATGCTGATGCGCAAGCGGCCAACAGCCAAAACCTAAACACCCTACAAGGCTACAAAGCCATCGTTGCATGCGTATTCCGGCCATCACGGACCATTGATGCGGGAATTCCTGACCAGCTTGCCTGAAATGACCAGTTCTCCTTGGTCGAAATCAACCAAGGCGTCTGACAGGAATCGATCGTTGATGAACGACTGCTTCCGACGACTAAGCGCAATTCCGACTGTGTCGACTGGGTGCCACAAAGCGGACTTTCTAGCGCAGCGGCTTAAGTCTTCGATTTTCATCGTGTTCCGATAGGCTGACATAGTTTGCAAGGCGTAACGACAAGCCTTGATGCTCAGGCTTAAGGCGTGATTTGGTAAGAAAAATAGGGTAAGTACCCCCTCCATCTAAATCTAATTGTATCAAATTGTTACTGTATTATTACGTACGGTTACAACGTGTTCATCTTTTCACGAAGTGACGCAAAAATAAGCGAGTTCAGGGTGGAAGCGATCACATTGTCTGACGGGCCGGCGCCTGCCGCAAAAAGAAACGATGCCGAAAGCGGCAGTGCCGCCAACCCATCGCATCAAGCATTGGCTGCCCTGTGCGCCATTGCCCGCTTTCATCAAATAGCGGCCGATCCCGCCAACCTGGCGCACCAACTTGGTTTGGCAGCATCGGCGGCAGTGGGTACCCAAGACCTGTTGCGTGCCGCCAAGCACTTAGGCCTCAAAGCCAAACTGAGCCAAACTACCTCAGACCGATTAGTGCTCACACCGCTGCCCGCACTGGCGCAGGTGCGCGGCACTGATGGCAGTATCCGCACCGTCATCTTGGCGCAAACCGACGGCCAGCGCGTGCTGCTGCAAGACCCAAGCGTTCCCGGCGGCAGACCTACCATTGAGCCGATGGATGTCTTCGTCACCCAATGGACGGGTGAGCTCATCCTCATCACCAGCCAAGCCGCATTGGTGGGTGAGCTGGCCAAATTTGACTTCTCGTGGTTCGTCCCCAGCCTCGTCAAATACCGCAAGCTGCTCGGGGAGGTTCTGCTCATCAGCTTCATGCTGCAATTGTTTGCCCTGGTCAGCCCACTGTTCTTTCAGGTCGTGATGGACAAAGTGTTGGTCAACAAAGGTATGACCACGCTGGACGTGCTCATCATCGGTTTGGTGGTGGTCGTGGTTTTTGAGAGTTTGCTCAACGGCATGCGCGCCTACATCTTTAGCCACACCACCAGCCGCATTGATGTTGAGCTGGGCGCACGCCTGTTCCGCCACCTGCTGCAATTGCCACTGGCCTACTTTCAGGCTCGCCGCGTGGGTGATTCGATTGCCAGAGTGCGCGAGCTGGAGAACATTCGCAGCTTTTTAACTAGCAACGCACTCACAGTCGTGCTTGACGTGTTCTTCTCTGTCGTCTTAATTGCCATCATGCTGTTTTACAGCGTGCCTCTCACCTTGATTGTTCTCGTCAGCCTACCGCTATATGGCGGCATCAGCATTGCGGTAGTCCCGCTATTGCGTCAGCGGCTAGACGTCAAGTTCGCCCGTGGCGCTGAAAACCAGGCCATGCTGGTAGAAACCGTCACAGGCATACAAACCGTCAAAGCCACCGCGCTAGAGCCGTCCATGGCCAAGCGCTGGGACGACCAGCTAGCCGCTTATGTCTCGGCCAGCTTTAAAACACAAAACCTCGCCACCTGGGCGCATGAGGCCATCAACCTGATTGGCAAACTCATCAACGCCGCCACGCTTTGGTACGGTGCGCATTTGGTGATGAACAATGAATTGACGGTCGGCCAGTTCGTCGCCTTCAACATGTTTGCCCAGCGCGTGGCCCAGCCCATCATGCGCATGGCCCAGTTGTGGACAGACTTTCAGCAAACCGGCGTCTCCGTTGCCAGGTTAGGCGATATCTTGAACACCCGCACCGAGGTGGCGCCCAGCAGTGCCGCCCAACTGCCGCCCGTCAAAGGCCGCATCACGCTGGACAAAGTCGTCTTTCGCTATCGATTCGAAGCCGCACCGGTGCTCAACAGTATCAGCCTTGACATAAATGCAGGCGAGATCATCGGCATCGTCGGCCGTTCAGGCTCCGGCAAAAGCACCTTGACCAAGCTGGTCCAGCGCCTGTACGTGCCCGAGCAAGGCCGCCTGTTGGTTGACGGCATCGACATCAGCCTGATAGACGCCGCCCAGTTGCGCAGGCAAGTCGGCGTGGTCTTGCAAGAAAACCTGCTCTTTAACCGCAGCGTGCGCGAGAACATCGCCATCACCGACCCCGCCGCCCCGATAGAAGCCGTGGTGCGCGTGGCCCAACTGGCCGGGGCGCATGAATTTATCAGTGAATTGCCCGAGGGCTACGACACCAATGTCGGCGAGCGAGGCAGTTCACTCAGCGGCGGGCAGCGACAGCGCATAGCCATTGCAAGGGCGCTGTTCACCAACCCCCGCATCTTGATCTTCGACGAAGCCACAAGTGCGCTCGACTATGAAAGCGAAGCCATCATCCAGCGCAACATGGTCAGCATTTGCAAAGGCCGCACCGTGCTCATCATTGCGCACCGCCTGAGTGCCGTGCGCCATGCCCACCGCATCATCGTGATGGACAAGGGTCAGATTGTCGAAGCAGGCCCGCACGAGGCTTTGATTCAAAAGCCCAAAGGCTTATACGCGCACCTGTGGCGCATGCAAGATGGTGGGCAGCCGGTGGATGTGAAAGTTGCAGCCGAAGGCGCAGCACAGCCATGAGCGCGACGAACGAGCCAACCGACGTGGTTGAAAAAGCCAAACATCGTCATCCAGTTCACCCAGTCATCGACCTGCTGGCCCGCTACAAAGTTATTCTTAAAGCTGCCTGGGCGCACCGGGCAGAACTGGCCGGCCCCACCCGCCTGGCCGATGAAGCCGCCTTCTTGCCCGCCGCCCTCAGTTTGCAAGACACGCCCGTTCACCCCGCCCCGCGCAGGCTGGCTTACGCGCTAATGGCGCTGTTCGTCATTGCGGTGCTCTGGGCTATTTTTGGCAAGATAGACATCGTGGCCACCGCTCCTGGCCGCATCATCGTCAGCGACCGCACCAAGGTCATTCAACCTTTAGAGGCCAGCGTGGTGCGCAAGGTGCTGGTCAAAGACGGCGACAAGGTCGTCGCAGGCCAGGTATTGGTAGAGCTGGACCCGACCAACGCCAACGCAGACAAAGCCAGCGTCAGCGAACAGCTCAGCGCCGCCACTTCAGAAGTCATCCGCACCCAGGCGCTACTGCAAGCGCTGGCTAGCAACGCAACATCATCACTATTAAAACAGGAGCTGCCCGCACAGCAGTCTATTGGGCTACAGGCTAATTTGGAAGGTAAAAGTGGTTCAAACACTCCTCAAACTCCCCAAACTGCCCAAACCCATCCATCCTTAAGCGCCCAGCTCCAGTCCGAATGGCAAGACATCCGGGCCAAAGTCGCCAAGCTGGATGCTGAACAAGCCCGCCGCCAGGCAGAAATAGCGACAGTCAGAGAAACCATCGCCAAACTAGAAGCCACCATCCCCATGGCGCAAACCCGCGAGACTGACTTTAAAAAGCTTGTCAACGAAGGTTTCATATCCAGCCACGCCACGCAAGACAAAACCCGTGAAAGAGTAGAACTAGAACGCGACCTGGCCACCCAGCGCGCCAGGTTGCAAGAGGCACAGTCAACCTTGAACGAAACCGCTCAATCAAAAGCCGCCTACATCGCCGAAACCCGCCGCACCCTGAACGACCGCAACGCACAAGCCACATCCAAAGCGCAGCAACTGACACAAGACGAGTCAAAAGCCAGCCAGCGTGAAAAATTAACGCAACTCACCGCTCCAGTCGCAGGCACCATCCAGCAACTGGCCGTGCATTCCGTTGGCGGTGTGGTCACACCCGCCCAGCCATTGATGATTGTTGTGCCCGATTCAGCCCGAGTTACCGCTGAAATCAGCATCGCCAATTTGGACATCGGCTTTGTCAACGCTGGCCAGCAGGCAGAAGTCAAGCTAGAGACCTTCCCGTACACCAAGTACGGCACTGTCAAAGCGCGGGTAGACATGGTGACGGCTGATGCAGTCACCGACGAGAAAAAAGGCAGCTACTACCCGGCCACACTGACGCTGGCAGCCAAAGACATGAACATCGACGGAAAGCGCGTGCCCATCAGCCCGGGCATGAACATCACTGCAGAAATTAAAACCGGACAGCGGCGGGTGATTGAGTATTTACTGAGTCCGATTCAACGGGCGGGTAGTGAGAGTTTGAGGGAGCGGTGATGAAAACGAACATGATGACGACCCTGAAAATCAAAGCACTACACCGCTTGGCTGTAATGCTGCTGTTAAAACTCCTGTGCTTTGGGTGCGGTTTGTCGCGCGGCGTCAAACAATTGCTTGACTATGTGCTCGATGGCGGGCTTGAAGACGACACCTTGAGCGGCAGCACAGGCCAGTGCGCATCGATGAAGGCAGCGGTGTATTTGCAAACCAGCGATATCCAAGACGCACAAGGACGAGTGGACCCACTGGCGCTAGAGCAGTGGTACCTGACAGACACCAACGTGTTTGCCGCCTGGGGCACACAGGTTGAACAGGCCAAGGCCCAAGGCTACAGCGGCGCAGGCATCAAGATAGGCCAGTTTGAACCGGGCGGGCCTTTCAGTACCGGCCCCGAAGAGTTTGACTACCGCCACCCTGACCTGGCACCCAATGCAGACAAGGCATGGCTGAACTCTTTGGATGGCCAGGGCAACAACATCACCCCCCAGACCAAGAACTATCAAAAACGTAGCTGCTTGCGCAAGCATCTATTGGGCTACAGGCATAAAACATTTTCCAAATGTGCACAAAACAGCTCAAAAAGCGCGTGTGATGTTGAAGATAGGCGCCACATCGGTGAAAAGTTGGCCGGTTTAGGAGACAAATGTGTCTTCAGCCCAACGAATACGTGCGCAAGCAGCCATGAAATAAATCGTGATTTACGGTTTTATGCAGGAGTCGCACATGCTTGATGTAAGACGCAAATCTAATTGGAACGAAGCGATGCTTCTAACGCTGGGCAAGTGCAAAAAGTCCATCCAGTTATTGAAACACCTTCTTGTTTTATTGATGCTTAGCTTGGGTGCTTTTTGTGTCCTGGCGCAAGGACCATCAGGCAACGTACAACCGAACAGCTATCCGATTGACAAAACGCCATGGGAGCAGCGCACTCATGCAGAAAAAGTCTTTGGTTCAACTTATGAAGACACCAACACCTTTAAGCATCAAAGAATTCACGACGTAGATCCTTTTCAGTGGATTTACACCGATGCTTTTGCAGATAAATTTCGGATGCCGAGACAGGGTATTGATGGCAATCTGAAAGGCGCGCTGGCTCTGGCTTGGCGGATGACGAGTATGGGCAAAAATACCTGTGGCTATGCGCGCAATCCAGAAAGCTGTTGGCCCAGTCTGACGTGTCAATTAGACGTGTACTTTGACAGCAAGACTCCCTTGCCATGGAACTACACAGATGTTGTTCGCGACAACATGATTGAAGGTATTACCTCCGACAGCTATTTACCAAGACTGCAGCCTAATTCGAAATGGTGGCGGTATGTGAACGGCGTTCCGACGCCGTCAGCAAAGGGTCCGGTGTTGCCTGAAAGCCTATTGCAAATGCGCTATTTACAAGGAGGAGCAATGAATGTCTTTCTTCGTCTATGGCTTTTTGATCGCGAATACGAACCGGGCATAGTGCTACTGAGCTATAAAAATGCCTGTCCAAGCTATGAAGGTGACGGCCCAGGAGTAATCCGTTATCACGCACAGGCGGAAATCACTCGCACCCGCGGCGTGAATCCGACAAGCGTTCATACAGTAGAAATTCCAGACGCTTTCGTCAAAAAAATCCGCGCCATCTACTTGATGCAAAACAAACCCAATCAGGCTGTGACACAGCGGCTGTATGAAGATTTCTTACGCGCAAAAGGTGCAAGTACACCCGAAGTAAGCCCGCCAAAGTAAATCGAATCCCAAGCATCCCTCAATTTTATTTAACTTTTTAGAAATACAGACATCATGCCTACTACCCTCGAACGCGTACAACTTGGCTCTGACATGGCTAACTGGTCTTACAAGCCAGGTAGCCCGCCCCCCGCTGGATGGGAAATTTTTAGTCCTGTGGACGGTAAGGGTACCGGCTTGGACGCAGTGGTATTAAAGAACACTTCTAACGGTAACTATTACTTTGCTGTTGCGGGTACTAACGAAGGCGTCGATGTATCTAAGTGGCCGTCTGCCGTTACTGGATACGGCGGCAACAAGGCCCAGATTGACGTAGCTCTCGCAGCAATGAGTGATATCAGCTTGCTTGCCCAAAGTGAAGATAAAACCGTCAGCATCGGCGGCCATTCTTTAGCAGGCCAGTTTGTAGACATCGGCAGCTATGTCTTTGGCTGGCAGGGTGTTAAGTTCGATGCGGTGGGTGCAGCAAGCGTGCTGCAAAGTGCGGGCTTTACCAGCACACTTAGCAGCTTGGGCATTACGCCAGTCGGTACTGCTGATGTCATCTCATGCAACATTAACGGCCTTGGTTTTTTGGGCGGCGGCATTGTTGGCAATGTGGGTGGTCAAGATATTGCAGGCACAACATTTTGTCGAATCGAGCTACCAAGTAGTACCAGCAGTGGCATCGTCAATGGTATTTTTACTATTGCAGGAGGACCATTAGGTTGGTTTCTCAGTCGTCTAGCGTTGGGCGCAATACAGCATGACATGCAGGGTATCAACCAAGCCGTGCAATCCAATAACTTTACGGTTAATGGTGTCAAGCCACAGGCTAATGCAGGTTTCCAGCCCTACAGCTACACCGACGAAGACGGAAACATTCTGCGAACGATTCAGGGCACGGACGGCAAGCCATTGCTCGACACAAAAGGCATGCCTAAGTTTGAACTCAATATGGTACCGCCCACCACAGGTATTGGCGGTACAGTGATTGAGTTCGACTCCAGAGGTCGCGTGCTGTCCAGCACCAATAGCGCAACACCCACCACGCAAAACGGCACAGAAACCAAACTCATCAACCTAAGCACCACCACAGCCGACCCAACCCCGACCCAAACCCCGATCCCCGAAGGCACAAGCGCAGGCCCCAGCACCACCAACAACAATTTGGTCAGCACAGGCAACTACACAGCGGGCATAGGCGACTTCTGGGACGTCAACACCGCCAGCGGCAACCAGGCACTGGCAGGCTACGCCGTCACAGAAGGCTTTCGGCCTGGCAACAACGGCATCGGCCTGAACATCAACGCATCAAGCGGCATAGGCCTGAATGTGCCAGCGCCCACTGGCAATACCAACCCAGAAGTTGGCCCGGTCGACTACAGCCTGCTAGGCAACGCCCTCAACAACGCAGCCCAGGCCAACTTCTTTCAAGTCCCGGTAGACCCGCTGGTGCTCGATTTGAACGGCGACGGCGTCAAGCTCACCAACTTCACAGACAGCCCCGTCCTCTTCGACGCCGACAACGACGGCGGCAGTCTGGAGCAAACCGGCTGGGTAAGCAGTGCAGACGGCATCGTCGTGCATGACCTCAATGCAGACGGCAAGATCAACAACATCTCAGAAACACTCTCTGAGTATTACAACGGCGTAGCAGGCAGTGCTGGCGTCCCCGGCACCAAACCCTTTGCCAACGGCTTTGCAGCTCTCAAATCGCTTGACTCCAACAACGACAACCAGTTCACCAGCACGGACGCCGCCTGGAGCCAGCTGCGCGTCTGGCAAGACGCCAACCATGATGGCAAGACCGATGCAGGCGAGTTAAAGACCTTTGCCGACCTGGGCATCACTGCCATCAACCTCAATTCAACCAGCCAGTCAGGCGAAGTAAGAGACGGCAATGCAGTCCTCGCACGCGGCACCTTTACGCAAAACGGCCAGACCCGAGAAGCGATAGCCGCCAACTTTTTAGCCAACCCGGCAGGCAGCACCATTACCCAAGGCACCAGCGGCATCACAGTAGCAACAGAAAACACCTCAAGCGGGTCAGGCGGTGCTGGGGCGACGAGCGCCTACGTCTCAACCAACACACTAACAGCAGCCAACGAAACCCTGAACGCCAGCCCCCTCAATGTCAAAAACATCACAGGCGGCGCAGGCGCAGACACCATCACTGGTGATAGCCAGAACAACTGGCTGGCAGGCAGCCTGGGCGCAGACAAGCTGTATGGCGGTGCGGGCGATGACGTGCTGCTGATAGACAGCCAGGACACGGTAATTGATGGTGGCGCTGGGCTGGACATTGCCCAGGTCGTCGGCAACCAAGGCGTGACGCTGAACCTGAGCCAAAGCAATATTGAAATAGCCGTCGGTGGCGACGGCAACGACGTCTTCATAGGCGGCGGGCGCGCCACCGTCTTCATACGCGGCGGCGCAGGCGACGATTTGATCATTGGCGGCGCAGCCAATGACGTCTTATCGGGAGAAGACGGCAGCGACACCATAGACGGCGGCGCAGGCAATGACCTGATACGCGGCCACAGAGGGCAAGACCAATTGCTCGGTGGTGCCGGTGATGATGTGCTCGATGGCGGGTTGGAGGACGACGCCTTGTCGGGCGGCACAGGCAACGACGTGCTGATAGGCGGCAGGGGAGACGACAACATCAACGGTGGCGACGGGATTGATGTTGCCCAGTACAGCGGCAGCTACGCAGACTACAGAATCACCAAGATCCGCGACGACGCATCCGGCGGCACCACCTTCCGGGTGGTGGACACCCGAACCGGCCAAGACGGCGCAGACACCCTGACCAATATAGAGAAACTGAGTTTCAGTGATGTATCAAGAGTTGATTTGACCCTGGCAGCACCGCTGCCCGTCAAAGACATCCTGGCAGTCAACTCAAGCGGCCAGGCCCTGAGCCGCACAGCAGCCCATTTGCTCAGTAAAACCCAACTCCTGCAAAACGACCGCGACTGGGATTCAGACATATCCCAGCTCAGCATCACCGCCGTACTAGAAGCCAAAGGCGGCACAGCCAGCTTGACACAAAACGGCGATGTGCTGTTTACCCCAGACGCAAGCTACACCGGCGTGATGGGCTTTAAGTACACCGTGCAAGACGCCCAGGGCAACTACACACAAGTCGCCTCCTCAACAGGTCAAACCGAAGCCATGAAAGCAGCGGTTTACCTGCAAACCAGCGACATACCGAACGACCCACTGGCGGTAGAGCAGTGGTATTTGGCCGACACCAACGTGTTTGCCGCCTGGGGCAGCACAGCAGAAATAGCAGCAGGCCAAGGCTACAGCGGCAAGGGCATCAAGATAGGTCAGTTTGAACCCGGTGGGCCTTTCAGCGCCGGCGCTGAAGTGTTTGACTACCGCCACCCTGACCTGGCACCCAATGCAGACAAGGCGTGGCTGAACTCTTTGGATGGCCAAGGCAACAACATCACCCCACAAACCTTCAGCAACCACGCCACCATGGTCGCTGGTGTGATGGTGGCGGCCAGAAACGGTGAAGGCGGTGTGGGCGTGGCCTATGGTGCATCACTGGCAGGCAACTACATACAGGGTGAAGGGCTGGAGGTGAGCCAACTCAATGCAGAGATCACGGCGGCGCTGGCCAAGTTCAAGAACTATGACGTGGTCAATAACAGCTGGGGGGCAACCGCCAACTTTGACCTGAACGTCACACCTGTCGGTGTGCTGGAGACTGGCATGCTGGACGCCATCAACAATGGCCGTAACGGCCTGGGCACGGCCATCGTTATGGCGGGCGGCAATGACCGCGAGAAGGGAGCCAACACCAACTACAACGCCCTGACGGCCAACCGGGCTGTGATTACCGTGGGCAGCATCAATGCACCGGGCGACCTGGGCACGCTGCAAATGGGCAGCAAGCCGTTTAGCAACCCGGGTGCATCCATCTTGGTGTCCGCACCGGGCAGCAACATTGGCAGTACCAGCCGGGAGCTACTTGCCGACAACGGCTCGACCTTTGGCGGGCAGTACAGCACATCCCAAGGCACCAGCTTTGCGGCACCTATCGTCAGCGGCATCATTGCGCTGATGCTGGAGGCCAACCCTGGCCTGGGCTACCGCGACATTCAAACCATCTTGGCCATGAGCGCCACCAAGTTTGATGACCCCAACGGCACCGACTGGACGATCAACACCGCCAAGAACTGGAACGGTGGCGGCATGCACACCAGCCATGACTATGGCTTTGGCAAGGTCGATGCCAGGGCGGCTGTGCGACTGGCAGAGACCTGGTATGAAACCAGCACGCTGGGCAACGAGCAAAACAGAACGGCCAGCAGCGGCACGCTGAATGCGGCCATACCCGACGGGGCCAGTACGCTGAGCCGCACACTCACCATGGCCGCTGGGCTGGAGGTAGAGACAGCGCAGGTGACACTGGAGCTGGACCACCAGCGCTGGGGCGACTTGATCATCAAACTCATATCGCCCGCAGGGACTGAAAGCATTTTGGTGAATCGGCCCGGCAAGGTGCCGGGCAGCAGCGCTGCGGACACGGGCGACGCAACCGCTGGCACCATGAGCTTTAGCTTTAACACCACGCACGTGCGGGGTGAGCTAAGCGCCGGCACCTGGACCTTGCAGGTGATAGACGCGGTAACAGGCCAAACCGGCATTTTAAAAAATTGGAAGCTCGACCTGTATGGCAGCACGGCCGACAGCAACGACACCTATGTGTATACCAACGAGTTTGCAAGCACCGCTGGCCGCACCACGTTGACAGACACCAGCGGCGGCGCATTTGACATCATCAATGCCAGTGCAGTCAGCGGCAACAGCACCATTAACCTGACCAATGGCAGCACCAGCACGATTGCGGGCAAAAACCTGACCATCAATGGCGACATTGAAAGGGCTTATGGCGGGGATGGCAACGATACGCTGACGGGCAATGCACTGACCAATGTGCTGATGGGTGGGCGTGGCAACGACACGATCAATGGTGGCGGGGGTGATGACCGGGTTGAAGGTGGGTGCGGTAATGACACCATCACAGGCGGTACCGGGCGTGACTGGTTTGTGATTCAAAAAGACGCAGGCAGTGTGGACACCATCACCGACTTTGCGCCGACGGAGCCAGGGGAAAAGATAGCGCTGGTGGGCTTTGAGAATGTGACCGACTTTAGCCAGGTGGTGGTCACGCAAGAAGGTGCCAATACGCGTCTGGGCTTGGGCAGTGGGCAAAGCTTATTGCTGCTGGGCTTGGCACCTGGCCAGGTGACGGAGCAAAGCTTTGTGTTCGCCAGTGACATGGCCACGCTGGATGTTTATTTGATCTACGCTGGTAAATCGATGGCATATGGCACGTCAGGTGCAGAAAACCAGCTGCTACCCAACTCACTGGGTGACCTCGCCATGTATGCGCTGGGTGGTAACGACGTGATTGGCTCACAAACCACCAATGACTTGATTGACGGTGGGGATGGCAACGACACGATTTGGGGCGACTACCCAGGCTATGCACCCACACCCGGAAGCGACTGGCTGGAGGGGGGTGCTGGTAACGATGTGCTTTATGGCGGGGCTGGTGATGACCGCTTGGTGGGCGGCAGTGGCAATGACCAGCTGTTGGGTGAGGCAGGAAACGATCTGTTGATCGGCAATACTGGAAGTGACTACGTGGACGGTGGCGCTGGCGATGACACCCTGGTGATGGACGGTGACCTTGGCACGGTTAACGGCACGGTTTTTGGCTACTACGGTACGCGGGTAGGGGGCGCAGGGGCAGATACCTTCAAAGTGCTAGCTAATGGCGGCGGTACTAGCGGCTTCAGTGCTTCTGGTGGCACATTCAGTGCATCTAACTTGATTGCAGACTTTGACCCGAACCAGGCCGGTGAAAAAATTGACTTGCGCGCGTTCAGTTGGATCACCAGTGTGGCGGACCTTGGCATTCAAAACCTCACGATCAATGGTACGCAATTTGCCCGTATATCGGTTACTAATGGCGCGCAGGCCCTGAACCTGAACATACGCGGTGTAGCGCCCGCGCAGCTCAATGCAAGCCACTTTGTATTTGCACCGGCCGTACCGGGCGCGGTCAATGGCACCAGCGCCAACGACCCACTGACGGGCGATGCGGGTGCCAACATCATCAACGGCTTTGCAGGCGCGGACGCCATGACGGGCCGCACAGGTGACGACACCTACATCGTGGACAACGTGGGCGACACCATCAATGAGCTGCCGGGTGGCGGCTACGACAGCGTGCAGACTAGCGTGAGCTACACCTTGAGCAACAACGTGGATGCGCTGACACTGACGGGCGCGGGCAGCTTGAATGCCACTGGTAACGCTGGCCGTAACCGGCTGGTGGGCAACGCTGGCAACAACCGCCTGGACGGTGGCGCTGAGGCTGACAGCATGATTGGCGGCGCTGGCAATGATACCTATGTGGTGGACAACCAGCTGGACGCAGCGTTTGAAAACGCCAACGAAGGCACAGACACGGTGGAGTCATCGGTGTCATGGACGTTGGGCAACAACTTTGAAAACCTGACCCTCACCGGCACAGCCAATATCAATGCCACAGGTAACAGCGCTTCAAATACCTTGGTGGGCAATGCCGCTGACAACATCATTGACGGTGCTCAGGGCGCAGACGCGATGGCGGGCGGCTTGGGCAATGACACCTATTACGTTGATGATGCGGGCGATGTCATTAATGAAGCGTTGGACACGGGCATTGATACGGTTTATTCAAGCGTAAACCTGACGCTTGCCGCCAACGTAGAAAACGGCGTGCTGTTTGGCGCGGCCACCACGCTCACGGGTAATGCGCTAGACAACACGCTGGTGGGTAACGCACTTGCCAATACGCTGATCGGTGGTGCCGGCAACGATGTACTGGACGGTGGTGCGGGTGCTGACGCGATGGCGGGCGGCGCGGGTGATGACGTTTATTTTGTAGACAACGCGGCCGACACGGTGACTGAAAACGTTGGTGAAGGCACAGACACGGTGGTCACGGCCCTAGCCTACACCCTGAACGCGAATGTAGAAAATCTGGTGCTCACGGGTTCTGGTAACGCCAGCGGTGCAGGCAATGCGCTGGACAACCAGATCAGCGGCAACAGTGGCAACAACGCTTTGAACGGCGGCACTGGCAACGATGTGCTCGATGGTGGTGCAGGTGCTGACACCATGACAGGCGGCACTGGCAACGACACCTACTATGTTGACAACGCAGGCGACATCGTAACTGAAGCGGGTAGCGAAGGCACAGACACAGTGGTCAGCACACTGAGCTATACCCTGGGCAATGATGTTGAAAACCTGACGCTTTCAGGCTTTAGCAACACCAGCGGTACCGGCAACAGCCTGGCCAACACCTTGTTGGGTAACAGCGGTGCCAATGTGCTGGACGCAGGCGTGGGCGCAGACACTTTGCTCGGCAATGCCGGGGCCGATATGCTGCGCGGCGGCACAGGTAATGACACCTATGTTTTTGCTTTAGGCGATGGGCAAGACACGATTGAAGAAAACGACAGCACAGCGGACAACAACGACGTTATTTCGTTTGCCACAGGCATTGCACCTGAATCAGTCACCGCTGTACGCAATGGGCTAGACCTGGTACTGAACTACAGCACCAACGATGCCGTCACCGTTAAAAACTGGTATGCCAGCACGGCGCAAAAGGTTGAACAAGTCAGCTTTGCCAACGGCACTGCTTGGAACGTAGCCCAACTGACAGCATTGGCCAATTTGGCGCCAACAGTAGCCACGCCAATAGCCAACCAAAGCGTCAATGAAGACAGCACCTGGAACTACGTGGTGCCACTGAGCACCTTTGCTGACGCAGATGCAGTAGCAGGCGACACATTGACCTTTGGCGCTACACGCGCAGACGGCTCGGCGCTGCCCGGCTGGCTTTCATACAACGCAGCCACTCTAACTTTAAGTGGCACGCCGCTTAATGGTGATGTGGGTAATTTGAATTTACGCATCACAGTCACAGACGCCAGCGGTGCTGCGGTATCAAGTGCATTTACTTTAACGGTGGCCAACACCAACGATGTGCCCACAGTTACCAACGCCTTGTCAGACCAAGCAGTTACCGAAGACGCACCGTGGAGCTACACCCTGCCAGCTCATGCGTTTGCCGATGTCGATGTGGGCGACAGCCTGGCATTGACTGGCACGCTAGCCAACGACAATGCCTTGCCAAGCTGGTTGAGCTTCAATGCAGCCACCCGCACCTTCAGCGGCACACCGCTCAACGGTGATGCGGGCAGCTTGGCTTTGAAGGTCACGGCAACTGATAGCGCTGGTGCTGCTGTTTCAAGCAGCTTCAATGTGACTGTGGCCAACACCAACGATGCGCCGATTGTCAGCAGTCCGATCATGAATCAGTCTGCAGGCCAAAACGCGCTTTGGACTTATGTCGTGCCCGTCAACAGCTTTACCGATGTGGATATTGGCGACTCATTGGTGTTTAGCGCCACGCAGTCTGATGGCTCGCCGTTGCCAGCGTGGGTAAGGTTTGATTCGGCAACAAGGACTTTTAGTGGCACACCTTTAGGCGCCAACGTGGGCAACCAGGGCCTGAAGGTGACGGTTACCGATGCAGCTGGTGCCGGCGCATCCAGCGCTTTCGATGTTGTCATTACAAGCACGAACAGTGCGCCGGTTGTGGCAGCCGTGATTGCCAATCAGCAAGGTGTTGAGACGCAGTCTTTCAGCTACACGATTCCTGTTGGCACTTTTACAGACTCAGATGCGGGCGACACCCTGACTTTGAGCGCCACCTTGGCTAACGGTTCGGCGTTACCTGGCTGGATGAGCTTTGATGCGGCAACGAGAACATTGAGCGGCACACCACCCGACACGGCTGCGGGCGTGATGATCTTTAAGGTGACAGCCACTGATGCTTCAGGCGAATCTGCCAATACAAGTTTTAGCCTTGACATTGCCAACATCGTTATGGGGACGACAGCGGCCGAAACAGTCACGGGCACGGACGGCAGGGACTCTATCTATGGCCTGGACGGCAACGATACGCTCGATGGCGGTGCGGGCGCAGACACCATGCTTGGCGGCGCGGGCAATGACCTCTACCTGGTCGATAACGCAGGTGATGTGGTGATTGAACTTGCTGGGCAAGGCAAAGACACAGTGCAGTCGTCTATCAGCTACACACTTGCTGACAACGTTGAAAACCTCACACTGACAGGCACAGCAGCCATCAGTGGCACAGGCAATGCACTGGGCAATGTCTTGACCGGTAACGTCGCCGACAACGTGCTGACGGGCAGCGACGGAAACGATACGCTGAACGGCGGTGCGGGTGCCGATACGCTGATTGGCGGTGCGGGCAATGACACTTACGTTGTGGACAACACAGGTGATCTTGTCACTGAACTGGCTGGAGAAGGCTTGGACTTGGTGCAGTCCTCCATCAGCTACAGCTTGACTGCCAATGTAGAGAACCTGTCATTGATAGGTGCTGGTGCGACCAACGCCACCGGCAACGAGCTGGACAACATTTTGCTGGGCAACAGCGTCGCTAACACGCTGACGGGCGGCGCAGGCAACGACACCTTAAATGGCCGTGTGGGCGCCGACACCATGCTGGGCGGCGCAGGCAATGATACTTACGTTGTTGACAACACGGGTGACCTTGTCATTGAGCTGGCCGCAGAAGGTATGGACTTGGTGCAGTCCTCCATCAGCTACAGCTTGACTGCCAATGTAGAGAACCTGACACT
>CANFOS010000015.1 GCA_947448735.1 Comamonadaceae bacterium | reverse complement strand
TGAGCAAGGCATCCAAAGCACCGTCGTGGTGTTCGGCAGTGCCCGCTTTCCTGCACCTGAAACCGCCAACGCATCGATGCTGGCGGCACAGGCCAACCTGGCAAAAATCAGTGCTGATGACAACAACACCGAGGCACTGCGCGACGCCCAAGATGCCCTGAAGGTGGCCGAACGCCATCTTCGAAACGCCTACTACTACGACCAGGCAAGACTGTTTGCACGGCTGGTCGCCGCGCACAGCCAGCCCTTGCCACACGACAAGCAGCTCTTCATCTGTACCGGCGGTGGCCCCGGCATCATGGAAGCCGCCAATCGGGGCGCGCATGAGCTGGGTGCACCCACGGTCGGTTTGAACATCGTGCTGCCGCATGAGCAGTCGGGTAACAAGTACATCACCCCGTCACTGAACTTCAAGTTTCATTACTTTGCGCTGCGAAAAATGCATTTCATGATGCGGGCCAAAGCGCTGGTGGCCTTTCCGGGCGGATTTGGCACGCTCGATGAGCTGTTTGAGGTCATCACCCTGGTGCAAACAGGAAAAGCCAAGCCGCTGCCTATCGTTTTGTTCGGGTCTGATTACTGGAAGCGGCTGGTCAACTTTGACCTGCTGATTGAGGAAGGTGCGATATCGCCTCAAGACCTGAACCTGTTTCACTATGTTGATGAGCCGCAGGAAGCCTGGGACATCATCCGCAAGTTCTACGCGCTTTAGTGTTATGGATGGCGGCTGCTTTTTAGCGACCATGCAGCACGTGAGCCCAAGCCGACTATTGCACCTGTGGCCCAGAACACCACGGCGACGCCAGCTGCAGCGCCGGCGGTGCCAAACAGCACGGGCATCAGCACGCTGGATGCATTGATAGCCATCAGGCGCAGTCCCAAGGCCTCACCATGGCGTGCCTCAGGGGTGATCTGGTGCAACATGCTCACGACCATGGGCTGGACGGTGCCCAGTGCAAAGCCCAGCAAGACCGAAAATAAACCCATCTCCAGAGGCGACCGCGCAAAAGGGTAAGCGCCAAACAACACCGCCGTTGTCAGCATGGCCACCATCAGGACCTTCCACTCACGCAGATACGCGGCGAGCACAGGCATAAGCAGCCGAATCGACGCGGCAGCCAGTGCAAACGCACCGAGGATCGAGCCAATCACCGACGCGCTGATCCCCCGCTCGAACCCCAGCACCGGCACCACAAAGGTGTGTACGTCCCAACAGGACGACAAAAGCCAGTTCACCATCATCAGGCGGCGAAACTGCACATCGCCCAGCAAGTCCCAAGTTTTGGGTGGCTTGCCATCCGACGCAACAGCTACAGGCGCGAGCTCACGCGTTCGTTGCACCAAAAACCAGCTGGCCAGAGGCAGCACCGCCATCAACAGGAAAGCTGCGCGGTAACCCACAACGCTGCCCGCGACAGGACCCGCATGATCGATCAGCAAGCCGGCAGAAAAGGGGCCGATAAAATTTGACACCGCAGGCCCAATCGACACCCAACTGAACACCTTGCGCAGTTGCGTGGCGCCGCTGGCAGCGCGGCCCACATGGCGTTGCAAGGCAATCACTGCCGCCCCACTAGCGCCGCCCGTGAGCAACGCCGACAGGCAAAGGACCGGAAACACCGGAAAAGCAACGGCCAGACCTGCTCCTGTACAGGCTGCCAGCACGCTCCAACTCACAGGCCGCTGCAGGCCGTTGCGGTCTGCAAAACGCCCTGCCGGCAAGGCCAAAAAGACCTGCGTCAGTGCAAACAGTGCCAGCAACACACCCACCGCCAACGGACTGTAGCCTTGCTGCAAAGCCAGCAAAGGAGCGGCCATGCGGGTACCCGCCATGCAGGCATGGAGGCAAACTTGCGCAAAAATAAGGCGCGCTAGTTCAGGTGTCAAGCTCTTTGTCCAATGGAAGCAGACGCGCAGAGTCCAGTTCGGGCAGCGCCTCCACATTGCGCAGCGCCTTGCCCATCACGCGGCTGCGCTGCTCGGCGCTGCTGACTGTGTTCAGCATGGTTTCGGCATTCGATTTGATTTTGGCCAGCACATCTCCAAACTTGGCAAATTCGGTTTTGACCGCGCCCAGCACCTGCCACACCTCGCTAGACCGTTTTTCCAGCGCCAGGGTCCTGAAGCCCATCTGCAGCGAGTTCAGCATCGCCAGCAGTGTGGTCGGCCCGGCCAGCGTGATGCGGTGGTCGCGGCTCAGGCTTTCCATCAGGCCGGGGCGGCGCAGCACTTCGGCGTACAGGCCTTCGGTGGGCAAAAACAAAATCGCGAAATCCGTGGTGTGCGGCGGCGCAATGTATTTTTCACTGATGGACCTGGCCTCCAGCCGGATGCGGATCTCAAGGGCCTTGCCCGCCGCTTCTGCAGCCTGCACGTCAGCGCGGGCCTGGGCATCGAGCAAACGCTCGTAGTCTTCATTCGGAAACTTGGCGTCAATCGGCAGCCACAGCGGCTCCCCGGAATCTGACCTGCCCGGTAGCCGGATAGCGAAGTCGACCGTGTTTTTACTGCCGGGCCGGGTTGGGACTTGTGCGGCGTACTGGTCGACCGTGAACACCTGCTCCAGCAAGGCAGACAGTTGCGCCTCGCCGAAAATACCGCGCGTTTTGACGTTGGTCAGCAGGTGCTTCAAATCCCCTACGCCTTGCGCGAGGGTTTGCATTTCGCCCAGACCCTTGTGAACCTGCTCCAGTCGGTCAGCCACCTGCTTGAAGCTTTCACCCAGGCGTGTCTCCAACGTGGTTTGCAGCTTTTCATCGACCGTCTTGCGCATCTCATCGAGCTTGGCTGAGTTGGTGGCCTGCAACTGGGCGAGCTGCTTTTCAAGTGTCTCGCGCACCTCGCCCATGCGGCGTGCGTTCGACTCGCTCACCGACTGCAGTTGCATGACCAGCGTGTCTGACAATGTTTTTTGCAGCAAAGCCAGTTGCTGACCAAAAGCATCGATTTGCGTGTTTTGGATGCGAATCGCCTCGGCGCTTTGCTGTGTCAGCGTTTGCTGGAAGGTCGCAAAGGTGGTGCTGAGTTCTTGCCGGTTGGCCCGACCATTGTCAACAACCTCACGGCGCACTTCCCGTTCGGTTTTGTCGTTGCCCTCGCGAACGAGAGCGAGCAGTTCTGTTTTGCCGTTGTCTGGCTGTGTCCTGAACAACAGCCACAGCAACAACAGCAGATTGACCATGATCAACCCCAGCAAGGCATAAAAACCAGATTCAGTCATGCTATTTTTTCAGGAGCTGATTGCGCATGTAATGATTGGCTTTAAGGCGTTTTTAAGGGTTGTTTAAAGGCTATCAGGAGGCTAGTTTAACGGTGTCAGAGCCTTTTTACCTGTTAAGACGGCAATCAGGTTGTCGGCGGCCAGATTGGCCATGGCCAGCCGTGTGGGGATGGTGGCGCTGGCGATGTGCGGCGTCAGCACCACGTTGGGAATGGTCAGCAAATCCGGATGGACTTTGGGCTCACCTTCGAAAACATCGAGCCCGGCAGCCGCAATGCGCCCGGCCGCCAGTGCCGAGGCCAGCGCGGCATCGTCCACAATGCCGCCGCGAGCGATATTGACCAGGGTGGCGGTCGGTTTCATCAGGGACAGTTCAGCTGCGCCTATGGTGTGATGGGACGCAGGTGAATAGGGCAGCACCAGCATCACATGGTCAGCGGTCTTGAGCAATTCTTCCTTGCCAACATAAGTCGCCTTGCAATCGGTTTCCAGCTCGGCACTGAGCCGTGAACGGTTGTGATAGATCACCTTCATGCCAAAGCCATGGGCGCCGCGCCTGGCAATACCCTGACCAATGCGGCCCATGCCCAAAATACCCAGCGTGCTGCCATGAATGTCTGAGCCGGCAAACATGTCGAAGCTCCATTTGCTCCATTTGCCAGCACGCAGGTAATGCTCGCTCTCTGTCATGCGCCGTGCCGTCGCCATCAGCAGTGCAAAGCCAAAGTCGGCCGTGGTTTCGGTCAGAACATCCGGTGCGTTGGTGGCTATCACGCCTGCTTGGGTCATGGCATCAACGTCAAAGTTGTTGTATCCCACCGCCATGTTGGCGCAGATTTTCAGGTCAGGGCAAGCGGCCAGCACCACGGCGTCAATCCGGTCGCCACCGGTCGTGAACGCACCCTGCTTGCCTTGAAGCTTCTGGATGAACTGTTCCTGGGTCCAGCTGTCGTCACGCTGGTTGGACTCCACAACGAAGTGTTCTTCAAGCCGGGCAATGACTTCAGGAAACACGGCCCGGGCCACCAAAATCTCAGGTTTAGTCATGGGATACCTTGGATAAATTATCGGAACCAGATCAGGGTCACGACGATGAAAAGCGGAATCAAAACACCACATGACCAGGCCATGTAGCCAAAAAAGCTGGGCATCTTCACGCCAAGTTGTTCTGCAACAGCCTTGACCATCAAGTTGGGGGCGTTGCCAATATAGGAGTTGGCCCCCATGAACACCGCCCCTGCTGAAATAGCCGCCAGCGTGGGCGCCAGTGTGGTCATCAATACCTTGGGGTCGCCGCCAGCGGTGTTGAAAAACACCAGGTAAGTCGGTGCGTTGTCCAAAAACGAACTCAACGAACCCGCCGCCCAGAAATACATCGCCGGGTTTGGCGAGCCATCAGGCCGGGTGACGGCAGACACAATGAGGCCAAACGGCCCATTGGCTCCCGCCTTGAGCATGGCGATCACCGGAATGATGGTCAGAAAAATACCGACAAACAGTTTGGCCACTTCTTGCATCGGTGCCCACGAGAACTGGTTGCTGTCATGAACGCTTTTGGCGGTGATGCGAAGTGAAACCAGTGTGATGAAAACCAGGCCAGCATCTCGCACCATGCCTGGCAAACCCACGGCGGTACCCGCCACATCGACAGCAACGGGAGATTTCCAAACACCGCTCATCAACACCAAGCCCGCAACTGCAGCCAGCAGCCAGAAGTTGACGGCGCCATCAAAACCCAAGCGGCCAGTGGTGGGCGTAGGGTCCGCGGGCAGCACACCTTCTTTTTTAAAGTAATGGTTGTCAATGATGTAAAAAATGGCGATCAGGCTGGCGACCATGAACAGGGTTTCAGGAAAAATGTGGCCCAGCGTCCAGAAAAAATCAATGCCATTCAAAAACCCAAGAAACAAGGGCGGGTCACCCAAAGGCGTGAGGGAGCCGCCCACATTGCTGACCAGGAAAATAAAGAACACCACCAGATGCGCCTTGTTCTGACGTTTTTCGTTGGCCCGTATCAAGGGTCGAATCATCAGCATGGATGCGCCGGTGGTGCCCATAAAACTCGCAAGCACCACGCCAATCAGCAGAAATGCGCAGTTAAGCGCTGGGCTGCCCTGCAAATTGCTACGGATGTGAATACCGCCAGCTACGGTGTACAGCGCCGTCAGCAAAATGATGAACGGGATGTATTCAGCCAGCATGGCATGCACCAGGCTGGCACCGGCAGTGCCAACGCCAAAAACTGCCGCAAAGGGCAGAAAAAATGCCAACGTCCAGGTAGCCGAAACCTTGCCGAAGTGATGATGCCAAAAGGTGGGCGTCATCAGGGGCATCAAAGCAATTGACAGCAACAGGCCAGCGAAAGGAATCGCCCACAGCACATTCAAGCGGGCCCCTTCAAGGTCTGCCGCGTGCGCCGCAAGCGGCAACATGGCGACAAGTAAAACAAGTCCAACGCGCTGAAGAAAATTCATGGTGGCCTCAACCTCGCAAATCAAAGTGTGTCAGGGCTGCGCGATGTCAAACACCTGACGCAGATAAGCCAGATATCTTTCATCGTCGCACATGTTTTTCGAGGGTGTATCGGACAGTTTCGCAACGGGCTGGCCGTTACAGCGGATCATCTTGATGACGATTTGCAGGGGCTCGTAGCCCAGATCGTTCGTCAGGTTGGTACCAATGCCAAAGGCCAGCTGGCAACGGCCCTTGAACTGCTTGTAAAGCTCAATGGTGCTCGGCACCGTGAGCCCGTCGCTAAATATCAGGGTCTTGGTTTTGGGGTCCACCCGGTTTTTCAGGTAATGCGCCAGCATGCGCTCGCCCCATTCAAACGGGTCGCCGCTGTCGTGCCGGGCACCGTCAAACAGCTTGCAAAAATACATGTCAAAGTCGCGCAAGAAGGCGCTCATGCCGTATACATCGGACAAGGCAATGCCCAGGTCGCCACGGTATTCTTTCGCCCAGGATTCAAAGCCAAAGACCTGGCTGTCGCGCAAGCGCGGACCCAGCGCCTGGCAAGCCTGCAGATATTCATGCGCCATGGTACCCAAAGGCGTCAAACCCAGTTTCATCGCGAACAGCACATTGCTGGTGCCAGCAAACTGGCCCAAAACGCCAGCATTTCCGCTCTGACCGGAGGCGGTTTTGAGTTTGCTGGCCAGTGTGCGCAACACTTCTTCATGCCAGCTTTTGCCGAAGCGACGGCGTGTGCCATAGTCCGCGATTTTCAAATCCTGAAGGCCGTCTGCCTGCAATTGGGCTATTTTGGTGGTCAGACGGGTCCGGCCTTCCAGCAGGTCGGGCTGCTTTTGCGTGTTGCGAAAGTAAACCTCGTTGATGATGGACAGCACCGGTATCTCAAACAGGATCGTGTGCAGCCACGGGCCTTTGATCGACACGTCAATTTCGCCTGTCGGCAAGGCCGTCACCGTCACATATTTTTCATTGAGCTTGAAGATGCCCAGGAAGTCGATGAAGTCAGGCTTGATGAAACGCATGGCCTTGAGGTAGGCCAGTTCGGCATCCTGAAATCGCAGGCCGCACAAGCTGCGAATTTCTTCGCGTATCTCGCTGACATACGGCGCGAGATTGGCCGCGTTGCGGCATTTGAAGCGGTATTCCACCTCGGCACCCGGAAACTGGTGCAACACCACCTGCATCATGGTGAATTTGTATAAATCCGTGTCAAGCAGGCTGGAGATGATCATGGGCACTTCTATCCATTCATTTTTTGGGCGAACTGCGGCACTGAGCGTTAGCGAACGCGTGGCATTCAGCGGTGTTCGCAATCCTCATGCAAGTGCATTCCGGTGTCCTGCGTTCCGTGCGCCTTGCACTTCATCCCAAAAATCTGAATTTCTAGAAGTGCCCATGGTGCTCATATTCAAGTCTGTTAACCCAGAAAATCCACTTCAAACAAAAGCGTGGCGTTTGGCGGAATCACCCCGCCCGCACCGCGCGCACCATAGCCCAGTTCAGCCGGAATGATCAAGCGGCGGGTGCCGCCGACCGACATGCCCTGCACGCCTTCGTCCCAGCCTTGGATGACCTGCCCGGCGCCCAAAGAAAAAGCAAAAGGCTGGCCACGGTCTTTGCTGGAATCGAACTTGGCACCCTGAACGCCATCGTTATAAAGCCAGCCGGTGTAATGCACCTGAACGTTTTGGCCAGCTTTGGCAATGGCGCCTGAGCCCAAAACAGTGTCTTCGAATTGCAGGCCGGAAGGGGTGGTCGTGATGGTCATAGGTGTGGTTTGATGAATGGAAAAACGTAGAAAGGAAAATTTTCAGGAAGCACTGACTTTACCCGCAACCAGCAGGACCTGACGGTCTGCGCTGGCAGCCAGCAAATGGTTTTGTTCGGCCACCAGCATGGGCATACCGCTGGCCTTGAGCGTCATCAGGGCATCGCGTATCGATTCGACCAGTACGGGCGCAATGCCCTCACAGGGCTCGTCGAGCAACAGCATGCTGGGCCGCGTCATCAGGGTGCGGGCAATGGCCAGCATTTGCTGCTCGCCGCCGCTCATGTGCGCCGCTGGGCGTTTGAGCAGGTTTTTTAAAACCGGGAACAAGTCCAGCACCCGGGCTTCTTGCTCATGGGCCCTCGGCGCTGCGGCAATGTGCAGATTTTCGCGGACGGTGAGCCCGGTAAACAGCCTGCGATCTTCGGCCACATAACCCAGTCCAGCCTGAGCGCGGCGGTGGCTGGGCCACTGCTGAATGCTTTGCGGGCCGTTGGCAGAGTGGTAGACGATGTCTCCGTGCGAGACAACTTCCAGCCCCATCAGTGACTTGAGCAGGGTTGATTTGCCCGCGCCATTCAGACCCTTGAGCACCACAAATTCTCCGGCTTTGACGCTCAGGGACACATCAAACAGCGCTTGCGCCGGACCATAAAAGGCATTGAGACGATTGACTTCAAGCATGCAGGGTCCCCTGCCCCAGGTACCGGCGGCGCACCTCGCTGTCGCGTGATATTTCCTCAAATGAGCCCTGCGCGGCCAAGGTTCCCTCCATCAGCACCAGCACCCGGTCGGCCACGCCGGCCACCGCATCCATGTTGTGCTCGGTGTAGAGCACCGCCATGTTTTGCGCGGCCAGACTTTTGACCAGTTGCATCAAGCTGGCACGCTCTTGGCTTTCCAGTCCTGCCGCAGGCTCGTCCAGCAGCAGCAAGCGCGGATGGGCGGCCAGCGCTATGGCAAGCTCAAGCCGCTTTTTGGCACCATAAGGCAGGCTGAGCGCATCATGATGCGCAAGCGCTGCCAAGCCGGTTTTTTCGAGCAGCGTATGGCTGCTGTCGACTGACTGCACAGCCAGCTTTTTAAAGCCTGAAATAGCCCGAAGTCCACTATAAGCTTGGGCGGCCAGCTGCACATTTTGTAGCACCGTGAGTGCCTCGAAAACCTGCGCAACCTGAAAAGTACGGGCGACACCCTGGCGCAAGCGCGCGCCGGGTTTCAAGCCATTGAGCGGCTGCCCATCCCACGTCATGCTGCCACTGCTGGGCTGGTGCTGACCCGCAATACAGGCAAAGCAGGTGGACTTGCCAGCACCGTTCGGGCCGATCAGGGCCACGCATTCGCCGGGTCGCACATCAAAGCTGATGCCATCGACCGCCTTGATGCCGCCAAAGTGTTTGACCAGCTGGTGAACCTTCAGCATGACGGACACATCACTTTCATGTCCTTTGCGGCCTGTATGCCAGCAGGCGCAAGCGCGACAACAGGGACAACAAGCCTGTAGGCGCAGTCACCATGATCAGCATGATGAACACCCCCAGCAGACCGCGCCAGTAGGTGACGCCCCGACCCAACTCGGCGCTTGAATAAGAAAGCACTGCGCTGCCCACGACCGCACCCCACAACTGGTGAACGCCGCCGAGCAGGACCACCAGCAAGGCATCCACAGAGGTCGATACAGACGCTACCGACGGGAAAACCGCCCCCTTGTGCGCAGCAAACAAGCCGCCGGCCAGCCCGGCCAGCACAGCACTTTCAACAAAAATGCGGTACTTGATCCACCCAATGGGCAAACCGGAAGCGGCCGCCCGCAAAGGCGCGTCACGCAAGCCCTGCAGCGCAGCGCCCATCACCGACTGGGCCAAACGCTTGAGCGTGACAACCGACAACAAGGCCAGCCCCGTCAGCAGCAGGTAAAACAGCGGCTTGCTGTCCTGCGTCACCAGGCTCAAGCCGATCAAGCCGTTGTCTCCGCCAGTCAGCGCTACCCATTGGCTGGCACCCGCCCAGATCACCTGGGCCAGGGCCAACGACAGCATGGCCAGATACACGCCACTGCTTTTGACAACGGCGGCACCAAACACGCTGGCAACCAGCAACGCGGCGGCACAACCTGTGGCCAGGGCCACCGGCAAGCTGGCACCCCAGAGCGTGTTTGACAGCGCCGCCCCATAAGCACCCAGTGCAAAAAAAGCAGCATGACCAAAACTGACCAGGCCGCCCAGGGCCATCATGGCTTGCAGGCTGATGCCAAAAATCATCAAAATCATGGCGTCAAGCACCAGTGTTTGCCAATACGGCCCGCCCAGCCAGCCGACACCTGCCAGCAGCACAAAAACGGCCACACCGACGGAGGTGGCAAGGGGTCCAAGTGCAAGTCCGCCAAACTTTTGGACAGCCTCGCGAGGCGTGTCGGTGCTTGATACGGGCAAACCAAACAACCCTTGCGGCCTGAACACCAGCACCACTGCCATCGTCAAAAAAACCAGCACCAGCGTCGCCTGCGGAAACACACTGATCCCAAACGCGTGGACCAGACCAATCAGCAAGGCCGCCACAAACGCACCGCCTATGCTGCCCAGCCCGCCCATCACCACCACCACAAAGGTCTCGACGATCACCGCCATGTCCATTTGCAGCGTGGCGGGCTCCTTGGGCAACTGCAGCGCACCGCCCAAGCCGGCCAGCGCGCAACCCAGCACCACCGCACCGAGCATCAGTGGTTTGGGATTGACACCCAAGGCGGCCAGCATGTGGCGGTCTTGGGTAGCGGCGCGCAGACGACGTCCGAAAAGCGAATGCCTGAGCAGCAGATGCAAGCCCAGCCACACCAGCGGGCCCAGCGCAATCATGGCCAGTTGATAGGTCGGAAAAAAACCTTCACCAATGGCGATCGAACCGGTCAGCCCTGGAAAGCGCGGTGCAAACACCTCGTCCACGCCAAAGACCCATTGCATCGCATCGTGCATCGCCAAGGTCAGGCCAAAGGTGGCCACCAGCTGGTACAGCTCGGGCGCATCTGTCATTCGCCGCAGCAGCAGAAATTCAGCTGCAGCCCCTAAAATGCCTGCGCAAGCCGCTCCTAAAAAAATAGCTACCAGGTAAAGCGGCGCACTTTCCCCCCAGCCTGGAAACCAGTTGGTCACCCAATTTGCGGTGAACAGCGCACCCAACATAAAAAAGCTGCCATGGGCAAAGTTGACGATGCGCGTCACGCCAAAAATCAGCGTTAATCCAGCCGCCATCAGAAACAGCGTTGTGGCGTAGGACAGGCCCCCCAGGAGCTGGAGCAAAAATGATGTCATCTACCACAGGGTCCGGTCAACCCGCAAGGCCAAACCTTCAATCAAGCCAGGTCGTGAAATCACTGGCTGGCACGCGTGGCGTGCGAAAGGTGTTGACCAGCGCCTCATCGTTGGCATAACCCAGGGACATGCCGCAGACCAGCATCTCGTCTGGCCCGGCACCAATGTGCGGCAGGATGATGTTGGCAAAACCATTCCATGCCGCTTGGGGGCAGGTCGCCAGTCCGTGGCCGCTTGCAGCGACCATCAGGTTTTGCATGAACATGCCATAGTCGACCAATGACCCGCGTCCCATGACTTTGTCGACGGTGAACATCAAACCCACAGGCGCGTCAAAAAACCTGAAGTTGCGCTGCTGCTGGGCGTGCATTTTGTCTCTGTCGCCCTTGGTAATACCCAGCAAGCCATACAGGCCCCAGCCGTTTTCACGGCGGCGGTCAATAAAGGGCGACACCCACTTTTCGGGGTAATAGTCATACGCCTCTTTGTACTGGCTGGCCAGTTCAGGGTTGGCCCGGATGGCGTCACCGGCTGCGCACACCTTGTCGACCAATGCGCTGCGGCTGGCACCTTGCAAAACATAAACTTTCCAGGGTTGGGTGTTGGTGCCAGATGGCGCCCGGGCCGCCAGATCCAGCAGATGTTCAAGCGTGTCGCGCGGAACGGGTGTTGGCAAAAAGTCGCGGATCGACTGGCGGCTCAGGATGGCCTGGTCCACGGCGTTGGCAGCTGCATGATGAGTAAAAGCAGGGGTCACTTCAAGGTCTCCAGGAGAGTCGTCAGGGTTGGGGGTAACGGGGCTGGTCTTCGGGTGTTTCGGTCAACGTAAACATGCACAAAGTGACCTTTTGCTGCACTGGCCAGGCTTGGGTCAGCGCGGAATATTGCCACTTCGTAGCGCACACTGGACGACCCAACATGCGCGACCCGAATCCCTGCCAACAGATTTTCAGGAAAAGCCAAAGGGGCAAAGTAATGGCATTGGGTTTCGACGACCAGGCCAATCACAGGGCCCGCATGGATGTCTATCGCGCCGTGTTCTATCAGCAGGCCGTTCACGGCGGTGTCAAACCAGCTGTAATACACAACATTGTTGACATGCCCATACATGTCGTTGTCAGACCAACGGGTGGCGATATTTCGAAAAACCTTGTACGCACTGCGTGGCTCAGGTTGGGGACGCTGTGAGGACATCATGGGCATTGATTTTGCCATCAGACGTTGTTGCTCTGCGCCCACTTGCGCCAATAGTCAAAAGCCACCCGGTAGGTGTTGACCTGCACCTGCACAGTCTCATCAATCTTCACACCATAACCACCGGCCATGCAAAACGCCAGCGGTATGCGGCGCTGCCAGGCCCAGTCAAACACCCGGCGGTCTCGCGCCTCCAGGCCGTCGTAGGTCAGCTTTAAGCGGCCCAGGCGGTCGCCTTCAAACGGGTCAGCACCGGCCAAGTACAGGATCAGACCGGGCTGAAAGCGCCGCTGCAGTTCATCGAGCGCCTGCTCCAGCGCCTCCAGATAAGCGCTGTCCTGGCAGCCATCGGGCAATTGAACATCCAGATCGCTGGCCTCCTTGCGAAATGGAAAATTTTTTTCGCCGTGCTGCGAGAGTGTGAACACGCTGCGATCGTTGGCAAAGATGCTGGCTGTGCCGTTGCCTTGGTGAACATCCAGGTCAATGATGGCCACTTGAAGCGGCGGATGGGTGTTCTTGTGATGCCGAGTCCACTCAGCCTGCATCAATCGGGCGGTAACCGCCACATCATTGAAGACGCAAAAGCCGCCCCCCTTGTGCGAGTAGGCATGGTGCGTACCGCCAGCCATATTGGCAGCTACACCCTGCCTCTGATCCTTCCCATCATCACCCAAACCCAGCGCCAGGCGTGCGGCAGCCACGGTGGCACCGACCGAGCGTCGCGCCCGTTCCGCCATGGCCAGGCTCCAGGGAAACCCAATTTCACGTTGAAGTGCTGCAGGCAGCGTGCCTTGGGCGATGGCTGCAATGTAGTCCGGTGTATGCGCCAGCGCCAGCTCGCCGTCGCTGGCGGCAGGCGCCTGAATCATCGTGACGCCCGGCATTTCCTGCACCACCCGGTCACGCAGCAGTTTGTACTTTGCCATCGGGAAACGATGCCCTTCAGGGAGCGGCAACACGAAGTGATCGGCGTAGAAAGCTTGCAAAACCAGACCTGATACTCAAAGGAATGCATTGTGACCGACCTGCATAAGCCAGGAGGTTGACGCTAAAATGCTGCACCGCAACAAAAAATGCTTGCAATGCCGGATATTGTCCCTATAATTCAATTTATGTTGCAGTGCAGCAATTTCATCAAGCTGGCTTGAGGGACGCGCAAAGCAACTGTTTTGACCCACTTTATCTGTAAATATCACTGGAGATTAATATGCTGACTGCTGAACAAATCATGGCTTCCCATAAAGCCAACATCGAAACCCTGTTTGGTCTGACCCACAAAGCCTTTGAAGGCGTTGAGAAGCTGGTCGAACTGAATGTGCAAGCCACCAAGGCTGCGTTGGCCGAAGCGGGCAACCATGCACAAGCTGTGATGGGCGTGAAAGACGCACAAGAACTGATGGCTCTGCAAGCCGGCATGGTTCAGCCTTTGGCTGAGAAAACCGCCGCTTATAGCCGCCATCTGTATGACATCGCCGCTGCTGCTGGTGCTGACCTGGGCAAGACCCTGGAAAGCCAGACCGCTGACGCACAAAAACAAGTCATGGGTTTGGTCGATAGCGCCACCAAGAACGCACCTGCCGGTTCCGAGACTGCAGTGGCTGTGATGAAAAGCGCTGTCGCTGCTGCCAACAATGCTTTCGAATCCATGCAAAAAGCCGTCAAGCAAGCCAGCGACATGGCTGAAACCAACTTCAAAACGGCCGCGACGACAGCCATGAACGCCACCAAAACGGTTGCCAAGAAGCGTTAATTCGCCGCAAATTGGATGCGACTAGCCTCGCTGAAATTAAAAAAGCCACCCTAGGGTGGCTTTTTTGTGGGTAAAAACCTGAGCCGAAAGTTTAGCGAACGACCGAGATTTGGTCGCGCTTGCCAGCCTTGTAGGTGTACAGCGTCAAAGCACCGTTTTTCACGTCGCCTTTTTCATCAAAAGAAATGTCGCCTGTGACGCCTTTGTACTTTTCAGTTTTGGCCAGCACCGGCAGGTATTTGGCGGGCTCCGACGAGCCGGCCTTGACCATCGCAGCCACCATGATGTTCAGTGCGTCGTACACATACGGCTCATACACAGTCACATCGATGCCAAAGCGCTTTTTGTAGTCTGCAACGAACTTGTCCATGCCGGCTTTTTGCGCACCTTCAACACCGCCGGCTTCAGCGCAGACCACCTGGCCGTCCGCCATGCCGTCACCCGCCAGTTTCACCAGTTCGGTGGTGCAGATACCGTCACCGCCCATGAACTTGGCTTTGATGCCCAGGTTTTTCATCTGGCGCATCATGGGGCCAGCCACGGCGTCCATGCCGCCAAAGAAGATCACGTCAGGCTTTTTGCCCTTGAGGGTGGTCAAGATCGGCATGAAGTCGGTGGCTTTGTCCGTGGTGAACTCTGTCGCCACAATTTTGCCGCCCGCTTTTTTAACAGCCTTGGCAAACTCTTCAGCCACACCCTGGCCGTAAGCAGTGCGGTCGTCAATCACCGCAATTGATTTGCCTTTGAGTGTTTGAACCGCATAACGACCCAAGGTACCGCCCAGGTGCACGTCATCTGCCACCACACGGAACGTGGTTTTATAACCAGCGCGGGTAAATGCAGGGTTGGTGGCAGAAGGCGAAATTTGGGGAATGCCAGCGGCGCTGTAGATTTTTGAAGCGGGAATGGATGTACCCGAGTTCAGGTGACCAATCACGCCAGACACTTTCATGTCCACCAGTTTTTGCGCCACGGCTGTGCCTTGTTTCGGGTCAGCAGCATCGTCTTCGGCCGCCAGTTCAAGTTTGACTTTCTTGCCGCCAATCACCACGCCTTTGGTGTTCAGATCTTCAATCGCCATCTTGGCACCGTTTTCATTGCCTTTGCCCAGATGGGCAATGCTGCCGGAAATGGGGCCAACGTGGCCGATTTTTACGACCATATCTTGCGCTGATGCGGCACCAGCCAGACACACCAGGGCGGCAACAACTGTCAACTTGAATTTCATTTGCATGAACATACTCCGTTTAAAGATAAAGAAAAAGAATCAAAGCTCAAGAACATTTTTTGTCCTGCGCGCAAAGATATCGCAATTTTCGCGCCTGCACCATAGTAGCGCCCCTTAGTGGTAGCAAGCAGCAGGGGACTGCCATCCAACAAACGCTTTGCCGGGTCAGAGCCGCTGCTGGGGTAGCTCTTGGGCAACAGCTTGGATAACCGACTCACGAACCACCAGCTCAATTTCTTCGCGCAAGCGAGGGCCCAGTGACTGGGTATGTGACAAGATCACCTGCGCGACCGCTTCACGCAGTCGCCGCTCCAGCACCAGATCGACCCGCTGCATCACCCGGTGGACGATCTGATCTTCAAGATGGCTTTCGCTTGGCGGCGCTGTATTGACCTGATCGGCCTGGCCACTTGCCTGCACCACATCTGTGAGGGTTGGTACAAAGCGGGGCGGCCCCAAAGCATCGCTCATGCGGCCTCCGGGCCAGTTGGCAGATCATGCTTTCTCAACGCATAGCCTCGGTCTTTGTAATGCTTCCATCGTGCTCTTGCGGCAAGAATATCGTCGCTGGCGTCAGAAGCCACCTCAATGAAGCGTTGAAAGCGCTCAAAATGGACGGGCGCCTGCAGCCCCAGGTTGATCAGCACACTGTCCGACGGACAAGCCTGAAGCTGCTCGGCCAGCTGTATGGGCGTGGCAGCCAGTGTGTGGGCCGGTGCGTTGCCAGAGCAATGCGGCAAAAAATCATGCCCAGAAAAAGTCCACAACAACTGGTCAAGTTGCGCCAACAACGCGGGCTCTGCGGTCACAACGACTCTTGTGCCAGTTCGGTGCGCCTTTCGCAGCAAACGGCAGCTGTAGTGCAGCTTGTCGGGCACATTGACGTGAAATTCGATCTCGGTCATGCCGCCTGCGTGCGTTTTTTTACAGGGTTTGGTTTTGACTGGTCGGCCTGATCCAACAAATAATCCACCAGCAAGGCGACCGGGCGTCCAGTAGCGCCCTTGGCCGCCCCGCTCTTCCAGGCTGTACCGGCAATGTCTAGGTGTGCCCAGGCAAACTTGGCGGCAAAACGCTGCAAAAATTTGGCAGCGGTGACGGCCCCACCCGCCCGACCCGCCACATTGGCCACGTCAGCAAAATTGGTTTTCAGGCCTTCTGCATAGTCGTCATCCAGCGGCATGCGCCAGCACAGGTCAAGCGATGACTCACCCGCCTCCAGCAGTGCCTTGGCCAGACTGTCATTGGATGAAAACAGGCCGCTGCGCACAGCGCCCAGGGCCACCACACAGGCACCGGTCAATGTTGCAATATCAATGACAGCACGCGGCTTGAATCGCTCTGCGTAAGTCAATGCATCGCACAAGACAAGTCGCCCTTCTGCATCGGTGTTCAGAATTTCAATGGTTTGCCCGCTCATGCTGGTCACCACATCGCCTGGCTTGATGGCCTTGCCGTCCGGCATGTTTTCGCAAGCCGGAATCAGCCCAATCACGTTGATCGCCGGCTTCAAATCAGCCAGCGCCCTGAAAACGCCCAGAACGCTGGCCGCGCCGCACATGTCGAACTTCATTTCGTCCATTTCAGCCGCTGGCTTGATGGAAATACCGCCCGTGTCAAAGGTGATGCCCTTGCCCACCAAAACGGTGGGTGCCCGGGTTTTAGCAGCCCCGTTGTAATGCAGCACCATGAAGCGCAGAGGCTCTTCTGAGCCTTGTGCAACCGCCATGAATGAACCCATGCCCAGCTTGGCGACCTCTTTGGGACCAAGAACATCGACCTTGATGTTCGGCAATTTCGCCAGTGCCTTGGCGGCGCCAGCCAACAACACGGGCGTCGCGTGATTGGCCGGTCGGTTGGCCCACTCCTTGGCCAGGGCTATGCCGTTGACCAAACCCAGGCCTTTGTCAAAACCCGGTTTGACTTTGACCGCGTCTGGCACCACCAAGAGCAACTTTTCGAGCTTGGAGATCACGGGTTTTGACTTGGTCGCGCCGTAGCTGTAGGCTGCATCACCGCAAGCGACCAGCGTGGTGGACACCACCTCAGCAGTCAGGTCGGTCAGTCCGCACAAGCTGAGCACAACCCTTTTGGCGTTGCTGTTTTTAAGCGTGTTCATGGCCGCAACGACCGCCGTACGCACATTTTTGGCGCTGCCATCGCCGCAACCCACCAACACCAGTCGCGTGGCAGCGACGCCTGCGGTCCGGTAACTGCCGAGTAATTTGCCAGGTTTTGTATCAAAGTCACCCGACCTGACAGCCGATGCCGCCAGTTGCGACAGAGCATCGCCAGCAACGGGGGTGTCGTCCGTCATCAGCACAATCAGCGCATCGCATTTTTCAGTGCCAAGCCGGGCTCGGGTCAATGTCTTGAGTTCAAAGTCCATAATCAAGGGTAATTCCTGCAAAAACAGCTAAAAAACGAAGTTCGTCCGACAGCCGATGTTATTCCAATCCTCCATTCGCCGAGAACTGGCCCGCAGCTTTGGTGCGACCTTTGTGGTGTTGATGACCATCGTCTTAACGATTGTGCTGATTCGCACGCTGGGTCAGGCATCGCGGGGGGTGATCAATCCCCAGGATGTTGTGCTTTTTATGGCCTATGCGGCCCTGGGCAGACTACCCACCCTTTTGACGCTGTCACTCTTTATCGCCATGGTCAGCACCCTGACACGCATGTACAGAGACAGTGAAATGGTGGTCTGGTTTACCAGCGGCAGAAGCTTGAGCAGTTTTCTGGCGCCGATGTTCCGCTTCGCCTGGCCCGTACTGCTGATTATTTTTCTGACGGCTCTTTTCGTCTGGCCATGGACCAACCGGCAAACCAAGTCCATGCAGGAGAGCTTTGGCAATCGCAGCGACGTCGACCGCATTGCACCAGGTCAGTTTCAGGAGTCGTCCAACGGCAACCGGGTGTTTTTCATCGACCGCGACGCCAAAACTGACCAAAAGTCCAGCAACAACGTTTTCATATCGGCCAATGAAAGAGGCAAAAGTTCGGTCACAACGGCGCGTTCAGGACGGATTGAAGTGACAGCCGACAAACAGGTTTTGATTCTCACCAACGGACAGCGGCTAGAAAGTGAGAACGGAAAACCAAATCTGAAAATCAGTGATTTTGAAGAATACGGCAGCAATACGGGCGGCACAGTGCCGCTCAATTCGGATGCCAGCGATGCCAAATTATTGGCGGTCCCTGTGCTCATGAACGCACCCACACGCGCCAATTTGAGCGAGCTGGCATGGCGTTTGGGCCTGGCTCTGGCGGCCGTCAATTTTGTGGTTCTCGCAGTGGCGCTGGCAACGGTGAACCCCCGGGGCGGGCGAAGCGGGAACCTGGTCTTCGTTGTGCTGACTTTTCTGGCTTACAACAACCTGGTCAATCTGGGCCAAAGCTGGGTTTACGGTGGCGCCATCAGTTTTGAAGGTCTGTTGCTGCTGCTTCACGGCGGTATTTTGTTGCTGGGTCTGTTTTGGCTAGGCAAGCGCAACAACAACTGGACACTGCGCGCTGCGTTGCGCAAACGAGCCGCAGGCGCAGGCCGCAGGAGCAGCCCGTGAAAACCGTTCGCCGCCTCATTTATGGCGAGGTCGCGGTCTCGATCATTTTGGTGGCCGCCGGTTTTTTGGCGCTGTTTTTCTTTTTTGATCTGGTTGACGAGCTGCAGTACCTCGGCAAAAGCAATGGTTTACCGACCGGCCTGCCAACGGCGAGCGATATTTACCAAATCAGGCACGCCTTGCTGTACGTGGGTCTTTTGATACCCAACCACCTGTATGAATTGCTGCCCATATCCGTGCTGATCGGCACCATTTTTGTCATGGCCCGACTTGCCAAAAGCTCCGAATACACGATTTTGCGCACCAGCGGGCTAGACCCCTGGCGAGCCCTGCAAATGTTGCTGAGTCTGGGGAGTATTTTTGTCGTGGTCAGTTTTTTGATTGGTGACTACCTGGCACCCCTGAGCGAGCGGACAGCACAATTGCTCAAAGCCAGATATCAGGGCACCATCACGGTTGGTCAAACAGGGGCGTGGCTGCGTGAAAAGCAGGCTTACAACACCTACGTGGCAAACGTTAAAACGCTATCGCCAGCGAACGAAATGATCGGCATCCAGATCTTTGAGTTTGACAACAAAGGCCTCGTTGTCTCGAGGATGCAAGCCGTGCGCGGCAAATTTTCGACCGCCGATTCCTGGCAGTTAGAAGGCGTGACGCGGGTCGAGTTCAGTGTGCCCACCAGCAGCGTCACGGCCGAAAATGCGGCGGCGCAAACAGCAGGCGTCAGCAGAAGCGTGCTGGACAGCTTTCGATGGCCGACCGAGATATCGCAGGAGATGGTTTCCGTGGCCCTGCTCAAGCCCGAGCGCATGGGCACCATCGACTTGTTCAATTACATTCGCCACCTCGATGCCAATGGGCAGGCAGCGCAACGCTATGAAATTGAATTCTGGAAAAAGGTGTTTTACCCGCTGAGTTGCCTGGTCATGGTGGTCCTGGCACTGCCGTTTGCCTACCTGCATTTCCGTTCGGGCGGGATTTCTGGCTATGTGTTTATGGGTGTGATGATTGGCATCAGCTTTTTTTTGCTGAACAACGTTTTTGGCTACATCGGCAACCTGCAAAACTGGCAGCCTTGGTTTGCGGCAGCCGCACCCGGACTTTTATACATGACGATCTCGCTGGGGGCCTTTGGCTGGCTCGTTTTGAGACGTTGACCCTGCTTTTTTCTGATTCAAACACCATGACCACTGGCATCGTTCTTTTTGCACACGGCTCTCGCGACCCGCTGTGGCGCTTGCCGATCGAGGCGGTTGCACGGCAGATCTCTGAACGCTCACCATCAGCCTTGGTGCGCTGTGCGTATCTTGAACTGTGCCTGCCCAGTCTTCCTGATGCTGCTATTGATTTAATAGCTTCTGGTGCAGAAAAATTAAAGGTATTTCCGCTTTTTTTGGGTGTTGGAAAGCACGCCCGAGAAGACTTGCCAACTCTGATTCACGAGATTCGGGCGGCCCACCCCCAGATCAAGATTGAATTGCTGCCCACCGCAGGGGAAAACCCAGCCCTGATTTCCTTGATGGCCGATCTCGCACTGGCCTGAATGAGCTCAGGCAAGACCGCTTGCCCTGGCAGCGCAGCGGCATCATAAAATCAACCATTAGCCGAAAAAGACATGAACCTTCACCAATTCAGATTTGTTCAGGAAGCTGTCAGGCGTAACCTGAACCTGACCGAAACTGCACGCGCCCTGCATACGTCGCAGCCCGGTATCTCCAAAGCGATCATTGAACTGGAAGAAGAGCTGGGTGTTGAAATTTTTGCCCGCCACGGCAAGCGCTTAAAACGCGTCACAGAGCCCGGCGCGCATGTGCTCAAAAGCATAGACCTGATCATGCGCGAAGTCGGCAACCTGCGCCGCATTGGGGAGCAGTACTCCAAGCAGGACAGTGGCACTTTGTCGATTGCAACGACCCACACACAGGCCAGATATGTGCTGCCGCAACCCGTTGCCAAATTGCGGGAAGCTTTTCCCAAGGTCAATGTCAGCATGCACCAAGGCTCGCCCGACCAGGTTGCACAGATGCTGATGGACGAAGTGGCTGAGATCGGCATTGCCACCGAGTCCTTGGCCCAGTACGCCGACCTGATCACCCTGCCTTGTTATGAATGGCAGCACATGCTGGTGTTGCCTGCAACCCACCCCCTGGCCAGCAAGTCAGACATCAGCTTGCAGGACCTGGCGCTGGAGCCGCTGATCACCTACCACCCGTCGTTTACAGGCCGTACCAAGATTGACCTCGCGTTCGCTGCAAAGCGGCTGCAGCCGCGTGTTGCGCTGGAAGCGATTGACTCTGACGTCATCAAAACCTATGTGCGCCTGGGCCTGGGCGTTGGCATTGTGGCTGAAATGGCGATCAAGGATGACGGCACCAACAGCGACCTGATTGCCATCCCGGCGGGCCACCTTTTTGGCTTGAATGTGGCGCGCGTGGCGTTCAAGCGCAGCGCCTATCTGCGCAACTTTGTATACACCTTTGCCGAGCTCCTGAGCCCTGCCTTGACCCGCAGTGCGGTTGAAACAGCCATGTCCGGGCATGCCAACGATTTTTAATTTTTCAGCGATTTTTTTGATTTGAAAGCACGCCGCCCATGAACGCCGTCATTGAACGTACTCCGTCGCTACAGAGCAAACTCCCCGCCGTTGGCACCACCATTTTCACGGTGATGTCCGGCCTGGCACTGGAAAAAAACGCTGTTAATCTGGGACAAGGCTTTCCCGATTTTGAATGTGACCCGCAACTGGTCAGCGCAGTGACCCAGGCGATGACCCAGGGCCTGAACCAGTACCCACCCATGCCCGGCGTGCCGGTGCTGCGAGAAGCCATCGCCAACAAGCTGCTCAAGCTGTATGGCCGCAGCTACAACCCCAACACCGAGATCACGGTCACGGCTGGCGCCACGCAAGCCATCATCACCACGATTCTGGCCGTCGTGCACCCGGGTGATGAAGTCATCGTGCTGGAGCCCTGCTACGACAGCTATGTGCCCAATATCGAACTGGCCGGCGGTGTGGTGGTGTCGGTTCCCCTGATACCCGGCACCTTCCGCCCTGATTTCGACAAAATCAGCGCCGCCATCACACCCAAAACCCGCGCTATTTTGATCAACTCTCCGCACAACCCCAGTGCCACGGTGTGGACAGAAGCGGACATGTTGACCCTGCAAGAGATCCTTGCCCCGACCGACGTGCTGCTGATCAGCGACGAGGTGTATGAACACATGGTGTTTGATGCTGACAAGGGGCAGAGTCACCAAAGCGCTGCGCGCTTTCCTGCGCTAGCCGCACGGGCCTTCATCGTCAGCAGCTTCGGCAAGACATATCACGTCACAGGCTGGAAGGTGGGCTATGTGGCGGCACCAGCGGCTCTGACGTCGGAGTTTCGCAAGGTGCATCAGTTCAATGTATTTACCGTCAACACGCCTGTGCAGTACGGTCTGGCCAACTACATGGCCAATGAACGGGCCTACCTGGACCTGCCCGCTTTTTACCAGCGCAAGCGCGACTTGTTTCGCGCGGGCCTGGCCAAGACGCGCTTGAAGTTGCTGCCCAGTGAAGGCAGTTACTTTCAGTGCGTCGATATTTCAGATGTCAGTGATTTGAACGAAGCCGATTTTTGCAAGTGGCTCACGACCGACATCGGTGTCGCGGCAATTCCCTTGTCTGCGTTTTATCGCAACGGTTTCGATCAGCGGATGGTTCGCTTTTGTTTTGCCAAAAAAGACGACACACTGAACGCGGCACTGGCTCGATTGGCCAAGCTGTAGCCAACATGATCGGCATTGGCTGACGCCATCATGCGACTTCTTTTGGCCTGATTCAGCCCCGCCGCGGCACAGACTCAGGGCTCACATAACAAGGAGTCCTCATGTCCATTTCTCTCATCGTGCTGATCGTTCTCATGTTGATCCTGGTCGGCGCACTGCCGACGTGGGGCCATAGCCGCAGCTGGGGCTACGGTCCAAGCGGCGGCTTGGGTTTGGTGGTCATTATTTTGATTGTCTTGCTGCTCACGGGCCGCATTTAATCGTTTGGCTGTTTTGAAAAAAGGGCTTGTATTGCAAGCCCTTTTTGATGTGCATCAACTGTTCAGTTGCTGCCAAACTTTTTCCAGCCGCTTGATGCTCACGGGCTGCGGCGTGCGCAGCTCTTGCGCAAAAAAACTCACCCGCAGCTCTTCGAGCAGCCAGCGAAACTCCTGCATTCGCGCGTCTGTTGCGCCCTTGCGCTCTGCCACCAGCCGCCAGTAGCGCTGTTCCTGAGGCTTGATCTCCAGCAGACGGGCAGCGTCACGGCCCGGGTCTGCGCGCCATTTGTCCAGCCTTGCCGTGATGGCTTTGAGGTAGCGCGGGAAGTGTTGCAGCTGCGCATAGGGCGTGGCGCTTAAAAAGCGCTTGGGGACGAGCCGCTGTAGTTGCTGGCTGCAGTCGGCACTGGCCTCTGCGGCGTTTTTGGTGTCCTTGATCTTGCGCTGGGCGGCGGTGAATTCGAGCAAAATACCCCCTGCCAGCCGCGCAATTTCGGTCGCAATCAGCGTCAAACGCCCCCGGCCTTCGTCAAGGCGCTTTTTAAACTCGGCTTCATTGGTGGGCAAAGGGTCGAGCAGAAATGTCCGGCTCAGCGCCACGTCCAGAATCTGCTGGCGCAGCTCCTCCAGCGTCCCGCCACCCGAGTTGTCTGCTGCGCGGCCCACCAACATATAAGCCGTGGCCATTTTTTGCAGATCCGGCAGGTTTTTTTCCAGGTACTTGATGGCATCCTTGATCTGCAAGGCAAACAAGCGCGCCAGGCCCGCCCGGTGCTTGGCGGCGGCAAGTTCCGGTTCATCAAACACCTCAATGGTGACCGCATCGTCCAGGTCAATCAGGGCCGGAAAACCAATCAGTGTTTGTGTGCCTTTGACGATCTCCATCAGCTCGGGCAACTCGCCGAAGGCCCAAGAGGTATAGCGCTCGACTCTTTTAGCCGCTACTATTTCAGGAGCTCTTGGCCTAGGTATTTGTTGGCCTGCAGGCCGATTGGGTACCTGAAAACGAGCCGAATCAGTCGTTTTGGGGGCTTCTTGGGCTGAACCCGACAGACCTTTGAGCCCGGCCAGCGCCTGAAACGCCCCCCTCGCCTGCACGCCCAGGTCGCCCTTGAGCCCTGCCAGACTGCGGCCCGTGCCCAATTGCCGGCCATGTTCGTCCACCACCCGAAAGTTCATGAACAGGTGCGGCGCCAGCATGTCCAGCTTCAAGTCGCCGCGTTTGACATCCACCGCGGTGGCATCCCGCACCAGCTTGAGCACCGCATCCGTCAAGGATCCGGTACCAAACACTTCGGCTTGGTTCAGTTGCTCTGCCATGCGGGCCGCCGTGTCGGGCAGCGGCACCAGACGCGAGCGTGGCCGTTGGTGCAAGGTTTTGATGAGGGCCTGCACCTTGTCTTTGAGCATGCCCGGCACCAGCCATTCGCAGCGCTCCTCGTTGACCTGGTTCAGCGCGAACAGAGGCACATCGACCGTCACGCCGTCTTTGGCGTCCCCAGGCTCATGCAGATACGACGCGCTGCAGTCCACGCCGCCTAATCTGAGGATTTTGGGGAAAGCCTGCGTTGTGATGCCAGCGGCCTCGTGACGCATCAACTCTTCTTGCGTCAGCAACAATAGCTTGGGCTGCTTTTTAACCTCGTCTTTGTACCAGGCTTCGCAACTTGCACCGCTGCACACGTCGGCTGGCAACTGCTGGTCATAAAAGGCGTATATCAGTTCTTCGTCGACCAGCACATCTTGCCGGCGCGCCTTGTGCTCCAGGTCCTGCACCTTGGCAATCAGCTTTTCATTGAGTCTCAAAAACGGCAACGTCGTATCCCAGTTGCCAGCTACCAGCGCTTCCCGGATAAACACCTCGCGTGCCGCTACCGGGTCTACCCGGCCAAAATTGACGCGCCGACCGCTGTACACCACCAGACCGTAAAGCGTCGCCCGTTCCAGCGCGGTGACTTGCGCCGCTTTTTTCTCCCAATGCGGGTCCAGCAGCTGTTTTTTGAGCAAATGCCCCGCCACCTGCTCGATCCACTGAGGCTCGATATTGGCGATGCCCCGGCCAAACAGACGCGTGGTTTCCACCAACTCGGCGGCCACAATCCAGCGGCCCGGTTTTTTGCTCAGCTTGGCGCCGGGGTGGCGGTAAAACTTGATGCCCCTGGCGCCCAGGTACCAGTCTTCTTCCTCGCTTTTTTGGCCCAGGTTACCCAGCAAGCCGCACAGCATGGACTGGTGCAGTTGCTCATAACTGGCGGTTTTTTTGTTCAGTTCCCAGCCTTGTTCGGCGATGGTTCCCATCAGCTGCGAATGGATGTCGCGCCATTCACGGACCCGGCGCATGTTGATGAAGTTTTCGCGCAGCAAATTCTCATGCTGCCGGTTGGTCAGCTTGTGCGTCGAATTTCCGGCCGCGTCGTGTCCGCCCCTGGCGTCACCGAGCCACTTCCACAACTTCAAATACCCAACAAACTCGCTTTTTTCATCGTCAAACTTGGCATGCGCCTGGTCGGCCTGCGCTTGCTTGTCCATCGGGCGGTCACGCACGTCCTGCACGCTCAAGGCGCTGGCGATCACCAGTACTTCGTCCAGCGCACCACGGCTTTTAGCCTCCAGAATCATGCGGCCAACGCGTGGGTCCAGCGGCAGCTTGGCCAGGGTATGGCCGACCGGTGTCAGTTCGTTGTCATCATCCACCGCGCCCAGCTCGGCCAGCAACTGGTAGCCGTCCGTCATGGCGCGGCGCTGCGGCGCTTCAATGAAGGCGAAGTCTTCAATCGCGCCAAGGCGCAGCGCCTTCATTCGCAAAATCACGGCGGCCAGCGAGCTGCGCAAAATTTCGGGGTCGGTAAAGCGCTGGCGACCGGCAAAGTCCTGCGCGTCATACAGGCGTATGCAAATGCCATCGGCCACCCGGCCGCAGCGACCGGCGCGTTGGTTAGCCGCCGCCTGGCTGATCGGCTCGACCATCAACTGCTCGACCTTGCTCCTGAAACTGTAGCGCTTGACGCGGGCTGTACCTGCGTCAATCACATATCTGATACCAGGCACCGTCAACGATGTTTCAGCCACGTTGGTGGCCAGCACAATGCGGCGGTTGTTGTGACTGGCAAAAATCTGGTCCTGTTCGGCCGGGCTCAGGCGTGCAAACAGCGGCAGCACATCAGCGCCGCGGTTCAGGGGCTGATGCGCCAGATGCTTGCGCAGGTGGTCAGCAGCTTCACGGATTTCACGTTCACCCGGCAAGAAAACCAGAATGTCACCGGCGCTGTGTGGACTCAGCCACAACTCGTCTACCGCGTCAGCAATTGCGTCGTTCAGGTCGTAGTCGCGTGACTCTTCGAAGGGCCTGTAGCGCTGCTCGACCGGAAACATGCGCCCAGACACCATGATGACCGGAGCCGGGACCGCATGCCCCCACGCTGTGCGCTGCGCGTCGTCGCTGCCCCCCGAGGGGGCGTCGCTTGCCTTGGGGCGGCCCTGCGGCTGCGCGCTGGGCATGCTTGGCATGCTTGCAAAGTATTCGGCGAACCTGTTCGCATCAATCGTGGCCGACGTGATGATGACTTTCAAGTCCGGCCGTCGCGGCAGCAACTGGCGCAGGTAGCCGAGCAGAAAGTCAATGTTCAGGCTGCGCTCGTGCGCCTCGTCAATGATGATGGTGTCATAGGCGTTAAGCAGCGGGTCGGTTTGTGTTTCGGCCAGCAAAATGCCATCGGTCATGAGCTTGACGGACGCGTCGCGGCTCAATCGGTCCTGAAACCGAACCTTGAAACCCACCACATCACCGAGCGGCGTTTTCAGCTCTTCGGCGATGCGTTTGGCCACGCTGGAGGCGGCAATGCGCCTGGGCTGGGTGTGGCCAATCAGTCTGCCGCGCTGACCCGCCGGGTAGTTGAGCTTGCCGCGCCCCATGGCCAGCAAAATTTTTGGCAACTGGGTGGTTTTGCCAGAGCCGGTTTCACCGCAAATAATCACCACCTGATGAGCCGCAATGGCGGCCGTGATCTCGTCGCGCTTGCCGGATACCGGCAACGATTCAGGAAACTCAATGTTCAGCAAGGGCGGTGATTCAGTCGGCAAAAGACAGTTGCTCAAAGCTCCGTATTATCAACAGCTTTACAGCCGTCCTGCTGAACAAATCAGGCCGCTAGCGTGCCGTACACTTTCCTTCTTAGCCCGTCCAGAGAACGCCCGCCCATGTCCGCCGTCTTCAACTTCACCTTCGTGCCCTGGTTTCGCTCGGTTGCGCCGTACATCCACACGCACCGGGGCAAAACCTTTGTGGTCGGCATCGCGGGCGAGGCTATCGCCGCCGGCAAGCTGCAGCACATCGCACAAGACCTGGCCTTGATTCAAAGCATGGGTGTCAAGATCGTGCTGGTGCATGGCTTTAGGCCACAGGTCAACGAGCAACTGGCTGCCAAGGGTCACGAGGCCAAATACTCCCACGGCATGCGCATTACCGACGAGGTGGCGCTCGACTGCGCGCAGGAAGCCGCTGGCCAATTGCGTTACGAGATTGAAGCGGCCTTCAGCCAGGGCCTGCCCAACACGCCGATGGCTGGGGCAACGGTGCGGGTGATATCTGGTAACTTCATCACCGCCCGGCCAGTCGGCATTGTCGACGGCGTGGACTTCAAACACTCCGGCCTGGTGCGCAAGGTCGACACTGTGGGCATCCGCCGCACACTGGACTTTGACGCCATGGTGCTGCTGTCACCGTTTGGCTTTTCGCCGACAGGCGAGGCCTTTAACCTGACCATGGAAGAAGTTGCCACCAGTGTGGCGATTGAACTGGGGGCCGACAAACTCATCTTTTTGACAGAAGTCCCTGGCATTCGCATGAACCCGGATGCGCCTGCCAGTGACGACAACCCGGTCGATACCGAGTTACCACTGGCAGCGGCTGAAAAGCTGTTGGCCAGCCTGCCCACGGCCACCCAAGCGACTGACACCGCTTTTTATCTGCAGCACTGCGTCAAGGCCTGCAAATCAGGCGTCGAACGCAGCCACATTCTGCCGTTTTCAGTCGATGGTGCCTTGCTGCTGGAGGTTTACGTTCACGATGGCATCGGCACGATGGTGATTGACGAAAAACTCGAAGAGCTGCGCGAGGCCACCGCCGACGACGTGGGCGGCATCCTGCAATTGATTGAACCCTTTGAAAAAGACGGCACGCTGGTCAAACGCGACCGGACAGAGATCGAACGCGACGCCAGCAACTACACCATCATTGAGCATGACGGCGTGATCTTTGCCTGCGCCGCCCTGTACCCGTACCCCGAGGCCAAAACCGCTGAAATGGCAGCCCTGACGGTATCGCCACAGTCGCAGGGCCAGGGCGATGGTGAAAAGGTTTTAAAACGCATCGAGCAGCGCGCCCGGGCCGCGGGCCTGCAAAGCATTTTTGTCTTGACGACCCGCACCATGCACTGGTTCATCAAGCGCGGTTTTGTGCAGATGGACCCGGACTGGCTGCCCGATGCCCGCAAGCGCAAGTACAACTGGGACCGCAAGTCCCAGGTGCTGATGAAAAAGCTGTCTTGACGCCAGGGCGACTCCGGGGCGGCTGTCAGTACCTAGATCGGCAGGACGCGCGCTGGGTCGGGGCTTTGTAGCCAGCTTTGCCATTCATCGGCCAATTGCTCGCTGCTTGATGCTGCCTGGCTCCAGGCCTTGACCCTGCCCTGCAAATCTGCGCCATAGCGGGTGAAGTCATGACGGTCAGGCAGCTTGCCGTTTGGCAGGGTTTTGACCCAATCGGGGTTGGGTGCCAGCAGCACCATGTTGTCCAAAAACGGCGTGGCTTTGTGCCGCCACTTCAAGCCTTTGTCGAGCCAGCCGGGCACCACTGATTTTTGAAAATGTGGATACAGCGCCAGCCCTTTGGATGCCGCCGGATAGTTCAGATGCAAGTGGTAGTCGGTGATGCCGCCATCCCAATACGCCCCAGTCGGCGCACCTGGAATGCCTGTGACCGAGCGCAGCACAAATGGAATCGAGCAGCTGGCCTGCAGCGCGAGGTTGAAGTTGGCCTGACTGAGCTGGATTTGCCGGGTTCGGTAGTCTGTCGTGGCAAACGGTAGCGCCGCGCCAGCACTGGAAAACACCACCCGCTCCAGCCATGCGCCCATCGCTTTGCGGTGCACGCCGTTGCTTAAAAACGCCCCCAGATAGCCCAGCGGTGTCGCCACCTTGTGTTCCCGGCCCAAAAGATGTCGCCCGCGTGATGTGACGATGTGCAGCTTGTAGCGACTTTGGCCCAGCACCTGGTGCACACGCCCGCCGTAAAAACTTTGCAGGCTTTGCCCGAACTGCTCGCTGACAAAGTCAGCCGAGACCCGCTTCTGGCCGGGCTGCAACTCGTAGTGCTGACGGATGTAGTCATGCTCCAGTCGCCTGAAAGCTGTCGCCGGATCGTTCAGGCAAGCTGTGGCCATGCGCCATGCACCAATCGAGGCGCCCACCAGATGCACCTCGTGGTCTGACCTGGCCAGCCAGTCACCAAAAATAAACCGGTCCAACGGCCCCAAAATCAAACCCTTTGGGCCGCCCGCTGCGGCGGGTATCACGCCAACATCTCGTGGCTGAAAACCGTTTTGGGCGATGTGCTGGGTGGCCTTGGGGCCGGCGTAGATGCGAAGCGCTTGCATGAAAGGCACTATTTCTTCAAGCCCGCCAGCTTGCCGAAGGCCGAAGCCATGGCTGATGGCACGGCCTGCGGCGTGTCGTGTTTGCCGCGGTTGTGGTTTTGACTGGCACCGGCGCGTGAGCCCTCAAAGCGGTTGTCTCGGGGCGCATCGCGACGTGCAGGCGGCTGTCCCAGCTTCATCGTCAAGCCAATCCGCTTGCGTGCCACATCAATTTCAGTGACTCGCACAGTCACGATGTCGCCGGTTTTGACGACCTCACGGGCATCTGTTGTGAACTTGTGACTGAGCTGGCTGACGTGCACCAAGCCGTCCTGGTGCACGCCAATGTCGATGAAAGCACCAAAGGCCGCCACATTGCTGACCGTACCTTGCAGCTCCATCCCTTCACGCAAATCTTTGATGTCTTCTACGCCATCGTTAAAACGCGCCACTTTAAAGCTGGGACGCGGGTCACGGCCTGGCTTTTCCAGCTCCAGCAAGATGTCTTTGACCGTGATCACGCCGAACTTGTCGTTGGCAAACAGCTCGGGTTTGAGGGTTTTGAGCATGTCGGCCCGGCCCATCAGCTCGGCCACGGGCTTGCCGGTGTGCTGCATGATGCGCTCCACCACAGCGTAGGTTTCAGGGTGAACGCCGGTCATGTCCAGCGGATTGTCGCCACCTCGCAAACGCAAAAACCCCGCACTTTGCTCAAAGGTTTTGGCGCCCAAGCCCGTCACCTTCAGCAAATCAGCCCGGCTTGCAAACGCGCCATTGGCATCGCGCCAGCGCACGACGGACTTGGCAACGGTTTGCGACAGGCCCGACACCCGCGCCAGCAGCGGCACGCTGGCCGTGTTCAGGTCCACGCCAACGCTGTTCACGCAGTCTTCGACCACCGTGTCCAGGCTGCGCGCCAGGTCTGACTGGTTCACGTCGTGCTGGTACTGGCCCACGCCAATGGACTTCGGGTCGATCTTGACCAGCTCAGCCAGCGGGTCTTGCAGGCGGCGGGCAATGCTGGCCGCACCGCGCAGGCTCACGTCCACGTCGGGCATTTCTGAACTGGCAAATTCGCTGGCTGAATAAACCGACGCGCCTGCTTCGCTGACCACCACTTTTTCGATGGCCATATGGGTAGCTGTGGGCGCTATTATTTCAGTAGCTGCCAGCCCAGGTTTTGATTGGCCTGGAGCCGTATTTGATGAACTATTTTGGCTTTTTTGGAGCATTTTGATCAAATCTGCTGCCAATTTGTCGGTTTCGCGGCTGGCTGTGCCGTTGCCAATCGCAATCAGGTTCACGCCATGCTTTTCGCACAATTTGCCAAGGGTGTGCAGCGAGCCGTCCCAGTCCTTGCGCGGCTCATGCGGGAAGACGGTCGCGGTGTCTACCAGCTTGCCCGTGCTGTCCACCACCGCCACCTTGACACCGGTGCGAATGCCAGGGTCCAGTCCCATCACCACACGCGGGCCGGCAGGTGCGGCCAACAGCAAGTCACGCAGGTTGTCGGCAAACACCTTGATGGCGACTTTTTCAGCGTCCTCGCGCAGCCGGGTGAACAAATCGCGCTCCAGCGACAAACTCAGCTTGACGCGCCAGGCCCAGGCCACGCATTTGCGAATCAGGTCGTCGGCGGGTCGGGCTTTGTGGCTCCAGCCCAGATGCAAGGCGATTTTTCCCTCAGCCAATGACACAGGCTGGCCCCCACGCTTGGCACTATCGTGATTTACAGGTGCATCCGAAGGCAGCGGCGGCTCGGGCAGCAACAGCTTGGCGTCCAGAATCTCCAACCCACGCCCCCTGAACACCGCCAGCGCCCGGTGCGAAGGCACACGGCCCATTGGCTCGTCATAAGCAAAGTAATCCCGGAACTTGGCGTTGTCGGGTGCATTTTCGTCCTTGCCAGTGACCAGTTTTGAGCTGAACAGCCCCTCAGCCCACAGCCAGTTGCGCAGCATTTGCACCAGTGCAGCATCTTCTGCCCAGCGCTCGCTCAAAATGTCGCGTACCCCGTCCAGCACCGCCTGCGCGGTGGTGAAGTCATCGCCCTGCTCGTTCTTCTCAAGCTTCATATAGGCCGCTGCCTCGTCCAGCGGCACCCGCATCGGGTCGGCAAACAGCGCGTCGGCCAGCGGCTCCAGGCCGGCCTCACGGGCGATCTGGCCTTTGGTGCGGCGCTTTTGCTTGTAGGGCAGGTACAGGTCTTCCAGGTCTTGCTTGGTGGCGGCCTGCTCCAGGGCGGCGCGCAGTTCAGGCGTCAGCTTGCCCTGTTCGTCAATGCTTTTAATCACGGCCTCGCGCCGCTCAGCCAGCTCGCGCAGGTAACCCAGCCGGTACTCAAGTTCACGCAGTTGAATGTCGTCCAGGCCGCCGGTGGCCTCTTTGCGGTAACGGGCAATAAAAGGCACGGTAGCGCCACCGTCCAGCAGCTCCACTGCCGTTTTGACCTGATGGTCTTGTACCTTGATTTCGAGGGCGATTTGGCGAATGATGGCTTGCATGGAGATGTGATGTGGAGCGCTTGCGGATGCGCCGACTGACGTTGCGGCTGGGCATTGTCCCACAGCAAAAATCTTCCTTTGACTGAACAATACAGGCATCAACACTCTGCAACATCGAAGGCAGCCATGCGCGCAAAAATCCTGCTACTCGTCATGGGTATCGCCTTGCTGGCCGTGTTTGCGGTGCTCAATGCGGAAGAAATCACCCGTACCAGCACACTGAACCTCGTTTTCACCAACATGCAATTGCCGCTAGGCCTGGTGATGCTGATGCTGGTCATGGCGTTGGCGCTGATTTTTTTGGTCACCACCATTTACATGCACAGCACCCAGCTGATCGAAACCCGCAACTACGCCAGAGAGTTGTCGGCGCAGCGCGAGCTGGCTGACCAGGCCGAAACATCCCGGTTCACCGAGCTGCGCGGCTACCTGGAATCTCAGACCACGCTGGCCATGAACCGTGAGATAGGCATGGTGAGCACCCTCGACCGGCGTTTGGTGCGAACCGAAAAGCTGCTGCTGGAACGATTGGAGCAATCTGACAATAGCCAAGCTGCCTACTGGGGCCAGCACGACGATGCCCTGCTGCGCAACAAGTCACTCAGCAAGGTTTGATGCGGTTAAAACAACGGCAAGAAAAGACGCCGCAGGTCAATCCAGCGGTTTGTGATGCCAAGACTGAAAAAACCATGTCGGCGTTCAGCGTGCAGTGCCGGGCTTGATATCGCCAGGAAAGTAACCACATCGTCTTGGTGAACTTTCTCAAGACAACGCTGCGCCGCATCTTGCTGGCTCCGGTGTTGCTGGTGCTGCTGTTTGAAGAATGGGGTTGGGAGCCACTGGCCAGGGCATTCGCCAGGCTGGGACAATGGCCGCTGTGGGCCAAGCTCGAAGGCCACGTTATTCGGTTGCCGCCGTGGGCTGCGCTGCTGGCCTTTGGTGTGCCTGTCCTGACCCTCATACCCGTCAAGTTTTTAGCTTTGTACCTGTTCAGTCAGGGCCACATGGCCATGGGCTTGATGCTGGTCATGGCCGCCAAACTCTCTGGCACAGCGCTGGCTGCACGCCTGTTTCAACTGACCGAGCCGGCCCTCATGCGCCTGGCATGGTTTGCGCGGCTGTACGGTCCATGGAAGCGCTGGAAAGACCACATGCTGGCTCAGGTCCGTGCTTCAGCCGTCTGGCGTGCAGTGCGACAACTGAAGCGTCAGCTTCGTGCCATGGCACACAAAGTCTGGGTAGCCTACAAGGGCAGAAGGCTTTAAGCCCGCCAGTTTCATGCGCTTTGCCTGATACTGGCCCGATGACCAAAACATCCCTCGACAAAGCCCACATCAAGTTCTTATTGCTAGAAGGCATTCATCCCTCAGCCATCAAGTTGCTGCAGGCAGCCGGCTACAGCAACATCGAAAGCATCAGTGGCGCGCTGGAGGGCGCGGCGCTGCTGTCCAAAATTGCCGATGCGCATTTCGTCGGGATTCGTTCCCGCACCCAGCTCACGGCGGACGTTTTCGCTCACGCCCACAAGCTGTCGGCGGTGGGCTGCTTTTGCATCGGCACCAACCAGGTTGACCTGGACGCCGCCCGTGAACGCGGCATTGCGGTGTTCAATGCGCCTTTTTCAAACACCCGATCGGTGGCCGAACTGGTGCTGGCTGAGGCTATTTTGCTGCTGCGCGGCATTCCGGCCAAAAGCGCCGCTGCGCACCGGGGCGGCTGGCTCAAGTCAGCCGACAACGCGTATGAGATTCGTGGCAAAACGCTGGGCATCGTCGGCTACGGTTCCATCGGCACACAGCTCTCGGTGCTGGCTGAAGGCCTGGGCATGCAGGTGGTGTTTTATGACGTGGTGACCAAGCTGGCGCTTGGCAACGCGCGGCAAATCACTGACCTGAACGACTTGCTGGCCCTCTCAGACGTTGTCAGCCTGCATGTCCCCGAGCTGCCCAGCACCCAGTGGATGATGGGCACAGCGCAAATCGCCGCCATGAAGCCCGGCAGTGTGCTGATCAATGCCTCGCGCGGCACGGTGGTTGAAATCGAACCCCTGGCCGAAGCCTTGAAGGCCAAAAAACTGCTGGGCGCAGCGATTGATGTTTTCCCGATGGAGCCGAGCAGCAACAAAGAACCGTTTGAGTCGCCCCTGCGCGGGCTCGATAACGTGATTTTGACGCCGCACGTTGGCGGCTCCACCATTGAGGCGCAAGAAAATATTGGTATCGAGGTGGCTGAAAAGCTGGTCAAGTACTCTGACAACGGCACGTCCATATCGTCGGTCAACTTTCCTGAAGTCGCCCTGCCCGCCCACCCCGGCAAACACCGGCTGCTGCACATCCACCGCAACGTGCCGGGCGTGCTGCAGCAGATCAACACCGTGTTTGGTGCCAACAACATCAACATTGCATCGCAGTATCTGCAAACCCATGGTGATATTGGCTATGTGGTGATCGACATTGATGCCGCGCATTCAGATGTGGCGCTGGCCAGTTTGCATGATGTGCCCGGGACGATTCGAAGCCGTTTGCTGTTTTAAACAGCCATTGAATCACCCTTGTTAAATATGAGCTGCTGGCGCCCGAATCTATTGGTCAAAACCTCGTTTTAACAAGGTAAACCGGCGTTAAACGCCAAACAGCCGTCAACCCGGCCTGCTGTGTATGCCAGCGCACAGACCAAATGCGCCCAAACTGTGACAGTCGGCGATGCACCGAACTGACAGCCTCATCAACGCCAACACTGACGCCATCCTCACTGACGGCATGACAGAAATGTTGCGCCAGGAAACCCTGTTTGCAAAGGGTGCGCTACAAAAAGCAATTTTCAGCAGCGCCAATTTCTCCAGCATCGCCACCGACGCCAAAGGCGTGATTCAAATTTTCAACGTGGGGGCCGAGCGCATGCTGGGCTACAAGGCGCTGGAGGTGTTAAACAAATTGACCCCCGCTGATATTTCAGACCCGCAAGAAATGATTGAACGCGCCAAAGCCCTCAGCATCGAAATGGGCACCCAGATCGAACCCGGTTTTGAAGCGCTGGTGTTCAAGGCATCGCGCGGGATTGAAGACATTTACCCATTGACTCACATTCGCAGGGACGGCAGCCGCTTTCTTGCCAAGGTTTCCGTATCTGCCCTGCGCGATGAGCAGGACGTCATCACTGGCTACCTGCTCATTGGTACCGACAGCGCGGCACGCAAGGGGGCCGACGCAGCCCGATTGACAAGCGAAGCCAGATTTGATGGACTCATCGCTTCGGCGCTTGATGCCTGCATTGCCATTGATTCAAGACATTGCATCACGCTTTTCAATTCTGCGGCTGAGAGCATGTTTGGCTTGAAGGCTGCTGACATCATGGGCACGGGTCTTGACCGTCTGTTGCCGGCGCGCTGTCGCTCAGCCCACCCCCAACACGTCAATCGGTTTGGCGCGACGGGTTTCAGCAGGCGCCTGATGGGCAAGGCGGGCGAAGTTATTGGCCTGCATGCCGATGGCCATGAGTTCCCGATTGAAGCGTCCATTTCCCAGCTTGAAGTCAACGGCGAAAAAATCTTCACGGTCATGCTGCGTGACATCACCGAACGCAAAAATGCCGAAGAAACGCTGATCAAGGCAGGCGCATTGCAAAACGCCATCTTCAACAGCGCCAATTTCTCCAGCATCGCTACCGATGCCAAGGGCGTGATTCAAATTTTCAACGTCGGGGCTGAGCGCATGCTGGGCTACACGGCGCTGGAGGTCATGAACAAAATTACGCCTGCCGATATCTCGGATCCGCAAGAAGTGATTGGCCGGGCCAAAGCGCTTAGCGTTGAGCTCGACACACAGATTGAGCCAGGTTTTGAAGCACTGGTGTTCAAAGCGTCGCGCGGCATTGAAGACATTTATGAACTGACTTACATCCGCAAGGACGGCAGCCGCTTCCCGGCGATTGTGTCAGTCACTGCGCTGCGTGATGACCAGGACAGCATCATCGGCTACCTGCTGATTGGCACCGACAACACAGCGCGAAAGCAGGCAGAAGAAGCTTTGCTGAAGGCTGGCGCGCTTCAAAGCGCGATTTTCAACAGCGCCAATTTCTCCAGCATCGCCACCGATGCCAAGGGCGTCATCCAGATTTTCAATGTGGGCGCAGAGCGCATGTTGGGCTACACCGCCGCAGAAGTGATGAACAAGATCACGCCAGCCAATATCTCAGACCCAGAAGAAGTCATTGCCCGGGCCAAAGCCCTCAGCATTGAATTGGGTACGCAGATTGAGCCTGGTTTCGAGGCGCTGGTCTTCAAGGCCTCGCGCGGCATTGAAGACATTTACGAGCTGACCTACATCCGAAAGGACGGCAGCCGCTTCCCGGCCATGGTGTCGGTGACAGCCTTGCGTGATGCGCATGGCGCGATCATTGGTTATTTGCTGATCGGCACCGATAACACCGCGCGCAAGCAGGTCGAAGAAGAGCGCAAAAAGCTGGACCAGCGGCTGCGCGACCAGCAGTTCTACACCCGCTCGCTGATTGAGTCCAACATCGATGCACTGATGACCACCGACCCGGCCGGCATCATTTCAGATGTCAACAAGCAGATGGAAGCGCTGACCGGTTGCACGCGGGACGAGCTGATAGGCGCACGGTTTAAAGACTATTTCACCGAGCCAGACCGCGCTGAGGCGGCTATCAAACACGTGCTCAATGAGAACAAGGTCACCAACTACGAGCTGACCGCCCGCGCAAGAGACGGCAAGGAAACCGTCGTGTCTTACAACGCCACCACCTTTCATGACCGGGAAAGAAAGCTGCAAGGTGTTTTTGCCGCAGCGCGTGATGTTACTGAACGCAAGTTGCTCGACCAGGTACTGCAAGACAACAACGTCGAACTGCACAACGCCATGTCGGCAGCTGAAAAAGCCAACCTCGCCAAGTCAGAGTTTTTGTCCAGCATGAGCCACGAGTTGCGCACGCCGCTCAGTGCGATTTTGGGGTTTGCGCAGCTGATTGAGTCAGGCACACCACCGCCCACAAGCGCGCAAAAACGCAGTGTGGAGCAAATTTTGCAAGCCGGCTGGTACTTGTTGGAGCTCATCAATGAGATTTTGGACCTGGCGCTGATTGAATCTGGCAAGCTGTCGTTGTCGCCAGAGCGGGTGTCAGTGCGAGAGGTGATCCTGGAGTGTGAGGCCATGATTGAGCCGCAGGCCGACAAGCGTGGCATCAGCGTCACCTTCCCGCACTTTGCCAAACCCTGCTTTGTCAAGGCCGACCATACGCGGCTCAAGCAGGTATTGATCAACTTGCTGTCCAACGCTGTCAAATACAACCGGCCGGATGGCAAGGTCATGGTCAGTTGCGCCCCCGTGACCGGAGGACGGATCCGCATTGGCGTGCGGGACACCGGGCTGGGTCTGACGCCAGACCAGATGTCCCAGCTGTTTCAGCCTTTCAACCGGCTGGGGCAAGAGGCACACGCCGAGCAAGGCACGGGTATTGGCTTGGTCATGACCAAGCGACTGGCCGAGCTGATGGGCGGCGTGATCGGTGTTGAAAGCACGCCCGGCCAGGGCAGTTTCTTTTGGATAGAGCTGAACCCGCCAAACGAAGTCTTGTTGCCGCATGAACCCGCTGGCATGAACCAGGAGTCGATGCGCCAAGCGGACGGCAAGGCCCAGACCTTTACCCTTCTCTATGTGGAAGATAACCCGGCCAATTTGCTGCTGGTTGAAAACCTCATCGAGCGCAGGACCGACATTCGGCTGCTGACCGCCAGAGACGGGCCCAGCGGTGTATCGCTGGCCGTCAGTGCGCTGCCGAGCATGATTTTGATGGACATCAACCTGCCGGGTATCAGCGGCTTGAAAGCGATGCAATTGCTGAGAAATGACCCCAAAACCGCCCACATCCCGGTGGTGGCGCTGAGCGCCAACGCGATGCCACGCGACATTGAAAAAGGTCTGGATGCGGGGTTTGCCCGGTACCTGACCAAGCCCATCAACATCAACGAGTTCATGGATACGCTCGATGCCATGCTCAAGTCCACCGCAACTGCGAACACCCTTGTTCAGACTGGAACCGAATGAACCACGAATTTGACGTTTACGGCGCACGCATCCTGATCGTTGACGACCAGGCCGCCAATGTTGCGCTGCTGGAGCAACTGCTGGACCAGACCGGCTACCGACAGGTCAGCAGCACCATGGTGCCGCAAAACGTTTGCGCGCTACACCAAGCCAATGCCTATGACCTGATTCTGCTGGACCTGAAAATGCCGCAAATGGACGGCTTTGCGGTGATGGAGGGCTTGAAGATGAGCCCGCATGACGCTTACCTGCCCGTGATCGTGCTGACAGCCGAGCCCGGCCACAAGGTACGCGCACTGCAAGCTGGCGCCAAGGACTTCATCAGCAAGCCGTTTGATCTGATCGAAGTCAAAACCCGCATCTACAACATGCTGGAAGTGCGCATGCTGTACCAGAAGCTTGAAAACTACAGCAAGCTGCTTGAATATGCCACCAACCAGCGCACTGCAGAGATGGCCGCCGCTGCTCAGTGAGTGCTATTGCGCGGGCAGGCTTTGCGAAAAATATCCGCCAGCAGCCACCAACCGGTCAGCCCGTGCTGCGCCCAACACATCTGAAAACTGCCGGTCCACAAGGTCTACCGGGCGCCTGCCTTTTAACCAGTGATTGGGCTCGGTAAACCAGCAAGCCAGCATCCAGCTGTCCAGCACACCGTCCAGTTCGCGCACCACACGGTGCACCTCGTGTTTGACCGACATGTCTTGCCGGTTGAACTGAAACATCGGTACCCAAAAGTGGTCTTGCCATTGAAAGCTGAAAACGTCGCCCGATACCAGCCGCTTGGCCAGGTTGACAAAGCTGCCCTGATGGTGCTCGTCCAGCAGCAGCGCCAGATCATCGGCTCTGGCGGTGCCGCCACAAGGGGTGTACGCGGCAATCAGGGCGTCAAAGCTCTGGTGAGGAGAATTGGACATCGTGAACTCAGACCGGGCCGCAAGAGCCTAAGCGGCGGTCAATGGTGCGCCCGTCCTGAAGACTGTTGCTGCTTTTCGAGTTCCTGATACTGCTGATGCCGCTCGTGTTCGCGCCACTTCTGGCGCTCTATTTTCAGCGACGCGTGCAGCAACTTCATGTCGTTGACGCACGCCAGCACTGTTGCTTGAATGATGGCCAGACTGTCGAGCAGCGGCAGCTGCGAGTTTTGGTGCAGGGCCTGGTCGACACAACGCGCCAGCAACCTGTCCACAACCGCCTGAAAAAGCTGATCCCAGTCTTCATCCGAAATGTGGTCGGCGCTGGCGTGGCTGCTGCGCATCGGTGGCGCCACGCCGTCTGGGGCGGGGTTGGGTTCTGGGTTGGGCTCGGGTGCAGGTATGGGGCGGTGCATGGTGGGCTGCGTGACTTGTGGCGACATGGGTGGCGAGTTTTTACTGCGGTACGAGTCAGGTACAGACTGTTGCCCGCTGGTGACAGGCTTTGGCGGGAAGCTGGCCAGACGAATCATGAAGAGCCTTCCTGGTAACGCACGCCCGAGTTTGGACATGCCCTATTGAACAACCACGTCAACTCAGGGTCTGTGCGGCATCGAACACAGTACAAAATGTTACGGGAAGTTTTTCTTTTTCAGTCGATCGAAAAATGAATGCTATTGATTAAATAGCTGCTGGCGTATATAAAAATTGGCCAACAGGCCTAAAGTGCTCTTGACGCGAGATCCCAAAGCACTTCTTCAGCCTTGCTTACATTTAAGAAGTTAAAGCGTGGTGCCGTTGGATGACGGTCTTTGACCTCGCAAGCTGATGGGTCAGGATCAACTGGGGATCTGGTGCTTTTTCCAGAAATCAGCCAACTGGGTTCGTGCCGGTGTTGACGTGTCTGTGGTTTCAGCCTCCAGCCTGTCCATCAGGGGGCCATCCTCCAGACCACGCGGCAAAACATGCGCATCAACATCTGCCAGGAACGCCATGGACCAATCCCCATATTCGCGGCTAGCCAACGGCCGCTGGCTGATGTCAATGATCGCGTGGTGCAAACTGGATTTTTTGATGATTTCAAATATCGCCAGGACGCCAGCTTTCGGCCCTTCAAGGTACTGCATGAACTTGCCGTCTGTGAACAGCAACAGACCCGTCACGTGCGCTTCCAGATTGGTCTTCCTTGCCGAGCCAAGAATATTTTCAAGATCACTTTTTGCCAGTGGCCGCCTGGCTGTTGACCTGTAAACCAAAGAATAAAGCGCAGTTTTGTCTGTAGCCGTCATGGGTCGGTGCGTCCTGGGTGTTGTTGTTTTGCTGGAAATGCGCAGCGCCGCGACTTGCGGTAAAGCACCCGCGATGACCGGGCCACTTTCGTTACAGCATGACACAAATAAGGTAAGGCAACCATCACATCGTCGTCTGTGCGGTGGCGAACAGAAGAAACCGCCAGAAAGTATGGGGTGAGCCGTCTGACCAAAGAGCAGAGCTATCGATTGAATAGCTGCTCGCCCAAGTATTCATTGGCCCACAGGCTTGTCAAACACCTGAGCATGGCATTAAGGCGGCTTGCATCGTGTTTTTTGACCTGAAACCCCAGGCCAATGAGCTACAGCAGTTCCGCGTAGGTTTTCAGGTCGGCCGCGTAGCAGCCGCAGGCGGCCCGCTCCAGCCCCTTGCGGTTCAGAACAGTCATTTCTCCACGGCTGTAGCTGATGAGGCCATTTTTTTGAAATGCGCTGGCGGCGGTCGAAATACCCACCCGCCTGACGCCCAGCATATAGGCTAAAAACGCCTGGGTCACCTCAAAGCTGCTGGCCTGCGACCTGTCCTGGGTCATCAAGAGCCAGCGCGCCAGCCGGGGGCCAATCTGATGAAAGCGCACGCAAGCGGTTGATTCGGCCAGTTGCGCCATCAACACGTACAGGTAACGCAGCAAAGCGCTTTGCAGCGCTGGGCTGGCTGCAAGTTCAGCCTTGAAGGCCTTGGTAGAAATGCGCAGGGCTTCGCCCTGGCCCTGCACCAGCGCATGCAGCGGCGCGGTAGCCACTCCCATGGCCAGTTGCACACCCAGCATGCCTTCGCGACCCACCATGCCGACCTCAACACCGGGGCTGCCCTTGACAACGGCAATCAGTGAGATGAAGCCCGCAGTCGGGAAATAGACATATGGGGTGGGCTTGCCTGGGTCACTCAGCACTTGGGCCAAAGGCAAATCAACAAGGTCGCAGGCCGCCATTAATCGCAGCCTGTCTTTTTTTGGCAGCAAATTGATCAGGTGGTTGCCAGGAGCGGTTGATTTTAAAGAAGCAGGGGTCATGGAAACGTCTTCGGTCTACTGCTGCCCTTCGGTTTGAAGGGGTGAGCCACGGTCCGGATGCCCTGGATGTTGAAGTCGACAGGCTCGAACGATGTCAGAAGATACAGGAAACCCGACCGAATAACTGCCGACAACCGCACATAGCGCCAAAACCACTCACACACTTCGCCATGACGCGGCGATGGACTACACGGGGGGTGCTAGGTGGCTGTTTTTGCAGGCAGCAAGCGGTCGTATTCTTTTTTAACCACGCCATAACACTCACAGCTGCGCTGTTCCAAGCCCGGCCTGTCCAGCACGGTGATGCGGCCCCGGGCGTAGCGGATCAGACCCGCGTTTTGCAGCTTGCTGGCGCTTTCGGTCACGCCCTCGCGGCGCACGCCCAGCATGTTGGCGATCAGCTCTTGGGTCATGACCAGGTCCGGGCCTTCGAGCCGGTCCAAGCTCAGCAAAAGCCACCGGCACAACTGCTGGTCGAGCGCGTGGTGGCGATTGCAAACGGCTGTTTGCGACATTTGGGTGATCAGCGCTTGCGTGTAGCGCAGCACCAGGTGCAGCACCGCCCCGCCCCGGTCAAACTCTTTCTTCATGTCTTTGGCATTCAGGCGAAAACCTTGCCCTGCACTTTGCACAACGGCACGGCTGGGTGTCGAGCCCCCACCCATGAACATCGACACCGGCACCAGGCCGTCATTGCCTACGACGGCGATCTCGGCTGACGCACCGTTTTCTATCACATACAACAATGAAATGATGGCTGTGGTAGGAAAGTACATATGGGTCATGGTTGCGCCTGACTCATACAAAACATAGCCCAGAGGTAATTCCACAGGCTCCAGCAGGGGCTGCCAGCGATGCCACTCTTCGCCAGCCAGCGCAGCAAGAAGGTGATTTTTTTGGGGGTTCTGTTGCATCAATGGGGCAGTATAGGCATTGGAACGCTTGCCATGTGTGCGGTAGCGCACATAAGGAACTGGCGGCAGTTCAGGCAATTAGCGGTGGGGGCAACAGCGCCCTCACCTACATCGCTATGCCGTCAATACTGCGCCAATCAGGGCTCGATCCAACCCATTTTGAAAGCCCGTCCATGACAAAACCTGTCGCCGCAAAACCGCAAGCCGCGCCCCTGCGCACCCCCACTGATCTGAAATCTGCTGCTACCAAAGACGTCGCAGCTGCCATGAACGGCATTTTGGCCGACGTGTTTGCGCTGTACCTGAAGACCAAAAACTTTCACTGGCACATGTCAGGCCCGCACTTCAGGGACTACCACGTGATGCTGGACGAGCAGGCCGACCAGATCTACGCGATGGCCGACCCGATTGCCGAGCGCATTCGCAAGCTGGGTGGCAGCACCCTGCGCTCGATTGGCCACATCAGCCGCACCCAGCGCATTCTGGACAACGACGCCGATTACGTCGAGCCATCCGACATGCTGGCCGAGCTTTGCGACGACAACAAAACCGTGACGGCGCGCCTGCGGCAAGCGCACGGTGTGTGCGGCGACAGCCAGGACATCGCCACCGCCAGCCTGATTGAGGTCTACATTGACGAATCAGAACGCCGGACCTGGTTTTTGTTTGAAGCCAGCCGCCCGGTGGATGCGGCGGGCCGCTGAGCCCACTGAACAGCGCCAGGGCCGTTTTACCCAGTGTCCTACAGGCGCATCGTCAAACCGACTACAGGAAAAAAGCGCTCGGCTGATTACATTGAACTCTTCCCGAAACACATCTTCATCATCAAGGATTTCACATGAAAACATCATTCAAATTGTCCATCGCTTTGGCAGCGGCAGCGCTGGTTGTGGTGGGCGGCGCGCAAGCCCAGGGCAACACGTCGGCCAGTGGCGGCTACTCGATGTACGCACCGGGCGGCGCGTACATTGGCATCAATGCCGGCCTGTCAAACTACCGCCTGAACAACGGTGTGGGCAATTTCCCGGCTGACCAGCGTAAAAACGCATACAGCATCTATGGTGGCGGCTACTTCAATCAGAACTTCGGCTTGGAATTGGGTTATACCGACTTCGAACGCATCAACCGCGCAGGCGGCAGCACCAAGGCCGATGGCACCAGCATCAGCCTGATCGGCAAATTGCCAGTCAGCCCTTCTTTTAACCTGCTCGGCAAGCTGGGCACCACCTACGGCCGCACCGACGTGTCGTCCAACCCGGCTTCTGGCATCGCCTCGGGCACAGAAAGCGGCTGGGGCGTGAACTACGGCCTTGGCGCCGAATACAAGTTCAGCACCAACGTGTCAGCCGTGCTGCAGTACGACGAATACCGCCTGAAATTCATCGGCCAAGGCAAAGACAAAATTGTGAGCACCAGCCTGGGCCTTCGCTACAACTTCTAGGCACATTCGGACAGCGCCACAGGCTGGATAATCGGGGGATGAACCCCCTGCTTTCCAAACTTCAGCCTTACCCGTTCGAACGGCTGCGCCTGCTGCATGCAGGCGTGGCGCCCAACCGGGCCTTCAAACCCATCAGCCTGGGTATCGGCGAGCCGCGACACGCGACACCGCAACTCATCAAAGACGCCCTGACAGGCAGTCTGGCTGGCCTGGCCAGCTACCCTGGCACGCTGGGCGAGCCCTTGCTGCGCCAAACCATTCAAGCGTGGATAAAGCGCCGCTACGACCTGACGGTCGACCCAGCCACACAAATCCTTCCCGTTAACGGCTCGCGCGAAGCGCTGTTTGCGCTGGCGCAGACGGTGATTGACCCTGGCAAGCCCGGCGCAACCGTGATTTGCCCGAACCCGTTTTATCAAATTTATGAAGGTGCCGCGCTTTTGGCGGGCGCGGATGTGTACTTTGTGCCCAGCGATGCGGCACGCAACTTTGCGGTGGACTACTCAGGCGTGCCTGAGGCGGTGTGGGCCAACACCCAACTGCTTTTTGTCTGCTCACCCGGCAACCCCGCTGGTGCGGTGATGGGCCTGGATGAATGGAAGACACTGTTCGAACTCAGCGACCGTTACGGCTTTGTGATCGCGTCGGACGAGTGCTACAGCGAGATTTATTTCAGGGACGAGCCGCCTCTGGGCGGGCTTGAGGCCGCAGCCCTTTTGAAGAGGCATGACTTTAAAAACCTGATCGCTCTGACCAGCCTGTCCAAGCGCAGCAATGTGCCGGGTCTGCGCAGTGGCTTTGTGGCCGGTGATGCAGCGCTCATCAAACCGTTTTTGCTGTACCGCACCTACCACGGCAGCGCCATGAGCCCCATCGTTCAGGCGGCCAGCGTGGCCGCCTGGGCAGACGAGGCACACGTGGTGGACAACCGCGCCCAATACCGCGCCAAATTTGCCCAGGTCACGCCGATTTTGTCGGCGGTGATGGATGTTGCCCTGCCCGATGCCGGGTTTTACCTCTGGGCTCGCGTGCCCGAGGCTTTTAACGGCGACGACGCCGCGTTTTCACGCGACTTGCTGGCTGCCTACAATGTGGTGGTTTTGCCGGGCAGTTACCTGGCGCGCGACTTTCACGGGAGTAACCCGGGCGCAGGCCGGATCCGCATGGCGCTGGTGGCTGACACCGCCGAATGCGTGGAAGCTGCACAAAGAATTGTTCAATTTATCCAAACTCACCAAACTTCAAACTCATGACCACAGACAACACCCAACTCGAAGCCCTGATCAATGCCGCTTGGGACGACAGAGCCAGCCTTTCTGTCAAAAGCGCACCGCAAGATATTCGCGATGCGGTGGACAGCACCATCACCCAGCTGAACAACGGCAGCATTCGGGTAGCCACCCGCCAGGCCGTTGGCCAGTGGACGGTGCACCAGTGGATCAAAAAGGCCGTGCTGCTGAGCTTCAAACTCAATGACAACGAACTCATGCGCGCGGGCGAGTTGGGCTTTTTTGACAAGGTCAAAACCAAGTTCAGCCACCTGAGCGAGGCCGAAATGCGCGAAACCGGTATTCGCGTGGTACCGCCTGCTGTGGCACGGCGCGGCAGCTACATCGCCAAAGGTGCGATTTTGATGCCCAGCTACGTGAACATTGGCGCCTATGTCGATGAAGGCACGATGGTGGACACCTGGGCGGCTGTGGGTTCTTGTGCGCAAGTCGGCAAAAACGTGCATTTGTCTGGCGGCGTCGGCCTGGGCGGTGTGCTCGAGCCAATGCAGGCCAACCCAACCATCATTGAAGACAACTGCTTCATCGGCGCGCGCTCTGAAGTCGTCGAAGGCGTGATTGTCGAAGAAAACTCGGTCATCTCGATGGGCGTGTACATCGGCCAGAGCACCCCGATTTATGACCGCGAAACAGACACCGTGAGCTATGGCCGCATTCCTGCGGGCTCCGTGGTGGTATCGGGCAACCTGCCCAAAGCGGGCGGCAAATATTCGCTGTACTGCGCCGTGATTGTCAAAAAGGTCGACGCCAAAACCCGGGCCACCACCAGCCTGAACGATCTCTTGCGAGACTGACTTTATTTGAATTTTCAAGCAGGGGCCGCAGAACCGGCTTTGCCGGGCTGCAGGCGCAGCGGCCCCCTCGGGGGGCAGGAAGCTACGCGTAGCGAGCGACCGTGGGGGCTAACAATAGGAGCGAAGCGATGAGCACGATGGACAGGATTTTGCGGCTCATGGCAGACAAAAAAGCGTCTGACGTGTACCTGTCGGCGCACGCCCCTGCGCTGATCAAAATCAATGGTCAGACTTTGCCCATCAACAGCCAGGTGTTGCCGTCCGATGCACCACTTAACTTGCTGGCAGAGGTGTTGCCGCCCGAGCGTATTGACGAGCTGAAGCAACTCGGCGAGCTGAACATGGCGCTGACCATGGCGGGCGCGGGCAATTTCCGGATCAGCGGCTTTCGCCAGCGCGGCAGTTACGCGGCTGTGATCCGCCATGTTCCGGCAGAAATTCCACCGCTTGAAAGCCTGAGAGTTCCGCCCATCCTGGCCGACCTGATCATGGCAAAGCGCGGTCTGATGCTGATGGTGGGTGCAACAGGTGCAGGCAAAAGCACCACGCTGGCGGCGATGATGGACCATCGCAACGCCATCATGCCGGGCCATATGTTGACGATTGAAGACCCGGTGGAATTTATCTTCACCAACAAAAAATCGGTGGTGAACCAGCGCGAGATCGGCACCGATACCCAGTCATTTCAAATCGCCCTGAAAAACGCTTTGCGTCAGGCGCCAGACGTGATTTTGATTGGTGAAATCCGTGACCGCGAAACCATGTCGGCGGCCCTTGCCTACGCCCAGTCAGGCCACCTGTGCCTGGCCACCCTGCACGCCAGCAACAGTTACCAGGCACTGAACCGGATTTTGAGCTTTTACCCGGTTGAAGTGCGCGCCACCCTGTTGGGTGACCTGGCCGCAGCGCTCAAAGCCATCGTGTCGCAGCGACTGCTGCTGACCATAGAAGGCGGCCGCGCACCCGCCGTCGAGGTGATGCTGAACACCAAGCTGATCGCCGACCTGATTGAAAAAGGCGATTTTTCGGACTTGAAAGAAGCCATGGAAAAGTCCATGGCCGAGGGCTCACAGACCTTCGAGATGGACATCGCCAAAATGATCGCCAACGGTGTGGTGACGCGCAAGGAAGGTCTCGTGCACGCTGACTCGCCCACCAACTTGATGTGGCGGCTGGATAACGACTTTCACGTCGCGGCCAAAGCTGCCGCCGAGCCGCAGGAAGACCCGGACGACGAACCATCGTTCACGGAAATCACGCTGGACGTCAAGCATTGACTGTCATTGAACTGGTCAGACATACCGCCGCGCAGCTTGAAGCCGCGGGTCTGAGCCTGGCCAATGGTTTTGGCCAAGGTACGCTCAATGCCTTTGACGAGGCCGCTTGGCTGGTGCTGTGGCAGCTCAAGTTGCCGCTGGATGACCTTGATGGCGTAGCGAATCAGCCTGTAGACCAACAAAATCTTGCACTGGTAGCTACGCTTTTAGGAGCGCGTATCAGCAGCCGAAAGCCGCTGGCCTACCTGACCAATGAGGCCTGGCTGCAGGGCGTGCCGTTTTATGTGGATGAACGGGTCATCATTCCGCGTTCGTTCATTGCCGAACTGATTGTGGATGAAAGCATGGACCCGTGGTTGAGCCAGAGCACCCACCGCGTGCTTGATCTGTGCACCGGCAACGGCAGCCTGGCCGTGCTGGCGGCCATGGCTTACCCAGACGTGGTGATTGATGCGGCGGACATCAGTGCCGACGCGCTGGCTGTGGCCCGCATCAACGTCGACAAACACAACCTGAACAAACGCATCACGTTGGTGGCGTCAGACGGTTTGGCGGCTTGCTGCGGGCCGTACGACCTGATTTTGTGCAACCCGCCCTACGTTAACGCCGCCACCATGGCCGGATTGCCGGCGGAATTCAAGGCTGAGCCAGCACTGGCGCTGGCCAGCGGCACTGACGGCATGGACTTTATTCGAAGCCTTTTTCTAACCGTGGCGCAGCATATGAGCGAAAATGCGGTGTTGGTGCTGGAAATAGGCAACGAGCGCGAAAACTTTGAGCGCGCCTTCATGCATCGTGTGCCTGGGCTGGAACCTCTGTGGTTCGAGACAAGCGCTGGCCCAGACCAGGTGTTGCTGCTGACGCGGCAGCAGCTGCAATAAATTCTGATTCGCGTTTTCTGGACGCAGGCTCGCGTCCCCGCTTGCGTCCCTTTTCTAGACTGTTTGAGACATGATTACCCTTAAAAACGTGGTGCTGCGTCGCGGCTCCAAAGTGATTCTTGACAGCGCCTCTGTCAGCCTGAACCCCGGTGAAAACATTGGTCTGGTGGGGCGCAATGGCGCGGGCAAGTCGTCGCTGTTTGCGATGCTGAACGGCTCCTTGCATGAAGACGGCGGCGAATTTTTCATCCCCACCCAGTGGCGCATGGCGCAGGTGGCGCAGGACATGCCCGAAACCGAGCAAAGCGCCACCGACTACGTGATTGAAGGCGACATTGTGCTGCTGGCTGCGCAGGCCGAAGTCGCGGCCAGCGAAGAAAGCGGCGACGGCGACCGCATGGCGCACGCCTACATGGAGCTGTATGACGCTGGCGAGCACGACGCCAAAGCGCGGGCGCAGGCACTCATCTTGGGCCTGGGCTTCAAGGTGTCGGAGCTTGACAACCCGGTCAACAGCTTTTCTGGTGGCTGGCGCATGCGCCTGCAACTGGCGCGGGCGCTGATGTGCCCGTCTGACCTGCTGCTGCTGGACGAGCCCACCAACCACCTGGACCTGGACGCGCTGGTCTGGCTGGAAGCCTGGCTCAAACGCTACCAGGGCACCATGCTGGTCATCAGTCATGACCGCGAGTTTTTAGATGCCGTGACCGACGTGACGGTCCACATTGAAAGCGCCAAACTGACCCGCTACGGCGGCAACTACAGCAAGTTTGAAGACCTGCGCAGTGAGCAGATGGCGCTGCAGCAAACCGCGTTCAGCAAGCAGCAGGACAAAATTGCGCACCTGCAAAAGTTCATTGCCCGCTTCAAGGCCAAGGCCAGCAAGGCAAAACAGGCGCAGAGCCGGGTCAAGGCGCTCGACCGGATGGAGAAAATTGCGCCGCTGCTGGCCGAGGCTGACTTTACGTTTGAGTTCAAAGAGCCCGCCAACCTGCCCAACCCGATGCTGGCCATGCAAAACGCGTTTTTTGGCTACCCGGCACCCGAGGACGCACCGGAGGGCACACCACCGACCGTGATTGTGCAAAACGTCAGCAAGTCGGTGCTGGCAGGTCAGCGCATCGGCATCCTAGGCGCTAACGGCCAAGGCAAATCAACGCTGGTGAAAACCGTCGCACGCGCGCTGGCACCCATCAGTGGCGACATGACCGAAGGAAAAGGCCTGAACATTGGCTACTTTGCCCAGCAAGAACTTGACGTGCTGCGCCCCGCAGACAACCCGCTGGAGCACATGATCCGCCTGGTCAAAGAAGTCACGGCCGCCGGCAAGATGGGCAACCAGCCGACGCGCGAGCAAGACCTGCGCAGCTTTTTGGGCAACTTCAATTTTGGCGGCGACATGGTCAAGCAGGCCGTCGGCAGCATGAGCGGTGGCGAAAAAGCGCGACTGGTGCTGTGCATGATTGTTTGGCAGCGCCCCAACCTGCTGCTGCTGGACGAGCCCACCAACCACCTGGACCTGGCCACCCGCGAAGCCCTGAGCATGGCGCTCAATGAGTTTGAAGGCACGGTGATGCTGGTCAGCCATGACCGTGCGCTTTTGCGCGCTGTGTGCGACGAGTTCTGGATGGTCAGCCAGGGCGGTGTGGCCCCGTTTGACGGCGACCTGGACGACTACCAGAAGTATTTGCTCGACCACGCCAAGAAAATGCGCGAGGAGGCCAAAAAGGCCAGTGCCGCGCCAAGCCCCAAAGCCGCTATTGAAACAGAAGCAAACAACGTAGACAAGGCGAGGGGTAAAAGCACTTTTGACACCCAAAAAGGCCAAAAAGACCAAAAAACAGGTAAAAACGCGGCTTTCAAACCACTGCGCAAAGAACTCGACAAGATTGACGCCCAAATGCAGGCCCTGAACCTGGAAAAAGACACCCTGCAAACCCAGCTGGCCACCATCAAAGCGCCCGCAGAGCTGGCGCAAACCGGCAAGCGCGTCAAAGCCATCGACCTAGAAATTGGCCAGCTGGAAGAGCGCTGGCTGGAGCTGACCGAGCAGATTGAAACCGCGGCGGTGTAGCGCTGAAGATCTGGCGGTTCATCTCGTGCCCACAGCCCTAAGGCGGTTCTAGATGACACGGCCCTGCCGTAGGCCGTCAAACGCAGACGCAAGCTGCTTCACAAAGGGGCGCTGCTGGCTGGCGCAGTCAGCGCGGTACCGGAGCCCGGGCTGGACTGGACGGTCAGAGATTTGTTTGTTCCGTCAGTCAAGTTTTGAGAAATAATCAGCGTCTCAACTTACTTTTCATGAGGAGTAATCATGAAGCCAAATCGTCTTTTTTCAATCCTCTTAATTTCACTTGCGTGCAATCTGAGCAAAGCAGAAATTTTATTAATCCCATTCGAAAAAAATGATGTTCCAACTGCGTATTGGGCAAGTGCTGAAGCGAAGGCCACACTGATATTTCTTCCGGGTGGTGATGGTAGTTTTGGTCTGGCAAATAAGCCAAATGCTCAACCTAGTTGGATATTGGGGTTCATCAACAAGACCGAAGACAAAAAGCCCCTTGATTTGGTGATCATGGACAGTAGAACATCACTTGGATACAGAAGTGATTTAACACCACGAACCACAAGTCAGCACGTCGAGCGAATTAAAACCGTGATTGAATACTACAGGCAAAAAACAAAATTGCCTGTATTTTTAATTGGCCATAGCAACGGAGCAGTCAGCCTTGCTTCTTTTCTTAACAAATCTTCTGAAAATCAAAAACTAATTGATGGCGTGATTTTTAGTGGAAGCCGAAATGAAACCAAATTAAATACCAATTTAAATCTTCCTTTGTTGGTAATTCACCATAAAGATGATCCCAATGGGTGGACTAACCCTAAAAATGCTGAAAAGTTATTTCAAGAAATCAAGGATAAAAATACCTTATCAACCGATCAAGTATGGATGGAAGGTGGCTTTGATGATGGAGATGTACATACGAGCGGCCGCCACATGTATGCAGGGATCTTGGATAAAGCAGCAGCTGTTGTTAAGGAATTTATTGTTAAAAACTTAAAATGAATACAGACAATTCATTTAGGAATAAATTAGCGCAGGCCCCCATGGAATCGGGCCTGAATCGCCCGGGGTTCGTTGCAGTCGATTCATCTAAGGGTTATCGCTAGCCAATTAGCGTGGCCAATAAGTACACTGAGAGTGGATTCAAATCAGTCGCCTTGTGGGCGGCTCAAATTTCCACTTCGTCACATGCAAATCTCTTGTTATTCCAAACTGTGTACTGTCGTGCTGCTGGGCTTGATGGCGGGTGGCGGCGCCATCGGGCAATCTTATCCAGCCAAGCCCATCAAAATTATTGTTCCCTATCCCGCAGGGGGTATCAATGATGCGCTGGCCAGAACGCTAGCTGCGGGCATGAAAGATGAACTGGGTCAGGCTGTGCTCGTCGAGAATCGTGCAGGAGCAGCGGGCATCCCTGGTATGCAGGCTTGCGCGAGTGCGCCGCCCGATGGCTACACCATTTGCATGACGGTGCAGGACAGTTTGTCTTTTAATCCAATTTTATTTTCGTCGTTGCCATACGATGCCAAAGACGGTTTCACACCCATTACAAACCTGGGGTGGACCAACGGCTTGATCGTGGTCAACGCAAAGTCCGGTATCAACTCCTACAGGGAACTGATAGCCGCGGCCAAAGCGTCTCCGGGCAAACTGAACTGGGGAACATGGGGAGAGGCAAGCCAGCCCGACATTTTGCTGAAGGCCATTACAAGCCACGAGGATGTCAATATCACACCGATTCCGTATAAGGGTGCAGGCCAGGCCAACCCGGCGATACTCGCTGGAGAGGTCGATTTGACATACATGGGCATAGGCAATGCCATGCAGCATATCGAATCAGGGCGGCTGAAACCACTGGCGTTGACGGGCCGCCAACGCGCGGCATCTCTTCCCGGCTTGCCCACGCTTGCGGAATTAGGCGCTGATACCGGCTTGGCTGCCTATTTTGCGGCGTTTGGGCCTGCAAAAATTCCAGCTCCCATTCTTGATCGCCTTCACTCAGCCATTGTCAAGTCCGCCCAAACGCCTGCCGCCCAGCAGTTCTACAAGAGCTACACCCTCACATTCGTTGGAGACACACCAGCAAAATTTGGCGAGTTCTTGAAGGCCGATCAGGCAAATGCCTACCGCATCTTCAAACAATGGGGCTTCAAGCCCGCAAACACACCGTCCTAGTCACATACAAGGAGCCTTATGGTTGCCGTCAACGAACTTTATTCCGGACTACTCACCGGTCTGCATCTTGAGCCGCCACACACGACACTGAGCAAGAAGCTCATCATCAACGTGGCCCCTACCGGCTCGTTCACGAACCGTGAGCAAAACCCAATGCAGCCATTCACGATGGAGGAAAACGTCAAGGCTGCGGTCGATGCTTATAAGGCCGGCGCAGCGGTCTGGCATGTGCATGCGCGCGAGAAGAATGGGCTACCCAGCAAGGACCCGCACGTCATGAAGGAAACCATAGACAGGGTCTTTGACCAATGCCCCGACATCATTACCTCGGTCATTCCATACATGGATTACGACGTTCCCTCCGGCCTGGACACCATCAAGCGCTGCGTGGACGTGCTGACAGACGCCGGTCCGGAATATATGCAGAGCGCCGTCATGCTCTTGCAGTCGATGTCTTTCTCGGAAAAGTTTACCTACGTGGTCACGCGAAAGATATTGACGGAGCAGATTCAATATCTTGAAGACCACGGTGTACGCCCTGAGTACCAGGTGCATAGCTATTCGGGGCTGAAGGACGTTGTCGACTGGCTGCTAACGACCGGCGTGGGGAAGGAGCCCGCGCTCATGAACATCATGATGGGCTTTCATGGCTTTTCCCATGCATCGCCAGTTGGCCCGGATCCGTGGAACTACATCTACTTGATGACCATGCAGCAGTCCATGTGGCCTGGCGCGGTACGCGGAGTCTGCGCCGGCGGTCGCAACTGGCTGCCATTTACGAATCTTGCAATCATGCTCGGCTTTGATATGGTCCGTGTTGGCATGGAAGATTCCGTCTTTCTTTACCCCCACCGTGATGAGAAGATCAAATCTTCAGCAGACGTTGTGCGCAAGGTCGCTAACATCGCGAACGAACTTGGACGCGAACTCGCAACGCCCGCGGAGGCGCGGCAAATTATGGGGCTAACCCCACCCCGTGTTAAAAATCAAATGCAAGCGGTCTCAGCTATCGTCTGAGCCGCCGGCCTGATGCCACCAGCAGCCAGTTTGCCTGGCCATGCTGCAATAAAAAGGCAGTGTTTTTTGCAAGTCGCAAGGCGCGTCTTTGTCGCTCCTTTATCTGGTCTGACAGTTGATTGGGCATCAAGTTTCTCTTCATCCTGCCAAGTCGGCGGTGCCCCTGATGTCGCAGGCGATTTTTTATAGAATAAAGTCGGTTATGTGGCAATCACTCAAGGGTGAATCCCATGCTTATAAATAATTATTTATTACATATATAAATTTAATTTATTTAACATTAAATCATGCGTCCATGAATAGCAATATTGTTAACGTCATAACAATCACGAAAATAAAATTATAAATTATTTTTAAATTATTAAATTATTCGTGATTACAATTCAAATAATAAAATCATCAAGCAATTAATTTTTAATATATATTCCAACTAAAAAATGAAAAACTTATTGATATTTTTAACTTTCTTTCTCGCATTTAGCTCTGCAAATGCGCAAACAAAAATTTACGATGGCAATTATTACGGCAAAAAAGAGATCATTGGATATTTTGAAGCAGGAAAGATTTACAGCGGCAACTATTACGGCAAAAAAGTTGTGATAGGTTACATTGAAAATGGTTTAATCTATAATGGCAATTACTACGGTAAAAAGGATGTTGTTGGATATTATGAGGCAGGGAAGATTTACAACGGCAATTATTACGGCAAGAAAGACGTTATTGGTTATTATGAGGAAGGGAAGATTTACAACGGTAATTATTATGGCAAAAAAGATGTTGTTGGATATTATGAAGGGGGCGGAGCAAGTGCGGCAGCTGCCGGTTTCTTATTACTACTGTAACCATCTCATAACGCGGTCTTGGCAAAAGTAGCGGCCCAGTGCTCCGCAGACACATTTGTGGTTAATCAAACGTTAGTGCGCGCATGATTGGTGGACGTGAGCGCCACGAATTCATTGATGCTGATTCTTGCTTGTCCGACCCCTTCGGAAAATAGAAGCGGCGTGGGCGGCTTCGCTCTCGGCGAGCGGGTTATGTGCCACGGCGTGTAAAGCAGGCGCACTCTGCCCGCGCTCCAGCAGGCGCCGGGTGATCCAGCGGATCATGTCGTGGTTTTCGGCATGTAACATGACTAGGGCGCCCTCTCGGCGCGCCAGCGCCAGCACATAAAGAAGCTGATAGCCATCATGGACGGTATTTCACACGCACGAAAGTCTGGTGTGAAATTCGGTCGAAAGAAGTCACTGACAGATACACAGGTCGTTGAGATGCGTCAGAAACGCACTGATGGTCTACTGATTAAAGACTTGATGAAGCACTATGGTCTATCGAAAGCGTCTGTGTATCGCGCACTCGGGGCAGGTGGTGATGTTCCTGCGTAGCAGCAGCGAATCTATACAACTAGTGCGCGTGAAAATTCGACTGTGGTCATGTCGTCGAGTGGAGACATCACTGGATTCTGCTGGTTCAGAAAGCAGATGGTTATTGATTAAATTCTTACTGCGGCATGGAATTCTTTAATTTATTCCTGCGTTCCTTAATTTCTTGCTCTTTAATATCTCTTTCTTTTCTTTGCTGTTCATTTTCAAGAGCTATTCTCTTATTTTTTTCTATCCAACTACCATCTGCTGATACTCGATTATTGTTGGTTTTATCAATATCGGTCCCTTTAATAATTCCCATCGCATTTAATGAAGTGGTGGGCATTCCAACGCCACCAAAATTTGAACTCCTATACACTTTTTCTTCATCCTCTTTTGTAGCGATGTTGGGCTTTGGTATTTTTGATGTTGCTTTATCTTGATTCTTTAAATTTTGAATGTTTGAAGGAATATTTTCACTTTTATTAGAATATTGCTTATCCCATTCCGCCTTGGATGTAAATTCTTTAAATTCTTCAAGTTCTAGTAACATTTTACCAGTCGTAAAGAATTGCTGAGAAAATACATTATTAAATAATGATAACGCAAAAAATATAAATATAGTAATGTTTTTCATTTCTTAATCCTATTAAAGTTTAGATTTGTTATTTTCTTTTATTTTTTCGTTGTATAAATTGGTTAATTCTTTGGTTTTGACTTTTCTTGATTCCAAAATATTGGGGTAATCTTTTACAAATAATCGTATGACACTACCTCGGCATTGAGCGCCATAGTTAGTACCACGACAAGATCCGTCAACACGAACAGTGCTTCCATTTTTGTCGCTAAATTTTGAATTATATTCCCAATTATTGTTAAATCTATCTTTTTCACCTCCACTCTGCAAAAAATTTGGGGAGACAGAAAATTTCTCAGTCAAAGCAATATAGTAGTCAGGAATCATTAAAATTTTTGTATAGTCGCCTTCAATATCAAAGGGATTGGTAATATTAATGTTTAATAAAACTAATGCAGAGTTAATAAAATAAAGTTCAAATTTATCACTGGACTTATTAAAAAATTTAAACTGATTACAAAATATATACTGATCCCCATTTAGAAAAAGTTGAGGGAAATCTATCGCACCTAGACTTAATATTCTGCAATTATCAAGACCTTCGGTTTTAGGTACTGTTTTTTTAATGTTATCAAGTGCTTCTTTAATAGACATTCCAATTCTAAAACCACGAATATCTATTTCTTGAGGTGTTATTGAGGAATTCTTATTCAACTGATTAGTAGAGTTGGTTTCTGAATTGGACTTTACAGCTTGAGAAATCTCGTTTGATTCATTATTGCTATTTGGATTTTCATTTTCGCTATCAAGATTTTTATTTTTCACCTGATTTGAAACAGTTGAATCATCTTTATTTTTCTTAGTAATTGAATCGACCGCGTCGCCAATTTTTTTAAATAAGTCACCTAATTGTGCATTTGCATTAAGTGAAGAAAATGTAATAAATAAAAATATTAATAATGAACGCATGATTACCTTACTTTAAATTACCGAATAAATAGCTCCAACTCCAACCCCAACTTCCAGAGCAATCTGTTTGATACCCATTACCTTAGAACGCAGAAGTTGAATTGCTGACGGAAGAGCATCATTCATCTTGCTCGGTCTGCCCATCTTGATACCCTTTGCCTGTGCACGATTCTGTCCCGCAACCACCCGTTCACGAATCAGATTGCGCTCAAACTCTGCCAATGCACCGAAGATGCTGAACATCATGCGACCACTTGAACTGCTCGTGTCCATACGCTGGTGAAGAAACATCAAGTCATTCGCATTGATTGCAGTTCATTTAGCAGTTCTATAAGATTCTGGAGACTTCTGCCCAACCGGTCAATAGACCAAACCAGAACTATGTCAAATCGTCCTTGAGTTGCTGCTTTCATCATTTTGTTGAGTGCTGGTCTCTCCGAACGACCTTTTGCTCCAGAGATTCGAGTGTCAACGAACTCTGTGACGATTGTGAGGAATTGGGGTCAGACCCCTTTTGATCATGGTTGGCAGGAAAACTGCCCAAAAGCCCGACCTGAGCCCCTATCCAAGGCCACGCAAAACGGCATTTACTACAGCTTGTATAGCAAAAAAGCCCCGTAACCAGTGCGGCTACGAGGCTTGTATTTGGTGGGACCTGCGGGGGTCGAACCCACGACAAACGGATTAAAAGTCCGCTGCTCTACCAACTGAGCTAAGGTCCCGTTTTTGACTACCTTGTAGGTAGCCAAGCCAAAGATTATAGCGTTATTTTTGCCCTCTTTGCAAAGTCGTGACTGGCAATTTCGTCCAGCAACCAGCCTGCCGCGCAAATACCGAATGTTGCCGTCACGCTAACGACCGACCCATACCCGTGGCAGTTCAGGGTGTTGTCGGCTTGAGGTGCATCGGTGCCGCTGGTTTGCGCGTCAGACTTGGGCTGCATCAATGATTCGCGGCTGAAGACGCAGCTCACCTTCATTTTTCCTTGGCGTGCGCCGCTGTGTTCTTTTCGCAGGCGATATCGCAGCTGGGCCAGCAAAGGGTCATGTGTGGTGAGCGACAGGTCGTCAATTTCAACCTTGTATGCAAGGCGTTTGCCGCCAGCTGCGCCTACTGTGATGAAGTTGACGCCCTTGTTCATGGCCCAGGCAGCCATGGCGGTTTTAGCTTTGACCTGATCGCAGGCATCCAAAATTGAAAGTGATGGTGCTGTGGTGTCGATCTGAGCAATGGCGGGCCAGTTGGCAGCATCGACAAACTCTTCAACACAGCGCACGTCGCATTCGGGGTTGATCTGGGCGATGCGTTCGCGCATGGCCTGCACTTTGGACTGTCCCAGCGTGCTACTCAGAGCATGAATCTGGCGGTTGACATTGGACTCGGAAATATGGTCCAGGTCAATCAGCGTCAAACGCGCGACACCGCTGCGCGCCAAAGCTTCTGCGGCCCAAGACCCCACGCCGCCAATGCCGACCACCACCACATGAGCGGCTCGAATCCGTCTGGCACCTTCAGTCCCATAAAGCCTTGCCAGCCCCCCGAAGCGACGCTCCAGATCAGCAGTGTCTAACACTAGATGCTGCGCTCCAAGCGCCACAACTGGTATTTGAGGGCAACCACCGCACCCGCAACAATTGCCGCAACAGCTACAAAACTGGTAGCACTCAAGGTCGACAAACCGGACAGGCCCTGCCCTACGGTGCAGCCCATCGCGGCCACGCCGCCCACGCCCATGAGAACAGCGCCCACCAAGTGGTTGGCGGTGTCTTCAACATCACGAAAACCTTCCCAGCGAAACGTTTGGGTAGCCACCGCGTAGGCGGCAGACCCCAGCACCACGCCAAACACCGACACGATACCGATCGTGAGTACCTTGGACTTGTCGCTGAAGAACATCAGCCAGTCGATGGTGTAGGCGACCGGGGACACAAAGCTCAGGGCTTCCATACGGCCAGAGTTGGTGGCCAAAAACGCCTCTTGCAGGGTTTCAGGGTGTTCAGCGACATAGCCCAAGCGGCCGCTGACCCACCACATGGCGGCAACAATCAGGCCCAAGCCCAAGCCAGCGAGCAGGTTGTCAAATCGCACAAAATCGCGGCCCAGCATGGCCCAGACAATCAGGCTCAAGCCCAACACAAGCGCCACAATCAGCCCGGCACCCGTCACGCCAAGGCTCATGGCGCTGCCCAGCCAGTTGGGCAGGGCTGCATTGCTCGCAAACTCGACCGAAACCCGGTCAACCGTCGCGACACGCAACACGGCCGTGACGCCTTTGAGCGTGGCAAATGCGGCCACAGCCATGACCACGAACACCACCACAGATTTGAGGTTGCCGCCGCCGATGCGCACCAGCGTCTTGCTCCCGCAACCTGACGCCAATACCATGCCAAACCCAAACATCAAGCCGCCAACCAGAGCCGACAACCAGATCAAGCGGTTGGAGGCATAAAGCGTTTTCGACGGGTCAATCAGCCCTAACGCTGCCAAGGTGTAAAAGCCAATCATGGCCACGCCAACCGCCATGCCCCACTGGCGCATGCGCGTCCAGTCGCTCATGTTGACAATGTCGCTGACGGCACCCATGGTGCAAAAGTGGGTGCGCTGGGCAACCGCGCCGAACAACACAGAAAGAATGAACGCGGCCCACAGAACCTGTGTTGTCAGCGTCTTGAGTAGTGAGATGTCCATACCTTGATTTTAAAGGCACGGCGGGCGCCTACTTGAGCTTGGTCAAACGCTCTTTGGCAACTGAAGCGGCTTCAGATTGGGGATACACATTGATCAGGTCGGTCAATGTTTTGCGGGCGGCAACTTTGTCTTTGAGTTCAATCTGGCAATTGGCAATTGACAAAGCCGCTTCTGGTGCGCGCACGTGCTCAGGCGACAGCGCAACCACTGATTTGAAGTTGACAATCGCCTCGCGGTAAGCGCGTAGCGCGTACTGCGCATTGCCCAGCCAGAACAGCGCGGACGTACTGTAGCCACTGGACGGGTAGCGGTTGATAAAGTCAATGAAAGAGGTTTGCGCTGTTGCGAAATCGCCTTTTCGCAGTATTGCCAAAGCCACACCATAACCTCGAACCTCGTCAGGAGTTGCCACAAACTCCTGACCGTCAACGCTTATTTTGGATGGTTCAAACTTGCGCAGCCGCTCATCCAAACCTTGGCTGATGTCCTTTTGTTTGCGCTGAATGTCGGCCACCTCGCGCGCCAGCTGCTCGTTCTGGCCACGCAGTTTGGCAATGTCAGCGCGCAAAACTTCGATTTGGTTGGACAGATCCAGAACGCTGCGGCGCAATTGGGCGTTCTCGTCGCCGACCTTCTTGAACTCATCGCTGGACTTCTTCAACTCTTCGATATTGCGCTGTTGTTGCGCATCCACCTTTTGCCTCAAATCAAGAATCGCCTTGCGCGCCTCGTCGTCGTCAAACAAGGCGGCGTGCGCGGTCAAAGCCAGCAGGCTCAATGCACCGATAGGCAGAAAATTGCGAAAAATCCTTGCTGCGTTCATGAGTCGTTCAATCTTTTATCGGTAGCTGAGTTCTGCGCGGCGGTTTTTAGCCAAAGCGGCCTCGTCCGCGCCACTGTTGACCGGCTTTTCTTTGCCAAAACTCACCGCTTCGACTTGCGCATCCGTCACGCCCAACAGGCTCAGGGCGCGGCGAACAGCCTCAGCACGTTTTTGGCCCAAGGCCAGGTTGTATTCCCGGCCACCGCGCTCGTCTGTGTGGCCTTCGATAGCCAGCTTGCGGGTCTTGTTGACCGCCATGTATTTTGCATGCGCTTCTACCGCGCCTTGAAATTCTGGCTTGATGGTGAAGCTGTCGTAGTCAAAGTAAATGACTTTTGTCACACCCATCGGGCCAGCAGCGCTGACGCTGGTGGCTGCAATTTCAGCGGGTGCGACAGCCTTGCTTAAAACATCGCTGGGCGCTGGCATTGGCATTGGCTGCGGTGTAACAACTGCACCGGTGCGGTTTTCTACCGGCACTTCGTCGAGTTTGACGCTGGAGCCGCAAGCCGTGAGCAAAGCCACCATGGCGAGAGTTGCGAAGCTTGAAGAGATGATGTGTTTCATGAGTTCCCCTTGTAAAACAGTTGATTTCAATCATATGGTGCAAGCGACTAACGGGAGTAAGGCCCCCAGTCAGGCTCTCGAATGTCGCCACTGGCACCGGCCAATCTGGCTTTGATTTTTCCATCGACCGTACTGGTCATCAACGCTTCACGTCCCTGTTGCAGTGTGGCATACACAATCAGGCGGCTGTTGGGCGCGAAACTGGGACTCTCGTCGGCACTTGTGTCGGTCAGTTGCGTCACGGCGTTGGTGGCAAGATCCATGACCTGTAGCTTGAAAGCACCGCTGATACGCGACACATACGCCAAGTACTTGCCGTCAGGACTGATCGCTGGCGAGATGTTGTAGTTACCACTGAAAGTGACCCTTTCGGCATTGCCGCCGGACGCAGGCATGCGGTAAATTTGCGGCGCACCGCCCCTGTCGCTGACAAAGTAAATACTTCTGCCGTCCGGCGCATAGACGGGCTCGGTGTCAATGCTTGGCGATTGGGTCAAGCGCTTGGGTTCTCCACCGTTGGCGTCCATGACGTAAAGCTGGGATCCGCCATCGCGGCTCAAGGTAGCCACAATTTGCCGGCCATCGGGTGACCAGGCCGGAGCACTGTTGGAGCCTCGGAAGTTCGCCAACAATCGTCGCTTGCCGCTTGCCACATCATGCGCATAAATCACGGGCTTGCGAGACTCAAAAGACACATAGGCCAGCTGCGAACCATTGGGCGACCATGCTGGGGAAATGATGGGTTCAGGACTGGCAAGCGCCGATTGTGCATTTTCACCATCGGCATCTGCCACCCACAGCGTAAACCGCTGCGCGCTCTTGGTCACATAAGCAATACGGGTTGAAAAAATGCCTTTTTCGCCCGTCAGTTTTTCATAAACAAAGTCCGAGATGCGGTGCGCTGAAAGGCGCAGGTCGGCCGCGGTGACCGCATAGCTCTGTCCGCCCAAATCCTGGCCACGTACAACATCCCACAGGCGCAATCGAACATCAAAACGGCCATCCGCCAAAGGCATGATGCTGCCCGTAACCAATGAATCAGCACCCTTTTGCTTCCATACCGTCATGTCCGGTCGGGTGCTCTCGTCCATGACCGCGCCTGTGGTGTCAACGGGGCGAAAAACGCCGCTACGCTCCAGATCAGCCCTGACAATGGCGCCAATTTTTTGAGGTGCTTGTTCCTCTCCGCGAAAAGCAGCCACCGCAATGGGCAGTTGTGTCAAACCGACCCCGGAAACCTCGACCCTGAACTGCGCGGAAACCACCGAAGACAAAGGCAGGGTGCTGGCGGCGATCAGTGCGACCAACTTGCGTCGGTTAACCAATGAATGTGTGACCATAGAAAAAGTTTAAATGTATTTTGGGAAATTTACTGTAGGCGTGTGACCTGACCTGACGACTGAGGTTCAATTTCAGACAAACCTTTGACGGCCCTGGTCTGAAAAGTTTTCATTCGGTCAAGCACTTTTAGCCGGTTGACGGACTCCTGATGGCGCTGCTGCTCGCGGTGCCACAGGTGGTAAACCTCGGTCGCCCAAAACCCGTTTTTACGCTGGACGCCAGCGTTGCTAAGACGCAGCACAAGGTCCGCATCTTCATGACCCCAGCCCTCAAAGGTCTCGTCAAAACCATTCACCGTCAGGAAGTCCTGGCGCCAAACGGCCAGGTTACAACTGCGGATGCCCTTCCACCTGAAGCCCCGTTGCAGCCTGAACCACGACACGGGCCAGCCCAGCATGTGCAACAGTTTGTTGCTATCACCTTTGAGTCTTGCCAGTGTCCAAAAGAACCAAGACTGGTCAAGCAGGTCGATCTTCTGGTTGACCACGCGCCGCGTCAACTGCTCACTGAGCAAGACCCTGCTACCGTTGACAAAGCACGCTTGTTCGGCCAAACGGGTTTGGGCTTTGGCAAATGACCGGCCGGGTACACAGTCGCCGTCAAGAAAAACCAGATACTCCCCCACGGCGTGGTAGGCGCCAAGGTTACGTGCTTTAGCGGCGGTAAAGCCTGTGTCAGGGTGCCAGACGTGACGTATGGGGCAGTTAAAAGGCGGGCAATGTTGGCGAAGCATGTCAACCTGGTCAGGGCTGGAACCGTCATCGACGACCAGCACCTCGTGATCAGTCCCGCACTGCCTGGCCAGCGAACGCAGCACCGCCAGCAGCGCGTCGGTTCGGTTGTAGGTCAAAACAATGAAGCTGATGTTCATCGGGATTTGCTGGTGGGCTGCGACATCAACCAGACTTTCAGGTACCGGTAATACGTGCCCTCTGCATTGGAAATTGCCAGCAACAAGCCCATGCGACCATCCAGAAAACCCAGTCGCAACACATAAGTGCGAACAAATGCCCACAGGCCGTGGCCCAAGGCCTGACGGATGGATGCCTTTTTACCCTGCTGGAACAAATGCTGTGCACCTGCTGTCGAATAACGATTGGCCTTGTCAAGCACAGCCTCAAAATCATTGAAACTTTGATGCAGCAAATGCGCTTTTAATTGACCCACGGCCCGTTGGGTGATGAGCTTTTCATGCACCAGATCATTTGAGAAGCTGGCGCTGTCGCGCTTGAAAAGACGTGTGATCCGGTCAGGGTACCAGCCCGAATGGCGCATGTACTGTCCACAGTAGCTTGACAGCCGGGGAAAGCTGTAAACGTCGAACTGCGGTTTGTCGAGTACCGCCTTGATCTCGGCCTGGAGCTCTGGGGTTATTCTTTCGTCGGCATCAATCGACAAAACCCAGTCACATTCGGCCAAAGCGAGGGCGCGGTTTTTTTGTATGCCAAAACCAGGCCAATCCGCAGTTTGACTCAGTTCCGCACCCATGCTTTTAACCAACTCGGCCGTACCGTCTGTGCTTTCTGAATCGAGCACAACGATTTGATCAGCAAAGCGCACCGATTTGAGGCAAGCCTCGATGTTGCGTGCCTCATTTTTGGTGATAACAATGACTGCCAGCGTGGTCAAACTCTGCCTTTTTGTGCGATGCCAAAGACGCGTATCCGTGAAACGCAATCGGTCAAAAAACAATCATCGATAATATGGGAAATCATGACCGAAACCAGCTGGGAAACTAAAAAGTATTTGAGTTCAAGGCTGTTACTGGTCTACGCAGTAGCGGCATCGGTAGGACTGTCGGTGGCACTGGTCGGTGTTGCCAAGCTGGCTTTGTTCGTGTTTTGTTTGGCGATTTTAATTTGGCCGCATGTCACAAACTCAAAGCTTAGCAACGAAACGTGTTTGAAGCTGCCGTTAAATACAGCTCGTGCAGTACTCGGTGTGCTCCTTGTTTTTACCCTTAGCCTGTTCTGGACGACGGCAGGAACCGCTGAATCGGTTGGTTCCATCGCAAAATATGGCAAATTACTCACCATCTTGTTGCTGCCGATGTTGCTAAGAAGCAAACAGGAAGTCGTCAGCGCCATCATCGTGTTTGTTTTGGTGCAGTTCTTTTTGGTGCTGAGTTCCTGGATGCTGTTTGCGGGACTGCCTGTACCGTGGGCAATATCCAAAAGCTCGACCATATATTTCGCAGTTTTTTCCAGTTATCTGGACCAAGGCATCATGAGTGCGGTCACTGCTGCCGTATGCTGGCATCTACGCAAGTCAGCGCCCGGTCGCTTCGGCAGCCAAATTGCAATAGGCATTGCCGTCCTGTGTCTCGCCAACGTATTGTTTGTTTTGAGCGGCCGTACCGGCCACTTGGTGATGATCGTGCTGCTCTCCCTGGCACTGACCTGGCAGCTCAAGCCGCGCTATCGCTGGACTGTATTGATAATGCCATTACTTCTGCTTGGCACACTTTCGGTGATGTCACCCAAGGTGCAAAAACGTCTCAACTTGGTCAAAAGTGAAGTGCAGGAATTCTCGATCAAGCAAAGCGCGAACGTGGTGACGGGAAGCTCTTCCGGTATCAGGCTCCACTTCTGGCACAGGGCTGTCCAGTCGATATCTGAGAGTCCTTTGTTGGGCTCGGGCGTAGGAAGCTGGAGCAACGAATACAACAGGCTTGAAACACGACAAAATCCAGCATCCTTCAGGATCGGTGAAAGAGGCAATCCACACCAGGAATATTTGTTGTGGGGGGTACAACTTGGCATACCTGGCGTGCTGCTTTTGTTAACTTTTCTGGCGGCTGTGTTCAGAGACACAGTCGGAACAGATCCTGATTCAACACGCGCTGCGCAATCGGTATTGGCGGCATTGGTCGTCACGTGCTTTTTCAATTCGCCGATTTATGATGCTCTGATAGGTGATTTTTTCTGCGTCGCGCTGGGTCTGATGCTGGCTCTTGTGATGCACACACAGATAGCCGCCTCGGCGGCAAGGGCAAACCCGACATGAGGCCCGCCAGCGTGGCGTCGCAAGCCCATCAATCAAGCGTGCTGAGGCGCTTTTGGCGTGTCTGGCCTTATTTCAGCAAGTCAAGGCGCGCTTGGGCGGTGGCCATACTGGCCACGATTGCAGCATCGGCCACCGAACCTTTCATTCCAGCGCTGCTCAAGCCACTGCTCGACAGGGGATTTCAAAATGGCAAACTTGACCTCTGGCAGGTTCCAGCTGCCCTGATGCTGCTTTTTACCATCCGTGGCTTGTCTGGTTTTGTGGCGCAATATGCGTTGACCGAAGTGACCAACGATGGTCTGCAGGCACTTCGCAAAGCCATGTTTGACAAGCTGCTCACCGCGCGACTGTCACTGTTTGCCGAACAGACTTCCAGCGCCATATCCAACACCGTGGTGTACGAGGTTTACAACGGCTCTGTCATTTTGAACAACGCACTGATCAAGCTGGCGCGTGATGTGTTGACGATGCTGGCGTTGATTGCTTACCTGATTTTTCTGAACTGGAAGCTGATGCTGGTGGTGTCGCTGCTGTTTCCTGCTGTGGCACTGGTGATTCAGTTGCTGACCCGCAGGCTTTACCGTTTGACCAAAGAAAGTCAGACGGCCACCGACAACCTCGCCTATGTGGTTGAAGAAAATGTGCTGGCCCATCGTGATGTTCGGCTCAATGGCGCGCAGGCCAGTCAGGCAACTCGGTTTGACGCATTGAGCAGATCTCTTCGGCGCCTGTCGATGAAGTCAACGGTGGCTTACGCAAGCATGAGCGCCATCAACCAGGTGCTGGCTGCAATTGCACTGTCAGCGGTCATTTCCATCGCACTGCTGCAGGGCTCGGAAAACACCACCACCGTGGGTGGATTTGTTGCCTTTGTCACCGCCATGCTGCTGTTGATTGCGCCCATCAAAGGATTGTCTGACGGTGCGACACCCATCACGCGCGGGCTGGCCGCATTGGAACGTGGTCTGGATTTGATGGAATTGACGGATGATGAATCTGGTGGAACCTTCACCAAGGCCAGAGCCGCAGGAGCCATTGAATTTGCAAACGTCGGCGTTGTTTACAAGGCAGGTGCGTCGCCCGCGCTGGACGGCCTGACGTTGTCCATTGCTCCCGGAGAAACGATTGCGCTTGTTGGTGCTTCAGGCTCCGGAAAAACCACACTGGCCAATTTGTTGCCCCGTTTTGTCGACTTGACGTGCGGCGAGATCTCCATTGACGGACAGGAAATCAGGCAGTGGGACCTGGCATCTTTGCGCTCTCAGTTTGCAGTGGTCAGCCAACATGTTGTCATGCTGAACAGCTCGATTGCGCTCAACGTGACGCTTGGGCAGCCCTACGACAAAGACAAGATCATGCAGTGCCTGATGGCCGCTAATCTGGGGCAACTCATGAGTGAACTGCCACAAGGCATTGAGACTGTGCTTGGACACAATGCCATGCAATTGTCTGGTGGCCAGCGCCAGCGCCTGGCCATCGCGCGAGCCCTGTACAAAGATGCACCGATTCTGATTCTTGACGAGGCCACATCCGCACTGGACACAGAATCAGAACAGGCCGTGCAAGTTGCCATTAAAGAGCTGACAAGAAACAGAACATCCCTGATCATCGCGCACCGGCTGTCAACGATTCAGCATGCCGACCGCATCATCATGATGAATGCTGGTCGACTGATCGAGACAGGCACGCATACACAGTTAATGGCACAAAACGGTGCTTATGCCAATCTGTACCGGCTTGGACTGAGCTCGGACAAAACATAGGCTGAAATCATGAATATTTTGCTGACAGGCGCACAAGGAAACTTCGGAACTGAATTTTGCCGACAAACACGTGTCAAAAGCGATGTGCACGTCACCCCCGTCGGTCGCGGGGACTGGGCGGCAATGGATGAAAAAATGGCAACAGCCGATGTCGTCGTTCACGCTGCAAGCGATCTGCGCACATCGGCCAGCCTGGCACCCACGCGATTGCTGGACTCCAATGTGATGTCGACCGCTACTTTGCTAGAAGCAGCTCAAAAATGGCGGGTCAAGCGTTTTGTATTTCTCAGCAGCTGCGCTGTTTATGGCGAAGACATGCGTACCGGCGAAGACAGCTTGTGCTGCCCCATCACGATCAATGGTATTTCCAAGCATTTGAACGAAAAACTGGTGGCGGAGTTTTGCACAGCCAATGGGATTGAATTCCAGATTTTGCGTGTGTTCAACAGCTACGGCGGTGATGACCGGTTCTCCATTTTTTCAAAGCTCAAACGTGCCCTGCAAAACGGTACGTCCTTTACTCTGAACAATGAGGGGCGAATGCAGCGGGACTTTATTCATGTGACGGATGTCGCCTCAGTTGTCATGAAGCTGCTGGGCGCAAGCGTTCAGCACACACACCTGAACATAGGTACTGGCGTAGCAACAAAAATATCGACGCTGGTCGACATGGTTTGGGAACAGTTTCCACAATTGGTCATTCAACGCGGCTCGATACAGGAAGCTGAATACTCACGCGCTGATACAACCCGCCTGCGCGAGTTCTGGCACGATGACTTTATTGCAATTGAAGACTATGTGCGCAAGCAATTTGCAGCCTATGTTGCGTCTTGATTTGCGGCACGCTTAGCGCCGCATGACGCGTCTATAAACCTGGTAGTACTTGGCTTTAGCCGCATCCCAGCTGTATTTTTGGGCAAATAAAAACCCGTTACTGGCGAGCGTGTCGCGTAAATCTTTGTCCAGCCAGATTTGACTGAGCGCTTTTGCCATACCGTCAATATCTTGCGGGTCAGGCAGCAATATGGCGTCAGCATGATTGACCAGCAGGCTGCCCATGTTGTTGTGGGGAGCGTCGGTCGTCACCACTGGCACATGCTTGGCCATCGCCTCCAGCACCACCATGGGAAATACGTCTTGCGTGGTAGGGTGCGCCAGGCAGTCCATGGCTGCATAGGCGTTGGGCATGTCGCTGACGACACCCATAAAACGGCAAGACTTGCCAGCGCCCAAGGCCTGCACCAGATCGGTGTAACGATCAGCCTGCGCCGTATTGCCAATCACCATGATTTGCACATCAAAGGGCAGCAAAGCCGCTCCCTTGAGCAGCGTTCCCAGACCTTTCTTTTTAAAGTCGTGGCCCACAAATCCGATGGTCATGATGGCGGGATTGAAGCCCAGACTTTCGCGAGCAGCCGTTTTTTCTGCCATTGAAAATGGCCGAAAAGGGATATCGACACCCGGCGTGACCACGCTGGCTGAATACAGTTTCGGCAAAACGGCCAGGGTCTCGTCGTGAACAAATTGGGACACAAAAACGCTGTGGTGCCCCGCAGTACATAGACGCTTTTTCTCCAGCCACAAATAAGCCAGCAAGCGGGGGCTGAGCCCAATGCGCAAAGCGCTCATGCCTCGCTCTTTCAGGCTGGCATGAACGGTTTTGACGCTGACAGTGTGCACGTCACCATGGGTGATGTTTTCGTACGAGTGCACGATGTCAAAGCCGGACCGGGTGAGTCGCTTCGTCTGCCAGCTGAACCACAGCTGGTTGAGCCATCGGGTACGAATAGGCAATTTAGCGACGGGCAGGTGCCTGAACAGCTCTGTCGACTGGTCAAAACCCTGTGAGACCACCGTGATGTCATAGTCATCAAGCATGGATGTGGCCATCGACACGGCCAGACTTTCAGCGCCCCCGCCTATTTTTGAAAAGTTGCGGGTAACCAGGGCGAGTCTTGCTTTCATGCTGCGTACACATCTGCGCCATGGTTGACGGCACGCTTGTCCTCGTACCGGGTCAGACACTTGAGCAACAACTGCATCCATGTCGTGGTGCGGCTGACCAGCACACGCGGCAGCAACAAATCATCGTGCTGCGCCACAACTGCCCTGCCTCGCACAGTCGTGGTTGCGGTCAGATAACCCGCAGCCTTGACGCTTTGCACGGCTGTTTTATTCAGACCACCGTAGGGATAGCAAAAGTGCTGCACACCCGCTTTTTGCTGGATGAGTGCTTCAAGCTGAATTTTGGACTGCGCGATCTCGATGACCTGCTCTGCCGGGCTCAAGATGCTCAGGTTGGCATGGTTCAGTGTGTGCGAACCCACCTCCTGGCCGGCGTGGACCCACGCCTGCAACTCCTGGGCATTCATCAGCGGCACCTGGATGACGCCGCGCTCTTTGTCCCATCCATTGGTTTTGCCAATCTGATTCGCCACGATGTAGCACGTCGAGGTGAAACCATAGCGCTTTAGCACCGGCAAGGCGCAGCGCAAATTGTTTTGATAGCCATCATCGAAGGTGATGCCAAAGACTTTTCCGCGCTTGTCGCCGTTCAAGTAAGGCAACAAGTCGCCCATGGACTTGCCCTGGTAACCGCACGCACTGAGCGCTGCCATTTGCCTTGAAAAAGTTTGGGGTGACACCACCAACCCGCGCATCGGAGAACCCTTGGGGGGCTCGGTGTCAACCTGGTGATACATCAGAATGGGAATGGTCTGCTGAGGCATATCAATAATTCGTTGAAATCAGATCAACACAATATCGTATTGCTCTTGCGCCATCGCGGCTTCGGCGTGCAACGAGATGGGTTTGCCAATGAAGTCACTCAGACTGGCCAGGTGCTGACTTTCTTCATCCAAAAAAAGCTCAATGACCTTGGGAGAGGCCACTACGCGAAATTCTCGCGGATTGAACTGCCTGGCTTCACGCAGAATTTCACGCAATATGTCGTATGTCACGCTGCGGGCCGTTTTGACCACGCCTTTGCCACCACAGGCGCTGCAGGGCTCACAAAGCTGGTGCGACAGGGATTCGCGGGTGCGCTTGCGCGTCATCTCCAGCAATCCGAGTGATGAAAATCCGTTGACAGCAGTTTTGATTCGGTCACGCGAAAGCTGTTTTTGGAACTCGGCCAGCACCGCATCGCGGTGGTTTTCACGCGCCATGTCGATAAAGTCAACAATCACAATACCGCCCAGATTTCGAAGACGCAGTTGCCGCGCAATCGCCTGGGACGCTTCCAGGTTGGTCTTGAAAATGGTGTCGTCAAAATTACGGGCCCCAACAAAGCCACCCGTGTTGACATCCACGGTGGTCAACGCTTCTGTCTGGTCAATGATCAGGTAACCGCCCGATTTAAGGTCCACCCGGCGACCGAGTGCCTTGGCAATGTCTTCGTCAATATTGAACAGGTCAAAAATAGGCCGTTCGCCCACATAGTGCTGGAGTTTTTGCGCTGTGGCGGGCATGAACTCTTGCGCAAAAGCCTTCAGGCGGTCGAACTGCTCATGCGAGTCAATGCGTATCGTCTGCGTTCCTTCAACCACCACATCACGCAGCACGCGCTGCAGCAGGTTCAGGTCCTGATGCAGGACCGATGCAGGCGGCAAACGGGTTGACGCGTCCTTGATGCGGGCCCAGGTCTTGCGCAGATAAGCGATATCTTCCCCAAGCTCGGCGTCCAGTGCATCTTCGCCGTTGGTGCGCAAAATAAAACCACCGCCCGCCTCGCCCGCAAGCTTGATGACGCGCTGGCGCAACTCTTCGCGCTGCCTGGGCGGTATTTTTTGCGACACACCCACATGGTTGTCCTGCGGCAAAAACACCAGCAAGCGTCCTGCAATGCTGATTTGCGCGGTCAGCCGCGCACCCTTGGTGCCCAGCGGGTCTTTGAGCACCTGCACCATCAAGGCCTGGCCCTCAAACAATTGTTTTTCAATCGGCTGGACGCTGGCTGCAGGCAGGTCAGCGTCGGCATGGCGGCTGTTGATGCTGCTCATCAAATCAGCGACATGCAAGAAAGCCGCTTTGTCCAGGCCAATGTCTATGAATGCAGACTGCATGCCAGGCAGCACGCGCGCTACTTTGCCCAGGTAGACATTCCCGACCAGACCACGCTCCAGTGAGCGCTCGACCTGCAACTCCTGCAACGCGCCGTGCTCAATGACTGCCACGCGGGTTTCCTGGGGCGACCAGTTGATGAGAATGTCTTGTTGCATGGCCTTCATTTTAAAGTTTGATGCCAGCAGCTTTGAACAAAGCAGCAGTCTCATAGATCGGCAAACCCATGATGCCACTGTAGCTTCCGTCAATGCGTGTGATGTGCAATGCCGCCCTACCCTGCACGGCGTAAGCACCAGCCTTACCCAAGGGCTCGCCTGTGGCGACATAGGCGCTGATTTGCCTTGCAGTCATGGGCTCGAAGGTTACCTTCGAGACGCTCAGTGCATCAAAGCGCTGGCGTCCTGACTGAACAGACACAGCCGTCAATACGCGGTGCGTATGGCCAGCCAGTTCAGCCAGCATGCGCTTGGCATCGTCATTGCCCTCAGGCTTGCCGTAAATCACGCGGCCCAGGGAGACGGTGGTATCCGAACACAAGATGGGTGCCGGCTGGAGTTGCCTGCGTTTGAGACGCACGACAGCAGCGTCGAGCTTGAGATGTGTGACCCGCTTGACGTATGAGGCAGGTGCTTCGCCTTGGAGAACCGATTCCAGCGCTTCAGCGTCTTCGTTGTCATCGGGCAAAAGCAATTCATAGCGCACACCGAGCTGCTCCAGCAATTGCCTGCGGCGTGGGCTTTGAGACGCAAGGTAAACGAAATGGCTCACATCATTCCCGATGATAAGGATGATTAATCGTGATGCTCCACGCCCTGTACAACTGCTCAATCAGCAGCACCCGCACCATGGCATGGGGCAGCGTCAGATCAGACAGGCGAAGGCGTTCGTGTGCGGCTTTTTTAAAGCCTGCTTCCAGCCCGTCAGGGCCACCGATGACGATCGCCACATCGTCGCCCGACAGTTGCCAGGCTTTGAGCCGCTCGGCCAGACCAACTGTGGTGACATGGCTGCCGCGTTCGTCCAGTGCCACGATATGCGTGCCGCGCGCAATCGCTGCCTCAATACGGAGTTTTTCAGCCGCCAAAAGCGTTTCCAGGGTTTTGGAGGCGCGCGGTTCGGTTTTGACCGCTTTCAGCTCGACCCTGATTTCTGGCGGGAAACGCTTGGCGTAGTCGTCGTAAGCAGTTTGCGCCCAGTCAGGCACTTTTTGGCCAACGGCGACTATCGTCAGCCTCATTTGCTGCGAGGAGCAGATTTTCTCGGTGCAGCTTTTTTAACGGCCGTTTTGGCGGCCACTTTTTGGGCCACCACTTTTTTGGCGACGGGTACTTTGACGATTGGATTTTTGGCTGCCGACTTGCGCACCTTGGCAACGGGCTCGGCCGCTGTCTCGGTGGCGTTGCGCCGGGCGGTCCAGTCGTTGGTTTTACCGACGCGCCCGACATAGCTGGGGTCTACCGTGGTGGTTGGAATACGAACCGGTGCTTTGATGGCAGTTTTTTTGGCACCGGTTTTTTTCGCTGCAGTCTTCTTGCCGGCGACTTTTTTACCAGCCTTGACCGCGATTTCGGGTTCAGGCTTGACCTCAACTTTGGCAGCTTTGACCAGCGGCGCAGGTGCGCCCAGCTTGAGCTTGACAGGCTTATCGCCCCACAGCTCTTCCAGATGGTAGTACTGGCGAATGGTCGGCTGCATGATGTGTGCAACCGCCGCACCGCAGTCCACGATGATCCATTCACCGTTGTCTTCGCCCTCAATGCGCGGCTTGCTAAAACCGGCATCACGCACAGCATCACGAACGCTGGCAGCTAGCGCCTTGGTCTGGCGGTTGGACGTTCCTGAGGCGATGATGACCCGCTCAAACAGCGAGGTGATGTGCTCGGTGTCAAACACCATGATGTCCTGCGCCTTGACATCTTCCAGTCCGTCGACGATGGCGCGCTGGAGTTTTTGAACGTCTTTTTTCTCAAGCGCAGCGGAGGTTTTGACGGGTGATGTGGTCATTCGGTGTTTTCAATCGATAAAGTTAATCAGCCTTGTAAAGCTGATGCTGTGCAATGTAGCTTGCAACGGCGCTGGGCAACAAGTTGGCCATCGCATCATTTTCGCCTAATCCGCCCGCTATGAGTTGGCGAATTTGGGTGGCGCTCACCGCCATTTCAGGCATTTGAAGTGTCAAAAGGCGCATGTCAGACGGCTTTAAAGCATCAAATTGGCCTTCAGACCCATCAAATCTTGCCCGTGCAGCTATGCAAATTATAGCAATTTGCAAGATCTCCTGCCACTGGTGCCATTGCCTGAAGGCCGAAAACTGGTCCGCTCCCATCATCAGATAAAGCTGCGTACCTAGGTTTTCGGCCTGCAAAGCCTGCAAAGTATCGATGGTGAAGGTGGGGCCGGCACGTTTGGTCTCGCGGTCATCGACCAACACGCGCGGCAGGTCGCCAAACGCCAGCCGGGCCATGTTCAGGCGGTGCTCAGGCGCGGTCAGGGTCCGGGGTTTGTGCCAGGCCTGGCCGGTGGGAATAACGTGCAGCGCATCGAGTTCCAGCTCGACCAGGGCTGTTTTTGCCAGCGCCAAGTGCGCGTTATGCGGCGGGTCAAAGGCGCCGCCAAAAACACCTATCCGCTTGGTAGCGTGCCTCAAACCCAGTCCCGCCGCGGCAGAAAGTCTTTGGTCAGCCGTTCTTCAGGCGAGCCGGCCTCTAGCGGGCGCTGGTACGACCAGCTGGCCAGCGGCGGCATGCTCATCAGGATGGATTCGGTGCGCCCGCCCGACTGCAAGCCAAAGTGCGTGCCCCGGTCCCACACCAGGTTGAACTCGACGTACCTGCCGCGCCTGTAAAGCTGAAACTCGCGCTCGCGTTCACCATAAGGCGTGCCCAAGCGTTTCTCCACGATTGGTAAATAGGCAGTGATCAGTGAATCAGCCACACTTTGCATCATGGCAAAGCTTTTTTCTGGCCCCAACTCCTGAAAATCATCAAAAAACACGCCACCCACGCCGCGCTGCTCATCGCGGTGCTTCAAATAAAAATACTCGTCACACCACTTTTTGAAGCGGGGGTATTTGTCCGCGCCGAACGGGTCGAGTGCGTCCTTGCAGGTCTGGTGAAAATGCACCGCATCTTCTTCAAACGCGTAATACGGCGTCAAGTCCATCCCGCCGCCAAACCAGCACACCACCGGGCTGCCATCGACCGGCGTTGCAGCCAGCATGCGCACGTTCATGTGCACGGTGGGCACATAGGGGTTGCGCGGGTGAAACACCAGCGACACACCCATCGCTTCAAACGGCGCACCCACCAGTTCGGGACGGTGCTGGGTGGCAGATGGTGGCAGCTTGGGCCCACGCACATGGGAAAAGCCACAGCCGGCGCGCTCAAATACCTGGCCGCCTTCCAGGATTTGCGTGATCCCGTTGCCTTGCAATGGCTCGCCTGGCGCTTTCTGCCAACGATCAACTGCAAAAGCCTTGCCATCGACGTTGGAGATGGCGCTGGTGATGCGGGTTTGGAGACCCAGCAAAAAGGTGCGCACGTCGCCGATAGGAATGGTCATAAAAAAACTCCGTCAGTCATTCTTTCAAGCGGCCGCCGTGAATCCGGCTTTGCCGGGCCACCAGCCGTGCCCCCTTGAGGGCGAGGCGGGCGTAAGACCGCTTCGGGGGTGTTCATATCTTGATAGCCCTGTAGCCAATGTCTTTGCGCAACTGCGCGCCATCGAATGTGATGCCCTGCGCCACGTCATAGGCCCGCTGCTGCGCAGCTTTGACCGTGGCGCCCAGCGCTGTCACACACAACACGCGCCCCCCAGAGGTGATGGTTTGCAGCGTCTGATGGGCCTGCGTGGCCGTGCCGGCGTGAAACACCATGGCGTCTTCACTGGCTTGACTTGGATCGGGCAAACCATGGATCACATCACCCTTGCGCGGATGCAAGGGGTAGCCGTGCGCGGCCATCACCACACCCAGCGCCGGTCGGCGATCCCACTGCAGCTCAATGGTGTCGAGCGCGCCCGAGGTGGCGGCCAACAGCACATCCACCAGATCCGTCTTGAGCCGCATCATGATGGGCTGGGTTTCCGGGTCGCCCATGCGGCAGTTGAATTCCAGCGTCTTGGGCTTGCCCTGCGCGTCAATCATCAGGCCTGCATACAAAAAGCCGGTGAAGGTGATGCCGTCTTTTTCCATGCCCTTGATGGTGGGCAAAATGATTTCGCGCATGGCACGCGCATGGACATCAGGCGTCACCACCGGCGCAGGTGAATACGCGCCCATGCCACCAGTATTGGGGCCATTGTCACCGTCCAGCAACCTCTTGTGGTCCTGACTGGTCGCCATCGCAGCCACGTTTTGACCGTCGCACATGACGATAAAACTGGCTTCTTCACCTTGCAAAAACTCTTCAATCACCACGCGCGCGCCGCCTTCGTTGTGCGTCACACCCAAGGGATTGAAGTCGGGGTTGGGTGCCAGCATGAAGTCGATCGCCTCATGCGCCTCATCCAGCGTCATGGCCACCACCACACCCTTGCCAGCGGCCAGGCCATCGGCCTTCACCACAATCGGCGCGCCTTTTTCGTCCACATAAGCATGGGCTGCAAGAGCGTCGGTAAAAGTCTCATAGTCGGCCGTGGGAATGCCGTGGCGCTTCATGAAGGCCTTGGAAAACGCCTTGGAGCTTTCTAATTGCGCTGCCGCTTTGGTCGGGCCAAAAACGCGCAGGCCGTGAGCGCGAAATTCATCGACGATGCCCGCGGCCAAAGGTTGTTCTGGCCCGACCACTGTCAACGCGATCTTCTGCGTGATGGCCCAAGCCCGCAACTCGTGAATATCGGTGATGTTGACGTTCTCCAGTCGCCCGTCCAGCGCCGTACCGCCATTGCCGGGCGCTACGTACACCGCCTGCACTTTCGAAGACTGGGCCAGCTTCCAGGCCAGCGCGTGTTCGCGGCCACCACCGCCTACAACCAAAACTTTCATCTTGCAACTTTCATTTTTATACTTTTGATTTGAGGCTTTTAGTCTTCAAGCGAAGCGTTATGAAAGACGTCCTGCGTGTCGTCCAGATCTTCCAGCACGTCCAACAGTTTTTGCATGCGCGCTGCATCGTTGCCCGTCATCTCAATCATGTTGTCCGCCCGCATGGTGACTTCAGCGATTTCGGCTGTTAAACCTGCGCCTTCCAGGGCGTTTTTCACGGTTTCAAATGCTGTGTAAGGCGTCAGCACCTCGATCGCACCGTCATCATGCGTGATCACGTCGTCCGCACCCGCATCAAGGGCGACTTCCATCACGGTGTCCTCGCTGGTACCAGGCGCAAAAACCAGTTGCCCACAATGCTTGAACTGAAAGGCCACCGAACCCTCGGTGCCCATGTTGCCGCCATGCTTGACAAAAGCGTGCCGCACTTCAGCCACAGTGCGGGTTTTGTTGTCGGTCATGCAGTCAATAATGATAGCAGCACCACCAATTCCGTAGCCCTCATAACGCACTTCCTCGTACTGCACGCCTTCCAGGTTACCGGTGGCTTTGGCGATGCCGTATTTGACGTTTTCAAGCGGCATGTTGGCCGCTTTGCCTTTTTCAACTGCCAGACGCAGGCGCGGATTGGTCGCCACATCGCCACCGCCCAGCCGCGCCGCAACCATGATCTCGCGCATCACGCGGGTCCAGATGCGCTGGCGCTTTTCGTCCTGCCGGCCCTTGCGGTGCTGAATATTTGCCCATTTACTGTGACCTGCCACGGGAATCCTTCAGAATTTTGATTTACGCTACAAACAGTTAATGCCTGTATTTTACTTTTTCACCCGAGGACACATCCATGGCAGAGCCCCTGTTGCTTGCAAAGAACGCTACCGCCGTCTGCGAACTGCTCCCGGCCCTGGCCAACCGTCACGGTTTGATCACGGGGGCCACAGGCACTGGCAAAACCGTCACGCTGCAAACCCTGGCTGAAAACTTCTCAAAAATCGGCGTGCCGGTCTTTATGGCCGACGTCAAAGGCGACCTGACGGGCATCAGCCAGGTCGGAAAAGTCGGCGACAAGATGGCGGGTATCTTGAAAGAGCGTAGGCTTGAATTGCCCTTGCCCGCCGCCTGCCCCGCCACGCTGTGGGACGTGTTTGGCGAGCTAGGCCACCCAGTGCGTGCCACCATTTCAGACATGGGGCCGCTGCTGCTGGGGCGCATGCTGAACCTCAACGAAACCCAGGCGGGTGTACTGAACCTGGTTTTCAAAATTGCAGATGACAACGGCCTCTTGTTGCTGGACCTGAAAGACCTGCGCGCCATGCTGCAGTATGTGGGCAACAACGCAAGCGAGTTCACCACCCAATACGGCAACGTCAGTGCTGCCAGCGTGGGAGCGATTCAGCGTGGGCTGCTGCAAATCGAAAGCCAGGGCGCTGACCAGTTTTTTGGCGAGCCGATGCTGAACATCAGCGACTTCATGCAAACAATCGATGGCAAAGGACTCATCAACATCCTTGCTGCAGACAAGCTGATGAATTCCCCGCGCCTGTACGCCACTTTTTTGCTGTGGATGCTGTCGGAGCTGTTTGAACAGCTGCCCGAGGTGGGCGACCTGGAGCAGCCCAAGCTGGTGTTCTTTTTTGATGAAGCGCATTTGCTTTTCAATGAAGCGCCCAAGGTGCTGGTCGAACGCATTGAACTGGTGGTGCGCCTGGTCCGTTCAAAAGGCGTGGGCGTGTATTTTGTGACGCAAAACCCGCTCGACATTCCTGATTCGGTGCTGGCCCAGCTCGGCAACCGGGTGCAGCACGCGCTGCGCGCCTTCACCCCGCGTGACCAGAAGGCTGTCAAGGCCACTGCCCAAACCATGCGCCAAAAGCCCGGCCTGGACATCGAAACCGCCATTACCGATCTGGCCGTAGGTGAAGCACTCATCAGCCTGCTGGATGCCAAAGGCAGGCCCTGCATGACCGAGCGTGTGTATGTGTTGCCACCGGGCAGCCAGGTCGGCCCCATCACCACCGAGCAGCGCCAGGCACTGCTGCAAAACTCACTGGTGGCTGGCGTGTATGAAAAAGCGCATGACCGTGAATCTGCCTATGAAAAGCTGCAAGGCCGGGTTCAGGCTGGTGCCGCCGCTGCGCAAACACAGGCCGGTGGTGGAGCGGCTGGGCAAACGGATTCAGGAGGCATCATGGGTGGCCTGAAAGATGTGCTGTTTGGCACCACTGGCCCACGCGGCGGTGCGCATGACGGCCTGGCACAAAGCATGGCCAAGTCTGCCGTGCGCACCATTGGTTCTGCCGTTGGGCGAGAAATTGTTCGCGGCGTACTCGGTTCCTTGTTCGGCAAAAGGCGGTAAAACCAAGATGTCAAACCTCCACCTGATTGACCACCCTCTGGTGCAGCACAAGCTGACGCTGATGCGCCGCAAAGACGCCTCCACCAGCACCTTTCGCACCCTGCTCAATGAACTGTCAAGCCTGATGGCCTATGAGGTGACGCGTGACATGCCGCTGCAAGACGTGCAGATTGAAACCCCGCTGGAACCCATGACAGGCCGCATGATTGACGGCAAAAAACTGGTGTTGGTGTCCATTTTGCGGGCAGGCAACGGCATTTTGGAGGGCATGCTGAGCGTGGTGCCCGGCGCGCGGGTGGGCCATATCGGCCTGTACCGCGACCCGGCCACGCTGCAGGCGGTCGAGTACTACTTCAAAATGCCGGGCGACATGGCCGAACGCGACATCATCGTCGTTGACCCGATGCTGGCCACGGGCAACTCTGCCATTGCCGCGATTGACCGGTTAAAAAGGCTCAAGCCCAAATCCATCAAGTTCGTTTGCCTGCTGACCTGCCCCGAAGGCGTCGCGGCGCTACAACTGGCTCATCCTGACGTGCCGATTTACACCGCCGCCATTGACCGCCAGCTCAATGACCACGGCTATATCTTGCCCGGCCTGGGTGATGCAGGCGACAGGATTTTTGGGACAAAATAAGTGGCGAGGCAAGGCTTGGAATTTGCCTAGGATTTGCCTTCGAGGCATTGCCTCCAACTGCTGGTAAATTGAACCGGTTGATTTTTGACACATTTTTCGAGGCCTCACCATGAAACGTCGTGCTTTCGTTCAGGCAGCCAGCACTGCCGCGGTTTTACCCGCCCAGTTCATCGGCGGCGCTTTTGCGCAAGCTGCTTATCCCAACAAACCCATCGCCTTGATTTGTCCTTACGCCGCTGCGGGTAACGCTGACCAGCGTTCACGGCAGTTTGGGCGCTTTTTGTCCACCGCTTTGGGTCAGCCCGTCATTGTTGATAACAAACCGGGTGCGGGCGGCAACATTGGCACAGAGATAGTGGCCAAAGCCAAGCCTGACGGCTACACCATTGGCATGGGCAACTTTGGCCCGCTGGCCGTCAACGTGCACATGTTCGCCAAGCTGAACTACGACCCTATCAAAGACCTGACTCCGATTTGCCTGATTGAGCGGGGCCCGCTGGTGCTGATGGTGCCGGTGAATTCACCGTTCAAGTCCGTCAAGGATGTGATCGCCAAGGCCAAGGCTGAGCCTGGCAAGCTCAGTTTTGCATCCGGCGGCCTGGGCGGCTCGCACCATTTGTCAGGTGAAATGTTCAAGTCACTGGCCGGGCTCAACATGACGCACATCCCCTACAAAGGCGGCGCACCCGCAACCACCGACCTGATGGGCGGCCAGGTCGACATGATGTTTGAGCAGATGTACACGGCAGCGCCATCCATACGTTCAGGCAAGCTGCGGGCGCTGGCTATCACCAGCAAAACCCGCTCGCCGTTGTTCCCGGAGATTTCCACCATGATCGAAGCTGGCGTGCCGGGCTTTGAGGTGCTGAACTGGCAAGGCCTGATAGGCCCGGCGGGCATGCCTGCACCGCTGGTGGCACTGCTCAATGATGCGGTGAACAAAGCGCTGGCTGATCCAGCCATCAAAGAGCAAATGCTCAAGCAGGGCAACGAGCTGGGCGGAGGTACACCGCAGGTTTTTGCGGGTTTGATCGCCGCTGAATCACAGCGATGGGGCAAGATCGTCAAAGAAAACAACGTCAAGCCCGAATAAATCATTGATGGAGAAGTTACGCATCGACAAATGGCTCTGGGCTGCGCGCTTTTACAAAACCCGCAGCCTGGCCACCGAAGAAATTGACAAAGGCCGGGTTCGCGTCAACGACCTGGAGGTCAAACCCGCCAAGGAGGTGAAGGTGGGCGACGCCATCACGCTGCGCCAGGGGCCGGCGACCCGCACACTGACGGTGCGCAGCATCAGCGACAAGCGCGGCGGCGCGCCGCAGGCGCAGTTGATGTACGAAGAAACCGAAGCCAGCCTCAAACTACGCAGTGAGCTCGCGGAACAACGCCAGCTTGAGCCCGCCAGCAGCCACGAGCACGGCCGCCCGACCAAACGAGACCGGCGCAGTCTGGACAAAGTCAGCAAGGCCAACAAT
>CANFOS010000014.1 GCA_947448735.1 Comamonadaceae bacterium | reverse complement strand
TACACATCATCATCTCCAGCTCAATGGGCGACTTGTAGTGCTTGAGCTCATCGCGCCGCAATTGGCCCACGCCGTGCTCTGCGCTGATGCTGCCCTTGAAGTGGGTCACCAGGTCATGAACGGCCCGGTTGAAAAGCAGCGTGGCCTCCGTGACAGCTGGCGCTGACAGCTCGGCTGGCAAGAGCACGTTGTAGTGCAGGTTGCCATCGCCCAGATGGCCAAAATTAACAATCGCGATACCGTGCTTTTTTGCGCTTGCGTGCACGGCCTGGTCGGCCTTCGCTACAAAATCTGCCAAAGATGAAATGGGCAGCGCGATGTCATGTTTGATGACCTTGCCAGCCCGCACCTGGGCTTGTGAGATACCTTCACGCAGCTTCCACAGGGCAACGCTTTGGGCCTGCGTGGCGGGCAGCGCCGCGTCGCTGATGACGCCTTCGGCCAAGGCTTGCGCGAGTGTGTTTTCCAGCATGGCGTGCAAACCGGCGCCATCGGTGTCGCTCAATTCAATCAGTGCGTTGAATGCGTGTGTCTCAAGCAGCGGCGCGCGGGTGTCCTGAACATGTGCCAGCACCAAAGCCAAAGCGGGTGCAGACATCATTTCAAAGGCTGTCAGGCGTTCGCCGCAGCTCGCTCGCAATCGCGTCAAAAGTGTGACCAGTTGCTCGAGACTCGCCGCGCCTACCCATGCAGCGGCACGCACAGTCGGTTGGGCAAACAGTTTGAGCACTGCGCCGGTGATGATGCCCAGCGTGCCTTCGGAGCCGACAAACAGGCCGCGCAGATCGTAGCCCGTGTTGTCTTTGCGCAGGGCGCGCAAGCCGTCCCAAATGCGGCCATCAGGCAACACCACTTCCAGCCCCAGCACCAAGTCGCGCATGTTGCCGTAGCGCAGCACCGCAATACCGCCTGCATTGGTTGCCAGGTTTCCGCCCACCGTGCAACTGCCTTCTGCACCCAGGCTCATCGGAAAATAACGTTGCACGTCAAGTGCTGCCTGCTGGGCATGCGCCAGGATCACACCTGCGTCAACCGTCATGGTGTTGTTGACCGGATCGACGGCCCGGATCACATTCATCCGGTTGGTGGAGACAATCACTTGCGCGCCGCTGCTGTCAGGCGTTGCCCCGCCGCTCATGCCGGTGTTGCCACCCTGGGGCACCACCGGTGTACGCATCGCGTGGCAAACACGCATGACAGCGGCCACCTCTTGGGTGTTGGCGGGCCTGACGACGACAGGAACCTGCCCGTGCCATTTACCCAACCAGTCGGTGGTGTAGTTTGCTTGCGCCTGCGGGTCTGTGACAAGACCGACCTGGCCAACAATGGCTTTTAACTGGGCGATCAGCCCTTCTTTGTTGGCCTTTAATTCAGGCATAAACGGCTTGATGCCAATTGAGTTGCACCCGGCCGATTGCCATGGCGACTGCTGCCTGACTCGGCTCAACGACCGGCATTCCCAGAGCATCTTGCAGTGGTTTTTGAAAGGCAGCCATGCCTGCACAGCCCATCACAATCACATCAGCACCTTTTTCGTCTCGCAGTCTTTTGCCGGTTGCCGTCATGCGTGCAAGGGTGGTGGCGTAGTCCGACAGCTCTGTTACTTGCAAGCCGACGGCCAATTCTCCGGCGAAACGATCCACGATACCCATAGCGCCATAGGTGCGCAGATGGCGCGGTATCGATGTTTCCAGGATAGCAATCACGCCAAAGCGATGGCCCATCGTCAATGCGGTCAACAGGCCGCATTCACTGATACCCAGCACAGGTGTGGCCACTGGTTTGGCAAGGGCTTCGCGCACCACGTGCAGGCCTGGGTCGCTGAAGCAGGCAATCACGATGGCTGCTGCATCCGCTTGCAGTGAACGCGCCAGTTGAACCATGGGCAGGGTGACGGACTCGACATCCAGCTGGGTTTGAATGCCTGGTGGCCCAGTCTCAAGGGTCAGGCACTTGATGGTCGGACCCCCCGACATGCGCAGCGGCTGCATGGCCGCGTCGATGCCGGCCGTGACGGCCTGGGTGCTGTTGGGGTTGATAACGTAGATGACTGACTTCATGACGTGTGCTCCTTCCAGGGCGTGGACGTTGACCCATGGACTTTAACGCGCGTCGACCAGCCAGCGCCTTGCTGAAATGTTGCCCATCCTTAACATTCAGTTAAGCTGATGGGTTGAAAACGGGTTTTGAATCAGCGTCAAGCGCAACACCTAGCGGAAGCAAAAATGTCTCTTAATTTGCGTCAGATTGAAATTTTTCGCGCAGTGATGACGACTGGCTCCATCAGCGGTGCATCACAGTTGCTGTTTGTCTCACAGCCCGCGGTCAGTCGTTTGCTGTCGCACACCGAGCAGCGCGTAGGATTCGCTTTGTTTGAACGGATCAAAGGCAGGCTCTACGCCACGCCAGAAGCCAAAAAACTTTTTTATGAAGTTGAAGCGGTGTACCAGGCGGTCCAGCGCGTCAATGTTCTGGCTTCTGACCTGGCAGAAAATCGTCAGGGCATCTTGAATGTGGTGTCCAGTCCCAGTGTTGGCCAGATGCTGATTCCAGAGGCGCTGGCGCTTTTCCGTACCCATTACCCCGATGTCAAAGTGACTTTTCATTGCCTGGGTTATGAGTACTTGAAGGAGCGCTTGCTCAACCGCCAGGCCGATCTGGGGATCATTATTTTGCCGATGAGCCATCCCAACTTGGAAGTCACGCCTTTGTGCCGCAATCGGCTGGTGTGCCTCCTGCCTTACAACCACGAACTGACGCGCCGTTCAACGCTGACACTGGCTGACTTGCGGCCCTATCCGCTGATTGGTTACGAAAGGGAAAGCCCTTTTGGCGTGCTCGTCGGCCAGATGTACCAGGATGCTGGCGAGCCCCTGCTGGCCGCCATCGAGGTGGGGTCGCCTCAAAATGCGGGCGCCCTGGTGCAGATGGGCGCAGGGGTAGCACTGGTGGACGAGTTTTCAATGCGCAGCTGGTCAACGAACAGCCAATTGGTGGTGCGCTCGCTCGTCAATGCGCCGATTTTGCAAGCCAATCTGGTGCATCTGCGGTTGGAGCCCCTGTCACAGCTGACGCAGGCATTCATCGCTCAGCTTAAAAAACTGATCGTCGAGCAGGGTTTTGGCATGCTGGCCGATGATTCAGCTGGCGCTTAGCCTTCACGCCAGTGGCGGCACCATGCCGAATCCATAACACAAGGTTATAGGCTACCAACAAAAAGGCACAAGACATGCCGCTGCCGATCCGACAACAATACAAAAAAAGTGCTCAAGTCCTTGTTAATGCCGATTGCTGCGATCGAAAGCCGCCATGCCAACCCAAGCTAAATCTTCTGCCGGTGTACAACCCCAAAATGCGCGCGGCGTGTACACGATCTGCCCGACGCCCTTTTCTGCCGATGGCGCGCTGGACCTGGACAGCATTCGAACGCTGGTTGATTTCCAGGTGTCAGCTGGCGTCACCGGGCTGGCCATTCTTGGTTTTCTGGGCGAAGCGCACAAGCTTTCAAACAGTGAACGCCGCACCGTCACCAGCACGTTTGTGAAGCACGCGGCTGGCCGCGTACCGGTGTGGGTGGGTGTGCGTGCCTTGGGTACGGCCGGCGCCATTGAACAGGCGCGCGAGGCCGCTGAGGTGGGTGCAGCCGCAGTGTTTGCGGCACCGCTGGACAACGCCTCTGATGCGGTGCAGTTTGACTATTACCAGGCGCTGGCTGCGGCCCTGCCAATTCCGGTGGTGATTCACGATTTTCCTGACTCGTTCGGCACTGAAATCAAATCAGAAGTCATTGCACGCCTGGGGCGCGAAGGAGGTGTCGGCTTTATCAAGATGGAAGAGCCGCCCGTCGGTCAAAAGATCACCCGCATTCTTGAACTGGCTGGCGGCAGCATGGGTATTTTTGGCGGCCTGGGCGGTGTTTATTTTCTTGAAGAGCTGCAGCGCGGAGCGGTTGGCACCATGACAGGCTTTGCTTTCCCTGAAATTCTGGTGCGGATATACAACCAGTATGCGGCCGGTGACCATGCTGGCGCGGCGGCTACGTTTGACCGTTATTGCCCCTTGATTCGTTATGAATTCCAGCCCAAAATTGGGCTGGCCTTACGCAAGTACATTTATCAAAAGCGGGGTGTGATTGCCTGCGACGCGATTCGTGCGCCCGGCATGCGCATGGACCCCGTCACAGCAAAGGAGCTGGAGGCCACGGTCAAGCGGGTGGGTTTGTCGCTGGATGTCAAAGGCGCATTGGTCATTGCCTAGGCGCTTGTTTTACCCGGATCAAAAAACACCATCAAAAAAAGCACAACATGGATTTGGGCATCGCTGGACGCAGCGCACTGGTATGCGCATCAAGTAAAGGCTTGGGCCGTGCTTGCGCTGTGTCGCTGGCACGCGAAGGCGCTGCTGTCACCCTGGTGGCGCGCGGCGCTGAGGCACTTGAAGCCACCGCCCAAGACATTCGGCGTGAGACAGGTGCCCGCGTGCTGACGGTCGCTGCCGACATCACGACGCCCGCAGGTCGGGCTGCCGTGTTGGCCGTGTGCGGCGAGCCGGATATTTTGGTCACCAATGCCGGTGGGCCAAAGCCGGGCGACTTTCGGGACTGGGACCGCGATGCATGGATTGCGGCGCTGGACGCCAACATGCTGACACCGATAGCCTTGATCAAGGCAACCCTTGACACCATGTTGGCTCGGCGATTTGGCCGCATCGTCAACATCACATCAGCCGCGGTCAAGGCCCCTATTGATATTTTGGGTTTGTCCAACGGCGCCCGCTCTGGCCTGACAGGCTTTGTGGCAGGGTTGGCACGCAAGACCGTGGTACGAAACGTCACCATCAACAATTTGTTGCCGGGCCCGTTTGAAACGGATCGCCTGATGGAAACGGCACGTTTGTGGTCCAGACAATCGGGCAAGACAGAAGACGTGGTGCTGGCCGAAAGACGCGCCAGTAACCCGGCAGGGCGCTTTGGCACACCCGCCGAATTTGGCGATGCCTGCGCCTACCTGTGCAGCGCGCAGGCTGGATTCATCACCGGCCAAAACCTGCTGCTCGATGGCGGCAACTATCCGGGGACTTTTTGATGACAGCAGCCAGCCATGATGTGACAGTGCGCGGTGGTCGCATTTCGACCGAGCATGAAACTTTCGAAGCGGACATTGGCATCAGGGATGGTGTGATCGTCAGCATTGAAAAAAATCTGCCGCCAGGCCAGCATGACATTGATGCCAGTGGGCGTTGGGTGTTGCCCGGCGGTATCGATAGCCACGTGCACATCGAGCAGCTGTCCGGCATGGGCATGATGTGTGCCGATGATTTTTATTCGGGCACAGTGTCTGCGGCGTTCGGCGGCACCACCACCATCATCCCGTTTGCAGCGCAGCACCGTGGCAAGCGCATTCCTGATGTGGTGGCCGACTATGCAGCGCGTGCACGCGAAAAAGCGGTCATTGATTACGGCTTTCATTTGATCCTTGCGGACCCGGATGAAGTTGCGCTCAAGCATGATTTGCCAAAAGCCATCCGGGACGGCATCACGTCGCTGAAGGTTTACATGACCTACAACACACTCAAGCTTGATGACTACCAGTTGCTTGATGTGATGGCCTTAGCGGGAAGTGAAGGCGCACTCGTGATGATTCATGCCGAGAACCACGACATGATCCGATGGGTAGCGCAGCGTCTGCTTGACCGTGGCCACTCGGCCCCCAAGTTTCATGCGGTGGCGCACGATCCACTGGCTGAATCCGAGGCCAGCGGCCGGGCCATGGCGCTGTCGCGCCTGATCGATGTGCCGGTACTGATCGTGCATGTGGCCGGAGCCGAAACGGTGGAGCTGATTCGCTCTGCACAGCGTCTGGGCACTCAGGTGTACGCAGAAAGCTGCCCGCAATATTTGTTCTTGACGGCCGACGACATTGACCTGCCCGGCGTGGAGGGTGCCAAGTTCTGCTGTAGCCCGCCGCCGCGCGACCCGCGCTCGCAGCAGGCCGTGTGGGACGGTTTTAAAGATGGCACGCTTGGGATTTATTCTTCTGACCATGCGCCTTACCGTTTTGACGAATCGGGCAAATTGCCCAACGGCGAAGCGACTATTTTTAAAGACATGGCCAACGGCGTGCCCGGTATTGAGCTGCGCATGCCGCTGCTGTTTTCTGAAGGTGTCTTGAAGGGCCGCATCACCATCAACGAGTTTGTCGCGCTGACCGCCAGCAACCACGCCCGCATGTATGGGCTGGCGCACTGCAAGGGTGACATTGCGATTGGCATGGACGCAGATCTGGCGCTTTGGAACCCCGCGCGTGAGGTGAGCGTGAGCGCTTCCATGCTGCACGACAACGTGGGCTATACACCCTATGAAGGCATGCGCCTGCAAGGCTGGCCGGAATTGGTGATGAGTCGTGGCCGGACAGTGGTTGAAAACAATACACTGAAGGTTGCGCGCGGCTCGGGACGTTACATTGCCCGGCGACAACCCGACGCGACGGTTAACATCAAAACGCCTGCCAGTGCATCACGCCTGCCAGGTCTTTTAGGGCTGAAAGGAAAAGCATGGCAACGGGCATGACAACTGCGGGTCAGCGCTTTGGACTGGCGGTTGCGCAGATGGGGCCGGTGCATCTGGCCGACAGCCGCAGCGCTGTGGTTCGACGATTGCTGGACATGCTGCGTGAAGCCGCGTCGCGCGGCGCGCGTTTGGTGGTGTTTCCAGAGTTGGCGCTGACAACATTTTTCCCGCGCTACTGGATGGATGACCTTGAGGCGACTGCCCGCTTTTTTGAGCCCACCATGCCAAGCGCTGAAACCCAGCCGCTGTTCGATTTGGCTCGCCAGCTGGGCGTTGGTTTTTATCTCGGCTATGCTGAACTGACATCCACTGGCAAGCGTTTTAACACCTCGATATTGGTCAACGAGAAAGCTGAAATCGTTGCCCGGTATCGCAAAATCCATCTGCCTGGCCACAGCGACCACAAGCCTGATGCGCCGTTTCAGCACCTGGAGAAAAAATATTTTGAGGTGGGAGATGACGGTTTCGGCGTGACCCCCATGCTGGGTACGATGATCGGTCAGTGCCTGTGCAACGACCGCCGCTGGCCTGAGACTTACCGTGTCATGAGCCTGCAAAGCGCGCGTATCGTGGTGCTGGGCTACAACACACCTTCTTGGAATATTCATTGGACAGAAGCGCCACACCTGCGCATGTTTCACCACCTGCTGTCGCTGCAGGCCAATGCCTACCAAAACGGGTTGTGGGTCGCTGCGGCGGCCAAATGCGGCAGCGAAGACGGTTTTCACATGATTGGTGGTTCTGCGATTGTTTCGCCCACCGGAGAAATTGTGGCGCAGGCCCAAAGTGAGGAAGATGAAGTCATCTTTACCAACTGCGATCTGAATCTTGGTGAGAATTTTCTCCAGCACGTGTTTAATTTTGCAAAGCATCGGCGCCCGGAACACTATCGCCTGATCGTCGAACGCACGGGTTCTGGCCCGCCTCTTGCTAAACCTGATTTCCGTTAACCTGTTCACTGATACCCAACCAAGGAGCCATTTCATGCTGTCTTCGAATTTATCAATCTCGGTAAAACTCATCCGGTCTGCTGCTGTAGTGATTTCTTTGGCTGCTGCATTTGCCACGCCATCGTTCGCGCAAACGGGTGCGCCCCTGCGGACTGGCGTTGATGCCACTTTTGCGCCCCACGCCATGGTCAAACTGGACGGGGGGTTGCAAGGCTTCAACATTGATTTGGGGGAAGAGTTGGCCAGACGGATGCAGCGGAAAATTGAGATTGAAGGCACTGAATTTTCCGGCCTGGTGCCCGGCCTGAACGCCAAGAAATACGACTTCCTTCTGGCTCCTGTGACCGTGACCCCAGAGCGCGCCAAAGCCATGCTGTTTACCGAGGGCTACCTTGACACCGACTACACGTTTGTCATCAAAAAAGGCGCGCCGGCCATCAAATCGCTCGATGATCTGAAAGGCAAAACCATCGCTGTCAACAAAGGATCCGCCTACGAAAACTGGACACGCGACAACGCTGCCAAGTATGGCTTCAAGTATGACGTCTACGGCAACAACGCTGATGCAGTGCAGGCGGTGCAATCGGGCCGGGCGGATAGCAATCTGGCGGGCAGCACCGTGGCGGCATGGGCAGCCAAACAAAACCCCGCGGTTCAAACCACATTCACCATCAAGACAGGTTTGGTCTGGGCGTTGGCATTTAGACTGGACGACAAGGCCGGCCGCGACGCTGCTGGCAATGTCCTCAAGTGCATGAAGATGGACGGCACCCTTGGGAAAATCGCCACCAAGTGGTTCGGCTATGTGCCGGCTGCCGATGCTGCCGTCATGAAAACGGCGGTTGGCCAGGGTGTTGAGGGGCTGGACGGCTACGACCCGACACCCGCCAAACCGGTCTGCGCAAAAATCTGATCCACAGACTGGTCAATGTCTTGAACCCACCTCACGCCAGCGCGATGTTGCCAGCTCCGATTCTTGAAATCGTGGGCTTGAAAAAACTCTTTAACGGCAACGCGGTCCTGCGCGGTATTGATTTAAAGCTGGGGCGTGGGCAACTGATGTGCGTGATCGGCCCATCGGGCTCCGGCAAGAGCACTTTGTTGCGCTGCTGCAATCGGCTGGAAGAGCCCAGCGGTGGTCAGATTGTGGTCGATGGCACCGACATCATGCGCGCTGATGTCAACATCAATCAGGTGCGTCAACGCATTGGCATGGTGTTTCAGCAGTTCAATTTGTATCCACATTTGAATGTTCTGGGCAACGTGACGCTGGCTCTGCGCAAGGTGCAGGGACACACCCGCCAAGAGGCCGACAGACGCGGCAGACTGGCCCTGTCACAAGTTGATCTGCTTGAAAAAGCCGACAGTTTTCCGGCCCAGCTTTCTGGTGGCCAACAGCAGCGGGTGGGCATTGCGCGTGCGATTGCGCTGGAGCCAAAAATACTGCTGTTTGATGAGCCCACCAGTGCGCTTGACCCCGAGCTGGTGGGCAGTGTGCTGCAGGTCATGCGTGAGCTGCGCGAAGCCGGGATGACCATGCTGGTGGTCACCCATGAAATGGGTTTTGCCCGTGCCGCCGCCGACTGGGTGGTGTTTATGGACGCTGGCGTGATCGTAGAGGAGGGCCCACCCAGCCAGATTTTTGATGCGCCACGCCACGATCGCACGCGCGCCTTTGTGTCGCGTTACACCGACAGGGCGTAGCCGTCGTGAACACTGCCGCACCCGGTCTGGAGCAATTGTTTTTTACATTTTTCAATGTTGACGTTGCCGCGACGTATTGGCGCGATATCGCTCGCGGCATGGGCATCACGGCATTGTTAAGCTTGGCTGTGGTGGCCTGTGGGCTGCTGCTGGGCCTGGTGCTGGCTGTGGTTCGCTACCTGCAGTGGCGCGTACCGGCTTTGCTGGTGGTGGCTTTCGCCGACATATTGCGGTCCCTGCCGCCGCTGGTTTTGATCATTGTTTTCTTTTTTGCTTTTCCCTTCATCAATTTGTCGATGTCGGCTTTTACGGCGACCTGGCTGGCTCTGACGCTGGTGTTGGCGGCCTACGCCGAAGAAAGCATCTGGGGCGGTATCTTGTCCTTGCCTGTCGGTCAGTCTGAGGCGGCCCGCTCGACAGGCCTGTCGTGGTGGCAGACGACGGTGTCTGTGGTGTTGCCGCAGGCCTTGCGCGTGGCCGTCCCGCCGTTGACCAATCGGATTATTTCTGTCACCAAGAACACGGCTTTGGGTTCGGTAGTGGCGCTCAGTGAAATCCTCAACACGGCGCAGTCAGCCAGCAGCAACGCTGGTAACCCGACACCATTGATGCTGGGAGCGGCTGCCTACCTGATGTTGTTTGTTCCGGTGGTGCTGTGCTCGCGCTGGCTTGAGACGCGCTGGCGCTGGAAGCGTTAGGCCAGCGCTAGGTCAATCAGGCACACCATGGACGCTTTGCTGCAAAACTTTTTTAACCTGGCGATTTACCGCGAGGTGTTCCCCTTTCTTCTGAAAGGGCTGTGGACCACGGTTTGGCTATCGCTGTTGGTGATACCGATTGGCGTTGTGTCTGGCCTTGTTTTGGCCCTGGTGTGTACGCAAACCCGGCATCGCTGGTTACGAATTACCGTCACGGTTTACATTGATTTTTTTCGTTCATTTCCGCCGCTGGTGCTTTTGATTCTGATTTACTTTGGTGCGCCTTTTCTGGGGCTGGATTTGCCCAAGCTGGCCGCGGTTGCGATTGGCTTCATGCTCAACAATTCAAGTTATTTTTCAGAAGTGTTCCGCGCAGGCATTGAAAGCGTGCCCCATGGCCAGATGGAAGCTGCACGCTCAACCGGGCTGACTCGACTACAGGCTTTGCAACACGTGATCGTGCCGCAGGCAACGCGAAATGTATTGCCTGACCTGTTGAGCAACTGCATTGAGGTGATCAAGCTGACCACCATTGCCAGTGTTGTTGCCCTGCCAGAATTGCTCAGGGCGGCGCGTGACGCGCAGTCACTGGTGTACAACCCATCCCCGATTGTGCTGGCGGCTTTGATGTACCTGGCTTTGCTGTGGCCGCTGGTGCGCTGGCTCAGCCGACTGGAGCACAAAAATCGTGCGATTGCCTAGTCGCTGGCGCCTCAAGCAGCACCGGGCTTGTTTAAAAAGGCCATATTTTGCAAATTGATATCAATGCTTTGCCCCCCTCAATCCAGTACAAATTGCTGTGTTCGACGGTGGTGCCGCGCCCGATTGCGCTGGTCACCACCTTTTCAGAGGCCAGCGGAGACAACGCTGCGCCATTCAGTTTTTTTAATGTCATGGGCGAAAACCCGCCGGTGATGGTGCTGGGGCTGGAGGTCAAACGGCATAACCAGGCTTTGAAAGACACCACCATCAACATTCAGGAGACGGGTCAATTCGTGGTGCATATGGTTGACGAGCCGATGGCGCAGGCGATGAATATTTGTGCGATTGATTTCCCGACGGGGGTGTCTGAAATTGTGCAGGCCGGCTTGAGCCTGACGCCCTCCAGCGTGGTACGCCCCCAGCGGATTGTTCAAGCGCCTGTGGCCTTTGAATGTGAAAAAATGATGCTGCTGGACATGGGCCCTGGCCGCAAAATTGCAGTCGCGAAAGTCGTGATGATGCACGTCCGGGACGGCTTGCTTGACCTGGACAATTACCACATCGACCAGCAAAATTACCGGCCGGTGGGCCGGATGTTTGGCAAGCTCTACACCACCGCCCGCGATTGTTTTGAAATGGAAATACCCAGCCACGCCCAATGGACTGCTGATCACCCCTGAAAGTGGTGCTTGACATGCGCTTGCAGGTGCGCAGCCTGGGTTTATGGCAAAGTAGCCCCTATGAATTACCCGACCCTTGAAGACGCGATAGGCAACACCCCCCTGGTGCGTTTGCAGCGCATAGGCGCTCTAGAAAATGCAGAACGCGGCAACGTCATGTTGGGCAAACTGGAGGGCAACAACCCGGCGGGTTCTGTCAAGGACCGCCCAGCGATCGCCATGATCAAACGCGCGGAGGAGCGCGGCGACATCAAGCCCGGCGATACCCTGATTGAAGCGACGTCCGGCAACACTGGCATCGCGCTGGCGATGGCCGCCGCCATCAAGGGTTACCGAATGATTCTGATCATGCCGGAGGACCTGTCGATTGAGCGCGCCCAGACCATGAAGGCTTTTGGTGCCGAGCTGCTGCTGACCCCGAAATCGGGCGGTATGGAAAGCGCGCGTGACCTGGCAGAACGCATGCAAGCTCAAGGCAAAGGCCGGGTGCTCGACCAGTTTGCCAACCTGGACAACCCCCGTGCCCACTATGAAACCACCGGGCCGGAGATATGGGCGGATACCGCAGGCAAAGTGACGCACTTTGTCAGCGCCATGGGCACGACGGGCACGATCACCGGCGTGTCGCGCTACCTGAAAGAACAAAACCCGGCGATTCAGATTGTGGGGGCGCAGCCCAGCGAGGGCTCGCGTATTCCAGGCATTCGCAAATGGCCCGAAGCGTATCTGCCCAAAATTTACGATGCCAGCCATGTGGATCAAATCGTTGAAGTCAGTCAGCTTGACGCTGAAGACATGTGCCGGCGCATGGCGCGTGAGGAGGGCATTTTTGCCGGTGTTTCAGCGGCAGGTGCGTGCTGGGTGGCACAAGAAATTGCCAAAACTGCCCAAAACGCGGTGATTGTGTTCATCGTGTGTGACCGGGGTGACCGTTATTTGTCGACCGGTATTTTTCCTGCCTGAACGGCATTGAGGCCAATGAAAACAAGCGATAAGTGCTCCTGATTAAATAGCATATAAAAATGACCAACACCTTCAAATTCTGCCCGCAATGTGCTGCACCGCTTGAAATGGTGATGCAGCTTGAAGACGGCGGTGAAAAAGCCCGCTTGCGCTGCCCCGCCTGCGGCTTTACCCACTGGAACAACCCCACGCCCGTGCTGGCGGCGGTCATTGAGTACAAGGGGCAGATTTTGTTGGCCCGAAATGCGGCCTGGTCAGGCCGCAGGTTCGCGCTGATCACCGGCTTTATGGAAGCCGGCGAAACGCCGCAGGGCGGAATTGAGCGGGAAATCAAGGAAGAAACCAGTCTGGACACATCCTCGCTCGATTTGATTGGCGTGTACGATTTTCAGCGCATGAACCAGATCATCATTGCCTACCACGCGGTGTGTACCGGTGATGTGCAGCTGTCGCCGGAGCTGGTGGAGTACAAGCTGTGCGACTACGCCGACATCAAATGCTGGCCCGCGGGCACCGGCTATGCGCTGGCAGACTGGCTGACATCACGCGGTTACACGCCAGAATTTGTCGAGTGGCAAAAACCTTAAAATCAAGGGCATTGAAGGACCACCATGCAAATCGACAAAGAACTCGACACCCGCGGCCTGAACTGCCCGCTGCCCATTTTGAAAGCCAAAAAGGCGCTGGCCGACATGCTGAGCGGCCAACTGCTCAAGGTGGTGTCTACCGATGCGGGCTCAACCCGTGACTTTCAGGCCTTTGCCAAGCAGACTGGCAACGACCTGGTGGAGCAGGAGACGGCTGGCGGTGACTTTATTCATGTGCTGAAACGTCGCTGAACAGCAGACCTGCGCTAGTCCAGTTTCAGATTTTTCAGATAGGTTTTGAACTGGGCGCCCACTTCAGGGTGCTGCAAGGCCAGTTCAACAGTGGCCTCGAGAAAGCCTTCCTTGCTGCCGCAGTCGTAGCGCTTGCCTTGGTATTCAAAGGCGTAAACACTTTCCTCAAGCATCAGGCTGGCAATGCCGTCAGTCAACTGCAGCTCGCCACCCACACCTGGCTGCTGGCTGCGGATATGCTTGAAAACAGCCGGCGTCAGGATGTAGCGGCCTGCCACGGCCATGCGTGATGGCGCCACCTCAGGCGCAGGCTTTTCAACCATCGCGCTGACTTTCATCAGTCGGCCACTGGTTTTTTGCCCGGCCACAATACCGTAGCGCCGGGTTTGCTCCAGCGGCACCTCTTGTACGGCCAGCACCGACTGCTGGAGCGTTTTGAACTGCTCGGCCATTTGCGCCAACACGGATTTGCCGCCTGGCGGCCCTGCCATCAGGTCGTCGGCCAGCAGCACCGCAAACGGCTCGTGACCGACCATGTGCTCGGCACACAGCACGGCGTGGCCCAGGCCCAGCGAGCGCGGCTGGCGCACAAATGAAAAACTCATGTCAGCCGGTTGCATCGAACGCACGATGTTGAGAAGTTCGTGCTTGCCGGCGACTTCCAGCTCGTTTTCCAGCTCATAGGCGGTGTCGAAGTGGTCTTCGATGGCCCGTTTGTTGCGACCCGTGACAAATATCATGTGCCGGATACCGGCGGCATAGGCTTCTTCTACCGCGTATTGGATCAGCGGCTTGTCCACCACAGGCAGCATTTCTTTGGGCTGAGCCTTGGTCGCCGGTAAAAACCGGGTGCCCAAGCCCGCTACTGGAAAAACGGCCTTGTTGACAGATGTGAATTTTTCCATAGATTTTTAGGGCTCAAAAGGCATCAAGTGTGCGGCAACCGAGAGTATTGGCACGTCAGACAAGCGCCTTGGTGGATGCCATACAAGCCCTTGCAAGTCGTTGTTTGGAGCCGCTTTTCGCAAGTTTTCAGGGTGGAGCATAAAAAGCACAGAACGGGCAACATCTTACTTCCAGATGCGTTGGTTCCTGAGGCTGGCGCCTGGCTTGAAAGCCGGTACAGCGTTGCGTTTCGTCCTGAGTTGGGCAGCGCCTGGTAGAACTGCGCCGACCCCTTCAAGCCGTCAGAATGGATGAGACGCTGAATCGGCGCTTCATGCTGAGCGCGCCAATTGCACGAGCTGCAGGTTCAGCTTTTCCAGCGTGGCTGTGAAGTCTGCCAGGCGTTTTTGCTCTTGTGCCAGCACAGCCGGCGGCACTTTGGCCACAAACGCCTCATTGGCCAGCTTGGCCTTGACCTTGACCAGCTCAGCATCAAGCCGGGTGATTTCCTTGCCAATGCGCAGCTTTTCTGCAGCCACATCAACTTCCATGTGCAGGCAAATTCTGGCTTCACCCACCACAGCCACGGGTGCGGCTTGCGCGGCTGTTGCCCACGCGGCCTCATCGTCAAACACCCTGACTTCGCTCAGCTTGGCCAGCGCCTTGATGACCGCGCTGCTGGCTGTCATGAAGGCCGCATCACCCATCACGTAAAGGGGCAGGCGGGTGGCTGGTGACACTTTCATCTCGCCGCGCAATTCGCGCGTGGCGTCGACCAGTGCTTTCAGCTTGGCCACATGCGCTTCGGCCGCCTCGTCAATCTTGTTCGGCTGGCTTTGGGGGTACGCAGCTTGTCCAACATAGGTCGTTTTCTTGATGCCGGCGACCACAGCGACCTGCTGCCACAGCGACTCGGTGATGAACGGAATCAGCGGATGCGCCAATCGCAAAATCGCCTCGAGGGTACGAATCAGCGTACGGCGGGTGGCGCGTTTTTGCGAATCATTACCGGTCTGAATTTGCACCTTGGCAATTTCCAGGTACCAGTCACAAAACTCGTCCCAGACAAACTGGTAAATGCTGCCGGCAACGTTGTCCAGGCGGTAGTCTTCAAAGCCTTTGGCGACATCTGCCTCAACCCGTTGCAGCGTCGAAGAAATCCATCTGTCGGCTTGCGAGAAGCTCATGTAGTTATGAAACTCACCGCCCGGCCGGCACTGCTCTTTGGTGTGGTCGGCCAGCCCGCAGTCCTGGCCTTCGCAGTTCATCAGCACAAAGCGCGACGCGTTCCAGAGCTTGTTGCAAAAGTTGCGATAGCCTTCGCAGCGCTTGCTGTCAAAGTTGATGCTGCGGCCCAGACTGGCCAGTGACGCAAAGGTAAAGCGCAGCGCATCGGCGCCGTAACCGGGTATGCCAGCGGGGAATTCTTTTTCAGTGTTTTTGCGCACAGTCGGTGCGGTCTCGGGCTTGCGCAAGCCTTGCGAACGTTTGTCCAGCAGCGGGGCCAGCTCGATGCCGTCAATCAAGTCCACCGGATCCAGCACGTTGCCCTCGGACTTGCTCATTTTTTTGCCCTGAGCGTCTTTGACCAGGCCGTGGATGTACACGTGTTTGAAAGGAACCTGACCGGTGAAGTGCGTTGTCATCATGATCATCCGGGCGACCCAGAAAAAGATGATGTCGTAGCCCGTGACCAGCACGCTCGACGGTAAAAACAAATCCAGCTCTTTTGTTTTCTCAGGCCAGCCGAGTGACGAAAAGGGTACGAGCGCAGACGAGTACCAGGTGTCGAGCACATCCTCGTCACGGGTGAGCTTTTTACCCGGTGCCTGGGCTTGCGCGGCGGCTTCGTTTTCAGCCACGTACACGACGCCGTTCTCGTCGTACCAGGCCGGAATCTGGTGGCCCCACCATAACTGGCGCGAGATACACCAGTCCTGAATGTTGTTCATCCACTGGTTGTAAGTGTTGACCCACTGCTCGGGCACAAACTTCACGTCGCCATTGCTGACGGCATCGCGCGCTTTTTGTGCAATGGATTTGCCCGTCGGGTCACTGTCACTGACCTTGCTGAGGGCCACAAACCACTGATCTGTCAACATCGGCTCGACCACCGCGCCGGTGCGCGCACACACCGGCACCATGTTTTTATGCGGCACCGCTTTTTCTAAAAAGCCTTGCGCTTCCAGGTCTTTCAGGACGGCCTTGCGGCACACGTATCGGTCCATGCCCTGATAGGGCGTCGGCCCGTTTTCATTGATCTTGGCGTCCAGCGTGAAGATGGTGATGAGTGGCAAGTTGTGCCGCTGCGCCACCTGGTAGTCGTTAAAGTCATGCGCGCCGGTGATCTTCACGCAGCCGCTGCCAAACGCCGGGTCAACATAGCTGTCGGCAATCACCGGTATGGCCCGGTTACACAAGGGCAAATCGACCATCTTGCCAATCAAATGCTGGTAGCGCACGTCGTCGGGGTGCACGGCCAGCGCGCCGTCGGCCAGCATGGTCTCTGGCCGGGTGGTGGCAATGTGCATGCCGCGCAGCGCGCTGCCGTCGGCTGCTTTTTGCGGGCCGTCAGAAAACCGATATTCAATGTGCCACATGAAGCTGTCGCGCTCTTCGCTTTCCACTTCCAGGTCGCTCACCGCCGACTTCAAAATCGGGTCCCAGTTGACCAGCCGCTTGCCACGGTAAATCAGCCCTTGCTCGTACAGCTTCACAAAGGTTGAGGTGACCACCGTCGACATCTTCGGGTCCATGGTGAAGTACTCATGCTTCCATGCCACCGAGTCGCCCATGCGGCGCATCTGCTGGGTGATGGTGGCACCCGACTCTTCTTTCCATTCCCACACTTTGGCAACAAAGTTCTTGCGCCCCAGGTCGTGCCGCGTCTGGCCAGCGGCTTGCAGCTTGCGCTCGACCACAATTTGTGTGGCGATGCCGGCGTGGTCGGTGCCGGGTACCCACAGCGTGTTGTGGCCCCGCATGCGGTGGTAGCGGCTCAAGCTGTCCATGATGGTCTGGTTGAACGCATGGCCCATGTGCAGCGTGCCTGTGACGTTAGGCGGCGGCAACTGGATGGAAAAGGAGGGTTTGGCAGCGTCAAGGGTCGGCTCGTACATGCCGCTTTGCTCCCACTGCGGGCCAAAGTGCGCCTCAATGGCCGCAGGCTCAAATGATTTGGCCAAGCTGTCGAGGCCGGGGGTGGCGGGTGTGGTGATGGCGGCAGAGTCGGTCATAGTGGAATAAAAAACGGCACCGAGGTGATGCCGTTGGGTGAGCAGATGGTTAGCCCTGATTTTATTCGACCGCTGTGCGTCAGCAATGCGCTATAAAATTAGGAGCTAGTGACTCATGTATTTAGGAGGCTATGGCCCTAAAACAGTCCAAAAAGCCCAAAAACCAGCCAACATCAGATCCCGGCGGGCTTTTTCAGGCTCAACATGCGGTTTTGGCGCTTGATGTCTATGGTTTTGATGTCATCGCCGTCGCGCACGGTCAGCTTGACCGGCTGGTCTGGCGCGTCATTGGCCCAGATTTTTTTGTAGAAAGCCTCCAGGGTGGCAACCGGCGCACCGTCAACCGCCTGCACCACCACACCTGGCCGCAGCCCTGCATCTTCTGCCGGGCTGCCTTCTGCCACCCGCATCACCCGCACGCTGCCGCCCTGGTCGGTGGAGGTCAAACCCAGCCAGGGGCGGTTGCTTTGCATGCTGCTGCCTGATTGCCGCAGCTCCGACAAAATCGGTTTGAGCAGGTCAACCGGCACAAACATGTTGCCGGGCATGCGTTTGTTCTCTCCCAACGCGTCCATCACCAGCAGCGATCCAATGCCCAACAGCTCACCCTTGTGGTTAAACAGGGACGCGCCGCTGTGGTTGCCCCGGCCGCTTCTGACCGGCGGGCTGGTGAACAGGGCGGTGTCCAGGTGGTATTCCCAAGTGCCCGAAAACGCGCGCTTGCTGACCAGTTGCGTCAGGCTGGAGCCGCTGTCGTCACCGTCGGCGGTGGCGCCAGTGGCGGCCATCAGCGGCTCGCCCGGGTTCACGTCTTGCAGGCTGCCCAGCGCCACCGGCACCACGCCCCGCAGAGGCAGCAAGGGCTTGATGAGGCCAAAGCCGGTGGCCTGGTCATAGGCCACGGCCACGGCGGGCAGGGTTTTTCCCGCCTGGGTGGTAATTTCGATCTGCTCGGCCTCCAGCATCAGGTAACCGATGGTCAGAATCAAGCCGTCGCTACCAATTACCACACCCGAGCCGCTGCGGTTCAAGCCCAGCGTGCGCGCTGAGCGCGCCTCTTTGACAGCGGTCACTTTGACCCCGACCACCGCTGCATTGGCCTTGGCCATGGCCTCCATGATGCTTTGCGCGCTGGCCGCCGTGCTGGCACTTGCTGCCCTGGCGGGTGGCAGGCAGGCCAGGCCCAAAAGCAGGGCGGCCAGAACGGGGCCACGTATCAGATGGGAAGGACTGGGCAATAGCATGCTGGTTCTCCAAAATCCGCAGGCAATATGGCCTGCACGTGCCCATAGGATGCACCGAATTTGCAAACGCTGCAACCACTTTGCGAGTATTCGCTGACCCGCGTTGGGCAAGCTATTTGATGTTGCATTCGCGGCGCAGCAAAGCCGCCGCATCATCCAAAGCGCCGACCGCGTCGCTGTTGAAGATGTTCCCGGCTTCGTCCACAAACGACGCCCACAGCGCTTGGTAGTCGTTTTGGTACTGCGCCGGGGCGTTGGCGGTCACAAAGGCTTCGGCGGCTTCTGGCTTGAAGCCGGCTTTTTGAACCTTGCGCAACAGCGTAGCAGCGCTTTTTTCGGTCAACAGCGTTTTGGGCGCAGCATGGGCCGCCACGCAAAACAGCAGCGTCAGCAACGAGCTGTCGTCGCTGTTGCCGCCGGTCAGCTTGTCCCATGCGCTGGCATTTGAACGGTCATGGTGGTCGATCTCGCTCAAGCCATCTTCGAGCCAGAAATAACGCCCCATGAAAGCGGGCATGTGGTCGAACAGCTTGCGGGTGGCGAGCCGGGTGTCCAGAATTTTGCCCGCATCGCGCCCGATGGACTCCTGTGCCTGGCTGACCACATCCTGAAATTCTGCAGGCAATTGTTGGGGTCGGGTCTTGGCTATCAGCAGCACAAAGCCGGCCTCATTTGACGCGTATTTTTTGCGCAGGCCAGCAATCATTTTGTCAAACGCCACCCAGTCGGGCAGCCTGCTGCCCCGCGTGGCCAGCACCAGCAGGGCGGTGCGTACCACGGCTTGTGCGTCCTTGCCCGCTTCTTCCAGATCGTCTGCATCCAGACCCAGCTCGGCCGCCAGCCACAAAGCCGCATCAATGACAGTTGCCACCTGCTCGCGCTTGGCCAGCTCGGACTGGTAATCGGCCAGGCTGCGCAGCGACCATTTGGCCAACTGGGGGATGTGGTCGTCCCTGAAGCCGCCTTGCTCGTTCATGCCAAAGTGGCTGTTTTGCGGCATGGCAATCAGGGCTTTGAGCATGTCTGAGCCCGCTTTGGAGCGCGACAAAAAGGAATGATCGCGCAAGGCCGTCGCCGCTGCCTGCAGGTCGCCGCCGTGGGTGTGCTCCAGGTGCAGGCTCACCAGGTTGACGATGCGCTCCTTGGCTTTTTCAAGCTCGGGTCGTAAAAACTCGCTACCAAAGTAGCGTGCAATCTGCACCATGCCTTTGGGCGCATCGTTGTGGATGGCGTCAAGCTTGGCGCGGCCAATGATGTGGTGTTGAATGCCGTGCTGTAACGCCTTTTCAAAAAAAGGTCGCGCGTCGTACAGAGTGACACCAACGCCTGAATCCGGTGTGTCAGCCATGGCTTGCCCTAGATCGCCGACTCTTCGTCAGAATCTCGCTTGGCAGGCGTCACGTTGCCGCGGTCGGTATCAGCGGTTTCCACTTTGCCATCGTCTTCAGCGACCTCGTCTTCGCCAAAACCAGCATCAAACGCACTGGCCTTGGCACGCAGCACCAGCAGCATTTCAATGAACAAATCAGGTAGCTCGTAGCGCAGAATCCAGGCCAGCTGCATCCAGTCCTTGTCGGCGATCTCGTCTTCTTCAAGCTTGGGCTTTTCATAGGCTTTGCCCAGCAGTTCGTCCTGCGACAGCATGTCGCCATGGTCTTCCATGGCGTCAAACACGCCGCTGCGCGCGAATGCCTCGACCCGGCTCCACTTTTCAGAAAAGTAATCGGCCAGCGCCTCGCTGCCGCCTTCCAGGTCGCCAATGGCCGTCAAAAACTCGACCGGGTCTGCATCGTCCCGGAAGATGATGGCGTTGACCATGCCGCGCAGGTGCGTGCGCGTCAGGTCTTTGTATTGCTTTTCAATCACCACCGCGCGCGCAAACTGGGCGGGCGACACCAGCAGGTTCACCACAGATTCTTTGGAGTTGTCGTATTCACGAATCACGGCCAGGATGTCTTTGGCGGGCAATTGCTCCAGCACCACCATCAGGGCGGCATCTCCCTCGGTATCGGCCAGCTCGACCAGTGCGCCTTCAGCGCCCACGATGTCACCAGCGGCAATCAGGGTCTGGGTTTTGGTGATCAGGGCGAGGTTGTTTGTCGAGGTACTCATGGGTCATTCCTTGCGGTCAAAGCCTTGGCCAACCATCCAGTCTTCAGCGGCTTCCTTGCGGGCTTTGGCATCGGCGCGTTCTTCGGCGTCACCGTCAAACTCTTCGCTGTCTTCATCGTTGTCCTCATTGTCATCGGCGTGTGCTGCGTGGCTGACAGGCTTGCCTGCCATGTATTCCAGCGTCGCCGCCACCGTCAAAAACCATTCACCCCCTGGCTCGCCCAGCACTTTGTCAGCCAAGTGTTGTGCCCAAGGCGCCATTTGAATGTCGTTTGACAAACCTGTCCAGTCGGGCAACTCGTCGGCTTCAAAGCCCATCAAATCGTCCATCACAGCAGGCGCACTGAAGGCAAACGCCTGATGAAAAACCACCGCCACCATTTCGGGGCTCAACGCCATCATTTTGACCAAAAAGTCGATCTCGCTGCGCTTGTCAGCCAGGCGCTTTTTCAGCACGTCCTTGCCCTCCGAATCTTGGCGCAGGTCGTCAAGTTCTGCCTGGTAGGCAGAGCGAAGGTCAGTGAAGAAGGGGGAAATTGTCATCAGAACGTGTAGGTGGGGTCAGAAAAAAGAAGTTAAACCACCGACTTGAAATAAGCCTGCCAAATGTCCTGGGCGGTTTCAAGTGGGTTGTCCAGCAAATTGCGTCGGCGGTTGTCGTCGTAGGCTTGGCGCTTGTCCGGGTCTGACAGCACGTCATACGCCTCCTGCACGGCTCTAAACCGCGCCGCAGCGTCGTCAGCCGTGTTTCTGTCGGGGTGATAAAAAGATGCCTTTTGGCGAAACGCTTTTTTGATGTCTGCCAGCGTGGCAGCGCTGTTCAGGCCCAGGGTGGTGTAGTGGTCAGTCACAGCATCTCAGCAGACTTGCCGCCCTTTGACGCTATTGGCGAATTAGCCCAAGCCGACAGGCGCCCCTCTACCAATCGGTACCTCCGCGCACAGCGTGCGGCCAATGATTCATCATGCGTGACCATGATGAAGGCTGTGCCCTGGTCACGGGCCAGCTGCAGCATGCGTTCGAACACGCCTTCTGCGGTGGACCGGTCCAGGTTGCCAGTGGGCTCGTCGGCCAGTACGCAAGCCGGTTGCGCGACCAGTGCGCGCGCAATCGCCACGCGCTGGCGCTCGCCGCCTGACAGCTCTGCCGGGCGGTGGTGCAAGCGGTCTTCCAAGCCGACACTGGCCAGCATCTGGGTTGCGATGTGCGCCGCTTTTTCGGGCGCCATGCGGCGAATCCACAAGGGCATGGCAACGTTGTCCAACGCGTTGAACTCGGGCAGCAAATGGTGAAACTGATACACAAAGCCCAGGTGCTGGTTGCGCAACTGGCCTTGTACTGTGGCCGACAGCGTTGACAAGTCTTGGCCTTTGAGCACGACTTGTCCGCTGGTGGGGGCGTCCAGCCCACCCATCAAATGCAGCAGCGTGCTTTTGCCGGAGCCAGACGCGCCGACGATGGCGATGGTGTCGCCCTGGTTGACTTGCAGGTCGACGCCCTGCAGTACCGTGACATCGAGGCGGCCTTCTACGAAGCGCTTGGTCAATTGAGTTGCACTGAGGACGGCAGCGCTGTCGTTGGCACGGGTCATGGCTTTCCTGCCTTCAAGCAGGGGCCGCAGAACCGGTTTTGCCGGGCCGCAGGCGCAGCGGCCCTCTCGGGGAGCGTGCGGGCAATATCACTCATAGCGCAAGGCCTCCGCCGGATTCACCCGGCTCGCGCGCCAGCTGGGGTACAGCGTGGCCAAAAAAGCCAGTATCAGCGCAATCACCACAATCGGCATGATGTCGGCGTACTGCGGCTCGCTGGGCATACGGCTGATCAGGTAAATGTCTTTGGGCAAGAAGCTGGCGTTCAGCATCCGTTCCAAAGCGGGTACCAGCACGTCGATGTTCAAGGCAATGCCCAGGCCCAGCAGCAAGCCCGCCAGCGTGCCAATCACGCCCACCATCGCGCCTTGCACCACAAATATCCCCATGATGCTTTTCGGGCTGGCACCCAGCGTGCGCAAGATGGCGATGTCGGCGCGCTTGTCGGTCACCGTCATCACCAGCGTGCTGACGAGGTTAAACGCCGCCACTGCCACGATCAGGGTGAGGATGATGAACATCATGCGTTTTTCAAGCTGCACAGCGGCAAACCAGGTTTTGTTTTGCCGCGTCCAGTCGCGTATCAGCAGGTCACCCGTCAACGAGCGCGACAATTCTTGCGCCACCTGACGCGCCTGGTGCAAGTCCTTGAGCTTGATGCGAATACCGGTGGGTCCTTCGAGTCTGAAAATTTTCGCCGCATCGTCCTGATGCAGCATGACCAGCGCCGAGTCGTATTCGTAGTGACCTGAATCAAAAGTACCCACCACCTTCATCTGTTTGAGCCGCGGCACCACCCCTGCGGGGGTGACTTGTCCGCTGGGCGCGATCAGCGTGACGCTGTCCCCCTCACGCACGCCCATGCTGCGTGCCAGCTCGCCGCCCAGCACAACGCCAAATTCGCCCGGTACCAGTTTGGCCAGCGTCGTGCTGGATGTGGCGGCCAGGTCTGTCACTTGGCCCTCCAGCGCCGGGTCAATGCCGCGTACCAGTGTGCCTTTCATATCATCACCGCGCGCCAGCAGGGCCTGGGCTGCTATGAAGGTTGCAGCACCGACCACATTTTGATTGGCTTTGATCTCAGCCAGTGTTTTTTGCGGATCAGGCAATGCCGCGCCATTCGGGGCAAATACCTCGATGTGCGAGATCACGCCCAGCATGCGGTCACGCACTTCTTTTTGAAAGCCGTTCATCACGCTCAGCACAATGATGAGGGCCGCCACACCCAGCGCAATGCCCAGCATCGACACGCCAGAGATAAACGAGATAAAACCGTTACGCCGCGTGGCCCGGCCAGCGCGGGTGTAGCGCCAGCCCAGAATCAGTTCGTAAGGTAATTGCATAAGCTTCAATTGTGGCATCCCGGACAATAGGGCCATGTCCTCAGACTCTGTACCCCACCTGATCGTTCCCTTTGCCAGTTGTAGCCACGACGACTGGCTGCAAGCGATGGGATCCACCCTGCTGAAAAACCTCGGTCAGTTGCTGCGCGGCATGAAGCTGAGCTACACAGATGTGGGCCAGGCAGACAGCTTGAGCCCACCGCATGAGCGGGTGCTAGCCAAGGCTTTGGGCTTGCCAGCAAGCGCCGATGGCTTGATCCCATGGGCGGCGCTTGAGGCCCATGCGAACTGCCATGAAGGCTGGGCGGTCATCACCCCGTGCCATTGGGCCATGGGCCGCGAGCACGCCACCCTGACAGACCCGGCCACGCTCGAGTTGAGCGAGACCGACTCACGCGCCCTGCTGGCCGCCATGCAGCCCTACTTTGCGACAGAAGGTATCACGCTGAACTACGCTGCGCCCACCCGCTGGCTGGCCGAGGGGGATGTATTCAAAAGCTTGCCGACCGCCTCACTCGACCGGGTGCTTGGCCGCAATGTCGACAGGTGGCTGCCGCAAGACGAACGCCGCGACGGGCCGCCCCGAGCAAGTTCAGCCCCATCGGGGGGCAGCGTAGTACGCAAGGCGACAAGCGTGGGGGCAAGATCCCTCAAGCTGCTGCAGAATGAAATGCAAATGCTGCTGTATACCCATTCGGTCAATGACGAACGCGCAGCCAAGGGCCAGCGCAGCATCAATTCGTTTTGGGTCAGTGGCTCGGGGGCTTTAAATGAGCCAGCAGGCGCTCAACCGCAGGTCGTGACGACCCGAGTCTTGGCCCAAGCCGCTTTTGCCAACGACTGGGCCGCGTACGCGCAGGCTTGGGCAAAGCTGGATGAGACAGATATGGCACAACTTTTAGCCCAGCAAAAGAGCGGTAAAACAGTACGCCTGAGCCTGTGCGGCGAAAACCATACCATGACTTTTGAGACTGCTCAGCACGGCATTCTGACCAAAATTAGCAACGCTTTAAGCCCTCAGCCCCCGATTAACGTGCTCAAGCAGCTATAAAAATAAGAGTGATATGAAAATACACGTCAGAGACGTTCCGCCCCGCGCCGCGTGGGCGCTGCAGCAAGCAGGCGTGCACCCGCTGCTGGCGCAACTGTATGCCGCGCGAGGCGTAAAAACAGCAGCCGAACTGGACGAAGGCTTGGTCCGCCTGCTCAGCCCCACCACCCTGCTGGGGGCCAATGAGGCTGCGGTTCTACTGGCGAATGCGATTAAAAACAACTTGCACATCTGCATCGTGGCCGACTACGACTGCGACGGCGCCACCGCCTGTGCAGTTGCCATGCGTGGCCTGCGTCTTCTGGGTGCAGCACGCGTCAGCTACCTGGTACCCGACCGCGTGATTGACGGTTACGGCCTGACCGCGCCGATTGCCGAGCGCGTCAAAGCCGCTGGTGCTGATGTGCTGGTGACGGTGGACAACGGCATTGCCAGCTTTGACGGCGTGGCGCGCGCCAAGGCCCTTGGCATGCAGGTGCTGGTCACAGACCACCACTTGCCGGCCGTCATGAACAACGCGGACGGAACGGTTGGCTTGCCCCATGCAGATGTGATCGTCAACCCCAACCAGCCCGGCTGCGAGTTTGAAAGCAAATCCATGGCGGGTGTGGGCGTGATGTTTTATGTGCTGCTGGCGCTGCGGGCCGAGTTACGCGAGCGTGGCGTGTTCACGCTGCAAAACCAACCCAAAGTGGATGCGCTGCTGCCACTTGTTGCCTTGGGCACAGTCGCCGATGTGGTGAAGCTGGATGCCAACAACCGCCGCCTGGTCGCGCAAGGCTTAAAACGCATCCGAAGCGGCCACTTGCCCGCCGGACTGGCCAGCCTCTTTACCGCTGCAGGCCGCCAATCCAGCGTTGCCACCACCTTTGACTTTGGCTTTGCCCTCGGCCCACGCATCAACGCCGCTGGCCGCCTGGCCGACATGACGCTGGGCATTGAATGCCTGCTGACCGACGACGCAGCACGGGCCGACGAGTTGGCCAAAACGCTGGACGGCATCAACCGCGAGCGGCGTGACATTGAAGCCGACATGCGCGAGCAGGCCCAGCTGGCTGCTGACGCGATGATCGATGTAGACGACGTACCCCCACCGGCCATCGCGATTTACGACGCCAGCTTTCATGAAGGCGTGGTGGGCATCGTTGCCTCGCGCATCAAGGACAAGCTGCACCGCCCCACCTTTGTTTTTGCCGCCAGCCAGGCTGAAGGCAAGTCGCATGAAATCAAAGGCTCAGGTCGCTCGATTGCAGGCTTTCATTTGCGCGACGCGCTCGATCTGGTCGCCAAGCGTCAGCCCGGCGTGCTGCTCAGGTTCGGCGGCCACGCCATGGCGGCGGGCTGCACGATTGAGGAGAAGAACTTTGAACTGTTTGAACACAGCTTTCAGCAGGTCGCACGCGAATGGCTGGACGCCGCCACGCTGACCCGCCGCATCGACACCGACGGTCCGCTAGACGCTCAATACCGCCGCACAGACGTGGTGGACACCCTGCACAAAGAAGTCTGGGGCCAGGGTTTTGCCGCGCCCACGTTCAGTGAAGAAGTCGAGGTCGTCTCGCAGCGCCTGGTCGGTGAAAAGCATCTGGCACTCAAACTCAAGCACCAGGGTCAGCCGGTTGACGGCATCTGGTTTGGCCACACCGAGCCGCTCCCTGCACGGGTAAAACTGGCATTCAGGCTGGACGCGGATGAGTGGCAGGGCGTGCGGCGGGTTCGGTTTCTGGTCGAAGCGGCCGAGGTTTGAAGCTGCCACCAGGCGCGCCCTGAAAAGCAGTCCTGGTTGAGGTGGCTTGAAGTCGGCAGTTCAAGGCTTCGGCTGACGCTGTGGCTTGTCGCTAGCCGACAGAGCTTGTGGGGTGCGCGATGCATCATGGGCATGCACCCGCCTGAAACATGATTTTCCTAACAAGCGTTAAAAGCCATGAACACTATCATTTACATCGTTGGTCTCGTCGTTGTGATCGGCTTTATCTTGTCCTACTTTGGCTTTCGCTGAAGCAGACCCGTTGCTCGATGTCGTCTGGCTGGCAAATTCATTGTCTGAGCCGAACTGGAAAGCTCTTTGGCTATTAGGCTAATGAAACAGTGCCCCAATAGCTATTAAAAATATAGCAATCGGATCGATCAGCCAGCTACACCACCACAGGTTCATGCGCCAGCATGATGCCAAAGCGTTCGTAAACACTGGTTTGAATCGACTTGGCCAGCGTCATGACTTCGCCGCCAGTGACCGGGTTGGCCTGGCCGCCCCGGTTGACCAGCACCAGGGCCTGGCGTTCGTAAACGCCCGCGTTGCCGATGTGTTTGCCCTTCCACCCGCAGGCATCGATCAGCCAGCCAGCCGCCAGCTTGACCGAGCCATCGGCCAGCACGTAGTGAACAATTTTGGGTTCGCGCTCGATGATGTCTGCGCATTGCTCGGCGCTGACTGTCGGGTTTTTAAAAAAGCTGCCAGCATTGCCCAGCACCCGCCAGTCGGGCAGCTTGGCACGCCGAATGTCGCAGACCCAGTCATAAATTTGCCGGGCTGTGGGATGGTCCATGCCGGCTTGCAAGCGCTTTTTCTCGATGTCGGCATAGCCCAGCACCGGCTTCCAGTTTTTGGGCAAGGCAAAGCGAACATGGGTGATCAGCGCCTTGTCTGCCAGGCCAAAACCCGGCTGGGAGCCGTGATTTGACAGATGCTTGAACACCGAGTCCCGGTAGCCAAAAGCGCACTGTGCGGCGTTCAGGGTAAAGCGCTGACCGGTCGTCATGTCAACCGCATCCAGGGACTCAAAACGGTCTTGCAGCTCGACGCCGTAGGCCCCAATGTTTTGCACCGGTGATGCGCCCACGCTGCCTGGGATCAGCGCCAGGTTTTCCAGGCCGGGGTAGCCGTTTTCAAGCGTCCAGGTCACCAGGTCGTGCCAGTTCTCGCCTGCGCCGGCCTCGACAATCCAGGCTTTGGCGGTTTCGCTGACCAGTTGTTTGCCCATGATCTCGACTTTCAGCACCAGCGGCTTGACGTCGCCCGTCAGCACAATGTTGCTGCCACCGCCCAAAATGAATTTGGGTGCGGTTTTCAGGGCGGCATCCGCCAACAGGGCATCGATGTCCGCCAGACTTTGAAGACGAACAAGTGACAAAGCCTTGGCGACGATGCCAAAGGTGTTAAAAGACTGGAGGGGGACGTTTTTCTCGACTAACATCGGCTGATTGTCTCACTGCCCCTTACTTCTTAGACACTGAAAAGCCAAAACCATGCCTTCTTTTGACACTGTACTTGAAGCCGACCTGGTCAAGGTCAAAAACGCGGTTGAAAACACCGCCAAAGAAATTGGCACGCGCTTTGATTTCAAGGGAACATCAGCGTCCATTGAGTTGAAGGACAAGGAGATCATTCTGATCGGCGACAGCGACTTTCAGCTCGACCAGATCAACGACATTTTGCGCAACAAGCTGACCAAGGCGGCTGTGGACGCGCGTTTTCTGGATGTCGGCAAATCCACCAAGATCGGCGGTGACAAGGTCAAGCAGATCAACACGGTGCGCAATGGCATTGAAAGCGAGTTGGCCAAGAAAATTCAGGTGCTCCTCAAGGGCAGCAAAATCAAGGTGCAAGGCGCGATCCAGGAAGAAAAAGTCCGGGTGACCGGTGGCAAGCGTGACGACCTGCAGGCCGCCATGGCTTTGATCCGGGCTGAAAACGCTGACTTTCCTTTGAGCTTTAACAACTTCAGGGACTGATGACCGCTGCGCTGGCGGTTTCTGCGCTGCTGATTCTCGGTTCTGTAGCGCATGCTCAGCCAGTGGTTTTGGCGGGCATGCTGGGCAACAAGGCGCTTTTGGTGGTGGACGGCAGTGCCCCTCAATCGGTGGCTGCCGGTCAAACGCATCGGGGCGTGACCGTCATCTCCACCCGTGGCGAGCAGGCGGTGATTGAACAGGACGGCAAACGCAGCACGCTGCGCGTGGGCGAAGCGCCAGTGCACATGGGCAGCAGCAAAAGCGGTGACAAGGGCAACAAAATTGTGCTGATGGCCGGCAGCGGCGGCCATTTCGTCACCGCCGGGCAAGTCAATGGCAAGGCGGTGCAGTTCATGGTCGACACCGGGGCAACATCAGTTGCCATGAGCAGCCAGGACGCCGAGCGTGCGGGTATCCAGTACAAGGCGGGCCGGCCGCTGACCCTGTCAACCGCCAACGGCAACACGCAGGCGTTTCAGGTCAAGCTTGATTCAGTGCGTGTCGGGGAGGTCGAGGTGCTCAACGTCGATGCGGTGGTCATGCCGCAAGCCATGCCCTTCATGCTGCTGGGCAACAGTTTTTTAAACCGCTTCCAAATGCTGCGTGACAACGACCAGCTCACGCTGACCAAAAAATACTGAACTACTTGGGTGAAGATTTTCCAAAGTTCAATTTGGATTCTTTGCCCGCCAGCAGCTTGTTGATGTTCTCGCGGTGGCGTACGACCAGCACAATGCTGATCATGAAAACGGCCAGCAATATGCCGCGGTCAACATACCACCCAGCTCTGTCGCCGAGGATATAGAACAGCGGCGCAAATACAGCGCTGGCAATCGACGCCAGTGACGAATACCTGCTGAAATAGGCCACGATCACCCAGGTCGCCAGCGTGGCCAGGCCCAGCATCGCGTCAATGCCCATCAGCACGCCCGCCGCCGTCGCCACGCCTTTGCCGCCCTTGAACCTGAAGAACACCGGCAGCAGGTGACCTAAAAACGCGGCAAAACCAACGGCTGCCACAGCCGCATCGTCCATCCCGTAGTCCTTGCCAAACCACTTGACCAGCACCACGGGCAGCCAGCCCTTGAGGCCGTCCAGCAGCAAAGTGGCTATGGCGGCCTTCTTGCTGCCCGAGCGCAGCACGTTGGTGGCGCCAGGGTTCTGGCTGCCATAGCTGCGCGGGTCTTTCAGGCCCATCACGCGGCTGATGATCACGGCAAACGACAGCGAGCCCATCAGGTAGGCCAGCACCACCGCCATCAAGGCGTACAGATAGTCCAAAAAAATCTCCGTGTTTTTGTTAACCGCACCTTACAGTGCCGGGTCGCGAATGTCCCAGCGAATCTTGTCAATCTCGGCCAGCACGTCAGCGCTGAGTATGGTGCCGTAGGCATCGATGTTCTGGTCAAGCTGCGCCACTGACGTGACGCCAATGATGGTGCTGGCCACTTGCCATTTGGTGTAGCAAAAAGCCAGCGCCATTTGGGTCGGCGACATGCCGTTGGCCGCTGCCAGGGCGTTGTAGCGCCGTGCCGCTGTCAATGCTTCGGGCCGGCCCCAACGCTGTTTGCGCACCGACTCAAACTTGCCCAGACGCGCATCCTGTGGCGCATCTGGCCCTTCGGTACCAGTCTTGTCGTACTTGCCTGTCAAAAGGCCAAAGGCCAGCGGTGAATACGCCAGCAAGGACACACCGAGGCGGTACATGGTTTCGTCCAGGGCGTTTTCATAGGTGCGGTTGACCAGGCAGTACGGGTTTTGCAGCGTAGCAACGCGTGGCAGGCCGTGCTGGTCCGCCAGGCGAACAAATTCGTGCACGCCGTAAGGGGTTTCGTTCGACAGGCCAATCGCGCGCACCTTGCCCGCCTTGACCAGTGTGCCTAAAGCTTCGAGCTGGGTGTGAATGCTGGACACCACCTTGTCTTTGGCAGGCTCAAAGTAAAGCATGCCAAACATCGGCACATTGCGCGCGGGCCAGTGAATCTGGTACAGGTCGATCACATCGGTTTTCAGGCGCTTCAGGCTGGCGTCGCAGGCGCCCACAATGTCGGCTGCCGTCAGGTCAGGGCTGCCATTTCTTATCCATGCCATGCCGCGCGACGGACCGGCCACTTTGCTGGCCACGACCCAGTGGGCCCTTTGAGACGGATGCTTGGCAAACCAGTTGCCCAAAATGGTTTCGGTGGCGCCAAAGGTCTCGGCCCTGGCGGGCACCGAATACATCTCGGCAGCATCCATGAAGTTGATGCCGCGCTCGCTGGCGCGGTCAAGAATGCTGTGGGCGGTCTGCTCATTGACCTGCTCCCCAAATGTCATGGTGCCCAAGCAGATGGGGGTAACGTGCAGGCCGCTTTGGCCGAGTTGGACTTTGTTCATGGGCGCTGCGCAATGTTGAAAAGAGTGGAGGACGAGGTGATTTTAAAGCTTGCGGCTGTCGTGACCAGAATCAGCCCACAACAGCTGTCGTCATCGCCTGACGTGCTGATAGCGCAAGCGTGGATTAGTCTGGAGGTCTGCAAGACGGGTGCCGTTGGCGGCCTGCCAAGTTCCTTTGATAACGGAGAAATTCATGAAACCCATCCTTCAATCCCTGACCTGTATTGCTCTTGCCGTGGGCGTACTGTCAGGCTGCGCCAACATGAACGAGACCCAGCAGGGTACTGCCAAGGGCGCGGGCATTGGCGCTGCTGCCGGTGCTGTTTTGGGTGCCGTGGTGGGCGGTCGCAGTGGTGCTGTCACGGGTGCCGTGCTGGGCGGCGCTGCTGGGGCGGTGGGCGGCAATATCTGGTCCAAAAAAATGCAAGACCAAAAAACGGCGATGGAAAAAGCCACCGTCGGTACGGGCGTTGCCGTGACGCAGACCAGCGACAACCGTTTGAAACTGGACATTCCCAGCGACGTGTCGTTTGACGTGGGACGCTCGGCCATCAAGTCCAATTTTGACCCCATCCTGAACCAGTTTGCGACAACGCTGCTGCAGCACCCTGAAACCACCATCAGCATTGTTGGCCACACCGACAGCACAGGCACGGAAGCCATCAACAACCCCTTGTCGTTTGACCGTGCCAACGCTGCGCGTGACTACTTGGCAGGACGCGGTGTCGCCCGCAACCGCATCAGCACAGACGGCCGCGGCGCACGCGAACCCGTCGCAGACAACGGCACCACACAGGGCCGCGATAAAAACCGCCGGATCGAGATTTACGTGGCTGAACAGGTCTCATCTAGATAGTTGGCACACCCCTATCGGATTCTCACTTCGTGTAGAACCTTTTCCCCTTGCAGGGGACAGGCTCCGCCGCCTGGCAAAGCCAGCTCGGCGCCCCTGCTGAAAAGAATCGCTGACCGAAGAGCGCTTTACGACGAAAGTTTGAATTGTGTGCATGAGGATTCCGAGCACCGAGCACCGAGCACCGAGCACCGCGCAACGCTGCCATGCGCCCGGAAATCGGATTTATGAAAGTGCCCTGAAGCGTTCTTCTTCTTGTAGACGCAACACCCGGCGTTGAACCTTGCCGGTTGTCGTCATCGGCAAGGCATCCATGAATTCGATGTCCTTCGGGTACTCATAAGGCGCGAGCATTTTTTTGACGTGGCGCTGCAATTGGGCCTTTATTTCGGCATCAAAAACGGCTTTTGAAGACTGAATACGTGCACGAGCCGCTGCTAAATCAGGAGCAAGCACCACATAAGCCTTGACGACCGCGCCGCGCTCCTTGTCGGGCTTGGGCACCACCGCAGCGTTGGCCACAGCCGGGTGTTTGACCAGGCAGTTTTCAATCTCGCCCGGCCCAATGCGGTAGCCCGCTGCCTTGAACACATCGTCAGCCCGGCCCTCGTACCACAGGTAGCCGTCCGCATCGCGGGTGGCCAGGTCGCCAGTGCGGCACCAGTTTCCCGTGAATTTGGCTTGGGTGGCCGCATCGTTTTTCCAGTAGCCCAAAAAGAAAATCGGGTCGGGCTGGCCGTGCAAGTCAAAGCGGTTGACAGCCACATCCCCCGGTATGCCCGTAGCGCATTCATTGCCGTCGTCGTCAATCACCGCCACCCGGTGACCAGGGTAGCCTTTGCCCATGCTGCCAGCACGCGCGGGCCAAAACCGGTTGCAATTGCCCACCACGTAGTTGATCTCGGTCTGGCCGAACATCTCATTGACGACCACGCCCATCTCATCACGGCAGTAGTCAAACACCGCATCGCCCACGGCTTCTCCAGCACTCATCAGGCCTTCGAGTTTGAGCTTGAAATGCTGGCGCGGCTGCGGGTAGGCTTTCATCATGGCCTTGAGCGCTGTCGGGAACAAAAAGCTGTGCGTCACGCCGTGTTGCTGCATCAAACTGAACGCCAATTCAGGGCTAAAGCGGCCATCTTTGTGGGTGTTCAAGGCCACGATGGGCCGGCCAAAGTAAAGGGTCGGCAGCAGCGCGTCCATCAGTCCGCCTGTCCAAGCCCAATCCGCCGGCGACCAAAACACCGCTTTTGAATCCGCATTGGTTTTGCCATCAAAGCCAAACCAGTTCTGGCTGCAAACAAAACCTGTCAAATTGCCAATCAGCGCCCGGTGCGGCAGCAAGGCACCTTTGGGCGGGCCGGTGGTGCCGCTGGTGTAAATCAATATGGCCGCCTCTTCAGCTTTGGTTTTAACGGCCCTGAACGCGCTGTTTTGCTGGGCAATGGCGGCCTCGTACTGAACATCGGCCTGCGCATTGGCAACGCCAATGACGGTGCGCAGGGCAGGGCAGGCGGCGCGTATCTGTTGCACACTGGCCATGCTGCTGTCGTCGGCAATCGCGACCACCGCCGCGCTGTCTTGCAAGCGGTATTCCAGCGCCTCGGGCCCAAACAGCATCGACAGTGGCATGGCCACCGCGCCCATCTGAAAAACAGCCATATAAGCCACAGCGGTTTCAAAGCGCTGGGGCATCACAATGGCCACCCGGTCGCCGCGCTGCACGCCCAGGTCTGTCAGAACATGGCTGAGCGCGTCGGCGGCCTGTTGAAGCTCAAAATAACTATAAAAAGTGGCTGCAGCGCCCTGTTTGTGTGCGTAAATCGCTACTTTTTTGGTAGCGTCTTGTTTGTCGCTGCCGGGCCGGGCCCAGCGACGACAACACACCTCTGCGATGTTGAAGGACTCAGGCACCTGCCAGGCAAAGCCTTGGTGCAACGCGGCGTAGTGGTCGACGGTCTTGTCTCGGTTTTGACTGCGTTGGGTCTGCTGTTTCTTTATCATTGACGGAATGTACAAAGAAAAACGCACTTCTCGCAGCGAGTTTGTCCCAATACGCGGGCTCCGCTATCACGTCCGCATCTGGCAGGGCGACAAGCCCTCAAGCGCCGTGGCGCCGCTGGTGTTGGTTCATGGCTGGATGGACGTGGCCGCCTCCTACCAGTTCATGGTCGATGCCCTCAGCGATGCTTTTGCGACGGAACGCACCATCATTGCACCCGACTGGCGCGGTTTTGGCTTGACCAAATCGGTGGCCGAGGGCGCTAAAGACAACTACTGGTTTCCAGACTATCTGGCTGACCTTGATTTTTTGCTGGACCATTATGTGCAGGACCAAAAAGTCGACCTGGTCGGCCACAGCATGGGCGGCAATGTGGCCATGACGTATGCCGGCGTGCAGCCAGAGCGCATCCGGCGGCTGGTCAACCTAGAGGGCTTTGGCATGGCTCCGACAAAACCCGTCCAAGCGCCCACCCGCTATGCCAAATGGTTGCAAGAGCTGAAAAGCTTGCACAAAGGTGAGCTTGATCTGAAACCCTATGCCGACGTCGGTGGTGTGGCTCGAAGACTGATGAAAACCAACCCCCGCCTGAGCGAGGACAAAGCCAATTGGCTGGCCAGTCACTGGGCCGCCCCCAACGCAGAAGGCAAGTGGCAGATACTGGGCGAGCCGGGGCACAAAGTCGTCAATGCCAACATTTACCAGGTGCCGGAAACGCTGGCGCTCTACCAGCGCATCACCGCCCCCGTGCTGGCGGTAGAAGCAGCCGACGATTCACTCGAGAAATGGAATCAGGGCAGCTACACACTGGCTGATTACCATGAGCGGCTCAAACAGGTCGCTGATGCCAAAGTGGCCGTGGTTGCCGATGCCGGTCACATGCTGCACCATGACCAGCCAGAAGTGCTGGCAAAGCTGATTGAGGACTTTTTGAAGGTACCTCTGTAAATTCATTTTTCGGGCGAATTGCCGCGTTGTGCGGTGCTCGCAATCCTCATGCACCTGAAGTGCATTCCGGTTGTTGCGCTCCGTGCGTCTTGCACTTCATCCCGAAAATCTGAATTTCCAGAAGCACCTTAAATCCAGGCAGCCTCTGGCCATGAGAAAATCAGTGGATTGAAGCAACTACCCGATTGAGGACATCATGGAAGCAGAAAACATCAACGCCATTGGTAACCAGCTCGCAGACCTGAGCACGCGTGTCAACGAGCTCAGGGGGTATCTTTGACTATCCTGCCAAAGAACGCAAGTTAAACGAAGTCAACGCCGCCCTGGAAGACCCGAAAGTTTGGGACAACCCCAAGCGTGCGCAAGAGCTTGGCAAAGAGAAAAAATCGCTCGAAGATGTGGTTCAGGTCATCGACCGGCTGACGTCTGAGCTGGCGGACAACGCCGAGCTTTTTGACATGGCCAAAGAAGAGGGCGACGAGCAGGGCATGCAGTCGATCGAGGCCGAAGCTGCCAACGTCGCGCTAGAGGTTGAAAAGATGGAGTTTCGCCGGATGTTCAACAACCCGGCTGACCCGCTCAACTGCTTTTTGGACGTTCAATCAGGCGCTGGCGGCACCGAGGCCTGCGACTGGGCCAGCATGCTGCTGCGCCAGTACCTCAAATACGCCGAGCGCAAGGGTTTCAAAACCACGATTGAAGACGAAACCGCCGGTGACACCGCGGGTATCAAGGGCGCCACCATCAAAATTGAAGGCGAATATGCTTTTGGCCTGCTGCGCACCGAGACCGGTGTACACCGCCTGGTGCGCAAGTCGCCATTTGACTCCTCCGGCGGTAGGCACACCTCGTTTGCGTCGATTTTTGTTTATCCAGAGATTGACGACTCGATTGAAATTGACATCAACCCGTCTGACGTTCGGGTAGACACCTTTCGCGCCAGCGGCGCGGGTGGCCAGCACATCAACAAAACGGATTCTGCTGTGCGCCTGACGCACATCCCCACCGGCATCGTGGTGCAGTGCCAGGACGGCCGCAGCCAGCACGGCAACCGCGACGTGGCGTGGAAGCGCTTGCGCTCGCGCCTGTATGACTTTGAGTTGCGCAAACAACAAGAAGCCCAGCAAAAACTAGAAGACACCAAAACCGACGTCGGCTGGGGCCACCAGATCCGAAGCTACGTGCTGGACAACAGCCGCATCAAAGACCTGCGCACCAACTACGAAACCTCGGCCACCCAAAAGGTGCTGGACGGGGATCTGGACCAGTTTATTGAGGCTTCTCTCAAACAAGGCGTTTGAGCTGCGCCATCCGATGTCAGACATGACGCAACTTTCAGGAACCAACCATGCTTCATAAGCTAGACGCCAGCGGCGCCGGGCAAGGCCCCTCCGTGGCCATTCACCGCGCTGATTACACCCCCCCGGCTTACTGGATAGACACTGTCGATCTGTGCTTTGACCTGGACCCGGCCAAAACCCGGGTGCTCAACAAAATGACGCTGCGACGCAATGCGGATGTGCCTGTGCAGCCGCTGCGCCTGGATGGTGAAGACCTCAACTTGTCACGCGTGCTGGTCAACGGCCAGGGCACGTCGTTCAAGATGGACGGCAACCAGCTGGTGCTTGACAACTTGCCAGACGTCTTCGAGCTGGAGATTTTTACCACCACCAACCCGTCAAAAAACACCAAGCTGATGGGCTTGTATCTCAGCAACGATTCTTTTTTTACCCAGTGCGAAGCGGAAGGTTTCAGGCGCATCACGTACTTTTTAGACCGCCCCGATGTGATGGCGCTGTACACCGTGACGCTGCGGGCCGACAAAGCCAAGTTCCCGGTACTGCTGTCCAACGGCAACCTGGTCGAGCAAGGCGCGCTTGACGATGGCCGCCACTTTGCCAAGTGGGTAGACCCCCACAAAAAGCCCGCCTATTTGTTTGCGCTGGTCGCCGGCCAACTGGTTTGCAGGGAGCAACGCATCACCTCGCGTGCGGGCAAGCACCACACACTGCAAGTTTATGTAAGGCCTGGTGATCTGGACAAAACCGAGCACGCGATGACGTCGCTGATGCACTCGGTGGCCTGGGACGAGGCCCGCTTTGGTTTGCCCCTCGACCTGGAGCGCTTCATGATTGTGGCCACCAGCGACTTCAACATGGGCGCGATGGAAAACAAGGGCCTGAACATCTTCAACACCAAGTACGTGCTGGCCAATCAGACCACCGCGACCGACCTTGATTTTGGCAACATCGAAAGCGTGGTCGGCCACGAGTATTTTCACAACTGGACGGGCAACCGCGTGACCTGCCGCGACTGGTTTCAGTTGTCTTTGAAAGAAGGCCTGACCGTTTTCCGAGACCAGGAGTTCAGCCAGGACCTGTGCGGTGAGGCCTCAGCCCGCGCCGTCAAACGGATTGAAGACGTGCGCGTGTTGCGTACCGCCCAGTTCCCTGAAGACGCCGGCCCGATGTCGCACCCGGTGCGGCCTGACAGCTATGTGGAGATCAGCAACTTCTACACCGTCACGATTTATGAAAAAGGTGCTGAAGTCGTGCGCATGATGCAAACGCTGGTAGGCAGGGAAGGTTTTGCCAAAGGCATGACGCTGTACTTTGAACGGCACGACGGCCATGCCGTGACTTGCGACGACTTTGCACAAGCTGTTGCTGATGCCAATCCAGCATCTGAGCTGGCGCGTTTGCTGCCGCAGTTCAAGCGCTGGTACAGCCAGGCAGGCACACCCCGCGTGACGGCTCAGGGTGAATACGATGCGGCGGCCAGCACCTACACCCTGACGCTGAGCCAGACCTGCGCAGCCACCACGGGCCAGCCCAGCAAGGAGCCGTTCGTCATTCCGGTCGCGGTGGGCTTGTTGGGTGCCAACGGTCAGGACTTGCCGCTGCAAATGGATGGCGACAACTCAGCTGCCACTGGCCGAACATTGGTGATGACGCAAGCAACCGAGGCCTTCACGTTCACAGGCATGACAGAGCAACCCGTGCCGTCCATCTTGCGCGGCTTCACGGCCCCCGTGGTGCTGGCATTTGACTACACCGATGCGCAACTGCTGCACCTGCTGGCGCACGACAGTGATCCCTTCAACCGCTGGGAATCCGGTCAGCGCTTGGCCGTCAGGTCTGCACTGGCTGCTATTCATTCGGGAGCGTACCGCGGCCGTATTCAGGGCGCTACAGCCAAAAATGATGTGCTAGATGAGGTCTATGTGGCTGCCATGAAGCAGGTGTTGCATCACCCGACGCTGGACGCCGCCTTCAAAGAGCTGGTGCTCACCTTGCCGTCTGAAACCTACCTGGCCGAGCAGCTCGACGTGGTCGACCCACAGCAGATTCACGCGGTGCGCGAAGCCATGCGCTTGCAACTGGCCACCCGTTTGCAATCTGACTGGGCAGTGATCTACGAAGCCAATCAGGACACAGGCAATTACAGGCCCGATGCAGTATCGTCAGGCCGCCGTGCGCTGGCAGGTATCGCCTTGACTTACCTCTGCACCGCTGCTGTGGCATCTGGCGATGACGTCTGGCCAGGTAAAACCTTGCAACGTTTCCAGGGCGCGGACAACATGACTGACCGCTTCAACGCCCTGGGTGCTTTGGTCGCCAGCGGCCACGCGCTGGCGGCGCAGGCCTTGGCGCAGTTCCACGCGATGTTCAAAGACGAAGCATTGGTGATTGACAAATGGTTCAGCCTGCAAGCGGGCAGCTCAGACCGCGGCGGCAACATCTTGACAACGGTCAAGCAGCTCATGAGGCACAGCGACTTCAGCCTGAAGAACCCAAATCGCGCGCGCAGCGTCATCAGCACCTACTGCGGCAACCCGGCGGCTTTTCACCGGGCAGATGCGGCGGGCTATGTCTTCTGGAGCGAGCGCGTCGTGGAACTTGACGCCATCAACCCCCAGGTGGCGGCACGTTTGGCCCGAGCCTTGGACCGCTGGAGCAAACTCGACGAGCCGTACCGCAGCGCAGCCCGCGAGGCGATCGTGCGGGTGGCTGCCAAAAATGCCCTGAGCAAAGACACACTCGAAGTCGTCACGCGGGCTTTGGCCGGCTGACCAGCTGACCAGCTGAGCGGCCTGACGCATCCACATCACAAACGGGAACATCTTTTTATGTCCAGCAAAATCTCTCTGACCCGTTACCTGGTTGAGCAGCAGCGCCAGGATGGTCATATTCCGCCAGAGCTTCGCCTGCTGCTTGAAGTGGTGGCCCGGGCCTGCAAAAGCATCAGCCAGGCCGTGAACAAGGGCGCTCTTGGCGGCGTGCTGGGCACGGCGGGCAGCGAGAACATCCAGGGTGAAGTGCAAAAAAAGCTCGACATCATCGCCAACGAAGTGCTGATTGAGGCCAACGAATGGGGCGGGCACCTGGCGGCCATGGCAAGTGAAGAAATGGACGGTATTTACGTCGTGCCCAACCGCTACCCGCAGGGTGAGTATTTGCTGCTGTTTGACCCGCTCGATGGCAGCAGCAACATTGATGTCAACGTCAGCATTGGCACGATCTTCAGTGTGCTGAAAAAGCCCGAGGCCGTTTCGGCCGGCCAGGCAGGCGTGTCAGAAGCCGACTTTCTACAGGCCGGCAATCAGCAGGTGGCTGCTGGCTACTGTGTGTACGGCCCACAAACCACGCTGGTGCTAACGGTGGGCGACGGCGTGGCCATGTTCACGCTGGACCGCGAGCAAGGCTCGTTTGTGCTGACGGAAGAAAACGTGCAAATCCCCAAAGACACGCAAGAGTTCGCCATCAACATGAGCAACATGCGGCACTGGGACGAACCCGTCAAACGCTACATTGACGAATGCTTGCAGGGCAGCGAAGGCCCACGCGGCAAAAACTTCAACATGCGCTGGATAGCCTCGATGGTGGCCGACGTGCACCGCATCCTGACGCGCGGCGGCATCTTCATGTACCCCTGGGACAAACGCGAGCCAGACAAAGCCGGCAAGCTGCGCCTGATGTACGAAGCCAACCCCATGAGCTGGCTGATTGAGCAAGCCGGCGGCGCATCAACCAACGGCAAGCAACGCATCATGGACTTGCAGCCCAGCAAACTCCACGAGCGCGTCAGCGTGGTGCTGGGGTCCAAAAATGAGGTGGAGCGGGTGACGGCTTACCATCACAACACCGGCGCCGGTCTATAATCCAAGGCTGACGAAAAATACACAAGCCGGTGTAGCTCAGTCGGTAGAGCAGCTCATTCGTAATGAGAAGGTCGGGTGTTCGATTCATCTCTCCGGCACCATCTAAAAGTCCCGCAACCCGCATAAAAAGTGGGTTTGCGGCGATTCAAGGGTCTTAAGTGTGGTGGCAGCAGTGGCCCTGTTCAAGAAGGTCAAAGTGTCCGGTGAATTCGGGCAATTCCACGCGTCAAGACTCGGCCATGAGCTTGTCATGACCTGTCTGGAACTTTCAAGAGGCAGCCACCACATCTGGCATGGCCGTCAAATCTTCGGCGGCAATCGGCACCAGCACGGCGGGCAAGCTCAGTAACTCGTGCAAGGGCATGGCGCGTGCATACAGCCACCCTTGCCCGCGGTAGCAGCCCAGCTCGATCAAACGCTGGCGCTGCGCCTGGTTTTCCACGCCCTCAGCCGTCACCTCGAGCTCCAGCACGGCGGCCATCTTGATGATGACTTCCACAATCCGCGCCTGCCGGCCGCTTTGCATGCTGGCGACAAAGTCGCTGTCTATCTTCAAGCGGCTGATCGGAAAGCTCGACAGCCGGCTCAGGGATGAATAGCCTGTGCCAAAGTCGTCAATCACCACGGGCACGCCTACGCCAGCGAGCATCCGCAGTTGTTTGAGTAAATTTTGCTCGCCGCTCGCAATGTCGCTTTCGGTGAGTTCTATTTCCAGGCCCGACAATCCGTCTTCGCCCCCTTCTAGTTGATCTGTCATGGCATTGACCAGCCGGAAATCCCGAAACGCCTGGGGCGCCACGTTAAAGGCAATGACCACCCCCGGAAAATGTTGACGAATTTTCGGCTTGTCTTTGACGATTTGATTGAAGACATAAATGGCGATGCCCTCGGCCAGATGGACATCCTCGGCAATGCTGATGAACTCGCTGGGCTTGATCTCGCCGAGCTCCGGGTCAGACCAGCGCAGCAAGGCTTCCAAGCAGATCAACTCGCCCGTACGCAGGTCGACCTCAGGCTGGTAATGCACCTGCAGCACGTTCGCGGCCAGGGCATTGACCAGTCTGGACTGGATGAGTTTGTTGCGGTGGAGCTTTTCGCTCATGCCCGACTCGTACCAGACCACCGTGCCGCGTTGGGTGTGCTTGGCTTCGTTCAGGGCAATATCAGCGCAAATCATGAGGTCGTTGAAATTGCTGGCGTCCACGCTGTAGCGCGCCACGCCCACACTCACGCTGGCTGCGACCAAGCCGGCAGCGGTGCTGACCAGCAACTGGTTCAGGTCGAGAAAATAGTCACGGCGCAGCGTGGCCATGTCCATGCCTTCAGGAAGATTGACCAGCGCGATGAACTCGTCGCCAGAACGCCGGCACAAGATGCTGCCATGCGGTAGTCGGGCCGCCAGGTGCTTGGCAATAGCTTTGATGACGACGTCGCCAATGTCGTGGCCGTAGTTGTCGTTCAACGCCTTGAGCCGGTCCATGTCTATGAAAAGCAATGCGGCCGAGCGCTGCGCACCCTGGGGTTTGCCAAAGCGGCCCTCGACCAGTCTGTTGAGCATGCGAAAGTTGGGCAGCTCAGTCAGGGCGTCGTGGTAGGCCAGAAAGCGCAGCTTTTCCTCGGCTTGCTTGAGCTTGGTGACATCAGCAACTACCGCCACGCGGCCAATCGTTTCCCCCTTGTCATCCACAATTGGAGAGATGGAGGTTGTTGTGGGGATGTGCGAGCCGTCCCGGTTAAAAAAGAAGGTCTCGCCGTGCCAGACTTTTTGGCTTTTCAGGGCTTGGGCGATGCCCAGGGGCTGCTCATCGGAGCCGGCCACGCGGTACAGCTGTCCCGCCAGCTGGCCAATCAGCTCCTTGCGTGAATAGCCCGTCATGCGGCTCAAGGCTGGATTGACATCGACAATTCTTCCGTTTTTGTCGGTGACCAAGATAGCCTCGGCCGCCGTCATGAACACCAGCGAAGTGGCGCGTAACTCGTCGGTCAGCGTTTTTTGCTGGGCCAGAATTTTGCCCAGGTCGGCGAACACTGACGCGATCTCGTCGTCATAGTCCTGCCCTGAGGCCGTCACTGCCCGCCCCACCAAAATATCTTGGCAAGACTGAACCAGCTGATCCAAGCGTTCGGTGGTGTTTGCCGCGAACACGCGTGCCCATGCATTTACCCTCCTGACGATCCGGTCGCCCAGCGCAAACGTCAACATCACCAGCACCAGCACAAACAGCAAGTGGTCCCACTGCGTCTGCGCCAGGTGCAGGTAAATGGGAATTTTCCTGCCGTCCCGGCTGAGCCACACGGTTTTTTCGCTCGCCAGCAAAAAAGTCTCGACGAGTTTGAACTGCTTGGGTGCTTCTCCAAAGCCAAGGGTAACGCTGATGTTGTCCCTCAGCGCCAGGTCTTTTAAGGACGCTTGCGGGTCCATGCTGCCCACAATAAAACCGACGGGCATTTGCACTTGGGGCGAAAAAATGGGTTGGGTGTAAATGAATAATTCTGGACTGAGCGAATCGCCTGGCCTTGTGCCGTAGCTCGAGCTGGCTTCGCTGACAGCCCGTACGACAGGCGGGGCCTGGAGCAGCAGTTCTGCCAGGGCTCGATCAGGGGCCAACAAGATTCGGCCGCGGTAGTCCAGTAAAAACAGTTGGTGAGTTCCCAACTGGTTGAACTGCTTGAGCAGAGGTTCGAGGTAAATGCTGCGGCCCACGCTATCGGTCATGCCCGTCCACAACACCGAAGACGCTCCCAAGGCCTGCATTTGCTGGAGCATATTGTCCGCAGCAAAGCCCAGTTTGGCCGCTATCAGGTCGCGCTGGTGCTCTAGTTCAGAAATCTTGTAGTAGAAACTGATGGTCAGTGCTGTCACGACGACGAACAGACCCGTGATGACCACGTAAACGCGTATCAAGCGGGTCAATTCATGGCGTATGCGCTGTTTGAGACTGTGGCCTTTGCCGGGAGCGCGGTCTTTCATTTTTGCGGGCTTAAGGCGCCAGAGGGCGTAATCTTGACAAAAATCACTTGGTCCGGGCCCAGCGCTTCGTGGCTTTTGGCGGTGAAGGCAGGCGCATACAAACGCACCGCGCCTTGGTACGAGGGCAGTTTTTCCAGGGCTTGGCGAACTTTGGCACCGTTGGTCGAACCGGCCTTGTTGACCGCGAGCGCCAGCAAATGTGTCATGTCATAAGCATGTGCAGCGCCCACGGGACTGGGGATTTGCGCCAGGCTGGTAAAGCCGCCTGCAGCCATCAGTGATTTGGCCAAGCGCTGGGCAGCCGGTCGCTTGTTGTCGATAAAGGTGAAGGTCTGAATCACCTGGTGATCGACTGCCTCCACCGCGTTGCCCGCCAGTTCATGAAACACCCCGCCGGCCATACCCCAGTGCGCCACCACCGGGAAACGCTGAGGCACGGGGAGCCTAGCCATTTCCTGAAAGAAGGAGGCTGCTTCTTTTTCATTGGCCACCAAAATCACCGCTTGCCCGCCGCTGCTGCGACAACTGGTGAGCGTCTCGGTAAATGAGGTGTCGCCCCAGTTGTACCAAGCCGTAAATACAATGGACGCATCGGTTTTCGGGTTTTTTTTCTTGAGCACGCTATCGCTTGAGCGCCCCCATGCGGTGTTGGGCAAGACCGCACAGACCCGCTTGGTCTGGTAGCGGCGGGCAGCTCTGTCCAGCAGGGCCTGCACGCCCCAGCTGTCTTTGAGCGAGAGCCGAAAAACATAAGAGCCCGAGCCGGTAGCGTCGGTGATTTCGTCGGCCGAGCCCCAGACGCTGATCAGCGGCACCCGAAGCGCTGGCCCCTGCCCAAATGATTCAATAATGGCCGGGCTGTACTTGCCGCCCAGCACGCCAATCATGTCTGCTACGGCGGCCAGCTCTGCCACGTTGTCCTTGGCGCGTGCAGGCAGACCCTGGTTGTCCCGAGTTAATAAGCGCAAGGGCCGCCCACCCAGTACGCCGCCGGCCGCATTGATCTCTTCCATGGCAGCCAACACGCCGCGCTCGATGGATTTCGCAGCGGTATTGGTCTTGATACCGTAAGCGCCATCAAAGCCAATATGAACAGGTTCAGCAGCCCGTGCTTTGTGTAGCGTGAGCGCGCACACAAGCAGCGCAGCGGCGAGCATGCCGGGTGATTTACTATTGATGGTCATTCTTTGCTTCTGTAAATCTAGTTTTGTTCTGTTTTCGATGGCTTGGAATCCGTGCAGCTTGTCTAGCAGCAACATCAGCATGGCGCAGCGCGCTTAGATGCAGCCGGGTTTTTTTACCGGCTCGCTGTCGCACGTTGCAAGGATGGTGTCGTAGCGCTTTATGATCTAAGGCCCATCGCCCCAAGGCAATGTGGCGTCAGAGCCGGTAGGCAGTTTCAGCCATGAACACATGGGCGCAACTGTTACATATGGGCATGTTCTTGTATGTACGCTGGCGCTCATAGACCAGCGATAGTTCTAAATCTCCAGACCTGTGATGGGCTGTACCAAACGCTTGGCCGGCTACCTGCTAGCTATTGACCCGCCCCTGTCACTTAAGTGAAGTGGCGAACATGACTGACCGCTTCCGCTGAATTCTGTTGAAAAACCCGACTACGATGCACCTCACCTTCTCAAACCGCCACACCATCAAATACCTTGCAGCGCCGCTTGTCGCCCTGTTGTTGTTTCCCGTCTTCGGCAATGCGCAAACCGCCTTTCCCAACCGGGTGATCAAAGTCATTGTTCCGGTAGCGCCTGGCGGAGGGGCAGATGCGGTGGCGCGCATGGTGCTTGAGAAAATGTCGCAGTCCCTAAGCACGCCGATCATCATTGAAAACAAGGCGGGCGCTTCGGGTTCGATTGCGGCGATGGAGGTGGCGCGCGCTGCCCCTGACGGCTACACGCTGATGCAGTGCTTTGTGGCCACCCACAGCACCAACCCGGCTGTGCTGAAAATCAAGTACGACCCGGTTGCCGACTTTGCGCCCGTTGGCATGATGGCGCAAACGTCCAACGTGCTGGTGGTGGGCGACAAGAACAAGGCCAAAACCCTGCAAGAATTTTTGGCGCTGGCGCGGGCCAAGGCGGGCGGCATGAGCTTTTCGTCTGCAGGCAGTGGCTCGGCCACGCACCTGATCATGGAATACCTTGAAAACCAGGCGCGTGTCGATTTGGTTCACGTGCCCTACAAAGGTGCAGCGCCGGCCATGCAGGACTTGCTGGGCGGGCAAGTCGATGCGATGTTCCCCAGTCTGACGACTGCGCTGCCGCATATCAAGTCGGGCAGGCTGCGGGCGTTGGCTGTTGCATCAAACAAGCGCGACCCGGTATTACCAGACCTTCCCACCGTGGCTGAACAGGGCTTTGCCGGGTTTAGCGCCATTCAGTGGTGGGGCTTGTGCGCCCCTGCCAAAACACCCGAGCCAGTGGTGGCGCGACTGAACAAGGCGCTGAATGACGCGCTGGCCCTGCCCGACATCAAGGCGCGGCTGCATGAGATGGCTGCAGAGCCCACACCCCTGTCTCCTTTGCAGTTTGAGACCTTCCTTAAAGCAGAAGTGGCCAAGTGGACACAATTGGTGCGCGACACCAAACTGCAAATTGAGCAATAACCGGCATAAGACGATAGCTACAATCGTTGTGGGCGCCCTGCACAGGGTGGTCCTGCCGATAAGCCTCTTGCCATTCTTACTGGGTTCAACACCATGACTATTGCACCGACCACCAAGCTCCTGTTCGTATTGCTAACCTGTCTTTTTGTATCCGCCTGTACCTCCACGGGTGGCTCGGTAGTGGGGGGCGACAGCACCGTGACAGATGCAACAGCCAAGCAGCTTTCCGGGGATGTGCCTTTGCCGCCGGGCGCAGTGGTCAAGCAACAGGATAGCTTGGTCATGAGTGCTGCCAGCACCTGGCTGGGGCGAATCAGCTTGAGCGTGTCGGGTGATCCACAGGCCTTGTTTACCTACTTCAAAGACGGCATGCCTGCATCTGGCTGGACGCTGACGTCAAGCTCGTTTTCAAAGACCAGTTTGCTGACCTTTACCAAGGGCGATCGGGTTGCCAGTATTCAAATGCAGGGCAGCAGCTTTGGCGGCAATGATGTGCTGATCACCGTGGCACCTGCTGCCCGGCCTGTCCCCTCCCGCCCTTGACCCGCCTGGCGGGCGACGAGACGCCCCTGTGTGAGAAGGCTTCGCTAGCCTTGATGTTGACCAGTCTTTAAACGCCTAGACAATCGGGTTTGGCGCTGTGCGCCGTGTTTGAGTCACGCACCGTTGATGAAGGCGACAACGAAGACCTGGCAACGCACAATACAGCCATGCCGCAACCCACTCCTCCAAGCTCACTGCCAACAGTCTTGCTGACAGGCTTCGACGCCTTTGGTGGCGACACTGTCAACCCCAGCTGGCTGGCAGCAAAAGCCCTGCATGATGATGTGGTGCACGGCCACCGCTGCGTGGCGGCACAGTTGCCCACCACTTTTGCGGACTCAGAGGCTCTGCTTTTGAAGCTGCTGCGCACCCATAAACCCGCGCTGGTCATGTGCTTGGGTCTTGCGGGCGGGCGGCCCGCCTTCTCGCTGGAGCGCATCGCCATCAATGTGGACGATGCAAGAATTGCAGACAATGCTGGCGCGCAGCCAGTGGATGTGCCTGTTGCCATGCGCGGCCCTGCCGCTTATTTCAGCAGCCTGCCCATCAAGGCCATGCAGCAGTCGCTGGTGACGGCCGGCATCGCCGCCGAGGTGTCGCAAACAGCGGGGACCTTTGTCTGTAACCATGTGTTTTATGTGCTGATGCACGCCCTGAAAAGGCAGCGAAACCGCAGCGCGCGCGGCGGGTTTGTGCACCTGCCGTATTTGCCGGGGCAGGGCCTGCCGTGCATGCCACTGCAAGACATGGTGCGCGGACTGCGGCTGGCGGTGGCGTGCGCATTGGTCACTGAACAAGATGCGCTGATCGGCGCAGGCGCACTGAACTGATGCGCTTGTTTACGGGTCTTGGTTTTCAGGTGGCACGGTGTTCATCAAGCGCCACATCAGCCACATGCCAATCAGCGCATTGGCCAGCGCAAGCCCGCCCACTAGCAGCATGCCTAGGGTGTTGAGAGCTCGGTTTTGCACAATCCAGGCCAGCGCATACGACAGCACATTCAAGGCCACCATGAACCAGAACACAGGATTGCGCGGTTGATACAAACGCAGCAGTTTCATGCTGCAAATGCTAACCGCAGCGCCAAAGGGCACGCCCACCGCCTGCGATCAAGCGCAAGCTGACCCCATCAATAGCGGCTGGCCGATGTGAAGGATGTGCTGTCAGCGGCTTTTGCGGCGTAGCCTGCAGACTGTTCCGGCGCACAAGTCCTCAGCTCAGCGCCACGGCTCGTCTCCACGCACCAGGCGGCGATGCGCTGATTGGCGCGGTTTGCATCACGCGCTTGAGCTCTTTCGACCTGGCCCTGCGACACCAGCATCATGGCAATGAGTTGGCAAAGGATCACCAGGCCGCCTGCGATCAGGAGCAGGGTTTTAGCAGACGCGTGGTCAATTTTCTGAAGGTGATCTGAGAACATGGCGGATGCTCCTCAAGTGCAGTGGGTGTCTGCCTTGATGCTAGTCCGCAGTTTTCACAATGTATTCAGCCGATGCCGAATCTGTGTGTAGGATGAGGGCAAACCTGCCTTCATTGCCAGGCGATATCAGGCCTTCGGCAGCGTTACCCCAATTTGGCCCTGGTACTTGCCGCCCCGGTCTTTGTACGACACCTCGCAGACGTCGTCTTTGTCGCTCTCAAAAAACAGCACCTGCGCGCAGCCTTCGCCTGCATAAATTTTGGCGGGTAAGGGTGTGGTGTTTGAAAATTCCAGCGTCACATAGCCCTCCCATTCCGGCTCAAAGGGGGTGACGTTGACGATGATGCCGCAGCGCGCGTAGGTGCTCTTGCCCAAGCAGATGGTCAGCACATTGCGCGGGATCCGAAAGTATTCCAGCGTACGAGCCAGCGCAAAGCTGTTGGGTGGGATGATGCAGCTGTCGCCCGAGAAATCAACAAAGCTTTTTTCATCGAAGTTTTTCGGGTCCACCACGGTGCTGTGGATGTTGGTAAACACCTTGAACTCTGGCGCACAGCGGATGTCGTAGCCGTAGCTGGAGGTGCCGTAGCTGATGATTTTCTTGCCGTCTGCCTGACGGATCTGCCCCGGCTCGAACGGCTCGATCATGCCGGTGGTTTCAGCCATGCGGCGTATCCATTTGTCGCTTTTGATGCTCATTGTGAAATTCCTTGATGGGACACAATTGTAGGCATGGTGCCCGTGCTCAAAACGCTGCCTGGCTCACACTTTAAAGCTGCCCAGTACGTTTTTGGCAAACAGCTCTTCCACACGCAGCAAGCGGTCACAGACCCCTTGGTCATGGCCAAACTTGCAGAAGGCCTCCAGCGTGGCACGGTTGATCTGCCCGCCTGCGTCCTGCCCGATACCGTACGGGAAGAAATCTGCGCCAAAGACAGCCTGCAGGCGGCTGGTGTAGTCGGCCAGCCAGGGCAGGGGCGCATGGGATGCTGTGATGTCTGACAGCCGCGCCATCGATTGCGTTTTGGCCTGCATAAAGGCTTTGTACACATTCATGGCGACCCAGGGGTGTGCGTCCAGTACAGCGGTTTTGATCACCAGCGCATGCATGATCGGGTAAATGCGCGTGGCCTTGAAATACGCCAGCTCCAAGGCCTGGTAGTCAGGCATCAGGCGCTCAATGCCTTGACCTAAACCCGCTGGCGGTCGTGCAGTCATGACGGCATCCACGCTGCCGTCCAGCAGCATCTGGTTCAGTGACTTGTCGGGGGCGCTGCTGTAGTGGATGCCTGCTGGCAAGGTCAGGCGTACTTTTTCAACACGTCCTGGCTGATTGACCCCGGCTTGCACCCACTGGATGCTGGCTAAATCAAGACCCACGTAGTCGCTCAGGTAACCCCGGCCATAAATGCCGGCGGTTTGTGCCCACTCGGGGATGCCAATGCGCTTGCCGCGCAGATCTTCGGGGCGTTGAACAGCGCTGCCAGCCTTGACATAAAACATCGAGTGGCGAAACGCGCGTGACACGAACACCGGTAAGGCCGTCATCGACGTGTCTCCCTGAGCCCGCAGGGCGATGTACTTGCCCATTGACATTTCAGAAATGTCCCATTCCCGATACATGGTGAAGCGGTAAAAGATTTCCTCAATCGGTAAATTGAGGGTGCGCAGCTGAACGCCTTCGATCGGAACGCTGCCGTCGGTGACGTCGCGGGTCTGGTCGTAAGGCCCCAGGGCCATGGTGAGTGCTAGAGGGTTCAATTTATTCAGCCTTGATGTTGGCGGTTTTGATCACGCGTGCCCAGGTGTCGAATTCTGACTTGACATAGCGCTTGAGCTCGTCGGGTGTACTGGCCATGGCTTCCTGGCCGTACTTGTTGAGTTGCTGCTTGTACTCGGTGTCTTGTGCCAGCTTGACCATCTCGGTGTTGATGCGCGCCACGATGGTAGCCGGTGTGCCGGCAGGCGCAAACAGGCCGTACCAGGAACTCGCTTCAATGCCGGGATAGCCAAGTTCGTTCAGGGTTGGCACATCGGGTGCGGCATCAATCCGCTTGGGTGAGGTCACTGCCAATGCGCGCAGCTTGCCTGATTGCACAAAGGGCAAGGTGGCCACCACGCTGCCAAACACCATTTGTGTTTCGTTCGCCAGCACGGCTGTGGTAGCTTGTGGGCTGCCTTTGTAGGCCACGTGCTGAATGTCAGTGCCGGTGCGCAGCTTGAACAGCTCACCGACCAAATGCAGCGGTGTCCCGGTGCCGCCCGAGCCGTAGTTCAGGCTGTTGGGCTTGGCTTTGGCAATCGCGATCAGCTCAGCCACTGACCTGGCTGGGAACGTCGGGTTGACCGACAGCACCTGGTAACCCTGCGCCACCATGCTGATGGGTACAAAGCCTGTCAGCGGGTCATAGCCGACCTTGCCCATGCTGGGTGTCATCGCCATGTTGGCCACAAAGCCCAGCAGCAGCGTGTAGCCGTCTGGCTTGGCCTTGGCGGCTTGCTCGGTGCCAATGTTGCCGCCAGCACCGGGTTTGTTGTCAACGATCACCTGTTGACCCAGCGTGGCTGACAGCCGCTGCGCAACCAGCCGGGCCAGCGTGTCGTTACCGCCGCCCGGCGGGTAGGCCACGATGAGCTTGATGACGCGGTCGGGGTAAGTCTGTGCCTGCAGCGAACCCGCACCGGTCAAAACCAGCGTCAGCGCAAGCCCAAACAATTTGAAAATGTATTTCGGCATCATCGGGCCGCCCGCACTCAAGCAGCGGCCGGCAAGGTGGTGGCCTGTACCGCATGCAGCAGCCAGTCGCCACCGGTGTGCTCCCAGACTGCCAGGTAAGCCGTGGCAATCTGTTTGCGGGTGCCAGCGCGCATCAGGCTGGCTTTCATGATGCCGGTGATCAGGCCCACCTGCCCGATCAACTGGATATTCAGCCGGTCAAACGCCACCGTTTCATACTTTACTGTTCCGCTTGACAGCAGGTGCAGATAGGCCGGTTTGTCGTCGATGATCCCGCTGGAATGCGCGTAGTAGACGCTGTCAGCCATCAGTGTGTCCAGCTTCTGGGTGTTGCTGTCCAGCATGGCCAGGCGGCGCGCTTCTTCGGCTTCCAGCAAGCTAACTTTGAGGTGTGTGTGGTCTGGTGAGGTCATGTTGTTTTGCGGTTTGAATGAGCGCCAAAAAGCAATGCGCGACCCATGACTTTAAACAAATTCAGGGAATTTGAAGCCTTTGAAGTCAAATCATTGCCGTCAAAGGCGTGGAAAAGTCTTTTTCATACCGTTTTGGTGCATCTTTTGGGCCTTTAGGCCAATGAAAACATAGGCGAGTAGCTACAAAAAAAGTAGCATGTGGCTTTCGCCAACAAAAAAATCGCACATGTTGCGCCAGGAGTTCTGCCTTGTTGGGGTGGCCAAGGGAAGAGCATGGGGCGTTTGAAAAGCCCCTGCCTTCGAACAATCGATTCAGGCCGGATCCGCTCGTTTGGTTGACTGATCTCTGAATGCCAAGCCGTATCAGCTGCCGATGTTCCAGGTCTTGCGCGGCGGCGATTTCACCTCGACGGCCAGGCAGTCTTCCAGTGCCACGCTGGAATGCGGCACCCCGATGGGATGCCGCCAGGTATCGCCCGCGCGGGCTTCGAAGACCTCCTCGCCAATCACCAGGTGCATGCGCCCTTTGACCAGGTAGACGACCGACTCGTGGTCGTCGTGCGTGTGCATCGGCACTGCCACGCCGGCCTGCTCGAAGATCTCTACCAGCACCATGGTCTCGCCCACCATCAGTGGCTTGAGGTCGACCACGCCGCTGCTGTCCTGCCCTTCCAGCGCCATCATGCGCAGCGGTGCAAACTGTGCGCCGTGCACGCACACGCTGGTGGTCCTGGGTAATGTGCGGGGGTCGTGGGTCATGGCGTTTTCCTGTCGAGGAGGGTCACTTCATCATGGACCATCACGGCGCCGCCTTGGGTGCCAGGCCGCAAGCCTGTGCCACCTCTTCGGTCGACAGCCCCAGGGCACCCAGCACCGCATAGGTGTGTTCGCCCAGTTGTGGAATCTCGGGATCAACCCGCCCCGGTTCGCGCTGGAACTGGATGGGAATGCCGAGTTCAGTCACTGTTCCGCCACCAAAACCGGCCTGCTCGACCTCGATGCGCATGTTGCGGGCGCGCACCTGATCCTGCTGCAAGGCCTCGTGCAGGCCGCGCACCGGCGCCCAGCAGACGTCGAGCGGCAGCAGAAACGCCTCCCAGTGCGCCAGCGGCTGCAAAATGAAGGTCTGGCTCAGAAAATCGCGTACAGGCAGCTGACCAGGGCCGGGCGGCAGCCGGCACAAGGCGATCAGGTCAGTGCGGCCCAGTGCCGTCAGGAGGTTGATGGCGAACTTGATCTCGCTGCCGCCCAGGGTCAGGAACCGCCCGTCGGCGCATTCGTAGATGTTGTAGAAGGCGTTGCCACCAAAACCACGCTCGTTGGCCAGCACCAGGTCGCGGTCTTCGGCGAAAACCGGCCCCACCACGTTGACGAGCCAGCTCATCAGGGAGTCCTGCATCGAGATGTCCAGGTAATCCCCCTGGCCCGTCGTGGCGCGGCGCAGCAGCGCCATCAACACGCCGTTCATCGCCATCAGCGACGAGGCCATGTCGGCCGCGGGAATATTGGGCAAGGCCGGGCGCCCATCGCTGCCGCGGTTCAGATGGACCAGTCCGCTTTCAGCCTGGATGCTGAGATCGTGCGCCGGACGCTGGGCCATCGGCCCGGTCTGGCCGTAGGCCGCGATCGATGCATACACGATGCCGGGGTGCAGTGCGCTGACCTGCCGGTAACCGATGCCCAAGCGGTCCACCACGCCAGGTCGGAAAGACTCGACGATGACGTCGGCCGAGGTGGCCAGGCGCATAAAGGCGGCCACGCCTTCGGTGCGCTTGAGGTCGAGCACGACACTCTTTTTGCCACGGTGGGTATTGCGGAACCACACACTGGCGTTGCCCTGGCGCGCGCCGATTTCCCGCGTAGGTTCGCCACCGGGTGGTTCGACACGAATCACCTCGGCGCCGTGGTCGGCCATCATCATGGTGAAGTGGGGCCCCGGCAGGAACTGCGAGAGGTCGACCACGCGGATGCCTTCAAGCTTCATACCACGCCCTTTTGACGAAGTTGCCCGATCTCTGCGGGCGAATAACCAGCCGCGACCAGCAATGCCTCGTTGTCGGCACCCAGCGCCGAACACACACGGCCTGGCAGCCGATGACCGTCCACCCGCACCGGGTTGGCCAACACGCGTTGGTCAGGCGCCTGCGGGTGTGGCAATGCCTGCACCATGCCTACACGCTGAACGAAGGGATTGTCCAGCGCCTGCGGCAGGTCGAGCACGGGGGCCACCGGCAACTGGCCGGCCAGCAGCCCCATCCAGTGTGCGCTGGTCTCGCGGCTCATGGCCGCGTCAAGCACGTCACTGAGCGCGGCGCGGTGCTCGCGGCGGGTAACGGCCGTGGCGAAACGCGGGTCATGCAGCCACTCTGGGCGACCCACACCACGCGCCAGCGCCTCCCAGAACTTTGGGGTCATGCACATCACGAACAACCAGCCGTCGGCACTTCGCACCAGTTCGCAAGGCACGGCAGAAGGGTGGGCAGAACGCGGCATGCGCTGCACCACATGGCCGGTGTTCAGGTACCAGGTGGCCGGGTAGGTCAGTTGCGCCAGGGCGACGTCGAACAGGCTGATGTCCAGATCGCAACCATGGCCGCTGCGCGAGGCGCCCAGCACCCCGGCCAGCAGGGCCATCGCTGTGGTGGTTCCAGTCATGTAGTCGACCATGCTCAGGCCCATGCGTGCAGGTGGGCCGTCGGGCTCGCCGGTCAGGTGCAAGAAACCGGCTTCGGCCTGCATCAGGTAGTCGTAGCCGGGCCAGCCCGCGCGTTCGTTGTCGCGGCCATATGCCGACAGGTGCACACACACCAGCGACGGCCGGTGCGCGCCAAGTGCCGCGTAGGTCAGCCCGAGCTTGTCGGGCTGGTCGCCACGCAGGTTATTCATCACTGCATCACAGCTGACTACCAAGCGGTGCAGCACCGCCTGGCCCTCCGCGGTCTTGAGGTCGAGCGTGAGGCTCTTCTTGTTGCGGTTGAAACTTTGGAAAAACTGGCTGTCGGGCGCAGTTGGGTCAGTGCCAAGGAAGTAGGGACCGGTCTGGCGCGACACATCCCCGCCGTCGCGTGGGTTTTCAATCTTGATGACTTCGGCCCCAAGATCGGCCAGCAACATGGAACCATAGGGGCCGGCGCCGTACTGTTCAGCACTCAGTATGCGCAGGCCTTGCAGAGGCAGGCGGGGGTCCATGGCTCAGATGCGGTAGCGGTCGATGAGCTGCTTGGCGATCACAGTGCGCAGAATCTCGTTGCTGCCCTCGCCGATACACATCAGCATGCTGTCGCGGTAGTACCGCTCGATCTCGTACTCGACCGAGTAGCTGTAGCCGCCGAAGATGCGCATCGCCTCCTGGGCGCAGAACACGCCAGCCTCGGAGCCCGCGAGCTTGGCCACGGCTGCCTCAAGGTCGCAGCGCTCGCCGACGTCGTACTTGCGCGCGGCCTTTTCGATCAAATGCTTGGCGCCCTCGACCTGGGTCACCATGTCGGCCAGCTTGAGCTGCACCGCCTGGTGGTTCCAGATCGGCTTGCCAAAGGCACTGCGCTCCTGCGCATACCGCAGCGCATGCTTGAGCGCGCCCTCGGCAATACCGGCGCCACGCGCGGCTACGTTGATGCGCCCCAGCTCGAGGCCGCCAGCGGTGTGAACGAAACCCTTGCCTTCGACGCCGCCCAGCAGGCGGTCGGCCGGCACGCGATAGTCTTGGAACGACAACTCGCAGCTGTCGATGGCGCGGTAGCCCATCTTCTTGAGCTTGCCAGTGACCAAGAATCCCGGTCCCTTTTCGGCGATCAGCAGGCTCATGCCCTTGTGCCGCGGCTCGGCCTGCGTGTCGGTCTTGACCAGCAGCAATGTGCCGTGCCCGTGCAGGCTGTTGGTGATCCAGGTCTTGCTGCCATTGACCACATAGTGGTCGCCCTCGCGCCGCGCCACAGTGCGTATGGCCTGCAGGTCGGACCCGGCATTGGGTTCGGTCAGCCCCAGGCTGCCACGGAATGCGCCTGTGGCCATGCGCGGCAGGTAGGCGCGTTTTTGCTCCTCGGTGCCGTTGCGCTCAATGGCTGCGGCCATGATCAGGTGCGAATTGAAGATACCGCAGGGCGCCATCCAGATCGATGACACCTTGGTCACGATCTGTGCATAGGTCCAGGCTGAAAGCCCCAGCCCGCCGTAGGCCTCGTCGATGGTGGCACCGAAAAGGCCCAACTCCTTCATCTGCTCGACGATGTCCTCGGGGTACTCGTCGGCCAGGTCGAACTTGCGCGCGACGGGGCGCAGTTCCTTCTCTGCCCAGACCTCGATGGCGTCGATCAGGGACTGGTCATCATCGCTGGTGCGCGGGGTGGTGTTGCTCATGGCGTTTCCTAGGTGGGTGGGTTGCGTCAATAGCCCGCTTTGTCGTCGACGCCGTGGCCCTGTTTGGCCACCAGGATGGTGCGCTCGAAGGTGCAGACCACCTCGCCCCTCTGGTTGTTGCCGGCGGTGCGCACGGTGACCAGGCCAGCGTTGGGACGCGAGCCGGATTCGCGCTTGGACATGACCTCGGTCTCGGCGTAGAGGGTGTCGCCGGCAAACACGGGGTGGGTCATCTTGATGTCGGTCCAGCCGAGGTTGGCGATCGCCTTCTGGCTGACATCGCTGACAGTCATGCCCACCAGCACGGCCAGCGTGAAGGGGCTGGCCACAATGCACTGGCCAAACTCGCTGTGCTTGGCGTATTCCTCGTCGAAGTGCATGGGATGCTTGTTCATGGTGAGCAGCGTGAACCAGATGTTCTCGGTCTGGGTTACCGTGCGTCCCGGTCGGTGTTCGTAAACGTCCCCGACCTTGAAGTCTTCGTAATAACGACCGAACGATTCACGGTAGCGGTTTTCGGCGATCTGCTTGGATTGTTGAACCATGGACGTCTCCTGGGTTGGGTTGGGTGCGCGTTATTGCGCGCGTTGAAGAATGCGCTCGGCGCGCCTGAGCAGGGGTGCATCCACCATCCTGCCCTCGTACAAAAATGCACCTTGGCCACCAGCCGCAGCTGAACAGACACCGCGCGCCCAATCGACCTCGCGCTGGTCGGGCCGGAACACGCCGTGCATGGGTGCGATCTGGGCCGGATGGATGGCCGCTTTGCAGTCGAAACCGAGGTCGAGTGCACGCCGCGTCTCCTGTACCAGGCCGGCTTCGTCGGCGATGTCGATGCACGGCACATCCCAGGCCTGCAGTCCCCACGCCCGCGCTGCATTCACCAGGCGGCCGCGCGCGCTGAGCAGGCCGTCCCAGTCAAAGCGGGCGCCCAGCTCCATGGAAAGGTCACCGCCGCCCAGCATCAGCGCCGTCAGCCTCGGCGCTGCGTACCGTGCCGCCCCTGCAATCTCATTGGCGCGCTCCACGCCCAGCGGGGTCTCAACCAAGGCCACCAACTCGGTAAATGCATGCGGCAGCCACGCGTGCATAGCTTCCAGTTCGTGGGACGATTCGGCCTTCGGAAGCAGCAGCACATCCATGTGGATATCGGCCACGGCCACGGCCATCACATCGCGCAAACCGGCCAGGGTCTTGCTGGCGTTGATCCGCACAGCCAGACGCGGACCGGAAGTGGAACCCTTGGTACGCCCCTTCAGGTAGGCCATGGCTGCGCTGCGCGCGGCGTCCTTGCGATCAGGATGGACCGCATCTTCGAGGTCTATACACACCACATCGGCGCCGCTGGCCATGGCTTTGTCGAACCGCTCCGGCCGTTCAGCCGAGACAAAAAGCAGGGTGCGTGGGGGTGTTGGCATTGCAGTACGCTGGACTTGAAATATGTCCGGACAAGTATAAGGTCTCAGGGCCAGTAAGGTCAACTTGGCGGCCTTTGTCCGGTGGTTGCCGGCGTGCGTGGACCTGTCGCTCAGGTCGTGATGCGCTGGCGTCCGCTGGGCCGTCTGGCAGACGGCGCGCCAACGTGGCCTGCGCCCTTGCGGTGTCAGCCGTGGCGCCGCAGGGTGGAGGCGTATGTGAACAGCTGGCCCTGGTAGAGTGAATGCGCCACGACCACCAGCCGACCGTTGAGGTCAAAATAGTTGCGGATGGTCTGGAACGCAGCATCGCCGGTCGTCACATGCAGCAACTTGGCTGCGTTCTCGTCCAGGTTGATGGCATTGAAGGCCTGCTCGATGCGGTCCAGACGCGACGGATCGACTGTGGCCACGATCTCCTGCGCTGCGCTGTCAGGGCCCAGCAGCCTGCGCGCCTGCGTCTTGGTGCGCACTGCCACGTAGACATCCACCAGCGCCAGCGGTCGCACATCGTTGCGCAGGTACCGTATCGACCGCACCCGGATACATGGCAATTTGGACATCAGGGTGATCTGGCTGGCGAACTGGTTGGCGTCGGCCACCATTTCCTCTCCACCCAGCACCTGCAGCCGGCTCGCGCTGCCCTGCTGCATCAGGTCGTCAATGCTCTGGATGCTCTGCTCATAACGCACCGGTGGTGTGCGGGCCACGACCGTCGAGCCCGAGCCCTGGCGGCGCGTGATCAGTCCGCGCTGCTCAAGCTGACGCAGCGCCTCGCGTGCGGTGTGACGGCTGACGCCGAAGCTCTCGCACAGCTCGCGTTCCGTCGGCAAGGTGGTGCCTACGGCATACCGTGCATCCTTGATCTTTTCGGCCAGCGCGTGGTACATCTGAAGGTAGTAGGGTTCGCTGGTCATGGTGTTGATGGGTTGGGTACACGATGCTGAAAAGGCACAGCAGTCGTCTTGATTTTTGCACAACCCGGGATCACAATATGTCCGGACAAGTAACTTTCCTCCTTCATGCAGCACACCACTTACCACGAAGTCGTCGACACCAAAGCGCTGATGGAGGCATTTCCGGTCGGCGATGCCTTCATGGCCAGATTCAGGGGCATGGGCGCCGATGCATTGCGCGCACACCAAAACCGCCTGTTCGCGCGCCAGCTCAAGCGCGCCTGGCAGTTGCCTTTCTACCAGCGTCTGTGGGGCCAGGCGGGTGTCCAGCCGGGCGACATCCGAAGCGTCGACGACATTGCCCGACTGCCCAGCTTTGGCAAGGACGAGGTGATGGCGTCGATCGAGCGCCACCCGCCGCTGGGGGATCACCACGGGCGCGACATTCCCATCGACGGCAAGATCTACCCCATGATCCTGCACGCTACCAGCGGCACCACGGGTCGGCCGCAACCACTGCTCTTTAGCCCGCGCACTCGCGAGGTGCACGCACTGATGCTGGCCCGTGCCTACCAAATGCAGGGTCTGCGCCCCACCGACATGGTGCATTCGGTCTACGGCCACGGGCCAGTCAACGGCGGGCACTACGTGCGCGAGGCGGTGATCCACCACACTGCGGCGATGTTCTTCGCCGCCGGAACCGGTGTCGAGACACCCTCGGTCAAGCAGGTCGAGTTCATGCGCGACTTCGGCGCGACGGTGATCGTGGGTTTTGCTGACTACATCAAGCGCCTGGCCGACGTTGCCCGTGAACAAGGGCTGGAGCCGGGTCGTGACATTCCCGTGCGCATGATATCGGGCCACCTGGCCAAGGACGCCCGCCAGGCCTTGTCCGAGGCCTGGGGTGGCGCCGAATTGTTCGACTGGTACGGCGTGGGCGACACCGGCCTGATTGCTGCCGAGGGCACCGATCACGATGGCATGCATGTGATGGAAGACGCCCACTGGATCGAGATATGCGACATCGAGACCGGCGCCGCCGTGCCGCATGGCGGGGTCGGCGACCTGGTCGTCACCTGCCTGTTCACCGAAGACATCTTTCCCATTATCCGGTTCAATACCCACGACCTGACCCGGCTGTTGCCCGGAGTGTCGCAACTGGGCCTGCCGTTTCGGCGCATGGAGGGATTCATGGGCCGCAGCGACAGCATGGTCAAGCTGCGCGGCATCAATGTGTTTCCGCAGGCGCTGTCGTCCATCCTGGCCGACATGCCGGGATTTCGTGGCGAGTACCTGTGTGAACTGTCGCGCGACGCCAATGGGCGCGAGGACCTGCTGGTGAAGGTCGAATGCGAGTTGCCGGCCGACCAGGCGCTGTCGCAGCAGTACCACGACCGGCTCAAACACCGGCTCGGCGTCGACGTGCAGGTGCAGTTGTGTCCGCTCAAGTCGCTGTCGGAGCTGACCGGCGTCGAGACCCGGCAAAAACCGGTCCGTCTGCGCAAGCTTGGCTGAGCCGCATGGCGACATACCCCTTGCTGCTCGCCAGTGCCAGCGACCAGGCGCGCGCGGTGGCGACCGGGAACATCAGCGCCGCAGCCCTGCTGCAATGGCAGCTCGAAGCGATCGACCATTGGCAACCGGCGCTCAACACCTATATCGCACGCGCACCGGCGCCGACCCCGGGTCGGGGGGAGTCGCCGCTGGCGGGCAGCAGCTTTGCGGTCAAGGACAACTTTGACGTTGCCGGTCTGCCCACCGCTTCGGGCCTGCGGGCACTGTCCCACAAGGCGTCGCGGGATGCCACGGTGGTGGCACGCCTGCGTGCGGCGGGCCTGGCGTGCCTGGGCAAGCTCAATATGCATCCGGTGGCACTCGGTGCAAGCAACCATAACCCCGATTACGGCAACTGTTTCAATCCGGTGCGTGCAGGCTTGACGCCCGGTGGTTCGAGCGGCGGCTCGGGCGCGGCTGTGGCTGCTGGCCTGTGTGGCTTGGCACTGGGCAGCGACACCATGGGCTCGGTGCGAATCCCCGCCGCGTACTGCGGTGTGGTCGGGTTCAAACCCAGCCATGAGACCTTGGGCCTTGACGGCGTCGACACCCTGTGCCGCTGGCTGGACCACGTTGGTCTGCTGGCCCGAAGTGTGGAGGACGTCATTGCCGCGTTGCGCATCGCCGCTCCCCACCTGCAGTCGGCGCCGCGGCCGGTGGCGGCGCGCTGGCGCATCGGCGTGGTGCAGGATCTGCCCGCGCTAGGCGCCAGCGAGGCGGTCTGCATCGCTTTTGATGCCGCCATCGCGCAACTCCAACAGGTCCTGCCGATGGACACCTTGCCGCTGCACCTGGCTGCCAGCGATCTCGGTGCCAGCCGCCGTGCTGGCCTGCTGCTGTGCGAAGCTGAACTGCACCATCGCCTGGCTCCGCTGCTACGTGAACGCCCCGAGGTACTTCCCGCCGACCTGCTCGCCATGATGCGCTACATCGAGCGCAAGTCGGCGCTCGACCTGGGGCAGGCCGTGGCACAGGTGGCGCGCACCGGCGAAAGGCTCGACATCCTTGTCCAGGGGCTGGACGCTGTTTTGTTGCCAACCGCGCCACAGGTGGCATTTGCGATGGACGCGTCTGCGCCAGCCAACCAGGCCGATTTCACCGCGATGGCCAACATGAATGGCGCGCCGGCCATCAGCCTGCCTTTGCCCGTACCAGCCGGGGCGTTGCCGGTCGGCCTGCAGGTGGTGGGTCATCGCGGCCACGACCTGGCCCTGTTGCAACTGTCCGCCGTCCTCGAAAACGCCCTGACACCCAACCCGCCGCGCAGCCCCTGAGCAGGCACCACCCTGCAGGAAGGACCATGCAGGAGGGGGCGAAGGTCATCCAGATGATCTTCTTAGGCCTAGCCGTGGCCCTGATAGTCCAACAAGCCAAGTCAATGCAGCATTTATGTCCTTACAACAGGCCGAGACCGTGCGCCGCTGCGGCCAGCGCATCGCGGTCTTCGGGATGGGCAATGGCCAGCATGCTGCGCACACGCTGCTCCAGACTCGCATGGCGCAGGCGCGCCACGCCGTACTCGGTGCAGACAAGGTCGGCATCACTGGCCGCCACGGTGCAGGGGCCGCTCAGTCGGGCCACGATGCGCGGTTGCTGGCGCGCTGACCGCGACTGCAGCGCAATCACCGCCTGCCCACGGCGCGCGCACTGTGCCGCCCGCACGAAATCCGGCAGGCCGCCAACGCCTCCCACGTAGCGCCACCGGCCGTCTTGCGCAGTCACGGTCTCGGCATTGACGTTGCCCAGCAGATCGACCTCGATCGCACTGTTGAGGCTGAAGAAGTCGTCCAGGCCTGCGATCACCGCCGCATCGTGGGTGTAGCCCGGCGCGCGCAGGCAAATACCAGGATGCTGATGCGCAGTGCGGTACAGCGCATTGCTGCCCACAACGCTGCCCACCACCGCCACGCCCGCGTCCAGCGTCTTGCGGGAGTGGTCCGCCGCGCCGGCGTCGACCAGCGCCTGCATGCTGTCGGTGTACTGGCCGCTGTGCACACCCAGATGGCGGTGCGACGACAGCGCAGCCAGCATCGCCGATGGCAGGGCTCCGATGCCGACCTGCACGCAGGCGCCGTCGGGCACCAGTGCTGCCACATGGCGCGCAATGGCTTGCTCGGCCTCGGTCGGCGCAGCCTCGCGCAGCGGCGCCGGCGCGTGGTCTGCCTCGACCACGGCGGCCAGCGGGATGTCGTCGGGCCAGCGTGCGCCGGTCAAGCAGGGCGCCTGCGCATTGACCTCGGCAATGACGTGCCGAGCGCGCCGTGCCGCTGCCAGCGCTGGCCCGTGCGAGGCCCCCAGGTACAGGCTTCCGTCGGCGTCCCGCGCCAGGCTCAACAGCACCACATCGGCAGGCCACAGGCCTTGCTGGTAAACCTGCCCGCAGAGGCTGTAGCGCAACAGGCTCAAGTGCACCGGCCGCGCCAGCGCAAGCCGCGCGGCACTGCCCATGCCGCCGTAGACGGTGATGTCGCAACTGGACGGCAGTGCTGCGGCGGCGTCGGAAAAAGGCACACCCAGCATCAGGTGCAGGGGCAACGATGGCGCTGAGTGCGCCAGCGACTGAAGCAGGGCTACCGGCTCGCTGGACATGTGCGAGCAGACCAGGTGGTCACCCGCCCGCAGCCAGCGTGCCCAGTCCATCTCAGGGCTGCCAGGGCACGTGGTGGGCAAAGTGCCGGGCGATCTCCTCGCGGGTGGCGATCCACACCCCGCGCGGCTGGGCGGCGCGCTCGGCTGCGTAGGCCAGAAATTGCTCCAGGGCCCCGATGCGACCAGGCCGTCCGATGATGCGCAGGTGCAGACCGATCGACATCACGTTGACCTCGTGTTCGCCCTCGGACAGCGCCCAGTCGAGGTTGTCTTTGGCGTACTTGAGCCACTGGTCTGGCGTGTAGGATCCCTCGGACCACATCTTCATGTCGTTGTTGTCGAGCTGGTAGGGCAAAACCACAATGGGCTTGCCCGCGCGTGAGTCCCAAAACGGCGCATCGTCGGAAAAATCATCCATGTGGTAGAGGAAACCTTCCTCGATCAGCAGGCGGCGCGTGTTGTCGGTGGTGAGGTAACGCGACAACCATCCCTGGGGCCGGCGCCCGGTGGTCTGCGTGATTGAGGCCACAGCCTTGCGGATGTACGCCCGCTCGTCGTCCTCGCTCATGGTGAACTGGTGCGCCCAACGGTAGCCATGCGAGGTGACTTCGTGGCCTTGACGCACGATTTCGCGCGTGAGTTCCGGCGCTCGCTCAAGGGCCAGGGCGCAGCCGGTGACGGTGGCACGTATGCCGTAGCGCTCCAGCAACCGCATCACACGCGGTGCGCCGCGGTTGATGCCATACCGGTAGTTGGACTCGTTGCCATGGTTGCGCACTGAGCGCTTGAGGGCAATACCCATCTCGTCGACCGCCTCGGGGTATTTGTCGCCATCGAGGATGTTGGCTTCGGCCCCTTCCTCGACGTTGACAACCACCGACAGGGCCAGCCGGGCGTCGCCGGGCCAGGCATAGGGTTTGGGACCGATCTGGTAACGCATGAAATTCCTCCCCGACAGACGACATACCTGAGCGCTGGTTGCACCGCCAACAAACAACCGCACGCAGGCCTTGCAAAGTTGTACGGACATATTATCATCGCTGGCAACCACAACGCAACCGCTGTTCATCCGCGGTCACCACGACAACCCATGGAACTGCTTGAGCTGCACCAGACCGGCCCGGTCGCCCGCATCGTGATCAACCACCCGGCGCGCAAGAATGCGTTCTCGCGCGCCATGTGGCGTGCCATGCCGGGCCTGGTCGCCGCTGCCATTGCCCAATCGCAGACCCGGCTGCTCACACTGCAGGGAGTGCAGCCAGGCCTGTTTGCGGCCGGCGCCGACATCAGTGAGTTCGAACACACCTACACCACCCCTGGAGAAGGTGCCGTGGCGGCGCGCGAGATCCAGGACGCGGTCGACGCGCTGGAGCGCTGCCCGCTTCCGGTGGTGGCGCTGATCGACGGCCCCTGTGTCGGCGGCGGCGTTGCGCTGGCCGTGGCCTGCGACCTGCGCATCGCCAGCGCGCAGGCGCGTTTTGCAGTGACCCCGGCCCGGCTCGGACTGTCCTACCACCCTGACGATCTGCGCCGTCTGGTGCGCGCTTGCGGCCTTGCCCCGGCCAGCGAATTGCTGATGGGTGGCCAGTTGTGGACAGCCGAGCGCGCCTTGGGCTGCGGGCTGGTCAACCAGGTCTTGCCGGTGGCGGAGTTTGCCGCGCAGGCCGATGCCTTGCTGCGGGCTATCGCAGCCAACTCGGTCGATGGTACGCGGGCTATCAAGCAGGGCCTGCGTGCTGTGACGGCGAACGACCAGGTCGGACTGTCCCAAGCTGCGCAAGCCTTTCTCGACCTGTTCCACGGTCGGGACTTCACTGAGGGGCGCGACGCCTTCCTGCAGAAGCGCCCGGCCGATTTTCCCTCCCACCATCAGGGTACAGAGCCATGACCGACAAGCACTATCACGATCCGATCGAGCGCATTCTCGACCTCATAGAGCGCACCCGCTTCGACGACCTGCCCCCCGAAGCGGTGAGCGCGGCAACGGTGTTTTTCCTCGATACCGTGGGCGTGGCCTGCGCCGGAAAACTGGCCCCCCGGATGGACGCCCTCATGGCCACATCGGCACGCTGGGGCGCCCCGGGCGAGGCCGCTGCCTCGGTCTGGAACACCGGCCTGCAGGCGCCAGGCCCGGTGGCGGCGCTGATCAATGGTTACCAGTGCCATGCGCTGGAATACGACTGCGTCTTTGAACCTGGCGTGATCCTGCCCACACCGCCGATCTTCGGCGCGCTGATGGCCAAGGTGGACGAACTGACCGCGCTGGGCCGCCCGCCCAGTGGCCGCGACCTGATCCGCGCTTTCACCGTGGCACTGGAGGTTTCCTGCACACTGTCGGGTGCAACGCGCAACGCGATGTTCTTTTTCCGCCCGGCCACCACCGGCGTGTTCTCGGCGCTGGCCGCCCTAGCATGCCTGGACCCGCTGCCTCGCGAGCAATTGCGTTACGCCTACGGCATTGGTTACTCGCAGATGTGCGGCCCGATGCAGGCCCACGAGGAAGGCTCGATGATGCTGGCCATGCAGATGGGGTTTGCTGCGCGCAATGCGCTGCAAGCCCACGACATGGCACGCGTGGGCATCACCGCGCCGGTCGAGCTGCTGGGTGGCCGATTTGGCTTCTTCACCAACTTCGAGCACGACCACGAGCTGCCTGCGGCGCTGGACGCCATGGGTGACCCTTGGAAAGTGACGCAGCTGTCGCACAAGCCCTTTCCCAGCGGGCGGGTGACACACGGCGTGATCCATGCCATGCGGGGTCTGCGGCAGGAGCTGGGCCTCACGGCGTCCAACGCGCTGGCGCGCGTGCAGTCCCTACACGTCACGCTGCCACCGTTAGGAATGCGTCTGGTGGGCCGTCCCATGGTTCACCAGCCGCCCCCCAACTATGCGCGCCTGTGTATCCCTTTCGTGGCTGCAGCAGAAGTCGTGTTCGGTGGTGTTGATCCCACCACTTTCGTGCCCGAGCGTCTGGGTGACCCGGTGCTGGAAGCATTGGCGATGCGCGTGGTCACCGAAGAAAAGCCGCATCCCAACGCAAACGCTTTCTATCCTCAGACGCTGACGCTGTTGCTCAGCAGCGGCGAGCGCATCACGCGCGAGATTCCTTACGCCTGGGGGCACCCGCTGCTGCCGTTGAACGCGCAGGAACGCGAGGACAAGTTCCGCTTGTGCTGGCACCTGACGCGCGAGCGCAGCGCCGCGCAGGACCAGCACATGGAAGCAATGATCGCGTGGCTCAATCGCCTGCCCGAGGCACCTGACGCCGCCCCGCTGGTGGCGCTGCTGGCCGCTGCCGCCTGAAGACCAAGGTACGAGGGTCACCACCTACAAAGGCGCGATGCGCGGTGCCGTGCCCAGCCGTGTACCGGCAATCACCAGCAACAAGCCGACCAGGTGCCACCAACCCAGCGGCTCGCCCAGCATCAGTGCAGAGGACAACACGCCGAAGATCGGCAGCAAGTAAAGAAAGGGGCTGGCCCGGCTCTGCCCGATGCGGCCGATCGCGAAGTACCACGCCAGATTGGCCAGCGCCGTGCCCACCATCCCGGAATACAGCAGGTACCCCCACACAGAAGGTGTTTCGAGGGCGGCTCGGGCCTGTCCCCAGTCACCGTCGAGCATGGCGTGTGCGAGCAGCATCAGCGTCCCCATGCCATAGGTCGACCAGCCTACCACCAGCACATCGATGTCTTGCGCCAGTCGCTGGATAAGAAGACCGCCGCCGACGAAGGCCAGCAAGCCCAGCACAAGCACCGCCTCCCCCAGCCCGGTGATGCCTAAATGTGCGCCAGGCGCCTTGACCACCACCAGCGTCACACCGGCAAAACCCAGCGCGATGCCGAGCATGACCCGCTGCTGCACCCGCTCTCTCATCAGCAAGGCACCCGCCGCCACAGACAGAGGGGGAATCAGGGCCATGAGCAGTGACGCACTCGTGGCGGTGGTCAGGCCCATGCCGTGGGCGAACATCACCTGGTTGAGGTAAACGACCAGAAACGAAGTGGCGCCCAAATAGCACCACTGGGCCACTGGCAGACGGGGTAGGCGACGATCACGCAACCACAGACCTACAGTGAGCACCAGCGTGGCCAACAGCATGCGCAGCGCAGCAACCCACATCACGTCCATGACGCCAGTCAGGGCCTTGACGGCCGGGATGTTGGCACCCCAAGCCACCATGACCAGGATCAGCAACACAGGCATGCCGTGGTTGGCACCGGTGTCGCTGGCACTGGCCAATCAGTTGGCCTTGGCCGTCAGGTTGACCACCTTGCCAGCGGTGGCGTTCCAGTTCTTGACGCACTCAGCGCCGCAACGGGCCGCCCAGCGCGGCAGCACCTGCTCAATCAGCGCCTTGCGGCGCAGTTCGACGTCACCGGCCGCGGGAGCGACCAGCACCATCTTGCCCGCTGGACCTTCAGAGCAGGCTCCACCGGTGTTGCACGCCAGGCCGAGGTCATTTTCACGCACGTTCTGGTCGAATATGGCCTTTTCCAAGCGCGCGTATTCGCTGGTGATGGTCTTCTGGGTGGCCGCGTCAAGCTTGCGCCAGCTGTTCAGGTTGAAAGCAGCCATGCCGGAGCCCCAGTTGATAGGCAGCGCATACAGGTACTTGGCACCGTCGTACCACTTGGCTTTGTAGCCGCCCAAGGTGCCGGTGATGGCGCAGTCAATGACGCCGTTCTGCAGCGACTGCTGCACCTCGCCGAAAGCCATGTTCACGCCAGAGCCACCGAAGTAGCTGATGAAGTCGGCCTGCGAGGCGCCCGAGGTGCGCACCTTGCGGCCCTTGAGGTCGGCCAGGCTCTTGATCTCGGAGCGGCAGAAAAGCACCTGCGCCTGGAACGAGTACATGGCCATGACCTTGACCTTGAGCTGCTGTTCATAGTAGCGCGTCAGCTCCGGACGAAAGGCGGTCGTCACTTCCCAGAAGGTCTGGATCGTGGGCGACACACCGGCCAGGTCGGTCGCGTCGTTGATGGCGGCATCACCGGCGACGAAGCCGAGCTGAGTGGTCCCGACATCGAACACGCCCTGGCTCAGCAGTTTGAAGACCTCGGGGCCTTTCAGGCCCATCTCGTTCCAGGGCTTGATGCTGGCCGTGACCGCGCCACCGGTCGCGGCCGGGATATCCTTGGTCCAAAACGGTGCTTCGAGGTCCTTGTATTGGGTGGTGATGCCCAGGTTGCCCACGACCTGCAGGCTGACCTTGGGGGATGACTGCGCCTGTACCGCACTGGCGAGACACAGACCGAGCGCCGCAGCGCTCCAGACAAAACGGCGTACGAGTTTCATTGACTTCTCCTCAGGTTGAAAGAACAGGCCGTGTCACGCACGGCTTGCAGCGAAAACGGATGGCAGCCAGAGCGCGAGCCCAGGGAACGCGATCAGGCCGACGATCAGCAGGAACATCAGTACCACATAGGGCAGCGACCCCATGACCACGTCGCGGAACGGTCCCCCCTTGCGCACCGACTGCACCACAAAGAGGTTCATCCCAATGGGTGGGGTGATCAGTGCGGTCTCGATCAGGATCACGAACACCACCCCAAACCAGACCGGGCTGTAACCCAGTTGCTTGATGATGGGCACCACGATTGGGGTGGTGGCAATCATCAGTGTGAGCGACTCGACAAAGCAGCCGAGAAAGATGTAGAGCACGATGATGGACAGCATCACCGCCAGTGGCGTCCACCCCAACTCACCAACCCACTTGACGGCGGCGTCGGTCAGGCCCAGCGTGGACAACACGAAGTTGAGGAAATAGGCCGCGATCACGATCGCCATCACCATGGCGGTGGTGCGCACCGTCCCCTCGAATGAGCGCAGCAGCAGCGCCAGCGTCAACCGCCCGCGCGTGACAACCAGTGCCAGCGCGCCCATCACGCCCAGCGCCGACGCCTCGGTGGCCGTGGCCAGGCCGGCATAGATAGAGCCCACCACCAGCAGGAACAGCATCACCGGCGGCAGCAGGTGTACCAACGCCCGCACGCGCTGACTCCAGGTGGAAACCTTGCCGCGCGGCGCCAGCGAGGGGTTCATGATGCAGCGCAAATAGACATAGACCGAGAAGATGCACGCGAGCATCACTCCGGGAATGAGTGCTGCGAGGTAGAGGTCCCCGACGGCCGTATCGGACATGGCGCCATACAGCACCATGTTGATGCTCGGCGGGATCAGGATGCCCAGCGTGCCACCTGCGGCGATCGTACCCAGGAACATGCCGCGGTCGTACCCGTAGCGATCCATGTTGGGGATCGAGACTGTGCCGATGGTGGCCGCCGTGGCAATGCTGGAGCCTGAGGTGGCTGCGAACACCGCCGACGCTGCGATGTTGGTGTGCATCAACCCACCAGGGATGTGGCCGACCCAGCGGTCCAGCGCCTCGTACATGGCATCGGTCACGCCGGAACGCAGCAGCAATTCGCCCATGAGGATGAACATCGGTACTGCAACCAGGATGAAGTCGGCGCTGGAACTCCACGCTACTTCGCCCAGACCGCGTATCAGCGGAAATGGCGAAAAGAAAGTACCCAGCGAATAACCGAGCACGCCCAGCACTGCCGCCACAAACAGGCTGCTACCGGCCAGCACCAGCAAAAGGATCAGGGTAAGGCTTAGCATCAGCGCAACTCCTGGCCGGTGCCGGCCTCAATTTCTTCCTGTAACGACGCCATCCCGAGCATCCGGTTGGCGTCGGTCGTGCGCCCGCGCAGGCATTTGGCGAGCCCGAGCAACGCATACAAGGTGGACAGCAGCGCCAGCCAGGCCAGGCCCAGCAGCCAGATACCTTGCGGCCATATCAGCGGTATGGACAGCGACGAGTTCGATCGTGCACCGCTCTGCCAGTTGCCCAACACGGTCTGCGCGCACCAGTAAACCAGCACCACACTGACCACCGAAAGCCCGGCGTAGGACCACACATCCAGCCATGCCCGCCATTTTTCCGGCAGCGCAACGTACAGCAGTTCGATGCGAATATGGGCTCTGGTCACCAGCGCATAGGACATGCCCATGGCAGTGGCGATCGCGAAAGCGTAGGTCGACAACTCGAAGCTCTCGAAGTAGGTGACCTTCCACAGGGCCCGGAACACCACGTCGAACGAGATCAGGCCGGCACTCAGTAGCAGGGCGGCTCCGCCCAGCCAGGCCAGCCAGCGCGAAACACCTGAACACCATTGAAGCAAGGTCGTCATCTTCATCTCCTCAAAAAACGGGGGCTATCGGCAGGTGCCTGTGCTTGTGCCTGCAGGCGAACTGCTGGCCTTATTCAGTGGTCCAGGTCTTGCGCGGGGGCGACTTGATCTCAAGCTGCTCGCAGTCCTCCAGTGCTTCGCTGAAGTGCGCAACGCCGCGCGGGTGGATCCAGGAGGTGCCGGCTTCAGCGATGAATTCCTTGCCGCCGATCACCAGACGCAAGCGGCCCTTGATCAGGTAGGCGACGGTTTCATGGTCATCGTGCTGGTGCAACGGGTCGACCAGGCCTTTTTCACGCAGCACATGCAGCATCAGGATCTCGTTGCCCACCATCACGCGGCGCACCTCGACTTTGCCCTTGGGCTTGACGCCTTCGACCGAGGCCAAGCGTTCGGGCGCAATGGCGTCACGGGTGGTGAAGAAGCCCAGGGTGGGCGCTATCGCGCGCGGGTCTACGTTCATCTGGCGTCCTTTGGGTGCGTGCTGCCCGACGCCCCGGCCCAAGCCAATACGCGTCGGCGATTTCGTCGATGTCAAACATGCGCCGTTGGCCCAGTGGCACCCCTGTCGACAATCAAACAAAATTATTTGTCCGTACAACCTTAATATACAGTAATCTAGCGGCTTCACGGGGATCCATGTCTACAATTTTGTCGTCTTGTCCCTGGTTTTATGATGGAGTGACCCATGTCCGATTCGCTTGGATGGCGCCAAAAGTTCGCCGTGCTGATCCCTTCGACCAACACGAGCGTGCAGCCCGAGTTCGATGACATGCGCCCGCCCGGCGTGACCAACCACGTCAGCCGCATCCGCATCCCCAATATCCCGCTGCACAACGACGCGGACTTCGAACGGCTGATCGCACTGATTGCCGCCACGCAGGACGAGGCGGTCGACTCGGCGATGTCCTGCGAGCCTGACCGCCTGGTGCTTGGCATTTCCGCAGAGACCTTCTGGGACGGCTTGGGCGCCAGTCGCAAACTGAAGGCGCAGCTGCACGAACGCACCGGATTGCCGGTGTCCATGGGCTCCGAGGCTTGTGAGGCCGCGTTCCAGGCATTGGGCATGAAAAAGATCGCCGTGGTCACGCCCTACCAGTCAGTGGGCGACCGCAACGTGGTGCGCTTTTTCGAGGAGGCTGGTTTCGAGGTGAAGCGGATCAAAGGCCTGCGCTGCGAGAGTCCGGTGAAGATCGCCCACGTATCCGAGGCGCAACTGCGCGACGCGCTTGCCGAGCTCGACGGTGATGACATCGATGGCCTGGTGCAGGTGGGCACCAACCTGGCCATGGCCAGGTTGGCCGGCCAGGCCGAGACATGGCTCAGGAAACCGGTGGTGGCGATCAACACTGCCATCTACTGGCACGCACTGCGCGCCTCAGGCATCGCCGACCGCCAAAGCGGCTTTGGCCGCCTGCTGGAGCGCCACTGATATCAGCAGGAAGGTGTCAGTCGTTCCAGCGCAAGCCCTTGATTCACCGGCCGGTTCGCAAGACGGAGAACTTACCGCCAAAGGGCAGCGTTGGCATTGCCCGAGTTTCAGGCGGGCCGCGTTTCGCAGGTGCGCGTGATGAAGCCGGCCGCGTGCAGCATGCGTGCCATCCCGGTGAGGATGCCAATGACTGCAAACAGTTCCACCAGTTCATCGGGTTCGAAGCATTGCATCAGCGTCGCCTTCAATCTGTCGTCGAGCACCCCTTCGGCATCAAAATTCGACATGCGCGTGGCTGCATCGGCGCTCGCCTGCTCGGCTGCTGAAAAAGTAGGGGACTGCCCGTCGCCGAAAAGCGCCTCGACTTCGCTTTCCAGCAACCCGTTGGCCATGGCTGACGCCCTGTCACCGACCTGGCAGAACGAGCAGCCATTCAGCGCTGCGAGCCGCAGGCGAGCGATCTCCTTCAGACGCACTGGTAAAAGCCCCTTGAAAAAGACGTCCTGGTAAAACTGGACCCAGTACAGCTGGACCACATGGGGCGCATGCGCGGCAAACTGGAAGAAGCGCGTGTCGCCGCCCAGCGCTTCAATGGTTCCGATCTTCTCGCGCAGGGGAGAGCCGATCTGGTCGACAGGAAGAATAGGAAAGTTCATGGATGGATCATGTGCCTACAGTAACGCCCGTTGTCCATACAAATTATGGATGAGCGTCAGCTTGATAGCAAGCAGTGTTGAACGGGTTTACCGCAACCCGAGAACTTTAAAACTTGCTGGTTTATCAGTTTTGCAAAAAAAAGACGCCCAAGGGTTTGCTACGACTTTACAGTTGTCCGTACATATTGTGTAATCTTGGAATGAATAATTTTTTAAGGACGGATATGAAATCATTCAAGCAATTTGCTTTATCTTTGTTCATCGGCGCGGCCTTCGCTGCTGCAGTGGTCCCGGAAACTCAGGCTCAAGGTACACAGCAGCCCTACAAAATACTGGTGGGCTTTGCGCCGGGCGGCACGCTCGACACGATTGCTAGGCTGCTGGCAGATAAGGTTCGGGAACCGCTCGGGCACAACGTGATCGTCGACAACAAGCCGGGTGCGGGCGGCAGGATCGCCATCGACATACTCAAGACGATGCCTACCGACGGCAGCGTTGCCATGATGTGCCCTGACTTCCTCAGTACCATCTATCCACTGGTCTACCAGAAGCTGAACTACGACCCTGATCTTGACCTTGTGGTGGCTTCAACAGTGGCGGAGTCCGCGATGGCCTTGGCAGTTCCTGCTGCTTCGACCAGCAAGACTCTGGCTCAGTATGCCGACTGGGTCCGCGCCAACCCCGGCCAGGCCAATTTCGGCCACGGCGCGCTGGGTGGCCCCACCTACCTCCTGGGCCTGATGATCGGCAAGGAAATCGGTGTACCGATGACGGACGTGCCGTTTTCTGGTGCGGCAGCGATGATGCCTGGGTTGGTGGGTAACCAGTTCAGTTCGGGCACTTCCTATGTGGGAGACCTTGTTGAATACCACAAGGGTGGCCGAGTCCGGATCTTGGCCATTTCGGGTAGTAAGCGATCCCCGCTGGTGCCAGAGGTGCCCACTTTCACCGAACTGGGCTACAAGAACCTGACCGCATCGTCGATCTTTTCACTCTGCCTGCCCCGCAACACGCCAACGGCTGTGGTGCAGAAGTGGAGCGCAGCCGTAGCGACCGCGCTTGGCGACAAGCAGGTGCGTGACAAGATCACCGCGCTGAATTTCATGCCCGAAGCCAGCACACCTGCCGAAGCCCAGCAGAGGAACCGTACTTTGCGGGCATTCTGGGAGCCGACTGTCAAGGCATCTGGCTTCAAGGCAGACTGATCATCATCAGCGGTTTAGCTTGGAACCTTGGGTGAACAGTTGGACGTTATAAATCGAGCGGGCCACCACAAGCAGGCGGCCTTTTTCGTTCAGGCACGAGGTCATGCTTCCGGCAGATAACAGATCGTTGGTCAAAGTCGTTGACTGATTTGGGAAATGCCAAGTCTTTTAGGCGGTCATGGTCACTGTCCGCCCATCTGCGCAAGTATGGGCCTCAGTAAGCTGATGATTTAATCCATGTTCTTTTTCTCTTGGCAGGCTACGAGCCAAGAGCTAAGGGTCTCATTTTTCGCCAGTCCCATGCGGCGAGTGACATGGGTTCAAGGCGCATCGTGGGGCGAAAAAGTGGCTGTTCAAAACAGCTTGACGTCCGCGCCATTTCCCAGAAAATAACATGTTGTCGATCAAAGCGATTTTTGGTACCACCAACAGGAATCGAACCTGTATCTAGCGCTTAGGAGGCACTCGTTCTATCCGTTGAACTATGGCGGCTGACAAGTGCAGATTGTACGGGCTGACTATTTCGACAACAGTCGCATTGCCTCTTCCAGCCCCTTGATGGTCAACGGGTACATGCGCTGGTTGACCAGTTGCTGGATAACGCTGATCGATTGACGGTATTGCCACACGCCCTGGGGTTCAGGGTTGATCCATGCGAATTTTGGGAAGGCGTTGGTCAGGCGCTGCATCCATTCAGCGCCCGCTTCTTCGTTGTTGTATTCCACGCTGCCACCTGGCTGCAAAATCTCATACGGGCTCATGGTGGCGTCGCCGACAAAAATCAGTTTGTAGTCTTTGTTGTACTTGCGAATGATGTCCCAAGTCGCAAACTTCTCACTGAATCGGCGGCGGTTGTTCTTCCACATGAAGTCATACACGCAGTTGTGAAAGTAATAAAACTCCAAGTATTTGAATTCTGACTTCACCGCAGAAAACATTTCTTCGACCCGGCCAATGTGTTCGTCCATGGTGCCACCCACGTCCATCAGCAGCAGCACCTTCACATTGTTGTGCCGCTCGGGAATCATCTTGATGTCCAGCCAGCCTGCATTGGCGGCCGTCGAATGAATGGTGTCGGGCAAGTCCAGCTCTTCAACATGGCCCAGTCGCGCAAACTTGCGCAGGCGGCGCAGCGCGACTTTGATGTTACGGGTGCCCAGTTCTTGCGTGTCGTCGTAGTCTTTGTAAGCGCGCTGGTCCCATACCTTCACCGCACTTTTGTTGCGGCTTTTCTCCTGGCCGATGCGTATGCCTTGCGGGTTGTAGCCGTTCGCCCCAAAGGGGGAGGTGCCGCCGGTACCAATCATTTTGCTGCCGCCTTCGTGGCGTTCTTTTTGCTCTTCAAAACGTTTCTTGAGCGTTTCCATGAGCTCGTCCCAGCCCATTTTTTCAATCTTGGCTTTGTCCTCGGGGCTCAGTTCCAGCTCCAGATTTTTACGCAGCCATTCCAGGGGAATGTCTTTGGTGAAGTCAGCCAGCAGCTCCACCCCCTTGAAGTAAGCGGCGAAGGCACGGTCAAACTTATCGTAGTGCTTCTCGTCCTTGACCAGGATCGTGCGGCTCAGATAGTAGAAGTCGTCGATCTTGTAGGCACCTTCATTGACCTCGCCATCTGAAGCAGCCGCGCTGTTAGGCCCCACCACGCCCGCCTGCAAGGCTTCCAGCAGCATCAGGTATTCCTTGGGAGACACAGGCAGCTTGGCCGAACGAAGGGTGTAGAAAAAATCAATCAACATGGCGAAATGTCCATCAGATGTCAGTTGCGTGGTTTGTCCAGTTGGTCAAGCAGTTGTGCCTTGGCCTCAGGCCATTCCCCGGCGCGCATGCTGTACATCACGGTGTCGCGTATGGTTCCGTCGCGGCGCATGGCATGGCCTCTGATCACGCCGTCTTTTTGTGCGCCCAGCCGCTCGATGGCCTGTTGTGATGCAAAGTTGAAATTGTCTGTCCGCCAACCCACCACGTTGCAGCCCAGCGTTTCGAAAGCATGCGTCATCAGCAACAGTTTGCAGGTGCTGTTGATGTGGGTTCGCTGGCATCGCGCCGCGTACCAGGTGTAGCCAATCTCGACCCGTTTGACGGGCGGCAAAATATCGTGATAACTGCTGGAGCCCAGCACTTGGCGGGTTGTCGCATCCAGCACTGCAAAGGCAAAACGGTTGTCTGTTCGAAGCGCAGTTTCAATATAAGCTCGTACTTCATGCGGTTCGGGCACCGACGTCACACGCAGCTTCCACAATTGCCCGTCGCTGGCCGCCGCCCGCAGGCCTTCCTCATGTTCAAGGCTCAACGGCAGCAAGCGAATATTGCGCGCCTGCAAGGTGACGGGTTCAACAAAAGCCATCGTCAGTCTTCTTTCGCTTCTTTCGCTTCTTTCGCTTCTTTCGCTTCTTTCGCTTCTTTCGCTTTTTTTGCCAGATGGGTCGCTCGCACTCGCCGCGCCGCCTGTACGCCCAAACCGCCGCCCAAGCCCGCCAGGCCAATGGCGACCAGACTGCTGTTGCTGTAGCCAGGGTCAAAAATATTCAGTCCCAGCAGTTTGCCCAGCCAGAACCCCATCAATGCGCCGCCAACAAAGCCGATGGCATCGGTCAGGCCTTCGGCGAGCATCGATTTTTGATTCATGGTTTTGGTGATTTTTTATCGGTTGTTACGCTGCATGAACACCAGCTTTTCGAATAGCGTCACATCTTGCTCGTTTTTAAGCAAAGCACCCACTAGCGGCGGCACGGTCACCTTGTCGTCCTTGCTTTGCAGGGCTTCGAGTGGAATGTCTTCAGCCACCAGCAGTTTGAGCCAGTCCAGCAGTTCGCTGGTGGATGGCTTTTTCTTCAGGCCGGGCAGGTTGCGCACGTCATAAAAAGTTTTCATCGCGGCTGCCAGCAGCTCTTTTTTCAAGCCCGGGAAATGCACGTCCACAATTTGCCGCATGGTGTCCGCATCAGGGAACTTGATGTAGTGAAAAAAGCAGCGCCTCAAGAATGCGTCCGGCAGTTCTTTTTCGTTGTTTGAGGTGATGAATACCAGTGGCCGGTGCTTGGCTTTGATGAGTTCACGCGTTTCGTAAACATAGAACTCCATACGGTCGATTTCGCGCAGCAAGTCATTTGGAAACTCAATGTCAGCCTTGTCGATTTCATCGATCAACAACGCCACCGGTGTCTCTGACGTGAAGGCTTGCCACAACACCCCTTTGACAATGTAGTTATGGATGTTTTTAACCTTCTCGCCACCGTCAAGTGTGGATAGCTGCGAGTCTCTCAAGCGTGACACGGCGTCATATTCATACAGGCCTTGCTGCGCCTTGGTGGTCGACTTGATATGCCATTGCAACAGCGGCATGCCCATGGCCTGCGCCACTTCTTCTGCCAGCATGGTTTTGCCGGTCCCGGGTTCACCCTTGACGAGCAATGGTTTTTTAAGGATGGCGGCAGCGTTGACGGCGAGCATCAGGTCTTGCGTGGCGACGTAGTTTTTGGAGCCTTGAAATTTCATGAGTCGTTCAGTTCTGGTGACGGTTGCAATGAATTTGTCCGGGTTTTCCGGTATTTGTCAGACCGGGCGGTCTTTCATCTATCGCCCAGATATAATGAAATGTTGATTTCAAAAAAACTTTTCCACCCGGATTCTCTTCTAATTGTGCGCGAAAAATGAATAAGCTGTTAATCAAGATTTCTGCTCTGGTTGTCTCTTTAGTGACGATTTCTGCTTTGGCTCAAGACGTCAAGGGCGATGCCAAGGCAGGCGAGTCCAAAAACGCCATGTGCATTGGTTGCCACGGTATCAAGGGCTACCAGGCCAGCTTTCCTGAAGTCTACAAAGTCCCCATGATTTCCGGGCAATCTGCCAAATACATTGCTTCGGCGCTCAACGCTTACAAAAAAGGTGAGCGCAAGCACCCCAGCATGCGCGGCATTGCTGAAACCTTGTCCGACCAGGACATGGCTGACCTGGCCGTTTACTACAGCAACAGCGGCGTCGTAGCCGGCGCTGAGCCGCTGGCTGACAAGCCATCGAAAGAGCCAGGCGAGAAAGTACAGGCGCTGCTTGCCAAGGCCAATTGCTCGTCTTGCCATGGCAGTAACTTCAGCAAGCCAATTGATCCGTCGTATCCCAAGTTGGCAGGTCAGCACGCTGACTATCTGCTGGTGGCTCTGAAGTCTTACAAAGTTGAAAACAACCCCAAGGTAGGTCGTGGCAACGCCATCATGGCGAGCATGGCCAAGCAATACACGAATGCTGAATTAAAAGTGCTTGCAGGTTATTTGTCCTCACTCAATGGCGAACTGAAAACCGTGTCACAGAGCCAATTCAGATAGAAACTGGCTCCCGCGCTTTTCACTCCATGTCATGCGCTTCCCCCTAGGCGGCCCGTTGGCTAGGGTTGACCCGGCTAAAAATAGTTCACCTTCCAGAAATTCAAAAAACCGCTGAAAACAGCGGTTTTTTCATGGCTGCACTGAATTAATCCTTCGTTGCCCTGCGCTGAACGCAGGCGATGTAAGCCGCACCGTCAGGCGGGCGTCCTGCGCGCTGGCTCTCCCACACCATTTGGCCCAGGCAGTCCATCGCTTCATGGTGTGCGTCGTGCAGTGAGTCGCGCTTGGCTGTCAAAAGCTCAACTGCCTGCCGAATGCCGCGCGGCTGGTCAATGGAGCATTGCTCGCTGATCGACAGATGCATCGACAAGTGCAAAAACGGGTTCGTTTTACCGCCTTCAACGTCGTACATTTTTTCAAGTGCAACGTCGGCATCTGCAACATCGGCGTGGTATTCGGGGTGTTCCTCCAGCCACTGACTGGCCAGGGTTTCAATCGCTTCCATCGGTTGACCGGCTCGGGATTTTGCGTAAACAGCGCAAAAAAAACGCCGGACATCGGCTTGGGAAGGCGTGAACATGCTTGAAGAATATCACGCGTTGAAAGCGGCTTTGGCTTCACCAAAAACACCCAGATGCGCGCCTTGAAAATCTGATTTCCACGTCAATGCCCTCTTCACCTGGGTGCGTGGGCTATTATTTCTGCGGGCCTCAGACAGGCCAGAGGTGGAAATTGCGCGGATGGGCCGTCGTGTTGTCCATCGGTGTTGCTGGAGATTGACAAGCATGATCAACAAAATTGCCCGCTCAGTTGCGGATGCATTGGCGGATGTGAAAGACGGCGCAACGGTTTTAATTGGCGGCTTCGGTACGGCGGGTATTCCTGACGAACTGATAGACGGGCTGATTGCTCAGGGCGCCAAGGACCTGACTGTGGTGAACAACAACGCTGGCAACGCGGATGCGGGGCTCGCAGCCCTGCTCAAGGCGGGGCGCGTGCGCAAAATCATTTGCAGCTTTCCGCGCCAGGCCGACAGCTATGTCTTTGATGACCTGTACCGCTCCGGCAAGCTTGAACTGGAACTGGTGCCGCAAGGCAATCTGGCCGAGCGCATACGTGCTGCTGGTGCGGGCATTGGGGCTTTCTTCTCGCCCACAGGTTACGGCACCGATCTGGCTAAAAACGCCGATGGCAGCCTGAAGGAAACGCGCGAAATCAGGGGCAAACATTACGTTCTTGAGTTCCCGATTCATGCCGATGTAGCGCTCATCAAGGCCGAGCAGGGCGACCGCTGGGGCAACCTGACCTACCGCAAGGCAGCGCGCAACTTTGGCCCCATCATGGCCACTGCTGCTCAAAAAACCGTAGCCACCGTGCACGAGGTGGTGGAACTGGGCGCGCTGAACCCCGAGCACATTGTGACGCCCGGTATCTTCGTACACGCCGTCGTCAAAATTGACCGGGTGAAAACTCAGGCCGGTGGTCTGAAAAAGGCGGCCTGAACATGACTCAAACAACAAGCTATCAAAAACGCAGCAAAGACCAGCTTGCAGCACGCGTCGCCCAGGACATCCCCGAAGGGGCCACAGTCAATCTCGGTATCGGCATGCCGACGCTGGTCGCCAACCACATTCCTGCCACAACAGAGGTGCTGTTGCACAGCGAGAACGGCATTCTGGGCATGGGCCCTGCACCTTCGGAGGGTGATGAAGACTATGACCTGATCAACGCTGGCAAACAGCCCGTGACGCTGCTCAGTGGCGGTGCGTATTTTCACCATGCCGACAGCTTTGCCATGATGCGCGGCGGTCATCTGGACATTTGCGTACTCGGCGCGTTTCAGGTGTCCAGCACGGGCGACCTGGCGAACTGGAGCACGGGCGAGGCCGGCTCGATACCAGCAGTGGGCGGCGCGATGGACCTGGCCATTGGTGCCAAGCAAACCTGGGTGATGATGGACTTGCTCACCAAGCAGGGCGTGAGCAAGGTGGTTGCCGCATGCAGCTACCCGCTGACCGGGATTGGCTGCGTCAAACGCATTTACTCTGAGCTGGCCACGCTGGCCTGCACGCCGCAAGGCCTCAAGCTGATTGACAAGGTCGATGGGCTTGAGCATGCCGAGCTTGAAAAGCTGGTTGGCCTGCCTATTGCCGTGTAGCGGTCGCTGCCTATTTACTGTCGTATCCGTTTTACCTTTGGAGACCTATCAACATGAACCACGCCTTTATCTGTGACGCCATTCGTACCCCTTTTGGCCGCTATGGCGGCGCACTCAGCAGCGTGCGCACCGACGACTTGGGCGCCGTTCCCCTCAAAGCGCTGATGGCGCGCAACCCCAAGGTGGACTGGCTGGCCGTGACAGACGTGATTTACGGCTGCGTCAACCAAGCCGGTGAAGACAACCGCAACGTTGCCCACATGGCAACGCTGCTGGCAGGCTTGCCGATGGAGTTGCCAGGGGCAACGATCAACCGCCTGTGCGGCTCTGGCCTGGACGCGATTGGCACAGCAGCCCGCGCCATCAAGTCGGGCGAAGCCACCATGATGATTGCGGGCGGCGTGGAAAGCATGAGCCGCGCCCCCTTTGTGATGGGCAAGGCCGAAAGCGCCTTCAGCCGCGCCGCGCAAATGTACGACACCACCATTGGCTGGCGCTTCGTCAACAAGCTGATGAAAGAAAAATACGGCGTGGATGCCATGCCAGAAACAGCTGAAAACGTGGCCAAAGACTACAACATCAGCCGCGAAGACCAGGACAAGATGGCCCTGAGCAGCCAGCTCAAAGCCGTGGCTGCGCAAAAAGCAGGCTACTTTGATGCAGAAATCACGCCGGTGATCATTCCGCAGAAAAAAGGTGACGCTGTTGTTGTCAGCAAAGACGAGCACCCGCGTGAAACCAGCATGGAAGCGCTTGCCCAGCTCAAGGGCGCTGTGCGGCCCGAGGGCAGCGTGACCGCCGGCAATGCGTCCGGCGTCAACGATGGCGCCTGTGCGCTGCTGCTGGCTGACGAAGCCACTGCTGCCAAAAACGGCCTGACCCCACGCGCCCGCATTGTCGGCATGGCAACTGCTGGCGTTGCCCCACGCATCATGGGCATTGGCCCTGCACCTGCCACGCAAAAAGTGCTGGCGCTGACAGGTTTGACGCTGGCGCTGATGGATGTGATTGAGCTCAACGAAGCCTTTGCAGCCCAAGGCCTGGCGGTGCTGCGCCTGCTGGGCTTGCAAGACAACGACCCACGCGTCAACCCCAATGGTGGTGCCATTGCTTTGGGTCACCCGCTCGGTGCATCCGGCGCAAGGCTTGCTACCACTGCAGTGAACCAGTTGCACCGCACCGGCGGCCGCTACGCCCTGTGCACCATGTGCATTGGTGTGGGGCAGGGCATTGCATTGGTGCTGGAACGGGTCTGAACGTACCTGCACAGCAAAAACGATCGAAACCCCATGAAATTCACACCTTTGAAGATCGTTTTCCATGGCCAAAACGCCGCCAATTTCCGCCAAGGTTTTGATGCGCTCATTGGCCCTGAACATCAGATCGTCGACGTGAGCGATGCTCTCGATCAAGCTGGCGAGCGCGCGCATTACGAAAGCGCTGACGTGGTGATCGGCATCAAACTGAACCTCAGCATGCCGGTGCCGCTTAAAGCACGGCTTTTCCATGCGCCGGCGGCTGGCACCGACGCAGTCAACACCGCCTTGCTGCCCACTTCCTGCAGCCTGGCCAATTGCTTTGGCCACGAAAACGCCATCGCTGAATACGTGATTGCCGCTCTGCTCATGCGTCACATCCCCTTATTTCGTGCCGACCAGGACCTGCGCCGACAGCAATGGACGTACTGGGCCGGCCAAAAGGCCGCTTTGCGCACCGAGCTGGGTTCGCAAACGATGGGTCTGCTGGGTTTTGGTCACATTGCGCAAACGGTGGCGCTGCGCGCCAAGGCTTTTGGCATGCGGGTACATGTGGCCAACCGCAGCCCCGTTGGGCACGCCAGCGTGGACCAAAGCTGGACGCTTGACGGCCTGCACGACTTCATGGGCTCTGCCGACGCCATTGTGGTGAGCCTGCCGCTGACTGAAAACACCGAGGGATTGGTGAATGCTCGCGCGATCGCATCCATGCGGCCCGATGCCGTTCTGATGAACGTCGGGCGCGGCGCGGTGATCGACGAAAAAGCTCTTTACGACGCGCTGGCAGCGCGCCGGATTGGCGGCGCGGTGATCGATACCTGGTACCAGTACCCCACCCCCACTCAAACCGAATGCGCGCCCTCGCAATACGACTTTTCGGCGCTGGACAACGTGCTCATGACGCCCCATATGTCGGGCTGGACGGCAGGCACTGTACGCCGCCGCCAAGAAACCCTGGCCGATAACATTGAGCGCTTGAGCCGCGATGAGCCATTGATCAACGTCTTGCACGGCCCGCGCTGAACAAGCATTGGCGAGCATTTGCGAGCAGGGGCTCGCAGCCAAAGCATCAGACGCTGAAGAAAATACGATGTCTTTTGGTGGAGTAGGTGCCCTGCGGCCACAGGTTTGCTGCAGCAGCGGCGAATTCAGGTGTTTGAACGCTGCACGATTTCATAACCCAGATCGAGTTGCCTACAAGGCGGCTCCTCACTTCGTTCACCTTGCGTAGGCGTCAGCAACATCTGCGCCGCAGCCTCTCCAATCCTGTCATGCGCGGGGTGGGCAAGGGTTAATCCGGAGAAAAATGGGCTAACGGCTCCGATAGGCTTGCTTTGTTTCAAGGCGAGTGGTCAAGAGGCTGATCGAAGTCAGGTTTTTGCCAATACCACTGCAAGGCTACACCATCTGAACCTTATTTTTATTGCTCTTGGACAGCGCTGTCCAGCGTTGTCATTCAAGGAAAGTTATTTTGTCAAAACCCGAAGTGCTGGCTGTCGCCAAACTCCACCCCTTCTATCAAAAAGCACTGGAATCGGTCTACACGGTGCACGACCGCACCCATCTGACCGACCCTGCCGCTTTCGCTGCTTTGGGCCCGCGCATTGTGGGCGTTGCGGGCACGGGCGAATCGAGCGTGCCACGCAGTTTGCTGTCACAACTGCCCAACGCCAAAGTGGTAGCGGTTTTTGGCGTGGGCTACGACGGCGTGGATGTGCAAGCGGCCATCGAACACGGCATTCCAGTGACCCACACCCCGGACGTGCTCACTGACGATGTGGCCGATCTGGCCATGGGCCTGGTGCTGTCGGTAGGCCGGGCTATTCCACAGGCCGACCAGTTTGTGCGTGCTGGCCAGTGGCCCAGTGGCCCCATGGCACTGGGCCGTAAGGTGTCTGGCGCGCGTTTGGGCATTGTTGGCTTGGGCCGCATTGGCAAAGCCATCGCGCTGCGGGCGCGGGCTTTCGGTATGTCGATTGCCTACACCGCTCGTAGTGAAAAACCCGAATCGGGCTTCAAGTTCTTCCCAACGGCTGCAGCGCTGGCCGCGAACGTGGATTTCCTGGTGGTCATCACGCCCGGCGGCGCAGGCACCAGGCACCTGATCAATGCTGATGTGCTCAAGGCCCTGGGTCCACGCGGCTTTTTGATCAACGTGGCGCGTGGCAGCGTGGTCGATGAAGAGGCCCTGATCGAAGCCCTGCAAAACGCCACCATCGCGGGCGCGGGCCTCGATGTGTTTGCCAGCGAACCTCATGTGCCCCAGGCGCTCTGGAGCCTGCCCCAGGTGGTTCTGACCCCACACATCGCCAGCGCCACCAGCCAAACTCGACAAGCCATGGCCGATCTGGCTTTTGCCAACATGTTGGCGGGTGTCTCAGGCCAGCCTTTGCTCTCGCCTGTGCCCGAGTGCATGGCCATGGCCAAGTGACAGCCCAGCCCAAGCCATGAGCATGACGCCTTTGCGCCTGATCGTCATGGGGGTGTCCGGTTGTGGCAAGTCGACCATAGCTAAAGCCTTGAGCGAGCACTTGCGCCTGGACATGGTCGACGGCGACGACCTGCACCTGCCGCAGAGTGTGGCCAAGATGCGCGCAGGCATTGCCT
>CANFOS010000013.1 GCA_947448735.1 Comamonadaceae bacterium | reverse complement strand
TTGAGCCGGAACTGATTCGCTATTTTTTAAATAGCAGCCAGTGCAAATATTGATTGGCCAAAACCCAGAACACCGACGGTTTCAGTGATGCTGGGCGTGCTGGTCACCGGCTCAATTACAGCGCGGGCTTGTCGCTGGTCGCTTGCAGGTTAGCTTTGAGCTCTGGCGACATGGGCAATGCCAGGTTCACGCCTTTTGGCACGATCGGTGATTCAAACCATTTCGTGTACAGCTTGGCGAATTCACCCGACTTCATCATGCGGTTGATGGTGTCGTCGACCAGTTTTTTAAACTCAGGGTCGTCCTTGCGCACCATGCAAGCGTAGGGCTCGACTTGCAGCGAGTCGCCCACCACTTCCAGCGACGCAGGGTTCTTGGAGTTGGCACGCAGACCAAACAGCAAGATGTCGTCCATGGCAAAAGCCACCGCGCGATCGCTTTCAACCAGCAGCAGCGAGTCATCATGGTCTTTGCCCAGAATCAGCTGCATGTCCAGATTTTTGTCGGTGTTGTACTTGCGAATGACCTGCGCGTTGGTCGTGCCGGTGGTGCTGGACACCGTCTTTTTGGCCAGGTCCGCATAGTTTTTGATGCCGGATGTTTTCTTGGTCAAAAGACGGGTGCCGGTGTAGAAGAAATTGGTGCTGAAACTGACGTCTTTGGCACGGGTGGAGTTGTTGGTGGTCGAGCCGCACTCCAGGTCATAAGTGCCATTGACCAGCAGTGGGATGCGGTTTTGCGATGTGACGGCCATGTAGGCGATTTGCAAGTCAGGTTTTTGGATCTTTTTGCGCACATCGTCAATGATGGCTTCCGTCAGTTCGACCGAAAACCCCACTGCTTTGCTGGAGCCAATCAGGTAGCTGAAAGGCACCGATGCCTCGCGGTATGAGACCGTGATCTTGTTGGCGTCAGCAATTTTTTTCAGGGTTTGAGCGCTGGCGCTTGTGGCAGCCAGGCCTGTGCACAACAGTGCGGCGGTCATCAGGGTTGAGAATTTCATGGGTTACCTTTAGGGCTGAAAGTAGAAAGTTTAGTCACTCGCAGGATCAGTTGACACAAAACTGTGCGAATTGAATCCTGTATTTTCACGGGAAACCCATCAAAAAAAATCATGGCATTCCCGCATTCATCGGCAACCCATCAATTGAAGGCCCGTGGATGCTGCCATCGGCAGGGTGGAAACGGACTTATATCGGTGTGGCAAGCAATGTTTGTACCCGCAGCGTGTCGTACACCACCCGGCGTTGCTGATAGCGCCAGCCTTCGGCCGTGCGCACAATGCGGTCAAGGTAGCGACCGGCCTGGTAGACAAACGATTCGCCATTGCTGCGGGTTTGAATCACAACGTAGCTTGACTCGGCGGTGACCGTGTCGCTGTCAACCGGCTGAATCGTCAAGCCCGATGTCATGTGGCGGTTGGTGTGCGCGTCGTAAATACTGGCATGACGCAGCGACAGCACCCTATCGCGCAGCATGCGCTGGTTGTCGCAGTAAATCAGGCCGATGGGCAGGCCTGCATCGGCATTTTCTTTGGGCACGATTTCGTACAGACAGTCTTCGGTGAACAGGCTGGCCCATTCTTCAAGGCGGTCGTTATCAACTGCCGCGCAATAGCGCTCTTGCAGCTGGTAAATCTCAAACCACAACTGAATACTGATGTTTGGCACTATGGCATTCATGCAGATAACTCCAGCAAATTCTTATTCAAGTGACGGCGCGGAACCGGCTTTGCCGGGCTGCAGCGGTCGCCCCTGCAAGGGGGGAGGCGGCTACACGACGTGAGCTGCAACGGGGGTGTGCCAATTTCATCAATACCCCATCATTTTTTGATAGCCAACCCAGAACTGGCGCAGCATGTTTTCGCTGATCATGGTGTCGGTGCGGCTGGGGTCGCTGCGGCCCAGCTCCAGAACGGTGTTGACGTCCGGGTCACGCAAGGTCGCGCGCTGAACCAACTCGGTCGCCTCGGTGTCTTCCATCGATATGTAGCCCGCCGGACCGACCAGGTTGGCCTGCTTGATGCGCAGCGCCCGCAGCTCTGGGCTATCGTCAGCGTAGCCAAAAAAGTGAAACACCAGCTCAAACTGGTCAGGTCCCTTGGGCAAAATTTGCCGCGCCACCAGAGAGTTGTGAATCTGCTGCAAAACACCTTGCGGAAACAACGCCTGAATGTGGTTGGTACAGGCCTCGTCGTGTTCCTGAATAAAGCCCAGCACGCTGTCATCTTCCAGGGTAAAGCCGTCGTCCATCGAACGAATGGCCTGCTGCTTGTAAGCGGCGGCTGTGTCCTGGTCGTCTATTTTGGTGGCGGTGATGATGCTGTGCATGCCGCCAACCGGGTCGGGGATGGCGCGCGCCTTCATGCCGACCCTGAAGATGTTGAAGGTGGTGTGAAACATGTGCAGCAGGCTGGCGTGGTACGGGTCTTTGACGTTTTCGTAATACAGCTTCCAGTTTGACTTGGCGTACTGGCGGGTGCAGCCCAGGTAAACGATGGGTTTGCACATGACACGGTCTATCCAGCTGCACATCAGCTCGCCCAGGTAGGTCTCGAGCGCTGGCGCTTCGTCGCTGAAGCTGGCAAACACCATGCCTTTGTAACTGGCCACGCGCAGTTGCCGCATGCCGTGGTCAGCCAGATTGAAGTCAGGCGGCATACCGGGCACGCCTTTTTGTCCGCGCCTGAAGGGCACGCCCTGCAAATTGCCGGCGGTGTCATAACTCCACTGGTGGTACACGCAGGTGTGCAGCGCAGCATTGCCCCGGGCGTTGCGGCAGACCAGGGCACCTCGGTGCGCGCAGCGGTTGACCCATGCGGCCAGACCCCCGTCAGGTCTGCGGGTCACCACCACGGGCGTGTCCCCCACAAAGGTGCTTTTGTAGTCGTGGGTGTTGGGCAGTTCACAGTCAAGCGCGACAAAGCTCCAGGTCGGACCGCGAAAAATCTTCTCTTGTTCGCGCTCATACACCTCCTGCGAGCTGAACACTTTGTACGGCACACGCGAGCCATCAGGGTGCGGAAAATGCACCACCGCGTCGTGGGCTGAAGGTATATCCGGTTTTTTCAAAGCTGACGTGTCAATGATCATGTTCATGGCGGGTATCTTGTCATCGGTTTCATGCTGCGGTGCCGCAGTTGGCGGAATAGCCGCTCACGGCAGTCTGACGCTCGTTTGCCTGTCCTTTGGCTGTCACCTGACCATTATGGTGATGTTTTGCCTGCGCGGTCAGGCGTCAACCATCGGCAAGGGCCAAGCGGTGCCGGCCAGCGCCAGCCGGGCTATGCTGTGTACCATGGCCAAGCCATTGACGGCTGACCTGTCTTTGCTATTCATTCAGGAGCTGCTCGCGCAGGTTTTAATGGGCCTAGGGGCTATATTGATACCTGAAAACGACCCCTGAACGGCTGTTTTTGGGTTTTTTGGCGCAAAATAGGCCCATGCAACTCAACTACATCGCCAACGCCTGCGTGCCCTCTTCTTCCGGCAAAACCATCCCCGTCATCGACCCGTCTGACGGCCAGGTGTTTGACGAGATTCAGCGCAGCAACGCGGCCGACATGGACACCGCCGTCACCGCTGCACGCGACTGCTTTGACTTGGTGTGGCAGCACATCCCCGCTGCTGAGCGTGGCCGGCTGTTGATGCGACTGTCGAACAAAATTACCGAGCACGCCGATGAGCTGGCCCTGCTGGAGCAGCGCGACTGCGGCAAACCCGTCAAGCAAGCGCGTGCAGATGCCGCCGCCCTGGCCAGGTATTTTGAGTTTTACGCAGGCGCGTGCGACAAGTTGCATGGCGACACCCTGCCCTACCTGAATGGCTACAGCGTCATGACTTGGCGCGAGCCGCACGGCGTGACCGGCCACATCATTCCGTGGAACTACCCGATGCAGATTTTTGGCCGCAGCGTGGGCGGCGCGCTGGCGGCGGGCAATGTGTGCGTGGTCAAGCCGAGTGAGGACGCCTGCCTTTCACTCATCCGCGTGGCGCAATTGGCGGCAGAGGTCGGCTTTCCAGCCGGGGCGATCAACATCGTCACCGGCTATGGCCACGAGGTCGGCGACGCGCTGGCGCGGCATGACGGAATTGACCACATCAGCTTTACCGGCAGCCCATCGGTGGGCACCCTGATTCAACAAGTCGCTGCCGTGCGCCACTGCCCGGTGACGCTGGAACTGGGTGGCAAAAGCCCGCAGATCGTTTTTGCCGATGCCAATCTTGACGAGGCCATCCCCACCCTCATCAACGCCATCGTGCAAAACGCCGGGCAAACCTGCTCGGCTGGCTCCCGGCTGCTGGTAGAGCAAAGCATTTACGAACCCTTGTTGGAGCGCCTGGGCGTGGCCTTTGAAGCCCTGCGCGTCGGCCCCGCAGCGATGGATTTGGACGTGGGCCCCCTGATCCGCCAAAGCCAGCAGCAGCGGGTGTGGGACTTTTTAAGCGATGCGCAAGTCGCCGGTATCGCCATGGTCGCGCAAGGCCAGATCGTTGACGAGGCGCCTGACACCGGCTTTTACCAGGCCCCCACCTTGCTGCGCGACGTGCCCGTGATGCACCGCCTGGCACAAGAAGAGGTTTTTGGCCCAATCCTCTGTGCCATGAGCTTTAAAAATGAAGCGCACGCCATCGAGCTGGCCAACGCCACCGCATTCGGACTGGTCGCAGGCGTCTGGACACAAGACGGCGCACGCCAGTTCCGCATGGCCAAAAAAGTCCAAGCAGGCCAGGTCTTCATCAACAACTACGGCGCCGGCGGCGGGGTAGAACTGCCGTTTGGCGGGGTGAAGTCGTCAGGCTACGGACGGGAGAAGGGCTTTGAGGCGCTGCTTGGGTTCACGACGCTAAAGACTGTGGCGGTGAAGCATGGGTGACATCATTTGCAGCGCCCTTAACCTACCATCCAGATTCAGGGTCAACTAAATACGGGACAAGCAGCTCCTCATTCAATAGCAACTAAAGAACACATCATGAGACTCAAAAACAAATCCATCATCGTCACAGGTTCTGGCGGCGGCATTGGTGAGGGCATCGCCCGGCGCTTGGCGGCTGAAGGCGCCAGCGTCATCGTCAATGACATCAACGCCGCCATGGGCGAGGCGGTGGTTGCCGCCATCGTCAAAGCAGGCGGCAAGGCTTCTTTTTTTCAGGCCGACGTGACCAACTCTGAACAGGTCAAGGCGCTGGTCGCTGCCGCAGTTGCGCGCCACGGCAAGCTTGACGTGATGGTCAACAACGCAGGCTGGACGCACCGCAACCAACCGGCGTTGGACGTGAGCGAAGACGACTTTGACAAGTGCTACGCCATCAACGTCAAAAGCATTTACCTCAGCACCATTCACGCCGTGCCGCACTTCAAGGCCCATGGCGGCGGCAGTTTCATCAATATTGCGTCGACCGCAGGCGTCAGGCCTCGTCCTGGGCTGACCTGGTACAACGGCAGCAAGGGCGCGGTGATCACCACGTCGAAGTCTTTGGCGGCCGAGCTGGGGCCAGACAATATTCGGGTGAACTGCATCAACCCGGTGTTCAACCCAGACACGGGTTTGTCGGCTGAATTTGCTGGCGGCCCGATTGACGAAGCGCGCAAAGCCAAGTTCCGCAGCAGCATCCCACTGGGGCGGTTTTCAACCGCGCTGGACGTCGCCAACGCCGCGCTTTACCTGGCCAGCGACGAAGCCGACTTTATCAGCGGGGTGTGTATTGAGGTGGATGGGGCGCGTTGCGTTTGACAAAACTGTCACGATGATGACGCCCGTAAAGTTCAGGTCCCTCAGATGCCAGATGCTCGCGTGCTCAATGCGATCCACCTGGCTTGCCAGGGATCATTCTTGAATAATTTTTATAGACAAGATTCCTAAACCATCTGTGCCCGGGGTCTGAATGAACGCGGTCGTGCCAAAATTGACAAACGTCTGCACCGGGCGCGTCAAAAGGCAAAGGGAACAACCCCAGGGATTCGGTAGACATCAAACTTTCGGCCAAGCGCTTGGGTACACAAGCGATCAAATCACTCGCCGCCACTATTTCAGCGATACCCAGACCATGTGCTAACTCGACAACCACCTGCCGACGTTTGTTGTTTTGCTTGAAAAGATCATCAAGAAACATATCGAAACTATCGTGACTCGCAGCAGGCGGTAAATAGACGGCATGCCGCGCATTCAAAAAGGTCTGCAACGACAAGCCCTTCTTTAAAAGGCTGTGGTCTTTTCTGGCGAGCACGACATAACTTTTACTGAATAAGCGCTGCTGATGAAACCCGGCTTGGAATCTGTCGAATGTTCCGATGGCCAAATCAATTTCCCCGTCGACCATCATTGATTGAGCCACGCGAGGAGAAAGATTGACGAGCGAGATCGTGACCTGAGGCGCCGCCTTCGTCAATATCGTCACAAGATTGGGAATCAGAATCAACTGACCGACGTCGCTGATATAAATTTTAAAATTCTTGGTGCTACTTGAAGGATCGAACGCCTTAACGGATTCAATGGCAAGTTGAATTTGCGTCAATGACTCCTGAATGGGTCCAGCCAACTGTTCAGCAAGTGCAGTGGGCATCATTCCCGCAGGAGATGAAACAAACAACTTGTCATCGAAATGGTCACGTAATCTTTTAAGACCATTCGAAATGGCTGATTGCGACAAATTCAACTCTTCACCCGCCAGCGTCACATTACGCTTGCGCATGACTGCACAAAAAACGTGCAGCAGGTTCAGGTCTAAATTATTGGTGTGTGACGTCTTCTTCAAGGCAATTCAAATTCAAAGAATAGCTTTTCATCCAATCGAAAAAACTTTGTAACTGATTTTTGATCAAGGCACCGGTTTCTTGATCGGTACAAACACCAGCCAACGAAAATTTCTCATGAACTTTGCCGATGAAAACTTCGGGTTTGATCATGACACGCGAATCTGTCGCATCAAAAACACGACGAAGCTCGTACTGCACTCTCACCCCACCCAATTGGCCTGTCGAGGCGGAAATCAACATCACCGGTCGTCTGAGCAAGGGCTTATTTGGCATGCGAGACATCCAGTCAATGGTGTTCTTGAGCCGCGCGGGCACTGAATGGTTGTATTCAGGCGAGGCCACGATAAGTCCGTGGCTCTGCCCCATAAGCGCTGCGAGATCGCTGATCTCATTTGAAAAAGGAAATGCTTCTGCACGGTCCTCATAAAAAGGGATTTTTGAAATATCGAATAAGTGAAGATCAACCAGGTCTTCGAAATGAGTCTTGATATGGGTCAACACCATTTGGTTGTAGGAACTGGCGCGACAAGAATTTGTCAAGCCGAGGAGGCGGAACTTTTGCGGGCTAGCCATATGATGCGTCTCTTACATTGACGGTCATCGAGCCCAGCCCCCTTGCGGAGGCAATCAACAGATCACCGGGTCTGATCGGGCCAACACCTTGAGGCGTACCAGTCATCAACACATCGCCAGGTAAAAGCGTATAAAAACCGGACGCATATTCAATCAGCTCTGCCACTGACATGACCATGTCTGAAGTATTGGCGTCTTGTTGAGTGATGCCGTTCACCGTGAGTTTCAAATCAATGTTTGTTGGGTCGATGGCCTCATCGGCAGACACAAGCCATGGTCCTAGCACGGTATAGGTGTCGATGGATTTTCTAAAACTTCGATCCTCTGACCCGCGCACCGTGATGTCTAATCCCAAGCAATAGCCCGCAACATGGTCGAGGGCATTTTCTTTGCTCACGCAAGTTGCAACTTTCCCGATCACAGCACACAACTCAATCTCGTGGTCAGTGCGGCGATCTAAAAACCTTTGTTTGATGCCATCGCTCGCGCCCACCACCGAGGACGGCGCTTTCAAAAATAAACCAGCCTTGCGAATGTCCGTGATGATGTGGCCAAACGCTTGCCCATTACTCAGCATCTCCTCAACATGCGCTCTGTAATTAATGGGGGCGGCGACTACCTTGCTGGGATTTGCAATGGGACTGTTGAGATGAACTTCAGACAATTGGTATGACTTTGCTACCCGCCTGATTTCTTTAAGTTGGGGCGCTGACATCGCCTGTAGCTCAGCAAGAATTTCAAGCGCGTCATGAGACCGGACAGATGGCGTGATGTCATAAAGCGTTTCATCGTCCACCAATCCGAATTTGGAAAAATTAAATCTGGCAATTTTCATATTTAAAGTTGTCTTATAAATTGACTGTGCATCGCATTCTTCATCGCCGCGCTGGGCAAATCTGAAAAAGCCCACTGATCCAATCTTTCTGGTGGCCTGATCCATTGCTCTGGCCTGCCAGGGACGTGATTGGGATCTGTGATGCGCTGAAGCTCAGCGGTGTATTCGGTGGCGTAGCCATCAGGGTCTAAAAAATAGGCAAAGACGTTATCACCAGGCCCGTGTCGTCCAATACCCCATTGAATTTTGTGACCTGCGAGTTTGAGTCGCCCAGCGCCGAACATCAACTCATTCCAACTTTTCATTTCAAAGGCAAAGTGATTCAGACCAGACACATCCTCTTGAGCCACAGCAATTGAATGGTGGTCTGAATTGCATCTTAAAAAAGTCATTTTCTTGGTTTGATCACTGATCTTGAAATCGAGCACATCCGTGAAGAAGCGCACCAACTGATCAGCGTTTTTAGAGTTCAACACCACATGTGACAGTTGGATTGGGCGCGTATCGCTGGGCTCCTCGTTCGCATAGTCCTCGCGTTGCGCCACCACTTTGTGCAGGTTGCCATCTGGATCTACAAAAGAAAACCCCCATCCGCCACCAGGGCTTCCCAATTGTCGCGGCGGCTCTTCAACCTTCACAGAAGCTGCCACCAATTGCTCATATAAATGGTGCAGCGCCTCCAAAGTGCTGGTGCCCCAAGTGATGCTCACCAAACCAGCTTGTTGGCCGGGCTCGAGCACTAAGACATGGTGGTCAATGCCTTTCGCACGAAGCCAAATGGAGCCTCTGCGATCCGCAACTCGGGTGAGACCCCAGGTGTTGGTATAAAAGTCCAATGAACGATCAATGTCAGTTGCAACAACTGTCAGCGCACGCAATCGGTCAATATTTGATGAGGATCTGGACGTCATTTGTTGTTATTTTCTAACCATACCAAGAAATTTATCGTTATCAATGACGGTAGACCACATTGGGAAGATGCTGTTCAGCATGGATTGAGACATTTCAGGGAAAAAACCCAACATCGATTCACGCAGCGCATAAACGTGAAAGCCAAGATCGTAACCAGCGATCACCGTAGCGTAGACGCAAACGTCCGTCGTAAAACCTGCGACCGCTATATTTTTAATTCCTTTAGAACGCAAAATTTCGTTCAATCCTGTGCCGCCAAACGCACTGACTTGAATACGGGGCGCTAAAAACAAGTCTTTGTATTCAGGCTTAGGCATTAAGGGCTCATAGTAGGCCGCTTCTTTACTGCCGACCTTCCACGCTTTGCGCACGAGTTGCCCACGATGGAACCCCCCCGGATTGGTCCAGTCCAATTCCCGGTGATCTTGTGTGTATCCCTCGGTGACATGAATGATCCAGGCGCCCTTTTCACGCGCCTCATTGACCATCTTTACTGTTTTATCAAGCATGCCTTTGTCGTAATCAGGCTTGAATTTTTGATACCACGCACCATCAGGGTTGACAAAGTTGCCTTGGAAATCGACCAAGATCACCGCTGTTTCTGAAGCATTCAGATGCGTTGGAAGGGGTGGAACGGTTTGGGGTTGCGATTGAGACAAAGCCAACGAACTGGCAGCGCCCAGAATCAAGGCGAGCAGCGACTTCGAAATTGACTTCAGCAATGTATTTTTCATGATGTCTCCAAGTGGTAAGACCTTGAATGCTATGAATTAAAACTCACCACATCAACTGATCTGCCGTGATTCGCGGTATTTGCATTACAAATGCCCATTTCATTGACTTTGCAGGTGACGCAAGTCACAGTGGCAATATCGCCAATAGGAGTTACCGTCAATGAGCCGTCAAGTTGTCAATGTCATCGCTTTAGCCATGTCACTTTGTTCAGCGGGCGTCATGGCCCAGGCAGACTTTCCAAATAAACCAATCACGATTGTGGTTCCCTATTCCCCGGGTGGTGTATCCGACGCCATTGGAAGAGGCGTTGCGCAAAAGTTGTCGCAAGATTTAAAAACGCAAGTTGTTGTCGACAACAAGGCGGGAGGCAACACTTTGATAGGCGCCACGCACGTCGCCAAGTCCAATCCAGATGGCTACACATTGCTGCTGACGGCTGAAGCGACTTTGACACTTAACCCGCTGATCTATGCAAAGCTGCCCTACGACGTTGAAAAAAACTTTGCACCGATCATTGCCATTGCACAAGTACCGCAAAGCCTGGTCATCAGTTCTAAATTGGGCATTGGGAACTATCAGGACTTTGTTGCCTATGCGAAGAAGAACCCTGGAAAAGTTTCATATGCAACGCTTGGCGTGGGTTCAACTGCACACCTTAATTTTGAGATGTTTCAGCGAACGGTCGGCTTGTCCATGCACGATATTCCCTTCAAAGGAGCCTCGGTCGCCATCAATGATTTGATGGGTGGACATGTCGATGCCATGATTGTCTCGACCGGCCTGATTGCTGCTCAATCAAAAAGCGGGCAACTTCGTGTATTGGCCTCCGCAGGAAGCAAACGGTCACCGTTGCTTCCTGATGTGCCGACATTTAAGGAGGTCGGCGTTTCAAACTTTTACCCCTCATCATGGTTCGCCCTGCTTGCCCCAGCCGGTACGCCACCAGAAGTGGTCCAAAAGTTAAATGCCTCGGTGAACAAGATCCTAAAAGATGACACCCTCAATTCAACGTTGTTTGATAAGTTTTCGCTGGAAAAAATGGGGGATAGTTCAGAATCACTAAGAACCCTGATTCGCAGCGATACCCAAAGAATGGTGCCGATCGTACGTGACTTAGGTATCAAACTTGACTAGATCCCAAAACATTTGAATGTCAATCTTCTGTTGCAAGTGACGTCGAATGTGAAAGGCATTCGATAAAAACTGATAGCGCACCAGACATGCTATGGCTATGGCTATGGCTATGGCTATGGCTATGGCTATGGCTATGGCTATGGCTATGGCTATGGCTATGGCTATGGCTTTGGATGCTGGGTGATGAGTTGAACGTCAAACCTACTTCATTGGTGCATTGCGTTTCGGGGCCCGCAAGGCATCAATGCAACGGATTCCAGGACTTTGACGGCGGCTATGCCGGTAAGCCGGGCCAGGTCAATGACCTGGCACATTTGATTCACGGACAGCGATTTTTATCAGACCGATGTCTGCCCAGTCATCAACCTTTGATTTGAGCAGACTTGACAACACTTTCGGCCTTGCCCCGCAGTCTGCCGAAGAAGGATAACTTTGGCGCCAGAAAGGTGGCGGCAAAAAGCTCATCTTTTTTAACTACCACCCAACCAATGCCCAACAGTTGAACGTCGTCGGATTTGCGAAGCACTGAAAACTCAAAGCGGATGCCTTTTTCACCTGCAAAAATCGTGGGCTCCACTTTGTTGATGGTCACGCTGGAGCCATCGGACGAATACATGGTTTCAAACAAGCTGACCAACTGGTCTGGTTCCATCCCTGTCACAAATGTGGGAACGCGCGCTGATTTACCGCCCTGGGGAACACTGGCTGAAGGTGCCCTCATCAGTTCACCCCGGTGGGGTACAGCGGCCCAAAAGCGCAGCGCGTCAACCGTCAGACCTTCTTGCGTCCACACGTCGAAGGGCTCGCGGTCGTTGGGTAACTGAACTTTGTTCCAGGCATCGGCCAGCTTCAGGGTCATCCGGTTTCTGATGGTTTGATCACCGTCGACCTTGACGATGCTGGTGCAGGCCACCAGGCTTAAAACGAGAGCAACGGCAAAGAATTTTTTCATGGCTTCAGTCATGGCTTCAGATCAGTGATGTAGTTTTTAATCAGGCTGGCATCGGCCGCTTCGGGTGCTACGGCCAGGTATTTTTCAAATGCTTGCAGCGCCAAGGTCGTGTCTTGTTGTTTTTTATAAATCAGGCCCAGCGAGCGAAAGACCTCCACAGGCGGGTTGCCGAGTCGGGCAGCGCGACTCAAGTCCTCGATAGACAGTTGCGGGTCATCCTTGTCGTCGCGCTGGCGGTACACCTCACCCCGGGCAAACAGCGTTTGCGCATCCGCTGGATTTTGTCCAATCAGCCGGTCAAACAACACCAGGCTTTCTTCGTATTGGCCGCGTTTGATTTCGTCTTGCAACCAGGTCATTTTGTGCAGCGCTGTTGCTTTTTGAAATTCAGTCGTGCCCGTTTCGCCTGATTTATCGCCCGCAAGCCGCATCAAATCGTCACGGCGCGTTGCAGCCGGCGGGTGGCTGGCCATCAGGGGGCTACGCGAACCGGCCTTTTCGCCACCCCTGATTTTGAGCTCACCAATCAGGTTGTCCCACACTCTGGCTGCTTGCTGTCCGTCATAGCCGGCGCTTTGCATCAGGCGCATGCCAGCGCGGTCGGCACTGGTTTCTTGCTCGCGTGAAAACGCAGACATGCCTGACAAAACACCGAGTTGTCCAAGCGCGCCAACCACACCAAACATACCTATGACTTGCGCAAAAGCCGCGCGGTTTTTCATATCACGCATGCGCTCCAGCGTGTGCCGCTCAAGATAGTGGCCAATCTCATGCCCAAGAATGGCCGCCAGCTGGGCCTCGTTTTCAACGCGCAGCAGCAAGCCGCTCCAGACCTGCATCATGCCGTTGGGCGCCATGCTGGCATTGAACAGCGGTGTGCGCACCAGATGAACGCGCACGTCTGGGCAATGGTCAGCTGCCAAACGGCACGCTATACCTTGAACGTACTTGGTCAGGGCAAGATCACGAATGACAAAGGGGCTGCGACGCAGTTTGGCTTCCTCGCGATCCATCATCCCCCACAGGCCACCTTCTTCTGTGTCGATGCCTGGGCGTTCAAAGCGACCTGGTACTGCAGGCGCAGCGTTTACCGCAGCTTCACTGCTGGTTTGTGGCAAAGCCAGGGGCGCTTGGGTCAATGCTGCAAAGCCGAGGCACTGCTTGCAGACGGAGCCCAACATGCCTCTGCGGGTCAACATGGGTGCGCTCATTGAGATACCGGAAATCCCCTGAGTAAGGCGTCAACCGTCTCCTGTGCGGACTGAGCTTCACGCAGATCTCCGGAAACTCGGCGCAGATCGTTGAACCAGACGATGCGGCCGTCATTCAAATCAACAAGTGAGGCATAGCCAAGCTGTGAACCACCGGCGAGACCCACCCCCAGCAAAGCCATGACCGCCATGGCGGCCTTGCGCTCGGAGCTGGCGTAGGTGTCCCTGACCCAGATAAAGAGCGCGTAGTCAGCGCCCGTTTTGGTTTTCAGTGGCTTGACCGAATCGCCCAAGGACCAATCGAGCAGACCCGCCTTGGTCGGCAGCTTGGCAACATTCAGAACATGATGCAGAAAGACTGATTGGGCGACAGCGCCATGCAGGGCATTGATCTCGGCCATGTCGTCAATATCTTTCTCAGCCAGATCAACAACGTTGGCACCCAGTAATCCTTTGCGTTTGTCCAGGCCCTCTTTGAAGTGTTTGACAGCCGACTGTGTCCAGTCCGCTTTGGGCTCTTGCACGCCACCAACGCTGATTGAGAAAAGCTCCATATCAGTTGGCAGTATCACCAGCTTGGAGTTGGCGGGCCGGGAGGTGAACCCCGGGGCCAGGTTTTTACTGTCTTGCGCATACGACGCGGCAGGAAGGGCAGCACAGGCCAGCGCGAATGCACCGAGACGCCCGACTTTGTTCAAAAACCGTAAAAACATACCCTCGCTCTCTTTCGCTCGATAACTTACAAATTTATGTGAATTGTGACAGAGCGTTTTATAGACGGGCAAGACAATCAGTAAACTCGGCATTCGGATCATGATTCAAAAAACCATCAACATCAAAGACCTGCGCCAGCTTTCACCGGGTGTTTTGGTGCCGGACTTGGCCTTCCCTGCCGCAGGCCTGCTGAGCGATAGCCTTGACCGCCCCCTGCGCGACCTGCGCATCAGCGTGACGGACCGCTGCAACTTCAGATGCAGCTACTGCATGCCGAGCGAGGTGTTCAACAAAGACTACGCATTTTTGCCACAAACCTCCTTGCTGAGCTTTGAAGAAATCGCGCGGCTGGCGCGCATTTTTATCGCCCATGGGGTTGAGAAAATTCGCCTGACAGGTGGCGAGCCACTGCTGCGCAAAAACCTGGAAGTCCTGATTGAGATGCTGGCCAGCATGACCACTGTGGCCGGCAAACCGCTAGACATCACACTGACCACCAATGCATCGCTGCTGGCCAAAAAAGCGCAGTCACTCAAAGACGCTGGATTGCAGCGCGTCACCGTCAGTCTGGATGCGATGGACGATACGATTTTTCGTCACATGAACGACGTGGACTTTCCGGTCGCTGACGTGCTGCACGGGATTGAAGTGGCGAACAAAGTCGGCTTGCTGCCGATCAAGATCAACATGGTCGTCAAACGCGGAACGAACGATCAGGAAATCGTGCCGATGGCCAGGCACTTTCGCCACTCAGGCAACGTACTGCGCTTTATTGAATACATGGACGTGGGAGCGACCAACGGCTGGCGCATGGACGAGGTGTTGCCGTCTGCCCAGGTGATTGAGCGCATCAACGCCGAATTTCCTGTTGCTGCCATCGACGCGAACTATCTTGGCGAGACGGCCGAACGCTGGCGTTACGCGGATGGTGGTGGCGAGATCGGTGTCATCAGCAGTGTGACGCAAGCCTTTTGCAGTGACTGTAATCGCGCACGCCTGTCGACCGAGGGCAAACTGTTTTTATGCCTGTTTGCCAGCCAGGGACATGACCTGCGCTCCCTGCTCAGGGGTGACCACCGTGCCAAATTCAGTGATGAACAGATCTCAAGCGCCATTGCACACATCTGGCACAAACGCGACGACCGCTATTCAGAACTGCGGGCAAAACTGCCTCCTGACACCCAGATTGGGGACGGTAAAAAGCGCGTTGAAATGAGCTACATCGGAGGCTAGATTTGCAACACGAAGACATCCGACCCCCCATGCACATCGAAGCCATCACCGCAGTCATCCTGGCTGGCGGACGTGGCTCGCGCATGGGCGGCGTGGACAAGGGACTGCAAAATTTCAATGGTGTGCCACTGGCCTTGCACACACTGCTGCGCTTGTCGCCGCAGGTAGGTGATGTGATGATCAACGCGAACCGTAATCTGGCGGCTTATGAATCGTTTGGCGTGCCGGTATGGCTGGACACGCCCAACATGGGCGACTTTGCTGGGCCGCTGGCGGGTTTTATGACCGGGCTGGAGCGATGCGAAACCCCCTATTTGCTGACGGCACCTTGCGACACGCCACTGTTTCCGCACGACCTGGTGGCACGTCTGGCAGATGCGTTTGAAGCCCAATCTGCTGACTTTGCCGTGGCCAGTGCTCCTGAAGAAGACGGCCAAACCCGGGCGCAACCCGTGTTTTGCCTGATGGGCACGCACATGTTAGAGAGCTTGCAGCAATTTACCCAGGGTGGTGGCCGAAAAATTGATGCCTGGACGGCCCAGCACAAAGTGGTGCATGTCCCCTTCAACCTGCCGAGTGATGATGCCCAAGCGTTTTTCAATGCCAACACGCTGGCTGAACTGCATCAGCTTGAATCACGAACACTCGGGTGAAACGACCGGGATGAAAACGCTGGACCAAATCGCCGCCGAACTGCAAGGCTATGACCCGCAGGGGCTGTCTGCGGACGATGTGTCGCGCTTTCTCGCCAAGCTGGTCGTACCTGTGCAAGAAGCCAGCAACGTGCCATTGCTTGAAGCACTGGGCCGGGTGTTGGCGGCGGATGTTGTCTCGCCTTTTGATGTGCCACCGCACGACAACTCGGCCATGGATGGTTTTGCGTTTGATGGTCAGCAACTCACGGATGCACCTTTGAACCTTGAGGTGATCGGTACCGCATTTGCAGGTAAAGCCTGGCAAGGCACGGTCAAACCAGGGCAGTGCGTCAAGATCATGACCGGGGCCATCATGCCAGCGGGGCTAGACACGGTGGTGCCGCAAGAGTTTGTATCGGGCAATGACCAAAGCATCAAGATTGCGCCCCGACTCCTGAAGCCCGGTGACAACCGCCGCCACCGGGGTGAAGACCTGATGCAGGGCAAAGCTGCGCTCTTCAAAGGTGATCTGCTCACGCCTGCCAGACTTGGCCTAGCAGCTTCTTTGGGTCTTCAAACCGTACCCTGCTACCGCCAACTCAAGGTGGCTTATTTCTCAACCGGTGACGAGATTTTGTCGCTCGGCGAGCCGCCACGTGAAGGTGCGGTGTATGACAGCAACCGTTACACCGTTTACGGTTTGCTGACCCGCCTGGGCTGCCATGTGATTGACATGGGCGTGGTGCGGGACGACCCGGCATCCTTGAAGTCCGCATTTACCCAGGCCGCCATGCAAGCCGACGCCATCATCACCTCGGGCGGTGTCAGTGTGGGCGAAGCAGATCACACCAAAGCCATGATGAAAGAGCTGGGTGATGTGGCTTTTTGGCGAATTGCCATGCGCCCCGGCAGGCCGATGGCAGTTGGACGCATCCAAAATGCTGTTTTGCAGCCAGTTTCAGACATTGAGTCGGCGTCCAAGCTCAGATATACAAGGGCCACCAGCTCTGAAAACATTAGCAGTCAATCGGGTGCTATTTTGTTTGGCTTGCCCGGCAACCCGGTGGCTGTGATGGTGACCTTTTTGGCGTTTGTGCGCCCGGCTCTGCTGCAAATGATGGGAGCAACGCCAACGCCACAACCGCTGCTCAAGGCACGCAGCCAGGAGGCGATGCGCAAAAAACCGGGCCGTACCGAATACCAGCGCGGCTGGGTGTCTGTTGCTGATGACGGCACGCTGCAGGTGAAAACCACCGGCAATCAGGGCTCGGGCGTTTTAAGCTCGATGGCCCAAGCCAATGGCCTGATTGTTTTGCATCATGCGCAGAGCAATGTTGCCGTTGGCGACACCATCGACGTGCTCATGTTTGACGGCGTGATCTAAGCCAGAAGGCCGCGCACAGCGCTCTAGCCTTGCAGCTCGCCCAGTGTCAGCGACGATGACCGCAGTCCAGCAAGCCCGCATCCACAGCTCCTTCTTGAAGCAACAAACAGCTCGCTTACTTGGCGACGTACTCTGGATGGACAGCCGCTGAATCTGGCTCTTCTTTGGCCACGGTCTTGTTCTCGCCAGGAATGGCTTTGCGGGCAAACAGCGTGTACATGGTGGGCACCACAAAAATCGTCAGCAGCGTACCGAGTGACATGCCGCCCACAATCACCCAACCAATCTGGGTGCGGCTTTCAGCACCGGCGCCGTGGGCAAATGCCAGGGGTACTGCACCCAGCACCATCGCGCCGGTTGTCATCAAAATCGGCCGCAAACGCTGCGATGCCGCCTTGACAAGTGCTTGCGTCATTTCCATGCCGGACTCACGCAACTGGTTGGTAAATTCAACAATCAAAATCCCGTGCTTGGTGATCAAGCCCACCAGGGTGATGAGACCAATTTGTGAATACACATTGAGCGAGCCGCCTGACCATTTGAGCGCCAGCAACGCGCCAATCATCGACAGCGGCACCGACAGCATGATGACCAGCGGATCTATAAAACTTTCAAACTGCGCGGCCAGCACCAGAAAAATAAACAGCAGCGACAGGCCAAACACAATGATGAGTGAGCCTTGCGAATTGCGGAATTCGCGCGAGGTGCCGTTCAGGTCTGTGGTGTAGCCGGGTTTGAGCAGTTTGACGGCCGTGCCGTCGAGAAAGTCGAGCGCTTGTCCCAGCGAATAATCTGCCGCCAGGTTGGCCGTTATCGACACCGAGCGGCGCTGGCTGAAGTGATTCAACTCGCGCGGCGCAACCGATTCGCGTACCTTGACCAGACTGGCCAGCGGAATCATCGCGTCATTGCGGCCACGCACAAAAATCTTCTCAACGTCATCTGGGGTGTCACGGCCCGTCGCGGCGGTTTGCACAATCACGTCGAACTGGTCGCCCTCGCGCTTGTAACGTGTGACTTGCCGGCCGCCGAGCATGGTTTCAACTGCACGGGCGACCACTTCAACGCTGACGCCCAAATCAGCCGCCTTGTCGCGGTCCACATCGATTTTGAGTTCGGGTTTGTTCAAACGCAGATCAATGTCAGCACTCAAAATACCCGGATTTTTGGCAATCTCGTCCATGAACTGACGGGTCAGAGCCGCCAGGTTTTGGTAGCTGTCGGTCGTCACAATCACAAAATTGACAGGACGCTCCCGAAAACCCTGACCCAGCGACGGCGGCGTGATCGGGAAGGCGGTCACCCCCGGCAGGCCAGCCAGCTTGGGTTGAAGTTCGCGAGCCATCTCCAGCGTTGATCGTTTGCGATCGTCCCAGTCAACAGCACGGAAAAACACGTTGGCCTGTGACACGGTTGGATTGCCTGAAGAGACAAAAATACGGTCAAACTCTTTGAAGGGCGCGCCCATGCGTTCAATCGCATCGACATAGCGATTGGTGTAGCCCAAAGTGGCGCCGTCCGGGGCCGTGACCACTGCCAATACCTGGCCGCGGTCTTCCAGAGGTGCCAGCTCTCGCTTCATGCCAGGCAAGACCCATGCAATAGCCCCCGCAGATACCAACATCACCGCCACCACAATCCATCGGGCGTTAAGAAAAAAGCGTTTGACGGAGCTGCCAAAACCACTTTGCTGGTGCTGACGGTCATAACCTGTGGTGACCAGCCAGGCGAGCATGGACTCATACCCCGCGGACAATCGCGTCAGAAGCTTTTCCATGGTTCGGTCAAACCAGCTCGGCTTGGCGTTGTGCTTGAGCAGCAAGGAGCACATCATTGGAGACAAGGTCAGCGCGATAAAGCCCGACACCACAACCGCCCCCGCCAGCGCCAGTGCAAACTCGATAAACAGACGACCCGTTCGGCCTGGCGTGAACGCAAGAGGCGCGTACACCGCCGCCAGCGTGACCGTCATAGCGATCACCGCAAAGCCGACCTCGCGCACCCCTTTGATGGACGCTGAAAACGGATCCAGCCCTTCTTCAATGTGGCGGTAAATGTTTTCGAGAACAACGATGGCGTCGTCCACCACCAGCCCGATGGCCAGCACCAGCGCCAGCAAGGTCAGGGTGTTGATGGAAAAACCAGCCAGCGCCATCAGTGCAAAAGTACCCACCAGACACACTGGAATCGTGATGATCGGAATGATGGACGCGCGCAGCGTGCGCAGAAACACAAAAATCACCAGCGCCACCAAGACCACGGCCTCAAGGATAGTTCTGAAAACGCTGTCAATCGACTTGGCGATGAACACCGAGTTGTCGTTGGCAATATCGATCTGGATGCCCGGCGGCAAGTCGGCTCTGAGCTTGGGAAGCATCGCCCGCACACCATTGCTCAAGTCCAGTGGATTGGCTGTGGCCTGACGAATCACACCCGCCGTGATGGCCACCCGACCATTTAGCCGAGAGCCGCTGCGCTCGTCGGCTGCGGCTTCTTCGACACGGCCTACATCACGAATACGCACCGGAAAGCCGTTGGCATTTTTGATGATGATGTCTGAAAATTGTGAGGGTCGCGACAGGTCGGTCTGCGACGTGACGCTGAACTCCCGCTGGGTCGATTCAATGCGGCCCGCTGGCACTTCCAGATTGCTGCGCCTGATGGCGTCTTCTGCATCTTGCGTGGTCAGCTTGTAAGCCGCCAGTTTGTCAGGGTCCAGCCAGACGCGCATGGCATATTTGCGCTCCCCAAAAATGCGCACATCAGCCGCGCCAGTGACGGTTTGAAGGCGCGGCTTGACAACGCGGTTGACCAGATCGTTGATTTGAAGGCCGGTCATGGTGTCGCTGGTAAAAGACAGCCAGATCACCGGAAAAGCGTCGGCCTCCACCTTGGCAATCACCGGCTCTTCTGCCGCTTGCGGCAGACGGTTGCGGACCCGGGATGTGCGGTCGCGCACCTCGGCGGCAGCCGTGTCGGCGTCCTTTTCAAGCCGAAAGCGCACCGTGATCTGCGTTTGCTCGGCCCGGCTGATGGAGGTGATCACGTCCACCGAGTCGATGCCTGCAATCGAGTCTTCCAGTGGCTTGGTCACCTGCGACTCCATCACTTCAGCAGAGGCGCCGGCGTACTTGACGCTGACCGTGACCACGGGCTCGTCAATTTTGGGGTATTCGCGCACCGACAGCTTGGTCAGGCTGACAGCACCAATCAAAAGCACCAGCAGCGACAACACCGTGGCAAAGACCGGACGACGGATTGAAATTTCAGCAAGTTGCATGGTGAACCTCGGTCAAAAGTGCGGTCACGCGGGTTTGATGGCAGGCGTGGCGCCAGGTTTGGCACCAGGTTGCTGGCCAGGCTTTTGCCCAGGTTTGCCGCCCGACCCGGCTGCCGCGGTCGGACCGTCCCCGCAAGGGTTGGGGCCTTCGGGTGCTTTGGCCATTTTGACGGCTGGGGCAGCAGGCTTGGTCGCAGCGGGCGGCAACGTCGGCATAGCTGCGGCAGAAGCCGGCGTTGCTGCAGAGGACGCTGTTGCAGCTGGTGCCGACGCTGCAGCACCCGGCGGACCTGCGCCTTCGCCCGGTTTGCCACCACGGGCAGACAAGTCGAGCAGATTGACCACCGTGCCATCTTTTTGCACCCGTTGCTGCCCGTTGGCAACCACACTGTCGGAAGGCTCCAGGCCTTCCAGAATTTCCACCTTGCCTGGGCGGCGCAGGCCGACCTTGACCTCGACGCGTTGTGTGGTCCGGCTTTTTTCGTTCGGGCCGGGCAGCAGTTTGATCACAAACACTTTGGCACCCTGCGGAATAATGGCTTCTTCGGGGATCATCATGGCCGTCTCGCGCACACCGAACACGGCGTTGACCCGGGCAAACATACCGGGGCGCAACTGCAGCTGGCGGTTGTCAATGCAGCCGCGCACACCGACCGAACGGCCATTCGCATCGATCAAAGGGTCAATCGCCAGGATGCGGGCGGTGTACTTTCGACCCGGCAAGGCATCAATGTCTATGCTGGCCGTCTGGCCGGTTTTAACCTTGGACTGAAAGCGCTCGGGCAACCTGAAATCAACAAAAATGGCGTCGATATCTTCGATATTGACGATATCTGCGCCGTCTTTGAGGTAATCACCGACATTGACCGACCGGATGCCCACCATCCCATCGAAAGGCGCGATGATTTTTAAACGATCTGCGGTGGCTTTGGCCAGTGCCAGCTTGGCCTGCGCCACTTGCAGGTTTGCGGCGCTTTCATCCAGAGACCGCTGGCTGATAAAGTTTTGTGCCACCAGTTCCTGGTTGCGCTTTTGATTGGCCTGGGCAATCGAGAGCTCGGCCACGCTTTGCTGCATTTGCGCCAGGGGCAACTGGTCATCAAACTGAACCAGCACCTGGCCTTTGCGCACGCGCTGACCGTCCGTAAAATTGAGTTGCGTGATGCGCCCGCTGACCTCGGGTCGCAGCACCACGCCTAAGCGTGACTTCAAAGTACCAACCGCCTGCGTGTCGTCTGTCAGGCGCATCGTTTCCACCTTGGCAGCTTCGACGGTTGGCGGCCTGGCCGGGCCACTTGCCGCCGTCAGCGGCGCACCGGCGGCTGGCGGCGAGCCCGGACCTGTTGAGGTTTGAGAAGAGCTACTGTCGTTTTTAGGCTGCTGAAACCACCACGCCGCACCCGATGCCGCGGCAATTCCCACCACAGCGATTGCTGAATAAATTACTCTAGAAGCCATAGTTTGGAGCCACGCTTTAAAACTGTTGAATTACTGGTCGTTATCAGATGAAAACGTTGAACCACCTGCCAATGTAGCAGGACAGGCTCGCTTTGCAGCGTTTGGAAGCTCTGTTGGGCCGCCCGGCGCGGCACATTTACAACGCCTTCGCCTCACGCAAACGACGCAATGCTAAGCATGCTTATTGTGCATGAGCCGCGTTTTAAATGAATGCCTCAAGCGGAGGAGCCTCAAATTCGCCCCAAAGCACGCTCTACCCCCTTGTTGGCCAGCCCATCGGCACGTTCGTTGCCCGGGTCGCCCGCGTGGCCCTTGACCCAGCGCCAGTCGATGTCATGACCGCTGCTGGCCACCAGCGCATCGAGTCGCTGCCACAGGTCTACGTTTTTGACTGGTGCTTTGGCAGCGGTCTTCCAGCCCCGTGCCTTCCAGCCATGGATCCATTCGGTGATGCCTTTGCGCACGTACTCGCTGTCGAGATAAAGGGTAATACGGCAGGGCCGCTTGAGCGCCGCCAAGGCTTCAATCACAGCCGACAGTTCCATGCGATTGTTGGTGGTGCCCAGCTCACCGCCAAAGATTTCCTTTTCGGTGCCTTGCATGCTCAGCAAGGCGCCCCAGCCGCCAGGGCCCGGGTTGCCCTTGCACGCGCCGTCGGTGTAAATGGTAATGTGTTGCAGTTCTGTCATACGTTCAATATCAGGGTCAGGGCTCAGGTTTATCGTTGAATACCTGCCGGTAGGGCTCTTTGTTGGCCACCACGGCAGGCGCACTGGCGGCGGCTTTTCTGCCGCGCCAGGCAGGCTCCAGCAAGCGCATGCCGCGCACGCGCTTGACGGCCACCAAAAAGTAAACTGCCCCCAAAATCGGCCACCAGCGCCGGCCCGCCTTGTCCATCCATTCAAATCGGGACAGCCATTTTTCAGTTTCAAAAGCCGGCCGATAGCAGCCAAAGCGGGCAGACTCGACCTCAAAGCTCAGCAGGCGCAGCCAGTCACGCAAGCGCCAATAGCCAATAAATTCACCGGCTTGCGGCAGGAACAACTTGCCTGTGCCAAAGCGCTGGTACAGGTGCGCGCGCCGCTGGCGCATGCCCCACAGACTGGCCGGGTTCATGCCGCTGATCACGACCCTGCCCTCTGGCACCAGCACACGTTCAACTTCACGCAAAGTGGCATGCGGGTCCGAGCTCAAGTCCAGCGTGTGCGGCAGCACGATCAGGTCCAGACTGCCGGCAGCAAAGGGCAAGGCAGCTGAATCTGTCACAAAAGCGCCCCTGAGTCTGTTGGGCCGGTTCGCCGGGGAACTTGCCTCTTCGGCGCAGGTCACACTGCCTTGCTCATCCATTGAAGGAATTGCAAGCCATTTGTGAGGCATCCGGTTAGCCTGTAGCGCAGGGAGTTCAGGCATTCCCAATTGAAGCGCGTGGTAACCAAAAACATCGCTCACAGACTGGTCAAATTGCTCGCGCTCCCACGCCAGCAGGTATTGGCCGGGTGGCGTTGTGAGCCAGTCCGTCAAACCTATAATTTCAGAGCCCATCAAAACCACTGCATGTTGACATTAATCCCCATCCCCGCGTTTACCGACAATTACCTCTGGCTGCTGCATGATGGCCAGCGAGCACTGGTCGTCGACCCAGGCGATGCGGCACCTGTGCTACGCAAGCTGGTAGAACTCAAGCTCAGACTTGACACTATTTTAGTCACGCATCACCATGCAGACCATACGGGCGGCGTCGACGAATTGCGCCGTACAACAGGCGCGAAAGTGTATGGGCCAGCCGCCGAAGATATCCCGAAACCCTACAACATGCTCGCTGAAGGCGACGTGGTTCAAGCGGCAGGTGTGGACTTTAGGGTCATCGACGTCCCCGGTCATACTGCTGGGCACATTGCTTTTTACGCATCTGAGGTTAACGGTAAACCCCTGCTGTTTTGTGGTGACACGCTGTTTTCTGCTGGCTGCGGCAGGCTGTTTGAAGGCACACCGGCACAAATGCTGGCGTCGCTCGACAAACTGGCCGCGCTGCCGGGCAGCACCGTGGTCTGCTGCACCCATGAATACACGGTGAGCAATTTACGGTTTGCCGTGGCAGTAGACCCCGCAAACCAGGATTTGGCAAACTACCAGGCACACTGCATCGAACTGCGCAAGAAAGATCAACCCACGCTACCCACGTCCTTAGCCCAGGAGCTTCTGATCAACCCCTTCTTACGTACCCGACATGGCGCTCTCATTTCTTCTGCCCAACACTTTGATGCCGCAGCCCACGACGACATCTCTGTATTTGCAGCCATCAGGCAGTTGAAAAACCAATTCAAATGACGCAACACTTTCTACACGCCATCCTGCTTTGCGCCGTCTTTTTAGCAGGTTGCGCCAGCAAGCCCGGCGTGCCTAGCGTACCGGGCGTACCGGGCGTGCCTAGCGTACCGGGCGTACCGGATAACGCAGTTGTGGCCTCCCCAATGGCCACGCAGGCTTCGGAAATTCCCGGCGGGCCGCTGCAAAGCATCACGCCCGGTCAGGTCGGCGGCTTCAAAATTGCGCACGCCGAGCCACCCAAGGAACTGTGGGACCGTATCCGCCGGGGGTTTGCCATGCCCGACTTGCAAGACACATTGGTAACAGACCGCGAGCAGTGGTATTCAAGCAGGCCTGACTACATCCAGCGCATGACGGAACGATCTAGCAAGTACCTGTTTCACATTGTTGAAGAGCTTGAGCGCCGCCAGATGCCGACGGAGCTGGCGCTGCTGCCGTTCATTGAAAGCGCCTTCAACCCGCAAGCGGTGTCCAGCGCCAAGGCTGCAGGCATGTGGCAGTTCATGCCAGCCACCGGCAAATACTTTGATCTGAAACAAAACGCCTTTCGGGATGACCGCCGCGACGTGCTGGCATCGACCCGCGCCGCGCTCGACTACCTGCAAAAACTGTACGGCATGTTTGGCGACTGGCACTTGGCACTGGCCGCCTATAACTGGGGCGAAGGCAGCGTCGGACGCGCGATTGCCCGCAACAAAAAAGCCGGCCTGGGCACGGGCTATCTTGACCTCAACATGCCGGCAGAAACGCGGCTGTATGTTCCAAAGCTGCAGGCAGTGAAAAACATTGTGGCCAATCCGCAGGGGTTTCGCGCCGAGCTACCTCTGATTGCCAATCACCCGTATTTTCAGCAGGTTCAGTTGAGCCGCGACATTGACGTGGCCCTGGCGGCGAAGCTGGCTGACGTGGCGATTGATGATTTCAAGGCATTGAACCCGTCAGCTCATCGACCGGTGATCATTGCTTCGGGCACACCACAAATTTTGCTGCCTTGGGACAATGCGCTGGTGTTTCAGCGCAACTTCGACGCCTATCAACAGGGCCAGTATGCCAGTTGGACGGCCTGGAAAGCACCCACAACACTGAGCGTCAGCGAAGCCGCAAAACGCGTTGGCATGAGCGAAAACGACTTGCGCACGATCAACAACATACCGCCGCGAATGTTGATCAAGGCAGGCTCAACCCTGCTGGTGCCGCGTTCCGCAAAAATGGAAGTCGATGTGGCCAGTCATGTCGCCGACAACGCGAGAGTAGATCTGGCGCCTGAAATCGTGACGCGTCGCACCACTGTCAAAGCCCGCAAGGGCGAAACGGTGGCCAGCATGGCCAAGCGCTACGGCTTGAGCCCGGTCAACGTGGCCGAGTGGAACAGGATTGGCGCCGCAAGCGCCTTTAAAGCGGGCCAGCAGGTGGTGCTGTTTTTGCCTGTCAAGACAAGTACTGGGCATCTTGCCGCCAAAAGTAAAGCTGGCGTCAAGCCTGTCAGCCGCAAGCCGGTCGTGCAGACCAAAAAGCGCTGAAACGCCCCAGCAAATGCATGCCGCCCTCAGGCCAGAAAACGCTGTTTGGCTCGCCGCGAAAACTCATTGGTGTACGTTTTACTGGCATTGAGCCGGGCCAGGCGCAGCGTTGCGTCATATTGGCCGAAGGCAGCCAGTGCAATGGATGGTCCATCGTCAGGCATCACGCCGTCCGGTGAAATGGATTCGCGGATCTTGTTAAACGATGCCAGGTACAAAGCCCTGTCACCCAGCAGATAACTTTCAGGAACGGTGTTGATCATGTCGCTGGGACCTGCCGTCTGCAACCATTTCAGGCTGTGAACCATGGCATTGGTCAGCGCTTGGCAGGTGTTGGGGTTTTTCTGGACAAAGTCGCTTGCCGCATACAGGCATGCAGACGGCATGCTGCCGCCGAAAAGGTCTGACGTGCCTTTGAGGGTGCGGGTGTCCTGAATGATTCTGACCTCGCCTCTTTGCTCCAGCATGGTCATCACAGGGTCAGTGTTGCAGAGCGCATCAATTTGCCCCGTGCGCAGCGCCGCCAGCGCCTGGCCCCAGGAGCCCAGCTGCACAAAACTCACGTCTGCAGCATTCAAACCGCCTCGCGTCAAGTACAGGTGAGTCATCATGCTGGCCATGGTGTCAAGCGAGGCTACACCGATTCTTTTGCCTCGAAGGTCAGCAATGCGGGTATAGCCGGGCAGGTTGCGGATAGACACGCCCAAGGCAAGCTGCGGCGTTCTGCCCTGCAACACAAAGGCCTGAAACATCTGGTTTTTAGACTGCAGATACAGCGTGCGCTCAAACATGCCTGAGCAGACATCAGCCACCCCATTGACCACAGCAGCCGATGCGCTGGCAGCGTCCGCAAAGTCACTGATCTGCACATCCAGTCCCTCAGCCCTGAAAAAACCGAGTTGTTCGGCAATCGTCAATGGCAAATAGCCGAGTGCCGACTTGCTGTCGACCGTGACCACCAGCTTGGTTTTTTCAATTTTTGGCTGCGCATTCAAGGTGGGCAGCACCAGCACCGAGCCCGCCAATGCCAGGCTGCTGGCAAAGCGTCTGCGGGACAAATCATCAAGAGCGGGCATGCGGCTGAAATACTTTTATGTTGAAGCAGTTAAGACTATCAAGGCATAAAAAAACCCACATCGGGAACATCCCGTGCGGGTTTTCACTCACGCGACAGCAGGAATTGACGACTGCCTACACCTGCCGCTAGGGCTAGCCTCAAAACATCAGCGAAAACCGCTTAAAAGTATCCAGATATTGACCAAAAAGGCAGTCACCCAAATGGCGCTGCGGGTTTTGGCCATATCAGCCACGTACATCACGATGTAGGCAATGCGCAGCACCACAAACATAAAAGCCAGAATGTCGACCGCCGCCTGCCGGGCCTGCAACTGGTGCGCGATGATGACGGCGGCAAAGAAAAACGGCAAGGCCTCAAAGGTGTTGGCCTGGGCTGCATTGGCTCTGGCGCGCCAGTCGGTTTGTCTGGCCAGCCAGGCACGCGGGTCATTGTTGTCGTAACCGCCCTTTTTGGGCGAAATGCGGAACATACCGGACTTGGCAATGCCGGCGCACACCACAGGCAGGACCGCCGCCACCAGGACGCACCAATAAGCGATCGTAAAATGTAAAAAAGTCATTAAAAACTACCTTTCTGGCCTCAAGGCCTTGTTTTAGTTGTCCGAGCAGCTATTTAATTTATAGCATTCAGGTAGCCGCCAGCTTTTTAACGCCGGTCTACCAAAGCGTGGGCAATGGTGCCCAAATCAACATATTCCAGTTCACTGCCCACCGGTACGCCGCGTGCCAGCCGCGTGACCTGCGCGCCGCGCGCCTTCAGGGCCTGTGCAATCACGTGGGCGGTGGCTTCGCCTTCGGCCGTGAAGTTGGTCGCCAGAATAACTTCCTGCACTTCTCGCTCGTTCGCTGGCACCGGCTGGCCGTCCGCAGTTTTGGGAACGACTCGGTCAAACAGCTTTTGCAGGCCAATGTCTTTGGGGCCAATGCCATCGAGCGGGCTCAGCTTGCCCATCAGCACAAAGTACAGGCCCTTGTAAGCCAGCGTGCGCTCCAGCGCAGCCTGGTCGGCCGGGGTTTCAACCACGCACAGCTTGCTGCGGTCACGCTGGGCGCTGGCACAGGTGCTGCACACGTCAAGTTCGGTCAACGTGTTGCACAGCGTGCAATGCTGGATGCTGGCCACCGCATGCTCAAGCGCCCTGGCAATTTGCAAGGCAGCGTTTTTGTCATGCTGCAGCAAGTGAAACGCCATCCGCGCCGCAGACTTGACCCCCACGCCAGGCAGCTTGCGCAGCGCTTGGGTCAAGCCTTCAAGTGCATTAGACATGAAGCCCCCACGTTCGCTCATTGCATGTAGCTCTCTGCCCCCCGAGGGGGCGCTGCGCCTGCGGTCTGGCAAAGCCAGTCCCGCGGCCCCTGCTTGTAAATTCAAATGCCAAAATCAGAACGGGAGTTTCATGCCGCCGGGCAGGCTTGGCATACCGGCGGTGATCTTGCCCATCTTCTCGCCGCTGACCTCTTCAGCCTTGCGCACAGCAGCGTTGAAAGCGGCAGCCACCAGGTCCTCCATCATGTCTTTGTCATCTGTCAGCAGGCTTGGCGCGATCTCCACCCGTTTGACTTCGTGTTTGCAGGTCATGGTGACCTTCACGAGACCCGAGCCGGCTTCAGCCGTGACTTCAATGAAAGCCAGTTCGTCCTGGGCTTTCTTCATGTTGTCCTGCATGGCCTGCGCCTGCTTCATGAGTCCGGCAAGTTGCCCTTTGTTGAACATGTTTTATTCCTTTGACGATGGTTTTTTAGATGGCATGAATCATATCGGCTTGGCGTGTCATGGGCACTTCAAGCCGACGCTTGCACGGTGTGCTTGATGCTGCCGGGGACGACTTTGCCGCCCCAGTGACGCACCATGTCCTGCACAAACGGGTCGTTGTGTATCAGCGCTTCAGCCTGGGCCTGACGCTGTTTGGCCAGCGCCTGGTGTCGGCGCACCGGCGTGTCCGTGACGGGGCCGATTTCTACTGTCAGCTGAACGCTTGCGCTGGGCCGCGCTGCGTTGATGGCGGCTTGCAACTTGTCGATGTTGGCGGGGCTGTTCAGAGACGGGCTTTCCACCCGCAATGCCCACACCGAGCCGTGGATCGCCGCCAGTTGCGACTGCAAGGCCAACTCGCGCGGCATGGTTTTGATGGCGTCAGCGGCGACAAGTTGGGTGACGAGAGCGGCCCACATATCGCCCAGCGCCGTTTCGGCAGACGCAGGAGCTTCGTCGACCAGCACTGGAGGCGCTATCAATTCAGGATATACCAGTGCTTGTATTGATTGGCCTGGAGGCGAATTAGGCACCTCAAAACCACTGTTACCAGGCGGAGGGGGGGCGATTTTCGGGTCTGCCGCCTCTGCGTGCTGCGCCAGAGCCACGGGAGCGGCCCGAACAGGCTCCGGGTGAGGCGCCCGGACGGACTCAGGCGGGCTCTGAGGCTTTTTTCCAGGCTCGGCGGCGCTCCCCGTCTTGGAGCCCAAAGGCAAGGGCACGCTGCCCGTGGGCTTGAAAGCCAGCAGACGCAGCAGCACCATCGTCAGCGCCGCGTACTCGTCGGGCGCCAGGCCCAGTTCGCCGCGGCCGTGCAGGCACAGGCTGTAAAGCAACTGCGTTTCGTCAGGCGGCAGGGTTTGCGCCAGCCGGGCTGTTTCGCTCGCTTCCGGGTCGGTATCGTCATCGACCTCGAGCGACTTGGCCATCATGTCCGGCACCGCTTGCAGCACCGCCATGCGTTGCAGCACCGTCGTCATTTCTTCCAGGGTAGAAGCAGCGCTCAGGCCGTTCAAGCGCAGCGCTTCCGATGTTTCGACCACGGTTTTGCCATCCCCCCGGGCCAGCGCGTCGAGCAACTTGAACACATAGCTGCGGTCAACACTGCCCAGCATCAGGCGCACGCTGGCCTCCTGCAGCGCGCCCGAGCCAAAAGCAATGGCCTGGTCAGTCAAAGACAGCGCATCGCGCATCGACCCACGCGCCGCCCGGGCCAGCAAGCGCAGCGCCTGGGGCTCTGACGGCACGTGTTCAATGCCCAGCACATGGCCCAGGTGCTCCAGAATCGTCTCAGGCGCCATCGGTCGCAGGTTAAATTGAAGGCACCGCGACAGCACGGTCGCGGGCACTTTTTGGGGGTCCGTCGTGGCCAGAACAAATTTGAGGTATTCCGGCGGCTCTTCCAGCGTTTTGAGCATGGCGTTAAACGCCGTGTTCGTCAGCATGTGCACCTCGTCGATCATGAAGACCTTGAAGCGCCCGACCACCGGCTTGTAAACGGCCTGCTCAAGCAGCTGCGCGATTTCATCAACGCCCCGGTTGGACGCCGCGTCTAGCTCGGTGTAGTCCACAAACCGGCCGCTATCAATATCGGTGCAAGCTTGGCAAACCCCGCAAGGCGTAGCGGTGATACCGCCCTGCCCGTCGGTGCCAATGCAATTGAGCGACTTGGCCAAAATACGTGAAATCGTCGTTTTGCCCACGCCCCGTGTGCCCGTGAACAGGTAGGCATGGTGCAAACGCTGGGTGGTCAAGGCATTGCCCAAGGCCTGCACCACATGCGACTGCCCGACCATTTCAGAGAAGTTTTTTGGGCGGTATTTGCGGGCCAGGACGAGATAAGACATTCGCACATTCTAAAGTGCCGAATCACCTACAATCGGTGGTGACGAGCCTTCCCGCATGGTAAAGCGGCCAACCGGGTCAGGTGGGGAACCAAGCAGCCCTAACTGTGGAGTCAGTGCCGGGGTCAAGGCTCGTCACCTTACATTTTCTGCTTGAATAACGGCGCGGGTTTTGGCACGGATTTTCAGCCCAAAGTCGCCACAAATGCTACTTTTGTACAGCTCGGCAGTGGCAACTTAGTCTGACTTGGACGCATCTATGCCGCGATTACTGGCATGTTTCAGCGAACGATGCTTCTCCTGCTGCCATCGCAGCGTTCTCGAGTCATGGTCCTGCCCGCGCGAAGTTACTCAGCCCGACTCAGGCAGGCGTAAGCGGAACAATATGCATCACCCACCACATGCCGAATAGACGCACATGAACGAGTTGTTCGGCGCCATTTGGGTTCTTTTTGTCAATGAACAACCAAGACCCTCGTGCTAATATTAACGAGAAAGTTCTAATTAAAAATGATGCCACGCGCACATCACTTATTTGTTGGCTTGATTGCCTGCTTTGCAATTGCTGCATCGTTTGCCAATGTGGGCTCTGAGGCAGTCAAGCTATTGATGCAAGCAGAAAAAAATGCGGCAGGCAAACAGACGGGTTTGCTTGCAAGACTGTTAAAGCCCGCTTCGGCCGAGTTGAGCCTTGTTGAAAGATATGGCGAGAAGGTCAGAAACAAAGTCGGCAAGGACAGCCTGAAGTGCGTGGGCAACAGATTGCGGGAGAGCCATAACCAGGCCTCACAGAAAAAGCTGTCGGCGGCTGAAAAGGAAAGCCAAGCCAAAGATCAATGCTTCGGCGGATTCCTGAAATGCATGGATATCTCGTACAAGAACATCAAAGACCCGAACGCGAAAATGTTCAACCGATGCATTGCCGAGATCAACACCAAGTTTGAAAAATATTCGGCAAAAAAGTAGCTTAGCCTTGATTTTTCACGGCCTGCATGTCGTCTTGAGATTGCTGGGCTATTTTGATTTTTTGCTCACGCAACAATTCTTCAGGATAAGCGTACTGCGGCTGGGTAACGGCTTCTGATCCGATGAATATTTTTTTCGACGATGTTGTGATCCCATGCGAAGCCAGGGTCAGATGGTTGTTGTATTCAATAAGATATTCGTAGAGACCAGGAGAAAAGAAAGCCTCGAACAAGGTGGTGGCGATCAGTGTCATGCATATGAACACAGACATCAGTACCAACATGATTTTGTTTTTTTCAACGGCTTTTTTGATGTTGGTCATGAGGCCATCGTTGGCATGAATGGTCGATTCAATGTCTTTCTTATCCTCTTCAATTTTTTTGCGCAAGGCAATGATTTTTTCTCGACTCTGGTTTGCCGAGTCCGCTGCCGCATCCGCCGCAGCTTTGACCTCATCCGTTTCTTTGGACGCCGTTCGATAGCCCTGGTAAGTTTCAAGCCGCAAAGTGGCGGCCTGCTGGGACTGTAGTTTTTGAGTCAACTCGGCATAAAGACCCACCAGTTCGGCCTCATGTTTGGTGTCGATCGTCTTGTAGATGTTATTGATCAATTTTTCCTGGCGTTGTGTCGTGTTGTCCTTAAGCTCTTGATGCCCCAGTGCTACAGACAGGGGCAGACTGATAGACAAACCGATCAGAAGTCCAAAGAACAGCTGCATCACCAGTCTGGGCAATACGCTCATGAATGAGTGGCTTTTGTAAGTGAAGGCAGTGGACAGGGCGAATCGGTAGAAATTGAAGATGATCATCGTCCAAGCCACGACCAAGAATCCAAGGAACGATAGATTCAACCAGTGGCGAGGTGAATGGTCGAAGCCCTCAGGAAAATAAACCAAGAACATGGCTTGTCCGACCGAGATGAATGCCAGCAAGCCGATCAGCGTCGTCATCGCGCCGAGTGCAACCCACATCACGCGCTCGGAATGGCTTGCAAGGTCAAGGAAGTAGGGGTCTTTTCCAGCCAATCGCTGTAGGGTGTGCGCCAAACTCATGTGGACCTCAGAGATTTCTTCAATTGGTCGATGGCTTCCTGATCGGTCAGGTAATGCGTGTTTTTGCGATTGGCAACGTCTTCGTCGTCCGAGAACGGATCTGGCAGATGCGCTGACAAGTCAGGGTTGAGCAATGACGGTGACGAGATCGCGCGGCCCAGTTTGCCCTTGAATTGGTTCAGGGCCTCATTTGCCAGCAAACTGTACTTGCGGTAAACGGTCTGAAGCTCCCCGTTTTCTTCTTCCACCCTGAATTCTCGGTAAGCGTTTTGAGTGCCTGCCTGGTTTTCACGGTAAACAAACCCACCCGCCAAAAGAAACCAAATCAGCAAGCTGAGCAAAGCGGAGCGGTAAGCAGGTTTGATGCTCGAGGTGCCCGAGTCTGATAAGTTCACCACCTGACTTGACCAGAGGTAGTTGAAAAAATAGATGGGGTTGAATTGGTCTTCAGAAAACCTGAGTTTGAGTTTTTCTTCCAACTCGCTTTGCGTTTGCGTGGCGACTTGTTTGTCTTCCAGAACGTCGTCTTTGATTCTGAGGAATTCACTGACACATTGGTTCAGCAAGCCTTGGCGATCAAACTCAGGATCGGACGTGATCTTGGTATTGATGCACTGCAAGCGTCTACCCGGCGTGTTGCTGCTTGTTTGCACGGATGGCGCTGAAGCTGCTGGGCGAGGGGGTGCTTTTTGAACCGCCAGCATGATGGGCTCTTCCAAGAAATTGATGGCGGTCGGGTGTTGCTTCACAGAAGGGTCGCGAGCCATCTCTTCTTTGATCGTATTGAAAATTGTGTCGATGTCTTTTTCGTCAGTGATGTGTTTGAGCACCCGGGTCGTGAATACGCCATTCGGTATGCCGTCATAAGAAAACTCACCGGCAGCTGCGGCCATCGCGATGTAGGTGTTTCGACTCGCACCCGTGGAGTCAAAGCCGGTCTCATAGCTGCTGTTGGCTCGGCAGGCGTCCGTCATGATGATGTTCGCGAGGATGGATTTATCACGCTGCATTTGCATGAGCTTATTGATCGACACATAGTCATCGAGACTCTGTGCTTTGTCCACCGGAACGAAATAATTGACGCCTCGAACTTGGGTGCCGTGACCGCTGTAGTACACGAAACTGATGTCGCCCGGCTTCAGGGTGTTGACGTAGTCCACCAGCTGCTGCTCCATGGCAAGGCGTGTGGCATCGGTCAGCAGCGTGACTGCGAAGCCCATTTTTTCCAATTTTATTTTCATGGCTTTGGCATCGCGAACAGGCCCTTGCAAAGGCTTTTCCGAGTATGCGTTGTTGCCAATCACCAAGGCTTTGCGAGCGGCAGATGCCAAATTCATTGACTGGCCAGGGCCAGCAGGGGCAGTGCCAAGAGGGGCAGCGCCTGCAGGGGCAGGACCTTGTGGGGTGACGTTGTCGAGGAGCGCCAGCTCCTCATTGGAGACATAGAGACTTAAATTGCCGCCGAGTGTGTTGATTTTTTCCCTGATTTTGGCGAGATCGCGTTTGAGCTGGGCTTGTGCTGAGGTGTGTGCATCAATGAGCCCCTGAACACGCAACTGGGATTCAAGCCGGTTGAGCTCGTTGATCTTGGGTTGATCAAGCAGTTTGCTTGCAAAAATCAGGATGGGCTGCGTGAACGCCAATGTCAAAAGCAGGTAAACAATGATGTGAAACTGTTTGGCATCAGGGGGGGCGATGACATCAGCTGTGGCGCCGAGCGGCAGTCCTCGGTTTGAATTGAGCAACGCTTGAACAGCAAAAAAACAAATGGCCACAGTGGCCGCAGCCACTGTGGCAAAAGCGTAAGACCGCGTCGTGATGAAAAACAGGTACGCCGCGGCTGCCGAGCACCCCAGCGCACCGAGCATGGCCCACAGGCTGAACATCTCCAACTTCCAGCGCTCGAGCATTGGAAGCTTGACCAGGTTCGATGGATCAAACCCGGAGAGTCTTGAAAACAGCATGCGCAATCAGGAGATGAGGGTTCAACCTTTGGAGGATGGGTCCAACTGAATGTATTTTTCAGGATGCGCATTGATGTCTTGGCTGACCGATTCCTCGAACTTCACCAACGCCTGTTGAGAAAGTCGCGCCTCCGAATTCAAATGCGCCAGTGAGGAGACCAAGGACGCATTGGCTTGGTGGTAAATCTCGATTTCTGCATGCTGACCACTGATGCCTGCCTGTGCGTTGGCTTTTCTTTCAACCGCATAGCGTGCCGCCACAATTTCCCGCTGGTTTTCGGTCAGGTAGTGGTAGGGGCCGCTGCGCAGCATCATCTTGAAAAAGATCGGAGCCACTTCGATCGACAGGAGCAAGAGCGTCAGTGCCCAGGACACCGTTGGGAACTCTTCATGGGCCCACATGATGCGGTTGACCAAGCCACCCATGTGGCTGGACGTGTATTCAATTTCCTTGAGTTTTTTATCGTGGTCTTGTGCAATTTTTGCTTCGTCGTCGGCTTTGCGAGAAAGATCCTGCGCGTGGTCTTTTTTCCAGGTTTCCAGCTTGGCTATTTCTTCTTCTTTTTGCTGCTGGTACTTCGCCTCGTTGGCTTTGGCGTCTTTCCAGCCAGGGCCTTGTCCTGAAACCCGGTTGTTGGCAGATCCACCCGCTTCTTTGTAGGCCGTGTCACTCGCCTTTATTTCGAGTGCTCTGTACTCTTCGATTTTGGCTTCGATGAGCTTTTGCTCATCAATCAATGCTTTGTAATTGACCTCGTTCAGTTTTTTGATTTCGTTGTCCCATCGCGTTTTTTCTGTGTCGATCGCTCCAGGCTTGAGCGGTTTGCCTTTTTCGTCTTGGGTCAACACATTTCCGCTGGCATCTTTGCGACCGTAAAGGTATTCGCCCTGTTTGGCCACCAAAATAGCATCCAACTCGGACTGCATCACCCGAATCTCCAGCGGCTTGGACAAGGTAAAGCCAATGATCAAAGCCATCAACAAACGGGGAATGGCACCCAAGAATTCATCCAGGGTGATTTTTTCTGTGCCATCACCGTGCCCACCGGAGGACACAATGAACCGGTCTAGGTTAAAGATGATCATGGACCAGACCAGGCCAAAGAACACCGATGACACCACAGCAATGGTCGGTGTGCCTTCGTCTGAGCCGGGATTGAAAACCCGATAAAACGCATAAGACGATGACAGGAAAGCGAGCACGGCAGTGGCCAGCACCACCCCGCCTATGCCCTCCTCCTTGATTCGCTCGGACTGAGGACAGTGGCGCAACAGTTGCAAGTCTGCACCTGCACAAAACCAGAGAAATTCCCTGAATTTGTTTTGTTTAATTTCTACATCGTCGGGGTAACGGTAGTGGTCAATGCTATCAACGAGGCTCATCGCAGCTTCCTTTCACGGAGGTCAAAATTTTGTTGAGGCGCTTTCAGCACGTTCTTGTGCAAGCGGGATTTGAAGTTGGGGGTGGTGTGCTGAAAGTCATCCAGGTGGCGGGCTGAAGGCACGGCAATCTGCGCTTGCAAACGCGCAATCTTGGCGCCCAATTTTTGCCCTGTGTGTCGGGCTTTCAATCTGAGGGATTGCCGTTGGGTGCGAAGAGTTTGGAGAGCCAAAATCGGATGCATCAACTTGGGCACAGCGATTCCAGGCAATGGCATGTGCTTTGAAATCGGTCGGGTTTGCCGGATGGCAGAGACCGGTGTGTTGTTCACAGGCGTTTGAAGCCACAACGTGGACCAGCCAAAGAGGTTCCAGAGACGAACCTGAATGCGACTGCCTTTGGGGACATTCAGTTCAATGACATGTGCCTTGGCCGACAGCGTCCTTTTGTACCCAGTGAATTCAGGCTTATCAAGGGCCTTGACTTGCAACCTGCCCCAGCCGGACACCTGAATCCTCAGCGGCGTGAGCTGGCCGGCACCTTGAACCTGGTGCGGGAAATGGCAAGAATGGATTTTGGGTAACAAATGCATGTCAGTTCATCTCTTACCGTTTGGGGCCAAAGGGCATTGGATATTGACCTCGACCCGACGGTTGATGTCGTTGGCAGGGTCTCTTGGCAAAATCGGCACATTATGGCCATAGCCGCGTGTTTCGATTTTGCTGTCCTCGATGAACTCATTGGCCACCAGGTATTGGCGAACTGTTTCGGTGCGTTGTTCGCTCAGTTTGATGTTGTTGAGAAATCCCGCCGGGGTTTCATCACCCGCGTTGTTGCTGGTGTATCCAGAAATAATGATGCGCTCAGGCGCATACCGCTGCAGCAGTTGGCCCAAGCGGTAGAGCTTGGTTTCTGTCTCTGAGTCCAAGATCGCACTGTTGAAACCAAAGGGGATGTAAATCCTGTTCTTGCAATCGTCAAGCAACTCAATGTGCTGATTCGCCTGGTCCAGTGAGATGCGCTGACCATTGACATTGTTCTGGCCGGCATCGTTGATCAGGTCTGAATTCACGTCCGAGTCGGTGAGGATGGCCACCTGCTGGGCCAGTTGGCCAGCGCTAATGGCAAATGAGTTTGTCGCCGGAATGAATTTGCAGGCGCGGTCATGGGTTTTGCACCAGGTTGTCAAGGCGACAAAGAGGAAGACCAACAAAGTGGTTTTGACAAAACAGGAGCGCAAGAAAGTGCTCAACAGAAAAGCGCCGGCGCAAACCAGTAAGGCGTTTTGCGCCAACAATTTGCAATCCTGGAGGAAGCTTGGCCAGTAGCCAATCGTCAACCCCGCGCCCGAGCAGAGCATCAGCAGCAACCCCAGCACCAGCGCAACCCACTTGTTGCTGATGCGCCAGTCGTTGCGCAAGATGGTGGTGTCCAGCCAGCAGACGATCGACATGAAGAGCCAGAAAAGACCGGCAACCTTCAAAGAACAAGCCAGCCATGTCAGCCCAAAAAGCAGCAATTGAAAGAAAAACGAGCAGATCAAACAAGGGTTGTCTAAATTGCTACTGTCCTCGTTGTCTTGCGAAACGGGCGCGGGCGCGGGCGCGGGATTGGAGTCCGTCGATTCGCCGAGGTTTTCTGTAGCGCGCGCCTGAGGGTTGCTGATTTGATTTTGCGGTGCTTCTGGCTCTGATGGTGTGGGCTTGACCGATTCATCCAGCAGTCCGTAGGCAACGCCTTGCAAGCGTCCATGCCGTTTGACCTGGCTTCCTGCAGATCCCTCATTGTCTGCGGTCTGTGTCCAGTGATGAAGGCGAAAACTCTTCAAGCCGACACGGCTGACGCCCTCAGGTGTTTGCACGTCGACAGGAAAAAGCAAAGGCACTGTGAAGGGCCGAACTTCATTGCGGGCCACACTTTGCGGGGGGTTGTCGACTTTGTAGGGATTTTTTAAATACCCGTGCTTGAATTGGATGTCGTAGAAAACCGGTTGACCCGTCAGACCGATGGCGTGGCGCTGCTCAGGCTGCAATATGCCGTCGTAATCGCCGTCAAACTCGCCGCAAATCCAGGTGCCTTTGCTGTCTTCAGCTGGAACCGACAGGTCCAGTTTGAACCAGGTGGCTTGGCTGCTGTCCCACCAGTCGTAAGTACCTTGGTGGCAGGCCGTGCAATGAATGGTTGGGCTATCCAGCGCAGTTTGTGGCTCGCCGCAACCATCGCAAATGAGGGATACGCTTCCTGTCAGAGGATCGAGCGTGAAGTGTCCGTGCCCTCCCGGGCCACACTTTGGACAGGCCGCGACCAATGGAGCGTGTTCGGCCTCACACCTGCAGCACACATATCGGTGGCGACCTGACGAAATCATCTTATCATTTTGAAGAATTTATCGATTCAAATGTAACAGACTTCAGGGTTGGAACGCGGCCAGACCGCCCGCCACCGCAACCGTGGAGCCAGCGCCGGACATGACGTATTCAAGCCATTTGCGGCGCGACAGCAAGATCATCGCCGCCATGGTCAAAGAACTGACGGGTAGTGGCTGGTCAGATGACCCAAAACTCAATGGGTACGGCAGTCACTTCACAATGAAAACCACATTGACACTTCGAGAGTTGGCCACCGGACAGGTGGCGCAGCTGCTCATGCGGTAACTCGTGCTGATCAGGTAGTCTCCTGACAGGGGCAACGAAAAAATATCCTCAGCAGGACTGCAATAATTTGACCCATTGCATCCCAATTCACGCCCATTGGGGCCTCTGACGGACCAGGTGTACACATCCGGACTGCTGACCGTCAGCGACTGACCTCGACCCAATCGCAACACGAAGTCCTGGGAGCCGTCGTAAATCTTCCCTTTCCACTCCGCGCTGATGGCTCCTTTTGCAAACTGAATGCGAATGGGGCTCTGCGCATGCGCCTGCGCGATCAGACCTAGCCAGACGAACAAAGCGGCAGTCGCCAGTTGCACAGTTCTACGGGACATTTGTTGAATCAACCAGTTCATATCGGCTCCTTGAGTACCGTTCATCAATAGATCCGGCAGATTATTCCATCAAGCCATCTCGCTCAAACTTCTGACGGTCCAACAAGGCTTTTGGCAAACATGCGCTTGTCTGCCCAGCATGAGCCTTTGACCAACTCAGCGTATAAAAATCTGCCCCCGCAGGTCTTTTTTCATGACTTTCGTCAAGGCCAGCCAGTCTTTTTCGTCAGACGGCATGCAAAAGCGCTGCTCTCTTTGGATCAGCAATTCTCTTCTTACATTCAGGGTGTTTGCATTGCGGGTGTAACTGGCTTTGTAGTGCAGTGCCCCGCGCTGAAATGACACGCTTTTGGGAACGGCCTGCATGACGATTCCTTTTGGAACGGCGAGTTCCGTGTTCTCTATGTAGCGGGTTGTTGTGCAGCTTTCTGGAAACTTATTGTTCAAGTTGGCGCGCGCCATTGAAAGCCATTTGATATTGCCCGGGGCGATGCCCACCGGAATGGTCATCGCGCTGGGGCCTGGAAAGTTGAAAAGCGGATCGAGTTCAAAGGTGGACGTGAGCACCCAAGGCGCGTCAAAGTCTTTGGGATCTGGAAAGTTCATCGTGCCGCTGCCCGACTCCAAAAACCGATACAGCATGCTGGTGATCCGCGCCTCGGGGTCTTTGTCTTTGTTGGCGGCCTGTGATGCGCGTGACCTGATCTGCAGGTGCCCGAAAGTCTGTGTGGTCGACGAGCCCGTCACAGAGCCATCAAAGCGCAACGCCAGCTTGGTATGCGTTTCTGCGTAATGTTGCTTCGCATCCATTAACGGCGTCTGACTGACTGTGCCTGTCGTGGTGATTAACGCGGGTTGTTGCAAAATTTCCAGAGGCAAAAGACCAAACGGTGCAAACTCTGCCGTGGAGTCCAGGAACAAGTTCAAGGCAGGTATGAACGTGATCGCATGGTTAAAGGCGTAAGGCGTGGCAAGGTCGGGCAATCGATACGAATTGCCGGCATAAATCAAGACCGGGCTGCTCTCAATCCCCACCGCTCTAAGAAGCGCCTCCAGCAACACCACGTGGTCTTTGCAGTCGCCGTAGCGGTTGTCCAGAATACTCTGGGCGGAATGCGGCACGAAGCCCCCTGCCCCGACATACACACCCACATAGCGGATGTTCTTGCTCACCCAGTTGTACAAGCTGCGGCTTTTTTGCTCGACTGACTGGTTCGCTGTTGTCAGGCTGCGGGCCAGCGATTCGACAGCGGGCGTCACATCGGCCTTGGGCCGGGCCCTTGACTGGTAAGCCTGTGCCACCTCTGCGTAGGTTTTAAAGCTACTGACAGCAAACCTGGGGGCAAAGTCCGCCAGCGCTATCACGCCGGGCTCGGGCGGCAGATAGTCAGTCTGGCGATACGTGTAACGGTGGCGTACGCTGCCCGGCACATCCGTGGGCAGCAAGGGCTCAGCACCGCCGCTCATGCCACGCGGCGCAAAACGCAAGTCAATGGCCGGGTCGTGGGTGATCACCACCTCCACGTTTTCGTAGCTGATAAACGGCGAGTAATTGCTAGACCAGACAAAGTGCCCCGGAAATGTCGGCGTGTGCTGATGGGTCTTTACCTTGAAATACAGCACGCTACCCACCTGCACCTGGGGGTAAATCATCACCTTGACCTTGCCGTCGGTGAATATCTGCGTGCTGTCAGAAGCTGCATCCTGGGTGCGAATCTTGTCAGCAGCAAGGTGCAGTTTTGTGCCGTCGGGCTGCAGTGTGTAGGCCTCCAGCACCTCAACGTTTTCAAACGTGCCGTTGTAGTAGACCTCCCGCTCGGAGAAGCCGCTTACCCCCCTTTCTGTCTCAATGCGGATAGAACTCTGCGTCGTCTGAAATGCACTGCCATCGGCATTCACGTGGAAATGCGTGAAATCAAGCACCTCGGTGAAGGCGGGCTTGTAAGCGGCGTACCCAGCGCTGGCCGTCAAAAACAACACCATGACCGCCAAAAGCTGGGTGACCTTTTGCAGCAGCAGTATGACTTGGTGCGGTTCATTTGTGAGGCAGTTGTGTCTCATGGCAACTTTCTGTTTTGACATGCGCGGTATCTGATTTTTTAGCGTTGCGTCCATATTTCTTTCCATTTCTGGTCAACGGCCGCACTTGGCAAAAGGCTCAATGAAGATCTTGAGGCCGACCGGCGCCGATCAACATCGCCTCGCCCGTCATCTCTTTCATGAAGAACATCATTTTGCTGAGCTCTTCATCGTCGGCGTTCACAGACACCAGGGAAGCAGTCTCGCCTTCACCCCGGGTGACAAAAACCGCCGCCTTCTGGCTATCGTCCAGGTAGCAGGCCATCAGCATGCGGGTGACCGTGCGGAAATGCGTCCGCAAGTCCTCGTCCATGCGTTCAATCGATTGCGCGACCTCGTTTAAAAAATCCGGTTCGTTCATGCTTTGCCTTGTTGTCTTTTTGCAGTGTCCTATTGTGTATTGGAGCTGATCGCAGGCTCATGAGATGAGCCTTTTGCGCGAGTTGCAAAACTTTGGGGCGACTAGGCTACACGGCACCAAACTTGGCGGGCATAGCGCAAGAACATCAAAGCCAGCGGTCCAGCAAGGCGCTGACATAGGTTTTGTCCAGCATGTGGCCCGCTTGCGGCACGATGGTCACCGCCAGCCCGAGCTGCTTGCCAAACGCCGCCACATTCACAGGGTTGCTTTGCCAGTCTTGGTCGCCCACATGCACCTCGCAGTGCGCCAGTGGCGGGTACTGCCCGGCCTGTGCCAACGCCTTCAGCCGCTCAGCACGGGGCGGAATGAAGTTCATCTGCGTCTCGTCGTTAGAGAACTCGCCCACGATGGGTGAGAGCAACAGCACCCTGCCCGGAAATGGCGGCAGCTGCGCCTGCGCATGCAAGAACAGATAAGCCCCGAAGGAGTTGGCCACCACGCGGGCGTCGGCTTGCCAGAAATGCGCCTGTAAATCTTGCGCCACCAGATCAACCTGCTCTTGAAATGGCAGCGCCTTGAACTCATCCACCGTTTGCCGACCGGTCACATCAAGGCCGCGGGCAAGCAGAGCCGCGCCCAGGCCGGTGGCCAACAGGCCGCCGTAGCCAGGCAGGTAGTAGGCGGCGTTTTTCATCGCGACAGCAGCAATTGCGAAGCCGCCTGAGACATCAGGCACACCAGGCGCAGCTGCGCGCGCGTGAAGCCGACAAAAAGTTTGCGCAGCTCTTTGGCACTGAGTTCTTTGAAGTCGATCTCGCACAGCACCACCACCGGCGCGCTCTGGCCTTTGAATCGGTAGATGGTCTCTACCAACAACTCGCCTTGGCTCCACAGCGCGTTGCCGGCGCTGTCGTACGTGCCCAAAAAACGGCGGGTACTGAGCCCGGCAAGGTGCGTGGCGGTCGACAGCTCGGAGCGCTCGCGCCCAGCAAAGCTGATCACCGCAATCTGGGACGCGGTGTAACCCTCTGCCAGCAGCTTCTTGAGACATTTTTCAAGTGCATGCAGACCGTCTTTTGGGCCAGCGCCATAGGCTTCAAAGTACGGCAGATCGCCCGGATAAGCCGACTTTGGCGTCACCCGCTCGGTTGCCAGGCGCAGGCGGTTGATGACCTCAACCACCCGCACTGGGCTGCGAAAGTTGTCCATGCACTTGACGTGCACGGCATCCATCATGTCAAAGCTTTCGCGCGGGTACACCTGCTGGTCCGGGTCACCCAGCACATAAAACCGGCCATCGGGCTTGAGCCGCGCGACCAGCGCCTGCACCCAGCTGGGCTCAAAGTCTTGCGACTCGTCGACCACCAGCAAGTCCAGCCGCACCGACTGCTCGCCGGCATGCGCGCACAGCTCGTCTGCCATGCGGGCGTAAACGCTGGTGTCGGCAAAGTCTGGCTCATGGCCACGGCCCCTGGCAAATTGCGCGCAGTACTCATGAAAAGTGGCCACCTCTGCCACGGGCGGCGAGACGCTGGCCATATGGTCAGCGAGCGAGCGATTAAAACAGACATAGGCCGACCGAAGCTTGCGCGCCGATGCGTCTCTGAGCAATGCCAGCGCCAGCTGCGTCTTGCCCGACCCAGCGGTGGCCTCCACCACAAACGCACCGCCCGCATGCGATATGCGCGGCACCCAGGTGGCCAGGCCGTCAGCCAGAGCCACACTGGCTCTTTGTACCTGCCCAATGAGCGTAGAAGGGTCAGGTTGCAGCCCAAAGCGGTTGACCAGAAAGTCATGCACCTTCGCACGCGTGGGCGCTGGCAGACTGGTAGCAGGAAAAGATCCGCGCACCAGCCCGGTCAAGTCGTCCATCTGCCCGGCATCAATGATTCTTTCGCGCGGATAGGCCACTGTGCCCTGCGCCACCAGCTGGTCGGGCAGCACCACAAAGTGGGCCACCCGCACGGCGGCCAGTCCGGCATCTTCAAGCCCGCGCGTCAGGCCGTGGTGCTGGCGGCGCGCTTGATGGCTCACGTTCTTGTCTTGACGCCCGGCCGCGCCACTATAGGACTTGGTGAACTCTGTGTCTGATAGCTCTACCGCACCCGCCTTCACTTCTAAAAGCGTGACATGACCGCCCGGCCCCATCACCACCAGGTCCACCTCACCAAAAGTCTGCCGACCCTCGTACATGGTCGACCAGTCAACGCTGTGAAACACATCAAACCCGTCAGGCAGACCCTGCTCAAGCATGGCAAGCACGTCGCGCTCGCGGTAACTGCCCAGGCTGCGGGGGTGAATTGATGAAAGCGCGGGATGCAAGGTAGCCATAGGCTGGGAATGCTAACCGGCTTATGAAAAATCAAATGGGTTCACGACCTGCACCCCGCAGCCTAAAAAGTCGCGCACGTTGCGGGTGGCCAGCACCAGTTGATGCTCTATGGCGGTGGCAGCTATCAGCATGTCTGGCGTGCTGCGTGTGATGCCCTGGGCCTGGAACTGCCCCCGCAAGGCGCCGCCGCGCTGTGCGATGGCGGGGGTGATGGGGTACACGCAGTGCATGCGTTGGACCAATGCGTTGAACAGCGCCAGTTTGCGGGTGTTGGGTTGCCAGGCCAGCCCGAAGTGAGCCTCTTCCAGCGTGACCGCAGAGATGGCCATGAGTTGCACCGACTCCAGCCAGCGCATCACCTGCGCGTTGGGTGTGCTTTTCACAAACTCACTGATGACGTTGGTGTCAGCCAGAACGATGGTGGCGCTCATACCGGGCAGCTTTAAACAGGACCCGCAAAGTCATTGGCGCGCTGCCAAGGCGCTTGGCGCGCAGAGGTGTCTGGCACAGTCAGACCGGTATCGTCTTGGGGCGGGAAGGTCTCTCGCAACTGCTGCACCTGCGCGTAAAAGCTGTCGTCAACGGGCTTCACAGCGGCCTGGCTTCGGGCAAAGTATTCTGCCGACACCAGCACCGCCACGGGCTTATTGCGGTTGGTGATGACTTGGGGTTGCTGCTGTGCCGCAGCGATCAGGGCAGACAGCTGCTGGCGGGATTGGGCTATGGAGATAGACATAAATATCCTTTATGTACTTTAATAATGTACATTATAGGCATTTAACTGCAACCTCATCAGGTTTCAGTTTGTGCCATACAAACTCTGCAAGTACTCAAGCCCGAAACGGGTTGCGAATAACCAGCGAGTTAGTGCCTGCCGATCCAGGCAGTTTGAGGTTGAGTCCGTCTTGCATGTCCTCGGTGTACAAAACGGCGCAATCGCTCAAGGCGGCTGCAACGATGTTGGCGTCGTACACCGACAACTGGTAGCGCGCCATCAAGGCCAAGGCTGTTTGATGGGTGCGCACGCTCAAGTCAAGCACATCGCAGGTGTCTATCAAGGTGGTGCAAAGGGCTTCAACATCCGGCAGCGGCATAGCGCGTTTTTTACGCAGCACATTGGCAAATTCATTGAGCACCTGCACGCTGATGACCGCCTGCTGCGCCAGCAACCGCTCCACCACATCGGCCCGCGTGCTGTCGTCCACCCAATAAATGAGCACATTGGTGTCGATAAACGCCTTCACCTGGCGCTGGCCTCTTCGCGGTCAAAGGCAAAGTCTGCGCCCCAAGGCGCGCGCAAGTGGCGCATCGCCTGCAAGCGCTCCAGCTTGCCGGGCAGTCGGGTCACGTTGACACTGGCCGGCAGCGCTCCTTTTCTGTGTGCCGGTTGCAGCAGCAGTTCATCCCCATCTGCAATGCCCAGCTCTTGCACCAAGGCCACCGGCAGGCGCACCGCCAGACTATTTCCCCATTTGGCAACTTGCATGAAGAACCCCCCTTCTTTAGATATACATTTTCAAAAGTATATTTTAAAGCTGTCATGTCCACAAGCTTCGCGCGAAATCCTGGTTCAGTGACGTGCTTTCACTCGAAAGCGCAAACAAGCCAATATTTAGCTTGATCATGCTATTATTTGGCATGTCTATCAGTTCTGCTCTCTTTACCGAAAGCCAGGCCCGCGTTTTGAGCTGGGTCTTTGGTCAACCCGAGCGGGCCTATCACTTGAGCGAGTTGCGCCGCCTGACCGGCTTGGGCAGCGCATCTTTGCAACGCGAATTGAACCGTCTGGCAGCGGCGGGGCTGGTCGATGCGCAGGCGGTCGGCAACATGCGCCGCTTTCAAGCCAACATGAAGTCACCCGTTTACGCGGAATTGGTAGCCTTGACGCGCAAAACACTGGGCACGGTGCCGGTGCTGCGTGAGGCCTTACAAGCGCTGCTGCCCGACCTGAAATCTGCCTGGGTCTATGGCTCGGTCGCCAAGCAAACCGACACAGCCCAAAGTGACATAGATGTGATGCTGGTTGGCGAGAGCTTGCAGCTCAGTCAGGTGCTGGCCGCCCTGGAAACCGCCGAAGCCAAACTTGGCCGGAAAATCAACCCAAGCTGCTATTCAACCCCAGAGTTTGAGCGCCGCCGCGCCGATCCTGAGTCGTTTGTTAACCGGGTGCTGTCGCAGCCCATACTGCCATTGCTAGGTTAAACAAAGGGAGTGGTCGATGGCCCTGCCATTGCCCCGGTGTGTGCATTTCAGCGCCCAGGCTCACCACATGAGCCTCCCGCCCTGTTCCTAACTACAGCCCTGACCGCGCAAATAGAGGCATGCCCGGGATCACCCTGAGAGCCTTCAGTCTGTAATAGTTGTAATAATGAAACTCAACACAAATGGCAGGAGCAGGCATGAGTGAAATTGCGCGACTGTACCGTTACAAGGGCTTGCTTTCTGGCCGCGGCGCCATGTCTGCTGCGGCCATTCAGGCGGCGCTGGAGATATCGCAGGCCACCTTCAAGCGCGACATTGCCAAGCTGCGCGACCAGCTGCAATGTGCCCATTGTTTTTGACCGCGACCTGGGTGGTTACCGCATGGCGCAAGGCCACACCGACAGCGAGATGCCCGGCCTGTGGTTTAGCCATGACGAGCTGCTGGCCCTGCTGACGATTGAGCAGCTGCTGTCGCAGCTAGAGCCCACGGTACTGGCGGCTACCCTTAAACCCATCCAGGGCAGGCTGGCAGAGCTGATGGGCCAGCAAGGCCTGGCGCAAAAGGACGTGGCCAAACACATCCTGATCATCAACTCGCGTAAACGCACACTGGCGCCTAGAGTGTTTGAAGTGCTGGCCGCCGCCACCATGGCCCGCCAGCGTATCAAGATCAGCCACCTCAACCGCCAAACCAGCGAAACCGTGGAGCGTGAAGTCTCGCCCCAGCGCCTGGTGCATTACAAAAACAACTGGTACCTGGACGCCTGGTGCCACCTGCGCAACGGCCTGCGCAGCTTTTCTGTAGACGCCATCGAAAACATGATAGTGATGGACGAACCCGCCACCGAAGTGCCGCCAGAAAAAATAAAGGCCGAAATGAGCGCCGGCTACGGCATCTTTGCCGGGTCTGACACCCAATGGGCCAAGCTGAAATTTTCACCCAAGCGATCGCAATGGGTGTCACGCGAAGTCTGGCACCCAGAGCAACAAAGCACAACCGAGGCAGACGGCAGCTTTGTGCTGTCCATACCCTACTCTGATGACCGAGAATTGGTCGGCGACATTTTGCGCTTTGGCCCGGATGTTGAAGTGCTGGCACCACCGGCGCTCAAGGCTTCGGTGCAGAAGATGCTGTTGGCGGCTATTGGGCGGTATGTTTAAGGTGCATCACAACTGAATCTCTTCGAATATTTAAGCTATTGGTGAACCCAACAGGTCTATGAAACAAACATCAGCCGCTCCTTGCCGGGCTTTTGAATACCTGCCTGGCGTGCCAATCCAAATTGGCCGGGTGCGGCAGGTACTCTTGGCTTTGGGGAAGGATCATTCCTGATCCGTGGTAGGCCAGCATGCGGTGGGACGCATCTTCGCTACCGTTGAGATCCTGGCTGAAAACCATCAGATAGGTTTCGGGCAGGATCTTGAATGCACCCAGGTCAAACACCTTGTGGTGTAGCGAACACATGGCAATGCCGTTAGGCACTTCGTCCGGACCATTGGCTTGAAACCATTTGATGTGAGCCGCCTCTAGTCCGATAGACTTTTGCCCCATGCGAAGGTCGTGGCCGCACACCGCGCAGCGGTATTGATAGGCCCGAAGAACCTTTTCCCGAAAGGCGGGATCACGCCGGCGTTGTGGATCCTTAGGCGTGCCCATGGACTCAACCTGTGCAAGGCCCACCGCACCAAGTACATCACCTCGAATGCTCTCCGGAAAATGCGCATCCACAATGCGCTGCGCGACGATATTAATGAGATCGGGGTCCGCCTTCAGTGCGTCGTAAATGGGCATGGTGAAACCGCCCCGAACACGGTTCTGCCGCAACTCCGTCAGTGTTGGCGTCGCACCCGGCGGACGATTCAGAATCTCTGTAGGACCACTTAACAGCCAGAGCCCATCGGTCTGTAAATGCCAGAACGGGTAATGACGAGTATTGGACGAACCATCTGGACCAAACTCTTCCAGCAAGACTTTCAGCAAAGGCTCGGCATCGTTCCAATCCATCGTTTGCGCAGTCACGTCGTTCACGCGGGACAACGCCAACAGCACCAACAGCGGCTTGTGCACCGCCCGTCGGTCCCCGTTTGTCCAGACACGGATTGCGTTAAACGCAGCAATAACTTCGTCGCGCGTCATGGCCAGTATTTCGCCTTGTCCGGAATCACCCATCGCACACCTCCCCTTGGATCAGGCAAGTCACCCTCAAAACGAGGAATCAGGTGCACATGCAGATGGGGCACCGTCTGGCCGGCTGCAGCGCCGTCATTGATGCCGATGTTGTAGCTCTGCGGTTGAAACTCTTTGTCCAACACCAGCTTCGCACGGTCAAGCAGGCCCAACAGGTCTCCACGCTCCTGTTCCGATAGATCAAAAAAAGAACCCGTGTGTCGTTTAGGTATCAACAGGGTGTGACCGGGCGACACCGGGTAGCCGTCACGGATAACTATGGCCGTGGCGTTTTCGTCAATCACCCGCGCTGAAGGCAGGGTGCAAAACGCGCAGGGTTTAGGGCTAATTTCTGTCATGGCTGACATCATAGACATCGCATCATGCATGAACGCGCCGGTTGGTTTTATCCGTGCAGCTCCGGCTTGGCGCGCCTCTTTGCCTAGATATGTCGCACTTGGAGTTATGCCGACACTGCCTAAGTCGAGGCGGGCGGCAGGCCGTCGATGCCGATCTTGTATCGCACGACCAGGGTTTCAAGCCTTTTTTGGGTTGTGTCGGTGGCCGTATTTATCCCTGGTTGGCTTGTGATCTTGCGCCCAAAGGCTAAGACACCATGGCTTTGTCCAACAACTTCAGGCCCATCGCCTCCTGCCCGGCGCCCCGGGCAGCACGTAACTGAAAACGCGTTTCGGCATCAAACTCAGCCAGCATGACCGTGGTCATGTCGTCGATCAGACGGTTCAATGGCGTGCCACGGCTCTTGGCCAGAGCTTTGAGGCGGCGGTGTTTTTCGTCAGGCAGGCGTACGGTCAGGGCGGTCATGTCAAAAGCTCCTTCAAAAAGTCTTCGGGTGAAATCACCCGCAATGCGCCAAAACGCAACTGGGCACCCTGCAAGTCGCGCAAATTGCGGGTGACGATGGCGTCAGCATCACCCGCCACGGCAAGTTCTATCAAATGGTTGTCCGATTCATCTTGCAAATTGGGACGCCACAAAAAGTAAACACGCGTCCACTCGCACAGCGCCAAATAGCTGTCCAGCAAGGCGTTACGCTCTTGTGCGTTCAAGCGGCTGTTGACGAACAGGGCATCACGCGCCAGCACCGCCTCAAACTCCCTGAACAAGGTTTCACCCATCAGCGGCACTACCCGGCGCTCCAAACAAGCCCGAATCACCCCGTTGGATGCCCCCACTCCAAGGCAAGCACCCACAAAAACGTTGGTATCGATCACAACACGCATGGTTTGATGGTAGCAAATTTGCCACCAAAAAGCGAGCCGATGAACGACAGACGTCCCCCACATCACGTGCCCGCTCAGTCCTGCAACAATACGAATATTTCGTACCACTAAACCCGCCGCTAACCCGCATAGATGCTGGGTTTATGGGGTTTATCAGAGGCGACTAATTAGGGCCACTCACGAACGAGGCAAACTGCTTTAAGAATTCAGCCGCCAAGAGTTCATTCACTCAACTTTGACGTTAGCCTTTTCAACGACGCGTTTCCAGCGCTCGATGTCGGACTTGATCTGCACCATCATTTGCTCGGGCGTGCCGCCCATCATGCGGGTTCCGTCAGCCTCGAATTTGCCGGAGGTGGCCTTGTCAGACAAGATGGCGTTGACTTCGGCATTCAGAAAGCTGACAACTTGGGCGGGGATGCCCTTTGGACCGGCCAGCGCCTTCCAGTCAAACACCTGAAAAGCGGGGTAGCCCAGTTCGGTGAAAGTCGCAAGCTCGGGCATGGTTGTCACCCGCTGGTTACCTGCCACGCCAAGGCCAATGACACGGTTGCTCTTGACAAAAGGTGCACCAAAGGTCGCGCTGGTCAACATCATGTCGATCTGATTGCCAATCACATCGTTGAAGGCCTGGGAAGACCCTTTGTAGGGGACGTGGATGAGCTTGATGCCGAGGATGAACGCAAGCTCTTCCATGCCCAGATGGGCGATGGACCCTATGCCAGCTGAGCCGTAGGTCAGTTTGCCTGGATTTTTTTTCGCGGCCGCAATCAGGTCGTTCAAGGTCTTGATGGGGGAATTCGATCCGACGATGACCAGTGCCGGGTCGCGTGAAATCATGGCGATCGGCTGCATGTCTTCAATCGGGTCGTAAGGCAGTTTGCTCACTGCCGCCTGAATGGGATAGGTGCTCGACATGTTCAGCAGCGTGTACCCGTCCGGTGCCGACTTGAGGACGAAGTCGGACCCGAGAATACCGCCCGCGCCGACCTTGTTTTCTACAACCACGGTTTGGCCTACACGCTCAAACAGGCGCTGAGACAGAAAGCGGGCCATGGTGTCGCCACCGCCGCCAGCAGCAAATGGGACGATGAATCGGATGGGTTTTTCAGGGTACTTGCGCGATTGAGACCGCGCCGGAAACGTTACCCAGGGCGTGGCCATTGTCAGCACGGCTGACGACCAACGAAAAAATGTTCTGCGGTTTGGCATTCAGGTCTCCTCTGGCTATTTATCCAAGACTGCCGCGCAGGTGTGCCAGCAAGGTGGTACGGCTGCGCCGCACATGCGCACGCATGGCTATTTCAGCCCCATCGCCGTCACGTTGGTGAATGCATTCAATGATGGCGCGGTGTTCGGCGTGGGTAATGGCTGGGTTGGAGCGTGCCTCGGCGGCACGAAAACGGAAAAATCGCAGCAGTGAATACAGGTCTTCGCACAAGAGCTGTGAGATGCGCTGATTACGGCTTCCAATGGCAATATTGCGGTGAAAGTCCTGATCCGGACCGGCGTCAAATACGCCAAAAGGAACTGTCTGCCGGGTATCAATGGCTTCCAGACCATTGACCATGTCGCGCAGGGCCTGTATTTCGGATGAGGTCATGTTCTCGGCCGCCAATCTGGCCGCCATGCCCTCAAGGGCCTCGCGCGTCACCAGCAATTGCTCAAAATCGTCCAGCGTGGGCGCAATCACGCGAACACCGGCGTTAGGCGTGCGCTCGAGCAGACGCCGCCCTTCAAGAATACGGATCGCCTCGCGCAGCGGTCCGCGCCCCACGCCCATGGTTTCCGACAGCGTGGCCTCTGGCAGCTTGGCACCGGGTTCAAGATCTCCGCTCAGGATCATGCGCTCGAGTTGCACCACGACCTGGGCCGCCAGATCAGCCAACGCATCGCGGGGTTTGAAGGCTGCAACGGCCATCTTCAGCGACCGGTTCTCATTGCAGGCGCGAGCGTTTCCGTGGCGTAGGCCCAGGGGCGGCGCAGGCGGTCAGCTTGACGCCATTCGGCAATGACGTTGTGCTGAGCCAGCGTTTGCTGGATTTCGTCCACACCCTGCAGCAGCATCTGGCGCAGGGTTTCGGGCGCCTTGAACCGAAAGACGTGATGGGTATCAGGCAGCGTCACGATTTGCCGCTGCAAATCCACCGCCACCTGCTGGCGTCCGGCGCTCGCGTTCACGAGGTCGGCCATCTGCCGGACCTCGTCAAGCGGCAGCACAACCGGGAGCAGGCCATTGCGAAAGCAGTTGTTGAAAAAGATACCGCCAAAAGATGGCGCAATCACCGCGCGAAAGCCAAACTCGCGCAGTGCCTTGGGTGCACGCTCGCGCGATGATCCGCAACCAAAATTGCGATCCGCCAGCAACACCTGGGCGTTGCAGTAAGGCTCCTGGTTCAATATGAAAGCGGGGTTGGCGGTGCCATCGGGCAGGAACCGCGCGTTCGCGAACAGGTGCGCACCATAGCCCTTCGCGTCGGTACCACCCAGGTAGCGTGCCGGAATGATTTGGTCTGTGTCAATGTTGATCTGCATCATTGGCGCGGCGATGCCGGTGATGGATTCGAAAATTTCCATACCTTAGACCTCCGAGGCACTGGCAATGCAGCCAGCGATAGCCGACGCCGCCACCGTCGCCGGGCTCGCCAGATGGGTACGGGTATCCGGACCCTGTCGGCCCTTGAAATTCCGATTGGTGGTGCTGATGACGCGCAAATTGGCGAAGCGGTCGTCGCCAATATGCCCGCAAAAGCCGCAGGCCGACGCATGCCACTCAAATCCTGCGTCCTTGAAGATGCGATCAAGGCCTTCGGCTTCTGCCGCGCGCTTGACGGCCGTTGAGCCGGGCACACAAATGGCCTGCACGCCTGGCATGACCTTGCGCCCCTTGAGCACAGCGGCAGCAATGCGCAGGTCCGACAGCCGGGCATTGGTGCAAGAACCAATGTAAGCCACGTCAATCGGAACACCGGCAAGCGACATGCCCGCGGTCAACTGCATGTAATCAAGTGCCTGTTGCGCATCAAGCTGCGCCTGCGCATCGCGTTCTGCCGAAGCGGCGGGCACTGCGGCATCAATGAATGCGACGTGCTGCGGGCTGGTGCCCCATGTCACCATGGGTGTGATCCGGGAGCAGTCGACGCGAACTTCCGCATCAAACACGGCGCTCGGGTCTGTCCGCAGCGAAAGCCAGTAAGCCGCGGCCGCGTCCCAGGCAGCACCTTGCGGCGCAAATTCGCGGCCGGCCAGGTAGCGCAAGGTCACCTCGTCCGGCGGCACAAAGCCAAATTTGGCAGAGAACTCAACCGCCATATTGCAAAGGGTCAGGCGCCCCTCGATCGGTAGCGCGGCAATCACCGGGCCGGCAAACTCAACGGCATACCCAATGCCGCCATTGGCACCAATCTGCCCGATCAATGCAAGGATGAGGTCCTTGGCATACACGCCACGCGGCAGCTGGCCTTCAAATGAAACACGCATGGTCTTGGGTTTGGTCTGGGCCAGCGTCTGCGTGGCCAGCACGTGTTCTGCTTCGCTTGCACCGATGCCCCAGGCCAGAGCGCCAACGCCCCCGACCGTACAGGTGTGGCTGTCACAACAGACCAGCGTGGTGCCGGGCAGCGCAATGGCGAGTTCGGGCGCGACCACGTGGGCGATGCCCTGCCGCTCATCGTCGTAGTCTATAAAGTGAAATCCGTACTTGAGCGAGGCCTCGCGAGTCCCCTGAATCATGGCGGGCCCGCTGACCGACACCGAATCGGTCGGCCCGCGGTCTGGCCGTGTTGAGATCAGATGCTCGATGACCGTGAACACCTGGCCACGACTATCGGGCTGATGCCCACCTTCGGCCAACGCCCTCACCGCCTGGCTGCCACTGAGTTCGTGCAGCACCAAGCGGTCAATCTGCATCAAGGCCAAATCATCGCCCAGCATGGTGATCTGATGGTCGCGCCAGACCTTGTCGAAAAAAGTTTCGGGGGTTGCCATGGTCAGACTGCCCGTGCGCCGTATTTGTCGGCCAAGTGGTTGTAGTGCGCGGCGTCCACCATCTGCTGGCGCTCCTTGAACATCATGAGTTGGTCTTCCATGCCGGCAATGGAGCCGTTGTCATGCAGGTGTTTCAGCGACTTCTCCATGGCCTGAAGCGCGGCCTGCAGGGCAACGTTCGCATAAACGATGGCTGCAAATCCCATTTTGGCGAGCTCGTCGCGATGCAGCAGCGGCGTCTTGCCACCCACCACAAGGTTGCAGATATGGATGCCCGGCACCTCCCGAGGGATGGCAGCCAGTTCTTCAACATTCAAAGGCGCCTCAATGAACAAAAAGTCGGCACCCGCCTCCTGGTAGGCACGGGCACGGTCAAGCGCACCCTGCAGGCCTTCAACCGCGCGCGAGTCGGTACGGGCCAGAATCATCATGTCGCCGTCAAGCCTGGTGTCGACAGCGGCCTTGATCTTTTGCACCATCTCGTCTTTGCTGATGATGTCCTTGCCTTCGAAATGCCCGCAGCGCTTGGGGAACGTCTGATCCTCAAGCATGATGGCGTTGGCTCCGGCCCTTTCAAGCACGCGCACCGTGTGCACCACACTGATGGCGTTGCCAAAGCCGGTGTCGCCGTCAACCAGCAAAGGAATGCTGACGGCGTCGCGGATCGCCCCCACATGGCCTGCCAGTTCGGAAAGCGAGACCAGGCCAATATCGGGCACGCCCAGATAGCTGTTTGCCACCGCCGCACCGCTGACCATCAGCATTGAATGCCCGGTGACCTCAATCACCCGGGCCGCCAATGCATTACCAGCGCCCGGCATGATGATGCCGGCACCAGGCTGCAAAGCCTGTCGCATGGCGCGGTTCAGTGAATGGTTGTTGCTTGGACCTGTCATGGGGTGTTTCCTTTGGTTGCTTCAGGCCTCATTTTGTTTCGCCGAACCCAACATTGTCAACAATCCAAAGTTTTAGTTGACACAAAATCCATCGTGAAGCTAGGATAGGCTCCCAAAAGCAGCGGTTTGATGATCAACATATCTGCACCGGAGACGCCATGAAGAAATTCAGCATTGCCCCGTCCAACCTCAACAAAGGCCGTTCGCGGGTTCGCCGCAGGTTCATCCTGCGGGCGATTGTTGCGACCGCTTCAGCCATGACGCTCGGGCTTTCAACGGCTGCCGATCCATTCCCGGCAGCGCCCATCAAGTTGATCGTGCCGTACCCTCCGGGCGGTGCAACCGACACGATCGGCCGTCAACTCGCCATTGAGGCGTCCAAGGCACTGGGGCAACAAGTCGTGGTGGAAAACAAGCCCGGGGCAGCCGGCAATCTGGGGGTCATTGCGACGATCAATGCCGCTGCAGACGGATACACCGTCGTTCTGGCCGGGTCCAACAATGTGGCCGTCGACCCGATTCAGGAAAAAATGCCATTCGTACCCATGCGCGACCTGGTTCCGGTGGCTCCTGTGGTGGCCATTCCCTATGTGGTGGTGGCCAATCCTGCCTTCGCACCCAACACGATCCGCGAGCTGATAGCCGCAGCAAAGGCCAATCCGGGCAAGATCAATTTTGCGTCCTCGGGTGCTGGTGGACCACCCCATTTCGCCAGTGAGTTGATCAAGTCACAGGCTGGCCTGGACATGCAGCACGTGCCTTACAAGGGTGCGGTTCCGGCCTTTACCGACGTTGTGGGTGGACAGGTGCAATTCATCACGGGTGATATCAACACGGCCATGCCGTTCCTGCAAAGTGGTCGACTCAAGGCCATTGCGACGACCGGCAAAGAGCGGCTGGAACTTCTGCCCAACGTACCCACCGTTGCCGAAAGCGGCCTTCCCGGCTATGAGTCAGAAGGCTGGTTTGGCGTATTTGCATCGTCCAAAACACCGCCCGAGATCGTCGCGGCCCTGACGCGCGGTTTTGTCAAGGCCACCCAGGAGGCCGATTTCAAAAAGCGCATGGGCGTCTTGGGCGGCCGCGTTTTGTCCATGGGCAAGGCAGACTTTGACCGCTACATTGCCAGTGAGACCATCAAACGGTCTAACCTGATCAAATCCAACAAAATCGCCCTTGACAACTGAAGCCTGAACACATGCCAGGCAACGAGGTTTACCCGCAACTTTTTTCATCTTTCACGCTGGCCGGGCGCACGCTGAAGAACCGCATCGCGCATGCATCGATCTCGCCTCGCTTCGGGGCGGAGAAAGGAATGCACACGTCCTACTGGCAATATTTTGTCAACCGGGCACGGGGTGGCGCCGGCATGATCGTCACAGACCCACTGGGCATAGCGCCACACCAGAGTAACGAACGCATCGTCGCCTGGAATGACCGCATGGAGGGTGACCTGAAACGCCTTGCCGATGGCGTTGAATCCGAAGGCTGCCTTCTGCTGGGCCAGATCCAGGACAGTGGGCGTGGGCGTCACGTACCAGGGCGGACCTATAACGCTGTAGGCGCCTCACCTTTGCCCGACGACCTGAGCTACACCGTACCGCACCCCATGAGTCATGATGAGATCATGCGGTTCATTGATCTGGCAGCTGCGTCCAGCGCCCGCATGCAACGCTGTGGTTTCTCGGGGATCGAAATCTCGGCCGGGCATGGCCACCTTTTTCATCAGTTTCTGTCGCTGCGCTCCAATCAGCGCGAAGACGCCTGGGGCGGCGATCTGTCCGGCCGGGCGAAGCTGCTGGTGGAAGTGTGCCGGGCCATTCGCGCGGCCTGCGGCGGCGGCTTCATCGTCGGCGTGAAGCTGCCGGGCGACGACGGCATCGCGGGCAGCATCACGCCTGAGCGCGCCGGAGAAATTGCGGCTCACGTCGTGGCTCAGGTGAAAGTGGATTACCTGACGTATGCCCAGGGTACGCACCACCGCACACTGGAGATGCACCTGCCAGACGACAGCACGCCGCGCCTGACCTATATGCCGCTGATCCGGCAATTGCGCACTGCCACACCGGGCGTGCCTGTGATGGCTTTGGGCCGCATCACTGACCCGGCGGAGGCCGAAGCCATTTTGCAGCGGGGCGATGCTGAGTTGGTGGGCTTGGGGCGGGCACTGATCACCGACGCCGCCTGGCCCATCAAAGCCGCCCGCGGCCGCGCCCGGGACATTCGCTACTGCGTTTCGTGCAACACCTGCTGGAAGGCCATCAACTCCAATCGAACACTGGCCTGCGACAACAATCCGCGCCTTTCAAATCCGGATGAATTGGAGGCGCTACCGCGATCCGAACAAAGCCGCAAGGTGGTTGTGGTCGGGGCTGGCGTTGCAGGACTCGAAGCGGCGATGGTTGCGGCTCAGCGCGGCAATGACGTTGTTGTCTTTGGCAGCTCAGATGAGGTGGGCGGCAAAACGCGCCTGCAAGCCAGCATGCCGCTGGGGGAGTCGCTCTCGAGCATTTATGACTACCAGTTTGTTGAAGCCCAAAAGGCTGGTGTCCGCTTCTTCCTCGGTCATCTTGCTACTGCGCAGGACATCATCGCGCAAAAGCCTGACCACGTGATTCTGGCAACCGGCGCCGTCATGACCTGGCCGGCAGACCTGCCCGCCAGTTTGCGAGGCACGGACACCATCTCGGACCTGCGCACGGCCATGCAGGGCTTGCAGGGCATCACACAGCGCCAGCGCGGTGCAGCAGTGATCTTCGATTTGGACCAGACCGATGGCACCTATGTTGCGGCCGAGCGGCTACGCGACATTTTTGATCGCGTGGTTATCCTGTCTCCCCGCGAAACCATTGCCGAAGAAGTCGTGCTGGTGGCGCGCCAGCGTATTTTGCGTCGCTTTCACGAGCGGGGCATAGAAGTCATCACTCTGGTACAGCCGCAATGGGGCCCGAGTGTCGAGGACGAAGCCCGCCTGGAATACGTCAGCGTCTTCGGCGGCCCGGTTCATAGCATTGACAACCTCGCATTTTTTGCCTATGCCTCGCCACGTGCACCTGAAATCGCCTTGCAGCACCCGCTACGAATTGCCGGCATTGACGTGAGGCTTGTGGGAGACTGCAAAATAGCCCGCGATACGCTCGCGGCGACCAGTGAAGGTCATGCCGCAGCAACTCAAATTTCCCTGCTTGCCAGCGCTACATCTCAACCCACTGTTCCCAAGGAAGAAAACATGACAACGCCTGCCCTCGCCATCAACCCCGCCACCACCGCCCTTGTGCTGATCGACCTTCAGCACGGTATCGTGGCCATGAACGTTCATCCGCGCCCAAGCTCTGAAGTGGTTGCCCGGGCTTCCCAAATGGCAGACGCATTCCGCAAGGCCGGCGCGCCGGTCGTGCTTGTGACGGTAGGCAATCTGCCCGATGGCAAAGACGCGCTTTCACCGAAAGTCGATGGCGTTGCGCCACCCGCCACAACCCGACCCGACAACTGGTCGACGGTTGTGCCCGAGCTGGGCCCGCACGCCACAGACGTGCAAATCACGAAGCGCCAGTGGGGCGCCTTCTACGGCACCGAGCTTGATTTGCAGTTGCGCCGCCGAGGCATCAAAACCATTGTGCTGGCCGGTATTTCTACCCATGTGGGTGTCGAGTCCACCGCCCGCGATGCCTTTGAGCGCGGCTACGACCAGGTGCTGGTGGAGGACGCCATGGCCAGCCCATCCGCAGAAGCCCACGCCGGCACAGTGAAATTTGTCTTCCCGCGCATCGGTCTGATCCGAACGACCCAAGATGTGCTTTCAGCGTTTTGATTACCGGCCCCCGTATCTGAGTGTTGGGGTGTGCATCGCTAATGCATAGATCGCCATAAAAAATGGCGTTATAGAAAGAATGACGACCTGATGCTGTGCGTGCATCTGATGCGCGCCGCAGTCCTGGCCGTCCTTCAACCGCTATCTGTCACGGTCACCATCTGCGGCGTTCGAGAAACGGCCGCCATGGTCACCATTGGCCCGAGGCCCGCGTAATTGGGCCCGCCCAGCCGGGCCAGCGGACGCAGCGCGGCCGTATCTACCTTGCCGCCCTTGTAGATGCCATCGCGAAAATGAAACACCAGCACTTCGCCGACGATGAACTCCGCCCGGGTTTCGCCGAATTCCTGAACGCTGTGCAGTCTGCATTCCATGGCCACCGGCACCGCGGCCAGGCGGGGCGTGGCGATCAGTTCGCTGGGCGCAAGCTCCAGCCCCAGCAGCTGCGTTTCGCTGACTTCCGGCGGGTATTCGTCGGCGCTGCGGTGGACGTTTTCCACCATGGTCTCGTCGCCGACGTTCACGACGAACTCGCCGCACGCAACGATGTTGCGGCTGGTGTCCTTGCGCTGCCCTGCGCGTCGGCCGATGTTGATGCCGACCATCGGCGGCTTGCTGCAGACGTAGGTGTAGCAGCTAAAGGGCGCCAGGTTGACCAGCCCCGCTTCGGACTGCGTGGTGATCCAGGCGATGGGCCGCGGCACCACCACGCCGCTGAGCAGCTTGTAGCAGCCCTCCGCATCCAGCGAGGAGGCGTGGATGGACAGCGCGTCGGCCATCTTCAGCGTTTCAGGTCGAGCTTGTTGACCACCGGGGCCCAGCGCGCCGACTCTTCCCGCATGCTGCGGGTGGCGGACGCCGGCGAATCAGCGACGATGATGAGGCCCTGTCCGCCGATCTTCTCCACCGCTTCAGCCGTGCGCAGCCCGGCCACCGCCGCCGCATTGAGCTTGGCGATCACGTCCGGCGGCGTGCCAGCGGGCACAAAAATGGCCTGCAGGTTGTTGGTCTGGAAGCCGGCATAGCCGAGCTCGGCGATGGTGGGCAGCTCGGGCAACGTCTTCAGGCGCGTGGTGCTGGAGACTGCCAGCGCCTTGACCTTGCCCGACTCCACCAACGGCTTGACGCTGATGGCCGACAGCATCATGGCGTCGATGTGGCCGCCCAGCATGTCCTGCACCGCGGGCGTATCGCCGCGGTAGGGCACGTGGCGCATGTCCATGCCAGTCGCCAGGTTGAGCAGCTCGCCGGTCAGGTGGCTGGGTGTTGCCGTTCCGGGCGAGCCGAAGCTGAGGTTGCGCCCGCTCTTGCTCATGGCGACCAGGTCCTTCAAAGTGTCCACGCCGAGGTTGCTGCGCACCACCACGACGAAGGGCTGGTTGACCGCATGCGTCACAGCCGACAAGTCCCGCTCGGGCTTGTAGCTCAGCTTGGCATCGATCAGCGGCAGGATCGCTATCGAGCCGGTCGTGCAGTAGCACATGGTGTAGCCGTCCGGTGCGGCCTTGGCGACGAAGTCGGTGGCGATCGCGCCCGAGGCGCCGTCCTTGTTCTCCACAACTACGGTCTGGCCCAGCTGCTTGGACATCTCCCGCGCGACCAGGCGCGCAATCACGTCGGTGGAGCCGCCAGGCGAGAAGGGCACCACCATGCGCAAGGGCTTGCTTGGAAAGTCGTCCGCCGCATGCGCGGCCGGCTGCGCGAGCGCGGCGGCAGCCAGCGCCGCAAATCCCAGCGCGCGGGCCAGCGCCGCCAGGCGATTCGATTGGTTCTGCTTCATCGTTGTCTCCTTCGTGGTTTGTAGATAGGTCATGCGATCGCGCGGGCCGCGTCGCGTCCGGCGATGCGCCCGAACACGGCACCCTTGAGCACCGATGTCGCGCCGGTGTAGTTGCCGTAGTACAGACCCTGCGCCTCGCCCGCGGCGTAGAGGCCGGGGATCGGGTCGCCTTCCAGGTTCAGCACCCGCGCCAGCGAATCGGTCTTCAGTCCGCCGAAGGTGAAAACAATGGACGAGACGATGGGATAGGCCTTGAACGGCGCCGTGTTCAGCGGTCGCGCCCAGTTCGACTTCGGCGGGTTCAGGCCGCGCGTGGCCAGGCCGTCCACCCGCCGCGGGTCGAACTGGCCATCCACGCAGGCCGCGTTGTAATCGCCGACGGTGCGCTCCAGCATGTCGGCCGGGATGCCGAGCTTGCCCGCCAACTGCGCCAGTGAATCGGCCTCTATCGCCGGCTGCTCGCTCTTGACCGTCACCGCCTGGTTGGGCAGGTCGTCGGTCTTGCCGTCCAGGATGCTCCAGGCGATGCCGTCGGTCTGCGCGAAGATCCGGCGCGTCACGCTCTCGTAGGTCTCGTCGGTTTCGCCGGGACCCTCATCGACGAAGCGCAGGCCTTCCTTGTTGACCAGCACGCCATACGGGTAGATGTAGATCGAGGCGCCGGCCCGGCGCGAGCGCGGGTCGAAGGGCGAGGCATGGTAGCTGCCAAAGTCGCCGCATGGCGCTGCCCCTATGTCCAGCGCCATGCGGATGCCTTCGCCCTTGTTGTAGCGGCCGCCGACCGACATGGCGCGCAGGTGCAGCGCGCGCGGGCCGATGTAGCGGGTCAGCATCTCCGCATTGCCCTGGAAGCCGCCGCTGGCGATCACCACCGCACGGGCCTGCAGGTCGATGCGGCGGTGGCCGCGGCCCTGCGACCGCACGCCGCTGACGCGGCCCTGGTCATCCTGCAGCAGCGACATGGCGGCGGTTTCGTAGAGCACCGTGCCGCCCTTCTGCGTCAGCACCTTGGTGAGCGACTCCACCAGCGCCAGTCCGCCGCCGCTGGGCACGATGCGCGGCTGGGCCGAGGTGGGGAATGGCACGTCCAGCGGAAAGAACTGCACGCCATGGCCTTGCAGCCATGCCAGTGTTGGCGGTGATTCGCTGGCAAGCGTCGCGACCACGTTGGGATCGACGAAGCTCAGCGCCTTCAAGAGCGGCGGCCAGCTCGGTTGATCGCGCGCCACGTCGGCCATCATCAACGGATCAAGGTAGCCGCCGGCATTGGCTGCGAAGTGCTCCTCGAAATCGTCTGACACCTGGTCCACCGACTTCATCCGGATGTAGGCGCCGGTGTGGCGGGTGTTGCCGCCCGCCTCTGCGGCCGATGCCCGGTCCACCAGGCAGACCTTTGCGCCGTTTTCCTGTGCCGACACCGCGGCCGAAAGTCCTGCAACGCCGGAGCCTATGACGATCACGTCATAGGCGGTTTGCTGTGCTTGCATCTTGTCTTGTCTCCTGTTCGGTTTTTCGTTGGTTTGCTTGTGTGCCACTTGTGCCTGGGCGTTGCTGCTAGTCTGTCCACGCGCCGCCGTTGACGTCCATCACCTCGCCGGTGATGAAGCCCGCGCTGTCTCCCGCCAAAAATGCTACCGCATCGGCCACGTCTTCCGGCTGTCCCATGCGGCCCACCGGAATAAGGTTCTTGAGCGTCTGCGGAAAGTTGCGCGTCATGTGGGTGGCGATGGGCCCCGGCGCGACGGCGTTCACCGTGATTCCGTGGTGCGCGTTTTCCTTGGCCAGAAAATAGGTCAGCGCATGGACGCCGGCCTTGGAGGCGCCATAGGCCAGATTGCCGGCGCGCTTTTGCTCTTGCGGATCGATCCAGGGCCGCGGGTTGCCGCCGTTCTTGCCGAGGATGGAGCTCATGTTGACGATGCGGCCGTAGCCGCGCTCGCGCATGGCGGGCAATACCGCCTTGCAGCAGAGGAACACGCTGGTCAGGTTGCCGCGCAGCACACGGTCCCATTCCGCCTCATCCACGTCGTCAGAGGCGCCGTGCGAGCTGACGCCGGCGATGTTCACCAGGACGTCCACCTTGCCGAACTCTGCCAGCGTGCGCTCCACCATCGCTTGCACGGAACCGGCCACTGTCACGTCGGTCTCGACCTCGATGGCCGATGCGCCTTCGGCGCGCACCAGCTCCAGAATTTCGCCGGCGGGCACACGGTCGGCCAGGCACAGGCGCGCGCCTTCCTGTGCGAACCGGAGCGCCGTCGCACGGCCCAAGCCGCCGGAGGCGCCGGTGATGATGGCGACGCGGTCGAGCAGCCGCTTCATCGCCCCGCCTCCCCCGCTGCCGCCGTACCGACGAGGGCGCGGTCGCCGAAGCGCATCAGCTTGGCTTCGCGCTCGCGCATCTCCTCGTAGCCCATCAGGTCCATCACATCCTCGATCGAGGCCAGCAGGTCGGGCCGGTCGATCGGCTCGCCACTTGCCACCACGCCCTGCATCAGCTGCAGCGCCTGCCGCATGCCGTAGATGGCGGCGGCCGGCAGCATGCGCGGCAGGCTGATGCGGCGCACGCCCAGCGCCTTCAATCGGTTGATGGGGAACAGCGGTGTGGTCGGGCGCGAGCGGATGCCAAAGCCCATGTTGATGGTGACCGGCACGCCCGCGGCCTCCACCAGGGCGGCGATGTCCTGCTCGGAGCGGATGGCGTCGGCAAAGATCATGTCGGCACCGGCGGCCGCATAGGCGCGCGCGCGCCGGCAAGCGCCCTCGATGCCTTCCACCGCGATCGCGTCGGTGCGGGCAATGATGACAAAGGCGTCGTCGCGCCGGGCCATGCAGGCCGCCTCGACCTTCTTGACCATCTCGTCGCAGGAGATCACCTCCTTGCCGGGCATGTGGCCGCAGCGCTTGGGGCTTTCCTGGTCCTCGATGTTCACGCCGGCAATGCCGGCCTCTTCGAACATCTGCACCGTGTAGTGCACGTTCATCGGATTGCCGTAGCCGGTGTCGGCGTCGGCCGTGACCGGTATCAAGACCGAGCGGGCAATGTGCCGGCAATGGTTGACGTTCTCGGTCAGGCCCATCACGCCCGCATCGGGCACACCCAGCAACGCGTTGGACAGGGCGGCGCCGCTGGTGGCCGCGGTCTTGAAGCCGGCGGCCTCGACCAGGCGCACGCTGTAGCCGTCGTAGACGCCGGGTGCGACGATGAATTCGCCGCTTTGCAGCAGCGCCCGGAATTTTCTTGCGTTGTCGGTCATGGAATAGGAAGTGGTGTGGAAAGAATGCCGGCCAAAAGCTCAGGCCCGGCGCTGTGCCGCCGTGTCGCTGGCGATGAGCGGCAGGCTGGTGAAAAGGTGCTCGTCGGCCCGCAGCACGTGGGCCCGCATCAGCGATTCGGCCAGCTCGCCGTCGCGCGCGCGCAGCGCCCGCACGATCTGCCAGTGTTCGGCGTAGGCCTGGCTTTTGCGCTCCGGCACGGCCGAGGAGCGGCGACGGTACATGCGCAGCAGGTGGTACATATCGCCGCACAGCGCATCGACGATGCGGGAGTTGCGGCTGCCGCGGACGATGCGCTCGTGGAAGTCGAATGCCTTGGTCGTGCTCTTGGCGCTCTTGCCCGCCAGCGTGCGCTGCCGGTCCTGCTCCAGCTCGCGCAGCAGGTCATTGATCTCGTCCTCCGTCATCCGCTGCGCGGCCAGCCGGCAGGCGACGCCTTCCAGCGCCATGCGCATCTCGAACAGCTCGCGCGCGCCCTCCTGCGTCAGCGTGACCACGCGCGCCTTCAGGTAGGGCTCGCGGGTGATCAGCTGGATGCCCTGCAGCCGGCGCACGGCTTCACGCACCGGGCCGCGGCTGACGCCGAACTCTTCGGCAATCACGGCCTCGTTGATCGGATCGCCCTGCGCCAGGCGCCCGTCGTAAATGCGCTGCAGCAACTCGCCCAGGATGGCGTCCGCCAGCGGTGGGGACTTCGCTTTTTGCGGGGAATAGAGCGCGGCAGACATGAGCTGGACTTTAGTGAAGCACCTGCCAAATGTCAACACTTTGGGTTTGCGCGGAAACTGCTACGCTGAGCGGAATTTCAGGGTTTTCCCTGATTACCAATAAAAAACAACTTCTTCGCGCTAAACTGAGCTCAGCCGCGGCAGTGCTCTTGCGGCCCAACTGTTGACACTTTGCCGTCTTGACTCCTCCCGCACCATCCCCTATCCGTCCCTTCCATACCAGCCTGGCCGTCGCCGGCCGGCAATGGCGCGTGGTGGACCTGCGCCGCAGCGTCGCGGAACGCGGGGGCGACCTGGAGCGGATGCCATACGTCATCCGCATCCTGTTGGAGAACCTGCTGCGTTCGCGCATGCTGGGCCGCGCGGTGGCCGATGAAGAGATCGAACTGCTGGTCGATGCGCCGGCGAACGTGGGCGCGGACCTGCCGCTCTACGTGGCGCGGGTGATCCTGCCGGACTCCAGCGGCCTGCCGGTGCTGCAGGACCTGGCAGCCCTGCGCGACGCGCTGGCCCGCGCCGGCGGCGATCCCGCACGGGTGGACACGCGGGTGCCGGTGGACTTGGTGGTCGACCATTCGCTGCAGGTCGATGCCTGGGGCAGCGCCGATGCGATGAAGACCAATATGCGCCGCGAGCTGGAGCGCAATGCCGAGCGCTACGCCTTCATCGGCTGGGCCCAGCAAGCCTTCAGCGGGCTCACGGTCTATCCGCCCGGCAGCGGCATCATCCACCAGGTCAACCTGGAGCGCATCGCCACGGTGGTGGCCAGCGCCGCGCATGAGGGTGTGGACTGGGCGTTCCCGGATTTCGTCATCGGCGGCGACTCGCACACGCCCATGGTCAATGGCATGGGCGTGCTGGGCTGGGGCGTGGGTGGCATCGATGCGGAGGCCGCGCTGCTGGGCCATGCCTACACCTTTCCGCTGCCCGAGGTGGTCGGCGTCCGGCTGGTCGGCGCTGCATCGCCTGCGGTCTGGACCACCGACGTCGCGCTGCTGGTGACCGAGCGGCTGCGGCGCGCGCAGGTCAGCAACTGCGCGGTGGAATTCTTCGGTCCCGCCGCGCAGGCCCTGACCGTGCCGGAGCGGGCGACGATGGCCAACATGGCGCCGGAATACGGCGCGACCTGCGGCTACTTCGCCGTGGACAGCCGCACGCTGGATTACCTGCGCGAGACCGGCAGGAGCCAGGCGCAGCTGGCGCTTGTAGAAGCCTATTGCCGCAAGCTGGGTCTGTTCCGCGCGCTGGACGACAGCACGCCGCCCGACTACAGCCGCGTGATCGAAATCGACATCGGCCAAGCCGAGCCCAGCCTGGCCGGCCCGCAGCGCCCGCAGGACCGCATGGGGCTGGGCGCGGTGGCCGGAGATTTTCGGCGCCGCATGCAGGCGCCCATGTCTGCGGGAGGCTTTGGCGATTCCAAGCCGGCGTCGGATGCGAGCGGCGCGATGCCGCAGGGCGCGGTGGTGATCGCCGCCATCACTTCCTGCACCAACACTTCAAATCCGCAGGTCATGCTCGCCGCAGGACTGGTGGCGCGCAACGCGGTCGCGCGAGGGCTGCGTCCGCCGGCGTGGGTGAAGACCTCGCTCGCCCCGGGCTCACCGTCGGTCGTGCGCTACCTGGCGGGGACCGGCCTGATGGCGCCGCTGGAGGCGCTTGGGTTTCACCTGATTGGTTTCGGCTGCACCACCTGCGGCGGCAAGTCCGGCCCGCTGGCCGAAGCCGTCGTCCGCGAGATCGAGCAGCGCCAGCTGGTCGCTGCCGCGGTGCTGTCTGGCAACCGGAACTTTCCCGGCCGCATCCACAAGCTGGTGCGCGCCAATTACATCGGCGCGCCGCCGCTGGTGGTGGCCTACGCGCTGGCTGGTCGGATCGACATCGACCTGGCCAATGAGCCTCTGGGCCAGGACCTGCAAGGCCGGCCGGTGTTCTGGCATGAGCTGCTGCCTGGAGCTGACGAGGTGCAGGCCTTGGTGACGCGCGTTAGTGAACCAGGGACCTTCATCGGATCCGCTACAGGTGCTGGCGACATGCAGGAGCAAGAGTGGAACAGCAGCGCTGCGACCGGCCCGCGCTACGCGTGGAATACGCAGTCCTTGTATTTGCGCGAGCCGCCGTTTTTCGTCGGCGGCATCGGCGAAGCCGACGGCATTGCCGAAATGGCGCAGGCGCTGCGCAGCACCCGCGTGCTCTGCGCCTTCGGCGACTCCCTGACCACCGACCACATTTCACCCAGCAGCGAAATTCCGGTGGACACACCGGCCGGCCAGTACCTGGTGCAGGCCGGCGTGGCGCCGCGCAATTTCAATACCTTTGTCGGTCGGCGCGGCAACTTCGAAGTGATGGTGCGCGGCACCTTTGCCAACGTGCGGCTGCGCAATGCGCTCACGCCCGACCGCGAGGGCGGCTGGACGCTGCACTTCCCCGACCGCGCGCTGACCACCGTGTACGAGGCGGCGCAGGCCTACCAGCGCGACGGCATTCCCGTCATCGTGCTGGGCGGCAAGGAATACGGCACGGGCAGCAGCCGCGACTGGGCGGCCAAGGGCTCGGCGCTGCTGGGCGTGAAGGCCGTCATCGCCGAATCGTTCGAGCGCATCCACCGGGCCAACCTGATCGGCATGGGCGTGCTGCCGCTGCGCTTTCGCGAAGGCGAGGGCTGGCGCCAGCTCGGGCTGGATGGATCGGAGCTGTTCGCTTTCGAGGGCGTGGAGGCTGGCGTGGCGCAGGGCCGGCCGGTGCGCGTCATCGCCACCGCCAGCGACGGCACTGTGATCCGCTTCGAGGTTCAACCGGAAGTTCGCACCGCCGCCGAGCGCCATCTCATGGCGGCGGGCGGCCTGCCGAAAAGCGTGCTGCGCGACCTGCTGGAAACCGCGCCGGCCTGCGCATAAGGTCCCGCTCAAACCAACGCGAGAATCTACCTGTCGTTCAAATCAATTTTCATCAACCCAACCATCAACTCCACAGAAAACACATGACCACACCCGCTCTCAACCTCGACCCCAAGTCCACCGCGCTGGTCCTCATCGACCTGCAATACGGCATCGTCTCCATGACCGTGCAGCCCCAGTCCAGCCAGGAGGTCGTCGCCCGCGGCAAGAAGCTGGCGCAGGCCTTCCGTGCTGCCAAGATGCCGGTGGTGCTGGTTACCGTGGGCACCTCGGCCGACGGCAAGGACGGCCTGGCCCCTACTTTGGACACGCCGCCGGCGCCCGCAGGCGGCGCCAAGCCCGACAACTGGTCGAGCGTGGTCGCCGAGCTGGAGCCGCAGGACAGCGACATCAAGATCATGAAGCGCCAATGGGGCGCCTTCTACGGCACCGACCTGGAGCTGCAGCTGCGCCGCCGCGGCATCAAGACCATCGTGCTGGCCGGCATCTCCACCAACGTGGGCGTGGAGTCGACGGCGCGCGACGCGTTCGAGCGCGGCTTCGACCAGGTGTTCGTCACCGACGCCATGGCCAGCCCCTCGGCAGAAGCGCATGCGATCACGCAAAAGGTTACCTTCCCGCGCATGGGGCGCAGCCGCACGACCGACGAAGTGCTGCAGTCCCTCTCCAAGTAAGCACCAGCAGATGCAGGACACGGACAAGGACCAGAACGCGCGCATCCAGGCGCGCGGCATGCTCACCGGCAGGCGCATTGCGGTCACCGGCGGCGCGGGCGCCATCGGGGCGGCCATCGCCCGCCACCTGGTGGCCCTGGGCGCGCGGGTGTTCGTGCTGGACCTGACGCAGCCCGCGCAGCAAGTGGCGGGAACCCGCTTCGTGCAGGCCGACGTGACCCGGCGCGAGACGCTGGATGCGGCGCGGGCCGAGATCAAACGCGAGGGCGGGTCGATCGATGGCCTGGTCAACTGCCACGGCTTCCAGATCCGGCGCAAGTTCGAGGACTACACCGAGGAGGAATGGGCGCGCGTGGTGGACGTCAACTTCTCGGGCGTGTTCCGCAGCTGCCAGGCTTTCGGGCCGGCACTGCGCGAGCACGGCGGCAGCATCGTCAACATCTCCAGTGTGGTGGGCACCATTGCCGCGCGCACTGGTGTTGCTTACGGCGCTTCCAAGGCAGCCGTGTCGCACCTGAGCCGGGTGCTGGCCGTGGAATGGGCGCCCAAGGTGCGGGTCAATGCAGTCGCGCCGGGCGTCGTTTCTTCTGCGCTTACTGCCGAGCTGTTCGCCAATCCCGAATACGCCGCCAAGCGGATGGAAATGATTCCGATGAAGCGCATCGCCGAGCCGGAAGACATCGCCGGGCCGGTTGGCTTTCTCCTGTCCGACCACGCCGCGATGATGACCGGCCAGGTGCTGATCGTGGACGGAGGGTTTTCGCTACAGTGAAGAAGTCATCCTTTGTGCAGCCTAGCGAACGGCGCCCAAAAATAATCCCCCCTATTTTCACAAAGAGGCAGACATGACATCCACACTCCAGAATCCCCTGCGCCGGCTGCTGGTCGCCGCCGCGCTGGCCGCGCCTTTGTTGGCACATGCCGCATGGCCGGATCGGCCGATCCGCTTCATCGTTCCCTACACGCCCGGCGGCGCCACCGACGTGACCGCACGCGTGCTGGCCCAGCAGATCGGCCAGACGCTGGGCACCAGCGTCATCGTGGAAAACCGCGGTGGCGCGTCCGGCAACATCGGCATGGAGCTGGCCGCCCGGGCGCCGGCGGACGGCTACACCATCGTCATGGCCTCGGCCGGGCAGACCATCGCTGCGTCCTACTTCACCAAGCTCAACTACAGCCTGAAGAAAGACTTTGTCCCGGTGGCCCTGGCCGTGCACAACCAGCGCATGCTGGTGGGGCGCCTGGGCCTGCCCTACAACAACGTGGCCGAACTGGTTGCCTGGGGCAAGCGCAACCCGGGGCAGATCACCTATGCATCGTTCGGCCGCGGTTCCTCCGGCCACCTGGCGGGCGAGCTGTTCGCCCAGCGCGCCGGCATCAAGTTCATCGACATCCCTTTCAAGGGCAATGCCGACGGCGTCAACGAGCTGCTGGCCGGGCGGGTAGACGTGATGTTCAGCGAGCTCAGCTCGGTCATCCAGCATGTCCAGTCCGGCAAGCTCAAGGCCTATGCGGTCGGCAGCGAGGCACGCTACGAGGGCACGCCCAACGTGCCCACGGTCGGCGAAGGCGGGCTGGTCGGCGTGGAGGTCAGCGGCTGGCTGGGCGTGATGGCGCCGGCCGGCACGCCGCCGGATATCGTGAAGAAGCTCAATGAAGCCATCGTGGCCGCGCTGCGGCTGCCGGCGGTGAAGGCACGCTTCGCTGACATGGGCGCCGAGTCCATCATCACCACGCCGGAGAGCTTTAGCAAGTTCATCGACGTGGACCTGGAGAAATGGGAGAAGGTGATGAAGGCCGGCAACATCTCCGACAAAGACGAGGCGAAGTGATGCAGGCCCCGGCCGCCCAGCAGGCTCCCGTGGCCGAAGGCGTGCCCATCATCGACCTGGCGCTGCTGGAAGCCGGCCCGGAGGCGGCCGACGCCCTGGCCCGCCAGGTGGACGAGGCGCTGGTGCGCATCGGCTTCTTCATCATCGTCAACCATGGCGTGCCGCGCGAGCTGGTGCAGGCGGCGGACCGCAGCGCCCGCGCTTTTTTCGACCTCTCCATGCCGCAGAAGACTGCCATCGCATCGACCGCCAAGGGCTCGCCGCGCGGCTACGTGCCAATCGGTCAGTCGGTGCTGGGTCGTACGATGGGCGAGGCGCCGCCGGTGGACCTGAAGGAGGGCTTCGGCATGGGGCCGCAGGAGCTGCCCAATGACGTGGATCCGTCGGCGCAGGGCTTCTATTCCCCCAATGTGTGGCCGGCGCAGATGCCTGCGCTGCGCCGCGATCTGCTGGCGTATTACGCTGAGATGGAGGGGCTGTCGCGGCGGATGTTCACGCTGTTCGCGCGGGCGCTGAAGCTGCCACTGGATTTCTTCGAACGCTGCTTGCAAAGCCATAACTGCACGCTGCGCGTCAACCACTACCCCGCGCAGGACACAGCGCCCTTGCCGGGGCAGCTGCGCGGCGGCCCCCACACCGACTTCGGCGTCTTCACCATCCTCTTGTCGCAGAACGCCAGCGGCGGGCTGCAGGTGCGGACCCGTGCTGGCCAATGGCTGGACATCGTCGCCCCACCGGATGCCTTCGTCGTCAACATCGGCGACATGATGATGCGCTGGACCAACGACCATTGGCTCTCCAACCTGCACCGCGTCGTTAATCCCGACGCGCAGCATGCCAAGACCGAGCGCCGCCAGTCCATCGCCTTCTTCGCCAACCCGCGCGAGGACATGTCGATCGAATGCATCCCCACCTGCATGTCCGAGGACAACCCGCCCCGGCATCCACCGGTGCAGGCGGGGGCTTACCGCTTGAAGAAGATCCGGGCGGCGGCGGGTGATTGAGGCTTCTGCGGCCAACGCAACTGGGCTATCGACCAACCGCTAACCGTTTTGGCGATACAGATTTACCGATCCAGCAACTTGTGCAGCAAACCCAGCTTGCGCACCATGTCCTGCAAGCTAACCTGCACCAATGCATCGTGCTGGCGGCGGCCCGGCGCGTGAAGCACTGCTACACGCTTGCTGCACTTGGGGCAGGTCAATCAGTGGCGCTCTCCGCCCAAGTTACGTGCAGTGCGATAGAGCCGCCCTGACGGTATCGCAGTTGATGGAACTACGGGATACCGTCAAAAGTAACGCCAAATCAACGGAGAGGCTTGTCAGTCCATGAATTTGCTTCAGGCAAAAAGCCCGCCAAGCCATTAAGCATGCGGGTTTTGAGGTCTTGTGAGACTGTGTGAAATGATCTATTGGTCTGCCCGGAGGGGATCGAACCCCCGACCCTCAGCTTAGAAGGCTGATGCTCTATCCAACTGAGCTACGGGCAGATATGTCTGACGGGTGCTGAAGATAGCGGAAATTCAGCAGCATCTTCAAAAAAAAAGCCCACATTAAGTGAGCTTTTTTTAGTTTTTTTGGTCGGAGTACAAGGATTCGAACCTTGGACCCCCTGGTCCCAAACCAGGTGCGCTACCAGACTGCGCCACACTCCGACAAGCTTTGCATTATAGCGCGTAAATTTTTCGCTGCGATCACAACTTCACATACTGGTATTCAACCGGATTGGCATTGATGCCGCGGTCGGGTGGGGCTATCCAGCCGGCCATCTTGCCGGGCTCGGTGACGCGTTGCATGAGGGTGTGAACGAATGCCTTGTCGGCGTCATTGGGCAGCCAGTTGTCTTTTTTCGCTTCAAACTCGGCGGCGGTGATCGGTGTGCCTTTGGGGTCGGTGTGCACGCCGGCCCAGCTGCCGACGTTGCGGCGAAAGCGGGTCGATGGCAGCTCGAACACAAAATCAACCCCGGCACGCTTGATGCCCATGTTCCAGCGGGTCAGGCCCACGTTGCAGTCTTTGACGTATTCGAGGCGGGTGGTTTCGTTCATGCCCACACGGGTAGAAATCGACTCGTTTTTCATGCCGCCCATGCCGTCTGGCACGCAAATGGTCATTTCGGTGTCGAGTTCCAGGTGGTCGGCAAACTTGGCTTCGTCAGGGCGGCCTTTGATGCCGTTGGCAAAGGCGTTGGCGGCGTTGCTTGACGACTCGGAGCCGAACAGATCGAGTGACGACGTGAACCAGAAGTTCATGAATTTCTGCACCGTCGGCAGGTCAATCACACCGGCATTGCGCAGCGTGGCGGTGTCTGCCGTGTCGAGCTCTTTCATCACCTCCAGCGTGCGGCGAATCACGCGGCCAATGCCTGTCTCACCGACAAACATATGGTGCGCTTCTTCGGTCAGCATGAAGCGGGTGGTGCGGGCCAGCGGGTCAAAGGCGCTTTCGGCAAAGCTCTTGAGCTGGAACTTGCCGTCACGGTCGGTGAAGTAGGTGAACATGAAAAAGCTCAGCCAGTTATCCATCGGCTCGTTGAAGGTGCCCAAAATACGCGGCTTGTCGGCGTCGCCGCTGTGGCGCATCAACAGCTCTTCGGCTTCTTCGCGGCCATCACGGCCAAAATGCGCGTGCAGCAAATACACCATGGCCCACAAATGGCGGCCTTCTTCGACGTTGACCTGAAACAGGTTGCGCAGGTCGTACAAACTGGGCGCGGTGTGGCCCAGCAAGCGCTGCTGCTCAACCGACGCGGGCTCGGTGTCGCCTTGGGTGACGATCATGCGGCGGAAGGTGGAGCGGTATTCGCCCGGCACTTCTTGCCACACGTCCTGGCCCATGTGGTCGCCAAAACCAATCTTGCGGCCTTCTTCTTTGTCAGCCAAAAAGATGCCCCAACGGTAGTCTGGCATGGGCGTGTAGCCATAGCTGGCCCAGCCCGATGCGTCAACACCCACAGCGGTGCGCAAATAGACTTCTTTGGCCTTGAAGTCGGACGGGCCCATTTCTTCCCACCAGTTTAAAAAGGCGGGTTGCCAGTGTTCCAGCGCGCGCTGGAGCTGGCGGTTTTCACCGAGGTGGACGTTGTTGGGGATCAATGCTTGCAGGTCGATGTTGCTCATGTCGTTCTTCCTTAAATAATTAACAACCTTGATGATCTAACCAAGTGGCGGCGTGGAACCGGCTTTGCCGGGCCACAGAAGCCGCCCCCTGGGGGGAGGCGCCAAAGGCGCTTCGGGGGGTTACACCCTCTTCCAGTCGAATTTGGCTTTTTTACCCGTGCCAAACAACTTCAAAGCGCCCTCTTCGCCCACCGCATTGGGGCGAATAAAAATCCAGTTCTGCCAGGCAGACAAGCGGCCAAAAATTCGTGTTTCCATGGTCTCTTTTCCAGGAAAGCGCAGCGATGCTTCGAGGCCCGTCATCGCGTCGGGCGACATGCTGGCACGCTCTTCCAGCATGATGCGGATTTCGTCTTCCCAGTCGATGTCGTCAGGCGTCAGCGTGACCAGGCCAAGGGCCAGCGCCTGGTCGGCGCGCAAGGCGCTGTCACCCAGGTTTTGCAGTTGTGCAATGGTGGCGTCGTCTTCATAAAACCGGGTTTGCAGACGGGTCAGCTTGTTGACCGCCGGGAACCAGCCAAAGTTGGCTGGGCTCAGTTGCAAAGCCGGTGCGGCGTCTGGTGAGTCGGGCAGATCCAGCATGTAAATGCGGTCGCATGCCAGCGCCAGCTCATAAAACGTGCCGGCAAAGCAAGAACCGGAATCCACCAGCGCAATCAGCGACCGACTGGTCACGTCAAGTCGGGCCAGCGTGCGGCGCAGCGCGCCTTTGGTTTCTTTGACCAGCCAGTGGTCTTTGAGCGTGGCCAGTATTTGGTCCATCTTCATGACCTGGGCCGCATCGCCCTGGGTGCGAATGACCCAGGTGCCGACTTCCAGCTCGTTGGTGCGCAGGTTCAAAATTGCGTCGTCCAGTTCGCGTTGCAGTTTGAGCGGATACCAATTGGCACCGGCGGCCTCAATGGTTTCGGGGGTGGACTCAATGGCGGCGCTGGGGGCTTTGACTGTCAGCGTGGCAATCCGGCTGGCGCGGTCGACCTGTGCATCCACCAGACTGTAGTGGTAGCCGGCGTCGTCAATCAGTGGTTTCAAGGCTATCAGATCGATGCCTTTGGTGCCTGAAGCCCTTGTGGATGTTGCCTTCAATGCTTCAATTTCAGTAGCGAGCAACTGGCCAAAGGCTTGCGGCTTGGCGTGTGCGTCAATCAGCTTCCAGTCTTTGGCGCGGTCAGCGCGTACGCCTTCTGAGGTGAGGCTGAAAATATCGGCCAAGTCGCGGCGCACCTTGCGCTTGTCGGTCACGCGGGTCAGGCCGCCAGTGCCCGGCAACACGCCCAGCAGCGGTACTTCAGGCAGACTGACGGTGGAGCTGCGGTCATCGACCATGATGATGCGGTCGCAGGCCAGGGCCAGCTCGTAGCCGCCACCCGCGCAGGCGCCGGTCACAGAGGCAATGGCTTTCAGGCCATCGTGGTTGGACGAGTCTTCCAGGCCGTTGCGGGTTTCGTTGGTGAACTTGCAAAAGTTCACCTTCCAGCCATGCGTTGACAAGCCCAGCATGTAAATGTTGGCGCCCGAGCACCAGATTTTTTCTTTGCCTGACTCAAACACCACCACCTTGACGGCCGGGTGTTCAAAGCGGATGCGGTTGATGGCATCGTGCAGTTCAATGTCTACGCCCAGGTCGTAGCTGTTGAGTTTGAGTTTGTAACCGGGCCTGATGCCGCCGTCTTCATTGATGTCGAGCTTGAGCTTGGCCACATCGCCGTTCACGTCCAGCGTCCAGTGCTGGTACTTGGCCGGGTGGGTGGCAAAGCTGACCAGCTCTCGCTCGACGCCTTCAATGGTTTGTTTGAACAAAAGGGGTTCTGTCATCGCGTTCATGTTGTCTCCTGATCAGTTATTGGGGAACGGCTCGTTGAAGGTCTGTCATGCTTTGTTTGACGGTGCGGGCGGCTGTGTCAACCACCGCGTCAGCCCGGGCATAGAGCGCCTCGCGGCTGGACAAAATGCGGCGCAAGTCGTCAAGTGCTTCGTGGCTGGCGCCGCTGGCATCAAAGGGCCGCATGTCGCCTTGCGCCACCACACGGGCCATGTGCTCTTCGGGGCTGGCTTTGAGCCAGACACAGTAAAACCGGCTTTGCAGCAGGTCAAAGGTTTCGCGCTCACTGACAATGCTGCCGCCGGTGGTCATCACCACGCCTTCGGGGTGGTCTTCAGCAATCCTCAAAAGAGCACGCCGCTCGTAGCGGCGGTAACCGGCCTGCCCATGCAGCAACAAAATTTCGTTCATGCTGGTCCCGGCTTCGCGTTCGATTTCCCGGTCCAGCTCAATGAATGGCACGCCGCGCTGTGTGGCCAGTTGCGCACCCAGGGTTGACTTGCCCGCACCACGCAAGCCAATCAGTGCAACGCGTTGTTCACGCCCTTGGGCATCACCCAGGCCAAAGGTGCTGCCCAGCAGGCTGTAGGCCTGGTCAAGCTGTGCATCGTCAAGACGCGACAACAGGCCCTGTGCGCGGGCCAGCGCTGGCCTGGGCGCGTCTTGCAACAGGTCAATCAGGCTGATGTTGAAAGCCCGGGCCGCAGCTTCTAATGAATTGATGGACACATTGCCTTTGCCGCCTTCAACATCGGCCAGAAAACGCTCGCTCAAACCCGAATCAGCCGCGAGCGCCTTGCGCGTCATGCCGCGACGTGCTCGCCAGGCGCGCACGCGGGCACCCAGCTCAGCCAGGGTGGCCTGAGGGGCTTTGGCATCATGCTCGTTAATACTGGTGGCGGCGTTCATAAATTGCAGTATACTTCACGAAATGAAGACGTCAAGCAGTTTATTGCATTTTTTATGAGGACTCGAAAATGAAGCTCAAAATACTGGTAGGTACCATGACCAGCACCGCTGACTATGTTGCACAGGCCATTCAGATGGATTGCGCTGACTTGATCGATGACATTCAGATCGAATTGATGGACGGCCTGGACATCAGTGCTTTCAGTGCCGAAAACGCCAAAGATGCGCTATATCTCATCTGCACATCCACCTACGGCCAGGGCGATGTGCCAGACAACGCCCGAGCGCTGTATGAGTCCATGGCTGCCCAGCCGCAGTTTTTGGGCCACGTCAAATACGGCGTGATCGCTTTGGGTGACCGAACCTACCAGCAAACCTTCTGCTTTGGCGGCAAAAAATTCGACGAGCGCTTGGTCGACCTGGGCGCGCAACGTCTGGGCGAGGTGTATTGCCACGATGCCAGCACCGGCACCATGCCCGAAGAAGAAGGCACCGCCTGGTGCAGACAGTGGCTGGCAGATGCGCTGCAGGGCACCGCGGCGGCCTAAAACCGATTAAACCGCTTGAGGCGCCTGAACCACTTCAAAACGGGTTTTAAGGATCAAATCGGCCCGCAGCCCAATTTAAACCTACGCTGTGCGCTATAAACACAATAGCAAATAAAAATAATCACCGGACACACCCATGCAACTCAGCCAGGCCGACCACCGCGCACAACCGCCTCTTGTCACCATCCCGCGCCGCTACAACGCTGCGCACGACCTGCTGGCGCGCAACGCTGCCTGGCCTGACAAAACCGCCTTCATCAACGCCATCAGCGGCGACACCCTCAGCTATGGCGAGCTGACCCGCCAGTCGCACCAGTTTGCCAACGCGCTGCGCGCGCACGGCTTTGCGCCTGAAAGCCGGGTCTTGGTGGCGGTGCTGGACACGCCCGACTGGCCGGTGGTGTTTCTGGGCTGCATGTTGGCGGGCGTGGTGCCGATAGCGGCCAACACGCTGCTGATGACGGCTGATTTCGACTTCATGCTGCGCGACGCCAAAGCGCAAGGCCTGGTGGTGTCCGGCGTGCTGCTGCCTGCTTTTGAACCCCTGTTCGGCAACATTGACAGCCTCAAAACGGTGGTGACGGTTGGCGAAGTCACATCGCTGCCCACAAACACCCATTTGGCCCCGAATTATCCATCTATTGTGCCTCTAGCCCAATGGATTAATAGGCTAGCAGCTCCTGAAACCATAGCCATCGAGATAGCCGACACCTGCGCTGACGACGCCTGTTTCTGGCTCTATTCAAGCGGCTCCACTGGCACGCCCAAGGGCACCGTGCACCTGCACAGCCATTTGATTCAAACCGCCGAGCTGTATGGGCGCGGCGTGCTGGGCATCCGGCATTGCGACGTGGTGTTTTCTGCCGCCAAGCTGTTTTTTGCCTACGGCCTGGGCAACGCGCTGACGTTTCCGATGGCCGTTGGCGCCACCACCGTGCTGCTGCCGTCGCGGCCCACCCCGATGGACGTGTTTGATGTCTTGAGGCGCTTGAAACCGACCGTTTTTTATGGCGTACCCACCCTGTATGCCGCGCTGCTGGCCGACCCGGCCCGTCCGGCCAAGGCGGATGTGGCGCTTCGCGTGTGCACCAGCGCGGGTGAAGCCCTGCCTGCCGAGATCGGTAAAAAGTTCACCGCGGCCTATGGGGTCGAGATTCTGGACGGTATTGGTTCGACTGAAATGCTGCACATTTTCTTGAGCAACCGGCCCGGTGCGGTGCGCTACGGCACCACCGGCCAGGCCGTACCCGGCTATCAGTTGCGCATCGTCAGCGACGACGGCAAAGACTGCGCGGTCGGCGAGATTGGCGAGCTGCACATCAGCGGTCCCACATCGGCCATCATGTACTGGAACAACCGCGCCAAGACAAAAGCCACCTTTGCCGGCGACTGGACCAAAAGCGGCGACAAATACACCCTTGACGCAGATGGCTACTACACCTACGGCGGCCGCAGCGACGACATGCTCAAGGTGGGCGGCATTTACGTGTCGCCGTTCGAGGTCGAAGCCTGCCTGATGACCCACCCGGCGGTGCTCGAAGTTGCTGTGATTGGCGTGCAGGACGACGACGAGCTGGTCAAACCCAAGGCCTATGTGGTCTTGAAATCAGGCCAGAGCGCGACCGCCGATGCGCTGAAAGCCCACGTCAAACAGCACCTGGCGCCCTACAAATACCCGCGCTGGATTGAATTTGTGGGCGAGTTGCCCAAAACCGCGACGGGCAAGATTCAGCGCTTCAAGTTAAGGGCACCGCGCTGATATCGACTTCGACCATGCCGTTGACTTCACGCGTTGGATAGCGCTTGAGGTTGCACTCTGGCCGGGGGGTGCGACTGATGTACTCGCCGGTCGCAGCCTCGAACTCCCACAGGTGCTTGTTGCAGACCAGCACAAAGTCCTGCCGCTCTGCGTTCTTGCTCATTGGGAATCCCTCGTGCGGGCAGGCATCACGGTAGGCAACTGCCTGGCCATCGGCCCGCAGAACGATGAGCTTGTGCTCGCCAACGGTGGCGGGGTGAATGCTGTCTGGCGACAATTCACTCACGGCAATCGCTGGGTGCCAATCAGGAGACATGCTCATTTCTGCGTCCTGCAAGCCTGCGCGGCTCAACGCCCTGTGAATTGCGGTGGACGCTTTTCCACAAATGCACGCGCGCCTTCGAGGTGGTCCTCGGTCTTTTTGAGGATGCTTTGGCCAAGGCGCTCGAAATTGCGCGCCGTGTCGGGGTCAACCCTGGCGCAATTGTTGAGCACGACCTTGGCAATACCGAGCGCCTGCGGTGCCTTGGCGGCCAACTTTCGGGCCAGCGCCATCGCCTCGTCCATGAGCCGCTCGGGCTCAAACACCTCATCGACCAAGCGGTAGTGCAGCGCACGCTCGGCCGAGATCATCTCGCCGGTCATCACCAGGCGCTTGGCGGTGGACAGGCCAACCTGCCGCACCAGGCGCGAACAGCCGCCAGAGCCCGGGATCAGGCCGACATTGTTTTCGGGCAAACCGAGCTTGGCCGTGGTCGCGGCAAACCGGAAATCGCAGGACAGGGCCAATTCCAGGCCACCGCCCGCAGCGACGCCATTGATGGCGGCGATGACAGGAACCTCAATTGCCTCAACCTCGTCAAACACGTTGTGGATGTCGCGAACGACGCGCCGAAAACCGCGGGTGCCAATGTCTGCCAGGCCTTTCATGCCCCGCACGTCTTCCCCGGCGGAGAACGCCCTGCCCGTTCCGGTGATCACGACAACCCTCAAGGCGTCGTCGGCAACCAGTTGTGCGACGGCATCGCGCAATTCGCTGCGCATCTGCTGGTGCCAAGAATTGAGGTTGTCCGGTCGGTTCAGCCGCATCACAGCGACACCGTTATCCTGCGTCAGGTCAATGAATTCATAGCTCATAGAAGTCTTTTCTGCCTTTATTTTCCGGTGAAATTGGCGGGCCGTTTTTCAAGAAAGGCTTTCAAACCTTCCGCCACGTCGTCGGAAGCAAAGAGCTGGCTCTGGTGCGCTCGCTCGATGGTCAGGCCCTGGGCCAAGCTGGTTTCCAGTCCGTTGTTCACCGACAGCTTGATGTAGCCCTGCGCCATGGTCGGCCCGGCTGCCAGTTTGTGCGCGTAGGCCATGACGTCGGCTTCAAAGCTCTCGGCGGGCAGCACGCGGTCAACAATACCCAGCGCGAGGGCTTCGTCTGGACCCACCGCATCGCCCGTCACCATCATGTGCAGCGCGCGGCTCTTGGGAATCAGGCGCGGCAGCCGCTGGGTGCCGCCCATGCCAGGCGACAGACCCAGGTTGACCTCGGCCAGCCCCAGGCGGTATTTGCCAGCGGCAGCCCAGCGGAAATCGCAACCCAGCGCGATCTCCAGGCCGCCACCGATGCAATGACCGGAGATGGCGGCGATGAAAAGCTTGGGCGTGCGCCCAATGGCGTCGACCGCTTCTTGCGCGATGGTGAGGAAATTGGCGAACTGCGCACGCGAGGAATTCTGCAAAGTGCCAATATCGGCACCGGTGCAGAAAAATTTCGGGTTGGCGCTGCGCACCAGCGCCACGCGAACGGCCGGATCTTCGGCCACGCGATGCACTGCGGCAGTCAGCTCGGCCAGCATCTGCGCGTCATAAGCATTGGCTGGTGGACGATTGAAGGTGATGACGCCAACACCGTTGTCAATAGAAAAATCGATGGCCATGATGCAAGTCCTTAGAGAAAACGGCGATTCAGGAGGTTATCGGCTGGGGCAAGGCCAAGCCTTTTGATTTCCGGCAGGGCTTCGGCGATGTACTTCTGCCTTAACTCCTCATTGGAGTGCTGCTTGATGCCCCACTTCACATACAAGGGGGAGTTGACGGAGGTCGATTTGCCAAACATGTCGAGCGCCGCAGTCCACCACTTTTGCAGCCGCTCCTGGGCCGCGACTTTTCCTTCGGGGGTGCTGCAAATTTCGCGCAAATGTAAAAAGCCAGACTTGGTGTGGAACTCCTCATCGGCCTCCAGCCCGGCCGACACCTCGGCCAGTGGCTCGTAGGGGCTGCCGGTCCACTCGACGCCGACGTACAAGCCGACACGGTCAATCAGGGCGTGAAACCAGGCCAGATCGATCCAGTCTTCCAACGGCATATGAAAAGCGTATTGCTTGATCGGCTTGGTGCAAGCCGGATTGGCGCCCAGTCCTTTGAGCAGGTCTTCGCAAATTTTTCCGTGCTGGACTTCCTGACGCAGGATTTCGGCTTCGATTTCCATGGCCCGGCCGTGCGGCGCAAAGCGCATGCCGGCATTGGCGATATTGGCAAGTATCTTGCGGTATTCGGTATTGCCATTGTTTTCCAGATGCTCGTTGAGCAACAGCTTGACCAGCATTTCCTTGAACTCTGCAGGCATCTCGGGGTCGCCCTGCTTGTACGTTTTTTGAGTGGCTTGCTGAATGACTTCCATGGTGGCTTCTCCTCGTGTGGGATTGTCAATAAGACTGACTTAAACGAATACTATCCGGATAGTATGTTGTCGTGAAAGCCTTGTCAATTTCGGGTTTTCCACTACGCCTGTCAGGCCAGAACCACTGCTCTTGGTCGCCCGTGTGGCCAGCTCAACGTACGGTGACACCACCGAGCACCACCGACCTCAAGGCCCTGACCAGATCGCGCCCATCGAGCATGCCGGCGCGCCGAAACCACTCCAGAAAGGTGCCGTCGTTGATCGCCAAAATGACGGAGGTCAGCTCTCGGGTCGGCACGTCGCGCCGAAACTCACCGGCAGCCCGACCGCTACGCACCAGCGCCTCCATAAAGGCGCATTGCCGCGCGTACAAGGTCGCGATAAACGCCTGGACGTCGCCTTCACGCTCCTTGAATTCGAGCGCCATCAGGATCAGCAGCAAAACCTCGTCGCGGTGGGTGATGCCGAGTCCGGCCTGGTAATGAACGTAGGCAACGAGCTTGTCGGTCGGCGTCGGCCCGGCCGCCGAAGTCACCGCGATGGCTTTGTCGACCACGGTGAGCTGCACCCGTTTGAGCAGTTCCAGCAACACCGCTTCCTTGCTGCGAAAGTAAAAGTAGACAGCACCCTTGGTCAGTCTGGCCGCGCTCGAAATCTGCTCCAGATTGGTGGCACGATAGCCTTGGGAAACGAACAGGCGCAAGGACGCCTCCAGCAGCAGTTCCATGCTGGCCTGGCGCTGCTCGACCTTCTTGGTCGCAGGGGGACGCTTCGCGGAATCCGCGCGTTTCGAGGTTACGGCCATCGGCTCATCCAATCCGTTGCTAAGAGTTGTCTATTTTGGGGCCCTGCGCACTGCTGGCATGCGAGCAAAGGGTTTTTCCGAATAGGTCACCGCCCCTAATATACATACTATCCGTACAGTATGTTAAAAATTCGACGAAAAGAAATGCCTATTTCCGTCGCTTTCGCCCGCCAACCACATCCATTGGAGCATGCATGACATCGCCCCCACTTGCCAACCTCAACTCAGCTTCGATGGGAAGCCCGTTCTGGAACCGGCTGACTGAAACCATGCCGCGCGCCCAGCTTGACAAGCTGCACTTGCAACGCGTGCAAGCGCTGGCCCATTACGCCTATGAGAACACGCCGTTTTACCGCAAGAAGTTCGACAACGCAGGCCTGAAACCCTCGGACATCCGGTCGCTCGACGATTTGAAACGCAAGGTGCCCATCACCGACAAGAGCGAGATCATCGAGCTGCAGCAGCAGCGCCCACCCTACGGGGACACGCTGGCGCTGCCGATGGACTTCGTCGCTCACCATTGCGAAACCTCGGGAACCACTGGCCTGCCGCTGGCGATTCCGTATTCGACCTACGACAGCGTCCGCTACGGCGAATCCTGGGTATACGGCTTTTGGGGCCTGGGCATCCGTCCGTCGGACACCTTGTATTTCGCCTTCGGATGGGGCAACTTCGCTGGCTTCTGGAGCGCCTACTGGGGCGCACGCCGGCTTGGCTGCCGCGTGATCTCAGGCGGCGGCCTCGACACCAAGGGCCACATCGAAGCGATCCTTCGGATGAAGCCCACCGTCCTGATTTCCACGCCGACGTTTGCGCTGCGCATCGCCGCGGTCGCCGCCGAGATGGGGGTCGATTTGTCCAAGAGCTCGATCAAATTTACCTACCACGCGGGCGAGCCCGGCCCCACCGCCCTGCCCGGCATGCGCGACCAGATCGAGAAGGCTTGGGGCGCCAAGGCTGGCGAGTTGCTCGGCATCGCCGAGGTTGACGCGATGGCGCCTGGCTGCCCTCTGGGAGACGGCGTTCACGTGAACGAAATGAACCTTTACAGCTGGTCGATGGACCCGACCTCGCAAGATGAAGTGCCCGACGGTGAGATTGGCGAGAACATCGTCACCGGCTACGGCAACACGGCGCAGCCGCTGCTGAACTACCGCACGCACGACCTGGTGCGCAGACGCAGCAGCTGCGCTTGCGGACGGACCTGGTCCAAGCTGGAAGGGTCTGTGCTGGGCCGTACCGATTTCATGGTCACGGTGCGCGGCACCAACGTCTACCAAACCGCCGTGGAGAACATCCTGAACGAAGTCGAGGGCATCAGCATGCACTACGAACTGGTCCTGACCCACGAAGAAGGCAACGACGCGATGACGGTCCGCTTCGAGCCGGAGGCCTCGATCGACCCGGCCAGTTGGCAACAGCTCGCCAGCAATGCCGGCGATCGCATCCACAAGGCCTTGCATGTGCGCTTGAAGGTCGTTCCAGTCGCGCCCAAGAGCTTGCCTCGGTTCGAGCTGAAGACCAAGCGCATCATTGACCAGCGGCCCAAGGAATTGCGCCGCGCACTCGACCGTTGAGGACACCATGGACATACAACAACAGATAATGAGGATCCGGCAGGCACGCGAACTGATCGCTGGGGCCTTGCAAGGCGTTGATATTCCTCAGATTGAGGCGATGCTGCGCAATGCTGACATGGAGTTGCACTGGGCTTTGTGGAACCTGGGCGAGCCGGTCGCCCTGCGCCCGGAACTCGACTACGCGGCCCGCGCTGACATGTCCTGAGACCGGCGAACGATGCGTGCGGCGCGCTTTT
>CANFOS010000012.1 GCA_947448735.1 Comamonadaceae bacterium | reverse complement strand
GCTTCGCCTTGGGCCACACGCAGTTGCAGTTCGACCAGGTCCAGACCCGTGACCATCTCGGTCACGGGGTGCTCGACCTGCAAGCGGGTGTTCATTTCGAGAAAGAAAAATTCGCCGTTGGGCGAGACGATACATTCGACCGTGCCAGCGTTGACGTACTTTGCTGCGGCTGCCAGTTTGACAGCAGCATCGCAAATGCGGTCGCGCAGGCCGGCCGGTAGCGCCGGTGCGGGAGATTCTTCAATCAGTTTCTGGAAACGCCGCTGTATCGAACATTCACGCTCGCCCAGGTGAATGACGTTGCCGTGGGTGTCGCCAAACACCTGTACTTCGATGTGACGCGGTTGCTCGACAAAACGCTCAGCAAAGAGGCGGCCATCGCCAAAGTAGCGCAGGCTTTCGGAGCGTGCCACGCTGATGGCACGGGCCAGGTCTTCAGCTAGGTGCGCGATCTGCATGCCCTTGCCGCCACCACCAGCTGCGCCCTTGACCAGCAGCGGAAAGCCGATGGCGAGTGCACGCTTTTCAAAAGTCGCTGGATCCGTGGCTTCGTCGGCAGAGGGTGTGACCGGCATACCCTGCGTGACCGCAAAACGGCGCGCCGTGATCTTGTCGCCCATGAGTTCGATCACCTGGGCGGATGGGCCAACAAAGATCAGACCGGCATCAGCAACGGCCTTGGAGAAGGCTGCGTTCTCGGACAGGAAACCGTAGCCGGGATGAATGGCATCGCAACCGGTATCGATGGCCGCGCGGATCATGCCGGGGATGTCCAGCCACGCTGCGACCGCGGGTGTTCCGAAGACTTCGACGGTTTCGTCGGCTTCGGCGAGTGCCGGGCCGAACTGGTCGTGGCTGTGCATGGGTACCACCGTGGCGATACCCATGCGCCTGGCGGTACGGACAATGCGCAGGGCGATTTCTGCGCGGTTGGCGATGAAGAGTTTTTTGATCGTTGTCATGAGGTTTTTTTGCGGCGTGGTGCTGCTCCCGCCGCGACTATCTTTTCAAGACGCGTCAGGCGGCGATCAATGTCGTCGCGGATCGATTCGGCGTGCGCTGGCGTGGATGAAACTTGAGACTTGCCAACTGGCAGGATGCCCCGCAGCACCATGTCTGTAAAACGGTCGGCAGCAGCTTCAATATTGACGGTATCGCGACCGAAGAGAACACCCCACATCCGGTGTTCGATGCCGCCATAAACCACGCCGCGCACCATTTCGCCGTCTGTGTCAGCAGGCAACTCGCCATGGGCGACCGCATCACGCACGGTGCGCATCAAAAAAGCGGTGTAGCGGACATGCAGTTCATGCAGGGCAGAGTTGAAATATTCAGGCCGTGTTCGCACTTCATGCAAAACAAGGCGGGACAGGCCGGGATCCTCAACGTATACGCGCAGATGCCGCCAGACCAGAAAGCGCATGCGGCTGCGCAGTCCCTGCAGGCGGCTAAATCCGTCTTCCATTTCGCGTATGAGCGGCTCGTACATGCCGCGCAGCACTTCATTGAGCAGGTCGCGCTTGGTCGGAAAGTAGGAATAGAGCAAACCTTCGACCACGCCCACTTTTGCAGCGATCTCGCTCACCGACGCGCGCTCAAAACCTTTTTCAAGAAAGGTCTCACGTGCTGCGTTGATGATCTCTGCAGCTCGCCGCATACGGCGCGGCGTTTGCTTGCCCGCAGCGTTGGTGGCCAGTGCTTCTGTGTCCAGCTCGGTGGGCTTGTCCATCACACTTTTCATGGCAAATTGTCGAGAAGAGCGGTGGGAACACTGACCGGAATATCCAGCAACATTTGGGCCAGTGCCTTGCCCTGAGGGTCGTATCGCAGCGAGGTCACGCCACCCCCGCCAAGTGCGTTTTCAAGCGTGAAGTTAAGAGCGTTAAGGCCGGGCAGGCTATAACGCGACACCTTGCCTTGAGCCACATGGGCAAGGTAGTGACGTACTTTTTCAGCCGTCAGGTTTTGTTGCAAGACAGGGTAAAGCGCATCGCTGCGCGCAATGATGCCGATATTGGCCATGTCACCCTTGTCGCCGCTTCTGCCATGGGCCACGCGCAGCAGGGGGACGGTGACGGTGTCTGCAATTCTGACTGCCTGGGCTGGTGACGGTGTGATGGATGGTGCAACTGAAGTGACAGGCGTGAAGGTGTCTTCGAATTGCAGAGCAAGTCCATCGAATGTCACGCTGGCCCTGACCCGCGACCGATCTGTCAGGAAAGAGAACAGCCTTATGACCGGTGAAGGAGAAGCCCGGCCCGCCGCAAACCCGGTGATGCCCTGTGCCATCGCTGTGGCCGATGGCGCGATTTCGCGCGCCAGGAGCTCGAGCGCATCGCGCGTCACATGCTTTGCTGCAATCTTGAGGATCACTTCGCGGGTGCCAGTTGTGCAAGCATGTGGTCCGTAGGTGCTTTCTGCGCCCATGACCTCCACACTGGTCTGGGTGTAGTCATCCCAGCCACGTTCGGCAAACATGCGGCGCGTCCGCTGCAAAATGGCTTGGCTGACACGCTCTGCCTTGCGGGCGGCATCGTTGCCGCCAATCATCAGCGTCGTGAACAGGCGCCAGCCTTCGCCATAAGTAGCACTGACCTTGTAACTCGAAGGCGCAGGCCTGCCGTGCGCTCCGCTGACGCGAACTCTGTGATCGCCGTCCTGCTGAAGTTTCACGCTGCGAAAGTCGCATGTGACATCGGGCAGCAGGTAGGCGGCAGGGTCACCGATTTCATAAAGAACCTGTTCGGCCACGCTGGCGGGTATGACCAAGCCACCCGTGTTGGCAGGTTTGGTCAATACAAAACTTGTCCCTGATGATTCACACTCGGCAATAGGAAAGCCCATATCGTCCCAACCCGGCACGCTTTCCCAGTCAGTAAAGATGCCACCTGTGGCCTGGGTGCCGCATTCGATGATGTGCCCTGCGAGGCTGCCCGTAGCAAGCTTGTCCCAGTCCGTCCATGACCAGCCGAATTCATGCACCAGCGGGCCCAGCGTGACGGCGCTATCGACCACGCGGCCGGTGATGACGATGTCGGCGCCGGCTGCCAGCGCAGCTGCAATCGGTTGCGCGCCAAGGTAGGCGTTGACACTTAAAAACTGGGGCGGCATGGATAAACCGCTGAACATCTCGCGCACGCCTGCTGCCCTGAATTCATCGGCGCGTGCTGACAGGTCATCGCCCTCAATGACCGCGACTTTCAGTGCGACACCCAGCGCCTCCAATTGTTTGCACAGTGCCTCAGCGCAGGCTTTAGGATTGATGCCGCCACCGTTGGAGACCACCTTGATGCCGCGCGATTTCAGCTCGCTGGCCAGGGATGCAATGATGCGCACAAAGTCAGGTGCGTAACCCGCATCAGGTGATTTGGCCCGTGCACGAGCCAGCAGTGACATGGTGATCTCGGCCAGGAAGTCAAATACCAGGTAGTCAATGCCACCCCGCATGACCAGTTGTGCGGCCCCTGCTTCGGAGTCGCCCCAGAAACCAGCGGCGCAGCCTATACGTAAGGGTTTTGTTCGGCGTGAGGTCGTCGTCATGGTGTTAGCTTGCCTAACGTCCGGGCCAGACGGGTGCGCGGCGTTCGGCAAAGGCTTTCATGCCTTCTTTGGTGTCTTCGCTCTGCGACAGGATGGGGAGCACCGCCTGCGTCAGGTTGAGGGCATCGGAAAACGAAAGATCTGTGACGGCAGAGATGGCGCGCCTTCCAATACGCAATGCAACGGGCGAATTGGCGGCCAATTTATCCACCATGGCATTGACGGCCGTATCCAGTTCAGACGCGGGCACCACTTCGTTGACGATGTCAAAGCGCTGCGCTTCGGCTGCAGAAAAGCGATGCGCAAAAAAGCACATTTCCTGCAGGCGGCGTCTCGGAATGACGCGCATCAGCACCGGCAAAATCATCATCGGAAACACGCCGACTTTGGCTTCCGTGGTGCCGAACTTGGCACTGTCAACGGCAACCGCAAAGTCGCAGGCGCAGATCAGGCCCAGCCCGCCGCCGAAGGCACCGCCATTGACTCGCGCAATGATGGGCAGGTTACAGCGGTCCATGGCCTTGAACATCTCGGCAATCGGGTTGTCAAAACGACCCGGCTCCAGCGCGAATGGTGAGCCGTCAGCCGTGGGCTTGAGCTTGCCGCCGGCGCAAAAGGTTTGTTCGCCTGCGCCGGTCAGCACAATCGCGCGAACGCCGGGCATGGACTCAGCCTCTCGGAAAGCACGGACGAATTCTTCCATCACGACGTCGGTCATGCTGTTGTGCTCGGCAGCACGGTTGATGGTGATGTGGCAGGCGGCACCGCGCTGCTCGACGATTAGTTGTGAATAACTCTGGGCTTGACTCATTTGTCTGTACCCTTCGGTGCGTCGGCAAAGGTGACAGGCGGCTGGTATTGAGGAAACCCGTTGTAAGGAAAGCTGCGCTCTGCCGGCTGCAACTGCCAACTGTGGCGCGCTGTCGGCACGGCGCCGTCTACACGGATGACGCTACCGCTGATAAAACCTGCAGCCTCCGACAACAGATAGACCGCCGCCGACGACAGTTCAGCCTCGGTGCCGAAGCGTTGCAGCGGAACCTTGGTGCGCAGGCCGCGTAGCAAGGTGCGGTACTCTTCGTCGTAGGTGTCTATGCCTGCGGAGGCAATCCAGCCTGGCGCAACGGCATTCACGCGTACACCTGCGTAGCCCCACTCGCAAGCGGCCGTTTCGGTCAGGGTCAACACACCGCCACGTGCAGCGCCTGAGTGCCCCATACCAGGCAGGCCGCCCCAGATGTCGGCCAGCATATTGACGATGCTGCCGCCGTGATGTTCCATCCACTGGACAAAACACTCGCGCGAAAAAAGGAATGTGCCATGCAGGTTGTTGCGAACGACTGCATCCCAGCCCTTGAGCGAGATGTCGCGCAGCTTCGCGGGGAACTGCCCGCCGGCACAATTAAAAAGCCCATCGATGCGGCCATGCTTCTGCAAGATGGCCGTGATGGTTGCCTTGACTGCGGCCTCGTCGCGGATGTCACACACCGTGGTGCTGACATCGCTGGCGCGTTCGGGGTAAATCGCCGATATTTCTTGCGCCACCGCCTCAAGCTTGGCAGCCTGTCTGCCGACCAGGGCGACATGCGCACCCAGGCTGGCCAGCTCATGCGCCGTGCACCGACCAAGCCCGCTTCCCCCACCGGTCACGATGACAGTCTGGCCTTCAAACAGTCCCGGGCGAAAGGCCGACCGGTAAGGTGTCTTGCTGGCTGGACCGTCGGGGCCGTGCTGTAAGCTGGGAGTCGTGGTGCTTGGCGGGGTCATGTTGTTTGGCTCAAGGCGGTCTAGGCTTCAGGTGTCTGGCGTTCAGTAAGCAATGAAATCGGTCACCGACTTCACGGTACCGCTGGCTGGGTCGGTCTGGAACAGCTTGATAGGCAGCACAGCTTGGGCCTTCGGGTTGTTGAAGGACACAGGTCCGCTCAGGCCGCCAGTTTGAAAGTTCTGCATCTTGTTCAGCTCGCTGACGACACACACACGCGTCACATTGGCGCCGCAGCGGCGAATGCCTTCAGCAAACACCAGCGTACCGACATAACCGCTGACGGTGTAGCGGTTGAAGTTCGCGTAGTCGTCAGCGCTCAGGAACTTCTTGGCTTTCTCCATCAAGGCAAGGCCGGCCGGGTCATAGTTGGACGCGTAGTAGTCTGGGATCAGGTACTGGTAGCCCGAAGGTGCAGCCAGCTTGACAGCGGCTGGTAACTGGCCGGCCCACAGGGTACCCAGCGTGACGTCCATGTTGAGACGGCGGAACTCTGACATGATGGATGCGGACTCTGTGGTCAAGGTGCCGAGGTAAACCGCGTTGGCGCCCTTGTCTTTGAGGGTCAGGACTTCAGCAGAAAAGTCTTTTGCGCCGCGCTTGAAGGAGATTTCGGCAACGCTGTTCAGACCGTACTGTTTGACGGCCTTCTGGTAGCCGGACAGCAGTGCTTTGCCAAAGTCGTCGTCCTGATACAGGATGCCGTACTTGCCGCCCTTCTTGTTCATCTTTTCGACCATGTGGCTAATGGGCACATAACCGGCGTAATCGTAGTCAGGGCCGATCATGAAGACGGTGGGACGCCGGGGGCTGACCACGGCCGGATTGGGCGCCATGTGCACGATGGTCGGGATTTTGGCTTCTTCAATGGTTGGCAGCATGGCCACCATGTGCGAGCTGCCGGTGGTGCCAGTCAGCCCGAACACCTTGTCGGAATCAATCAGTTTTTTGACCGATGACACCGAACGCGCTGGCACATAACCGTCGTCTTCGTAAATGGCGCGCAGCTTGCGGCCGTTGATGCCGCCGTTGGCGTTGATCTCTGCAATCGCCAGTTTGGAGCCGGCCGCGCCGGCCTTGCCGATCAGCGATGCCGGTCCGGACATGGGCTGAACCTCTCCGATCAGGATTTCGGTGGCGGTCACGCCGACGTCCTGCGCTGCAACCGACATGGCGGCCCCTGCAGCCAGTCCGATGGCAGACCACCGTGCAAGGCGATTCATTGCTTTTTTAAATGTATGACTCATGTTGTCTCCTTAAAAAAACGCTGGCGCCGGGGAATTCCGGTGTCATGCGAATGCGTTGGCTGGCTCAGTGCCGTGCTCATTGTGAAAGTGGCCATTGAACCCAGAACCGTTTTGACTTGCGCCAGATGCCAGCCATGCCTTCGGGCTCCAGGCGCAGGAACAGCAGGATCACGATGCCGTACATCAGTCCCTTGACCTCGTAGATACGGTCGGCCATCAGTGTCTTGAAGTTGTCGCCCGCAGCGTTGAAGCCAAGGCTCAGAAGCTCGGGCAGGAAAATGATCAGTGCCGTGCCCAGGATGGCGCCGTGAATGCGGCCCATCCCGCCGACGATGACCATTGCCAGCGCCTCGATGCTGATCAAAATACTGAAGGTGTCGACGTTGATGAACCGTGTCTGCAGGGCCACCATGGCCCCCGCGACGCCGGTGTAAAAGGCGCTGACCATGAAAGCCAGCAGCTTGTAACGCATCAGGTCAATGCCCATGGCGCGTGCGGCTATGTCATGGTCGCGCAGGGCCAGCCAGGCGCGGCCTATGCGGGAGCGCATGAGATTCAGCGTGATGATGATAAAGAGCAGCAGGAGTGCCAGGGCGGCATAGTAAAAGCGCACATCCCCTTTAAACGAAAAGCCGAAGATGCTCAAGGCATCCACCGGCATGCCTGCAGAGCCGCGCGTGATGCCTTCTGCAAACAGCACGACATGCCGGACGATGAAGGTAAACGCCAGCGTGGTAATGGCCAGGTACAGGCCCTTCAGACGTAGCGAGGGGATGCCCACCACCAGGCTGGCGATCGCCGCGATAAGCCCGGACAAAAAGATGGCGATCAGCGTCGGCACCTTGTAGTCGGTTGTCAATATCGCTTGGGAATACGCGCCAATCAGCAGGAAGCCCGCATGGCCCAGCGAAATCTGCCCGGCAACGCCGGACAAAAGGTTGAGGCCCAGAATGCCGATGGACGCGACAAAAATGGCCGTCAACATGTTCAGGCCGAAGGAGCCGAAGAAGGTGGGCATGAGCGCCAGCACCAAGATGCCGATGGCAGCCCAGACCCAGGCGGTCGGCTGGTTCGACAGGGCCACCAGGCCAGCATAGGAGTTTTGATAAGTACGGCTTCTCATCAGACTCTTTCGATTTCACGCTGACCAAACAGGCCATAAGGCTTGATCATCAGCACAACGATGATGAGCACAAAACCCGCGATTTCTTTCAGTCCGCGACCGAGATAGCCGCCGGCCAGGTTTTCAACCACGCCAATCACCAGCCCGCCAAAGGCGCCGCCTACCACTGAGTCGAGTCCGCCCAGAATGGTGGCGGGGAAACCGCGTAATCCCATTTGCGAGATTTCGGGCTCCAGGCTGAACATCAGGCAGAAGGCCAGGCCCGAGAACGCTGCAAACACCGCAGACAGGGCCCATGCAATGGCGCTGATGCGCTTGACGTTGATGCCCATGAGCAGGGCGGTGGTCTCATTGTTGGAGGTTGCGCGCATGGCAATGCCGACGCGCGAGCGGCGAAAGAACAGCCACATGGCCAAAGACAGCACCGCCAGCGAGGCCAGCGCAAAAATCTGACCCGGGTAGAGCGCCATCTCGCCGAAGCGGATCACTGCATTGCCGAAAGGCCGGGGGAAGGCGGTCGGCTCGACGCCCCAGATCAGGATCACGGTGGAACGTATCACCACCGCCAGACCAATGGTGACCATCACCCGCGAGAACATCGGCTCGCCCAGCATGGGGCGTATGAAGGCCCACTCAATCAGCAAGCCAAGAACAATGGAGGCCCCGAGGACGCAGGCCAGCAGCGGGATGAAGGTCATGCCCGGTATGGTGGCGAAGGTGTAGCTCATGTAGGCGATCAGCATCATGACCTCGCCCTGCGCAAAATTCACCATGCCGGTGGCGCGGTAGATGATGGCAAAACCCATGGCGACCATGCCGTAGAGCGTGCCTATGACCAGGCCGGACATCACGAGGTTCATGAAGTAGTTCATGCGGTTTCCTTTGCGGGTCCATAGATCTCACTGATTTCGGCAGCAAACTTCTTTTCAATCACGTTGCGGCGCACCTTCATGGTGGCGGTAAGTTCGCCGTCATCATGGTCGAGCTGTTTCTTCAGGATGACGAACTTGCGGATATTTTCGACGCGTGAAAAGCGTGCGTTGACGCGTTCCACGTCTTCGTTGATGAGACCTTTGACGGCCTCCAGCGCCGCCAGTGTCTCGTAAGTGGTGTAAGCCAAGCCATGCTCTTGCGCCCATTTACCGACAGTGTCCAGGTCTATCTGGATCAGTGCCGCAACGAAATGCCGACCGTCACCGAGCAGCACCGCTTCGCTGATATACAGGCTTTCTTTGAGCGTGTTCTCTATCAGCGATGGGGTGATGTTTTTGCCGCCGCTGGTGATCAAAATAGCTTTCTTGCGGTCGATGATCTGCACCTGGCCGGTGGCAACATCTAGCTCGACCACGTCGCCGGTGCTGAGCCAGCCGTCGGAAACGGCTGCTGCAGTCGCGGCCTCGTCATAAAGGTATCCGTTAAAGACGATACGTCCACGCAGCTGGAGTTCGCCATCGGGCAGGATGCGCTGCTCCACGATGCCCGGCAGCGGCGGGCCGCACCAGCCCAGACGCGACATGCGTTTAGATTGCGCGTGACTTGCGCCGCTGCACTCCGTCATCCCGTAAATCTGGTAAATCGGTACGCCCATGGCGCGGAAGAACAAGATGACGGACGGCGAGATGGATGCGCCTCCCGTCATCGATATCCAGGTCCGGTCCAGCCCTATGCTGGCCAGCAGGTTGCTGAAGACGGTTGCCCGCAGCAGCCAGCCGACAAAGCTATCTCGCAGACTGACCGGATCGCCGTTATTGGCGATGGTGCGCTCGGCAATCGGCGTGCCTATGGCCAGCGCCTTCTTGAAGGCCCACTGCGCCAGCGGCCTGGCGTCGCGTGACTTGATCAGTATTTCATACTGCAGCTTTTCCCAGATGCGGGGCACGCCGAAGAAAAAGCTCGGGCCTATCTCGCGCAGGTTTTGCGTCACTGTATCTATCGACTCTGCAAAGTACACAACCGTGCCGTAAGACAGCTGCATGACGGGCGACATCAGGCGCTCGGCCACATGGCATAAAGGCAAATAGCAGACCACCGACATGGGCTTGCCAGCAAAGCCGTGCACTTGGCCCAGTGCCCAGGCGTCTGAAAGAATGCCGCGGTGTGAAAGACGGGCGCCCTTGGGCATGCCGGTCGTGCCTGAGGTGTAGACGATCAGGGCGTCCTGCTCGGCGCGAAGGCCATCAATGGTCTGTTCGTAGTTTTCGATCTGTGCCGGATCGGCAGCCAGGTCGGAGCCCTCCGCAAGCGCGTCGTTGAAAGACATCAGGCAGCTCTCGGTGTACTGGCGCATGCCTTTCCAGTCGACTGTCAGCACCCGCTTCATGTCGGGCAGGCCGCCTTCGAGCTGCATGGCCGTCAGTACCTTGTCGGTCTGCTCCTGGTCGCCGCAAACGGCGATCTTGGCGCGGCAGTGGCGTGCAATGTATTGCAGCTCCGGCCATGGGTTGGTCGGGTAGATACCGACGGTAACGCCGCCCAGCGACTGCGCAGCCAAGTCGGCAAAAAACCACTCTGGTGTGCCGTCGGAGGCAATGATGAGTTTGTCGCCGGGCATGAATCCCTGTGACTTGAGAAAAAGCGCAAAGGCCCTGGCCTTTTCAAAGTAGCCCTGCCAGGTCGTGCCCTGCCAGACACCGCGTTTTTTTTCGCGCAGCGCGATCTGGTCCGGTGTGGCGCGCGCCCGGTGGCGCAGCAGGCCAGGCATGGTGGCTTGGCCTTCTGCCAGGCCGGGTGGCAATTGAAGATCTGCAAGTGCCGGGTCGGGACGGGTCATGCTGCTGCCTCCACATCCTGGCCAAGGTAGGCGGCAATCACGGCGGGGTCTTTCGACACGGTGGCCGGCGTTCCATCGGCAATCTTGCGGCCGAAATTGAGCACGCAGACATGGTCGGAGATGTCCATCACGATGCCCATTTCATGCTCGATCATCATGACGGTCACATTGCGCTCCTCCCGGATGTCGAGGATGAAACGTGCGATATCTTCGGTTTCTTCCTGGTTCATGCCCGAGACCATTTCGTCCAACAGCAAGAGCTTGGGCTTCATGGCCAGTGCGCGGCCAAGCTCCACCCTTTTTTGCAGGCCATAGGACAAGGTGCCCACGGGCAAATCACGAATTGATTCGATTTCAAGGAACTCGACAATTTCTTCGGCGGTTTCACGCGCCCGGATTTCAGCGTTGCGTGTCGCACCCCAGAACAGCGCAGCGCCGAAGATGCCGGTGCCCAGGCGCGAATGCATGCCAGTCAGGATGTTGTCGATGACAGTTTCGTGTTTGAACACGGCCAGGTTCTGGAAGGTGCGCGCCAGCCCGCGTTTGGCCAGGTTGTGTGCAGCCAGGTGGGTGATGTCTTCACCGTCAAAGGTCACCGTGCCCGTGGTGGGCTTGAGCAGGCAGGAGGCGAGGTTAAAAAGTGTGGTCTTGCCGGCACCGTTAGGGCCGATGATGCTGCAGATCTCGCCCGGCATTACGCGCAGGCTGATGTCGCCGAGCGCCTGCAGGCCGCCAAAGCGTTTGGAGATGTCTGCAAATTCAAGGATGGGATCGGCCATGGTAGTTTGCACGGGCATGTTCATGACAGCCACCTCTTGCGGCGCTTGTAGTGCTTGATGTCGCGCATGCTGCGGCGCTCGCCGCCGTCCTGAACGCCCAGGTAGAACTCCTTCACGTCGTTGTTCGCCAGCAGCTTTTGCGGTGTGTCGTCCAGCACAATGCGGCCACGCTCCATGATGTAGCCGTAATCGGCGACCGACAGCGCCAGCTGGGCGTTTTGCTCGACCAGCAAGACGGTCAGGCCGCGCTCGTCGCGCAGCTTGCGGATCGCCTGGAATATTTCGGTGATGATTTGCGGTGCCAGACCCAGTGACGGCTCGTCAAGTAGCAGCAGGCGTGGCTGGCCCATCAGTGCACGGCCAATGGCCACCATTTGCTGCTGGCCGCCTGAGAGATAGCCAGAGACGCGGTGGCGATGCGACTCAATCGCCGGGAAGAGTTCAAAAATGCGTTCCAACGCTTCGGCCGACTCGCTGGCGGGCCGCGCGTAGCCGCCCATGAGCAGGTTTTCGTCCACCGTCAGGGTGTCGAACAGCCTGCGTCCTTCGGGCACCTGGACCAGGCCCAGCCTGACGATGTCATGTGGGGCGAGCTTGTTGATGGGCTTGCCGTCATAGGTGATGACACCGCCGGTGATCTCGCCTTCCTCAGGGTAGAGCACGCCGCTGATGGCTTTGAGGACGGTGGACTTGCCAGCACCGTTGCTGCCCAGCAGCGCAATAATACGGCCGGGACCGACTTCCATCGAGACGTCGCGCACCGCTTCCACCGCATGGTCGTAAAAGACCTGCAGGTTCGTGATGCTCAGCATGCCTTGCACCGGTTGACCCTGTTGAAGGGGACGGCTGGTGTCATGAGTTTGTCTCCGTGGTGCTTTTGCATTGTGTTTCTCTGGACAACCCGTCTAAAAATCATCTGGCGGTTCTCAAGCTGGTCAAATTATGACCCTGACTCAAAAATAATGATGCTTATGGATTTCCCTTATAAATCCTTGAGTTTGAGGGTGAACCCGTCGATAATTTTCAAAAAATCAGTAAATACGGTAATTACCCTATCCATGGGCACATGGAATACTGATTACATATCTATCCTTAATGGAGAAAATTTGAAAATGGGTCAAATTATTAAATCAGGTGTTTTTGTGGCGGGAAGACTCCTATGAGCAGCACTCCTCCAGTCCTGTCGTCGCAGCAGGGTGCAGTGGTGACGCTGACCCTGAATCGCCCTGAGCGCATGAATGCGCTCGACAGTGCGATGGCGGGTGTTCTGCGCGATGCGATTGAGGAGGTCAGCCGCAATGCCTCAGCCCGCGTGCTGGTGCTTCGCGGTGAAGGGCGCTCGTTTTGTGCCGGTGGCGATGTGGCGGCCATGCACGCACACCGCGCCGATCTGCCCGACTTTCTTGAAAAAACCATCACGCCGTTTCATGCCTGCGTACTGGGCCTTCAGCGCTTGCGCATGCCTGTCATTGCCTGCGCGCACGGCGCATTGGCGGGCGGAGGGTTTTCGCTGGCCATGGCCTGCGACTTTGTGGTGGCGGCGCGTTCTGCGCGTTTTGTGGTGGCTTATCCCAAGCTGGGTGCGCCAGCAGATGGGGGACTGACTTTTTTCATGGTCCATAAGCTGGGCAGTTCGCGCGGGCTGGAAGCGCTGACAACGGGCGGCCAGTTCACGGCGGAGCAAGCTCTGCAAATTGGCCTGATCAACCGCGTGGTCGATGACGAGGACCTTCAGCAGGCCACAGACAACTGGGTGGCCGACTTGCTGGCGATGGCACCCCAGTCATTGAGTGAACTCAAGAGCCTGGTCGCTGCCCAGTCAGCAGCAGCGCTGGAGACGCATCTTGACCGCGAAAAAGCGGCCTTTCTGCGCTGCGCGGCGACGTCTGATTTCGCGGCGCGCGTCGCCTCATTTGCTCAAAAACGGCAGGCGTGAGCTGCTCAACAAACATCATTTCTTTCCAGACATCCCATGAACACGTTCAACCTTTCTGAATTCGCAATCCCGGTGAGCTCCGCCATGCAGCGTTTTGCGGGCCTGTCAAATGACGAGCAGGGCATGCTTGACGAAGCCGACCGTTTCGCGCGCAAGGAGCTGTACCCGCTGTCGCAGCGTATGGACAACGAGGAGTGGTGGCCTGAAGAGGCTTTCAAGGTGATCGGCAAGACCGGGTATTTCGGCATCACCGTGCCTGAAGATGAGGGCGGTGCCGGGCTGGACATGTTCACCAGCGGTCTGGTGCTGCAGGCGTTCTCGCGCTGGAACCACGCGATGGCACTCAGCTGGGTAGCGCATGAAAATCTTTGCCTGCACAACATCTACCGTAATGCAAACGAAGAGCAGAAAAGGCGCTACCTGCCTGGCTTGTGCAGTGGCAAGACCATAGGCGCGCTGGGCCTGACCGAGCCTGGCGCCGGTTCGGATGCGCTCGGCTCAATGCGCACCACGGCTACGCTTGACGGTGACCATTACGTGCTCAATGGCAGCAAGCTTTACATCACCAACGGCCCGGTGGCCGATGTGTTGCTGGTGTACGCCAAGACCAACCGTGAAAAGGGCGCCAAGGGCATCTCGGCCTTTATTGTTGAGAAGGATTTCCCCGGCTTCAAGGTGGCGCAAAAGCTCACCAAGATGGGCTTTCGCGGCAGCCAGACGGCCGAGCTGGTGTTTGACAACTGCAGGGTGCCAGCGGCTAACCGTGTCGGTGAGGAAGACACTGGCGTCAAGATCGTGATGAGCGGGCTGGATCTGGAGCGCGCCATGATCTCTCCGATTTGTTTGGGGATTGCAGAACGGGCGCTGGAACTGTCGCTGGAGTTTGCGCAGACGCGCCAGCAGTTCGGCAAGCCGATCAGCAGCTTTCAGATGATCCAGTCCAAGTTGGCCGATATGTTTGTCTGGGTCGAGGCGATGCGCGTCTTTACCTACCAGGCGCTGCGTGCCGCCAACGATCTGGAAGTCGGCGGCGGTGGCCGTGGCGACATTCACAAGATCACAGCAGCTTCTGTGATGTTTGCGGCTGACACCATGAACAAGGTGCTCAACGAAGCCGTGCAGATCCACGGTGGTACCGGCTACATCTGGGAGTCGGAAATCAACCGTCTGTACCGCGCCATCAAGCTGCTGGAGATCGGCGCTGGGACCACCGAGGTCCGCAAGATCATCATCAGCGGCGAGATGATGCGCTGAAATCCAGCCAAATTGCTGGAACAGAGTTCCCCCGGCCTGGCAGACATGGGTTGCGGTCAAGCCCGTAGTAACTGTGATCAAAACCAATCAAATAGGCTTGGCTATGCGATGGAAGGCTTTGCGGTTTTCCTTTTCGGACTTTTAAGGTTTAGCTTGTCAGGCGTCGGCATCAAACACCAGCCTTGCCTGCTCCAAAATCTACAACTCATTTGTACAGGCTGGCCAATAAACGGCCTAATCCGTGCAACGTCAGGCCATCCATCCCTGCAGCGACAAAAGCTTTCAGGTTAGCAAGCGCTCACCCTTAACTCAGTGTAAAAAAGAAAGTGGCTCCCTGGCCGGGTGCTGACTCGGCCCAGATGCGGCCGCCGTGCCGGCCGATGATGCGGTTCACAGTGGCCAGACCGACGCCGTTCCCAGCAAATTCCGCCGGCGTGTGCAGGCGTTCGAATGGCTGGAAAAGCTTGCCCGAATAGGCCATGTCAAAGCCGACCCCGTTGTCGCGCACGAAAAATACCTGGTTTCCTGCTGCATCGACTTGTTGGCCGACGTGAATTTCGGCCTCTGCTTGCTTTGCGCTGTACTTCCAGGCGTTGCCGAGCAGGTTTTCCAGCACGGCCCGGAGCAGGCCCAAATCGCCCCGGACCTTCAGACCCATTTCAATGTGCAGCGCCACCTGTCGCTCAGGCTGGCGCGTCTGCAGGTTATTTGCAACGTGGCTGGCCAGGGCAGACAGGTCGACCACTTCGTGCTTCAGGGTCGAGCGCGCGACCTGCGCCAGCGTCAGCAGGTCGACAATCAGGCGATCCATCTGCGTCACAGCAAGCTGAATGCGCGAGAGGTAGTGCCGCGCTTTTTCGTTATCGTCACCCGTCAGCTTTTTACCCAGCAGCGCGCTAAAGCCGCCAATGGTGCTCAGTGGCGACCGCAGGTCATGCGATACCGAATACGAAAATGTTTGGAGCTCTTCATTGGCCCGTTGCAAAGCGACCGTGGTTTTTTTGCTGGCGGTGACATCGCTTGCGAATCCGTTCCAGACGATGGTGCCGTCATCGAGTTTTTTAGGTTGTGAGAGGCCTGCCACCCAGCGCAGCTCTTGCTCCTGTTTAACCCGGAATTCGAGCTTCCACGGCTCAAGCGTGCTTGCTGATTCGGCAATGGAAGCCGCCATCGCCTCGCGATCGTCCGGATGCACGCGGCCAAAAACCAAGCCTGGCTTGCTGTACACCTGTGCCGGGGTCAAGTTAAGAACTGCTTCAACGCCCTTGCTGACAAAAGGATAGCTTGTGCTCCCATCAGGAAACCACTGGTACTGATAAATGACGCCTGGCACATTTTCAGAGAGTTCTTCCAAAAGTGTATCTCTGGCTTTCAGGCGACGCTGGCTTTGAAGCAGTGCTTTTTGCGCGGTTTCCTGGTTTTTGAGTGCGCGCAGAAATTGCAATGCTAAAAGCAGCACGAGCAGCGTCACAACGACTGCAGCGATCAGTATCCGTAACTGATCGCTGCGCACGGGGCCAAGCGTTTCTGCCAGGCTGTAGCCAATGGCCACAGTCAGTCCGTAGGTCGGCAATCGGACATAGCTGTAAAGATACTCAAGGCCATCTAATTGGGAAAAAGCACGAAAGCTGCCACGCAGCGGTGAGTGGGGGCGGGTATATCGCGAGACGTCAATGCTCGTGCCGATGTATTGCTCAAACTCGCGGTTCATGACCATGCGCTCGCCGGTGTCGCGAACGATGGTGGCCCTGCCCCCTTTTTGAAGACTTCCCTCTTGGTAAAAATCGGCAAAATATTGGGGGTCTACCGACAGCACGATCACGCCGACAAACTTTTCTTTGTTAAAAATCGGGCGGGTCAGCTGGATCGACCATTTCTCAGACCGCCGCCCCTTGACGGGGCGACTGACAAAAAGCTTGTCCGTAAGATTTTCCAGGTGAACTTTGAAATGTTCCCGGTCTGTGAGGTCCACCGGTTTATCACCCATTCCAAGTGTGCTGTAAGCCAAGAATCCGTCGGCATTGATGATGGCGATCTGGAGCACCGCCTTTCCCAGCGAGTCACCCCATTCCTTGGTGTCAGCCTTCATATCAAGCGGACGGTTTACCCAGGTTTTGCGCAGGTCTTGCAGCGCACGGTCAACTTCGCTGAACCTGGCGGCCGCGTGCTTGGCGTAAAGCAAGGCCAGGAAAGCGGTTTCTTGGCGGCTATCGTTGATCCGATCGTTTTCGCTGCGCTGGTAGTTCCAAACGACCGCCCCCCAGAGCACCGCCAGAAAACCTGCCACCAGCAGAACCACGGTTTGTCGCCAGGATTTTGTTATCGTCAAAGAGGTCTGCATACTGTTTTTGGCTCACTGTGCTTTTTAAAACTTGTGCTGATCAGATCGCGCAATCCCGCGTCACCCCAAGGTCGCGAGTCAAGAAGATAGGCCAGCGGCGGCTCGGCCTGAGGTTCATCAACGGTCTTTTTTCTGGGTTTCAACGTTGGGATTTCCCCAACATCACGGACCGACAGTGACGCTTGGATTGCGTATGTCAAACTCTATCGGGTGCCATCCATTGAGCGTTACATCTCACCGCATTATGTTGTAAAAGCTCTTAATGTCATCAAAAAGACCCTCGCGAGCATCCTGTCGGGTGTGGTACCCAAGGCGAACCACCCTTTTCATCTTCAGCTTTGCGAAAGAAACTCGCCTGCTTCAGGAAAAAACCGAAGCTGCCCCAACCCTGCCAACCGAGCAACCGGCTCCTTGGGGTGCTCAAGCTGGCTTGACCACAGCTGACAACAGTCAGTCTGGTAAAACGGCCGTCACTTCAATCTCAATTCGTGCCCGGTCTTCTACCAAGCCTGAGACTTCCACACAGGTCATGGCCGGGAAGTTTCTACCCATCACCTCACGGTAGGCCGCACCCAGCTCTTTCAGGCGGGCGGTGTATTCAAGCCGGTCCGTCACGTACCAGGTCATGCGCACCATGTGCTCCGGGCCAGCGCCACCGGCTTGAAGCACCGCAGCGATGTTGATCAGAGCCTGCCGCGTTTGCGCAATGAAGTCATCGCTTTCAAACTGCTGGGCGGCGTTCCAGCCGATCTGCCCACCGACAAAAATCAGCGTGCCACGCGCCATGATGCCGTTGGCGTAGCCTTTGGGTTCTGCCCAGCCAGGAGGTTGAAGTTTTTTCATAGTTTGTTGCCAGCCTTTTGTTCGGTACGCAGGCGAAAGCGCTGCAATTTGCCAGTCTCTGTTCGCGGCAGTTTGTCCACAAACTCAATCTGACGAGGGTATTTAAAGGGTGCCAGTGTTGCCTTGACATGGTCTTGTAGCAGCTTCACGCAGGCCGTGCTCGCCTCAACACCAGGCTTGAGCACCACAAAAGCCTTCACAATCATGCCGCGTTCATCGTCTGGCAGTCCAACCACACCGCATTCGGCCACTGACGGATGCAGCATCAGTGCGTCCTCAACCTCCGGGCCGCCGACGTTGTAGCCCGACGTGATGATCATGTCGTCATCTCGCGCCTGGTAAAAAAAATAGCCGTCCGCGTCCTGCGTGAAGGCGTCGCCTGGGTAGTTCCAGCCGTTCTTGACATACTGGCCTTGCCGGGGATCGTCCAGGTATTTGCAGCCGGTTGGCCCCACGACGGCCAGTTTTCCGATGCTGCCCCGCGGTACTTCAATGCCGTCGTCGTTGACCACTTTGGCGGTGTAGCCGGGCACGACTTTTCCAATGGCCCCGCGTCGCACATCAGCCGGCTTGCAGGAGATAAAAATGTGAAACATTTCAGTGGCGCCAATACCGTCTGTCAGTTCAATGCCGGTGGCTTCCTTCCAGAGTTGGCGCGTCGCGTCAGGCAGTGCTTCGCCGGCGCTCACGCAAATGCGAAGTGTCGGCGTACCCAACTGCTTGGCAAACGCGGCCATCTGCCTGTAAAAAGTCGGTGCGGTGTAGACAATGGTGGCGCCGGTTTCATGGATCAACTTGACCATAGCTTCCGGCGTGTATGCGGCGGACGGGAAATAAATGGAGGCACCCGCGGCGAACGGAAACAGCAGCAAGCCACCCAGCCCGAAGGTAAACGCCAGCGGTGGTGAACCCATCACGATGTCGTCAGGCGTGGCCTGAAGAATATGCAGTGGCCAGGCGCCGCACGCCGCCAGCACGTCGCGGTGGGTGTGCACCACAGCCTTGGGTTTGCCGGTGGTGCCCGATGTGAACGCCATCAGCGCCACATCGTCTGCTGCTGTTAAACACGGCTGGAAGTTCCCATCTTTTTGCGATGACAGCACGGCCAGCGATCCGGGCTCGTTCATCAGGTTGAACGGTACGATGGTTGTCAGGGTGTCTGACTGCGACTTGGCCAGGTTCAATTCATCCAGCCATGCGGCATCACACAGCGCGAAGTGGATGTGCGCTTTTTCAATCACCTCGCCCAGCTCTTTGGCGCGAAGCAGTGGCATGGTGGCCACCGCTATCAATCCGGCCTTGACCACAGCCAGCCAGGCCAGTGCCATGGCGATGGAGTTGCCGCCACGCAGCAGCACGCGGTTGCCTGGCAACAGGCCATGGTCTTCTGTCAATACCTGCGCAATTCGGTTGATGCGCTGACTCGCATCGGCATAAGTCAGTGTGATCCGGTCCGAACGTAAAAACGCCTTGTCCATCAAGCCCCGGGCTTCAACTTGGGCCAGCAACACATCCACCAGATTGGCCTGGTCTGCAATGCGCAGCTCTGGCAAGTCGTAGCGCATTTGCGCACGCTGCCCAAGCGGCGGCAAGCGATCGTGAACAAACTGGTCGGGTTGCGCCGAGCGGTGCTGCGTCATGGTGTCGCTCATGATGTGACCTTCCATCAGGCTTTGATCAGGGCCTTGCCAATGATCAGCTGCTGCACTTCGGTAGCGCCCTCGTAAATGCGCAGCGATCGAATGTCCCGGTACAGGCTCTCCACCTTGCTTCCCACCTTCACGCCCAGGCCGCCGTGCAATTGCAGTGCCATGTCAATCACGCGCTGGGCGTTTTCTGTGGCCGTCATCTTTGCCATCGCAGCTTCAGCCGTCACGCGAGCGAGATGGCCTGTGCGCTCGCCCTCGTCGCGCAGCCAGGCAGCGCGGTAAGTCAGCAGTGCTGCAGCATCCACCAGCGCAGCCATTTCGCCCAGCTTGGCCTGGGTGAGCTGAAAGTCGGACAGCTTGCCGCCGAACATGCGGCGCTGTTTCGAATAGCTCACCGCCTCAGCCAAGGCCCGCCGTGCCATGCCCAGTGCGGCCGCCGCCACAGAAGCGCGAAAAATATCCAGTGTTTGCATGGCCAGTTTGAAGCCGTCGTTCAGCGAACCCAGTTGGCTGGCCGCGGGCACAACGCAGTTGCTGAAAGCAAGCGTGGCCAGCGGGTGTGGTGCCATCACTGCGATGTGTTCGCTGGCGTCCAGTCCAGGCGTGGTGGCGTCCACGATGAAAGGCGTGATGCCGCGGGTTCCTGCGTCAGCATCGGTCTTGACAAAGGTCACGTAAAAATCGGCGATGCCGCCGTTGCTGATCCAGGTCTTGCTGCCATTGATGACCCAGTCGCTGTGATGGGGCACAGCGCTGGTCGTCATGGCTCCTGCATCAGACCCTGCGTCGGCTTCGCTCAATGCAAAAGCGGCAATCTTTTTGCCGCTGGCCACCTGCGGCAGATAAGCGGCCTGCTGTGCGGGCGTGCCCGCCAGTGTGATCGCGCCGCTGCCCAGGCCCTGCATGGCAAAGGCAAAGTCAGCCAGTGGCGAATGAAAGGCCAGGGTTTCCCGCAGGATGACCAGCGCACGCGAATCCAGCTTGGGCAAGGCACCGCCGAACTCGCCATTCATACCCGCAGGCACACAGTAGCGCAACCAGCCAGCGTCGCCCAGGCGCTGCACCCATTCACGGCAGGCCGCACGGTCGTCGGTTTCATCGACCTGCTGCGCGGCTGCCCAGTGAACGAGGCCAGCGCCAAGCGCGCGATGCACATCATCAAAAAACGGCAACGCCAGATGCTGGGTGTTGGGGGTCATTGACGTCAACACCTAATTGCCCTCGAAGACCGGTTTTTGCTTGGCTGAAAATGCTTCATAAGCCCGCGTGAAGTCTTGCGTCTGCATGCAAATGGCCTGCGCCTGTGCTTCGGCCTCAATGGCCTGGTCCAGTGTCATGGCCCATTCTTGGTGCAGCATGGTTTTGGTCATGCCGTGTGCAAAGGTCGGCCCGCTGGCCAGCTCGTGCGCCAGTTTTTTGGCAGCAGGCAGCAAGTCGCTCGCCTCGTGCAGCGCATTAAAGAACCCCCACTGCAAACCCTCTTGCGCGGTCATCGCGCGGCCCGTGAACAGCAACTCGGAGGCGCGGCCCTGGCCAATCATGCGCGGCAGCAGCGCACATGCGCCCATGTCGGCGCCCGCCAGACCAACGCGGGTGAACAAGAATGCAGTTTTGGCTTGCGACGTGCCCAGCCGCATGTCAGAGGCCAGGGCCATCATGGCACCAGCACCGGCACAAATGCCGTCAATCGCGGCAATGATGGGCTGGGGGCACAAACGCATTTGCTTGATCAGGTCGCCGGTCATGCGGGTGAACTCCAGCATCTCGGTCATGCTCATTTTTGTCAAGGGGCCAATGATTTCGTGCACATCACCGCCTGAGCAAAAGTTACCGCCTTCACCCGTCAGCACCACCGCTTTTACATCCGTGGCGTGGTTCAAGGCTGCGAACAGGTGACGCAGTTCGTTGTACGAGTCAAAGGTCAGCGGGTTTTTGCGCTCGGGGCGGTTCAATATCAGGGTTGCCACGCCAGCGTCAAACGCATAAGAAAAGTGCTTTGCGCTGTAGCTGGCCATCGCATCAAACTGCGGGCGCATCGGATTCGTGGGGGTGATGAAGTGCTTCATAAAATTTCCAACATTTTTGCGTGATGATGTTCCTTGACTTTGCCCAGCAGCTTGTAGAGGGCGTCCACTTCCCTGCCGGTCAAGACGTCAAAGCTAGAGACAATCCAGTCCTCGTGCTGTTTGGCCATGTCGTCAAACGTTTCGCGCCCATGCACCGTCAGCCGCACGCGGTAAGCGCGTCGGTCGCCGTCGACTTCCAGTCGTTCGACCAGGCCTTCGGCCACCAGCTGGTCGGTGATGCCTGTCACGTTGCCGCCGGTGACCATCATGCGGCGTGACAGCTCATTCATCTTCAGGCCGTCCGGGTTGCGCTGCAACTGGGCCATCAAGTCAAAGCGTGGCAGCGTGGTGTCAAATTGCTCGCGCAGGTGGTTGCGTACCTGCTTTTCTACCAGCTGGGTACAGGTCAGCAGGCGCAGCCAGAGCCGCAGGGCTTCCGGATGCTCGCTGTGGCCTTGTGCTTCCATGTCCATGGCGTCTCCTTTTTACTATGAAATAAATAGCTGCTGGCCTAGGAATTCATTGGTCTACAGGCTCTTTTGCTTGCTAATTTCGCGGTACAGCTGGTCCCGGCCACTCAAATAAGGCAGCGGCCAGCTCACGTGGCGGCTTTGCAGTTTGGCAGCCTCATGCAGCGTCCAGGCCGGGTCGGCCAGGTGGGGACGGGCAATGGCACACAGGTCTGCGCGGCCTGCCGCAATGATGCTGTTGACCTGGTCACTTTCCGATATCGCGCCGACTGCCATGGTTTGAATGCCTACCTCGTTGCGAATGCGGTCGGCAAACGGCGTCTGGTACATGCGGCCATACACCGGTTTGGCCGCGCGTGTGGTCTGGCCCGATGAGACGTCGATCACGTCGCAGCCTGCGGCTTTGAACAGTCGGGCGATTTCCACTGCGTCATCGTCGGTGTTGCCGCCAGGAGCCCAGTCGTGAGCCGAAATACGCACACTCATCGGCAAGTGTGCGGGCCATACGGCGCGCATGGCTTTGAAGACTTCCAGCGGGTAACGGCAACGGTTTTCCAGGCTGCCGCCATAGTCGTCGGTGCGCACGTTGGTCAGTGGCGTGATGAAGCTGGACAGCAAATAGCCGTGCGCGCAGTGCAGTTCCAGCCAGTCAAAGCCAGCATCTACGGCGTAGCGCGTTGACTGCACAAACTCGGCGCTGACTCTGTCCATGTCAGCCCGCGTCATGGCGGCAGGCGTCTGGTTGGTCGGGCCAAATGCGACAGCGCTGGCGGCGATCAGTGGCCAGTTGCCAGCTGTCAAAGGCTCATCGGTTTGCTCCCAGCCGACCTGGGTTGAGCCTTTGGGGCCGCTGTGACCCAGCTGCAAGCCCATCTTTGCGCCGTTGCCGGATGCGTGCGCAAAATCAACAATGCGTTTGAAAGCCAGCATTTGCGCAGGGTTGTACAAGCCAGGGCAGCCGGGTGTGATGCGACCTTCCGGGCAAGGCGATGTCATTTCTACAAATACCAACGCCGCACCGCCGAGGGCACGAGCGCCCAAATGAACCAAATGGAAGTCTTGAACCAGCCCATCGACCGCGCTGTAGGTAGCCATGGGCGACACAACGATGCGGTTCTTGAGCTGAACATCGCGAACCTTCAGGGGCAGCAACATGGGGGCAGGCGGAAATTTTGAAGTCGATGATTTGGCCAGCCACTGCTCATAGCCTGCCAGCCAATCCGCATCACGTACGCGCAGGTTTTCGTGGCTGATACGCTGCGAGCGCGTCATCATGGAGTAGAAAAACTGCTCCGCCTCCAGACCGCTATAACGCTCCACGTTTTCAAACCATTCGGTTGAATTACGCGCTGCGTTTTGAATCTTCAGCACTTCAACGGAGCGTACCGCTTCGTAAGCTTGCAGGGCTTCTGTCACGTCGCTGGTCTTGGCAAAGCAGCGCGTCAGCTCAATTGCATCTTCCAGCGCCAGTTTGGTACCGCTGCCAATCGAAAAATGCGCGGTGTGCGCCGCGTCGCCCATCAGCACAATCGGCACCTGTTTGCCGTCCACCTGCTCATGGTGCACCCAGCGTTCACACACCACGCGCGGAAAGCGAATCCAGATCGCTGAGCCTCGCACATGGTTGGCGTTGTTCATCAGCGGGTTGCCGTCCAGGTACTTGGCAAACAAGCGCTCGCAAAACGCAATGCCGTCCTCCTGGCTCATCTGGTCAAGGCCGTGCGCCTTCCAAACCGCTTCGGGTGTTTCAACAATGAAGGTGGAGGTGTCCGCGTCAAACTTGTAGGCGTGTACTGCAAACCAGCCATGCTCGGTTTGCTCAAACGCAAAGGTAAAGGCGTCAAAGGTTTTCTTCGTCCCCAGCCAGACAAAGCGGCATTGCCGCAGTTCCACATCGGGCTTGTAGGTGTCGGCATAGCGGGTGCGCACCCGGCTGTTCAGGCCGTCGCAGGCGATCAGCAGGTCTGCGTTGTATTGTTTGGCCAGTGCCTGGTCGTCCTGTACATCGGCTTCAAACACCAGGTCGACACCCAGGGCGATACAGCGGTCTTGCAAGATGTTCAGCAGTTTTTTGCGCCCAATGCCGCAAAAACCATGGCCGCCTGAGCGCACGCTGCGGCCCTTGAAAAACATCTCCACATCGTCCCAATGGTTGAACGCATCGCCAATCAGCTGTGCGCTGACGGGGTCAGCCGCGCGCAGATTGCCCAGCGTCTGGTCTGACAGCACCACGCCCCAGCCGAAGGTGTCAAACGGGCGGTTACGCTCCACCACGGTCACCACATGCGCAGGGTTTTGCAGCTTCATCAGCAAGGCAAAGTACAAACCGGCAGGGCCGCCGCCCAGACAAAGAATGCGCATGAAAAAAGTGCTCCGCGTTGGACAAGTAGATTGATTGAGCCTTAATTGTTTAGGTTTAAACTAAATTCGTCAAGCGGTATTTTTGCAATCGGTGAACAAGGCATAGCTGCAAACCGGGCCTGCGGGTCGGGCTAAGCCGGTCGTCTGGCGCCGCGTTCCCTCGCGAGGCGGGGAGTGATTTGCAGTGACCCGGCGTGGGGGTTCTATGGCTTGGCTTGAAAGCCGTTTGCCCGGTATGTCAGCACCAGGGTGTCCCTGAAGCCCTGCTGGCCCGCAGCATGGTCGGGAAAGATCGGCGTCGTTTCATGGATCACCCGTGCATCGTCCAGCAGCAGCGCCGTCAGGGGTTCGCGCATCACAAAGCGCACGCCCTGCGGGCCATGGGCATCAAACACCCGCGTTTCGCCGCCCTTCACGCCATGGCGTTCCACCAGCATCACCACCACAAAGTTCACGCCGTCGCGGTGCGCCCCTTCAGGTGTGGGGCGGCCCACGCCGCCCGCTGTGTCGATCCTGAACTGGTGCGCCTCTACAAACCATTTATCGACGGCTTGTACCTGCGTAAAAAGCCTGCCAAAGCCTGCAATCAGCTCCGTCCAGGCTTGGGCCTGGGCAACCGCAGGCTCAATGGGTTCAAACCAGCGCTCAAACCCGCCATGCAGGGCGTTGTAGTCGGTCGGCTGCCAGTGCGCCCGATGCGGTGTTTGCGTCAAGGCGTTGGTGGTGACGTTCTGCACAAAGCAGGTGTGGCGGCGCTGCCGGTAGCCGCCACCATCTTTCAGGTGCGCATCAGGCGGCAGCTTGTGCCACGTTTTGGCCAGTTCGCCCCAGGCTTGCGCCCAGTTGGGGGAAAGTTTTAGGGTGGCGGTCAGATCAACAGGGCTGAGCAAACTCAGGCCGTCTTGACTCAGGGCCTGGGCGGCGGGTTTTTGAACGGTGGCGATGTTGAACATGGCCGTATTTTGCTTGAGGCCGCGCGTGTTTCGCGCAGAAGGGTGTTTTTGCACGGTTGCCAATTGGAACCAGCTTCTGGCCTACAAGGTCAACCCCTCAAGCCCTTCATAATGAACGCGCAAATCCATCCATCAAGTCTACGTCTTGAGGCTTTAAAAAGAACCCATCATGCTGTACAAGTTCAAATCAAAAAATGCTGGCGATCTGATCATGCTGGAGCCGAACGGCCGCAAGGTCTTAGAGGTGATTGGCAAGGAGGCCGGGCCGACAGGCATCATTTTGGCTGAGCAGATGCCGGCAGCCATCAAGGCGCTGCAAGATGCAATCGCCCAGGAAGAGTCTGACGAGCACAACCCTGACCTCGACGCCGCGCAGGGGGACGCTGAGAAGGGCGATGCGCCGGGGCTGCGGCAGCGTGCCATGCCGTTCATCGACATGCTGCAGCGCAATCACACGGTGGGAACGGATGTGACCTGGGGCGTTTAGGTCTCAGTCCGCCTCAATCGACCTTGGCACCAGAAACCTTCACCACCTGCGCCCACTTGACGTGTTCGGCGTTGATGAACGTATTGAACTCTTCTGGCGTGTTGCCGCCAGGTATCGCGCCCTGACTGAGCAGCTTTTCCTTGACCGCCGCCGTGTTGAGCGCCTTGCTGGTTTCTTGCTGGATACGGCTGACGATGTCGGCAGGCGTACCGGCAGGGGCCATCAGACCAAACCACGAACTGGCGTCAAAACCTTTCAGGCTCGCGGCTTCTTCAATGCTGGGAAGCTCAGGCGTGGCTGCCGAGCGTTGGGCGCTGGTGACGGCAAAAGCCTTGAGCTTGCCGGACTTGATTTGCGGCAAGGCGGACGGCAAGTTGTCAAACATCACGTCCACACTGCCGCCGATCAGGTCTAGCAAAGCAGGGCCTGAGCCCCGGTAAGGAATGTGCGTCATGAAGATGCCAGTGCGTGACTTGAACAGCTCACCCGCCAGATGAATCGAGGTGCCATTGCCGCTTGAAGCCATGCTCAGCTTGCCGGGGTTGGCTTTGGCGTATTTGATGAAGTCGGGCACGCTGTTGATGTTCAAAGCCTTGGCTTTGTCAACGTTCATCACCATCACATTCGGCACACCAGCCACCAGGGTGATGGGGGCAAAATCTTTTTGCGAGTCGTAGGGCATCTTGGGGTACAGCGCCTTGTTGATGCCATGGGTGCCCACTGTGCCCATCAAAATCGTGTAGCCATCAGCTGGCGACTTGGCCACCAGGTCCGCGCCAATATTGCCGCCTGCACCGGCCCGGTTTTCAACAATAAACGACTGGCCAAAGGCTTTTGTCAGCTCTGGTGCCATGGCGCGCGCCAGGATGTCGGTCGTCCCGCCCGCCGCAAACGGCACGATGATGCGCACCGGCTTGTTGGGCCATGCCGTTTGCGCAGTAACCTGCAGGCCGGTCAGACTGCTGATGCCGATCATGCCTACGATCAAGCTGCGACGTGTGGTGAATAACTTCATGGCTGTCTCTTTCATGATTTTCGTAAACGATCAACGACAGACTGGCAAGTTTGACCAGCATCGACACCGAGCTTTCGTGCCAGCAGGTTGCAGTGACTGACAACACCACTTTGCAGTGTGCTGTTGGCCTGGCCTATGCAGGCACTGCTGTGCGACACCGTGCAGGCTGCCAGCGCGTGGCCTTGCAGAAAATCAAGTGCTGCGATTCCCGCCTCGTCCTTGCCAATGCCCGCATCGTTGAAAATACTCAAGTGGGGCCTTGCTGCCAGCGCGTATTGGGCAGAACTGATGCCGCCGTGCGAGCCGCTGACCGCAATGCAACCAGCGTCATCCGGGCCGAGCTCAGTGATGGAGTCAACCAGCTTGACTGTCCGCACGGTTTGCCCGGTTTAGTCTGCCTCAATCAATCCGCATAGACCCCGGCAGCCTTGATGATGGGGCTCCACTTGGCAATTTCAGCCAGTACGAACTTCTTGTGTTCAGCCGGCTCAATGCGTTTGTCAGTCACCACAACAGCGCCCAGGCCTTCCTGCTTTTTGATGAAGTCCGGGTCTTTCAGGGCAATTTTCAATGCGCCATTGAGCTTGGCCAGCACATCAGCAGGCGTGCCCTTGGGTGCATACATGCCGTGCCAGACGGTCACTTCAAAATTTTTCAAACCGCTGGCCGCCAGTGTGGGGACGTCTTTGAGTACAGCGGTCGTCAGTGGCTTGGCAGTCGTCACCCCATACACCTTGACTTTTTTACCTTCAATCTGGCTGGTGGTGTTGGTGGTCTGGTCGCACATCAGGTCAATTTGCCCACCGATCAAGTCGGTCATGGCGGGGGCTGTGCCCTTGTAAGGCACGGTGGTCATGTCCACCTGGATGGCGTTTTGAAACAGCAAGCCGCACAGATGCGATGCAGAGCCGACACCGGCGTTACCCAGGTTCACCTTGCTCTTGTTGTCATTGATCCAGGCGCTCAGTTCTTTGTAGTTGTTGGCAGGCATGCCAGGTTTGGCGATCAACGTCATCGGCACTTCGTTGATCATTCCAAGGTATTCAAAATCGCTCTCGACCTTGAAGGGGATGTTGCGTACCAGCGTTGGCATGGTGGACATACCAATGTGATGCACCAGCAGGGTGTACCCGTCGGGCGCGGCCTTGGCGGTTTTGTTGGCACCAATCGAGCCGCCAGCACCTGCTGCGCTGTCAATCACGATGCTGATGCCGCCTAGCGGCTTGCGCATGGCTTCGGCAAGGTCGCGCGCAACGCGGTCCGTTGGACCGCCGGCAGCAAAGGGAACAACGATGGTGATGACCTTGTCTTTGACAGGAAAGTCAGCAGCTTGTACCGAAGAAAACATGCCGCAAACAGCCAGAGCTGCGCCCGCTACGGCGGTTGAGGTGTTAAAAAATGACTTCATTGAGGCGTCTCCAAAAAATGCAGATAAAAAATAACTTTCATACCCAGTAACTGTAGCGGGGTGCAGGCATCCGTAAACCTCGGAAAACACTTACGCAACAACCCTGCCACGGCAGGTGGTGTGTTCAGTTTATTTGTAGCTTCGCGCGTCTTCGATGACCTTGCCGTCGTTGGGCAAACTGCCGGGCGCCAGCAGCTCCACCGTACCGCGCAGCTTGGTGACGTCGCGAATGGCATCACTGATTTTTTGATCCATACCGGCCTGACGGGACGTTGTCTCCACCTGAAAATGCATGCTGTCATTGGCCATTTCACCGCTGACGACCAGGCGCGCTTTGAGCACTTCAGGAAAGCGCCGCGCAATGGTCGCTACTTGGCCAGGGTGCACAAACATGCCGCGGATCTTGACTGTTTGATCGGCCCGGCCCATCCAGCCCTTGATGCGGCTGTTGGTGCGGCCTGTCGGGCACTGACCTGGCAATACAGCCGACAAATCACCCGTACCAAAACGAATCAGCGGGTAGTCGGGGTTCAAGGTCGTCACCACCAACTCACCAACTTCGCCCTCGGCGACGGGGTCACCTGTGCCGGGGCGAACGATTTCGACGATCACGCCCTCGTCAATCACCAGGCCTTCACGGGCTTCTGTCTCGTAAGCAATCAGCCCCAAGTCAGCCGTGGCATAGCATTGGTAAATGGCCATGCCGCGCGAGGTGAACCAGTCGCGCAGGCTGGGCGGAAAGGCCTCGCCGCCGACCAGGCCTTTTTTCATGCTGCTGATGTCGCTGCCAGACTCGATGGCTTTTTCAACCAAGATGCGCAGAAAACTGGGTGTGCCAGCGTAGCCGTTGGGCCGCAGTGCGGCAATGGCCTCCAATTGTTGCTCGGTTTGTCCAATACCTGCGGGAAACACGGTGCATCCCACCGCATGCAAACCCGACTCCATCATGAAGGCGCCGGGCGTCATGTGGTAGCTGAATGCGTTGTGCGCCAGATCCCCTGCACGAAAGCCCGCTGCATACATGGCCCTGCCAGCGCGCCAGTAATCTCTGGCGGTGCCTTCGGGCTCATAAATGGGCCCGGGCGATGAGAACAGACGCGGCATATGGGGCCCGCGCAGCAGGGCGCTGAAACCACCAAAAACATCGCTAGACTGGCCTGCTTTTTGCAACTCAAGCAACTCGCTTTTGCGTGTGACGGGCAAGCGCGCCAATGCTTGACGCGACGTCACTGCGCTTGCATCAACCCCATTGAGCAGCTTGGCAAATGCGGAAGTGTGCTTTTGCGCATGTGTAATTTGCTGCGGCAAACTGGCCATCAGCGCGGCTTCGCGTTGGTCAGGACTCCGGGATTCAAGTGTGTCGTAAAAGGTTGTTGTCATTTCATTCTTTTCAAATACCAAATACCAAAGCCCAGATGGTTCAAGGCCTCATATGATTTCATTCAAGCAGGGGCCGCGGAACTGGCTTCGCCAGGCCGCAGGCGCAGCGGCCCCCTCGGGGGGCAGGGCGCTACACGCAGTGAGCAACCGTGGGGGTCATTAAGCCAGCCACCGCTTGCGGCGCTTGTAGCTTTTGATGTCTTTGAAACTCTTGCGCTCGCCGCCGCCCATGCCCAGATAAAACTCTTTGACGTCTTCGTTGTTGGCCAGCTCGCCGGCCGCGCCGTCCATCACCACCCGACCGCTTTCCATGATGTAGCCGTAGTCTGCGTACCTCAGTGCCATGTTGGTGTTTTGCTCCGCCAGCAAAAAGGTCACGCGTTCTTTCTGATTCAGATCTTTAACAATCTCAAATACTTCCTCAACAATTTGAGGTGCCAGGCCCATGGACGGTTCGTCCAGCAACACCATGGTCGGGCTGGCCATCAGGGCCCTGCCAATCGCACACATTTGCTGTTCGCCGCCCGACGTATAGGCCGCTTGAGATGCCCGGCGGGTTTTTAGCCGCGGGAAGTACGCGTAGACCTTTTCCAGATTTTGGGCCAGCTCTGCTTTTGACTTGAGCGTGTAGCCGCCCGTCAACAGGTTTTCCTCAATCGTCAGGTGCGCAAAGCAGTGGCGGCCCTCCATGACTTGCACCACCCCGCGCCGCACCAGATCAGACGGTGACAGGTTTTCAATCCTTTCGCCGCGCAATTCGATGGAGCCCTTGGTCACTTCGCCGCGCTCGCCTTTGAGCAGGTTAGACACCGCCCGCAACGTCGTGGTTTTACCGGCACCATTGCCCCCCAGAATAGCGACAATTTTTCCTTCGGGCACGCTCAGTGACACGCCCTTTAAAACCAGAATCACGTGGTTGTAGATGACTTCAATGCCATTGACATTGAGAACGATGGGAGGGGGTTGCGTCATAGCTTCAATCGGTCACAAAATTGCTGCAATTTACGTGGCTTTATAAAAGCACGTACTGAATTTCCAAGTCAGCAGGAGCCGCGGAACTGGCTTTGCCAGGCCGCAGGCTCCGCCCCTGCAAGGTGGAGGGCGAGCGACACGAAGTGCGCGCTGCCCACGGGGTGTGCCTAGCTTTGGCAGTCGGCCGCTGTGCGGCGTGTCATTTTCTTGTCGGCCAGGTACTTGTCGGCACCGGCCTTGACCATGGGCTTGAGGATCTGCTCGTCAGCCTGGATGAAGTCCGAGCTGAAGCTCCACTTGCTGCCGTCATAGGTCTGCACACGTGCCCAGCTCGAGCCCATGTGGTCAGCGCACGAGGTGGACAGCGGCCGCATGATGCCTGCAAAGCCGAGCGCGTCCAGCCGTTTCTGGTCGAGTGCCAGGTTCTCCAGTCCCCAGCGCACCTGCTCGCCGGTCATGACTTTGCCTTTGCCAAAACGCTCTTGCGCGCGGCGCACGGCTTCGATGCTGAGCATCTGGATGATGACGCCGCGGGTGTAAAGCACCTGACCGACTTCGTCTTTCGGACCCGTGCCCTGGCCTTTGGCGTGCACCAGATTCAGGATGTCCTGAATGACTTTTGGCTGCTGACCCGAGGTGTTGAGCGCCAGCGCGTTGTAGCCTTTGGCACCTTCGCCGACGTCCTTGACGTCCGGCTCGGCACCGGCCCACCACACACCGTACATTTTGTCGCGCGGATAGCCGGTGGCTTGTGCTTCCTTCAGGGCGGTCGAGTTCATCACGCCCCAGCCCCACAACAACACAAAGTCAGGACGACTCTGACGCACTTGCAGCCAGGCCGACTTTTGCTCGACACCAGGCGCGGTGACAGGGATCAGTTGCAACTCGAAGCCGTGCATCTTGGAGCGCTCTTGCAACAGGGGAATCGGTTCTTTGCCGAACGGCGAGTCGTGGTAGACCAGCGCGATCTTCTTGCCCTTGAGCTTGTCAAGCCCGCCTTCTTTTTTACCGATATGCTGAATCAAAATGTCAGCACCCGTCCAGTAGCTGCCCATCAGCGGAAAGTTCCACTTGAAGGCCTGGCCGTCCTGCGCCACCGACAGGCCGTAACCCAGGGTGATCAGCGGGACCTTGTCGGTGGGCACTTTTTCGGTCAGCGCGAAAGTGATGCCGGTGGCTTGCGGGTCAAACAAGGCCACGCCGGGTCGGCTTTTCAGGCGCTCGTAGCATTCGACGCCGCGGTCGGTGGCGTAGCCGGTCTCGCACTCTTCGTACGTGAGCTTGACGCCATTGATGCCGCCATCCCGGGCGTTGATCATCTTGAGGTAATCCTGTTTGCCGTTGGCCCAAGGCACGCCGTTAGGCGCGTAGGGGCCGGTACGGTAAGACAGCAGCGGGAAAAACTGCTCCTTGGCCTGGGCCGAGGCGCTGGTCGTCACGAAGGACGAGGCGCCTGTAGCGATGGCGGCGACCGCCAGAATCAAATCACGAATTCTCATGTTGTCTCCTAATAAATAAATGAAAGTTAAACCAGCGAAAACCTTGAAATCAAGTCATTGAGTCAATCGAAAAATCCGGTGTCGTTGATTGGTCATGGCGAGCAGTTGTGAGCGACTCAATGCGGGAAGGGCCAGAGCCTGAGCTTTTGCTTGGCGACCGCCCACAGTTTGGCCAGACCATGCGGCTCAACAATGAGGAACCAGACGATCAGCCCGCCGAAGATCATCAGTTCGGCGTGTGAAACGCCGGCGGTGGAAATCTCCACGCCCACCCAGCCGGCAATGACTGGCAGCGCCAGGCTCAGACCGATGGGCAGCAGCGTGATGAAGGCGGCGCCCAGAAAGCCGCCGAGGATGGAGCCCAGGCCGCCGATGATCACCATGAACAGCAGGCGAAAGGAAAAATCAACCGAGAAAGCCGCCGGCTCCCAGGCGCCCAGGTGCACAAAGCCCCACAGTGCGCCAGCCATGCCAATGATGAAGGAGCTGACCGCGAATGCGCTGAGCTTGGCGTACATGGGGCGGATGCCGATCACCGCGGCCGCCACGTCCATGTCACGGATGGCCATCCATTCCCGACCGATGGCGCTGCGCACCAGGTTCTTGGCCAGCAGCGCAATCACCACCAGAATGCTCAGACACAGCCAGTATTTGCTTTGGGCGCTGGCGATCGGCAGGCCGAACACCTGCAGGTCTGTGACCGACACCGAGCCCGACGGCGAGTCGTTGGTGAACCACTTGATGCGCAGAAACATCCAGTCACTGAAAAACTGCGCCGCCAGCGTGGCCACCGCCAGGTAAAGGCCCTTGACGCGCAAGCTCGGCAAGCCGAACAGGATGCCAAATAGGGTGGCGCACAGACCACCCAGGATCAGCGCGGGTACCAGCGGCATGCCAGGTACGCGCACGAAGATGTTGTAGGCGCCGTAGGCCCCGACTGCCATGAACGCGCCCGAGCCCAGCGAGATCTGGCCGCAGTAACCCACCAAGATGTTCACCCCCAGCGCAGCCAGTGAGATGATCAAGAAAGGAATAAGGATGGCACGGAAAAAGTAGTCGGTTGCCAGCATCGGCACCACCGCAAAGGCCAGCAGCAGGAAAGCCATCACCACGACCCGGTCCTGCCGGATCGGGAAGATCTGCTGGTCGGCGCGGTAGGTGGTTTTGAACTGCCCGTTTTCTCTGTAGAACATAAGAGTAAGCCGCTGTTAGGAAGCGATAAAAAAAACTTGACGAAGGCTGGTACTCAGCCCAGTCGGGGCCGCGGAACCGGCTTCGCCGGGCCGCAGGCGCAGCGGCCCCCCCGGGGGGCAGCGCAGTACACGAAGTGACAAGCGTGGGGGCTTCATACGCGATCGATGATTTTTTCGCCGAACAAGCCTTGCGGGCGAATCAGTAAAAAACCCAGCGCCAGCACGTAGGCAAACCAGATTTCGATACCGCCGCCGACGAAGGGACCCAGGTAGACCTCGGAGAGCTTTTCGCCCACGCCGATGACCAGGCCACCGATGATGGCGCCTGGCACCGATGTCAGCCCGCCCAGAATGACCACTGGCAATGCGCGCAGCGCCACCGTGGCCAGTGAGAATTGCACGCCCAGCTTGCTGCCCCAGATCATGCCTGCGACCAGCGCCACCACACCCGCAACGCACCAGACGATGACCCAGATCCGGTTGAGCGGGATGCCGATGGACTGCGCGGCCTGGTGGTCGTCGGCCACAGCCCTCAGGGCGCGGCCGGTGGCGGTCTTTTGAAAAAACACGCTGAGCAGCCCCACCAGCAGCGCTGCAATCAGCGCGGCATAAAGGTCTTCCTTGTTGATCAGCACGCCATCGGGAAAGGTTGACTTGAGCACAAAGATGGGCTCTTTCGGCATGCCGATGTCGATCTTGTAGATGCTGCTGCCAAACAAGGTTTGGCCCAGGCCTTCGAGAAAGTAGGCGATGCCCAGCGTGGCCATGAGCAAGGTGGCGCCGTCCTGATTGATGAGATGGCGCAGCACCAGGCCTTCAATCGCCCAGGCCACCGCAAACATGATGATCGCGGCAATCCCGAAAGCGGCGAGGTTGACCAGCCACAGGTTGCTCACCCCGGTCCACTGTGCCAGCCATTCGGAAAAGCGCGCCATCGCCAGCGCGCCGAAAAGCACCATCGCACCCTGCGCGAAGTTGAAGACGCCCGAGGCTTTGTAGATCAGCACAAACCCGAGCGCTACCAGCGAATACAGCATGCCGGCCATCAGACCGCCGAGCAAGGTTTCCAGAAAATTAACCATGGACCTGTTCCTTGTCAGTGGGAGGTGCCAAGGTAGGCACTGATCACATCTTTGTTGTTGCGTACTTCTTCAGGTGTGCCGTCGCCGATTTTTTTGCCGTAGTCGAGCACCACCACCCGGTCAGAGATGTCCATCACCACGCCCATGTCGTGCTCGATCAGCACCACCGTCGTGCCAAATTCATCGTTGACGTCCAGCACAAAGCGGCACATGTCCTGCTTTTCTTCAACGTTCATGCCCGCCATCGGCTCGTCGAGCAACAGCACCTGAGGCTCCATCGCCAGCGCGCGGCCCAGGTCCACCCGCTTTTGCAGGCCGTACGGCAACTGGCCCACAGGCGTTTTGCGGTAGGCCTGAATTTCCAGAAAGTCGATGATTTTTTCGACCGCTTCACGGTGTATGATGTCTTCTTTTTCGGCCGGGCCAATCCGCAGGGCCTGCATCAGAATATTGCTTTTGATCTTCAGGTTGCGGCCTGACATGATGTTGTCCAGCACGCTCATGCCTTTGAACAAGGCCAGGTTTTGAAAGGTACGCGCCACGCCCATCACCGCCACCTGGTGGCTGTTCATGTGCTTGAAGGTCTGGCCACGAAAAGTGATGGAGCCCTGCTGCGGCTGGTAAACGCCATTGATGCAGTTCAGCATCGAGCTTTTGCCCGCACCGTTGGGGCCAATGATGGCCCTAATCTCGTGCTCTTTGACGTTAAATGAGATGTCCTGCAGCGCCTTGACGCCACCAAACGCCAGCGAAATGTTTTGCACGTCAAGGATGACGTCACCGATTTTTTTGCTCATGCTGAATAGCCCCCACGCTTGTCACTGCGTTTACTGCGGCTTGAGCTTGTCAATCCAGAATTGATATTTTTCATGCTGCTGCTCTCACCGCTGCAAAGGTTTTGCAGTCACCAATCTTCAGCGTTGCTGACACACTGCCGCTGCGGCCGTCTTCAAACTTGACCACTGTTTCAATGAACTGTTCGGTTTTACCGCTGTACAGCGCGTCCACCAATGGCTGGTATTTGTCGCCAATAAAGCCGCGCCTGACCTTGTTGGTTCGCGTCAGTTCGCCGTCATCGGCATCGAGCTCTTTGTGCAGGATCAAAAAGCGGCTGATCTGCGAGCCCGCCAGCAGCGCGTCAACACTCAAATCAGCATTGACTTTTTCAACACACTCCCTGATGAGCTGGTAAACCTCAGGCTTTTGCGCCAGGTCGGTGTAGCCTGCATAAGGCAGGTTGCGGCGCTCGGCCCAGTTGCCCACCGCGTCAAAGTCAATGTTGATGAACACGCAGACCTGTTCGCGCCCGTCCCCGTAGGCCACCACTTCCTTGATGTGTGAGAAAAACTTGAGTTTGTTCTCGACATACTTGGGGGCAAACATGGCGCCTTCGTTTGCGCCACCCTTGATGCGGCCCACGTCCTTGACACGGTCAATGATTTTCAAATGCCCCTGGGCATCAATAAAGCCCGCATCGCTGGTGTGGTACCAGCCGTCGTGGGTCAATACTTCAGCGGTAGCGGTCGGGTTTTTGTAGTATTCCTTCAGCAGGCCCGCAGACTTGACCATGATCTCGCCGTTATCGGCCACCTTGATCTGCACACCGGCAATCGGCACACCCACCGTGTCGGCACGTGCCTGGTTATCGGGCTGCAGGCAAACAAACACAGCTGTTTCTGTCGAGCCATACAGCTGCTTCATGTTGATGCCGATCGATCGGAAAAACGTGAACAGGTCCGGCCCAATCGCTTCCCCGGCTGTGTATGCCACCCGCACCCGAGAAAACCCCAGCGTGTTGCGCAGCGGGCCGTACACCAGCACATTGCCCAGCGCATACAGCAGTCTTTGCATGGGGCCAATCGATTTGCCGTCCATGCGGTCAGGGCCAACCCGTTTGGCCACGCCCATGAAGTAATCAAAGATACCGCGCTTGATCGTGCCTGCATCTTCCATGCGAATCATCACCGTGGTCAGCATGCCTTCAAACACCCGGGGTGGCGCAAAGTAATAGGTCGGGCCCACTTCTTTGAGATCAATCATCACCGTGCTGGCGCTTTCCGGGCAGTTCACCACATAGCCGCAGGCCAGCCACTGTGCGTAGCTGAAGATGTTTTGGCCAATCCATGCCGGCGGCAGGTAAGCCAGCACTTCTTCGCCGGAGGTGAGCTTGTCAAAGTCAGCACCCGCCCTGGCGCGGTCCAGCAGCGTGTTGTGGGTGTGCACCACGCCCTTGGGGTTGCCGGTTGTGCCTGATGTAAAAAACATCGCAGCCACATCGCCAGGGCTGGCTTTGGCAACTTCGGCTGCGTACCAGTCGGGGTGCGTGCTACAGAAGGCTTTGCCGGTTTCAATCAGGCTGTCGAGAGACTGCAAACCGGGCTCTGAGTAATTGCGCAGTCCGCGCGGGTCGTCAAAAACAATATCACTCAAAAGTGGGCAGCTGCCGCGAATCTCCAGCAGCTTGTCAACCTGCTCCTGGTCCTCAGCAAACGCAAAACGCACGTCTGCATTGTTGATCGGGAAAATACATTCAGCACCTACGGCGTCCTGGTACAGCGGCACAGGAATGGCGCCCAGTGACTGCGCTGCCAGCATGGTGGCATACAGGCGCGGGCGGTTGCTGCCCACCACCACCATGTGCTCACCGCGCATCAATCCCATCTGATGCAGGCCGCCGGCAATATGTTTGACCAGCAGTGCCAGCGCCGACCAGCTGTGCGCTTGCCAGATGCCGTATTCCTTTTCGCGCATGGCGGGCGCATCGGGGCGCTCGGCAGCGTGCTTGATCAGCAATTGGGGAAACGTGGTTTGCATGCTTGTCTCGTGTCTCTGATGGTCTGGTGCTTTGTTAGGTGCGTGGTACGCGACAAAATGACTGTCTTGGGACCGATATTAGGCAGTCATTTGACGTTATGTTGTCATTCCGACGACAATTCAAGGGTGAATACTCCCCCGGACTTACCCTAGTGCCGGTTCGTCAGCGGCAAGCTCTGTTCCGATGCCATGCAAATTGAAAAACGACTTCATATCCAACGCCGCCACGCAGATGCGTCCGAATTGGCCGGTATTCCTTGGCTTCAATTGCTGACGAGCCAGGAAAGAGACAAAGCTGTGGCTGAGCTGCGGGTCGGCGATGTGGCGCCGGGCGACTTCGTATGCCGCCTGGGCCGCCCCGTGACTTACTGGTTCGGCGTGGTGGAAGGCTTGCTCAAAATGAGCAGCGACAACGACCAGGGCATGACCATGACCTACACCGGCGTGCCGCCCGGCGGCTGGTTTGGCGAAGGCACCGTCCTCAAACGCGAGCCTTACCGCTACAACATTCAGGCGCTGCGCAAAAGCGTGGTCGCTGGCTTGCCGGTCGATACCTTTGAATGGCTGCTCGACCACTCTATCGGTTTTAACCGCTTTGTCATGAACCAGCTCAACGAACGGCTGGGCCAGTTCATTGCCGCGCGCGAAATTGACCGTCTGAACAACCCTGATGTGCGCGTGGCCCGTTCCTTGGCCGCTTTGTGTAACCCGGTGCTGTACCCGGGCGTGGGGGACATTTTGCGCATCACCCAGCAAGAGCTGGCTTATCTGGTCGGCCTGTCACGCCAGCGGGTCAATGAGGCGCTTGGTGCCCTGCAAGCCCAGGGCACCCTGCGGGTTGAATACGGCGGCCTGCGTGTTTTGGACCTGCCGGGGCTCAGAAACACTGTTTTGGGTCATTCAAAAGAGCTCTAGGCCCATTCTTCGGGCGCAAACAACGCCCCGTCGCTGGGGTTGACGACGCTCAGCAGTTCTTGCACCGTTTTTACGCTTTTTATACGCGTCAAACGATGTTCTCCTACCCCGTTTTTACACCTATCGGCCTAATCTCGTCAGTGTCTTAATGTGATGGAGAAGGCTCATGGATATCGTATTTTTAGCAGGCATTGCCGCGCTCTGGGGCGTCACGACTTCGCTGATAGTGGCTTTTCAAAAGCTTGAAAAGCCAGCCGGAGGCCGGTCATGATCGGCCTTGACGTGCTGTATGGCTTTGGGGGCGTCAGTGCCGCCTTGCTGCTGGCTTATCTGGTGTATGCGCTGATTTGCGCAGAGGAGTTTTGATGACTTCTTCTGCCTGGGGTCTGTTGGCTCTTTTTCTGGTTTTGCTTTTGGTGGCCGCCTGGCCGTTAGGCATTTGGGTGGCTCGCCTGTGTGCAGGCAACCTGCCGGTCTGGATGCATAAGCTTGAAGCGCCGCTTTATCGTTTGGCCGGCACCGCCCCTGACAAATCCATGAACTGGTCAGGCTATGCGTTGGCCCTGCTGGCTTTTAACTTACTGGGTGTGCTGGCGGTGTATGGATTGCAGCGGTTGCAGCTTGACTTGCCGCTTAATCCGGCCGGTGTGGCCAATGTGTCTGCTGACTCGGCCTTCAATACCGCTGTCAGTTTTGTCAGCAACACCAACTGGCAGGGCTACAGCGGCGAAGCAGCCATGAGCTATCTGACGCAAATGCTGGGTCTGTCGGTGCAAAATTTCTTCTCAGCGGCGACGGGGATTGCCGTGGTGTTTGCCCTGTTTCGCGGCTTTGCCGCCCAATCGACCGGCGAAAAAACTGCAACCGCATCCTTCGGACAGGTGGGCAACTTCTGGGCAGACATCACCCGTATCACGCTGTGGCTGCTGCTGCCGCTGTCGCTGGTGTTGGCTCTGTTTTTTGCAGGACAGGGTGTGATTCAAAATTTTGCCGCCTACAAAGACGTGGCCACTCTGGAAGTCACAACCTACAGTCAGCCCCAAAAAGACGCTGCGGGTGACGTCGTCAAAGACATCAAAGGCGAAGCGGTGATGGAAGAGTTCAAAGCCGACAAGCAGACCTTGGCCATGGGCCCGGTCGCCTCGCAAGAAGCCATCAAGATGCTGGGCACCAACGGCGGAGGGTTTTTCAATGCCAACTCGGCACACCCCTATGAAAACCCGAACGCGCTGACCAATCTGCTGCAAATGCTGGCCATCTTTTTGATTCCTGCAGCCCTGTGCTTTGCCTTTGGCCGCGTCGTGGGCGACACCCGCCAAGGCTGGGCCGTGCTGGCCGCGATGACGCTGATCTTTGCGCTGGCTGTCGTGGCCATCATTCCCGCTGAGCAAGTGGGCAATCCCCAACTGGTGGCGCTGGGTGTTGACCAGACGCTCAGCCCCCTGCAGTCCGGCGGCAACATGGAGGGCAAGGAAACCCGCTTTGGCATCACCGCTTCGGCCCTGTTTGCGGTGATCACGACCGCTGCCTCGTGCGGCACGGTCAATGCCATGCACGACTCTTTCACGCCGCTGGGCGGCATGGTGCCGATGGTGATGATGCAACTCGGCGAGGTGGTTTTTGGCGGTGTCGGCACTGGCCTGTACGGCATGCTGATCTTCGCCATTTTGGCGGTGTTTATTGCCGGCTTGATGATTGGCCGTACCCCCGAATACCTGGGCAAAAAAATCGAAGCGCATGAGATGAAGCTGGTCTCGGTGGCGATTTTGGTCACCCCGATTTTGGTGCTGGCGGGTACTGCGCTGGCGGTGCTCGCGGGCGCTGGAAAAGCGGGCATTGCCAACCCCGGGGCACATGGTTTCTCAGAGATTCTCTATGCCTTGACCTCAGCAGCAAACAACAATGGCAGCGCCTTTGCAGGCCTGTCGGCCAACACGCCTTTTTACAACACGCTGCTGGGCATGGTGATGTGGCTGGGCCGTTTTGGTGTGATCTTGCCGGTGCTGGCCATTGCGGGCGCGCTGGCCGCCAAAAAACGATTGCCTGCGACAGGCGGAACCATGCCGACGCATGGCCCCTTATTTGTATTCTTGCTGATCGGCACGGTCGTGATGGTGGGTTTGCTGAACTACATCCCCGCGCTGGCGCTAGGCCCAATGGTCGAGCATCTGATGCTTTGGTCGGCCAAATAAATGGAAAAGAACATGACCACGACGACTGTTAAAACCAACTCTGTATTGTTTGACCTGGCGCTACTCAGACCCGCCATTGGCCAGTCATTCGCCAAGCTCAGCCCGCACATCCAGTGGCGCAACCCGGTGATGTTTGTTGTTTATATCGGCAGCATTTTGACAACGCTTTTAGGTCTGCAAGAACTGTTTGGCAACGCTGGCACCGCGGGCTTTACCTTGGCCGTATCGCTTTGGCTGTGGTTTACCGTGCTGTTTGCCAATTTTGCCGAAGCCGTGGCCGAAGGGCGTAGCAAGGCGCAAGCGGCATCGCTGCGCGGGCTCAAAACCAGCACCTGGGCCAAGAAGTTTTCTCACAAAGATCACCCTCCTTTTCACGGCCAGAGCTGGTTGCCAGACCAAGCTGAAAACCTGCGCAAAGGTGACGTGGTGTTCATCGAGACCGGCGACATGGTGCCGCTCGATGGCGAGGTCATTGAAGGCGTGGCCACCGTCGATGAAAGCGCCATTACCGGCGAGTCGGCGCCTGTGGTGCGCGAGTCTGGCGGTGATTTTTCATCGGTAACGGGCGGCACCCGCGTGCTTTCTGACTGGCTGGTGGTGCGTATCACCGTCAATCCTGGCGAGTCGTTTTTAGACCGCATGATCAGCATGGTCGAAGGTGCCAAGCGGGCCAAAACTCCCAACGAAATTGCCCTGACGATCTTGCTGGTGGCGCTGACGATTGTGTTTTTGGTGGTCACTGTCACGCTGCTGCCCTTTTCAATATTCAGTGTGGGTGCTGCCGGTGCGGGTCGGGTGGTCAGCATCACCGCACTCATTGCGCTGCTGGTCTGTTTGATACCGACAACCATTGGCGGCTTGCTGTCAGCCGTTGGCGTTGCGGGCATGAGTCGCATGATGCAGGCTAATGTGATTGCCACATCGGGTCGGGCGGTTGAAGCTGCTGGCGATGTGGACGTTTTGCTGCTGGATAAGACGGGCACCATCACCCACGGTAACCGGCAGGCCTGTGCTTTTTTGCCAGCGCCCGGCGTGACCGAGTTGCAGCTCGCTGCCTGCGCCATGCAGGCATCGGCCACCGACGAAACGCCTGAGGGCCGCAGCATTGTGGTGCTCGCTCAAAAGCTGGAAGCACCCACAGAGACCACAGGTACGAATCATGATGTGCCATTTACAGCCCAAACCCGTATGAGCGGTGTTGACCTGACGCGCGCAGACGGCAGCACGCGGCAACTCCGCAAGGGCGCGGTCGATGCGATTCGCAAATATGTTGAATCGTTGGGCGGCACGGTGCCGCCTGACGTGACACGCGTGTCTGATGATGTGTCACGGCGCGGCTCCACGCCGCTGGCCGTCAGTGACGGTAACAAAGTACTTGGCATTGTGGAACTCAAAGATATCGTGAAGACCGGCATCAAAGAACGCTTTGGCCAGTTGCGCCGCATGGGCATCAAAACCGTGATGATCACCGGCGACAACAAGCTGACGGCTTCAGCGATTGCTGCTGAGGCGGGGGTGGATGACTTTCTGGCTGAGGCAACGCCTGAAGACAAGCTCAAACTGATTCGCCAGTACCAGAGCCAAGGCCGCCTGGTGGCTATGACGGGTGACGGTACCAACGATGCACCAGCCCTGGCGCAGGCCGATGTTGCCGTGGCCATGAACAGCGGTACGCAGGCTGCCAAAGAGGCTGGCAACATGGTCGACTTGGACTCGAACCCGACCAAGCTGCTGGAGATTGTGGAGACGGGCAAAGCCCTGCTGATGACGCGTGGCTCGCTAACGACCTTCTCCATTGCCAATGATGTGGCCAAGTACTTCGCCATTATTCCGGCGATTTTCGTGACCACCTATCCGCAACTCAGTGCGCTCAATGTCATGCAACTCGGCAGCCCGTCATCGGCCCTGCTGTCGGCAGTGATTTTTAACGCGCTGATCATTGTGGTGCTGATTCCGCTGGCGCTCAAAGGCGTGAAGTACCGAGCCATTGGTGCTGCTGCATTGCTCAGGCGTAATTTGCTGATTTACGGCCTGGGCGGCCTCGTTGTCCCGTTCATTGGCATCAAGGTCATCGATCTGCTGCTGGTGGCACTCGGCGTTGCGTAAACATTTAGGAACTCGCATGAAAAGCATTCTTCGTCCTGTTTTGGCTTTGTTTTTTATCCTCACACTGATCACGGGCGTGGCCTACCCCCTGGTGGTCACGGTTGCGGCGCAAACGCTTTTCTCTGCGCAAGCTGCAGGCAGTCTCGTTCTGCGTGATGGGCAGGTGGTGGGCTCAGAGCTGATCGGCCAAAACTTTGTTGACCCGAAACACTTTTGGGGCCGCCCTTCTGCCACTGGCCCGATGCCTTACAACGCGTCGGCCTCCAGCGGTTCTAACCTGGGGCCTTTGAACCCGGCATTGATGGCGGGTGTGAAAGGCCGGATCGAGGCTTTGCGCGCGGCTGACCCGGGCAACACCCAACGCGTACCGGTTGACTTGGTGACCGCTTCGGCCAGCGGGCTAGATCCGCACATCAGCCCGGCCGCTGCCAGCTATCAGGTTGGCCGTATTGCCACAGCACGCAGCGTGGCAGCCGACAAAGTACAGGCGCTGGTCGACACGCAAACTGAAATGCCATGGCTAGGCTTTTTGGGCGAGCCGCGCGTCAATGTTTTAAAGCTGAATCTAGCGCTCGATAAACTGCGTTGATGGCACACGCCCTAGAAGCACGCCCCGACCCCGACAAGTTGCTGGCCCAACTGCGGGGCAGTCAAGAGCGCGCTGCTCGGGGCAAGTTGCGTATTTATTTTGGAGCCAATGCGGGCGTTGGCAAAACCTTTGCCATGCTAAGCGCTGCACAACGTGAGCAAAAGTCGGGTCGCAGGGTGCTGGTGGGCGTGGCCGAAACCCACGGCCGAAGCGAAACAGCGGAGCTGCTGGCAGGCCTGGAGCAACTGCCTTTGAAGGACGTGCCGTATCGCGGCAAAAGTCTCAAAGAGTTTGATCTGGACGCCGCCTTGGTCCGCAAACCCGATGTCTTGCTGGTTGACGAGTTGGCCCACAGCAATGTCGATGGCTCACGCCATGCCAAGCGTTACCAAGACGTGCAAGAGCTGCTCGACGCAGGCATTGATGTCTGGTCAGCCCTGAATGTGCAGCACCTGGAGAGTTTGAACGGCACAGTGGGCTTGATTACCGGCGTGCGGGTACACGAAACCGTGCCCGATACGGTACTGGACGCTGCCGACGAATTGATTTTGATAGACATCACGCCCGACGAACTTTTGGGTCGGCTCAAGGCAGGCAAGGTCTACCTGCCGCAGCAAGCCGCGCGCGCAGCGCAAAACTTTTTTAGAAAAGGCAACCTGATTGCCCTGCGTGAGATGGCCCTGCGCCGCACTGCCGAGCATGTTGAAGACGACGTGCGCAGCTACCGTGTTGAAAAATCGATCGGCTCGGTCTGGAACACCGAGGGCACGCTTTTGGTAGGCATTGGCCCTAGCAGGGGCAGCGAGCAGGCGGTGCGCAGCGCTGCCCGGCTGGCTGGCCAGCTCAATGTGCGCTGGCATGCCGCGTATGTTGAAACGCCAAAATTGCAGCGACTTGACGCGGCTGAGCGCGACAGGATTTTGGCTGTGATCAAACTGGCCGAAGGGTTGGGTGCATCCACGTCTGTGTTGACCCACGCCGATACGGCTGTCGCGCTGGTGGAACTGGCCAAGGTGCTCAACTGCGCCACGCTGGTCATGGGCCGTACGCACTTGACGCGCTGGTCTGAATTCTGGCGTGGCCGCGCCACCCTGCGCCGCATTGCCAGGCTCGCACCCGATTTGACGCTGGTGGAGGTGGCGCAGTCTGACAGTGCCCGCAAGCTGGTCGGCGCGCCCAGGACAACGGCGGACGATGCCCAGACCATCGCCTGGCAAGCACACCTGCCGCGCTACGCCTGGGCCATAGCCGCTGTGGTCGTGGTGACCTTGCTGGCTTTTCCCCTGCATGGCGTTTTTGACCTGGCCAACATCGTGATGCTGTTTTTACTGGCAACGGTGCTGGTCGCCGTCAAGTTCGGCCGTGGACCGGCGGCTCTGGCAGCCGTGTTGAATGTGGCGGCGTTTGATTACTTTTTTGTGCTGCCGCGCTTTTCGTTTGCCGTCAGCGATGTGCAATATTTGCTGACCTTTTCGGTCATGCTGGCGGTTGGCTTGATTACTGGGCAGCTGACTGCCGGGCTGCGGTTTCAGGTGCGTATTTCCAGCAGCCGCGAGCGCCGCGCGCAGTCGCTCTTTGAGCTGACGCGAGACTTGTCGGCGGCGCTCGTTGGCACGCAAGTCATTGAGCTGGGGCAGGCGGCTGTGCAGCGTGATTTTGGTGGCACGGCCATCGTCTGGCGATGGACGATAAAGACCAGTTGATGATCGCCACCGACCCGCCCCACAAGCCGCCAGCAGATTTTGATGCCAGCGTGGCCGACTGGGCCTTTCGCAACGGGCAGCCAGCGGGCCTGCATACATCGACCTTGTCGGCCCAGTCGTGGCACTACCTGCCGCTCAGAGCCACCATGCGGGTGCGCGGCGTTCTGGCGATCAAGCCAGCGCAGCCACGCTGGCTGCTGATTCCTGAACAGGTGCAGCAGCTCGACACCCTGGCCCGGCAAATGGCCATTGCACTGGAGCGGGTTCACTACGTAGAAATTGCCCAGCAGGCGCTGGTGCAAATGGCGTCAGAACGCCTTAAAAGCACACTGCTGGCCGCCATATCGCATGACGTACGCACCCCGCTCACCGCCCTGATCGGGCTGTCTGAATCTTTGCAGCGCGCGTCACCGCCATTGACTGCCCAGCAGGCCGACATGGCCAGCGCCATGACCACTCAGGCGCGCCAATTGAGCGCACTGGTCACCAACCTGCTGGACATGGCGCGGCTTCAAGACGGCGGGATCAACCTGCGCAAAGACTGGCAGTCACCGCAAGAAGTGGTGGGCAGCAGCATTCGCGTAGCACAGCACGCCTTGCAAGGACGCGTGGTGCAAACGGACGTCGCCTCGGATCTGCCGCTGGTTGAGTTTGACGCGGTGCTGATGGAGCGCGTGCTTGTCAACCTGCTGGAAAACGCTGCCAAATACGGCGCTGCGCCGATTGTTGTCAAAGCCAGCGTGACGGCTGATGCGCTGGTTTTTAGCGTACGCGACCATGGCCCCGGACTGCCCGCGGCTTTGCGGGGTCGGGAGGCTGAATTGTTCGACAAGTTCACACGTGGCGCGGCCGAGTCTGCTACCCCCGGCGTCGGTTTGGGGCTGGCGATTTGCAAGGCTGTGGTGGACGCACACCAGGGCCAGATCAGCGCTGCCAATGCTGCCGGCGGTGGCGCGGAGTTCAATGTGGTGCTGCCACGGCGTGCGCCGCCTGCGCTGGAACAACCCTAAACTTACCTCATGCCCAGCCCCACCGTCGTCATCATTGAAGACGAACCCCAAATCCGCCGATTTGTCCGAACCGCGCTAGAAGCTGAAGGCTGGCAGGTGCACGAGGCCGACACCGCCAAAAAAGGCCTGATTGAAGCCGGTACCCGTAAACCTGATTTGCTGGTGCTGGATCTGGGTTTGCCCGACGGCGATGGCCTGGACGTGATCCGCGACGTGCGCGGCTGGTCGGGTGTCCCCATCATCGTGCTGTCAGCCAGGGCTGACGAAGCTGACAAAATCGCCGCCCTCGATGCAGGCGCAGACGACTACCTGACCAAGCCGTTCGGCACCGGCGAACTGCTGGCCAGAGTGCGCGCCAACCTGCGCCGACCGCGCAACGCCGCAACAGACGGCGCAGCGCTGGACGACGACCCGATCTTCAGGTTTGGCGACGTCGAGGTCGACCGCACCGCCCGCATTGCCCGCCGTGCTGGCAAGGAAGTGCATCTGACACCGATTGAATACCGCCTGCTCAGCGTGCTGATGGCCAATCCTGGCCGCGTGCTGACGCACCGCCAGTTACTGCGGGAAGTCTGGGGGCCGTCGCACACAGACCAAAGCCACTACCTGCGCATCTACATGGGCCACCTGAGGCAAAAGCTGGAGCCTGACCCGGCCCAGCCGCAGCACCTGCTGACAGAGACGGCGGTGGGGTACAGGCTGGTGAACGCCTAAAATTGCCAAAATCGGCAAGTACGGTCATTTCTGGCCATTTTTACCTGCCAATATGCTCTGAGCCCAACGAATACATGGGCAAGAAGCTACTAAATAAATAGCAAATGCAAACCCCAATCAAACCTACCGCCGTTCGCATCCCCAAACCCACCAACCCAGACGGCTCGCCTTTGACGATTCGCCTGAACAAGCGCATGGCCGAGCTGGGGCTTTGCTCGCGGCGCGAGGCCGATGCCTGGATTGAGCAGGGCTGGGTGCGCGTCAACGGCCAGCCTGCCGTGATGGGCCAGCCGGTGGCCGCCAATGCCCGGATTGAGATTGACCGTGCCGCCGAGCAGCAGCAAAAGCAGCAGGTCACCATCTTGATCAACAAACCGGTGGGCTACGTCAGCGGCCAGGCCGAAGACGGGCATGAGCCAGCGGTGGGCCTGGTTCAGCCGGGGAACCGCTGGTCTGAATGCAACAGCCGCATGCGCTGGGGCTTTGACCAGCTGCGCGGCCTGGCACCAGCCGGGCGGCTGGACATTGATTCGATTGGCTTGTTAGTACTCACTCAGGACGGGCGGGTTGCCCGGCAACTGATTGGTGAAGACTCCGAGATTGAAAAAGAGTACCTGGTACGCGTCAGCTTGGGGGATTTGCGCGGTGAAAACAACAACGTGCAGGCGCTGTTTGACCCAGAAAAGCTCAAGCTGCTGTGCCACGGCCTGAGCCTGGACGGCCAGCCGCTCAAACCCGCGCAGGTCAGCTGGCAAAACCCCGAGCAACTGCGCTTTGTGCTCAAGGAAGGCAAAAAACGCCAGATTCGCCGCATGTGCGAGCAGGTGGGACTGTACGTGACGGGCCTGAAGCGGGTGCGGATTGGCCGCGTCAACCTCGGGCATTTGCCAGTCGGCCAATGGCGGTATTTGATGCCGCACGAGGGGTTTTGATGGCTGCCCCGGCCTGTTTTAAGCGTTTTAGGTGTGTTTTTGCCTGCAGCCCATTGAAAATAAGCGCTGATCGCTACTGAATTGATAGTAAGAAGATTTCTGACTCAACACCTTTGACGCCGTGTTCTGGGCTTTCAGAGCGCTTTTGACCCGTGTCGTCTGACGGCAAAACGCGCCAAAGGCTGGCAGGCCTTGACTGTTGCCGCCTTAAAGTGGTGGCGAGGGGACGCCGAGCTCGCGGTTTTGCAGTTCGGTCACCCTTAGCCACCGAAAGCTGCCCATGGCACTCATCACCTACCTTGCAGAAGACAACGACACCATCCTCACCAACCTGATTCAAACGCTTCAGGAGATCACCGAAGTCAGAGTCATGGGTTCCGGCGCAACCCAGACTGAAGCCGAACGCTGGTTGCTGGTCAATGACGGCCACTGGCATCTGGCGATTGTTGACCTTTTTCTGAAGGAGGGCAGCGGCCTGGGGGTGCTCACCAATTGCCGCAATCGGGAGTCGTACCAAAAAGTGGTGCTGCTGACCAACTACGCAACGCCCGAAATTCGTAAGCGGGCCTTGCTGTTGGGCGCCGATGCTGTCTTTGACAAATCGAGCGAGATTGACGAGTTGCTGGCCTACTGCGTCAAGCAGACAGAGGAACACAAAAAATTCTCGGTTCAGGAGGCCGAACGCCTGGCCGTCGCCAAAAGCAAGAACGAACCGTCAGCGACGGGTGGATGGCAGTCGGCTGCGCCACAATAAGGGCATGCCCAAAACCGGGCTGTTCGACCGGTTGAACACGTTGCAAAGCCCTGAAAGACGCGCTGACAGGCGGCGACCTGGGTTTGTAAAATCTACGCTTGAAAACAGGCTGCACAGCCTTAAATAAGCAAATGATCGGTTGATTCGTTCAATCGCCATCCCCTCCCTACCGAGTTTTTCCCCCTTTTCTTTCAGACCATGACAACCACTGCCACCGCCCCCAAACAAACCATGGCCTTTCAGGCCGAAGTTGCCCAGCTGCTCAAGTTGGTCACCCACTCGCTGTATTCCAATCCTGAAATTTTCCTGCGCGAGCTGGTGTCCAACGCATCGGACGCCTGCGACAAGCTGCGCTTTGAATCGCTCAACAATGCGGCGCTGCTCGAATCTGACCCGGAGCTGAAAGTGCGCATCAGCTTTGACAAGGACGCCAAAACCTTGTCCATCACCGACAACGGCATTGGCCTGTCCGAGCAGGAGGCGATTGACAACCTGGGCACGATTGCCAAAAGCGGCACCCGCGACTTCATGGCCAGCCTGTCGGGCGACCAAAAAAATGACGCGCAACTCATTGGCCAGTTTGGCGTCGGCTTTTATTCGGGTTTCATCGTGGCCGACCGCATCACGGTGGAAAGCCGCCGCGCCGGTCTGGCGCCGGAGCAGGGCGTTCGCTGGTCCAGCGAAGGCACGGGCGAGTTTGAGGTGGCGCAGATTGAGCGGGCTGATCGCGGCACCCGCATCACCCTGCACCTGAAAGATGACGCGCAAGACTACTTGAACGCCTACAAACTCAAAGGGGTGATCAACAAATATTCCGACCACATCTCGCTGCCCATCCTGATGGAAAAGGAAGAGTGGAAAGACGGCGAATTGATATCGAGTACCGACCCCGAAGGCGGCAGGCAGCCCGGCGGTATGGTCAAAACCGGTGAATGGGAAACCGTGAACCAGGCTGCAGCGCTGTGGACGCGGGCCAAAAAAGACATCACACCCGAACAATACGACGAGTTTTACAAGCAGATCAGCTACGACCAGAACGCACCCCTGGCCAGCACCCACAACCGGGTTGAAGGCTCGACCGAATACACGCAATTGCTGTTCATCCCCAGCAAAGCGCCGATGGACATGTTCAACCGCGACAAGGCGGCCGGTGTCAAGCTGTATGTCAAGCGCGTTTTCATCATGGACGACGCGCAGGCGCTGATGCCGGTGTATTTGCGCTTTGTCAAAGGCGTGGTCGATTCAGCCGATTTGCCATTGAACGTGTCGCGCGAGCTGCTGCAGGAAAGCCGCGCCGTCAAAGCCATTCGCGAAGGCTGCACCAAGCGCGTGCTCGGCATGATTGAAGACTTGGCCGCCAACGATGCCGACAAGTTTGCTACTTTCCAAACTGAGTTTGGTGCCGTGCTGAAAGAAGGCCTGGGCGAAGATTTTGCCAACCGTGACCGCATTGCCAAATTGTTGCGTTTTGCGTCCAGCACCACCGACACGACGACCGTCAGTTTTGCCGATTACAAAGCCCGCATGAAGGACGGTCAGGACGCGATTTACTACATCACCGCCGACACCCTGGCCGCCGCCAAAAGCAGCCCACAGCTGGAGATCTTCCGCAAAAAAGGCATTGAAGTGCTGCTGATGGCTGACCGCGTGGACGAGTGGGCGCTGAACTACCTGCACGAGTTTGACGGCACGCCGCTGCAGTCGGTTGCCAAGGGCGCGGTTGACCTGGGCAAGCTGCAAGATGAGGACGAAAAAAAGGCGGCGGAGTTGGCGCAAACCGAGTTCAAACCCACGCTCGACAAATTAAAGGATGCCCTCAAAGACAAAGCCAGCGACGTGCGCGCCACCAGTCGTCTGGTGGATTCCCCGGCCTGTCTGGTGGTGCAAGACGGCGACATGTCGACGCAACTGGCCCGAATGCTCAAGCAGGCCGGCCAGGCTGTGCCGGAGGTCAAGCCTATTCTTGAAATCAATGCCGAGCACCCACTGGTCAAAAAACTGGTGGAATCCAGCAACTTTGATGACCTGGCCCACATCATTTTTGACCAGGCCCTGTTGGCCGAAGGCGGTATGCCGGCCGACCCTGCAGCTTATGTGAAGCGGGTTAACGCGCTGCTGGTCTAGTTTTCCAGCCCTTGTTCAAGGGCCAAAGCCGCAGGCAGGGCAGCCCTGCGGCACCTGTGGGCGCTTGGCCGGTGCAGCTGCCGGTGAGGCTGCCCTCACGCCGCCAAGTCATCAAATAGACACATTGCGGTCCTAAATTCAGCCGGTACTCACCGGAGAATTATTTTATGGACGCTGCAATTCGCATCAACGCTCTGAACAAAACGTTTGGCAGTGGCCGCAAGGCACTGCAAGGCGTTGATATTCACATTGCCCGCGGCGAAATGGTGGCGCTGATTGGCGCTTCAGGCTCCGGTAAATCAACCTTGTTGCGTCACATGGCCGGGCTGATGGCCGGCAACCATGATTCTCAAGGCTTTATTGAAATCAACGGCAGAACGGTTCAGAAGAACGGCAAGATCGCCGGCAACATCCGCTCGGTGCGTTCTGATATTGGCTTTGTCTTCCAGCAGTTCAATCTGGTGGGCCGCTTGAGCGTCATCACCAATGTTTTGGCGGGCACGCTGCACAAGGTGCCCCTGTGGCGCAGTCTGATCCGCTGGTTTACCGCTGAGGAAAAGGCCAGGGGCATTGATGCCTTGCGGCGCGTCGGCATCGCCGAGTGTTGGGGTCAGCGCGCATCTACTTTGTCTGGCGGACAGCAGCAGCGCGCGGCCATTGCGCGCGCCATGGTGCAGGGTGCCAAGGTCATCCTGGCAGACGAACCTATCGCCTCGCTTGACCCTGAATCATCGCGAAAAGTCATGGACATCCTGGCCCGAGTGAACCAAGAAGACAAGTGCACGGTGGTGGTTTCGCTCCACCAGGTCAATGTTGCCTTGAAGTACTGCCAGCGCGTGATTGCCTTGCACGAGGGCAAGGTGGTGTACGACGGCGCGTCGTCAGGGCTGACACCGGCTTTGCTGCGCGACCTGTATGGCGCCGAAGCAGACGACATCCTGTCCCTCGGAGACCACATTTCCAGCCTGCAGGACAAGGTCAAAACTGTTCAGCATCTGGCATGGCCCGCACCTCTTGCGCAGGCTGCCTGACCCTTTATCGACAAACCAACTTTAGGAAGCATCATGATCACAAAACGGATAGTCGGGCTGGCGGTTGCCGCCCTCGCAGTATTTGCGCCGGTCCAGGCGCAGGAGCCAAAGGAACTGAACTTTGGCATTATTTCAACCGAATCATCCCAAACCCTGAAGTCGGACTGGCAACCGATTCTGGACGACATGGCTAAAAAGACCGGCATGAAGATCAACGCGTTTTTTGCCACGGATTACGCCGGCATCATTGAAGGCATGCGCTTTAACAAGGTTCAGCTGGCCTGGTTTGGCAATAAGTCAGCCATGGAAGCCGTAGACCGTTCAAACGGTGAAGTGTTCGCCCAGATGGTCAACGCGGATGGGAGCCAAGGGTACTACTCGCATTTTGTGGTGAACAAGGACAGCCCGATCAAGTCGCTCGACGATGTTCTCAAGAACGGCAAAAATTTGTCCTTCGGCAATGGTGACCCTAACTCGACGTCAGGCTTTTTGGTGCCGGGCTTTTATGTCTTTGCCCAAAACAAGATTGACGCCAAGACCTTTTTCAAGGTCACACGCAGTGCCAATCACGAGACCAATGCACTGGCGGTTGCCAACAAGCAGTTGGACGTGGCGGTGACCAACAGCGAAACGCTGGAGAAGGTGCAAGAGCGCCAGCCCGAGAAGTTCAAGGACATCCGGATTGTCTGGACATCGCCGCTGATTCCGCTGGATCCGATCGTGATGCGCAAGGATTTGCCGGAAGCCACCAAAAAGAGCTTGCGTGAGTTCTTCTACAACTACGGCAAGGGCGGACAGAATGAAAAAGACAACCTGATGAAGTTGTCCAAGCTGTCGTCGTTCAAGCCGTCCACCAATGCGCAGTTGGTCCCCATTCGGCAGCTTGAGTTGTTCAAAGACCGCAACAAGTTTGAAGCAGATGCGGCCATGCCGGCAGCGGACAAGCAAACCAAAATCGCCGAGATCGACAAAAAGCTTGCAGAGTTGAGCAAGTGAATGTGCCTGCCGCTTTGCCTTTGCGTGCATCAAACGGTATGACAACGATTCAACCGGCGATCAAGCCGCTAGACATGGGTCCAGCCAAGACAAGCTGGCTGAGTCTGCTGGCTTGGGGCGCATTTTTGGTGCTGCTGGCTTGGTCTTGGCGCGGTGCAGAGATGCGCCCGCTTGATCTGCTGCGCGATTCCAGCAACATGGCCAAATATGCGGCCGATTTTTTTCCGCCCAACTTCAAGGACTGGAAGTTTTATTTGCAGGAAATGGTCGTCACATTGCAAATTGCCTTGTGGGGGACTGTCTTGGCTGTCATTTTTGCGGTACCCCTGGGCTTGTTGTCGTCGGCAAACATCGCACCGGCCTGGGTTTGCCAGATCGTGAGGCGCTTTATGGACGCGGCCAGAGCCATCAACGAGATGGTGTTTGCGATGCTGTTTATCGTTGCGGTGGGGCTGGGACCGTTCGCCGGGGTCCTGGCACTGTTTGTTCACACCACGGGCGTGCTGGCCAAATTGTTTTCCGAGGCGGTTGAATCCATCGACGCGCAGCCTGTCGAAGGCATTCGGGCCACTGGCGCCAATGCACTGGAAGAGATTGTTTACGGCATCATTCCGCAGGTCCTGCCGCTCTGGATTTCTTATTCTCTGTACCGCTTTGAGTCCAATGTCCGCTCAGCCTCGGTTGTTGGCATGGTGGGGGCAGGCGGTATTGGCGTGATTTTGTGGGAAATCATTCGCGGCTTTCAATACGCCCAAACATGTGCGACCATGATCATCATTGTCATCACCGTTGTGCTGATTGATCTGGTGTCGGCACGAATTCGCAAAGCACTGGTTTAGGAGCCAACATGGCATTGAAACTTGAAGAAATTACCGGCTTGTATTTGAATCAGGGTGCGGCGCAGTACGGCAAAGAAGCTGTCACCCAACTGCAGCACGCGCTGCAATGCGCGCATCTGGCGGAAGTCTCTGGCGCATCCCAGGAATTGGTGGCAGCAGCGTTATTGCACGACTTGGGGCATTTGATAGCGAGTACCGCAGCTAGTCAACCTACAGGCGTTGATGACTTGCATCAGTTTGTGGCCATTCCCTTTTTGCGCGGTGTCTTCCCGGCTGCGGTGCTGGACCCTATTGCCATGCATGTGGACGCCAAGCGTTACCTGTGTTTTGCGGACCCTGCCTACCACGCGACCTTGTCGCCAGCATCCCAGCGCAGCTTGGTCTTGCAGGGCGGTCCCTTTGATCAGGCCGGTGCCGACGCGTTTATGGCCAAACCCTTTGCCAGCGATGCGGTGGCCCTGCGCCGTTGGGATGATCTTGCCAAGGACCCCGCTGCCATCACGCCTGGATGGGCGCACTATGAGGCGGTTCTGGGGCGAGTCAGCGGCACGCTGGTGCCGGCCTGATCTGCCAGAGCTGCCAGGTAGGTGGCGAGCATCCAGCCTGCTTGGGCAACTTCTCCATCGTTGTTGATGCGCAGGTCAACTTTTTGGGGTTCAGTTTCTTCAAGGCTGGCATTTCGTGCAAGCCGCTGCAGCACTTCTTCTTGTGTGTCACGGCCCCGCTCGGCCAGGCGTGAAGCGATCGCCTCAGGGCTGGCCGTGATCTCGACTCGTTTGACGTCTGGCGAGGCTGGCAAACCATCGACATGGCTGCGCGAGCCGTTGACAACCACGATCCCGCCTGCGCTGACGTGGCTTGCGTAGTGCTGGGAAATGCCGTAATAAAAACCGTGCGCCTGCCAGCACCAGCGTAGGCCGCCAGATTGTTGCAGCAGCAAAAAATCGTGCTCGCCAATCGCGTCATGGTCCGACGCTGTCTGTGCCGGGCGGGTGATGAGGCGGCGCGCAAAAACAATGGCCGATTGACTGGCCAGTGCCTTGACGGCCCAGGCGATCACGCTGTCTTTGCCAACGCCTGAGGGGCCACAGACGAAAACCCATTGTCCGGTCATGCATCTGCCCCCAGCGCAAAGTCGGCAATGCGCAAGAAAGGGCTGTCAGCGGCTGGCTCCATGAACAGGCAAAGTCGGTCCAGAACCAAAGGTTCCTGTTTGTTCAGAACTGAGATTGGGGTTGTCACGACGCGGGTGACTCTGGCTGCGTCTTGTGCTGTCACCGGCCCCGTCAGGGTGAAGTGCATTTGATACCGCTCCAGAACATGCGGGTAGCCAAAGCGCTCGAGCAGTTCTGTGGCCCGCGCATCGAGCGGCTCTTTCAGTCGCCGGCTAAGTTCGTGGGCTGCAAGCGGTGCGCGCAGATCGTCAAGCTCGGTCACGCAGGCTTCCGCCAGGGCGTGCAGTCCGTCCACAGCTGCGGCTGGCACCAGTGCAACGAAGTTTCCCAGTGTCACGACTTCCATCTCGCCAAGCGGCAGTGGCCGCAGCAGGCGGGCCAGTTTGGCCATGCGATCTGTCAGTTCAGACGCTGCGATGCCGGTCGCAAGACGAAAGGGCGCTTTCAGCGTGGCATGAAAGCCGTAACGCCGTGGCACCCGTGTCAGCCCTTCTAGCTGGTCTGCTGTTATTTCCTCAAGGTCATACAGAGGCAACGGCTGATGGTCAAACTCGCTTCGACCCAGCCAGTGAGCGCCAAAGCTTTGCCAGCCCGATGCCTTGCCAGGCGCAAAATAAACCGCGTATCGAATGGTCATGTTGATGCTCAAGCCACAGAATCGGGTGTCACGACCAGTTGTACCCGGTCACCACAAAAGACGGTTTCACCATACTTGATGGGTCGCCCCTGCATATCCACATCCAGACATTCAACACACATGACTGGCCGTGTCGCCGGCTGTTTGAGGAGTCTTGCCGTTTCATCCGATGGCATCTGGGTCGTGATCTGGCTTTTCGCCCTGACATAGTCTTCTACGCCGAAGTGGCGCAGGATGTCGGTGCTGCTGCTGCCGTCACTGAGCATGTCCAGCAAGCCATTAAAACGCACAGCGGGGTAATACGCCGTTGCCATACCAATAGGGTGACCGTTGGCTTCATCAAGCGTTTGAACCATGAGTACCGGCGCACCCACCTCCAGCCCAAGCTCCTTGGCCATGCGAAGGGGCGCCGCCATTTCATGCGCGGTTAAAAGCTGTTTGCTGGGCAACAGGCCTTGACGCAAAAGGTTTTCACTGAAGCGGGTGCGGCGCGACAGTGTGTAGTCGAGCAGTTCATGCTGGACAAAGGTGCCGCGACCTTTTTCGATTCTGACCAGCCCATCGAGTTGCAACGCCCCCACCGCTTGGCGCAAGGTATGGCGGTTAACGCGAAACCGGGCTGCCAATTCGGTTTCGCTGGGCAGGCGGCCGGTCAAAGAAAACGCCCGGTTCCTGATTTCAGTGCCCAGGGTCTCGGCAATTTGCTTCCATACCGATACGCCGCTAGGGCGTCCAGAAAAAACATGTTGTCCTTGTTCAGTTGTCATCGTTTGGTCATGTTGTCCGGTTGAACTATGCCCTTGGGGTCGGCGCAAGCTGAACCGACGGTGCAGCGAAGCAACTTTACTGAGTGATTTAGACATCTGTATGACAAACGACGTAACAACTGAAAACCCGGCGGGCGTGGTGGCCCGTCAACGTTATCTGGCGATCTTGGCTCGGGCGACAAGCGCTGAGCTTGAAGCGGCCAAGTTGTTGCTCGGTGAGCTTGACGAGGTCCACCATGTCAGACCGGCAGAAGTCGGCATGAGCATGTTGCGCGGCCGGATTGGCGGCACGGGCGATGCGTTTAACCTCGGTGAAGCCACCGTGACGCGGTGTGCGCTGCGCGTGGGTCGCTCCCCCCTGGGCGTGGGCTACACGCTAGGGCGCGAGCGGCGCAAGGCCGAGCTGATTGCGCTGTTTGATTCGCTGCTTCAGGATTCCGGGCGCAGTGCATTCATACAGCGCGAAGTGATCGACATCCTGGCGCAAAGGCAGTCGGCGTTAGCACAAGCTGCCCGCCATGCTGCAGAGTCCTCCAAGGTTGAGTTTTTTACCTTTGTGCGAGGTGCCGCTTGAACACAAGTACCCCCATGAATGCTGGTTTTGCAGACTCTGTGCACGACGCGCAAGGCGTCTTTCGCCGCGTGCTGGACGCATTGTCAAGGCCAGGTCGGGCCTTCAATTTGGGTGCCCATGCCGGCGCTGGCAGCGTGGGCCCGGCCATGGCGCAGGTGTTGCTCGCCTTGACTGACGACGACACGCCGGTATGGTGGCAAAAGCCAGACACAGCGACCGCCCAATGGCTGCGTTTTCATACCGGTGCGCCCATTGCCGAAAACCCAGCCGAGGCAGCGTTTGCGGTGTCATGCGGCACTGCCGACTTGCCCGCGCTTGACAGGTTTGCTGCCGGAACCGCGGGGGCACCGGAGCATTCAACGACCTGGTTGATTGAAGTGCCGTCGCTGGAGACCGGCCCTGGTGTGGCGTGGCGCGGGCCTGGCATTGCCGATGTGCAGATGGTTCGGATTGCGGGCTTGCCCGACGGATTCTGGATGCAGTGGCAAGCCAACCACGCAGCCTTTCCCCAAGGGGTAGACATTGTTTTTACCTGTGCTGATGCGGTGCTCGGTTTACCGCGCACCACACGTGTCAGAAGACTTGAAGGCCTTTAAGGAACCCCACCAATGTATGTTGCAGTCAAAGGCGGCACAGCCGCGATAGAAAACTCCTGGCAACTGCTGGCCAGGCAGCGGCGCGGCGACACCGCGTTGCCAGAGCTGGCGGTGGACCAGATCCGCGAGCAGATGTCGCTGGCCGTGGACAGGGTGATGTCAGAAGGCTCCCTGTATGACGCAGAGCTCGCGGCACTGGCCATCAAGCAGTCCAGCGGAGATCTTGTCGAGGCGATTTTTTTGCTGCGCGCCTACCGCACCACCTTGCCCCGCTTTGGTTACAGCCTGCCGATCGACACCGCAAAGATGCAGGTCATGCGGCGCATTTCGGCAACCTTCAAGGATGTTCCGGGAGGGCAGATTCTGGGCGCGACGTATGACTACACCCAGCGACTGCTGGACTTTGCACTGCTGGCCGATGGCGGCGCTACCGACCAGCCTGAAACTTCCCCAACAGGTGCCGCAACTGTCGGCCGCGAGCTGCCGCGCATCAACGAACTGATGGCCAAAGAAGGCCTGATGGAGACGCCTGGCCCGGCTGCTGCTACTGAACCTGGCGACCTGACCCGACAGCCGCTGATGTTTCCTGCAGATCGCCGCACCAGGCTGCAGGCATTGGCGCGTGGCGATGAGGGATGGCTGCTGGCGCTGGGCTATTCCAGCCAGCGCGGCTATGCCAACGCCCACCCGTTTGCCGGCGAAATTCGGCGCGGCAAGGTCTCGGTTGAGATCGTGCCGGACGAACTTGGCTTTGCCGTCGATATCGGTGACATTGACATCACCGAGTGTCAGATGGTCAACCAGTTTGCGGGCAACCTGGAAGTGCCTCCCCAGTTCACCCAGGGTTACGGCCTGGCCTTTGGGGGTGCCGAGCGCAAGAGCATGGCCATGGCTTTGGTGGACCGCTCTTTGCGCGCACGCGAATTGGGCGAAGACGTGGTGGCACCTGGTCAGGACGAAGAGTTTGTCTTGTCACATGCCGACAGCCTGGAGGCTTCAGGCTTTGTGCAGCACCTCAAGCTGCCGCACTATGTTGACTTTCAATCAGAACTCGAACTGGTGCGCAAGCTGCGCGCAAGCCATGCGCAGCAGCGTGACAACCCAAAAACCGAGACCAACAACAGTGTGGGTGGGCAGGCCGCTGACCCGACAAGCAGGAAGGCAGCCTGACCATGGATGACAACTACAACTTTGGTTTTTTGGACGAGCGCACCAAAAAATCCATCCGGCGGGCTATTCTCAAAGCCGTTGCGATTCCCGGTTACCAAGTACCGTTTGGTTCGCGTGAGATGCCGTTTGCCTATGGTTGGGGAACCGGCGGCGTGCAGGTCACGGCCAGCATTGTGGGCCGCTCGGACGTGCTGAAAGTGATTGACCAGGGCGCAGACGACACCACCAACGCCGTCAACATCCGCCGGTTCTTCGCACGCACAACGGGCGTGCAGACGACTGAAAAAACGGCAGACGCCACCATCATCCAGACGCGCCACCGCATCCCGGAGCGCCCCCTGACAGAGGCGCAAATCATTGTCTATCAGGTGCCCATGCCCGAGCCGCTGTTCCGGCTGGAGCCGCGCCGGCGCGAGACCATCACCATGCATGCGCTGGCCGAATATGGGCTGATGAATGTCAAGCTGTACGAAGACATTGCCCAGCTCGGTGCCATTTCAAAAACCTATGACTACCCGGTGCTGGTCAATGAGCGTTACCTGACCTCGCCCTCGCCAATACCGAAGTTTGACAACCCGAAGATGCACATGAACCCGGCGCTGCAACTGTTTGGTGCCGGGCGTGAAAAGCGCATTTACGCCATACCGCCCTTCACGCCGGTGCGCAGTCTGGACTTTGAAGACCATCCGTTTGAAGTGCAGCGGTGGGAGCACGCGTGCGCGCTGTGTGGCGCCACACAAAGCTTTCTCGATGAAATGATTGTGGATGACGAAGGTAGCCGTCTGTTTGTGTGTTCAGACAGCGACTTTTGTGGCGAACGGCGGGCTGCAGGCCACACAGGCGCGCAAAAGACCGTCCACCTGCGAGATGCGCTGTTGCCTGACGCTGAGCAGACAGGAGCCGCGCAATGAACGCTGATCTCCTTTTGTCGGTACGCGCAGCAGGCAAGCATTTCATGCAGGGCAACCGCTTGCACTGGGCTTGCCGCGACGTGTCGTTTGACCTATATCCGGGCGAAGTCCTCGCGGTGGTGGGTGAGTCCGGTTCTGGCAAGTCCACCTTGCTCAAGCTGCTGGCTGCCCGGCTGGCGTGCGACGAGGGTTCGGTGCACTACAACGTTCGCAGCGAGGCCGGGGCCGAATCAGCCGCAGCACCGACCGACTCGCACGGCGCTGGCCTGGCCGACCTGGCCGGCTTGTCTGAGGCACGTTTACGCTGGCTGGCCCGTACCGACTGGGGGTTTGTCGAGCAGCATGCGCGCGATGGTTTGCGCATGAATGTGTCGGGTGGCGCCAACGTGGGCGAGCGAATGATGGCCTTGGGTTCGCGGCACTATGCCAATCTGCGTGCCCAGGCGCTGGACTGGATGCAGCGCGTCGAGCTCGACACTGGCCGGATTGACGATCTGCCTGCGACCTACTCTGGCGGCATGCAGCAGCGTCTGCAAATTGCGCGCAACCTGGTCACGCATCCGCGGCTGGTATTGATGGACGAGCCGACCACCGGGCTGGATGTGTCGGTTCAGGCCAGGCTGCTTGACCTGCTGCGCGAACTGGTGGACCAGCTCAAGCTGGCCGCAGTGGTTGTGACCCATGATCTGGCGGTTGCAAGGCTGCTGGCGCATCGCATGCTGGTGATGAAAGACGGCTTGGTGGTCGAACAAGGCCTGACCGACCGCGTGCTGGATGACCCGCAACATGCCTATACCCAACTTCTGGTTTCCTCTGTGCTGACACCTTGACCCAAAGCCATCCTTTCATGACCTTATTGCTCGAAACCGCACAACTTTCAAAAACCTTCACCTTGCATGGCCGGGGCGGCCTGCAATTGCCCGTGTTTGCAGGCATCAACCTGCAAGTCAAAGCGGGCGAGTGTCTGGCATTGACTGGACATTCTGGAAGCGGAAAAAGCTCGCTGCTGCGTTGCCTGTACGGCAATTACAGCGCCACCCTCGGTGAGGTGCGTGTCCGGCATCAGGATCGTTGGGTCAACCTGTCGACTGCCGAGCCGCGTGAAGTGGTGGAGGTCAGGCGAAGGACCATGGGCTATGTCTCGCAGTTCCTGCGTGTGATACCGCGTGTGTCTACGCTGGACATTGTGGCCGAGCCCTTGCGGCGGCTCGGCGTGACGGAGCAAGATGCGCGCAGGCAAGCTCAAACCTTGCTCGAGCGACTGAACTTGCATGAGCGTTTGTGGTCCTTGCCGCCAGCGACTTTTTCGGGCGGCGAGCAGCAGCGCGTCAACATTGCGCACGGCCTGATTGCAGGCCAGCCGGTGCTGTTGCTGGACGAGCCGACGGCTTCACTCGACGCAGACAACCGCCGGGTGGTGGTGGAACTGATTCATGCAGCCCGCGAACGTGGCGCTGCCATCGTCGGCATCTTTCATGACGACGAAGTCCGCAGCGCAGTTGCCAGCCGCACGTTCGATGTTGAACACCATCACCCCATCCTTTAAGCCGTATTCAAGCGAGAAACCTCATGAAGCAACGCATCATCAAAAACGCAAAAATTGTCACGCCCACTGAAGAGTTCACCGGCTGTATGGTGGTCGAAGGCGGAATCATTCGCTCGATTGAACGCGGCTCCACGTCGGCAAGCAGTGCAGAGGACTGGAACGGTGACTGGCTGTTGCCGGGCCTGGTCGAACTGCATACGGACAATCTCGAAAAACACTTGGTACCGCGTCCTGGCGTGATCTGGAACGCCCATTCAGCAACAGTCACGCATGACGCGGTTTGCGCGGCAGCAGGCATCGTCACGGTGCTCGACTCCATCGTCATTGGTGACCTGGACCGGGGCGGTGCCCGTAGCCAGACACAACACGTTGCGATTCAAGCCCTGCACGAGTGCCGCGATGAAGGTCTGCTACGGGTGGAGCACCTGCTGCACTTGCGTTGTGAGGTGTCGGCGCCCGACATCATTGACGTTTTTGAACGTTACGCTGACGACTCGCTGGTCGAACTGGTGAGTGTGATGGACCACACACCTGGCCAAAGACAGTGGCGTGACCTGAGCAAGTACCGCCGGTATGCAGAGCGCAATGGCAGTTTCAAGGATGCGGATTATGAGGCGCTGGTGGTGGAGTTAAAGGGTTTTCAAAAGCAGCACGCGGCATCGAACCGGGCGGCGATCATTGCAGGCAGTCACCAGCGTGAGTTGCCGCTGGCCAGCCATGACGACACGGAAGTCGAGCATGTTGAGCAGGCCAGGCAAGAGCGGATGGCGATTTCCGAGTTTCCGACGACAGTTGCCGCCGCCAGATCGGCACGCGCGGCAGGCATCGCCATCGTGATGGGTGGTCCCAATCTGGTCAAAGGCGGCTCGCACTCAGGCAACGTCTCTGCCGCTGAATTGGCGCAACTTGATCTGCTGGATATTTTTTCTTCTGACTACGTTCCGGCCAGTCTGCTGCAATCGGCTTTCTTGTTGCGCGACACGGCCGGCTGGAGCCTGCCCAAGGCCGTCAACACGGTGACCCGCAATCCGGCCCGCGCCATTGGTTTGCTTGACCGCGGAGAGCTTGCGCCAGGACTGCGTGCCGACCTGATCCGCGTCAGGATGAGCGGTGATATGCCGATTGTGCGCAGTGCCTGGCGTGAAGGGGTTCGTGCTTTTTAAGCACATGCGGTGCCAACGATTCAGAAAATGTAGCCACAGAAATCGCTTGGCGGCTGAGTGACTGACCTGCCATAGGCCTCAAACTCCTGTTGAGCCTATGCCGCGAACGACTGCGTTCGACGACAAAGCGGAATTCCAAGAGTTTGAACCAACGGCCCTCAAGCCGACATTGCTGGTGGCATACTGGGATGCACTGAAAGTTGAAATATGTCTACGAAACCGGGTGACGTCCAGCGATGACTGTCTCTTACACAGCCCAAGGGTTGATGAGCGCTACGCCTGTACCTGCAAAGTCAGACACGTTGCGCGTCACGACTGTGAAGCTATGCTCGATCGCCGTTGCAGCGATCATCGCGTCACGCTCCGAGCGTGGATGAGGCACGTGCAGTGAAGCGCACACCGTCGCAGTGCTGTCAGTAAATGGCAATATCTGGCCAGCGAATGCTTCCCGCACGCCAGAAAGCCAGATGCGCAGCGCGCTCCCTTGGGGTGGCGTGCGTCGCTCCAGTGCCAGGATGCCCATTTCCAATTCAAGGATGGTGATGGCGGACAAGAAAAGCCTGCTGCTGGGCTGCCCTTTGGCCCAGGCCCGCACCTCGGCAGATTGTTGGGGTTTTCCATGGCGCAGCTCGGAGATGACGTTGGTATCCAATACAAACATGAAGTGCCTTCAATCAAACGATGCGCCTTTGATCTGGAGATTGAGGCGAGGCGGATCGAACTCGATGGCTTCACCACCAGGAATGCTGTCCATGATGTCCAGGAGCGAAGGCTTGCTTTGACCAGCCATGCGGTAGTAGTCGTCGATTTTTAGCAGCGCAAATGCAGGACGCCCACGGTCGGTAATAAACACCGGACCATCCACAGCCGAGCGCTTGGCAGCTGACACGTCGCGTGTAAAGTCGCGGCTGGAAAATGTATGAATGCCCACGTTGATTTCCTCAATTGAACCAATGTTTGTATGTTATGACAAACAAAGCGGGCTGTCAATGAAGTGATGCAGGCACGGCGGCTCGCATTCAGGCAACGTCTCTGCCGCTGAATTGGCGCAACTTGATCTGCTGGATATTTTTTCTTCTGACTACGTTCCGGCCAGTCTGCTGCAATCGGCTTTCTTGTTGCGCGACACGGCCGGCTGGAGCATGCCCAAGGCCGTCAACACGGTAACGCGCAATCCCGCCCGCGCCATTGGTTTGCTTGACCGTGGTGAGCTTGCGCTTGGACTGCGTGCCGACCTGATCCGCGTCAGGATGAGCGGTGATATGCCGATTGTGCGCAGTGCCTGGCGTGAAGGCGTTCGTGCTTTTTAAGCACAAGCAGGGCCTGGTGTGCAGACCCAAGTGGACATCACCAAAGTTATGCGCCATGGTTACTAAAGTTAAGCTCCGGGCCCGGGTCCGATGCAAACGCGCCAAAGCCTGGTCCGGAAACTGACCTGCGTCGAATTGGAAAAACAATTGGCTTCAATCAAATTGATTACCAAATAGGGGCAAGCCAAGGTAAAGTTGCTCAACCTGTGGCCCTACCTGCCGATGTAGGTAGTTCAACTACCAGGATTCCTCCTATGTCCAGCATTTCCGCCGTTTCTGCCCCCCAAACCCCTGCACCCGCTGCCATTCGCGCCACAGACGCTGATGGGGACAACGATGGCACGCAGGCCAAAGTTGCCAAGCCAGCCCCACCGCCAGTTCAAGCGGTCCCCGCCGCAACTGCCACTAAAGGCAACAGCGTTAACCATTACGCATAAAGCTAAGACGGTTATGACCAATGGGCCCTACGGGGCCTATTTTTTGTTTAGTCCTCAGAACGACCCAAAGCCTTCCCCGCCACTTACGACTTTAGCGCCGCCAAGCGGCCACATGTTGCCGCTTTGTAGTCGGCATGGCAACGGCAGGGAGTATTTTGCGGTGATGCCTTGCCGCCTCGCGGCAAACCTTGGGCTTTACATAAAAACACATTGTTCCCAGGACATGCCGTGAACAATCCACTCACGCAGTAGCCCTTTGCTTTGTATGTGTTTTATCCAAACCGAACCGATACCGTCAATCTTTACCTTGTGAAGCCGCCCAAATGGTGTGGCAATTGCGTCGCTAAAGCTGAGGTCCGTGCGCTTTGCCGGTCCTTCAAAGTAGAACTGTGGCGGACGCAAGCCCTTTGCAGCCTCTTTGCCCGAGCAACTTTGATACAAGGAGAACTCCGATGGGAATGCGAATAGGGGGTTCAGGCGCAGCCTGGGCCAGTCAAAACAATAGCGTGGGAAACTGGCAGCAACGCCAGCAGAACATGAAAGCGCTGGGCACCGCTTTACAGGGTTCCGACCTTGGGGCGGCGCAAACGGCTTTTGCGGCGATCAGCACCAACAACCCAAACATGGCGAGCAACCCGAACAGCCCTTTGGCCAAAATCGGCCAGGCTTTGCAAGCGGGTGACCTGGCTGGGGCACAACAAGCCCAACAGGCTTGGCGCGGTGCACACCATCCCGGCGGACCCGGGCCCAGTGCAGCGGCCACACCCAATGCGGCGACCAGCAGCTTTTTGCAAACGCTAACACCGGTGGCCACTACACCTGCGGCGAGCGCCCCTGCCAGTGGCACCACCAGCGCCACCAGCACCAGTGCGCAAGTAGAGCAGGCCTTGGCAGCGTTTGAAAAGAATCTGTTTGATTCTCTGCGCGCGCAAGACAGTGCGCCTGGCAACGCCTCCAGCGCTTCGCCTGCAGCAGTGGCGAGCACGGCACCTACCGACGGCAGCAATCCAGCAGCCGCCAGCGGGAGTGCGCCCGCAGTCGGCGGCCGACACCACCATCAGCACCAGGAGTCGGCTGACACCGCCAAGCTGGGTGCAGAGTTGGGTTCGCTGATCTCACAAACGGCATCCGGGAGCGCCAATGCAGCAACCAGCACCGCAGCGCCTAGCAATTTGGACCAAAGCTTCAATAACTTGTTGAGCACGCTAGGCGTGTCGGGCAATAACGCCTCCCTCAACACCTTTTTGCAAGCCCTGCAATCCAATATGCGCGGCGGCGGTGCGAGCACCCCGGTAGCGGCAGCAGCCGCGACTGCTACGGCCTAAGAGGTCCGCGCCTTGGTGGCATGAAAGGCCACCGCTTGGGAGTCCAATCCCAGGCGGTGGTTTTTTTGCTTTGCTAGCCGCCTGGGCTTTGGTAGATCACTTCACAGGCTTGCACATAGTCCAAGGCGGCCTTTTGGGCTTGCTCAGGCGAGGGTGCGCAGGCCATGACATAGGCAATCCGATCGGCGTTGTCCATAGGTGGGCCGATGGTGTCTCCAGTAGCTTTGACTGTCTCAAAGCACCGTATTTCAGACGGCAAAACAGCGGGTTCGCGCAGTCCGGCAAACACACCGGAATGCGCCGCGCTGACCCACTGCGTCGCCGCAAAATTGTGTGGGGCTGGCGGCAAGTCGATGCGCCGGCCCAGGTGCAAATCGATCAGCAACGCATGGATGGGTAACGTCCATGCCAGGCTCATTAAGCGGGCGATTTTTGCGCCCACAAGCCGGGGATTGATCTCTATCAGTTGCGGGCCGGTGTCGGTCATCATCAGCTCCACATGCGCAGCGCCCCAGTCAAAGCCCACCGCATCGAGCAGCGCGAACACATAGGCTTGCAGCGCCAGATCCTGGCCGTGCCAAGGCGTGAAACAACCACCTCGGATGGCAAAGGACGGCGGATCAAAATACATTTTTTCGTTGGTACCCAGCAGCAGGTGCTGGCCGTTGCGGCTAAAGGTATCGCAGGCCACCACGGTTCCGGGCATCCAGCGTTCCACCAGCAGACGGTCATTGGCCGCCACGCCCAAACCATACTGCACCCCCGAGGGCAGCATGGTGTCCAAAGGTGTGAGCAGCGGGTCCAGGTCGCCTGGATCGCGCAGGAGCACGATGTTTTGCGAGCCAAAGCCATCCACTGGTTTGATCAATACCGGCAAGCCCAGCGTATGCACCGCCGCCTGCAAATCTTCGTTGTTGCAAGCCAATGCAAACGGGGGTTGGGTAATGCCCTGTGTGTGCAGATGTGCCCGCACCGCATATTTGTCGCGCAGCAAAACAGCGCTTTGCGGGTTCAAAAAAGGCAGGCCGAGGGCCTGTGCAATCAGTGCCGCATCAACGATGCGGATGTCGATCAAGCACAACACGGCGTCCCATGGGGCTCGCGCGTGCAGCGTATGCATGAGGTTCTGTAAAGCGTCTGCACCTAGGCCGTTGATGTCGATGCATTGATTGGCGCGTGCCACCCAAGGCCAGACCTGCGGCTGTTGCCGGTAGTGGGCGAGGCGGCCGCTTGCAAAACTGTAGCTATGGCCTTGGGCACAGGCGGCTTCGAGTAGGTCGAAGTCATTGCCACCCGGCAGTTCAATGACCAACAGATGCGCCATGGCTGCGGGTAAGCGAAAACTGTTGGGCTAAAGGCATGAATTGCGCCAGCGCATAGCTGGCGAGCACTTCAGTGTCGGGGGGTAACTGGTAGCCAAAATCCGTCCAGGCCTGCCCTGCATAAGGCAGACACATGGTGGGACCCAAGACATGCGCGCCCACATACCCAAATAAGGCGCGCACCTGCACTAAAGCAAGCGCCCCGCCGCTCCAGCCTGTGGACGTGCTGCTTAGCAACACGGGCCGCGCTTCAAAGGCATTAGCCGCCAGCGGGTCCACATAGGGTACGCGCGATAACCAATCCACCAGGTTTTTCAGGAAGGGCGTCATCTGTCCGTTGTACTCAGGGCTGGTAACAATCAGACCATCGCAAGCGCACAAGCGCTGGTGGCATTGCATAACCTGGCCCCAAACCTGCGGGTCGTTTTCGCTGTCTTGGTCAAACAAGGGCCAACGCAAAGCTTGGGGATCAAAAACCTCACGCTCTAAGCTGGGATCCAAACCCTCGGCCAGTTGGTGTAGCCAGCGGGTGTTGTAGGAGTCTCGACGCAAACTGCCACTGATTAAAGCGATGCGCGTCATTGCTGCTCCAATCCTGCCGCTGCGATGGCTGTACGCCATGCGCCAAGTTGTTGAGCGATCAGGCCTTCGAATTGCGCCGGGCTGCTGGCCTTGGCCTCAAAGCCTTGGAGTGCAAACTCGGCCTGCAATGTGGGGTCCGACAAGATATGCTGCAACGCGGTGTATAGCCGGTCCCGGATCGGCGCCGGCAGGCCCGCGGGGCCCAGCAGGCCGGCCCAGGTGTCCATCGTTAAAGCCTTCATGCCCGACTCCACCATATCGGGCACCTGGGGCAACAAGGCACTGCGATGGTCTTGTAATGCGACCAAGGCTTTGAGTTTGCCCCTTTGCACCCAGGGTAAGGTGTTGGACGGGGTAGCCACCATCAACTCGAAGCGTCCCGCAAGAAAATCATTCATCGCAGGCACTTCGCCTTTATACGGGATATGCGTCAGCTCGAGGTGTTGTGCGTGCGCCCATTCGGTGGTCATGACCAGGGCCCCCGGATTTCCCGTGCCGAAATTCAGTTGCCCCGGATGCGCATGGATGTAAGCCTGCAGTTGCTCCAGGTTTCTGGCGGGAACGTCGGGGTGCGCAAATAAAAAATAAGAGAAATGGCCTGCACCGGCAATAGCGGTGAAATCGCGCTGCGGGTCATAAGGCAATGTTTTGTGCAAAGCCGGCGCGGCAGACAAGGCGCCATACGTGGCCATGAACAAGGTGTAGCCATCGGGTGCCGCGTTAGCCACGGACTGGGCAGCGGCAATGCCATCAGCGCCAGGCTTGTTTTCAATAATCACCGTCTGCCCAAGTGAACTCGATAGCGGTTTCGCAATCAAACGCGCCACTAGATCTGCAGCTCCGCCGGCAGGAAATGGCACCACCAAATGAAGCGCTTTATCGGGATAGGCTGCAAACGCACGACTTGCGCAGAGAAGCGTCAATAAAAACAGTGCGTAGCGGCGCACGACGATAAAAGGTGACATTGAGTTCTCGAACAAGGGTGAGCCCCCAGGGACTAGGATCGCTACACGGATTAGACTGACGGTATTCCGCCAGCATCTTCCCAGCCGCAATACCTATGCCATAAGTTGTGTTTACTTGGTAAAGATTTGGGGAGCTTGTCTAAGCGCCGTGCTTTCTAATTTAACGTCGAATTAGGTGTCTGGTCTAAATCAAATCAGCTTCCAATTGCACCGTAAAGCAGCTGTGCGGTGGCGCATTGCGCCAGGATATCTCCGGCACGAGGGGTAGACCTAGGACCGAATCATTAGCTTCAATTCACAATGCGTGGCAAAAGAGTTCAAATGCCTCCAAAGCTGCACCTCGCCTATTGCCGATTTAGCAGGCTCTTTAAAGTTGTTCTGCTTTCAACGAAAGGAGAATTTCGTGAACACTTCAGCTGCTAACCCTGCCAAGATTCCTTGGAATAAAGGCAAAATTGTTGGCCAAAAGGCGCCGCTTAAGCTCAAGGACATTTGGGCCATCCGAATAAGGCTTCAACTAAGCCTCAAACCCGCAAGTCAAACGCAGCGGTGCCGTATCAGCGCTGGCCATCAATGCGATCAGGGCCGCTGCTGATTCAGGCTGCGTTGACTTGGTGCAAACCGCCGCTGTGTAGGTGGTGGCCAGCTCAAACTCTTTTGGCAAGGGGGCGACCAGGTCAACACCTGCGGTGTACACAATTTCGGTGATTTGTGTGCAGCCGATCAAGCCACTTCCTCCGGGGATTGCTTCAGCATCAGCCATCGCCTTCATCGCTGTGGCGCCGTTGGCATGCGGGTGCAGTTTGCGGGCCAGCTCTACGTCCAGCGCTAGGGCTTTAAGGACCTTCATCACATGGATGCCTGCGGTCGCCTTGATCGGGTCAGGAAAGTAAATGCCTTTGGCCGCTTGCAGGGTGGCTTTCAACTTTTCGGGCGTGCTGATATCAACTGTTGGGTCGCCAGACTTGATGGCCACGCCGGTCTTGACCACACCCACTTTTTTAGCGCTGCCGGGTAACAGGTGCCCGCTTTCCATCAGCTCGGCGATCAATGCGTCGGTCAGAATGATCACATCGCAAGGTGCGCCCGCCAGCAAGGCGTTTTTCATCATGCCAACCGCGCTGAACGTGCCCGAGATGCTGCACAAATGCTGCGCCTTGAAGCTGCCTTGCAAATGCGTGACCAAGCCTTGCGCTGCGCCACCGCTGAGCAGGTGAAGTTGATGGGGTGTATGCATGTCAGTCGGCTTTGATGTTGGCTGCTTTGATCACGCGCGACCACTTGGCAATGTCGTCCTGCATGTATTTTTCAAACACAGCGGGTGTCATCACCATGGGCACAGCGCCCTGCTTGTTCCACAACTGCTTGACGTCAGCCTGGCTGGCAATTTTTGACACCGCAGCGTTGAGCTTGTCCACCACGTCTTTGGGTGTGCCTTTCGGTGCCATCAGACCCAGCCAGATGGTGGCCTCGTAACCGGCAAGGCCAGCTTCGGCCATGGTGGGTACGTCGGGCAAAACGTCAGATCGCACCTTGCCGGTGGTGGCAATCGCCTTGACCTTGCCAGCCTTGATCTGCTCGACCATGGTGGTCACCGCGTCAAACATCACCTCGACCTGCCCGCCAATCACATCGGTACGCGCGCCAGAGCTTCCGCGGTAGGGGATATGGACCAGGTACACGCCTGCCATGCTTTTGAACAATTCGCCGGCCATGTGGTAGGGCGTTCCTGTGCCTGAAGAGGCGTAGTTGATCTTGCCGGGCTTGGACTTGGCTTGCGCCGTCATGTCTTTGAGGTTGGTAAAACCAGCAGACGGATTGGCCACCAGCACCAGGTCGGAATAGTTGATGGGGGCCACCGCCACAAAATCACGCATCAACTGGTACGGTTTGCCAGGCACCAGCGTTTCGTTCACGGTCTGGGTGTTTGACATCATCAGCAGCGTGTAGCCGTCAGCGGCAGATTTGGCGACTGTATCGGTGCCAATCACCGAGCCCGCGCCAGGCCGGTTTTCGACCACGAAGCTTTGGCCCAATGCATCCTGCAAGCCCTTGCCCACAAAGCGTGCGTAGTTGTCGGCGGGGCCGCCTGCTGCAAACGGCACAATGATTTTGACCGGCTTGCTCGGGTAGCTTTGCGCCAGTGCAGACGTGCTGATAGCCACTGCTGCAAGGCACAGCGCGCTGACAAATGATTTTTTAAGCATCTTGGTTACTCCACTTTTCCGATGCGTTTAACAACTGCAGACATACGGCTTGCGTCCGCCTGCACATACTTTTCAAATTCTGGCGAGTCCTGGAATTGCAAAGGGCTGCCTGCGTTCAAGATCACTTCTTTCACCTTGGCATCAAGTGCCGCCGCCTTGGCAGCGGCGCGCAGGCGCTGGGCGATCGGCTCGGGCACGCCCGACGGGATAAACAGGCCCGACCACTGGGCATATTCAGCGTTGTAGCCCGCATCTTTCAGGCTCGGCACCTCAGGCAGGGCGGAAAGTTGTGCCGTTCCCCAATGCCCCAGTACCCGTAGTTTGCCCGCCTTGACCTGCTGCAATACCGTGGCCGGGCCAGACGACACGGCATCAATTTGTCCGCCCAGCAGCGCCACCACCGCCGGGCCTGCACCGGTAAAGGGGATATGCGTCAGCTTCATGCCTGCGTTTTGCGACAAAATTTCCATCGGCACATGCATGGTGCCGTAGCTGCCCGACGAGCCATAGTTGATGGCGCCAGGGCGCTTTTTGGCATCGTCCACAAACTGCTGCACCGTCTTCCAGGGCGATTCGGCACGCACGGCAAGCACGGTCGGATCCGCCGTAAAGCGAGCGATGGGCCGCAGGTCAGTCAGTGCAAACATCGCGGGCCGGCCAAGTACCACATCGGCTTCGGGAATAACCGTCAGTGACGACAGCGCCATCAAGACGGTGTAGCCATCGGGTTTGGCTTTGGCCGCCTGGCTCATGCCGATACCGCCGCCAGCACCGGCCTTGTTTTCAATCACCACCGGCTGGCCCAGTTCGCGGGCCATGGCTTCTGCGACAGGCCGCGCCACCAGGTCGGCCAGCCCGCCGGGTGGGAACGGCACGATCATGGTGATGGCCCGGGTTGGCCAGGGCGTGTTTTGCGCCAGTACCCAAGGCGTGGCGCTGCAAAACAAGGCCACTAGGGCTGCTAATTTGAGATGGGCTTTGAAACGCATGGTTGTCTCCTGCAAGGGTCACTTATTTGGTTGGCATGCTAACATTTAACTCAAATCCAGCTTCTTCGACATCTGCAAACCCCACAACAGACACAAGCCCTCATGAAAATTGCTGCATACACATTCAACGGTCAGCCTGGCGTCGGTCTGGTGTCCAAAGACCTGCAAACGGTTCAACCTTTTGACCTGCCCGAGGCGCAGCGCGCACTGGGTGCTCTGCCGATTGTAGAGATGCTGTCAAATGGTGCGGCCCTGCCAAAATTGCTCGACGCCATCGCCTTGAAAGACGTTCACGTCACCGCGCCCCTGCCCAAGCCGCGCCGCAATATTTTTTGCGTTGGTAAAAATTACTTTGCCCATGCCAAAGAATTTGCCGGCAGCGGCTTTGACAGCAGCGCCAAATCAGGCGGCGACATTCCGGCAGACCCGATCATCTTCACCAAAGTGCCCGAGTGCGTGGTCGGCCCCGACGCCGCGATTGAGATGCCACCTGCACATATCTCGACCGCGATCGACTACGAGGCCGAGCTGGCCGTCATCATTGGCAAGGGCGGCAAAGGCATCGCCGCCAAAGACGCGATGGCCCATGTCTGGGGTTACACCATCGTCAACGACATCACCGCGCGCGACTGGCAAAGCCGCCACCAGCAGTGGCACATGGGCAAGTCATTCGACACCTTTTGCCCGATGGGGCCGTATCTGGTCAGCGCAGACGAGTGCGACGGCACCAACACCACGGTGCGCTGCTACGTGAACGGTGAGCTGCGCCAAAACGCATCCACCACCGACCTGATTTTTGATATCCCCAAGCTGATCGAAACCCTGTCAGCCGGCATCACCCTTTACCCCGGTGACGTCATCGCCACTGGCACGCCTGTTGGCGTGGGCATTGGCTTTAAGCCACCCAAATACCTGGTGGCCGGTGACGTGGTGCGGGTCGAGATTGACGGCATTGGCGCACTGGAAAATCCGCTGCGCTAATGCATTTGCAAAGCGTCAGACCACCAGCGGCGCAGCCTGCATCGCTTCGGTCTGTTCTTCCAGCATATCGACCTGGCCTTTCCAGTAGTCACTGCTGCCAAACCACGGAAAGTTGATCGGAAAGATCGGGTCGTGCCAGCGCTGGGCCAGCCAGGCACTGTAGTGAATCAGCCTGAGTGTGCGTAGCGGCTCAATCAAGACCAGCTCGCGGCGATCAAAGCTGCGAAATTCTTCATAGCCATCCACCAGCGCGCCCAATTGCTGCAGGCATTGCGGGCGGTCACCCGACAACAGCATCCACAGGTCCTGCACGGCCGGGCCGCTGCGTGCGTCGTCAAGGTCCACAAAGTGCGGGCCAGCGCCCGGCAAGCCCTCGGGCGTCCACAAAATATTGCCCGGGTGGCAGTCGCCGTGCAGGCGGATGTTTTTAATGTCACCCACACTCTCGAACACGGCAGTGGCGGTTTGCATGGCGACTTCAAACGCCTTTAACCAGCGCGATTCCATGTCGAGCGGCAGGTAATTTTTGCTCAGCAGCACGGCGCGCGATGCCCAGCCAAAGGTTTGCAAGTCAAGCACTGGCCGATGCACAAAGGGCTTGGCACTGCCTACGGTATGGATGCGCGCCAAAAAGCGGCCAATCCATTCCAACACCTCAAAGTTTTCAAGCTCAGGCCGGCGGCCACCGCGACTGGGCGACACACTGAAGGCAAAGCCATTGAAATGGTGCAGCGTGTGGCTGTGCAGCTCCAGCGCCCCGACCACTGGCACCTCTGCGGCCATCAACTCGTTGGCAAAGGCGTGCTCTTCCATGATCTGTGCATCTGTCCAGCGATCAGGCCGGTAAAACTTGGCCACGACCAAGTCGCCGGATGCCTCCGCCTTGCCGACACTGTTTTCAAGGTGAATCTGGTACACACGGTTTTCATAACTCGACAAGGCCATCAACCGGCCATCACCGACAAGCCCGATGCTGGCAAGCGCATCGAGCACCACATCCGGCGTCAGGGACTCGTAGGCATGGATGGCAGGTTTTGGTACGTCAGGCGTGGTCTGGGTCAGAGTCATGCGGCCATTGTCGGCTGATTGGTGTGTGCCCATGAAAAACGCGATGCAAGCTGACAGGCTGCGCCGCCAATGCGGAAGAAATACATGGAGCCGCTAAACTGCCAGCGCATGCAACAAAAAACCAAAAACCAGCCACAAGTCATTGAAGAGCTGCGCCCCGGTCAGTCCATCGAGCTGCTCAAAGAGCTGCACATCCTGACACGCGAAGGCAAGCTGAACCAGGACACACGCCGCAAGCTCAAGCAGGTCTACCACCTGTACCAGTTCATAGAACCCCTGCTCAATGGTGTGCTTAATGGGGTGCTGAGTGGGGCACCGAACGGCAACGCAGGCTTTACGCTGGCCGACCACGGTGCTGGCAAGTCCTACCTGGGCTTTATTTTGTATGACCTGTTTTTCAACGTGGCCCACGCAGGGCAAGCCAAGGCGGGTCACATGTACGGGATCGAAACCCGTCCTGAGCTGGTTGACAAGTCGCGCACGCTTGCCGCCCGCTTGGGCTTTGAGCGCATGTCTTTTTTGAACCTGTCGGTCAAAGAATCAGCCGCCTCTGCTGACTTGCCTGCGCGCATTGACGTTGTGACAGCGCTTCACGCCTGCGACACCGCCACAGACGACGCGATTGCCTTTGGCCTGGCCAAACAGGCGCAGCACATGGTGCTGGTGCCGTGCTGTCAGGCTGAAGTGGCCGGTGTGCTAAAAAAATCCAGAGCCTTGAATCTGGTCAAAACGCCCGTGGCCGAGCTTTGGCGACACCCGCTGCACGCGCGTGAATTTGGCAGCCAGATCACCAACGTGTTGCGTTGCCTGCAACTGGAGGCCAATGGCTATAACGTGACTGTGACTGAGCTGGTCGGCTGGGAGCATTCGATGAAGAACGAGTTGATTCTGGCCAGCAAACCGCAAACACCCAACGCCAAAAAAACCAGCGCTGCAGGCGAGCGCCTCCAGCAGGTGATCGATGAACTGGGTCTGGCCGAGTTGGGCCTGCGTTTTGCTGTTCTGCCGGCTTAGACCACCAGCTGCGCATCGACCTCACGCACGCGGTGGTCGACATAGTAGCCACCAAACTCCGTGTAGCGCAGCAGCACCTTGTTGCATGTGGCGCAGGCAAACACATCACACAGGTTGTACGGAAAGAAGTTGACCGCAATCGGCGCATCGGTTGACGCATAGCGCGTGCCGCTGGGGTGATGTTCTTCCGCCTTGGGTTGGTACACATCCGGGTCGCGCAGCGTGCCAAGGGCCTGCATCTGCTCCTTGTGCCAGCGGTCTTCGGTAAAGCTTTCCCAGCCTGCGCAAGGGCGCAGCGGGCAGGTGCAGGCCACCGGCGTTGTCGCCTCGGCCTGCAACTTCAAATCTACTGCAGTCAACATCAATCGTTACCTTTGTTCGTCTTAACCGCCGAAGCGTTTGCGTGTCAGGGCCAACGCCACCCAAAAGCCGACCACCGCATAGGCCACCAGCACCGCCAGGTGCAGCCAGCCCTGTGCCGGCCATTGGCCCAAAAAGAGCGGACGAATCAACTCAACTGCTGCTGTTAAAGGCAACCAGTCAGAAACCAGCCGCATCGCTGTTGGCAACTGCTCACGCGGAAAGAACACACCACTTAAAAACATGGTGGGCGTTAAAAACAGTGTGAAGTAGTAGGTGAAAAAATCGTAGCCTTTGGCCAGCGCATTGAAGATGAGTGCCATGCTTGAAAAGGTGATACCCACCAAGCCCAGCAAAGGCAATGCCAGCAACAGCATCGGGCTGCTGCTGATGCCCAGGGCCAGCATGACCAGCAAGATCACCACACTGGTGAACAGCGACTTGAAGGCCGCCCACAGCATTTCAGCAAACACCACATCGTCAAGCCGCACCGGGGCGTTCATGATGCCGTCCCAGGTGCGCTGCACATGCATGCGCGAAAACGCCGAGTACAGCGCTTCAAACGACGCAGCGTTCATGGCGCTGGTGCATATGGAGCCACTGGCCAAAAACAAAATGTAGGGTATGGCCGTGCCGTTCAAATTGACCGCGCCAATCAACACACCTAGCCCGTAACCGAAAGCCACCAGCGTGATCAGCGGTTCAGCAACATTGCCGACCAGACTTGGAATCGCCAGCTTGCGCCAGACCAGAAAATTGCGGCGAAATACCGGCACCCAGCGCATGCTCAGGCGCGGGGCTGCCCAATTGGATGTCGTAGGCAAAGTCATCACGCGTCCTCCCTGATCTGGCGGCCCGTGAGCTTGAGGAACAAGTCCTCCAGATTGGCAGGGCGGTGCAGGGTGCGCAATTGTGGGTAATCCGCGAGCGCTTGCAGCAACCGTTTTGAATCTTGTGTGTAGAAAAATATCGTCTCGCCGCTGACTTCAACCCTTGCCGCCAGTGCCTTGATCGGTGACTCCAGCAGTGCCAAAGCGCCCACGCCGTACACCTCCACCACATCGGGTTCGAGGTTGTCATTGATCAGTTGGCGCGGCGCGCCCTCCACCATCTTTTTGCCATGGTCTAAAACCAGCAGGCGGTTGCACAGGCGTTCGGCTTCGTCCATGAAGTGGGTGGTCAGCAAAATCGACTTGCCTTGCTGCACCAGTCGCTGCAAACGCTCCCACATCAGGTGCCGGGCTTGCGGGTCCAGTCCGGTGGTCGGTTCATCGAGCAGCAACAACTGCGGGTCGTTGACCAAGGCGCGCGCCAAGCTCAAACGGCGCTTCATCCCGCCTGAAAGCTCGCTCAGCTTGGCATCGGCCTTGCTCGTCAAGGCGGCAAAGTCAAGCAGTTTTGGGATGCGCTCCTTGATCACCGCGTCTTTCAGGCCAAAGTAGCGGCCAAACACCAACAGGTTTTCAGCACAGGAAAAGTCCGGGTCCAGGCTGTCAAACTGGCTGACGATGCCCAGTTTGTCTTTGATGGCCAGCGAATCTGCCGGCATGTGCAAAGCGCTTTGCCCCGGCTGATGAAACGACACGCTGCCCGAATCAGGCGCCACCAGCCCAAGGCACATGCGAATGGTGGTGGTCTTGCCCGCCCCGTTTGGCCCAATCACGCCCAGGCATTCGCCAGGCTTGATGTCGAATGACAGGTTGTTAACGACAGTCGTGTCACCGTATTTTTTGGTCAAACCTTGAATGGAGAATATCGGTGAAATCGGGATTTTGCTGGCTGAATTCATGTGCGCATTGTGCCTTGCGGCCATGGCTGACCCTCAGATTTACCCCACATGGCAGCAGGTAAACTGCCTTCAAGATTTCGCCCTTCAACCTTGCTTCTTACATTTTCAATATGACCACCATCGGCACGCCTTTGTCCCCCAACGCCACCAAAGTCATGCTGCTCGGCTCTGGCGAGCTGGGTAAAGAAGTCTTGATTGCTTTGCAGCGCCTCGGCGTAGAGACCATCGCGGTCGACCGCTACGACAACGCACCTGGCCAGCAGGTGGCCCACCACGCCCGCACCATCACCATGAGCGACCCCGCTCAGCTCAAAGCGCTGATCGAACAAGAAAAGCCGCACCTGGTGGTGCCAGAAATTGAAGCCATCGCCACCGCCATGCTCGAAGCGCTGGAGGCCGCAGGCACCGCCCGCGTGATTCCTACAGCCCGCGCCGCCCGCCTGACGATGGACCGCGAAGGCATTCGCCGCCTGGCCGCTGAAACCCTTGGCCTGCCCACCAGTCCCTATGTGTTTTGCGATTCGCTGGCCGAGCTGCAAGCCGCCATCGACGGCAAGATCGGCTACCCCTGTATCGTCAAACCCGTGATGAGCTCATCTGGCAAAGGCCAAAGCAAAATCGCCGGGCCGGCAGATGTCAAAACCGCCTGGGACTACGCCATGGCCGGTGGCCGTGTCCAGGGGGGCCGCGTGATTGTTGAAGGCTTTATCGACTTTGACTACGAAATCACACAACTGACGGTGCGCGCCTTGGGTGCCAGCGGCCAAGTCGAAACCCATTTCTGTGACCCGATCGGCCATATCCAGGTCAGCGGCGACTATGTCGAAAGCTGGCAGCCGCACCCCATGCGCGCCGCCGCACTGCAGCGCAGCCGCGACATCGCCAAGGCGGTCACGGACAACCTCGGTGTTGGCTTTGACGGTCAGCCCTCCGGGCTGGGCGTGTTTGGTGTTGAGCTGTTCGTCAAAGGCGACGATGTCTGGTTCAGCGAAGTCAGCCCCCGCCCCCACGACACCGGCATGGTCACCATGTGCACGCAGGTACAAACCCAGTTTGAACTGCACGCCAGGGCCATCTTGGGCCTACCCGTCAACACCGCCCTGCGCACCCCCGGCGCCAGCGCCGTGATCTACGGCGGGGTCGAGGCCAAAGGCATCGTGTTTGACGGCGTGGCCGAAGCCCTGCGCGTGCCCAATACCGACATTCGTCTGTTCGGCAAACCAGAAAGCTTTGCCCGCCGCCGCATGGGCGTGGCGCTGGCGTTTGATGCGGATGTGGAAGTGGCGCGGTCCAACGCCAAGAAGGCGGCTGGGATGGTCAAGCCGCGGGCGGCTTGATGGCCGACTTTTTGTACACGGTGCGCCACCTGAAGTTTGGCGACGTTAGAAACGGGTGAACTGCCGGTCTGGGCCAGGAAAGGCCACCGGCGGATGCCTGCGTGCAAGCTTTTCAATTTAGTGCACTGTGCAGACCCTGAAGGTAGCGATTACTGGCGCCTTGGGGCTAAAAGGGGGGCGATAACTGGGCCAACCAGCTGCTCCAAAGCTGCCCTTGATGTCTGTTGGTAGTCAGCGCTCCATAAACGACACCCAATCAGGAAGACTGGAAATCTGGATGCCACGATGAGCTAAGCATGGACGGCTTCTTTGGGGGCGCTCACTCTGCTTTGATGTTGTGATCTTTGACGAACTTAGCGTACTTCGCTTTTTCCTCACTCACAAACCTTGCGAGTTCATCAGGCGTGCTTGCGATGACTTGGGCGCCTTGATCAGCCAACCGCTTTTTCATTTCCGGGGAATTAACGAAGCGCACACTTTCAGCCCTGAGTTTTTCTAGGATGTCTTTCGGCAAGCCTTTCGGGGCATACAGTGCTTGCCACTGCCCAGCTACAAAACCTGGGAATCCTGATTCGGCAACTGTTGGCACATCCGGCAGAAAGCTGAGTCGCTCCTTGCTCATCACGCCCAGTAATTTCAGTTTTCCCGATTTCACAAATGGGTAAGTGGAGAGCATCGCAATGGATAGCGCCTGCGCCTGACCGGCTACAACGTCCGTCAGGGCAGGGGCCCCGCCTTTGTAGGCGACAAACGTGAATGGCGTATTGGCCCGAGTGGACAGGTCTAAGCCAGCCAGGTGCGATGCACTTCCATTGCCAAGAATTGCGTAATTGAACAGCTTGGGATTGTCTTTGGCATAGGTGATCAGCTCTTGGACCGAATTGACAGGAAGACTGGGCGTGACCGCAAGTGCGTAGGGCGATCCGATAAGCAGCGTGATAGGTGTGAAGTCCTTCAATGGATCAAAAGGCATATTAGGGTACAGGGCGGGGCCGCTGGTGAAAGTGCCCAGGTCCTGCAGCAGTAATGTGTATCCGTCAGGAGCAGCCTTAGCGACAAAATCGCTGCCTATGTTTCCATTGGCACCCACCTTGTTTTCCACAATAAACGGCTGTCCCATGACCTCCTGAAGCCGAGTCGCCAACTGCCGTGCAAACGAATCCGTCGCTCCGCCGGCAGAAAATGCAACCACAACCTTGACAGGCTTTGAGGGGTAAGTTTGCGCAATCACCGTCTGAGCACAAAAGAACACGACTGCTGTGATGATGCGGGAGAGTGTGATGGTTCGCATTGAAGTTCCTTGTGCTGATTTTATTGACCAGAAAAGCTGGGCGCGCGTTTTTCACGATGGGCCGCCAGACCCTCATCAACATCCGCGCTCCACTCCAGCGCCGTTCGCAATGAATCAGAGAGGTTTCGGGCAGCGGTAAAACCCGGCTCCTGTCTGATGTGGACGATGCGTTTGGCACCCTTGACGGCGAGTGGTCCGCAACTGGCGATTCGACGTGCGATTTCGCCAACAGATGTCATCAGAGTCTCGGGTTTGAAAAGTTGCTGTACCAGATCGATACGGAGCAGCTCTGCTGCGCCGACCTCCCTGCCGGTGCAGATCATCTCAAGCGATCTCGCCCGCCCTACCAGTTCCGGAAGCCGAACCGGGCCGCCCGCCCCTGGAAAGCCGCCCCATGCAGCCTCAGGCATGCAGAGCACGGTCTGGTCCGAGGCATAACGGATATCGCAAGCCAGACACAACTCCACAGCACCGGCTATCACGCGCCCATTGATCGCCGCAATGACAATCTGCGGTAGCGATTCAACAGCATCAAAGCAGCGGTTGGCAAATCGCACAAGGTCAACCACCTCTTGCTTGCTGTAGCCCGCGCGAATTTCAGGATTAAGGATTCCAGCCGAAAAAAGCTGCTGCCCTACCCCGGTGATCACCACAACATGCACACCAAGATCGTCTCTGAGTGATGATGTGAGTTCCAAAAGATAGCCAAGCAGCTCAGGGCTCAAGCGATTTTGTTCGTCGGGCCGATTGATGGTGAGCGTCACCACGCTACCTTCCCTGTAAACATCCAGCCCCTGGAAACTGGTCGTCAGGCCTTGGGCAATCGGTGGGTGTTGCAGATTCATGTTTGGAACAGTCATAAAAATAAAAAATGAAAAGCGGGCGTGCTACCAGGGCAAGCTGTTGCCAGAGTAGTCAAGAAACCGGCCGGTGGTGCTCTTGTCCGCGTTGTGTATGACGCGGCGCATCTGGCTCACACTTTCTTCTTTGGAAAGCTCAGAGTCCGGACCGCCCATGGCTGTTCGAACGCGCCCCGGATGCAGGACAAACGAAATCACGTCAGGCTCATCAATGGACAGTGTTTTCCACGTCGCATTCAGCGCTGCCTTGGACGCGCGGTACATGATGGTTGAGCCGGAAACGTTGTTGCTTATGGATGCCCTTCCGCTGGACAAAGCAACAAGTTTTCCGGTGGTGCAGCGTTTAAGGGGGCTCAACAGCTGCCCTGCCCACAAGGCCGGCGCGATGCAATTGACGAAAAAAGACTCCTGCCAGTCCTCAATGTGTATGTCTGCAAAGCCCATGCCGCGTCCGCGCATGATCCCAGCGTTCAAAATGGCAAGATCAATTGTTCGGCTTTGCAGCAAAGCTGCAGTTTTTAATATCGTAGGCGCATCCTGCATGTCGACGCTAAAGCACTCGGCGCCTGCGTCCTCGAGTTCGGTCTGATGAGCGGCTTGGCGGGCTGTACAGACGACATTCCAGCCCTCTGCCAAGTACTGTTGCACAAATTCGCGCCCAATGCCGCTTCCGGCGCCTGTGATAAATACCGTCGACATTTTCTTGTGCCTCTTCGTCGCGTCCGCAGGCGTGGTGCTCTGGCGGGCGCATCTTGTCTCTGTTTGATGTGACGCAACGAGTATGGCCCGAAAGACGCCAGAACATAAGCAGCTTTATCGGACAGCTGTACGGCAAATAAGCCGCCTTCACCAGAGGTCCTAGCCAACGCTGGCCATCACCGACGTTCAGCAGGCCCGTGTGCCGCAGGGCTTAGCAGTCGAGAAAAAAAGGCGGGCAGCATGCCCTTCAGGAATGTCCGGCGCGCCGAGATTCAATAGAAGTTCTTGGCAATGGCGGGCCGTGGGGGGCGCTCTCAACGGGCGGGCGGCGATCACTCGATGAACTCGTCAGCGTTGCAGAAAAGCTGTCGCACGGTGGCTACAAGGTGCTGCTGCACGGCAGGCAAAACTGCTACTTGACACGCCCACCTCCGGGCCGCCAGCGAAAGGTCGCTCGCCCTTGCAACTGGGCATGATGGCCCGCGCGCGAACATAGCGCGAACATAGCGCGAACATATTTTGTGGGTGCTATCATAAAAACTGCGCTTCGCCACTACCGTGGGCAGTTAGGCCGGCAACCTGAATCCGCAAGCACGATCCATGAGCAAAGTAGAGAACATCGAAGAAGTATTGCGATGCGCGCAATCCTTGTTCAGCAAACGAGGCTACGACAGTATTGCGCTTCGCGAGATTGCAGACGCAGCACATCTGTCGCTCGGCACAGTGAGCTTTTACTTCAAGGCAAAAGAAGATATCTTCCAAACGTTGGTCCAACGAGCGGTGCGCACGATCGGCAAGGAAAGACTGGGCCTGCTGGCGCACTTCCCGCCCAATAGCTTCACGCCGCTGGAGCACATATTGTTTGCCATCATCTGGCCAGTGCTTCGACGCCTGGAAGACCCGGACCCGATAGAGCGCTCCATCCCGCGCCTGATCAGGTGGGCTCTTACAGGACCTGCCCGCGTTGAAGAAAGCCTTCGCAAGGAGTTCGACGCAACAGCAGCAGACCTGATACGAACCCTCCAAATCGCCTGTCCTCAGCTCACCCGCGCGCGGGCGATATGGGCCTATTCGTTCACGATTTCAATGCTTTATTCACGACAGGTATTCGACGACCGGTACGCCGCCCTGATGGAAGACCAGACTGCAGACAAGTCTTTGCAGGAACGCGCCATGCTTTTGATCAAGTTTGCCAGCGCAGGTTTTTTGGGTCTGCAAAGTGACGGCGAAAGCTAAACCGCTCGGCGGACTCTTTCCGAATGTTTGGATTTAGAACGTGACGGCTGATGCATGTGGCGGACCCGCACAAGCTAATTCTGGGAGCCGGCCCTGCTGCTGGTCTGTATTCAGCCGGTGGCGCTTTGGTGGACGGCAACGCGGCGAGCGCTTGGCTCATCTTGGTCAATTGTTCGTTCAGCCACGTGGAATCCGCGGCCAATGACTTGTTAAGTGATCGTGACGCCTTCAGTTGCGCTCGCAACATAGCCCCAGCATTTGCAGAAAAGGCTCAAGAAAAACAGACTTTCAGAACACTTCAGCGCCAACAAGGCCGGCTGCCATGACTTCACCACCATGAACGGCGGGATCGAACGCCTTGAGCTTTTGGGCAAGCGTCAGCTTTGGCTTGCCTGCGGTGCGCAAGAACACGCCGCCATCCACCACCTCTACATAAATGGGCAGGCCGCGCGTAAATCGCGCAGCCTTGGCCACCGGGGCAGTGATACGCACTGCAAGGCCGTTGCCCCACACCTGTACCGTTTGTTCAACTGAAACTGCTGCTGCCATTTAAGTACCTCAAAAAAAGTCGATGGAAGTATTAACGTACTACCCCGATGCGTCAACACGTATCAGCTCTCACCATTTTGTATAGCTTCCACCGGCATCCCGCAAGGCGTTTCGTGTACTGTATCGATATATCTTTGGCTACGGTCGATTAAGCGATGGCGCTGGTTAGTGTGAGATGCGCGCGCGATGACGGCATGCAGCCAGTAAGCCTGAGTCGGTTTCAGAGCATCAATGTCGGCTGACGCTAATTCTGGCTCTGGCCATCGACGCCAACGGCAACTACAGCATTGACGCAGGCGAGCTGATCCAACTCAGCGGCACCCGGCCTGAACACCCTGAGCTGGCTGGACGCCACAGGCGATGGAAGAATCACCGCCAGCGACCCCGCCTTTAGCGCACTGCGCTTGTGGATCGATATCAACAGCGATGGGAACAGCACCAACAGCACCGCCGCCAACGCCGCAGCAAGCGAAACCCAAACCCTGGCCCAAGCCGGCATCATCGCCATAGACTTCACCAGCAGCCCGCCGCACATCATCAGGGCAGACGGCAGCACAACGCAGCTCACCGTTCAAACATTAACCGCCAACATCTTGGGTACCCGTTACCAAGACGTGCAAGGCGGCGTACTGCAGCAAGACGAGCAAAGAAACGCAGACGGCACCCTGGCCGCCCCCGAGCAAACCCTGCACGCCGTCAACACCCGCCAGTTTGATGGCCAGGCCGACCACATCCGTGGCGGGGTCGCAGTAGCTGCAACACCTCTGAGCCAATGGATACCGGAGCAAGGAGCTCCCGATTTCATAGTGAGCAATGAATTTGAACCGCAGGCTTTGATCACTCTTTCTGCCAGCGTGGTGGGATTTACCACTGCCGCTTGCCCCCAAAACGGCATAAGCGCATGCAAATTCTGCGTGATGAAACGTGCCACAAAAGCATCATGAAATGATACATTTAGTTACCAATTGTCTTTGTGCTCTAAAAAAGCTTTCGCAAAACCAATAACTATCCCTACCAAGTAGTGGCGCAGGGACGTGATGACCATTTATAAATCCACCTTTTTGAATCGCCTGATTGCAGCTTTGATGCTTGCCAGTGCGCTTGCGTTGTCAAGCTGGGTTGGCCTAATGATCGTGTATATATGAAATTTCAAATTTTCTCTTTGAGGCTAAGCGGATTTTGGCTTTTGTTTGCTGCGGTTGTATTGTTTACTTGCAGTGCGCAGCCGCTACTGGTTAACTATTTACCAACAACGCCAACAACACCATCCACCCCAGTCAACCTCCCAGAAGGCGCGGAATATAAGGACCACGTCAATCAATTTGACTTGCGAAGCGATGAGTACGCTCAGCCCAACTCAACCAGAGCTGCCGAGCCTGCACCAGATGCGGTGTACCAAGCGCTGCTAAACGCCTTCAAAAACATACCATCTACAGCTGAAACAGGAATCGGCACAGGCACAGGCACCCAGTATGCCGATGCGGGCAATACGGCAGGCGATGTCACCACGACCGACGCAGGCAATGGTGGTGGCCCATCAACTCCCGCCTACACCCCTACCAACCCCCCCAACCCCACCACCAGCTACACCCACTACCTGACCACCACAGGCGCAAGCCTCACCCCGGCCCAGCAAGACGCCTTGGCCCATCAACTGCAAGGCTTGAACCTGGGCGATACAAGCAACTTAAGCTTCAGCGACTTAAGCTTCATCACTGTGCCAGGCGGCAGCACCGTCATCGCCAACGCAGACGGCGAGATTGTTGGCGAGATCAGTTCAGGCAAAGCAGGCTTTACCAGACTGGTCAGCAACCGCATTTTTGAAGACGGCAGCTTTGAGCCCGTCATCAGCTACATCAACCCCCAAGGCCAAGCCCAGAGCCAGACCGATTACCAAAAGGCAGCAGACGCCGCCCAGGCCGCCCAAGTTGGCTCAGCCCTGGGCCTGATGCAAAGCATCATCGGCCTGGACAACTGGGAGCACATGAGCGACTTGCAGCGCGTCGCTGCCATCGCCAGCATTTACAACGCCGCCGACAAACTCTCAGGCGGCCAGCTGCCCGGCGAGCTCGGCACAGCCGCCGCCGCCCTGGGTCTTTTAAACGCCCTGGACAAAGGCGATGTTGGCGGCATCGCCTACCCGTATCAAAGGTCTCCTGCAACTCATCAACCGATCACCACAAAAATAATTGACTATGACTTACCAACGTATATCTGCCAACCAAAAAACGATGAATTTGGAAGGAGGGCAGCATGAGTAGCTCAAAACTCAAGGCTTACCTGATCATTACTTCGCTTGGGTTTTTCTCGGGAGGTCCATTTGCGCAAAGCACTCTCAAAGACGACTACCCGCATTTGTGCAACGAAGATGAGCATGTTGCCTTTACTTGTATGGCAAAGGAAAAAAACATTTCCCTTTGTGTAAGCGATTGGCCGCAAACACCAAGCTACGACTATCGCTGCAGTACAGAGATATACGGCAAGCCAGGTAAGTTAGGCGCACCCTCAGAATGCCAGTGGAATTTCAAGAGTTGGGATAAGGGACGCATGACATATCGCTTTGGTGCGCCCGCCACGCTAGACAAGAAAAAAGTTATTGAACTTGAGCACCCCGCCCGTCTTACACCTTTGAAGAAGGCATTTGGAATGGCTAAAGTTAACGTTAAAGATTTGCCATCTGCTGGCGAGCCTCGACGTGACCCGCGAGTCGCAATCATCAAGGAGACAGCAGAAAAAATTCGTACCGAATCGGGCGTCGAACTTTTGAATGGGTTATACGGCGAGTTATGGTTTTCTCGCGGTGATTACAGATACACTTTTTTTTCACAACGTGTGAAGCATCCGTCCAAAGCCCTCTCAGGCGCCGGCGTAGTGGTTGAAAAAAATAACGAGCGCATTGCGAGCTTCCTCTGTGATGACACAGACTGGGCTCTAGACGGGGAAGTTTGGCATCCCGATGGATTCCGAAGAAGCTTTGCCAGATACATGAATGATCTGAACGTTCTATTCCACGGTAGGGATCAATTCAGGCGCGAATCTGATGGCTTTCGGGGAGTTTCACCATTGCTCGATTCTGTGCGACGCAAATAGGTGGGCAACAGAAAGCGATCCAATATGAAAACCAATTTCACTTCTCCGCAAAAAGACCAAGTGCTGACGAATTTGCGTACGGTAGTGTTTGAGACTGAACTTTCAAGTAATTCAACCAAAATTTACCAGTTCAGTTTTGCTGGTGGAAAGAGCACGTACTCCTTTGGCCTTGTCCAGTTTGATGTTGGAGCTAGGCCGGATGCACAAAAACTTCTCAAGTCAATAGGTTTTTCTGACGTTGAGGTGTCTTTGCTAAGTCGTAGCGGTGGCGCTAGCAAGAGTGTCATCGCTGGATTAAATGAAAAGCTTCAAGATAACAAGCAAGCGATAGACAATTTTACAAACGACGTCTTGGCTAAAAAGGTAGAAAAACTGGATTCGTTAATTTTTGAAGTGGGGTTAGTTAGGCCCGATGTAGCAACAGCCATTGTGAATAATCCGCGCCTTCAAATGCGCATCTTGGATTTCGACAACCAGCTCTACATTAGCGGCGTTGATGGGCACAGTGGCAACAAAGACGGCGCACTCATGTCCTTTTTGAAGGGCGAAAGGGTTGCGCTAGCCGGTGGATCGATGCAGCTAAAGTCTTTGGGGAGCGGGCTGACTGAAGAGAATTTGATTCAGTTTAGAGGTAATACCTACCAAGGTAAAAACAATGAACCCGAAACTGTTGCGCGTGAAGGTAGATTACTGCGTGGTCTTGAAAATATTGAATCAACAGATCAAAGCTTAAACAGCGCACCTAGAGATGAGGCTATGCCTCACAGGAACCTTGACGACGCCAATCTCCCTACGAAGAACGATCAAAGCGCTGACAGAGCCCTAGATCATTCAACCACCGACCCCATGGGCACCACCGATGCCCAGTCCATCATGGACGCCGCATCGGGATCGACCGCAAACCCCCAGGCTCACAGCACTACCAACTCCCGCGCTGATGAAACAGCAACAGGTGCAACCAACCCACCCGCCCCATCAAAGCCCAATACCAGCAACACCATCCAGTTAAGCCAAGACGGCCAAAGCGCCACCTTTCCCAACGGCCAGGTCATCAAAGCAGGTGCTGGCGGGCGCCTTGACATGGATGCTGCTGGCAGCTTAACTGTGACCCGCCCCGCCAAAGGGTTTGAAGATCAAAGCGCGCAAGACGGCCCAATTTTTAACATCACCCAGTTCAGCAAGGACGGCCAGACGCAAAGCAGCGCACAAGTCCAAATTGTTTATGACCCCAGCCATCCCGGCGATGTCAGCCGCAGCACAGCGGTGGTCCAAGGGCAAAAGCGCGACATCGTTCTAACCCACGAAGACGGCACAACCACTGTCGTTAAAACAGTCTTTCAAGTCGGCACAGGTTGGGTCGAGCCCGGCGCAGGTGAGCTGGTGCAAAGCGTCAAGGCTTGGGCCGAAAGCCCAGGACTGGGCAGCAGTGCGCAGCCGCTACCGGTTAACTATTTACCAACAACACCAACAACACCAACAACACCATCCACCCCCGCCAACTTCCCAGAAGGCGCGCAATACAAAGACCACGTCAATCAATTTGACTTGCAAAGCGATGAGTACGTTCCGCCCAACTCACCCAGCGCTGCCGCACCTGCACCAGATGCGGTGTACCAAGCGCTGCTAAACGCCTTCAAAAACACACCATCTACAGCTGCAACAGAAATCGACGCTGGCACAGGCACCCAGTATGCTGATGCGGGCAATACGGCTGGCAATACGGCAGGCACCGTCACCACGACCGACGCAGGCAATGGTGGTGGCCCATCAACTCCCGCCTACACCCCTACCAACCCCCCCGACCCCACCACCAGCTACACCCACTACCTGACCACCGCAGGCGCAAGCCTCACCCCGGCCCAGCAAAGCGCACTGACAGCTCAACTGCAAGGCTTGAGCTTGGGCGATACAAGCGACTTAAGCTTCATCACCGTGCCAGGCGGCAGCACCGTCATCGCCAACGCAGACGGCGACATTGTTGGCGAGATC
>CANFOS010000011.1 GCA_947448735.1 Comamonadaceae bacterium | reverse complement strand
GTCAACACACCCATATCAAGCATGTACTCGGTCTTGGTCGGGATACGGCCGAGCTTGGAGCAAATCGCTGCGAGTTCGGCTGAACCCAGATACACGTTGGAGTTCTTGCCCAGACGGTTCGGGAAGTTGCGTGTAGAAGTTGAGAACACGGTGGCACCCTCTTTGACCTGCGCCTGGTTGCCCATGCACAAGCTGCAGCCGGGCATTTCCATGCGTGCACCGGCGCTGCCCAGCACACCGTAGTGACCTTCTTCGGTCAGTTGTTTGGCATCCATCTTGGTGGGCGGCGCCATCCAGAGTTTGACGGGAATGTCGCGCTTGTTTTCGAGCAGCTTGGACGCTGCGCGGAAGTGTCCAATATTGGTCATGCAACTGCCGATGAAGACTTCGTCGATCTTGCTGCCTGCGACATCGCTGAGCGTTTTTACATCGTCCGGGTCATTCGGGCAGGCGACGATAGGCTCGTGGATGTCTGCCAGGTCAATCTCAATGACTGCCGCGTATTCAGCATCGGCATCGCCTTTGAGCAGCTGCGGGTCAGCCAGCCATGCCTCCATGGCGGCGATGCGGCGCTTGATGGTGCGTACATCTGAGTAGCCGGTGGCGATCATCCACTTGAGCATGGTGATGTTGCTGTTGATGTATTCAATGATCGGCTCTTTGTTCAGGTGCACGGTGCAACCACCGGCTGAACGCTCGGCGGATGCATCGCTGAGCTCGAACGCTTGTTCGACTTTCAGGTCAGGCAGGCCTTCAATCTCCAGGATTCGGCCCGAGAAGATGTTGATCTTGCCCTGCTTGGCCACAGTGAGTAAACCGGCCTTGATGGCGTACAGCGGAATCGCATTGACCAAATCACGCAGCGTGATGCCAGGCTGCATCTCACCTTTAAAGCGCACCAGCACCGACTCGGGCATGTCCAGTGGCATGACGCCGGTCGCTGCCCCAAACGCCACCAGGCCCGAGCCTGCGGGAAAGCTGATGCCAATCGGAAAACGCGTGTGGCTGTCGCCACCTGTGCCGACTGTATCTGGCAACAGCATGCGGTTCAACCAGCTGTGGATGATGCCGTCGCCCGGGCGCAGGGGAATGCCGCCGCGCGTGCTCATGAAATCTGGCAGCTCGTGGTGCATCTTCACGTCGACCGGCTTGGGGTAAGCCGCTGTGTGGCAAAACGACTGCATCACCAGGTCAGCAGAAAAGCCCAGGCAGGCCAGGTCTTTCAGCTCGTCACGTGTCATGGGGCCGGTGGTGTCTTGTGAGCCAACTGACGTCATTTTGGGCTCGCAATAGGTGCCGGGACGCACGCCCTGGCCTTCTGGCAAACCGACGGCGCGCCCCACCATTTTCTGCGCCAGCGTAAAGCCACGGCCGTTGTCCAGCGGGTCTTGCGGCAGGCGGAACTGGGTCGATGCGGGAAGGCCAAGAGCAAAGCGAGCCTTGGCAGTCAGGCCACGGCCGACGATCAATGGAATCCGGCCACCGGCGCGCACTTCGTCAAACAGAACCTCGCTTTTGAGTTTGAACTCCGCAATCACCTTGCCGCCCTTCAATGCCTTGCCGTCGTACGGACGCAGCTCAATCACATCGCCCATCGCCATCTGGCTCACGTCGAGTTCGATGGGCAAGGCGCCTGAATCTTCCATGGTGTTGTAGAAAATTGGTGCGATTTTGGCGCCCAGGCAGACGCCACCAAAACGCTTGTTAGGCACAAAGGGAATGTCTTGGCCGGTAAACCACAGCACCGAGTTGGTGGCCGACTTGCGCGATGAACCGGTGCCAACCACGTCGCCCACATAGGCGACCAGATGCCCTTTGGCCTTGAGTGAATCGATGAACTTGATCGGGCCGCGCTTGCCTTCTTCTTCAGGCAAAGATTCAGCACTTTGACCAGGACGTGGATTTTTATGCATGGCCAGTGCGTGCAGCGGAATGTCAGGACGGCTCCAGGCGTCGGGCGCGGGCGACAGGTCGTCGGTATTGATCTCGCCGGCGACCTTGAAGACCGTCAGCATGATGGACTCTGGCACTTCGGGGCGGCTGGTAAACCACTCGGCGTTGGCCCAGCTTTGCATCACGGCCTTGGCGTAGGTGTTGCCCTTGTCGGCTTTTTCTTTCACGTCATGGAACTGGTCAAACATGAGCAGTGTGTTTTTCAGGCCGGCGGCGGCCTGCGTGGCAACGCTGGCTTCGGCATCATCGAGCAGCGCAATCATGGGGCTGATGTTGTAGCCGCCCAGCATGGTGCCCAGCAACTGCGCCGCGTGTTCGCGCGAGACAAGTGCGCACTTTTCAGTGCCATGCGCCACAGCAGCCAGATAGCTGGCTTTCACTTTAGCGGCGTTGTCAACGCCTGCGGGTACGCGGTGGGTGAGCAACTCGACCAGAAATGCCTCTTCGCCTTTCGGTGGGGCCTTGAGCAGTTCGATGACTTCAGCGGTTTGCGCAGCAGACAGTGGCAAGGGTGGAATGCCCAGCACCGAACGCTCAGCGACGTGATTGCGGTAGGTTTGAATGAAAGTTGATGACATGTTTTTCTCCTAAAAATTATTGGGTGGCTGCGGGGGCTGATGCGGGGGCCGGGGCAGGGGCTGAAGCAGGGCTGTCAAGCAAGCCTGGGCGCGGGTTCTTTTTAAGCTCGTCGGCCAGGGTCATTTGCTCGGGGCTCATGCATTCGTCTGCCAGTCGCTGACCCAGCTTTTGGCTCATCAGCATGGATTTGTTGCCCAACTGAAGCCACAATGCGCCTCTTTTAGGGTCTTCCAGCCGAATCGCGCCGGTACGACTTTCGACCGGGTGCATGCTAAAGCGTGCACCCTTGGTTTGCACCACAAAAAAGCCGGGGCGACGCGTGCTGGGTGTCAGCGTGACCGAGTTCCCCAATTCGCAGGCAATGGTGCCTACAAATACACGCTTGGCTATTTCTAGGTCTTCGGCAGTCAGGCTGATTTTGGGGTCCTCATCGATCGGCGTGACTTCTTCAACCGCTTTCAGGGCCGAACGCCTGACTTCAGACGATGACTTTTGCCCCGGCTTTTTAGTGTCAGCCTTGACTGGTGCATTGGCCAAGGCCGCCGCTTGCGCGAAGGTAACAGCCGGCAAGGCGAAGATGAAGGCGGCAAGGACGAGTGCTTTCATGCCATTCCTAAAAGTAGATCTGTGACTCGGCTGGCAAGTCACGGCCCGTCTGGTGCGCACGCTCCAAGACCTGCCAGTAATAGCGATAACTGGCGCGGTCGTGCAATTTACCCTCGAAGCTGATCGGAGCCCACTCTTCACGAGCGGCTGCAGCTATTATTCTTGTAGCATCTTCAATCTCACCTTCAGTCGGTGCGAAGGCCGCCAGAATCGGACGAATCTGGTTCGGGTGGATGCTCCACATGCGGGTGTAGCCAAACTCGTGAAAAGCCCGGCGCGCGGCCATCGTCATGGCGGCGGCATCGTTAAATTCTGTCACCACGCAATGCGATGGTGTTTTGCTGTTGGCGTGGCAGGCCGAGGCTATCTCCAGCTTGGCGCGCACCACCAGCGGGTGGTCGAACTGACCCTGACTGGTCATGCCATGCGCAGGTATGGCACCGCCATGGCTCGATACAAAGTCCATCAGACCAAAGCTGAGTGACTGCACACGCGGATGCGCGGCAATCTCGAAAGCGCGGTGCACAGCAGCGGGCGATTCAATCAACACGTGCAGGGGCAGATGCCCTGCATGCGCATCGTTCAGGGCTTTTTCAATCCGCATGATGTCGCCCGCCGACTCGACTTTAGGCACCATGATGTGGCAAAGCCTGTCGCCCACCGTGCCGGCAATGGTGGCTACGTCAGCCTCAAAAGCAGGATGATCGATGGGATGGACACGCACTGCCACGCGGGCCTTGGGGCTGGCCTGGGTGGCCAGGGCCACCACCATGGCGGCGTGGTCGGCCTCGCCGCCCACGGGCGCACCGTCTTCGCAGTCCAGCGTGACGTCAAAAACGCAAGCGCCGAACTCAGCGCACATGTCGGCCTGCAACTGCAGGCTTTTGCGCATGCGCGTCTCTACGCCACTGTAGTGGTCGCAAACTGGCAAGAAACCAGTTGCAGCCTGAGCGCCGAGAAGAACCTCTCTGGGATGAGCCATTAGAGGAGGTGTTTGACGCCGTCTTGCTCGCCTTGCAACTCTGCCAATGTCTTGTTGATGCAGGTCTGGCTGAATTCATCAATGGCCAGGCCTTCAACCAGTTTGTACTCGCCGCCTTCGCAGGTCACAGGGAAACCAAACATGGTGCCGTCAGGAATGCCGTACTGGCCGCCCGATGGGATACCCATGGTGACCCACTTGCCGTGGGTGCCCAGTGCCCAGTCGCGCATGTGGTCGATGGCGGCGTTGGCGGCCGATGCGGCTGACGACACGCCGCGCGCTTCAATGATGGCCGCGCCGCGCTTGCCAACGGTTGGCAAAAAGGTGTTGGCGTTCCAGTCCTGGTCGTTGATCATGGCGGCAACGCTTTCGCCCTTGATGGTGGCAAAGCGGTAGTCAGCGTACATGGTGGGCGAATGGTTGCCCCACACGCAGAGTTTTTCGATGTCGGCCACAGCCTTGCCGGTTTTGGCCGCAACCTGGCTGGCCGCGCGGTTGTGGTCCAAGCGCAGCATGGCTGTGAAGTTTTTGCGCGGCAGATCGGGCGCGCTTTTCATGGCGATCCATGCGTTGGTGTTGGCCGGGTTGCCGACCACCAGCACCTTGACGTTGCGGCTGGCCACGGCGTTCAGCGCCTTGCCCTGGGCGATAAAAATCGCGCCGTTCACGGCCAGCAACTCGGCCCGCTCCATGCCCGGGCCGCGTGGGCGGGACCCCACCAGCAGTGCGTAGTCGGTGTCTTTGAAAGCCGTCATCGGATCGCTGTGCGCTTCCATGCCCACCAGCAGAGGAAAGGCACAGTCGTCGAGTTCCATCATCACGCCTTTGAGGGCTTTTTGTGGACCCTCAACCGGGACTTCCAGCAATTGCAAAATCACGGGCTGGTCTTTGCCCAGCATTTCGCCGGAGGCAATACGAAACAGCAGCGCGTAGCCAATTTGGCCGGCTGCACCGGTAACGGCAACGCGGACGGGTTTTTTGGTCATGATGGGAGCTTTCAGGAAGTGAGTAAAACGGTTGCCATGCAGCAACAACAGCCAAAGATTTTAGCGCCGAATGCTGCCATGCGTCAATTTGTCTTATGTCTTATATAAGATAAGATAAAGCTTCCCCGAAGACCCCCTATGGCAGCTATTCCTTCCTTCGCATCCCCCTCGTCAGCCGACGAGTCAAACACCGCCACGCCCGCCTTCAGCCCTCTGTACCAGCAGATCAAGGCGCTGATTTTGCAAAGTCTGCAGTCCGGCGAATGGAAGCCCGGCGAAGCGATTCCATCTGAAATGGACCTGGCCACCCGCTACCGCGTCAGCCAGGGCACGGTGCGCAAAGCCATTGACGAGCTGGCCGCCAGCAACCTGGTGGTGCGCCGCCAGGGCAAGGGCACTTTCGTGGCAACGCATGCCGAACAGCATGTGCAGTTCCGCTTCCTCAAGCTGGTGCCCGACAGCGGCACACCAGGCAGCGAAGGCCCAGCCCAGCGCGAGATCATCGATTGCCGCCGCGCCCGGGCCACTGCCGATGTGGCAAGGGCTTTGGCTCTGCGCAGTGGCGACGCCGTGTTGCAAGCGCGGCGGGTGCTCAGTTTTGCGGGCGTCCCCACAATTGTTGAAGACATCTGGCTGCCCGCAGCCCCATTCAAAGGCCTGACCGCCGAGCGCCTGGCCGATTACCACGGCCCGATGTATGCGCTGTTTGAAACTGAATTCAACATGCGCATGGTGCGAGCCGAAGAGAAAATACGCGCCGAGTCAGCCATCGACGGGCGCGAGCAGCTATTAAAAGTAGAGCGCGGCACACCGCTTCTGAGCGTGGAGCGGATTGCCTACACCTATCAAAATGTGCCGATGGAGCTGCGCCGGGGCTACTACCGCACCGACACGCACCACTATCACAACACACTGAACTGATGCCTGAAAAGTCTGGATTCAAGGGCAACAAGGCGTCGCTCCCGAGCAAGCCGTGCGTGGCCTGCGGCCGCGAAATGACCTGGCGTAAGAGCTGGGCCAAGAACTGGGCTGAGGTCAAGTATTGCTCCGATGCTTGCCGCGGCCAAAAAGGCAAAGCGACCAGCAAGTTGCCAGCCTCCTGAGCGACTCTTTTTCCCCTGCCCGCACCGGCGATGTGGTCTTGATGTCGACACCAAAATACCAACCAGTCGCCAAATAGAATCATCAGTATGCAATCTACAAAAACGCGTCATTTGGTGCTCATTTTGGGCGACCAACTCGACGAGGCCTCCAGCGCCTTTGACGGGTTTGACCCGGAACAAGACACCGTGTTGATGGTGGAGGCTTTTGAGGAGTCCACCCATGTCTGGTCGCACAAAATTCGCACCACCCTGTTCTTGTCTGCCATGCGGCATTTTTCTCAAAGCCTGAAACAACGCGGCTGGCAAGTGGACTACCGGGCACTGGACACGCACGGCGACCAAACCCTGGCCGCGGGCCTGCTGGCAGCGATCAAAGAGCGCCAGCCGCAAGCGGTGATTGGCGTGGAGCCGGGTGACTTGCGCGTCAGGCAACAGATTGAGCATGCTGTTCAGGGCGCTGTTAAATCAGGCGCTATTGCCCCCTATGTCCATTCATCAAAACCGTTAAAAGACACTCAAAAAGTGACCGGTAACGCGACGTCGAGTCATTCACCGGCTGGGTTTTTGACCTGGCGCGAAGACAAACACTTTTTATGCGGTCTGCCCCAGTTCCGCAAGTGGGCGGGCAAGTCCACCAGCCTGCGGATGGAATTTTTCTATCGGCAAATGCGCAAGCAATACAAAGTGCTGATGGCCGGGGATGAACCGGTGGGTGGGCAGTGGAACTTTGATGCTGACAACCGCAAAAGCTTTGGCAAGGCGGGGCCACAAAACGTGCCCAAAGCGGTTCACTACAAGCCCGATGCCATCACGAATGACGTCATCCAGCTGGTCAATGCCCATTTTGCAGCGCATCCTGGCCAGTTGGAAGACTTCAACTGGCCGGTAACCCGTGAGCAGGCTTTGCTGGCCCTGAAGGACTTCATTGCCAACCGTCTGCCGCAGTTCGGCCCGCATGAAGACGCGATGTGGACAAATCTTGATTTTGGTTGGCATTCATTGCTGTCAAGTTCGCTCAACCTGAAGCTGCTCAACCCGCTAGAAGTCATTCAGGCCGCCGAAGCCGCCTACAAAAAGCATGACCTGGACCTGGCCAGCGTGGAGGGTTTCATCAGGCAGATCCTGGGCTGGCGCGAGTTCATGCGCGGCGTGTACTTCATGGATATGCCCGAGCTGAAAACCGCCAACCACTACCGTCACACCAACCCACTACCCAAGTGGTACTGGACCGGCGACACCCACATGAATTGCATGAAGCAATGCATCGGCCAGACGCTTCAAAACGGTTACTCGCACCACATCCAGCGGCTGATGATCACGGGCATGTTTGGTGTCACCGCACAGATCAGCCCGCAAGCCGTTTGCGACTGGTATCTGGCGGTTTATGTCGACGCGGTGGAATGGGTAGAACTGCCCAACACGGCAGGCATGGCGCTGTTTGCCAATGGCGGGCGCTTTACCAGCAAGCCCTATGTGGCCAGCGGCGCCTATGTCAAACGCATGAGTAATTACTGCAGCGACTGCAAGTATGAGAGCGACACGCGCGTGGGCGCTAACGCCTGCCCCATGACCACGCTGTACTGGAATTTCCTGGACCAACACGAGGCCAGCTTTGCAGGCAACCCGCGCACCGCGCTGATGGTCAAAAACCTGCAGCGCATGACCCCTGAAGTGCGGGCAGAAGTGCGCGGGCGCGCCAGCGAAATGCTGGCCGATCTGGACAGTTTGTGAATCCCTTGTCAGCCCCTGTTCAGACAAAAACCTTAAGCTCAAATATGACCCGAAAAATTCCGATGCTGCATTGCAATAGAATCCGAGGGTTTACCAGAATTTGCCGAAATATCAACGACAGATCCGTCGATTGACGGGTCACCCAGCGATAGTTTCAGAACAACACAGAAAGTCACGCATGCCAGAGACTGCAACGACCGCCAAAAAGCGGCCCGAGTTCCGCAATATCAACGCCTTCACCGACCTGCCGTCCTACCGCCTGCCCGTTGCGGGCATTGTGTCGATTCTTCACCGCATCAGCGGGGCCATCATGTTCATCCTGATGCCCTTCATCATCTGGATGTTCGACACGTCCATTTCGTCTGAAATCTCATTCGCCAAATTCAAGGGCGCTTTCAATGTGGGCATGCTGGGCCTGCCGGGCATCATCTGGAAGCTGCTGGCACTGGCGCTGATCTGGGCTTTTCTGCACCACTCGCTTGCCGGCCTGCGCCATTTGTGGTCTGACACGCACCACTCGGCGGTGACCAAAGAATTTGGCAAAACGTCGGCCATTGCCACGCTTGCCATCAGCGTCGCCCTGACGCTGGTGTTGGGTGCCAAACTCTTTGGCATTTATTAATTTTTGCGGGTCAGATCCTCAGCTTTGACCCCCTCTTGATCAGGAAACACTTGTATGGCAATCAATCACGGCACCAAACGCATCGTCGTCGGCGCACACTACGGTCTGCGCGACTGGCTGGCCCAGCGCGTCACGGCTGCGCTGATGGCGCTTTTCACACTGCTGGTTCTCGGTCAGGTCATGCTGACCAAAGGCCCCATTGGCTACGACAAATGGTCCGGTATTTTTTCATCGCAGTGGATGAAAGTGCTGACCTTCACCCTGATCATCGCCATGCTGTACCACGTGTGGGTGGGGATGCGCGACATCTGGATGGACTACATCAAACCGGTTGGCCTGCGCCTGGGTTTGCAGGTGTTCACGATTGTGTGGCTCACCGCTTGCGCGGGCTGGGGCATCCAGGTGCTGTGGCGCCTGTAAAACATCATCAGAAGTTATTTGAAGCCATCTTGCTTTGACCCACCATTGAGTTCGAAAAACAAACATGACCGCAAGCTCCAAAATCCCCAAGCGCAAATTTGACGTTGTCATCGTCGGAGCCGGCGGCTCTGGCATGCGTGCCTCGCTGCAACTGGCTCGCGCCGGTCTGAACGTGGCCGTGCTGTCCAAGGTTTTTCCGACCCGCTCACACACCGTGGCGGCGCAAGGCGGCATCGGTGCGTCACTGGGGAACATGAACGAGGACAACTGGCACTACCATTTTTTCGACACTGTCAAAGGCTCGGACTACCTGGGTGACCAGGACGCGATTGAGTTCATGTGCCGAGAAGCCCCCAAGGTGGTGTATGACCTGGAGCACATGGGCATGCCGTTTGACCGCAACCCTGATGGCACGATTTACCAGCGCCCCTTTGGCGGCCACACCGCCAACTACGGCGAAAAAGCGGTAGAGCGGGCCTGCGCTGCTGCTGACCGTACCGGCCACGCCATGCTGCACACGCTGTACCAGCAAAACGTGAAAGAAAAAACCAGCTTCTTCGTCGAGTGGCTGGCCATGGACCTGATCCGCGATGCTGCGGGTGACGTGGTCGGCGTGACCGCCATCGAGATGGAAACCGGTGACGTGCATATTTTTGAAGCCAAAACCACGCTGCTGGCCACTGGCGGTGCGGGCCGTATTTTTGCGGCGTCAACCAACGCCTTTATCAATACCGGTGATGGCTTGGGCATGGCCGCACGCGCTGGCATTCCGCTGGAAGACATGGAGTTCTGGCAGTTTCACCCGACCGGGGTGGCCGGTGCAGGCGTGTTGCTGACTGAAGGTTGCCGCGGCGAAGGCGCGATTTTGCGCAACAGCAATGGCGAGCGCTTCATGGAGCGCTACGCACCGGCCTACAAGGACCTGGCCCCACGCGACTACGTATCACGCTGCATGGACCAAGAGATCAAGGAAGGCCGTGGCTGCGGTCCGAACAAGGACTACATCAACCTGGACATGACGCACTTGGGCGCTGAAACCATCATGAAGCGCCTGCCGTCGGTGTTTGAGATTGGCCACAACTTTGCCAACGTCGACATCACCAAAGAACCGATTCCTGTGGTGCCAACCATCCACTACCAAATGGGCGGTATACCGACCAACATCCATGGCCAGGTCGTGACACAAAACGCTGACAACAAGAGCGAAGTAGTGAATGGTCTGTATGCGGTGGGCGAATGCTCTTGCGTCAGTGTGCACGGCGCCAATCGTCTGGGCACCAACTCGCTGCTTGATTTGCTGGTGTTTGGCCGCGCAGCGGGCAACCACATCGTTGAGCACAATAAAACCACCGTTCACAAGCCACTGCCGGCTGATGCTGCCGATGCTACGTTGAGCAGAATCGCGCGTTTAGACAACGCCACAGACGGCGAATATGCCCAGGACGTTGCCAACGACATTCGCGCCGCCATGCAAAAGTATGCCGGCGTTTTCCGCACCCAGGCCAGCATGGATGAAGGTGTCGAGGCGATTGCCAAACTGCGCGAGCGGGTGAAAAATATCGGCCTGAAGGACAAGTCAAAAATCTTCAACACCGCCCGCATTGAAGCGCTGGAAGTTGAAAATCTGATTGAGTCCGCACAAGCGACCATCGTGTCGGCAGCAGCGCGCAAGGAAAGCCGCGGCGCGCATTCAGTCGACGACTACGGCGACACACCCGCACATCCGAATGGCCGCAACGACGAAGAGTGGCACAAGCACACACTGTGGCACAGCCAAAGCAACAGCCTGACCTACAAGCCCGTGCAAATGATTCCGCTGACGGTTGACTCACTGCCACTCAAAGTTCGCAGTTTCTAAAAACTAATTTCGATATTTTTCGATATTTTTTCGATATTCAGCAGGCACACACCATGACCAAACGCACCTTCAACATTTACCGATACGACCCGGACACCGACGCCAAGCCGTACATGCAAAAAATCGAGGTTGAACTCGACGGCACTGAGCGCATGTTGCTCGATGCGCTGATGAAGCTGAAAGCCCAAGATCCGAGCATCAGCTTCAGGCGTTCATGCCGCGAAGGCGTTTGCGGCTCTGACGCGATGAACATCAACGGTAAAAACGGACTGGCCTGCCTGACCAATATGCGCACCCTGCCTGGTGAAATCACGCTCAAGCCCTTGCCAGGATTGCCCGTCGTGCGTGACTTGATCGTCGACATGACGCAGTTCTTCAAACAGTACAACTCGATCAAGCCCTATTTGATCAATGACAACGTGCCGCCTGAAAAGGAACGTCTGCAAAGCCCGGAAGAGCGTGATGAACTGAACGGCCTGTACGAATGCATTTTGTGCGCAAGCTGCTCCACCAGTTGCCCCAGCTTCTGGTGGAACCCGGACAAATTCGTGGGTCCAGCCGGCCTGTTGCAAGCCTACCGCTTCATTGCCGACAGCCGCGACCAAGGCACCGCCGAGCGCCTGGACAACCTGGAAGACCCGTACCGCCTGTTCCGTTGCCACACCATCATGAACTGCGTGGATGTGTGCCCAAAAGGCTTGAACCCAACCAAGGCGATTGGCAAGATCAAAGAGATGATGGTGCTGCGCTCTGTCTAGAAATATGACCCCCACGCTTGTCGCTTCGCACGCCTATGGCGATACGCTGCCCCTTTCACAAGAAGTTGGGGCTAATTTTCCTAAGGGCGGCCCGTCGGAAAATGGCATGCTTGACGAACTTCTGGGCGAACGTGAATTGAGCAAACTGCGCTGGCGTTGCCGCCGGGGTTTGCTGGAAAACGATTTGCTGATTGAAAAGTTCTTTGCTCAACATGAGTCCACGTTAACGATAGCCCAAGCCAAAGGCATGAATGATTTAATGGATTTGTCCGACAATGATCTGCTGGATCTGTTGCTACAACGCAAAGAGCCCGCCGATTTGGCTGATCCTGATGCCAAGGCCAGCGCCTGTACTTTTGAAGCATTGCAGGTCTTGAACTTGCTCCGCCCCAAGGGTAAAACCCTGCCAGTTCCGGTTTGATTTGATATTTTTAGAAAGCACACTATGAAGCTCGCTGACAACAAAGCCACCCTGTCGTTTAGCAACGGCAGCCCCAGCATCGACTTGCCTGTCTACCAGGGTAATGTGGGTCCCGATGTGGTGGACATACGCAAGCTGTACGCACAGACCGGCATGTTCACTTACGACCCTGGCTTTTTGTCAACCGCCTCCTGCCAGTCAGCGATTACTTACATCGACGGCGACAAGGGCGAACTGCTGTACCGCGGTTACCCCATCGAGCAGTTGGCCACCAACTGTGACTACATGGAAACCTGCCATCTGTTGCTGTACGGTGAGTTGCCTGACGTAGCACAGAAAAAAGACTTCGTGTCGCGCGTGACCAACCACACCATGGTCAACGAGCAGATGCAGTTTTTCCTGCGCGGTTTCCGCCGTGACGCACATCCGATGGCCATCATGACCGGCTTGGTGGGGGCCCTGTCGGCCTTCTACCATGACAGCACCGACATCACCAACCCCCAGCACCGCGACATTTCGGCCATCCGCCTGATTGCCAAGCTGCCCACACTGGTGGCGATGGCTTACAAGTACACGATGGGCCAGCCCTACATGTACCCGAAGAACTCTTTAAGCTACGCCGGCAACTTTTTGCACATGATGTTTGCCACGCCGTGTGAAGAGTACAAGGTCAACCCCGTGCTCGAGCGCGCCTTGGACCGCATCTTTATCCTGCACGCAGACCACGAGCAAAACGCATCGACCTCGACCGTGCGCCTGTGCGGCTCGTCTGGCACCAACCCGTTTGCAGCCATTGCCGCAGGCGTGGCCTGCCTGTGGGGCCCGGCCCACGGCGGCGCCAATGAAGCGGCCCTGAATATGCTGGGCGACATCCAGAAGCAAGGCGGCATCGAGAAAATCGGCGACTTCATCAAGCAGGTCAAAGACAAAAACTCCAGCGTCAAGCTGATGGGGTTTGGCCACCGGGTTTACAAAAACTACGACCCGCGCGCCAAGCTGATGCAGGAGACCTGCAAGGAAGTGCTGCTGGAAATGGGTCTGCAAAACGACCCACTGTTCAAGTTGGCCATGGCACTGGAAAAAATTGCCCTGGAAGACGATTACTTCGTCAGCCGCAAGCTCTATCCCAATGTCGACTTCTACTCGGGCATTGTGCAGCGCGCCATTGGCATCCCGGTGCCACTGTTCACCGCCATCTTTGCGCTGGCCCGCACGGTCGGCTGGATTGCCCAACTGAACGAAATGATTGGCGACCCAGAATACAAGATTGGCCGCCCACGCCAGTTGTTCACCGGCTCGGTATCACGTGACGTGAAGCCTCTGGCGCAACGCTGATCTGGTTTTAATCAACAAAAAGCTCGCTGATGGTGACATCAACGGGCTTTTTTATTTGCTATTTAATCAATAGCAGCTCGCGCACAGGTTCTGTGGCCTAAAGCCCTAAAACACAGCTGAAAAAGGTCTTTTTGGTTTAAAACCCTAGATTTTTGACCTGATCGTTCAAGAGCAGCGGTTTTGGGCACGTCCGACATCGCGAAAGGCGATGGCCTTTAGGTTTCGCGTAAGTCAAAATGAGCTCTCATCGTGTTTGACGATGCATTCAAGCCTCATGACCCTCAAAAGCTCAGAACGCAACTTTGCCCGCCGCATCGACCTGACCTCGCTTCAGCTCTTTGTCGCGGTGTGCGAGCTGGGCAGCATTGGCAAGGCTGCCGAGCGGGAATTTATTGCGGCGTCGGCGGTCAGCAAACGGCTGAGCGATCTGGAAGCGACTCTGGGCACGGCCCTGCTCTACCGCCATACGCGCGGCGTGGGCCTGACGCCGGCAGGCGAAAGTCTGTTGCACCATGCGCGCTCAGTGCTGTTCAGCCTGGAGAAAATGCAAGGCGAACTGAGCGAGTACGCCGACGGTGTGCGCGGCCATGTCCGTGTGCACGCCAGCATTTCGGCGATCGTCCAGTTTTTGCCGGAAGACCTGGGCGCGTTCATCCGCACCCACCCAGAAGTCAAAATTGACCTGGAAGAGCACCTGAGCACCGAGATCGTCAGGGCCGTGGCGGAGGGTGCTGCGGATCTGGGCATTTGCAACGTCGCTGACGGCGTGGGCGAGCTGCAAAGTTTGCCCTACCGGACCGACAAGCTGGTACTGATTGTGCCCAGAGGCCATGTTTTATCTGAACAAGCAGCTATTTATTTTGAAGCATCGCTAGACTACGACCAGGTCGGCCTGCACACCAACAGCTCGATTTACATCGCCATGCAGCAGGCGGCCGCCGCCGTTGGGCGCACGATCAAACTGCGTATTCACGTGACCAGCCTGGACGCCGTGTGCCGGATGATTCACAACGGCCTGGGTGTGGGCGTGATGCCGCAACGCGCCTTTGAGCTGATGAATGGCGTGGGCGAGCTGGCGTCGATTGAGCTGCTGGACGACTGGGCATTGCGGCGCATCCATCTGGTGGCGCGGGACTTTTCAACCCTGCCGGTCACGGCGCGACTTCTGGTTGAGCACCTGACCGCAGACCAAGACACTTAAAATCAGACATTCTTGAAAGAAAAATATGGCAAAAACACTCTACGACAAAATCTGGGACGAGCACGTCATCCACACCGAGGAAGACGGCACCTCCATCCTTTACATTGACCGCCACCTGGTGCACGAAGTCACCAGCCCGCAAGCCTTCGAAGGCCTGCGTGAAGCCAAACGCAAAGTCTGGCGCATCAGCTCGATTGTGGCGACAGCCGACCACAACACCCCCACCACCGGATGGGAGCTGGGCTACGACGGCATCACCGACCTGGTGAGCAAAGAGCAGATCACCACACTCGACGCGAACATCAAGGAGCACGGCGCTGCGGCGTTCTTCCCCTTCCTGTCAAAACGCCAGGGCATCGTGCATGTGATAGGCCCTGAAAACGGCGCGACGCTGCCAGGCATGACGGTGGTCTGCGGTGACTCGCACACGTCAACCCACGGCGCCTTTGGCGCACTGGCTCACGGCATTGGCACCAGCGAGGTCGAGCACGTGCTGGCCACCAACACGCTGCTGGCCAAAAAAGCCAAAAACCTGCTCATCAAGGTCGAAGGCACGCTGCCAAAAGGTTGCACTGGCAAAGACATCGTGCTGGCCATCATTGGCAAAATTGGCACAGCGGGCGGCACCGGCTACACGATTGAGTTTGCAGGCGCTGCCATTCGGGCCCTCAGCATGGAAGGCCGCATGACGGTCTGCAACATGGCGATTGAAGCGGGTGCACGCGCTGGCTTGGTGGCAGTGGACCAAAAAACACTGGATTACTGCAAAGGCCGCTTGTTGTCACCCACGGGGGTGGAATGGGACCTGGCGATGCGCTACTGGTCAACCCTGCAGTCAGATGCCAACGCGGTGTTTGACAAAGTGGTTGAGCTGGACGCCAGCCAAATCTTGCCGCAGGTGACCTGGGGCACCTCGCCAGAGATGGTGCTGTCCATCAACGACATCGTGCCCGACCCTGACAAGGAAAAAGACGCCAACAAGCGCGATGCGATTGAGCGCGCCCTGACTTACATGAACCTGCAGCCGGGCAAGGCCCTGAATGATTTGTACGTGGACAAGGTCTTCATCGGCAGCTGCACCAACAGCCGGATTGAAGACATGCGCGAAGCCGCCGCTGTGGTGAAGAAAATTGGCCAAAAGGTCGCCAAAAACATCAAGCTGGCACTCGTTGTGCCGGGCTCAGGCTTGGTCAAAGAACAAGCCGAGCGTGAAGGCCTGGACGTGATCTTCAAGGCTGCAGGCTTTGAGTGGCGCGAACCGGGCTGCAGCATGTGCCTGGCCATGAACGCCGACAAGCTGGAGCCTGGCGAGCGCTGTGCATCCACCAGCAACCGCAACTTTGAAGGCCGGCAGGGCGCGGGCGGGAGAACCCATCTGGTCAGCCCGGCGATGGCGGCGGCTGCGGCCGTGCACGGCCACTTTGTTGATGTGCGCAGATTCGTTTAAGAGATCATCATGCAAAAATTCACACTCCACACTGGCTTGGTTGCTCCCATGGACCGCGAGAACGTCGACACCGACGCGATCATTCCGAAGCAGTTTTTAAAGTCGATTCGCAAAACCGGTTTTGGCCCCAACCTGTTTGATGCCTGGCGCTACCTGGACCCAGGCGAGCCTGGCCAGGACCCGGCAAGCCGCAAGCCCAACCCTGACTTTGTGCTGAACCAGCCGCGCTACAAAGGCGCATCGGTGCTGCTGGCGCGTAAAAATTTTGGCTGCGGCTCGTCGCGTGAGCACGCACCCTGGGCGCTCGACCAATACGGCTTTCGCGCCATCATTGCGCCCAGCTATGCCGACATCTTTTTCAACAACAGTTTTAAAAATGGCCTGCTGCCCATCGTGCTGCCCGAGGCGCAAGTAGCGGCTTTATTCGCAGAGGCGCTGGCCTTCCCCGGCTACAAGCTGACGATTGACCTGGCACGCCAGATGATTGTGAAACCGCAGGGTGAAGAGATTCCTTTTAACGTTGAAGAGTTTCGCAAATACTGCCTGATCAATGGGCTGGACGACATTGGTTTGACCCTGTTGCACAGTGACAAAATCAGGTCCTTCGAGGCCGAGCGCTTGGCGACCAAACCGTGGCTGAACCACATGATTCCGGCTTGATTTCGCATTTTTCGCCTTTTCACCCCGCCAAATGAGGCTAGCCCAATCAAAACCTGGATGGGCAGCTATAAAAATAATAGTAAAGAAGTTAAACCATGAAAATCGCAATCCTGCCCGGTGACGGCATTGGCACTGAAATCGTCGCTGAAGCGGTCAAGGTGTTGAAGGTTTTAGACCTGAAGTTTGAAACCGAGATCGCGCTCGTCGGTGGTGCCGCCTACGAGGCTTTCGGCCATCCGCTGCCTGACGCGACCTTGAAGCTTGCCAAAGAAGCCGATGCGGTGCTCTTCGGTGCCGTCGGCGACTGGAAATACGACACGCTCGACCGCCCGCTGCGCCCGGAGCAGGCCATTTTGGGCCTGCGTAAAAACCTCGGCCTGTTTGCCAACTTTCGCCCGGCGATCTGCTACCCGCAGCTGGTTGATGCGTCGAGCTTGAAACGCGAATTGGTCAGCGGGCTGGATATTTTGATCATCCGCGAGCTGACCGGCGACATTTACTTTGGCCAGCCACGCGGCAGGCGTGTGGCGGTAGACGGGCACTTCCCCGGCAGCGAGGAAGCTTTTGACACCATGCGCTATTCGCGGCCCGAGATTGAGCGGATTGCACATGTCGCTTTTCAGGCGGCACGCAAACGTGCTACAGAACGTGGCCCTGACCAGGGCCCCGGGCGCGTCACCAGCGTTGACAAAGCCAACGTTCTGGAGACCTTTCAGCTCTGGAAAGACGTGGTGACCGAGATTGGCCTGCAATACCCCGACGTCGCGCTGGACCACATGTACGTTGACAACGCGGCCATGCAACTCGTCAAGGCGCCTAAAAAATTCGATGTGGTGGTCACTGGCAACATGTTTGGCGACATCTTGTCTGACGCCGCAGCCATGCTGACCGGCTCTATCGGCATGTTGCCCTCAGCCAGCCTGAACGCCAAAAACCAGGGCCTGTATGAGCCCAGCCACGGCAGTGCGCCGGACATTGCAGGCAAAGGCGTGGCAAATCCACTGGCCACGATTTTGAGCGCTGCCATGATGCTGCGCTTTAGCCTGAACCAGAACGAGGCTGCTGCGCGGATTGAGAAGGCTGTAGACGCCGTGCTCAGCCAGGGCCTGCGCACCCCCGACATCTACAGCGAAGGCACGACCCGTGTCGGCACGCGAGAGATGGGTGACGCGGTGGTCAAGGCTCTGGGCTGATTACAATACGGTCATGAACGCAATTAAAACGACAGGCACCAAAGGCTAGCAAGCCCGCCTCGTCGTGCCCGCTGGCTCGATGAGCCGGGTCAAAGAATCATTTTTTGATAAGGGCAACTCCAATGAAAATCTCAGGAAACACAGTCGGCCTCGTCGGCTGGCGCGGCATGGTCGGCTCGGTGCTGATGGACCGCATGAGCGCGGAAAACGACTTCGCGCTGATCGAGCCAGTGTTCTTTTCCACATCCAACGCAGGCGCAAAAGCCCCGGCGCAGGCCAAGAACGAAACCACGCTGAAAGACGCGATGGACATTGCCGCATTGAAAAAGTGCGACATCATCATCACCGCGCAAGGCGGTGACTACACAGCCGAGGTCTACCCCAAGCTGCGCGCTGCCGGCTGGAACGGCCACTGGATTGACGCCGCGTCGACGCTGCGCATGAAGGACGATGCGGTCATCATTCTGGACCCGGTGAACTTGCCGGTCATCAAAAACGCCCTGGCCAAAGGTGGCAACAACTGGATTGGCGGCAACTGCACCGTCAGCTGCATGCTGATGGGTGTGGGCGCGCTGTACAAGGCCGGTTTGGTCGAGTGGATGACATCCATGACTTATCAGGCGGCGTCGGGCGGCGGCGCACAACACATGCGCGAGTTGCTGACGCAATTTGGCACCTTGAACGGTGAAGTCAAAGCCCTGCTGGACGACCCGAAATCGGCGATTTTAGAAATCGACCGCCGCGTGCTTGCCAAGCAACACAGCCTGTCAGCCGTTGAGACCGCCAACTTTGGCGTGCCGCTGGGCGGCTCGCTGATTCCATGGATTGACAAAGACTTGGGTGATGGTTCGAGCAAAGAAGAATGGAAAGCTGGCGCTGAGACCAACAAGATTCTGGGCCAAGGCGCGGGTTTTGGCGTGCCCGCCGTACCGGTCGATGGCTTTTGTGTGCGTGTAGGCGCGATGCGCTGCCACAGCCAGGCCTTGACCTTCAAGCTGAAAAAAGACGTGCCGCTGGCTGACATCGAGACCATGATTGCTGCAGACAACGCCTGGGTCAAAGTGGTGCCCAACACGCGGGAAGCCACCACCCAAGACCTGACGCCCGTGGCCGTGACCGGCACGATGACGATCCCGGTGGGACGTCTGCGCAAGCTGGCCATGGGGTCAGATTACCTGGGTGCCTTTACCGTGGGAGACCAACTGCTGTGGGGCGCTGCGGAGCCATTGCGCCGCATGCTGCGCATCCTGCTGGAAGATTGATGCTTGAACCACGAGGTCGGGATCGCCTTGAGAAAATCGGACCGCTGGGTGACAGATCGATATAAATGCACCGACAAAGGTCAAAACGTAAGCAATTGTCAATGAACGTTGCCAATAGGCAACAATTACCGCGTGTGAGCCCCCGCTGGCAGGGTGGGTCAAAACTTAAGTGGAGTCTTAGCTTGTCAGCCTAACACCCTGATGTTAAATTGGTTTTTCAAAAATTCGCATTGAGGTTTTTGTGCGCTCAAGCAAAATAAAGTTACACGTCAATCGGGCACTCGGGGCTCAAAATTCCATGACACACCGCTCAAGCTGGAGCTTGGCTGCCTTGGGCGCAGCGATGGCGCTGATCGGCGGCCTTTCCATCAACTCGGCCCATGCGCTTGGACTGGGCCGCATCACGGTCCAGTCAGCTCTGGGTGAGGCGCTGAGAGCTGAAATTGAGGTGCCTGAAATCAGCGCTGACGAAGCCTCCAGTCTGCGCGTGGGCGTCGCCACAGCGGCCACCTTCAAGGCTGCGGGACTCGACTACAGCGCCGCCGTGGTGGGCATTCAGATCAACCTGCAAAAGCGTGCTGACGGGCGGTCCTTCCTCAGCCTGAGCAGTTCCCGTCCAGTCACAGAGCCTTTCGTAGACCTCATTCTTGAGGCAAGCTGGTCGTCGGGCCGTGTGGTGCGTGACTACACCATGCTGTTTGACCCACCCAATCTGCGGCAGGCGCCGGCATCGGCCGCTGTTGCGCCCACTGCACCCATCATGTCGCCGCCCAGTGCACCTTCTTCCGGCACGACAGCGCCACCTGTGACACCCCTCGCGCAGCCCACGCCTCGCGCAGCCGCGCCAGCCCCGAGATCGGCGCCAGCCACACCTGCGCCCATAGCCGGGAAGCAGCTCACAGAGGTCCGGGTCAAGGCAGGCGATACCGCGGGCAAGATTGCCGGGCAAAACAAAGTCCCAAGTATTTCTCTTGACCAGATGCTGGTGGCGCTGCTCAAGAGCAACCCGGACGCCTTCATCGGTGGCAACGTCAACCGGCTGAAATCAGGCGTCGTGTTAGATCTGCCGTCCGCTGAACAAGCAGCTGCAGTGTCTCGTTCCGAGGCATCCCGAACCATCGTAGCGCAGTCCAAAGACTTCAACGACTTCAAGCAAAGGTTGGCCGGCGGCGTGCCAGCTGCGCAAGTTGAAAGCGCCAACCGCCAGTCAGCTGGCAAGGTTCAGGCCACAGTAGAAGACCGCGCTCCGGCGGCGGCAGTGTCCGACAAATTGACGCTGTCAAAGGGTGCTGTGCAGGGCAAGGCTGCCGCTGAAGACAAGATAGTCAGAGACAAGCAAGCCAAAGACGCGTCCGACCGTGTCGCTGAGCTGGCCAAGAACATCGGCGACCTGAACAAAATAGCCGGCCTGACGCCTGGCGCACCTGCCGCAGCTGCATCAGCCGCTGCAAATCCTCCTGGTTTGACCGTGCCGGCGGTACCCGCACTGTCCGTTCCCGCCGTTGCGGCCCCGCTGGCTGCTGCCAGCAGCACAGTGGCGGCAGCGACCGCATCCGCTTCATCGCCGACGCCCGCGGCTTCTGGCGCATCAGCCGCACCGACGACTGCCGCACCAGTCGCACCATCAGGTGCCTCCAGCACCCCGGTCGCCGTTAAAAAACCCGTCGTAGCCGCGCCACCACCCCCTGAACACAGCCTGATTGATGAACTGACCGACAACCCGCTGGTCTTGCCCGGCCTGGGTGCGCTCTTGGCGCTGCTGGCTGGTTTTGGCTTTTACCGCGTCAAAAAGCGCAGAGACGAAGCCGCTGTTGAAAACTCTTTTCTGGAAAGCCGCCTGCAACCTGACTCTTTTTTTGGTGCCAGCGGTGGTCAGCGCATCGACACCAGCGAAGACGGCAAGGCGGCCGACTCATCGATGCTGTATTCACCCAACCAGCTCGATGCAGCTGGCGATGTTGACCCGGTCGCAGAAGCCGATGTCTACCTGGCCTACGGCCGCGATTTGCAGGCCGAGGAGATCCTGAAGGAAGCCCTGCGCACCGACCCCTCGCGTGTCGCCGTTCATGTCAAGTTGATAGAAATTTACGCCAAACGGCGAGACCTCAAAGCCTTTGAAATGATTGCTGCGCAGGCGTTGCCCATCACGAACGGCAATGGTCCGCAGTGGGCTTACATCTGCGAGATGGGTCATGACCTGGACCCCAGCAATCCGATGTACCAGCCCGCTGGCCAGCCGCAAAAGAGCGAACGGGTAGCAGCTGACATGATGCCGTTAGCAGCCACATCTTTTGCTGCAGACACCACGCCGCAGATGATGGTTGCGTCGCCAGGCTTTGCTGATTCGGCGGTCGACTTTGACCTGGACCTGGACTTTGCCGTCGATGATGGGGCTGGCTCGGCGGCACCATCTGTCAGACCAGCCGGGTCGGTTGACGCGCCAGGCCCAACAGCATCCCTGCGAGTGGCTGAAGATACGATTTTCGAAGATCTGGAGATGGATTTCACAGTCGATCAACCGGTGTCTGTAGCGCCACCGCCCAGCGGTAACAGCTTGAGTTTCAGTGTTGACCCGCTGTCGGCCGCCAGCAAGCCCATGACCCGGGCTCCCGTGGCGCCTGACAGTGGCATGCTGGAGTTCGACATGGGGTCCCTGTCGCTCGACCTGAATCCACCGGCCGCTCAAAGCCCAGCAATTACCGCCGCAGCGCCTGTGTCGCCGCCCGTTGAAAGCCCGCTAGAGACCAAATTGGCGCTGGCCGAAGAATTTCGTGCTCTTGGCGACGCCGATGGTGCCCGTTCACTGGCCAGTGAAGTCGTCGCCGAGGCACAGGGCAGCCTGAAAACCAGAGCACAAGCGTTTCTGAACGCCTTGTCATGAGCGGCCTTTGAGGCTGGTTTGACTTTGAGGCTGGCTCTGGGCATCAGTTACAACGGCAACGCCTACGAGGGCTGGCAAAGCCAGCTCTCGGGCAACACCGTGCAGGACAAACTGGAAGGTGCTCTGGCCAAATTTGCAGCTCGGCCCATCCGCGTCAATTGCGCTGGGCGCACCGACGCAGGCGTACACGGCCTGATGCAGGTCGTGCATTTTGACACTCCAATTGAACGCGAAACTGGCTCCTGGGTGCGCGGCACCAACGCCTTTTTACCCGCAGACATCGCCGTGCAGTGGGCGCGTGTGATGCCCGATGAATTTCACTCACGCGGCAGTGCGATTGCCCGGCGCTATGCGTACGTGGTGCTCGAATCTCCGGTGCGGCCAAGCGTAGAGGCGGGCCGCGTCGGCTGGGTTTACCGCACGCTGGACGGTGAAAAAATGCGGCAGGCAGCAAGCTATTTGCTGGGCGAACACGACTTCAGTTCATTTCGAGCGGCTCAGTGCCAGGCCAAATCGCCCATCAAAAACATCCAAAGAATCGACATCACACAGCGGCAAGGCTCGCCGTACTGGCGCTTTGAATTTCAAGCCAACGCCTTTTTGCACCACATGATTCGCAACATCATGGGCTGCCTAGTGGCGGTGGGCCAGGGCTTTCGCGAGCCTGAGTGGATGGCCGACGTCATGGCTGCCAAAAGGCGTGACGCCGCAGCGCCCACCTTTTCGCCAGATGGTTTGTACTTTTTGGGACCGGTTTATGAAGAAAGGTACGGCCTGCCCACCCGGTCCGCGTCTTATGATTGGCTGCCATGAATCAAGCCAGAACCCGAATCAAAATCTGCGGCCTGACCCGCGAACAGGACGTTGACGCCGCCGTAGCCGCAGGGGTCGACGCGATTGGCTTTGTGCTGTATGCGAGCAGCGCCCGTTACGTCAGCCCGGCACGAGCGGCTGAGCTGGCAGCCAGGCTGCCGCCGTTCGTGACGCCCGTGCTGCTTTTCGTCAATGCGCCCGCTACAGAGATAATAGCTACCTGCCAAGGTATTTCGGGTGCTTTGCTGCAATTTCATGGTGATGAAACGCCCGATGAGTGCCTGCACATAGCCCAAAAGAGTGCCCGGCCGTTCATCAAAGCGGCGCGCATCCCGCTGAATCAAGAAACCCCAAACGCACGACTCAATTTCGATCTCGTAAAATACACCAACGACTTCAAATCAGCCCAAGCCATTCTTTTAGACGCACATGTCGAAGGTTTTGGCGGCGGCGGAAAAACATTCAATTGGTCACTCCTTCCTCCAAGCGTCAATGCTCACCTCGTTTTGTCTGGTGGACTCACACCTGCAAACGTGGGCGACGGCATATTGCAAGTCCGGCCACGCGGTAAAACGCTGGCTGTCGATGTGAGCTCGGGCGTCGAGATTTCCAAGGGAATCAAAAGCCCCGAGCTGATCAGTCAATTTGTCGCAGCGGTTCGCGCTGCAGACGACCAACTTGCAGAGAAAGCCTTCAATCATGTACGAGTACCAACAACCTGACCTCACCGGTCACTTCGGCGTTTATGGCGGCAGTTTTGTATCAGAAACGCTGACCCACGCCCTGACCGAGCTCAAAGAGGCCTACGCAAGGTACCAGTACGAGCCTGAATTTTTAAAAGAATTCCATGACGAGCTGGCGCACTTTGTCGGTCGCCCATCGCCGATTTACCATGCCGCCCGAACCAGCCGCGAACAAGGTGGCGCGCAGATTTACTTCAAGCGCGAAGACCTGAACCACACCGGCGCGCACAAAATCAACAACACCATCGGCCAGGCCATGCTGGCCAAGCGCATGGGCAAACCCCGCGTGATAGCCGAGACTGGCGCGGGCCAGCATGGCGTGGCCACCGCCACCATTTGCGCCCGCTATGGGCTCGAATGCGTGGTCTACATGGGCAGTGAAGACGTCAAGCGCCAAAGCCCCAATGTGTACCGCATGAAGCTGCTCGGCGCGACGGTCGTACCGGTGGAGTCTGGCAGCAAAACCCTCAAAGACGCGCTGAACGAAGCCATGCGCGACTGGGTCGCCAACGTTGACAACACCTTCTACATCATCGGCACTGTGGCCGGGCCGCACCCCTACCCGATGATGGTGCGAGACTTTCAAAGCGTGATTGGCAACGAATGCATTGCGCAGATGCCCGAGATGCTCGCGTCACTCTCCAATCACGTGACAGGCGGCAAACAACCCGATGCGGTGATCGCCTGCGTCGGCGGCGGCAGCAACGCCATGGGTATTTTTCACCCTTACATTGCCTACGAAAATACCCGCCTGATTGGCGTTGAGGCAGCTGGCGAAGGCATGGACAGCGGAAAACATTCGGCATCATTGCAGCGCGGCCTGCCCGGCGTGCTGCACGGCAACCGCACCTACGTGCTTCAAGACGACGACGGCCAGGTCACTGAAACCCACAGCATCAGCGCAGGCCTGGACTACCCCGGCGTTGGCCCCGAACATGCATTTTTGAAAGACATTGGTCGCGCTGAATACGTCGGTATCACCGACAAAGAAGCACTCGACGCCTTTCATTACACCTGCCGCACCGAAGGCATCATCCCGGCGCTTGAATCTGCACACGCCGTGGCCTACGCCATGAAACTGGCTAAAACCATGCGCGCTGACCAGTCGATTCTTGTCAACATGTCAGGCCGGGGCGACAAAGACATCGGCACCGTGGCTGACTTGAGCAACGCCGATTTCTTTTGCCGCCCAAGCTGCAAAGGCCAGTCTGTCAAAGGCGGCGAACAGGCGCAAAGCCAAGTCATTGAATTCGCGAAATGAACGGCAACATGACCCGCATTCAAACCACACTCTCAAAGCTCAAAGCGCAAAACAAAACTGCGCTGATCCCGTACGTGATGGCTGGCTTTCCGTATGCCGACGTCACCCCCGAACTGATGCACGGCATGGTCAGCGCCGGGGCGGATGTGATTGAACTTGGCGTCCCCTTCTCAGACCCCAGCGCCGACGGCCCGGTGATTCAAAAAGCCGGTGAAAAAGCACTGGCCCTCGGCATTGGCCTGGCCAAGGTTTTGGACATGGTCACCGACTTCAGAACGCAAGACAAAACCACGCCCGTCGTGCTGATGGGCTACGCCAATCCGGTCGAGCGTTACGAGATCAAAAACGGCGCGGGCAGTTTTATCAAACACGCATCAGAAGCAGGCGTCGACGGCATGCTGATCGTCGACTACCCGCCTGAAGAATGCGAAGCCTTTGCTGCCAGCCTGCGCGCCCACAGCATGGACCTGATCTTCTTGCTGGCCCCCACCAGCACAGATGAGCGCATGGCCCAGGTCGCCCGCGTGGCCAGCGGCTACGTGTACTACGTGTCGCTCAAAGGTGTCACCGGCGCAGGCAACCTGGACACAGGCGCAGTAGAGGCCATGTTGCCCCGTATCCGCCAGCACGTCAGCATTCCCGTCGGCGTAGGCTTTGGCATCCGCGACGCGGCAACGGCCAAGGTGGTGGGACAGGTTGCTGATGCGGTCGTGATCGGCAGCAAGATCATCCAGCTGATTGAAAACGCACCGAGGGGCAATGTCGCTGGCGTGGCGCACGACTTCTTGGCGGAGATTCGGGTGGCGCTGGATTCTTGAGGGCAGGTCCGCAAATTCATTTTTCGGACGCATGGCCTCATTGAGTGGTGCTTGCCATCCTCAACTGCTGGTGCGCGTGAAGACGTGCTGCGCTTCGTACGGCTGGCACGTCATCCCGAAAATACGAATTCCTGGAATCGTTCGCGCTTCAGTCGCTACGATTGATAGAGCAGCTTTCGCACGTTTTGATGGGGCTGGAGGCCTAAAAGGCAACTGAAGTCGGGTGAAAAGAGCTTTTTCAAGCTATTTTTTCTGCCGCGCTTCACGCACTGTGGTGCTCTTGTGTTTTTCCGCGTAAGCCTTCTTGACGTACTGGCCGGTTTTTGCACTGCGGTAATCGCCCTCTGATGCATTGGAAGAGTTCGAACCTTTACCGCCAGCCAAAGCAGTTCCGCCCACCAGCGCAAGCGCCATGGCCGTCAGAATTGTCAACAGTGGTTTCTTGCGCATCACTTTTCTCCAAGTGCATTAAAAATTTGTCACAAGCAATTTCATCCAATCCAGCAAAGGGCTGGGAGGTCGTTCGAGCGCCTCATGTGTGCACTGAACCCCAACGCCTCTTAAATGATACTACTGGCAAGGTCCATTCAAGATGGACTTGCCGACATGCCAAATCGCTCCGGTTGATGCCGCAGGCACAGCGTCATAATGACAAACTGACAACGGTTGGGCGCGAGCCAGCATCGCGCTTGTACCGGTGAACGTTTTACCGCAATCCATGTAAGGACAAACCCATGTCTTGGCTAGAAAAACTCCTCCCCCCCAAAATCACCCCCACCGACCCGACCGAGCGACGCAGTGTGCCAGAGGGGCTGTGGATCAAATGTCCGAGTTGCGAGGCGGTGCTGTACAAAACCGATCTGGAAAAAAACCAAAATGTCTGCCCGCAGTGCAGCCATCACCACCGGATTGGGGCGAGGGCCCGGCTGGATGCCTTTTTAGACCCGGAAGGCCGCTATGAGCTGGGGCAAGAAGTCATCCCGGTTGACCCGTTGAAGTTCAAAGACAGCCGCAAGTACCCAGAGCGTCTCAAAGATGCGCTGGAGACCACAGGCGAGACGGACGCACTGATTGTGATGGGTGGCGCAGTGCACAGCATTGGCGTGGTGGCAGCCTGCTTTGAGTTTGACTTTATGGGCGGCAGCATGGGCAGTGTGGTCGGTGAGCGCTTTGTGCGCGGCGTGCATACGGCGATTGAGCAGAAAGTACCGTTTATCTGCTTTACCGCCACGGGTGGCGCACGCATGCAAGAAGGCCTGCTGAGCCTGATGCAAATGGCCAAAACCAATGCTTCGCTGACCCGGCTGGCCAAAAAGGCTTGCCTTACATCAGTGTGCTGACCGACCCGACCATGGGCGGCGTGTCGGCTGGCTTTGCGTTTGTGGGTGATGTGGTGATTGCCGAACCGAAGGCGCTGATTGGCTTTGCAGGGCCACGGGTGATTGAATCGACCGTGCGGGTGACTTTGCCTGAAGGCTTTCAGCGCGCCGAGTTTTTGCAGACCAAGGGCGCGATTGACTTTATTTGTGACCGCCGCGAGCTGCGCAAGACCATTGCGTCAACGCTGGCCATGCTGCAAAAGCAGCCTGCCGATGCGGTGGTTTAACCAGCATGGAATGCTACTTTTTTTATAGCTTTTTACCCACATATTCATTGGCCTAGAACACGAAAGAACACCCTCAACAGGCCATTTCAATGCTGTCGGGCACTTTTGGGCTTTATTTTCCTCCAACCCTTTTTCTAACCCGCTTCAAGCAATTTTCGAGGCATTTCCCATGTCTGACACGCTCAAGCTGTCCAGCCTTCCGCTCTTTCCCCTGGGCAGTGTGCTCTACCCTGGCGGTTTGCTGCCGCTGCGGATTTTTGAGGTGCGCTACCTGGACATGATTGGCAAGTGCCACAAAACTGGCGCGCCATTTGGTGTGGTGTCGCTGACGGCAGGCTCTGAAGTGCGCAAAGCCCAGTCTGACAAACCCACCGGTCAACCAGCGGGAGACGGGTTTGCAGTAGAAGAGTTTTGTGCCACCGGCACGCTGGCCACGATTACCGAGTTCTCAGCACCGCAGCCGGGGCTGATGGTGATCCGTTGCGTAGGGGCTCAGCGCTTTAAGATCAACAACCGCGAAAAACTCAAGCATGGCTTGTGGATTGCGGATGTGGAACGCGTCGATAACGACATGAGCGTGACGGTGCCAGACGATTTGAAGGCCTGCGCCAATGCTCTTGGAAAACTGATCAAAAGCCTGCAGCAGCGCAGCATTCCGGAAGACCAGATGCCTTTGACGCCGCCGTACCAGCTGGACGATTGCGGCTGGGTGGCCAACCGCTGGTGCGAGCTGCTGCCGCTGCCGCTAGAACTCAAGCAGCGGCTGATGGAACTCGAAAACCCGCTGGTACGGCTCGAACTGGTGAGCGATATGCTGGAACGAACCGGTATCGCGCTTTAAACCGGCTCTAGTTCTGAGCCTTGTATTCGGGCAAATGGCTGGAGAGCCAGGCCCGCACGTCGCGGCTGGAAGGCGCTGGTCCTGCCGACTCGATCCACTGGAGCACGCCGTCAATCGCCACCGCCTGCTGGCCTGATGTTTTGGCCACGCGCAGCTTGGGGTGCTGGGTCGGCTCGGTCGTTTCGTCATCAGCGAGCAGCTCTTCAAACAACTTTTCGCCGGGGCGCAGGCCTGTGTACGTTAGCGGAATGTCCTGCTCGGTCTTGCCCGACAGGCGAACCATCATGCGTGCAAGATCGGCGATTTTCATCGGCTCACCCATGTCAAGCACATAAATTTGCCCTGTCGAGCCCATCAGGCCGGCCTGCAACACCAGACGCGCAGCTTCAGGAATCGTCATGAAGTAGCGCACGATGTCAGGGTGGGTCACAGTGATGGGCCCGCCCTTGGCAATTTGCTCGGTGAAGAGCGGTACCACTGAACCGCTGGAGCCCAGCACATTGCCAAAGCGTACCGACACATAGGACGTGTTCGGATGCTCAATCGCGACGCTTTGCACCACCAGCTCGGCCATGCGCTTGGTCGCGCCCATGATGTTGGTCGGGTTGACGGCTTTGTCGGTAGATATCAAGACAAACTTTTGCGCCCCGCACTCGCCGGCAATACGCGCGGCGTGCAAGGTGCCCAGGATGTTGGTGCGAATCGCTTCGATCTCATTGTGCGACTCCATCAAAGGCACATGCTTGTAGGCTGCCGCATGAAAGAAAACCGCTGGCTTGTACTGCATGGCAATGGCCTGCAGCCTGCCCAGTTCACGCACATTGGCGGTGTAGTACAGGCCTTGCATTTGCGGATGCAATTCGCGCAGCTCCTGCTCCAGCTTGTAGACGGCAATTTCAGATGAATCCACACACACCAGCCGCGCCACGCCCAGCCGGGCAATCTGGCGGCAAAGCTCGGAGCCGATGGAGCCACCCGCACCTGACACAAAGACGGTTTGGCCTGAAAACAACGAGGCCAGACCCTGAACATTCAGCTGGACGGCCTGCCTGCCGAGCAAGTCTTCCAGCTCGATCTTGCGCGGGCTGCTGCCGTCCGCACGCAGCCATTCATCAGGGCGGGGCATCGTCAGCAGCGTCAAGCCGGCCTGGGTAGACTGCAACAGCACATCGCGCCGCTCATCCGAGCCCGGGGGGCTGGCAATCAGGGCGGTGGTGGCACCTGTCAATTGCGCCATTTCAACCACCGAACTGGGCAGGCCCAGCACAGGAATCTGGTTCAAGTAAGTGCCTTGCTCTGCAGCCAGCGGCGATGCAATGCCCACGCAGTGCCACTGGCTAGAGCCTTTGAGTGCGCGCAACGCATCGGCGGCATCTTTGAGCGAACCCACGATCAGCAAAGGCTTTGAGCTGTCGCCCGGCTTATGGTGTTCAGTCAACGTGCGCCAGCCTGCGCGTACAGCGCCCAGCATGACCAAGACCAGCAAGGGATGGATGAGCAACACAGAGCGCGGGAAAAAAGGCACGCGCAGCATCAAGATCACCGCGGCTGTCATCACGCTCGAAAGAAAAACGCCCCAGCCGAGCTGGCGCAGCTCTGGCAGGCCAATATAGCGCCACACCTGCCGATACACCCTGGCAATGGCGAGCCCGACAACAAAACAAGGCAGCATCCAGCGCGCGCTGCCAAGCGCCATCGCCACAAAATCATCTGGAATTTCGAAGTTAAACCGCAGCCAGAAGGTCACCCACCAAGCCAGGCCAACCAGCGCAATGTCAATGGCCCAAAATAGCAAAGCCTCTTTACGCAATCGCATAACTCTTTTTACCCATTGTTAATGTATGACGCAGATGATCCATCACACGGTCTTGCTTTGCCTGGCTCAGTTGAGAGCCAGATGGCAAACAGATACCTGCCTGAAAAAGATGGGCCGAGACATCCATAGCCGCCCTAAGGCTCGGCTGAGCAGCCGCAACCCAAGTGGAAAAACACAGCATGGAAGTACATGGCATGGATTATCAAGGTTTAAAAAGGCGCCGAAGTGAGCGATTGGAAGCGGCCGCGCAGTAAAAACCTAAAATCAGTAGTTTATTGCCCAACCGACCGCCCCTCATGACGCCCCAATCTACGCCCGCCTCCGCTGTTACCCCACAAGACGAAAACCAGTTGATGGTCGAGCGGCGTGACAAGCTGACTGCACTGCGCGCCGCAGGCATCGCTTTCCCCAACGACATCAAACCCCAGCACCGGGCCGAAGCGCTGTTTGCCCAGTACGACAGCAAAACCAAGGAAGAACTGGAGCCGCTGGCTGTCACCGTCAGCGTTGCCGGCCGCATGATGCTCAAGCGCGTGATGGGCAAGGCCAGCTTTGCCACGCTGCAAGATGCGTCCTTTGGCCCATCGGGTGGCCGCATTCAGGTGTACATCAACAACGAAGGCGTGGGCGAAGACGTTCACAGCGCCTTTAAACACTGGGACTTGGGCGACATTGTGTGGGCCAGCGGCACGCTGTTTAAAACCAAAACCGGCGAGCTGTCGATTCACGCCACCGCCATCCGGTTGGTCACCAAAAGCCTGCGGCCGCTTCCCGACAAGTTTCACGGCATGGCCGACCAAGAGGTTAAGTACCGCCAGCGCTATGTGGATTTGATCACCGACGAGTCGGCCAGAGCCCGCTTCAAGTCGCGCAGCAAGGCAGTCAGCGGTATCCGTGAATTCATGGTGGCAAATGACTTTTTAGAGGTCGAAACACCCATGCTGCACCCCATCCCTGGTGGCGCAAACGCCAAACCCTTCAAAACCCACCACAACGCGCTTGACCAGGAAATGTTTTTGCGCATTGCACCCGAGCTGTACCTGAAGCGGCTGATCGTGGGCGGCTTTGAGCGCGTTTTTGAAATCAACCGCAGCTACCGCAACGAAGGCATCAGCGTGCGGCACAACCCCGAGTTCACCATGATGGAGTTCTACGCCGCGTGGTGGAACTACCAGGACTTGATGACTTTTACCGAGTCGCTGATTCGTGACGTGGCGCAAAAAATTTGCGGCTCGTTGAGCTTGAGCTACGCCGACAAGCCGGTTGATTTAAGCCAGCCGTTTGAGCGCCTGACGATTCGCGAAGCGATTTTGAAGCACACCGACGCTGCACTGGGCGTGGATGCGGGCGTAGACGACGCCGTGTGGCTGACTGACAAGCTGAAAAAGCTCGGTTTTAACGAACAAAAAGACCGCCTGAGCACACGCTCGCTGGCCAGCCTGCAAGTGATGTTTTTTGAAGAAACGGTCGAAGAAAAGCTCTGGCAGCCGACTTTCATCATGGAGCACCCCACCGAAATATCGCCGCTGGCACGCGCCAACGACGCACGCCCTGAAGTGACCGAACGCTTTGAGCTGTATATCACCGGCCGCGAATTTGGCAACGGCTTTAGCGAGCTGAACGACGCCCAGGAGCAAGCCGCCCGCTTTAACGCCCAAGTCGCCGCCAAAGACAGTGGCGACGACGAGGCCATGTTTTATGACCACGACTTTGTGCGCGCCCTCGAATACGGCATGCCGCCCACCGGTGGCTGTGGTGTGGGCATTGACCGGCTGATGATGCTGCTGACCGACAGCCCGAGTATTCGGGATGTGATCTTGTTCCCGGCCCTGCGCAGAGAGGTGTAGCCCCACGGTTGCGCACAACGCGCAAGCTCCCTGCCCCCCGAGGGGGCCGCCCGCCTGCGGCCCGGCAAAGCCGGTTCCGCGTCTCGAACTTGAAAAGTCAAGCCAAGCCCAAGCCATGATTCCCCTCAAATACCTCAGCGCCTACCCGGAGAGCCTGCAATTGCAAGTGCAGCAGTTGCAGGCCCAAGACAAGCTGGGCGACATGCTGCTCAAAAAATACCCGCGCGCCCACAGCGTACGCACCGACAAGGCGCTTTACGACTACGTGATGGCACTTAAAAACGAGTTTTTGCGCAGCTCCGAGCCTTTAGCAAAAGTCGCGTTTGACAACCGCCTGCAAGTCATCGCTCACGCCCTGGGCACCCACACCCAAATCAGTAGAGTGCAGGGCAGCAAGCTCAAAGCCAAACGCGAAATCCGCGTGTCGTCACTGTTCAAAGAAGTACCCGACGAATTTTTGCGCATGATCACCGTGCACGAGCTGGCCCACATCAAGGAAAAAGAGCACGACAAAGACTTCTACAAGCTCTGCACCTACATGGAGCCGCAATACCACCAGTACGAGTTTGACCTGCGCGTGTACTTGACGCACATGGATGCCAGCGGCAAGCTGGCTTGGGCTGTGGTTTAAAAAGCCCGCATCAATTACAAATGCTACGTTTTTAGTAGCTAATCGTCTACGTAAGTATTAGGCTGTAAGTTTGTTTTTTAAGTGAGACGTCGTTTTGAGAGTTAGAACGGGTTGAGGTGGTTTGAAGAGTGCATTTTTTGTTTAAAGCCATCTTTTTGAACCGTTTTAGGCTGTGAATAACTGCTCTAGCCGAACGGATACTTGGGCAAGCAGCTTCGTGATGGATCAACAAAACTTCAGATTTTCCAAATTTTCCTTCGCGTCTCAGCATCTTTTGACGCTTAATGCGGTCTGATGCTGTGAGTCGCAAAGTTTGTAGCTTTATTCATGAGCACGAATGAAAGCCCTGTAGATCAGGAAAGCGACGCATAACCCGACATGCGCCTGTGCAACAAAGAGCGGCCCAACGCCAGCGGCTGAATTGCTAAGATAACCAGCAAACGCCGTCGGAACGAATCGAAAGTTTTCCGCCTGCTCAACAAGAACACCCATGCAACCCAGCCTCAAACCCACAAACCCCAACTTCTCATCAGGCCCGTGCGCCAAACGACCTGGTTACGACGTGAGCAAATTGCAGCTGGACACGCTGGGCAGATCGCACCGGTCAGCCTTGGGCAAAAAAGCATTGGGTTTGGCTTGCTCTGAGACCGCTCGTATCTTGGGTCTGCCTGACGATTACCGGGTGGCTGTGGTGCCGGCGTCTGACACGGGTGCGATTGAAATGGCAATGTGGTCACTGCTGGGTGCGCGGGGTGTCGACGTGCTGGAATGGGAAACCTTCAGCGCCACTTGGACGAACGATATTTTGGAGCAGCTCAAGCTGCCGGATGTCCGCGTCATCACAGCCGACTATGGTGACTTGCCAGACCTGGCGCGGGTTGATTTCAACAACGACGTGGTGTTTGTGTGGAACGGCACCACCTCGGGCGTCAAGGTACCCGATGGCGACTGGATCCCTGATGCTAGGGGCGGCCTGACGCTTTGCGACGCCACATCGGCCATTTTTGCGATGGACATGCCCTGGCACAAGCTGGACGTCATCACCTACTCCTGGCAAAAGGTGCTGGGCGGCGAAGGCGCGCATGGCATGCTGATTTTGAGCCCGCGTGCGGTTGAGCGCCTGCTGACTTACACCCCGCCCTGGCCGATGCCCAAAATTTTCCGCATGACGACCAACGGCAAGCTCAATGAAGGGCTGTTCAAGGGCGACACCATCAACACGCCATCCATGCTGTGCGTGGCCGACTACCTCGACGCCTTGCAATGGGCTGACAGCCTGGGCGGCTTGCCAGGCTTGATCGCCAAAAGCCGGGCCAACCTGGCAGTGATTGAAAAATTTGTGGCGCAAAACGACTGGATTCAGTTTTTGGCCAAAGACCCGGCCACCGTGTCGAACACCAGCGTCTGCCTGACGCTGACCGCCAGCGACGCGCAGGTCAAAAAGATGGTCGCGCTGCTGGACGAACAAGGCGTGGCTTATGACATCGGCGCTTACAAAGATGCACCAGCCGGGCTGCGCATCTGGTGTGGCGCGACAGTTGAAGCCGCTGACCTTCACGCGCTGCTGCCCTGGCTGGCTTGGGCCTACCGCGAAGCCACCGCCTGAACAGCGACAAACATTCGCCAGAAAATTTAGCAAAAATCGCCTGCAGCCCAATATTTAATTGGGCCAGCAGCTACTTAATCAATAGCATACTCAACGCTCCCAAGCGACGCGGCGGGCCAGCTTTTCAAACGCCATATCAACTGCTACTGCCAGCAGGGCGACCAGCATGGCCCCTTGCAACACATAGGCGGTGTTAAAGCCGCTCAGGCCAATGATGATGGGTGAGCCCAGAGTTTTGGCGCCGACCGTTGAAGCAATCGCCGCTGTGCCGATGTTGATGATGACCGAGGTGCGCACGCCAGACAGCCAGACCGGCAGGGCCAGCGGCAGGTCGACATAGCGCAAGCTCTGGCGCGGCGTTAGACCCAGGCTTAATGCCGCTTGCCGCTGGGCTGCGGGCACACCTTGCAAACCGCCGACAGTACCCTGCACCACCGGCAGCAAGCCATACAAAGCTAGCGCCAGCAGCGCGGGCAGCTCGCCAAAGCCCACCACGGGGACTGCTAAAGCCAGCACGGCCACCGGCGGGAAAGCCTGGCTCATGGCGAGTACGCTTTCAACCAGCGGCTTGAAGGCATGGCCTGCCGGGCGCGTGACCCAGACACCGATGGCACTGCCGACCAGCACCGAAAACGAGCTGGACGCGCCCACCAACAACAGGTGTTGCCACAGCAGCCAGGCAAAAGGCTCCTGCGTGTAAACCGGGCGTTCGAGCTGGGGAAACGCGTAGCTAAAAAGCGGCGCAGAATGCGGCAAAAACATGACCAGCGCGGCCAGCAAGGCAGCCACCCAAAGCCATGGATGCTTCATCACCATGGGTGAACCCTGCGCCTGGCCAAACCCATCAACACCTTAAAAAGCGCATCCACCAACACACCCAGCGCAATGATGGGCAGCACGCCCAACAGCACCACGTCCTCCGCATTGGCAAACAGCCCCTCAAACAAAATACTGCCCAAGCCGCCCGCACCAATCAGCGCAGTCACGGCTGCCAGCCCGACACTGCTGACCGCCGCTGTACGCACGCCGCCCAGCAGCACGGGCAAAGCCAGCGGCAGCTCGATATGAACCAGTGCCTGAAAATGCGTCAGCCCCAGGGCAGACGCGGCCTGCGTCATGCCGCCAGACACCTGCTGCAAGCCAGCCAGCGTGCCGCGCACCACCGGCAGCAGGCCATACAGCGTCAAGGCCATCACCGCAGGCGCCAGGCCCACGCCGCTGATGCCCGCGCGACCCAAAGCTGGCAAGCTGGCCGCCAGCAGTGCAAGCGGTGCCATCAACAAACCAAACAGCGCAATCGACGGAATGGTTTGAATGATGTTGAGCAGGGGCAGCAGCAACCTGCCCGCTTTGGCATGCACATGCGCCGCCCAACCCAGCGGCAAGCCGATGGCCAGCGTGCCTGCCAGCGCCAGCAACACCATTTGCAGGTGCCGCCCCACGACGCCCCCAAAGCCGTCGGCCCGATTGGCGTATTCCTTGACCAGGGACAGGTCGTTGCAGGCGCCGCTGACCAGCAAACCGCCCAGCGCCAGTAGCAATGCAGCAAGCACCGCAGCGGCTTGAAACACATGAACTCGCAACTGCTGCAAGGCACTGCTAACCATCAACCCCAGCAGCGCCAGCGTCACCCAGAAGGCGCTACCGAGCGATACGCGTGCAATGAGCGAAGTGGGCAACTCGCCTTGCAGGCTGATACTGGCCTGGTTGGCCGCCTGCCAAAGCAAGCTGGGCATGGCAAGCACAGCGATGGTCACAACCGCCCAAAGCCATGCTGCGCGCGGCTTGAACAGGGTCACGCCTGTCAACGCCACCAGCGCAACAAGCATCAGCAGCAACAACCAGACTGAGCCGTCAACGATCGAGAAAAAATAAATCGGTTGGCCCGACACCAGACGGTTGGGTGCCAGCCGTAAAAACGGCAGGCTGTACAAGGCCAGCACGGCCAGCCATGACAAGCTCGCCAGTACTGGGTTGCGGCGCTTGCCTGTGGTCATGTCAGACAGATTATTTCAACAGCCCTTTGGACTTCAAAAAATCCCCGGCTACTTTTTTGGCGTCCTGGCCTTCCAGCTGAATCTTTGCATTCAAGCTCTGCAATGTCGGGCGGTCCAGCAGCTTGAAAACGGGCGCCAGTGATTCGGCGATGTTCGGGTTCTTTTTGAGTGCGTCTTCCCGAATGATGGGCGCCGGCGCGTAGACCGGCTGCACGCCCAAAGTGTCGTCCAGAATCACCAAACCCAGCGCAGCCACAGCACCATCGGTACCGTAAGCCATCGCGGCGTTCACGCCGGATGTTTTTTCATAGGCAGCACGCACCGTCACTGACGTGTCGCCGCCTGCAAGCGTTAACAGCTGGTCGGGTTTGAGCTTGAAGTTGTAGGCCGCCTGAAACGCAGGCAGAGCGTCTGAACGCTCAACGAACTCTGCCGACGCGGCAAGCTTGAATTGGCCTGCCTTGTATTGCGAAGACGCCAACCACTTTGACAAGTCACCAAGCGTGACCAGCTTGTTGGCCGCAGCCACATCTTTGCGCACGGCAATCGTCCAGCTGTTGTTGGCAGGTGCGGCTTGCAGCCAGACAATTTTGTTTTTGGCATAGTCCAGCGCCTTGACGCGATCGTAGCCAGTTTGTAAATTCTTCCACACCGGGCTTTTTTCTTCAGCAAAAATGAAAGCGCCGTTGCCTGTGTATTCGGGGTAAATATCAATCTCGCCCGCCATGATGGCGCCACGCATGACCTGCGTGTTACCGAGCGACACTTTGCTTTGCGTCTTGATGCCGTTGGCCTCCAGCGCCAGCACCATCATGTGGCCGAGCAACTTGCCTTCGGTGTCGATTTTGGAGCCGACGCGAAGGGGCTGGGTGGCAGCGGCTTGGGCCAACGCCACACCGCACCACACCGCAGCAGCAAGCCATACAGTGATCGCGCGAAGCGCGACGTTCATGGGATCAAACCCATCGCATGCATGTAAGCCGGGTGCAGCATCAGATCGTCCCAGGCATGGGCTTTGGTCGTTGGCAGTAACTCTTGTCTGCGCAGCTCGCTGGATTCGAGCGCTTCCCAGTGGCCTTTCATCAGCGCTTCCGTCATGCCGTCCAACAGTTCATCCACCGCCTTGCCACCATCAACCGACTGGTTGCACAGCAGCACCATGTCGCAGCCAGCATTGAGTGCTGTGACAGCTGCCTGCGTGTATGACACCTGCTTGCCATCAATGATGCGTGCGCCCGCCATGCTCAGGTCGTCGCTGAAAATAGCGCCGCCAAAGCCGAGCTGACCGCGCAAAATATACGTCAGCCATTGCTCTGAAAATCCGGCCGGGCGACTGTCCACCTTGGGGTAAATCACATGGGCCGGCATGACGCTGGTCAGTGTCGTGTTGAGCCAGTCATAGGGCGCTGCGTCATCCAGCAAAATAGCTTTCAGACTGCGCTTGTCGACGGGAATTTCAAGATGCGAATCGGCTTTGACAAAGCCGTGACCGGGAAAATGCTTGCCGCAGTTCATCATGCCGGCTTGCAGCAAGCCATGCATCAGGCTTTTGGCCAGCAGCGTGACCACGCGCGGGTCGCGGCCAAAGGCGCGGTCGCCAATCACACTGCTTTCACCGTAATCCAGGTCCAGCACAGGCGTGAAGCTGAAGTCGACCCCACAACTGCGCAGCTCAGCCGCCAACACGTAGCCGCAAGCGGTGGCGGCGTTGGTCGCCGCCAGCTGGTCTTTCATCCACAGCTCACCGAGCGCCCGCATTGGCGGCACATGCGTGAAGCCGTCGGTTTTAAAACGCTGCACCCGCCCGCCTTCATGGTCCACACAAATCAGCAAGTCTTTGCGAATGCTTTTGATCGCTGCGCACAGGCTGGTCAGTTGCGTGCGATTTTCCCAATTGCGGGCGAACAGGATGATGCCGCCTGTCAGCGGGCTTTTCAGGCGGCGACGGTCGTCTTTGGACAGGCTGACACCGGCAATATCGATGATGAGAGGGGCGTGTTGAGTCATAGATGGTTTCTTCGGTGCTATTTAATCAGGAGCTTCTTATTCATATATTCATTGGCCTGCAGCCCTATTTTAGGGTCAAGGTGGCCTGAACATCCTGGGCTGATTTCAAGGACGCTGTTCAACGACCACAAAGCTGGCGGCGTAGTCGGTTTCGTCTGTCACGCTGACATGCGCTGACAAGCGGCGCGCGTCAAACCACTCTTTGAGTGCGCCATGCAGCACGATGCAGGGTTTGCCGCTGGCCTCTTTGGCAATTTCGCAGCTGCGCCAGGTCATGGGCATGCGCATGCCCATACCGATGGCTTTGCTGAAAGCTTCTTTGGCCGAAAAGCGGGTGGCCAGATAACTGACGCCCCGGTCTGGCCAGCGCAGGCTGCGCTCGCTGAACGTTTTCATCTCGCCATCGCTCAGGATTTTTTTGGCGAAGCGTTCGCCATGGCGCTCGACGCTCGCTCGGATGCGGCGCACATCACAAATATCAGTACCAATGCCATAAATCATTTGCCGACAAACGCCTGATCAATGCAGCGCAAATAGGCTTTGACTGTGGCGTCGTAACCCAACTCCAGTGCATCAGCGACCAAGGCATGGCCAATTGACACTTCAAGCAAGCCGGGCACGGCCTTTAAAAACTCAGTGAGGTTGTCATGGTTTAAGTCGTGACCCGCGTTGAGCCCTAAGCCAACCGCTGTAGCTGCCAGAGCTGATTGGGTAAAACGGTTTAACGCCTCGCCTTTTTGGTCTGTGGCCCAGGCGCTGGCGTAGCTTTCGGTATAAAACTCGACCCGGTCTGCGCCCGCCGCCTTGGCGGCCGCCATGGCGCTGGGGATAGGGTCCATGAACAAGCTGACGCGAACGCCTCTGGCATGGACTTTTTCAATCAAAGGCATCAATCGCTCAGCATCATCAGGAAACACCCAGCCATGGTCGCTGGTGAACTGGTCTTCGCTGTCCGGCACAAAGGTGCATTGGTGCAGCGGCAAGCCGCGTGCTGACAAATCGTGCACAAAACCCATCAGGTTATGGAACGGGTTGCCTTCAATGTTGAATTCCCGGTCTGGCCAGTCTTTCATCATGGCGGCGATGCCAAACACATCGGCACTGCGGATATGGCGCTCATCAGGGCGAGGATGCACCGTGATGCCTTGGGCACCCGCCTCCAGGCACAGGCGTGCCGCACGCACCACATCAGGAATGCCGAGCTGGCGGGTGTTGCGCAGCAGGGCAACCTTGTTGACGTTGACTGAGAGTGCGGTTTTCATTGAAGTGTTGGCAATCATGATTTAAAGCGCCTGCAGGTCCATCATCATCTGCCGGGTTTTTAACACCTTGACATCGCAATGGTAGTGCAGCAGCGCACGCAGCTGGGTTTTCAGCTCAGGCAAGTGGTTGACGCAGGCGTGCATGGTGTCTACAAAGGGCGAGTCACCGTCCAATGCCTGCTGCAGGGCCAGCCATTGCGCACCGCTCAAGGCGCTGCGGTCGTCGTCATGCGCTTCGCGCAAGCCGGCTTCGGCCAGCAACACGTAAGGCGTGTCCGCACCCAGCGTCGCCAAAGTCGAGGTTTGTGCATCGAGCAAGGGCAAAAAACCAATGTCACGCAGCAGCCGCAGCTCAAAAGCCCGAAGCGCCACTTGCAGCGTGTCAATGCTTTGGCTGGCCAGCAACTGCACGGTGGCGGCATAGGCATCAAACAGCACTGGATGCGGATCGTCGCGGGCCAGCAGGCGCATCAGCAGCTCATTCAAATAATAGCCCGACAGCAGGGCATCACCCGTCGGCATCACATGGCCGCCCTGCCATTCGGCGCTTTTGAGGTTGCGGATTTCAGCATCACCACCAAAAGCGATATGCAGCGGCTGCAGCGGCAGCAAGATGGGCCTGAAGTTAGAACTGGGTTTTTTAGCCCCCCGCGCAATCAGCGCCACCCGGCCATAGGAACGGGTGAAGACTTCCAGAATCAGACTGGACTCGCTCCAGTCGTAGCGGTGCAGAACGTAAGCGGGTTCATCGGAAATTCTTTTGGTGACCACGGCTGAAGCGCAGACAGGTCAAATGCAAACAGGGGCCGCGGAACTGGCTTTGCCAGGCCGCAGGCGCAGCGGCCCCCTCGGGGGGCAGGAAGCTACACGCAGTGAGCGACCGTGGGGGCTATTCATACCCGAATGTTTTGACTCTGGCTTCGTCGTCAGCCCAGCCAGATCTGACCTTGACCCAAATTTCCAGAAAAACTTTGTTGCCGGTGAGTGCTTCCAGCTCATGGCGCGCTTCGGTACCCATGCGCTTTAGCTTTTCGCCTTTGTCGCCAATGATCATGCCCTTGTGGCCGTCACGTTCCACCACAATGGTGGCGGCGATTTTGCGCAGGTTGCCTTCTTGCTCGTACTTGTCGATGATGACGGTCGAGGTGTAGGGCAGCTCATCACCTGTCAGTCGAAACAGCTTTTCCCGGATCATCTCGGCGGCCATGAAGCGGTCGCTGCGGTCGGTCAGTGCATCGGCCTCGTACATCCAGGGCTGTTGGGGCAAGTATTTTTCACAAATGCCGAACACGCGCTCTACATCTTTCACACTGTTGGCCGACATGGGTACAAACTCGGCAAAGTCGCGCTTGGTCTGCATCATTTGCAACCAAGGCGCAATGTCGCCCCGGCGGTGAATCAGGTCAAACTTGTTGGCCAGCAAAATGGCAGGCGTACCCGGTGGCAACAGGTTCAACACTTTTTCGTCAGCCTGATTGAACTGCCCAGCTTCCACCACAAACACAATCAGATCGACATCGTTGACAGTGCCCACCACGGTGCGGTTCAATGAGCGGTTCAGCGCATTGCCATGCCGGGTTTGAAAGCCGGGGGTGTCCACAAATACAAACTGGGTGACGCCGACGGTGCGCATGCCAGTGATACGGTGCCGCGTGGTTTGCGCTTTGCGAGAGGTGATGCTGACTTTTTGTCCGACCAGCGCATTGAGCAAGGTCGATTTGCCCACATTGGGCTTACCGACAATGGCAATCAGGCCGCAGCGCTGGGTGTCAAGGCCTGGTGTGTCTGTTAGCGCAACGTCGCTGGCCGGAGCAGTACTGGCACGCTTTGAAAACGCCTTGGCCATCATGGCCTCTACGGCTGCCGCTTGAGCCTGGGCAGCAACTTCGTCAGGTGTCAATTTTTTATCGCTCATAGCGTCTTTATAAATGCCAGCATGGCCAGCGCAGCGGCCTGCTCGCCTGCGCGGCGGGAGTTTCCGGTGCCACGCTCTGCACGGCGATATTCAATAATCTCACACTCGACATCAAAGGTCTGCTTGTGCGCAGCGCCCTCGGTGCCCACAATGCGGTAGATCGGTAGGCTCATCTTGTGGCCTTGCAACCACTCTTGCAATTCAGTCTTGGGGTCTTTGCCAATTGCCTGCATTTGGGCGTTGATTTCAACGTTCTGAAAAAGGCGACGCACCAAACTTGATGCGACTTCAAAACCGGCATCAAGGTACACCGCGCCGATCACGGCCTCCAGCGCATCGGCCAGTATCGAAGGCCGTTTTTGCCCGCCAGACTTGGCTTCGCCTTCGCCCAGACGAAGCAACTCTGGCAGGCCCAGCGACACGGCGATCTGGTGCAGCGTGTCCTGCTTGACCAGATTGGCGCGAGCACGGGACAAGTCGCCTTCTGGCAGTTCTTTGAGGCGCTCGTACAACAGACCTGCGACGGCCAGGTTCAAAACCGAGTCACCCAGAAATTCGATTCGCTCGTTGTGGTCTGACGAAAAGCTGCGATGCGTCAGGGCCTGCACCAGCAGCTTGGGATTGCCGAACGTGTGCTCAAGCCGCTTTTGCAGCGCCAGCAAATTCAAGTCTGATGCAGAACTGGCACGCACTTATTTAGAACGACCCGTGTACTTCAACAGCAAAAAGGCGGGACCGCCCAGGTGAATTTCTTTGCTGTAGGCGAAGGAAATCACGATTTTGTCGCCTTCCTTGGAGACCTCAAGGTCCTTGCCGGTGATGGACTTGATGTCGTCAATCTGGGCCGCCTTGTCAAAAACACTGCGCACTTCTGCAACAGAGCCCGACTGCCTGGCTTTTTCGACGGCCTTACCAATGGTTTGGTATTCAGTGTAAGTCGGGACGACCTGGGCACCGATCACGCCCAGGAACACCAGCACAGCGCCAACAAACAACATGCCGATCAACGAGGCGCCCTGCTGTTTGCTTTTGAGGTTTTTCAACATTTTTTCCAGTCGGCCTTGACGATTGAATCAATCAAAAGAGCCAATACGCTTTAAGTTGCCGAAGTTCATCCATACAAAAAATGCCCTGCCCACAATGTTTTTTTCCGGCACAAAACCCCAATAACGGGAATCCAGCGAGTTGTCGCGGTTGTCGCCCATCATGAAGTAGTGGCCTTCGGGAACCTTGCAGACGACACCCTCATTACTGTAGCGGCAATTTTGCTTGTTGGGGAAGTCCTCTGCTCCCGGGATGAAGGCGGGACGGTCATCGTCATTGAGCAGGCGGTATTTTTTCGTGCCCGTCACTTCTTCAAACTGCTTTGAATAGCGCATGCTGTCTTCATCAAAAAAATCAGGCAAGGCGGTTTTGCTCAAGGGTTTGCCATTGATCGTCAGCTTTTTATTCAGATAAGCAACCTCGTCACCCGGCACGCCGACCACACGCTTGATGTAGTCGAGGCTGGGCTTGGGCGGGTAGCGAAACACCATCACGTCGCCGCGCTGCGGGCTGTTGTTGTCCAGCACCTTCTGGTTAATGACAGGAAGCCGGACGCCGTAATGGAATTTGTTGACCAGAATCAGGTCATTGACCAGCAGCGTCGGGATCATGGAGCCAGACGGGATTTTGAAAGGCTCGAACAAAAACGAGCGCAGCAAAAAGACCACGATGATGACGGGGAACAGCCCGGCCGTCCAGTCGAGCCACCAGGGCTGCATGAGGAGACGAATTTTGGCGTCACTGGTGTCGGTATCCACTTTGGTGATGCCCATCTTGCCAAGCTCCTCGCGGCGTCTGGCGGTTGCCTCGTCCAGGGCCGCAACGTCTTTGTAGCGTTGGGGCAGAAAATAAAGGCGTTCAGCCACCCAGTAAATACCCGTCACCACCGCTGCAAGAAAGAGCAGCAATGAAAAATTGCCATCCACCATACCGAAATACCACGCCGCGCCGTAGCCAGCAAATGCAGCCAGAACAACAGCTGTGACGCCGCTCATGGTTTTTGTGATCGCGTTGCTCATCAGTCTTCCACTTGCAATATGGCCAGGAAGGCCTCTTGGGGCACTTCTACCGATCCGATTTGTTTCATGCGTTTTTTACCCGCTTTTTGTTTTTCAAGAAGCTTGCGCTTGCGTGAAATATCTCCGCCGTAGCACTTGGCAATGACGTTTTTCCGCAGTGCCTTGATTGTCTCACGCGCAATAATATTGGCGCCGATGGCCGCCTGGATGGCCACGTCAAACTGCTGACGCGAAATGATCTCGCGCATCTTGGCCACGACTGCGCGGCCCCGGTAGGCCGACTGGCTGCGGTGCACGATGATGGACAGCGCGTCGACCTTTTCGCCGTTTAACAAAATGTCGACCTTCACCACATCAGATGCGCGGAACTCCTTGAAGGTGTAGTCCATGGAGGCGTAGCCGCGCGAGACGGATTTGAGCTTGTCAAAAAAGTCGAGCACGATTTCGCCGAGCGGCATTTCGTAGGTCAGCATCACCTGCTTGCCGTGGTAGGCCATATTGAGCTGCACGCCGCGCTTCTGGTTGGCCAGCGTCATCACCGCGCCCACATAGTCCTGCGGCATATACAAATGCACGGTGACGATGGGCTCCCTGATTTCACTGACACGACCGGCGTCAGGTATTTTCGATGGGTTCTCAACCATGATCATCTCGCCATCGGCCCTGAGTACCTCGTAAACCACACTCGGTGCTGTGGTGATCAGGTCCTGGTCGAACTCGCGCTCCAGACGTTCCTGGACGATTTCCATGTGCAGCAAGCCCAGAAATCCACACCTGAAGCCAAAGCCCAGCGCCTCACTGACCTCAGGCTCGTAATGCAGCGAAGCGTCGTTCAGCTTGAGCTTTTCAAGGGCATCGCGCAAGGACTCATATTCGCTGGCTTCTGATGGATACAGACCTGCAAACACGGCCGGCTGGATTTCCTTAAAACCAGGCAGCGCCTCGGTTGCTGTCGCGCTCAGCCCCCCAGTACCGGGCTTGATGCGTGTGATGGTGTCACCCACACGGGCCGCCTGCAGCTCTTTGATGCCGGCAATCACAAAGCCCACCTCGCCCGACTCCAGAGCCGGACGCGGCTCGTTGTGCGGTGTAAACACGCCCAACTGCTCGGCGTTGTAAGTGGCCTCGCTGGCCATTAACTTGATGCGGTCGCCCTTGGCCAGCCGGCCATCGACCACGCGCACAAGCATCACCACGCCCACATAAGCGTCGTACCAACTGTCAATGATCATGGCACGCAGCGGGCCATCGGGGTTGCCTTTCGGAGGCGGGATACGGGCGACAACGGCCTCAAGAATCTCGTCAATGCCCATGCCGGTTTTTGCACTGCATGCAATTGCATCCGTCGCGTCGATGCCGATGACCTCTTCAATTTCCTGTTTCGCATTGTCCGGGTCGGCCTGCGGTAAATCCATCTTGTTTAAAACGGGCACCACTTCAACACCCAGGTCAAGCGCGGTGTAGCAGTTGGCGACCGTCTGCGCTTCAACACCTTGGGATGCATCCACCACCAGCAAGGCACCTTCACACGCAGACAGCGAGCGACTGACTTCGTAAGAGAAGTCCACATGGCCTGGTGTGTCGATCAGGTTGAGGTTGTAAATCTGACCGTCGAGCGCTTTGTATTTGAGCGCGGCGGTTTGCGCCTTGATGGTTATCCCACGTTCTTTTTCGATGTCCATCGAATCAAGAACCTGTGCACTCATCTCTCTGTCCTGTAGTCCGCCGCAACGCTGGATCAAACGGTCTGCGAGCGTCGACTTGCCATGATCAATGTGAGCAATGATCGAAAAATTTCTGATGTGATTCATCAACGAGAACGCCTAAGTGCTTGAAAGTATTGCGAACAGTAGCCTTGCCATTCGCGATAAAACATAAAAAAGGGCGCGTCGGTTTGCGACGCGCCCTGAACCAACAATCTATGGCAACTGCTATGTTGGACCTTCATTGTAGGCAAAAAGACCCGAACGAGAAGTCCCTCAATGCCCATATCTTTGTCGTTGCAGTGCCGCAACATGAATTTTATTAACAGGTTATCCACAATTTTAACTAATAGCCATGAACAACTTGTGCGTGATCTGTGGAGCAAGTGAGGATATGTCAGATTGGATTCTATACAAGACCGTTTTGCCAATTTGAGAATTGGCAATATATCTAAAATGTATTTCTTTATAAATTCTTAGTAACCAGAAATTATATTGCGAGCGTCGACTAGTTTGTTAGTGCACACTAAGCAACACAGATTTATTTTTTGCAAGATCGCGCAAAAAATGTTTTCAAAGAACTTTGTGCGTGTTTTTAAGCCAAAAAACCCCTCACCCATATGGGATATCGGGGCCAAGACGCCTTGAACGAAGCCCAGGCAGTCGGGGGTCAACTGTTTAACGCGTCGGGCGGATCAACACATATTGCGCCAGATCGCCTCGCCTGAACAGGACATTGGCGGCTTTGGTCTTGTCCATCTTGGCCACTGCCGCTTCAAACTCCTTGACATTGGTGACCTCGATATTGGAAATGGCGATGATCACGTCCCCCTCACGCAAGCCTGCCCTTGAAGCAGCGCCTTCAGCAGTGTCAATCTTCACACCACCCTTGATTTTGAGTTCTTTCTTTTGAGCATCGGTGACTTCGCTCACAGCCAGACCCAACACTTGAGCGGGACCAGCCGCCTGAGGTTTGGGCTCTGCAGCGGACGATTTGCGCACGGGCTTGTCAGCTTCTACTTCGGCGACGACGACTGACAAATCTTTGCTCGCACCACGCCTGAACACCGTCACCACGGATTTGGTACCGGGTTTGACGTTGCCCACCAAGCGGGGCAGGTCCGTTGATTTTTCGATCGTCTTACCGTCAAATTTCGTGATGATGTCGCCGGCTTCAACGCCTGCTTTGTCTGCGGGTGCTCCGGCCTCGACGCCCCTGACCAGCGCACCCTGCGCTCTGCCAAGACCAATCGACTCAGCGACTTCTTTACTCACCTGGTCAATCTGAACGCCGATGCGCCCACGCGTGACCTTCCCGGAAGTTCGCAACTGGTCTGACACCCGTGTGGCTTCATCCATGGGTATGGCAAATGAAATGCCTTGAAAACCACCTGAGCGTGAATAGATTTGGCTGTTGATGCCCACCACCTCGCCGCGCATGTTGATCAGCGGACCGCCAGAATTACCGGGGTTGATCGCCACGTCAGTCTGGATAAAAGGAAGATAGTCACCCGTGTCGCGCTGTTTGGCGCTGACGATGCCGGCAGTGACGGTGTTCTCCAGGCCGAACGGCGAACCAATCGCCATGACCCACTCACCGACTTTCAGGCGATTGGAGTCACCAATTTTGACGGCCTGCAGGCCTGCGGCTTCGATCTTCACAACAGCAACGTCGGTACGCTTGTCGGCACCGATGATTTTGGCCTTGTATTCGCGGTTGTCAGTGAGCGTCACGATGACCTCGTCGGCACCCTCGACAACGTGGGCGTTGGTCATCACAAAACCGTCAGATGTCAGGATAAAACCGGATCCCACACCACGCGGCTGAGCATCCTCCTGAGGCGCGGGTGAACGCTCAGAGCGGGGGCCACGCGGCGTGTTGGGTGCCATATTGGGAGGGACAGGAATACCAAACCGGCGAAAGAATTCGAGCATCTGCTCATCCGCGCCGCCACCACCAGCCGCAGCCGCCTTGACCTTTTCGGAGGTGCGAATGTTGACCACTGACGGCCCTACCTGCTCGACCAGATCGGTGAAGTCTGGCAGCGTCCGGTTTTGTGCCCAAGCCGAGGGGGCCGGTGTTGCCGCCAACAGGGCAGCGGCACATAAGGACATCACGGCAACGCTGGAGCGCCATGAATTTTTCAGGGGAACAAACATCATCTACCTCGTCTTCAAGTGGTTTTAAATTCAGACAACTATTTTTTACGTTCAAGGCCATTGGCAAACTGCTTGAGGGTGGCCATCGGCACCTCACCCATGGCCGTCAACCAGTAACTGCCGATGTGCCGCGTCAGGGTATGCGTTGCTCCCATGGACATGCCGGACTCTTTGCTGTGACGCTGGCGGTCGTAAGACTCCACAAACAGCGACACCGATGCCAGCCCATCAGAAAACACCCAGTGCATGGAGTCTTCGGCAAGGGAGGCAGCACCCGCCGAAGCAGACCGCTTGTAGCAACTCATGGGTTTGAATCCAGCAACCGATGAAGGCAAATACCAGCCCTGTGCGCTGGCTGTAGTCTTGACCACCGCGGGGTGTTCCACGCGCAAGCCGTCCACCTTGCCCATCATCTGTATCAGTTTGTCCATCTTCACAGGCGCGTCCATCAGAAGCTCGGAAAACGCAGCCTGCTCAAGAACCCGGCCATCGACATCGAGCGTCTGCAATTTCACCACCAGGCCTTTTTTCTGCTCGGTCCAGACACGGTAGCCAAAGCGCATCGCATCTTTGGACACCAGAACAGCAACGTCGGCATCCACCCCCGCAACGCGCTCTGTGCCTTCGTGTTTGAGTTTATAAAAGTCAGAAATGCGGTGATCGGCAGACTGAACAATCTCGGGAAACGAATTCAACGCTTCACGTTTTTCATGGCGTACCAGCTTTTGGTCAGGCAGAAAAGTCACGACCTGCTCGTTGTGCCGAAAAGTTGAACGCGGCGCGCCCGTCAGGGTTTCGACTCGTTCGGTTTGCTGCCCCGCCTCACAGACGTGCCAGATTTTTGCGCTTTGCAATTGACCGCCCGAGGAAACCACATAAGTCCCGATATAGGCGCGGTTTTTGGAAGCCTCATGCATGCGGCGCAGCCAATCATTGAGGTCTTTGGCGTCCTGAACCGTGGCGATGGCAGCGACGGAGGGGTTCGAGCCGAGAGTTTGGGATGCTACAAATTCAGGAGCTACTAGCATCGATAATACTAGGGCTAGAGGAATAAATGACCGGTAAAACATGGATTTTCAATAACGTTGGGGCGGCTTTGACGCAGTTTCACCGACCCGATGAAAGGGGCGCTTCAAAACCAGCATGGCGCACAAAACCTGAAGGCACCTGCAAGGTGCTTGCACCCATCTGCTTGTGCGCAGAAAGCAGCTCCTCAAGCCTTGCGTCTCGAATCATCGGCCCCTCTGGCAAAGCTGTTACCAAGGTTGCGGCCCTGGTGTCTTGAGCCATCTGCGGCAAAGAAGTGCCCATCGACGATCCTGTCAGCGTCCAAGCCAATACAGCAACAGCACCCAGGCTGGCGAAGCCGGCCAGCAGCTTCCAGCGGAATTGCTGGTCGTTGGCAGCTTGAACTGCTGACACGGCTACTGTGCCAACCGCCATGACCGCCGGTGGGGCAAGCGGCTCAATAACCTCATGATTCAAGCGCGTACTGAGACGCTGCAGAAATGCTGGATCCGCCCCAATAACTCCCGCAGACGGCGAGCTCCGCAGCGCTTGGCCAATCACGTGGTAACAGTTCCAGTCACTGCGCACACCATGCGCGCCTGCAAACGGCAAGTTTGCAAGAGCGCTATCAGAGACTTCCTGTCCGTCAAAAAGGGCGGAAAGCATTTCGTGGCCGGAGCTGTCTTGTGTTGTCATGATGAGCTGTTTTTTATCGTTTCATGTCAGTCTATCGCAGGCTAATTTACCAGCGCTTGCCTGCCTGGTTTTCAAGCAAAGGCTTGACCTTTTGAGAAATAGCCTCTCGGGCCCGGAAAATCCGGGATCGTACGGTGCCGATCGGGCAGTTCATGGTTTCGGCTATTTCCTCGTAACTCAGACCTTCAATTTCGCGCAGCGTCACTGCCATCCGCAAATCTTCAGGCAAGGCTTCAAGCGCCGTGTTAATGATTTGTGCTATCTCCTTGCTGGCCAGCACGGCGTCAGGCGTCTCTGAACTGGTTAGTTCATTCTTGAGGTGCGAAGTTTCATCTTCATCGTCAGATTTGAAAGAATTTTCCGAAACCGTCGGGTTTCGTTTCAGGTCCATCAGGGCTTTTTTTGCCGTATTGATGGCAATCCGGTACAACCAGGTGTAGAACTGCGCCTCGCCCCGAAACTGCGCCAGCGCCCGGTAAGCCCGGATAAAGGTTTCCTGGGCGATGTCTTCGACCAAATCAACATCGCGCACCATGCGGCCAATCAGGCGTTGAATGCGCCGCTGGTATTTGATGACCAGCAACTCAAATGCTTTTTGATCTCCGGCGACCGTTCGCTCAACCAGCAAAGCATCACTGTCAGGCGATGCATCAGCCGGAGACTGTGCACGAACGTCGGTCATGCCGGGGCAATCAGATCAGCGGCAGTCCGGTGGGGAGAGTAAATAGCGCGTCGCAAATCCAGCCAACGCTCGGGAAAAATGTCACGTTCAACCCAAAGCCAGAGCTTGGCGTTTGCATGGTTCTTGATGTGCAGCAAGACAATATGCTGAAAATCAGCAGCAACAAATACCTCGTACTCTGCCGTACCCACCTGATAGGCCAGGCTCTCCCAATGCCAGCGTTGGCCGTCCCAAACGAGCTGGCCAATAGGTGAGAATTTCATGCCAAAAATACCGGCCAGGCTAGAGGCTGCCAACGCGCCGATACCAAGAAGCAAAGCCATGTTGCTGTTGGGGCTGAGCCAGATCCAGCGGACCACCACAGCGAGTACTGCAAACCACAACCCCAGATAAATCAGCGCCTGCACGGGCGAGCGCCTCAGCGGATAAGTGACGGGCGGAGCGTTGTGGTTCAAGCGCTTTTTACAGATCAGACGCGCTTGAACACCAGCGAACCATTGGTTCCACCAAAACCAAAGTTGTTCTTGACGGCCACATTGACGACCGCATCACGCGCAGTGTTGGCGCAAAAGTCCAGATCACATTCAGCATCTTGACTAAAGATATTGATGGTGGGGGGAATCTTTTGATGGTGCAGTGCCAGCACGGTGTACACAGACTCTATGCCGCCCGCACCACCGAGCAAATGCCCGGTCATGGACTTGGTGGAACTCACCACCATCTTTTTAGCATGACCGCCGAAGGCCGCTTTGATGGCGTTGGTTTCGTTAATGTCTCCCAGCGGTGTGGATGTTCCATGCGCATTGAGATAGTCGACTGAATCAGCGTTCAAGCCTGCATTGCGCACGGCAGACAGCATGGCCCGCCGGGGTCCGTCCATGTTGGGCGCGGTGATGTGGCCGGCATCAGCGCTCATGCCAAACCCTGCAAGCTCAGCATAAATCTTGGCGCCCCGCGCCTTGGCGTGTTCATACTCTTCCAGCACCATCATGCCGGCGCCTTCGCCCAGCACAAATCCGTCACGGTCTTTGTCCCACGGGCGGCTGGCTGTTTTAGGGTCGTCGTTGCGGGTAGACAGGGCACGCATGGCCGCAAAGCCGCCAATGCCGAGCGGAGAAACGGTTGCTTCTGCGCCGCCGGCAATCATCACATCGGCATCACCGTATTCAATCATGCGTCCGGCATCGCCGATGCAATGCAGGCCCGTGGTGCAGGCAGTGACGATGGCGATGTTAGGACCTTTGAAGCCGAATTTCATCGACACGTGCCCGGCAATCATGTTGATGATCGAGCCGGGTACAAAAAATGGCGTGATCCGGCGTGGTCCGCGGCTGGTCAGCTCTGCGTGGGTATTTTCAATCAGCGGCAGGCCACCAATACCCGAACCGATCACGCAGCCGATGCGCACGGCCTCGTCTTCGCTCAACGCCTCGCCTGTTTTCAGCCCACTGTCAGCGACTGCCTGGCAAGCCGCGGCCAAGCCGTAGTGGATAAAGGTATCCATGTGGCGGGCCTCTTTTTCAGAGATGTAATCCGCGATGGAAAAACCCTTGACCTCGCCAGCGATTTTGCAGGTCGAGCCAGAGGCGTCAAATTTGGTGATCAGGTCGATGCCCGACTGTCCAGCCAGCAGACTGGACCAGTTTTCGGCAACGGTGTTCCCAACCGGGCTGATACAGCCCAGACCTGTCACTACAACGCGGCGACGATTCATTCGCAGATCCTCAAATTACACCTGAAAAGATTGCAAAAAAGCCCCGGACGGGGCTTTTGAAGCAGGGGAAGCAGTAGCCTTAGGCTTTTTGGTGCGTGTTGGCGTAATCAATCGCGTTTTGAACGGTGGTGATCTTCTCAGCCTCTTCGTCCGGGATCTCGATGCCAAACTCGTCTTCGAGTGCCATTACCAGCTCTACCGTGTCCAGTGAGTCAGCACCCAAATCAGCTACAAACGCCTTCTCGCTGGTGACTTGACCTTCTTCAACGCCAAGTTGTTCGGCAATGATTTTTTTAACACGTGCTTCGATATCGCTCATAGTTCCGCCCAGGGGGTAGTAAATTAATCCGTGATTTTAGCGCGTTAGAGGCGACGCTCTACGCACCGGGGGGTGAATACTGAGCCAGACGGATAAAAGCCAGCGCCAGTGTGGAAAAGTTGGTTCGTTTTTTACCACTTGCAGGTTACATGTACATGCCGCCGTTCACATGAATTTCCTGTCCAGTCACATAAGACGCCAGCGGACTGGCTAGATAAGCAACGGCATGGGCGACATCCTGCGGCTTGCCAAGATGGCCCAAAGGAATTTGTGCCAGCAGATTTTTCTGCTGCTCCGCACTCAGGCTGGCCGTCATGTCGGTTTCAATGAAACCGGGTGCAATACAGTTGACCGTGATATTTCGCGAGCCCAGCTCTCTGGCCAGCGCCCGCGTCATGCCAGCCACACCTGCTTTGGCTGCAGCGTAATTTGACTGCCCGGCATTGCCCGAGCTGCCGACGACTGATGTGATGTTGATGATCCGGCCGTAGCGCTGCTTCATCATGGTGCGCATGACCGCGCGGCTCATCCGGAAGACGGCCTTCAAATTGGTGTCCATCACCGCATCCCAGTCGTCGTCTTTCAGGCGCATGGCCAGCATATCGCGGGTAATGCCGGCATTGTTGACCAGCACCTGCAGGCCACCTTGTTCTTTCGTGATGGTCTCGATCAGCGCTTCACAGGCAGCACCGTCGTTCACGTTCAAGGTCTTGCCGGCGCAACCGGGGTAAGCAGCCAAGGCCTCGTTGATCTTGACAGCACCCGCATCGCTGGTTGCCGTTCCGATCACTTTCAGGCCTTTTTTGGCCAACTCCAGAGCAATGGCTGCGCCGATGCCGCGCGTTGCGCCAGTGACCAGCGCAATTTGACCTTCAAACTTGATGTCGCTCATACCAGCAATTCTTTCACTTGAGCCATGGAGGCGGGGTCAAACAAAGGGGCTCCTGTCAAGTCGGCATCGATTCTCTTGACCAGACCCGCCAGTACTTTGCCAGGCCCACATTCAACAACATGGCTGACACCACGTGCTTTCATGGCCTGGACACATTCCACCCAGCGCACAGCACCAAAAGCCTGGCGGTACAAGGCATCGCGAATCCCCGCTGCATCGGTTTGCACCGCCACGTCAATATTGTTGATCAGCGGAATCTGCAGGGCGGCGAAGGAGGTTTGCGCCAGTTTTTCTTGAAGCTTTTCGGCAGCGGGCTTCATCAGGCTGGAGTGAAATGGCGCGGAGACCTGAAGCAGCAAGGCGCGTTTGGCACCTTCGGCTTTGAGCAGTTCGCAGGCCTTGTCAACGGCGGCCTTGCTGCCTGCAATCACGGTTTGCAGCGGATCGTTGAAATTAACAGCCTCCACCACTTCGCCATTTTGCAAACCAAACTCTGCGGTAGCCCCAGTAATACCTGCGCAAACAGCTATTATTTTCGAAGCATCCAAACCCAAAATGGCTGCCATCGCACCTGCGCCTACGGGCACGGCGTCTTGCATGGCCTGGGCCCTAAAGCGCACCAGCGGCGCGGCTTGCGTCAATGTCAATGCGCCGCTGGCCACCAAAGCTGCGTATTCGCCAAGCGAATGCCCGGCAACGCAAGCCGGCGCCACACCTGCCTCGGCCATCCACACCCGGTAAGCCGCAACACCCGCCACCAACATCACGGGCTGCGTATTGGTCGTCAGCGCCAGCTCTTCTTTGGGGCCCTCTTTAATCAATCGGCTCACATCCTGCCCCAGCGCATCAGATGCCTCTTGCAATGTTTGGGCGACCGCAGGGTGATCGCCCCAAGCATCCAACATACCGACCGATTGAGAGCCTTGACCCGGAAATACAAAAGCAAATGGTTTCAACAAAATCTCCAATTAACGCCAGCGTCTGTATGCTGTTTGCAAGCATTTTATGAAAACAAAACACAGCGCATACATCGACAACCAGGGGTCCAGCAAATAGTCCCACAGATTGCCTGATTCCAACAAACCAAAGCTCCAGGCCAGCAGCGCCATCACCATCAGCGCAGGCGCGAGTCGCAAGCCTTGAACCCAGCAAACCGCACACAGTGCCAGCAAGGTCAGCAGCATGCCCCATGAACCCCAACCCGGGCGATAGGCGTCCCAGTCACCCCAACCCAATGCCAGCGGATAAAGAAACAAGGCCGCCACAGCAAGCAATGACATCACCGCTGTTTGCTCGCGCTTGGGGATGGCATGCCAATTCAGCGCCAGTTGGCAAATACGCCAGACCGCCAGCATCACCAGACAGATGCTCACATCGCCGGTGACGCCCCTGACATAAGCCACAACGGGTATGCCGGACACGCCAGCCGGTATCCACAGCAGCACAAAACAAAACCCGGCCAGCACTTTGACCCACATCGCTCGTCCATCCGCGCCGCGCCGCGCACCCAGCAATGCGATCAGTCCGGCACACAGCACCACACTGATGCCGAGCAAGGCAAACGCATCAGTCAAGGACGGCATGGTCCATCCGGACATGTTTGATGCGGCTGCGATGCCATGTGTAAACCAGGTGGATGGCGCCGTCTCGCGTTTGCAGCAAGAACGGGTATGAAAACTCTTTTGCACAGGTCGATGGGCCACACAGCTGCCTTGCCGCACTACCGATGTAGGCCTGAATATCTGCATCGCTCGCGCCTTGCGCCTTGAGTTCACGGCCCAACAAAGCCGAGTGATCGGCGATCGTCAGGCTATTGCCCGCCTGTGATGCTTCGGCGGAACCCTCCACAAACAGCGTCTTGGCGGTGTCAAAACTGCCGTCGCTGGTGGCCTTGAGCAGCGCCAGCGATGGGCGACCCGCAGCGGTCGGGTTTAACGCAAGCCACTTGTCACCCGAGCTGGCGACAAGACCCGCTATTGCGGAGTCAGGGTTGGGCAGGTTCAGCGACCGGGCTGGCACCCAGGTTTGACCCGCATCGTTCGTGGCAGACATGACCACCCGGCCGCCCTGGCCGGCCCGCATATAGGCATTGGCCTTGACCGGGCTGGCGACCAACACGACGGGCTGCAAGCTGGAATGACTGCCGGGGATCCGCGTTTTATCCGTCACCTGGCCTTGGGCGCTGATGTGCAATACCTCGGCAAACTTGGTGATGAACTCGTGATAGACCGGCAAACCAACCGAGCCATCGGCCATTGCCACAGGCGCAGCTTTGACGAGTGTGCTGATATTCAAAAAAGGCGAGGTCACCAGTCGCCTGGGGGCGCTCCAGGTCGCACCGTCGTCCACAGAGCGCGTCCAAGAGATCGCACTGCCGGCCCATCCGCCGAGTGACACATTGACCATCCACAAATGAAGTGAGCCGTCGGGTAGGCGTGCAATGACTGGGTTTCCGATTTTTTTAATGTAGCGCCACAAACCACGCTGCAATTGCTGGCGGTCAACCAGTGTTGTCTCGCCGCCCCACTGGCCCGTGGCAGCGTTCATGACAGCGGTTTGTACGGTGACATCCCCTGCACCTTCCCGAGAACCTGAAAACCATACCGCCCGCAAACTGCCATCTTTGAGTTCGACAACCGAAGGAGCATGCACAGCCTGACCAGGCTGGCTGGAGACAAATTGCGGCTCATGCTGCAAAGGTTGGCCAGCAAAAGCATGGTGGCCATGTGACGGCAGGGCCTTGACGGATGGTGGAACAAAAGTTGGCGCTGGCTCCCGGCGAGCTATTTTGTAGCCCGCAGCGGCAATGGCGATGAGCGTCAAACCCGCAAAAATCAGGCTGCGCTTGCGGTTGCCAATTCTCGTCAGGGATTGCATCTCAATAATTGAGAAGAACTGCGCCCCAGGTAAAGCCACCGCCCACGCCTTCGAGCATCAGCGTGTCACCTTTTTTAATTTTGCCGCTGCGCACTGACGCATCCAGCGCCAGCGGAATTGAAGCCGCTGAGGTGTTGCCGTGCTGGTCCACGGTCACGATGAGTTTTTCGAGGGGAAGCTTGAGCTTTTTGGCCGTGCTTTGCATGATGCGAATATTCGCCTGATGCGGAATCAGCCAGTCAATGTCTTGATCCGTCATGTTGGCTTTTGCCAGGGCAGCACGGGCCGCACTTTCAAGAACGCCGACAGCCAACTTGAACACGGCTTGACCATCCATTTTGAGCAACGGGTCACCGATGATCTTGCCGCCCGACACATGGCCCGGAACACACAAAATGCCCACATGTTTGCCGTCGGCGTGCAAATCGCTGGCCAGAATGCCGGGTGTATCGGATGCTTCAAGCACCACAGCGCCTGCACCATCGCCAAACAGCACGCAGGTGGTGCGGTCTGAAAAGTCAAGGATGCGGGAGAAAACCTCGGCACCAATCACCAGCGCCTTGCTGGCAGCCCCGGTTTTGATCATCGCGTCAGCGACGGTCAGCGCGTAGACAAACCCGCTGCAAACCGCCTGAATGTCAAAAGCCGGACAACCAGCGATGCCCAGCTTGCTCTGCAAAATGCAGGCGGCTGAAGGAAACACCATGTCTGGCGTTGAGGTTGCCACGATGATGAGGTCGATGTCGCTGGCTTGCAAACCAGCAGCTTGCAGGGCATTTTTCGCCGCCTCAAATCCAAGGTCACTGCACGACACGTCAGGTGCCGCGAAGTGGCGGGCATGGATGCCGGTGCGCTCCACAATCCATTCGTCGGACGTTTCGACGCCTGTTGCTGCAAGGCGTGTTGCCAAATCGGCGTTGGTCAACCGCTGTGGCGGCAGGTAGCTGCCGGTCCCGGTAATGCGTGAATAAGGTGCCATCAAAAGAACAGGAACGTGAAGAGATGCGAAAAGTATCGCCTAATGTAACGCGACTGCTTCTTTTGCAGCTTGCAGGCTCGGTTCAGTTTTGTGCTCGACAGAGACCGCCACCAGAATGGGCGCCGCATGTGCGATGCGCTCACGCACCCGATCCAGCAGCCTGTTGCTGGCTGCATCGTAGGCACGATTGAGCGCACGCTCGAAGGCAAACACATCTGCCGAGCCGTGGCTTTTAAAGACCAGGCCCTGTAAACCCAGCAAGGCAGCGCCGTTGTAGCGCCTGTGGTCCATTCTGTTTTTAAACGCAGTTAGTACGGGATAAGCAACGATGGCCGCAATTTTCGTGAAAATATTGCGAGAAAACTCTTTTTTCATGAAACTGCCGATCATGCTGGCCAAACCTTCACTGGTCTTGAGGGCGACATTTCCCACAAAACCATCACACACCACGATGTCCGTCGTCCCTTTGAAAATGTCATTGCCTTCGACGTTGCCATAGAAATTCAAATCGCCAGATTTAGCGGCAGATCGAAGCAGTTCACCGGCTTTTTTGATCACTTCACTGCCTTTTATCGCTTCTTCACCAATATTGAGAAGCCCCACGCTGGGCGAAGGATTGTTCGAAATGGCCGCCACCAGAGCCGATCCCATGACAGCAAATTGCAGCAAATGATCTTCTGTGCAGTCGACGTTGGCACCCAGATCCAGTACGGTGGTGGCACCACCCATGGCATTGGGCAGCTGAGTGGCGATGGCGGGCCGATCAATACCGTCCATTGTTTTGAGCACATAGCGGGCAATCGCCATCAGTGCCCCGGTGTTGCCGGCAGATACTGCCGCTTGGGCTGCCTCGTCTTTGACCTGATTGATCGCCACCCGCATGGACGAGTTCTTCTTGCGCCGCAGGGCAATTTCAATCGGATCGTCCATGGAGACGACCTCCGCGGCAGCAACGACGTGGCATCGTGCATGCGCCTGAAGTTGGCTGAACTGCGGGTGCTTTTGCAGTACGTCTAATTGACCGACCAAGGTCAGGGAAGCTTCCGTATGCCCTTCCAAAAATGCCAGACTGGCCGGGACGGTGACCGCTGGACCAAAATCTCCACCCATGGCATCGACTGCTATCCTGATCATGGTGAGACCGGGGTGATCGTTGGTTTAGATGTCAACAAAAGAAAAGCCCGCAGATAAAGCGGGCCTTCGGGTGTGCGTCGCACGTTATTGAAGCGATGAATTACGCTTCTGATTTGGTTTTCAGCACCTTGCGGCCACGGTAAAAGCCGGTAGGGCTGATATGGTGACGCAAATGGGTCTCGCCGGTGGTGGACTCCACAGCGATGCCCGGCACGGTCAGGGCATTGTGTGAGCGGTGCATACCGCGCTTGGACGGTGATTTCTTGTTCTGTTGAACAGCCATGATGAGCTCCTGATCGAACAGTGATGGTATTCACTGCACGTGTAAAAAGTTGGTAAATTGCACGCTTGCCATGCGCGCGAAGCCTTTGATTATAGCGCGGTTAGCCGCGCATGGGAAGCCAACCCCAAGAGACACGACCAGGACTGGCTGGTCACCTTTTCTTTAACTGGGCCAGCGCGGCAAACGGATTCGGTTTGCCAGGGCCATCGTCAGGCACATCAATGGCTCCCGCGCTAAAGGCTGGCAATACCGGGCATTCGCCGTGCATGGGCACCAGCGGCAGCGCCATCAGCAGCTCGTCCTCGAGCAGCGCCAACAGGTCAAACTGCGGCGTCATGACGAGCAAATCCTCCTGCGACGCATCATCTTGCGCCATGGCAATCTCTTCAGTGGCCACGAATCGGTACCACTGGTTCACCTGCAAAGGCGTCTGGGCAACGGCCATACAACGCTGACAGGTCAGCGGCACAGACGCCTCGGCCTGCAGATGCAGCCACATGTCTGTTTGGCCGGTCGAGCCTGCGCGAAGCTCGGCCAAAGCCTGCCAGTTGACGATCGCGTCTGGCGCCGGCCCAATGGATTCCTGTGCGAGGCGCTCCAAATTGTGTAGCGGCGTAGTTTCAACCAGCGGTACACCGCTGGTTGCCAGGGTTTGCAGGTTGAGGCTGTGCAAGGCTTGCTGTCGGGTCATGTCAGCAGTGTAAGAGAATCACCGCATGACCATCACCTTCTCCAAAAGCCGCACGCTGATTTTGGGATCAACCTCCGCCTACAGGCGTGAATTGTTGGCCCGACTGCACATCCCGTTTGACGTGGCCGCTCCCGATGTGGAGGAAACCCCATTGCCGGGGGAAGCACCCAACGAGATGGCCAAGCGCCTGTCATTGGCCAAAGCCCGGGCCGTGGCCGTTCGATTTCCGCAAGCCGTGGTGATTGGTTCAGACCAGGTGGCTGATTTGAACGGGCTCAGTCTGGGCAAACCCGGCACACACGACAAGGCTGTCGCGCAACTGCGCCACATGCGGGGGCAAACCGTGGTGTTTCAGACCGCCGTGGCGGTGGTCTGCCTGGAAACCGGTTTCGAGCAAAGCAGCTTGGCGGCTGTGCGGGTGAGATTTCGCCATCTCACAAACGATGAGATTGAAAACTACCTTCAGATCGAGAAGCCCTACGACTGCGCAGGCAGCGCCAAAAGCGAAGGCTTGGGCATTGCCTTGCTGGACGCCATCGACAGCGACGACCCCACGGCCCTGATTGGCCTGCCACTCATCAGAACCTGCCAGATGCTCCGGGCAGCGGGTATTTCACTGCTGTCAGCCAAGGCGGCCACATGAGCAACCCCAAAGGAAAGCTTTACCTCGTGCCCGCGCCACTGGACTTTGGCTGTGAAGCCCAGGCGCCGCTCACCGACGTGATGCCGCTTGCCACGATGACGATTGCCGCACAACTGCCATGCTGGATTTGCGAAAACGCCAAAAGTACACGCGCTTACCTCAAACGGATCGGCGAGCTGATGCCGCTGAGCCAGCCCGTGCAGGCCCTGCTCATCACAGAGTTGCCGCGCGAGGTGCATAAAAAAGGCGATCACACCGGCAACTTTGACGCCAGGCCCATGCTGATGGCCGCCATGGAAGGACGGCACATGGGTCTGGTCAGCGAAGCCGGCATGCCTGCCATTGCCGACCCAGGCTCATCGGTCGTGCGTGCCGCGCACGATTTGGGCATTGAAGTGGTCGCGCTGACAGGCCCCATGTCACTGATGCTTGCGCTTGCCAGCAGTGGCCTGAACGGTCAAAACTTTGCCTTTGTCGGCTACCTGCCGCAAGACGGCGGTGAGCGCAGTCTGCGCATCAAAGCGCTGGAGTCTGTGGCCTTGAAAACTGGCCAGACGCAGATTTTTATTGAAACGCCTTACCGCAACGCGGCCTTGCTACAGGCCCTGCTGCAAACCCTGCAAGGCAACACACGGCTGGCCGTCAGTTGCGGCCTGACTTTGGACAACGCCTGGAGCAAAAGCACCACAGTTGCCAAGTGGAAACAGGACAAACCGGCGCCGCCGCTGGGTTTGCCAACGGTTTTTTGTATCGGACGCTGATGTCCTGAAGCAAAGACAATCCGGCAAGTTGATCAGCGAATGGCGGGTAAGGCCCTGACGGCCTTGATCGCGCCTTCGCCCACGGCCGCACCAAACTTTTTGGCCAGGCGCTCGGCCACGTTGTCACGGCGGGTGTAGTCAACGATATCCTCTTGTTTGACCACTTCGCGTGCCACGTATTCGAGCGTACCCAGTTTGTCGGCCAGGCCCAGTTCAATGGCTTGCTGACCGGTCCAGAACAGGCCGCTGAACATTTCTGGTGTTTCTTTCAGGCGTACGCCGCGCCCGGCTTTGACGACGCTGATGAACTGTTGGTGAATCTGGTTGAGCATGGTCAAGGCAAACTCGCGCTGCTTGTCAGTTTGCTTGCTGAAAGGATCTAAAAAGCCCTTGTTTTCGCCAGCTGTCAACAGTCGGCGCTCAACACCCAGCTTGTCCATCAGCCCGGTAAAACCAAAACCATCCATCAGCACGCCAATACTGCCAACAATGCTGGCTTTGTCGACAAAAATCTGGTCTGCCGCCACGGCAATGTAGTAAGCCGCCGAAGCACAGGTTTCTTCCACCACGGCGTAGACCGGCTTTTTGTGTTTGGCTTTCAGGCGGCGAATTTCGTCGTTCATCATGCCGGCCTGCACCGGGCTGCCGCCGGGGGAGTTGATCAGCAGCACGACCGCTTTGGCGCCATCGTCCTCAAAAGCGGCCTTCAAAGCGGCATTGATGAACTCGGCGCTGGCATCGGATCCGGCGGCGATTTCGCCTTTGATCTCAACGACTGCGGTGTGCGGCGCGCTGGCGCTGGTCGCGGGCGTGCCCCGGTGCAAGGCCATCCAGACCAGCACCACAAAAAACAGCAGCCAGGACATCCGGACAAAGGCTTTCCAGCGGCGCGTGGCCTTTTGCTCGTTCAGGGATGCAAAAGCCAGCCTTTCAAGGGTATTGCGCTCCCAGCCTGGCGTGTCTATCGGGTCCGCTTTTGATTTTTTAGGAGCTACTATTTCAGGAGCATCTGGCCCAGGTTTAGATTGGTCTGAGGGCATATTGGATCGAATTTTCGAGGCATTCTCAGCATCAAACGATTGGTTTTCAGAGTCTGGGCGATTGTTTTCAGTCATGCGGTAGTTTATGGTTTTATCAAAAGGCCGGCGGTTTGAGGTTGTAAGCCGTTTGCCAACAAACGACACCGTCTTTGTCGACAAGATGGATTTTGACCAGCCCGCCCTGGCAAGGCCCGCCCGCGCACTGGCCACTGTCGGGCACATAAGCCGCGCCGTGGCTGGCACACAGCAGCCACTGACCAGTGGCGTCAAATACCCGGTTGGGCTGCCAGTCCAGTTCCATCGCCACGTGTGTGCAGCGGTTCAGGTAGGCATGCGCCCGGCCTTTGAACCTGACAGCAAACGCCCGGCAGGTCTGGCCTGCATAGACCACATCAAAAGGCACCGCCTGACCGCCTTCAGCCAGATCACTGGAATTGCAAAGGGGCTGCAAATCGTCCATGCCTGAACCCTCTTTATCAGCCGTTGGCAAGCAGCCAGTCATGCATGTCTGGCACTGAATGGGCGATGTGCAGCGGCCCAAGTGCGGCAAACGCATCTGGGGCGTGCGCGCCATAGCTCACCGCCAAGCTCGGGCACCCTGCATTCAGCGCCATTTGCAGATCATGCGTGGTGTCGCCCACCATCAGGGTGCGCTTGGGGGCAATACCCAACTCGGCCATCAGCTCGTGCAGCATCTTCGGGTCTGGCTTGCCAGCGGTCTTATCGGCCGTTCGCGAGGCATCAAACACGCCTTTGAGCTGAACAGTTTGCAAAGCTTCGTCAAGCCCATGGCGCGACTTGCCGGTAGCGACAGCCAGCAAATGGCCGCGGGCCTTCAGCGCGGCCAGCAGCGGCAACACACCGTCAAACAGGCTCACATCATGCGCATGCAAATGGTAGTGGTAACGGTAGCGTTCACCGAGCACCGGGTATTTGTCGCGCGGCACATCAGGCGCAGCATGCGCCAGTGCCTGCGCCAGTCCCAGGCCAATCACATAGGCGGCGGCCTCGTCAGTCGGCACGGTGCCGCCCACATCTTTGACGGCGGCCTGAATACAGCGCACGATGATTTTGGTGGAATCAAACAGCGTGCCGTCCCAGTCGAAGGCAATGAGGTCGAAATTTCGGGATGTCATGGCGTGAGGGGGATTGAAGCAGGTAAAAACTGCTGCAATTCTGGCGGCAACTCAGCCTGCAGATGCACCACTTTGCGCAGTTTGGGATGGTTGAATTTCAAACTCCAGGCGTGCAAAAACATGCGTTTCAGGCTGGGTGTCTGGGCATTTGGTTTTTGCAGTAATTTGTTGAGCTCAAAGTCGCCGTATTTGTCGTCCCCCGCAATGGGGTGGCCTGCATCGGCCAGGTGCACCCGGATCTGGTGGGTCCGCCCGGTTTTGATGGTGACCTCGAGCAAGGTAAACGCGCCATTGTCAAAAGTCGATTTGACCTTGACCAGCGTGATTGAACGCAGGCCGTCCGGGTGGTCGTTGGCCACAACCCTGACCCGCCTTTCACCGTTGGGTGCTTCGTATTTATGCAGCGCCTTGTCAATCACCCGCTGATTGGCAGGCCAGGCCCCTTTGACCAGCGCCAGATAGACCTTGTCGGTTTCGCGCTCCCTGAATTGCTCTTGCAGCAGCTTCAAGGCCATGCGCCGCTTGGCAATCAGCAACACACCGCTGGTTTCGCGGTCCAGACGATGCACCAGCTCTAAAAAGTCGGCCTCGGGCCGCGCCATTCGCAGTTGCTCAATCACGCCAAAACTCACCCCACTGCCGCCATGCACCGCCACGCCAGCGGGCTTGTCGATGGCCAGCACAAAGTCGTCTTCAAACAAGATGGGAAATTCAGCTGCTGGGGCAAACCCGCCGACGCTGGACATGGCGCCGTGGCGCACGACTTCTTGCGCCGCTTGAATCGCAACGGCTTTTTGGTCGGCTCGTTCAGATGTGCGGACCGGCGGCAAACGCACAATGTCCCCCGTTTCCACCCGGGTATCGGCCTGCGCCCGGCCCTTGTTGACGCGCACCTCGCCACTGCGAATGATGCGGTAAACATGCGTTTTGGGGACGCCTTTGAGCTGCCGGATCAAAAAATTGTCCAACCGCTGCCCTGCATAGTCTTCGTCCACGGTGACAAAAGTGGCCGCCGGATTTAAACTCGTCCCGCTGGCTGAAGCTGCCCCTATAATAGATTTCACTGGCGTTGTGTTCGTTAAGTTGTTGATTTGCTTGGAGTTTAGTCCACGCCCATCAAACCAGCCTGAAAAGGCCCATGAGAAGCTTGATCACACAGCACCAGAAGGTCGATGCAAACACCTGTGACTCCGCCAAAGCGGGTTGACACCGGGAAACGAGTCGACGTTTTGCGAAACAAACTACGGAATACCCAAGCGGGTAGCCTCCTTGCATTCAGGGGCTGCCTGCGGATCTTGGTGAGATAAAAGCCTTTTTTGACCGATAGCACTTCAATGACAACGCTGTACAACCTGATCACCTTCTGCCTGCGGTGCTTTTTAGCCCCGTTTTTAGGCACGAATCAGCCTGCAGCCCCTGTTTCACGTGCACAAGCAGCTACCAATACAATAGCAAAGCTTGTTTCGTTCATTCGGACTCCTGCTCACCCCATCCACGCGCCTACGCTTCAAGCTCCTGCCTGACTGATTTTTCAGTCGGCCAGTTGGCTACAAAGCTCTCCGGCAATTCCCCACGTTCGCACAGCGTCTGCTTTGGCATCGTTGGCTCATTTTGAGCTGTTGAAATGATGATGAAAGAGTACGCACATGAAACGCATGCTGATCAATGCCACCCAGGCAGAAGAGCGCCGTTTGGCGATTGTTGACGGACAAAAACTCCTCGACTACGAAATTGAAATTGAAGGGCGCGAACAGCGCAAAGGAAACATCTACAAAGCGGTGGTGACCCGGGTTGAGCCATCGCTGGAAGCCTGTTTTGTGGATTACGGCGAAGACCGCCACGGCTTTTTGCCGTTCAAGGAAATCTCGCGCAACTACTTTGCACCAGGTGTGTCGGTCAGCCAGGCCCGCATCAATGATGTGATCCGCGAGGGCCAGGAACTGATGGTTCAGGTCGAAAAAGAAGAGCGCGGCAACAAGGGTGCAGCCCTGACGACCTTTGTATCGCTGGCCGGCCGCTATGTGGTGCTGATGCCCAACAACCCGCGCGGTGGTGGCGTGAGCCGCCGTATCGAGGGCGAAGACCGGGCCGAGCTGAAAGAAAACATGGACCAGCTGGAGTACCCGCAGGGCTCCAGCATCATTGCCCGAACCGCCGGCATTGGCCGCAGCGCCCCAGAACTGCAGTGGGACCTGAACTACCTGATCAAGCTCTGGACGGCCATTGAAGGCGCCGGCAAGGGCGGCAAGGGCGCGTTCCTGATTTATCAGGAATCCAGCCTGGTCATCCGTGCGATTCGCGATTACTTCAACAGCGACATCGGCGACATCTTGTTTGACACCGACGACGTGTACGAGCAGGCCAAGCAGTTCATGGCGCATGTGATGCCCGAGCATGAGCACCGCGTCAAGCGTTACCGCGACGACGCACCGCTGTTCAGCCGTTTCCAGATCGAGCACCAGATCGAGTCGGCCTATGCCCGCACCGTGCAGTTGCCGTCTGGCGGCGCCATCGTGATTGACCAGACCGAGGCGCTGGTCAGCGTCGACGTCAACTCGGCGCGCGCTATCAAGGGCGGCGACATTGAGGAAACCGCGACCCGAACCAACCTGGAAGCCGCTGACGAAGTGGCCCGCCAGATGCGCCTGCGTGACCTGGGCGGCCTGGTGGTGATTGACTTTATTGATATGGAAGAGTCACGCAACCGCCGCGATGTTGAAAACCGCCTGCGTGATGCACTGCGCCAAGACCGCGCCAGAGTCCAGTTCGGCACCATCAGCAAGTTTGGCCTGATGGAGATGAGCCGCCAGCGCCTGCGCCCTACGCTGAGCGAAGGCGCGTCCATCCCCTGCCCGCGTTGCGGTGGCTCTGGCCATATCCGCGACACCGAAAGCTCTGCCTTGCAGATCTTGCGGATCATTCAGGAAGAGTCCCTCAAAGACAGCACGGCCTCGGTGTTGTGCCAGGTGCCGGTGGATGTGGCGTCTTTCTTGTTGAATGAAAAACGCTCAGAAATCAGCAAAATCGAAATGAAGCAGCGCATCAACGTGCTGCTGGTGCCAAACAAAACGCTGGAAACACCGAACTACCGCCTGGAACGCCTGAAGCACGACGACCCGCGCCTGGACAACATCGAAGCCAGCTACAAGATGGCCGAAGAAATGGAAGACCCGACGCTGGTCACCCGTCGCAGCCAGGAAAAGCACAACAAGCAAGAGCCTGTGATCAAGGGCGTGTTGCCAGATGCCCACGAACCCCTGGCACCTGCCGCCCCGGTCAAGGCTGAAGCCAAACCTGACGTGGCCGCCAAGGCAGCACCCGCTGCAACACCGGCACAAGTAGCGCCAGCGGAAAAGGGATTTTTCGGCTGGCTCAAAGCTTTGTTTGGCGGCGCTGATGAGCCCGCCAAACCGATCGCCGCGCCGGCCGGTGATGTGAAAAAAGATGACCGTGAAGGCGACGCACGCCGTGACGCTGCCCGCGATGGCCGCGGCGAACGCGGTGGCCGTGATGGCCGCCGTGGCGGCCGCGCCAGAGGCGAGCGCGGTGACCGTTCGGAAGGTCGCGGCGAGGGCCGGGGTGAGGGTAGAAGCAACGAGCGCCGGGAACGTGGTCCTGATGCGCGGGGCGCTGAGCCGCGCGGTGAACCACGCAATGACCAGCGCGGCGAACAACGCGCTGAAGGTCAGGAGCCACGCGAGCCGCGCCCACCGCGCGAGCCGCGTGAGCCACGCGAAGGCGGTCGCCAGGAGCGTCCACGCCGTGAACGCGGTGAGCGAAGCAACGAGCCGCGCCCATCGGCGGATGCCACCGAGCAAGACATTGCACTGGCCAACAAAGCCGCCATGGCTGCCGCCATGGGTGGCGGGGCAGCAGACGCGGCGGGCCAGGAAGCGCCGCGCCGAGAGCGTGGCGATCGCGGTCGCCGAAATGACCGCCGTGGTGAGCCACGCGCAGAGTCACGCACCGACTCTCAAGATGCGCCGCGTGAAGATCGCCAGCCATCGGGTGACGCGCCGGCTGAGCCATCCGTCAGCAGAGACGTTCATGCCCCTGCTGAAGGCAACACAACGGGTGATCAGGCCAATCCACAACGTGCGCCACGCGAGCGCCGCAGCCGTGACCGTTACGGCCGCGATCGCCGCGAGCGCGCTGAAGGTTCTGAGCGCAGTGAAACCGGTGCTGAGGCCGCTGCCTTGACTGAACACCAGGCATCAAATGAGGCTGCAGACCAGCAAATTCCCGCGCCAGTAGCTCCTGAATTTGTAGCATCTACAGCGCCAGTTGGCTCGGCTATTGTCACCGCTGATGCGGCTCTGCCTGCAGTGCCAGCACACACACCCCAAAGCACGCCCGCACCCTCGCCTTCGCCAGCCCTTGCATCGGCTGCCAGCGGCCTGCCCAAGGTTAAGGCTTATGACTTGCCCTTGCAAGACCTGGTTCAGGTCGCACAGGGCTCCGGCCTTCAGTGGATCAACTCGGACGCGGGCAAGATAGCAGAGGCGCAGGCCGCCATTGCTGCCGAGGCCAAACCGGCACATGTGCCGCGTGAGCGAGCACCCGTGATGGTGTCCAATGAAGGTCCGTTGGTGCTGGTTGAAACCCGCCGCGACTTGCGTGCGGTGGAACTGCCCTTTGACAAGCCGGCTGCCTAAGCAGTAGCACCCCCACAAAAGCCCGTCCGGCAACTGTCGTGACGGGCTTTTTAATGGGCGTGATGTTGTGATGCTGGTGATGGAACAGGCCAACCCTTGCGTTACCGGTCATCTGGCGCGTCGTCAGCAACGGCAAGCAGCATGGATCCATGTGTTGATCAACACGGGTTCTTTTACCTCAAGAAACGCAGTCGCCCGAAGGTCAAATCGGCATGGTCGTCGCTTGCAGCGTGAGGGCTACAGGACAGCACAAGCCATCGTTTTGACAAGCGTGCTAGCGCAGCGCTGCCTGCTTGTAAGCCTCGGCGGCGGCGGCGGCATCACCACGCTGCTCGGCCAGAACAGCCAGAGCCCGCCAGGCACTGCGGTGAAGGTCTGCATCCTGCAAGCCGAGCACCGCCAGCGACAGCCCCTGGCGCGCCTTGCCCCAAAGCTGGCGGCTCAAGGCCGCCATACCGGCGAGATACTGCACATTGGCATCTCGCGGTCGGCTGCCCTGCGCAGCTTCAATCCGGGCCAGCCAGGCAGCGTCAAGCGAATCTAGCCCCGGCTCCAGCACGCCAATCAGCTTGATGCGCAAGCTGTCGCTCAACACGGATCCTGTTTGCATGGCTTGCTCCCAGACCAGTAGCAACCAGCTGCGTGCCAGCGCTGCGTCACCATGCAGCGCCATCAGGCGCGCAGCGGCGTGCACTACCAGTTCAGGCATCGCCCGCTCGTTATCGTCAAGCGCCGCCCAGGCCAGCTCAAGCTGGGCCGGATCATGCGCTTCGCTGAGCAGTTCCAGCCCCAGGCCGCGCACAATGCTTTGCGCTGCCGCCGAAGAGAACGCGCGGTGCTTGGCAAGCAGGCGCGCGGTTTCCAGCGACTGCGCCGTTTGCCGGAGTTGCCGGGTGGTGCGCAACTTCATGCGCAGGGCCAGTGTGCGCCTGCTGGCGCCTTGGGGCAGCTGCGCCAGCGCGTCGAGCGCAGAACGGGGGTCGTTGTCGTCAAGCGCCCAGCGGGCCGCCCGCAATTGCACGCCTTCGCGCACTTCCTGCGCATGGCGCGGGGCCGAGCTTTGCAAGGCGGATTGCAAATGCTGGTCGCGCAGCGCCTTGTTTTGCAGCGCCTGCGCGCTTTCAGCCACCAGCAGATGCGCCAGTGATTTCAACTGGCTGGCTCGGCTGACGCTGTAGCCTGGCACCTGACCGGTGTCTTGAGCCAGTTGGGACAGACTTTTTTCTTGTGCGATGGCGTTTTGTGCCGATTTGGTGGCGCGAATGTAGCGCCCCGCCAACTGGTGCGCCAGCGCATCCATCAGCGCGCCGTACATGGCACGCTCTTTTTGCTGGGCGCGCCAGGCCCTGGCCTCAGTAGGCAGGGTGGCAACAGCCGACAGCGCGCGCAGCGCCAGATAAACAACCACAAAAAAACCGGCCAGCAAAAATATGGCCAGGTTGAAGGACACATCGAGCCGATGGGGCGGCCAGAAAATACTCACCACGGCCTGGTTGTTGCCCGCAAACAAAGCGGTCGCAACCGCAATCACAAAGAGAGCCAGAAGCCAGAAAGCAGCGCGCATGTCAGGCCCCTGTTAGCGGCCAGCCGCCGCTGTCGCCAGCGCTGCCATGGTGTCGTCCAGGCGCGGCAGCTCGCTGGTTTTCAGCTGGCTCTGAACTTGCTGAAGCAGTTGCACCGCGGCCTGGGTTTTGCGCGATGCCGGATCAAAATACTTGCCCAGCCAGGTGCCGGCGTTGGCCAGGTCTGCGCGCGCTGCGTCGGTCTGCCGGGCCAGCAGACCCAAACGCGCGTTCAGCAGGCGCAGCTTGAGGTTTTCACGCAAGAAAAACGACTGCTCTGGGGACATCAGGGCCGCCTCGGGCTGCTCAATGCGACTGACGCGCAGCAGCTTGCGACCTTCTTCGTGCAGGGCATTGAGGACACTGCGTGCCGCAGTTTTGGCATATTGCATGTCAAACCAGCCCCGCCATGTCGGGCTGCCTTGAGACTCTGGTGGTTTGGCAGGCACTTCCGCGGGCCGGGCTGCTGCAGCCACAGACGCGGCATTGGGAACACCGTTGGCCACGGGCAGTTCATCGGCCATCCGGCTCAGCTCGTCAATCTTGATCATCAGCGCAGGGACGTCGGTCAGGCTGGCGGCCTTGATGCGGTCGGTGTCTTTGGCCATGGCGCGCATCAGCGGGCTCAAGCGTGGTTGCGCGGCGCGTTGCAAACGCTGCTGGGTCGATGCCAGCGCGGCCAGCAGCGGCACCGGGCTGCCTGTCAGCTGGGCTTGCTGCTGGGCCAACCGCAAGGCTGACTCAATGTCTACCACCAGATTTTCATCGCGCGAGCGTGACAAACTTTGCATCAGCTCTTCCAGCTGCGCGCGCTGCAAACTCACCTCACTGATGCGGTTTTCCTGCAAGGTCAGGCGGGCGGCCAGGTCGCGCGTGCCGTCTTGCGCCGCCTTGGCCAAGGTGCGGGCCTCAAGCGCTTGCGCGCCCGCATCCAGGCTGCGCCTGGCCAGCTCTTCCTGGATGTTGGTCAACTTTTGCCACAGCAAACCGCTGACCAGCAAGGCTGCCGCGCCCACCGCCAGCACCGCGTAGGCCAGCTTTTTAGGCACTGTGAAGGCGCTCGCTTGCGTTGCGGGTCCGTGTTCCGTCGGTGTTGCTGATTTTTCTGTGGGGTGATCGCTCATGGTTGCGTCGATTCTATCGAGGCAAGCGCCTGCACGATGTCAGGCAAAGCCGGGCGTGACGGCTGCACAACACCCCAGCCTGCCTGAAGGGCAGCAGCCTGAATGCGGGGATGGGTCGCAATGGCTCTTGCGCTTTGCCAATTGACGCCCGTCAGGCCAGCTTGCTGCGTCAGGTTGGCCACGGCTTCAGAACTGCTGAACAGCCAGACCGAGCGGTCTTGGCTGGCGGCTTTGGCCGCTTCTATTTGCAGGCTGGTCAGTTGCGGCGCACGGCGCTCATAGCTGCTGACCAACTCGACCCTGCTGCCGGCAGCGCGCCACTGCTGCGCCAGCCAGTCGCGGCCCGAGCCACCGCCCCCTTCAGTCGCTTCGCCCTTGCCGCGCACGATCAATACCCGGGCAGCCTGCCAGTCGCGCTGGCCGACCACCTGCCACAGGCTTTCAGAATCAAACTGCGCTGCGTCTGGTGCGGGTGCGTCGATCTGGTTCGCGGGCACGCCTGCGGCCAGCAACGCAGCAGCCGTGCCGGGGCCGGGCGCCACAAAACGCACATGGGAAGGAAGCTGTGGTGCTGTTTTATCAACAGCTGCTTGCGCGCCTGTTGATGGATCAAAAGCCGTTGTTGAAACTTGAAAGGGGGCGAAAAAGTGCTCAACGGCGTTGCCACTGACAAACATGCAGGCAGTCCAGTCGTTCAGGGTGTTCCAGGCCTGCTGCAACGCGGCACGGTCTGCCGGGTGTGAGACTGCCGCAATCTCAATGAGCGGCAAGGCCTGCGCTTTGAATCCGCTTTGCTGCAGCCGGGAAACCCAAACCTGTGCATCCTGCGCAGGCCGCGTGACGATGACTCTGCTCACGCGTCCCGACGTGGCCATCAGGATGACAGGTTAGCCGCCCACACCGCCCCACCCGCCCGAAGTTGCGCGGCCACCGCCTCACCCAGCGCTTCGGCCTCGTCAAAGGTGTTCACCACCGCCGTCTTTTGCGCATGGACCAATGGCGTGATGGCTCCCAGCTCAATACTGGCAGGGTCACCCCAAGCCGCTTGTAGCAGCATGCCCTTGTCCCCGCCAGACGCTGGCCCACGGGTAAAAGCCGCCAGCGGCATCGAGCAGCTGCCGCCCATGGCGCGCGATACGGTGCGCTCAGCTGTCACGGCCAGCCATGTCGGCATGTCGGCCAGGGTTTTCAGGCCTTCGAGCAAGTCCGCACGGTCAGCACACACTTCAATGCCCAAAGCGCCCTGCCCGGCGGCGGGCAGCATGTCGGTCGTCGCAAAGCTGGCGCGAATGCGCTCAGGCATTTCAAGCCGCTTCAAACCCGCTGCGGCCAACACAATCGCGTCGTACTGGCCTTCGTCGAGCTTGCGCAGGCGCGTGTCCAGGTTGCCGCGCAGCGGTTCGATCTTGAGGTCGGGTCGCAGGCTTTTCAAAAGCACCAGGCGGCGCAGACTGGACGTCCCAACGACCGCACCCGGCGGCAAGTCGGCAAGCGATGCGTAGGTGTTTGACACAAAGGCATCGTGCGGGTCTTCGCGCGTCATCACGCAGGCCAGGGCAAAGCCTTCTGGCAAGTCCATCGGTACGTCTTTGAGGGAATGCACGGCAATGTCGGCACGGCGTTCTTGCAAAGCGACTTCAAGCTCTTTGACAAACAGGCCCTTGCCGCCAACTTTGCTGAGCGACCGGTCCAGAATTTGGTCACCCATTGTGGTCATGCCCAGCAACTCCACCTGCCAGCCAAGCTGCGTTTCAAGCAGCGCTTTGACATGCTCGGCCTGCCACAGCGCTAACCGGCTTTCGCGGGTGGCGATGACCACTTTTTTCACTGTTTTTTTCGCTGCTGAAGGTGCTGATGTGTCGTCCGTCGCTTGCATGTCTGTCGCCTCGTACCTGTTTGTCATCTTGTCGGGAAAGACGATGCTAGCACGCAAGCCAAGCTCAAAAAGGCTCAAAACTGGGCGCCACGCCCTGAAAAACATCATTTTCGGATGTGAAAAGTGTCTTCTGGCTAACAAGTGCGTGGGCGGGCAGTTCATGAAAATGCAAGGTTCATCATGACCCCAAGGGGCGACCACTGGCGCCGCCAAGTCCCCGTCCTACACCAAGAGCGGTGGCGTCTGATACGAAAACCGGGGGTTGTTGCTTAGGATGGATCCAAGGCTAAAGCGCGCGATCTCTGTTGCCCAAGGGTTCGCCGCGATGTTGCCGCCCTTGACTTATCCGGAGCAGACCATGACGACCTTGACAACCCCTGCGGTCTTCATTGACCCCCGCACTGACTTTGTGTCCACCGACACCGCGGCTCTGGCCTCGCACATGAGCCACTGCGCGAGCAAGCGCAGCCGGTTTTTTGGCCTGCATGCAGCGCTTGAGCTGGCGCACTCTGTCGTTTTCAGCCGCATGGTGACCGCAGCTTTGTTTGCCGTCGTGCTGTTGGCGGTAGCTGGCATCGTTTGAGGATGTGAAAACCGCAGCACTAGACCGGCTGGACAGCCTCAGCCCTTACGCCAGAGCCATACTCACCAGCAACGCAGACGGGCCAGAACCCCTGATCCGTGCCGAGCTGTTTGGCACGCAGCGCTTTGAAGAACACGGCCGCAGTCTGGCACAGGCGCAAACCGTGCGCACCAGCAAAAGCTGGGGTGAAAGCCTGTCGTTTTTCCCACGCGTGCCGGGCAACATTGCGGCGCTGCGCCAGTCCTATGACTACATCGCCACCATCTCGCTGAGCGGCCAGTACGTCACGCCTGCAGCTGAATGGCTGCTGGACAACTTTCACCTGGTGGAAGCGCAGTTGCAGCAAATCCATGAAGGTGTGCCGCGCCGCTACTATGCAGACCTGCCCAAGCTGACCGGCAAACCCCTGGAAGGCCTGCCGCGTGTGTACGGCATTGCCTGGGCTTATGTGGCGCACACCGACAGCGTGCTCGACCCCGCGCTTTTTACCGCCTTTTTGCAGGCCTATCAGGAGGTCAACCAGCTCAGCCTGGGCGAGCTGTGGGCATTACCGACCACCCTGCGGGTGGTGCTGCTTGAAAACCTGCGCCGGGTGGCTGACCATATTGCTGAAGGCAAGGCCGCGCGTGAAGCCGCTCATGCCGTGTGGGACGAAAGAGTTGGCCCCCATGGTGGTGCGCTGTCTGAAAACGAGTTGAACGAGCTGCTGGCTGGCATGCGCGCCAGAGGTCTGGAGCGCGGGTTTTTAACCCAGCTGTGGCAGCGCATACCTGACCAGCCGACCGATGCATCTGCCATGCTGGTGTACTGGATCAACCTGCACTGTGCTAACGGGGTGACACTCATTGCGGACAGCCAGACCTTGCAGGTGTCCACCAACCTGACCATCAGCAACATCATCAACAGTCTGCGCCTGATCGGTCAGGTTGATTGGCGCGAGTTGATTGAACCCGTCAGCAGCGCGCTGCAGGTGCTTCGGCAACTGCCCAGCTTTGTGCTGGACAGCGAAGGCACACGCCAGCAAATCACGCAGGCGATGGAAAAAGTGGCACGAGACAGTGGGCAAACCGAGCTGGCAGTGGCCAAGGCAGTGGTGAGCCGGACTCAAGTTTCCGGCCAAAGCAGCCACGCCACGGCGGCTTACCACCTGATAGGGCCAGGCCATCAGGCGCTGCTTGGAAGTTTGACGCTGCACAAACAGGCAACCGGCAAAAGCGTCCGTCTGAACTTCACGCTCAAGCCCGCATGGCGCTTGCGGCTTTACCTGCTGGCCTTGTTGCTGGGCACCGCCATGCTGCTGATCCTGGTCAACAGGCCTCTGAATGATTGGGCCGACTGGGACTGGATGCAGTGGGTGGCTTTTGCCCTGATGGCCTGGCCTGCATCTGAAGCAGTTGCGGCCGTCATTCACCGTGTGATTGCAGAGTCAACCCGCATCAAACCCATGTCCCGGCTGGACTTTTCCAGCGGCATCCCGCCCGAGCACCGGGTGCTGGTGGTGATGCCATGCATGCTGACATCCGTGGCAGCCATCAAAGCTTTAACCGAGCGGCTGCAGCTGCACTGGCTGGCAAGTCTGGAGGCCAATGCCCAGTTTGCGCTGCTTTCTGACTGGGCAGATGCCGACCAAGCCAGCACGCCCACTGACAACGCCTTGTTGAAAGAAGCACTGGTGCAAGTGGCCCAATTGAATACCGACTACCCATCTGGCGACGGTCAGGTGCCACGCTTTTTGGTGATTCACCGGGGCCGCAAATGGTCCGGCACCGAAGGCAAATGGATCGGCTGGGAGCGCAAACGCGGCAAGCTCGAAGCGCTGGTGCGATGGATTGCCACAGCGGACATTCCGGGCACGCACAACAACACCGCCTTTGACAACTCGTTTTATTTTGCCGACGGCATGGCGCTTAGCAGCGGCATTCAATACATCGTGACCCTCGACAGCGACACCGGCCTGCCGCCCACCGCCTTGCGCGAGCTGGTCGCCATCGCGGCGCACCCCCTGAACACGCCGCACATGGACGCCAACAGCAGACGCGTGACCGGTGGCTACGGCATTTTGCAGCCACGCGTGGTCACGCCGCTGCCGCGGGCGGCCGAATGCTCGCCGTTTCACGCCATGTTTGCCGGCCAATGCGGCCTTGACCCGTACAGCAACGGCACGTCTGATGTGTACCAGGACCTGTTTGGCCTGGGCTCGTTTACTGGCAAGGGACTGCTGAACGTCAAAGCGCTGTATGCCGTTCTGGACCGCCGCTTTGCCGATGAGTCGGTGCTCAGCCATGACCTGCTCGAAGGCAGCATCAGCCGCTGCGCTTACGTCAGTGATGTGGTCCTGATCGAAGACCACCCCCACCACGCAGGCGTGGACGACTCGCGCCAGCACCGCTGGGCACGTGGCGACTGGCAGTTGCTGCCGCTGATGCTGCACGCCAAAAAGAATGGGATTGACAGCCTGGGTCTGTGGAAGATGTTTGACAACCTGCGCCGCTCGCTGCTGGTGCCAGCGTCTGTGGCCTTGCTGGTAGGGCTTGTCTTTACCGATGCCATGGCTTTATCAAAAGCAGTGGCCGTGGTGCTGGCCGCTTTTTTGGCCGGGCCACTGCTGGGTGCGCTGGCAGGGCTCGTGCCTACCCGGCGCGGCATTGTGCTGCGGCATTTCTTTCATGTGGGCATGGCTGTGCTGTGGCGTTCGTTTGGCGCGGCGGCATGGCAATTTACCCAGCTGGTTCACAAAGCCGTGTTGCAGGCAGATGCGATTGCCCGCGCGCTTTGGCGCATGACCATCAGCCGCAAGCATTTGCTGCAATGGACGACCGCTGCGCAGGCGCAGGCCGCCGCCAAGTACACGCTGGACACCTTCATACGGCAGCAGGCCGCGACATCGTTGGCCTGTATCGCACTGGCCTTGCTGGCGCTGCTGTACAGCCCTTACCCCGAAGCTGTGGCCTTGTTTGGGCTGTGGGCACTGGCACCCGTCTTTGCCTGGTGGGTGAGCCTGCCAGCACGGCCGCCCAAGACCCAGCGGCTTGACGCTGAAGAGCGCGCTTATCTAACAGTCATTGCGAGCGACACCTGGCGCTTTTTTGAGCACTGCATCACCCCGCAAGACAACCACCTGCCGCCCGACAACCTGCAGGTCGATTCGGAGCCCACACTGGCGCACCGCACGTCGCCTACCAACATTGGTCTGTACCTGCTGGCCGTGTGCTGCGCGCGCCATTTTGGCTGGATCAGCACGGCAGAGCTGATCAGCCGCCTGCTGGCAACGCTTAGCACCATTGAGCGCATGGCCAAACATGACGGGCATCTGTACAACTGGTACCAAACCGAAACGCTGGAAGTGCTGCAGCCGGCCTATGTGTCCACCGTGGACAGCGGTAACCTGGCGGGCCACTTGCTGGCGGTCAGCGGCGCTTGCAACAGTCTGTCACGCAAGGCCGACACCCACGCGCTCGAAAAGCAGCAGCTCGAGCAGATCGCCGCGCAGTGCATGGGCCTGTGCATGGGCATGAACTTTCGCAGCCTGTACAACGCCAAGCGTCACCTGTTTCACATTGGTCTGCGCGTCGATGACCACACACTCGACGCCAGCTACTACGACTTGCTTGCGTCAGAGTCGCGGCTGGCCAGCTTTGTGGCCATTGCCAAAGGCGACGTACCGCGCCGCCACTGGACTGCCCTGAGCCGCGCATTTTTGTCCAGCGGTGTCACGCCAGGGCTCAAGTCCTGGTCCGGGTCGATGTTTGAATACCTGATGCCTTCTCTGGTGATGCACGAGCCCCCACAGGGGCTGTTGCATTCGTCCAGCCTGGCTGGCGTGATGGAGCAACAGATTTTTGGCGCTGCACAGGCCCTGCCCTGGGGGGTGTCTGAATCGGCCTACTTTGCACAAGACCATTCTCTGGCCTACCAATATTCACCGTTCGGCGTGCCGCGTCTGGCGTTGCGCCGCACGCCCGCCAGCGACAAAGTGGTGGCTCCCTACGCCACGATGCTGGCCGCCATGCTGAGCCCGAAGCCCGCGATTGCCAACCTGCGCCGGATGGAACGGCTGAACGCGCGCGGTGCGTACGGATTCATGGACGCCATAGACTTTACCGAGGCCCGCCAGCCGCACCTCGAGACATTCAGCGTCGTTAAAAACTACATGGCCCACCACCAGGGCATGACGCTGGTCGCGCTGTGCAATGTGCTGTGCAGCCAGGCACCGCAGCGCTGGTTTGCACAAACGCCACTGGTGGCGGCCTACGACACCTTGCTCCACGAGCGTTGCCCCCAGCAAGTCGTCAGCAGCGCCAACCCGCGCAGAACGCCTGCGTCCGCTGACAACGCCCCCAGCAGCGCGTTTCAGTCGCGCGCCATCAACCCGCAGGCACCTCAGTGGCAGCCCACACACCTGCTGTCGAACGGCCGTTACAGCGTGGCGCTGCGGCCCAACGGCGCGGGGGTCAGTCGCTGGCAGCAAGGCCAGACACGCATCAACATCAGCCGCTGGCGCGACGACTTGCTGCGCGACGAGTACGGCAGTTTTATTTACCTGCGTGCGAGCGGCGAGGTTCAGGCGTATTCGGTCACCGCGCACCCTGCCCCACACCCACAGTGGCGCTACAACTGCTGCTTTATGGCGGACCGCGTTCAGTTCGATGCAGCCTCCCACCAGGTCAAGGCAACGACCACCGTGCTCGTCAGCCCAGAAGACGACACCGAGCTGCGCACCATCGTGATCACCAATTTGCTGGAGGTAGCCGTCACTTTCGAGGTGGTGTCCTGCTTTGACGTGGTGTTGGCCGAGGCCCTCGCCGACGAGGCCCACCCTGCGTTTTCAAACCTGTTTATTGACACCACCTGGCACGCGCCATGGCGTGCGTTGCTCTTGAGCCGCCGCCCCCGACTGCAGGGCGACCCACAGGTGTCAGCTGCGCATTTTTTGGCCGAAGCCGATGCAGATATCGTCGGGCTCGACTGCATCACCGACCGTCGCACTTTTTGGGGTCGCAACCGCAGTTGCACGCAACCCGCCATGGCACAAGCCTGGGCAAAAGATGCAGACACGAGCCCCATCAATGGACTTGACCCGGTGGCTTGCCTGCGCGTGAAGGTGCGTATCGCAGCAGGCGGCGTGGCCCGGCTCAGCTTTGCCACCACGGCTGCGGTAGACCCCGCCGAGCTGGCAGGCCGCATTGACAAATACCTGCAGCCCATGCACCTGGAGCGCGCTGCCCGTATGGCGGCGACGCTGGCCCAGGTGCGCCTGCGTGACCTGGGCATTGATGCCGAAGAAAACGCTGCCTTGCAAGACCTCGCCACTGCGCTGATGTACAGCAGCCCGCGACCCAACATGAGTTCCATGTCAAGCACGAGAACGAACACCACGCTCATTGACCAAAAACAGCTGTGGCGGCTCGGCATCTCGGGCGACAAACCCATCTTGCTGGTGCACATCCATTCAGATGAAGGATTGGGGCTGATTCATTCGCTGCTGCGTGCGCAACCCTGGTGGAGCTTTGGTGCACTGGCCACCGATGTGGTGGTGCTCAACAGTGAGGACCACTCTTATTTGTCGCCTTTGCAGAACGAAATCGTGGCCCAGCGCGACCGCCTGAACCACAAAGTACAGCACAGCTTTCCGCCTGCAAATACAGCGGGCTTTTATCTGCTGCGTGAGCACGAGGTGTCGCCGTCTGAAAAGGCCGCGCTGTCGTCCATGGCGCGGGTGGTGTTGATCGCCGACAGCAGACCCATTGAAACGCAAGTGACGGCGCTCAAAACGTCGTGGTATCAAGAAAGCAAGGTGGGCAAACCCAAAGCAGCCGAGCTGACCCTGCGGCAGGCCCCGCCCGCGCCAGGCAGCATCACGACGCCAGTCGGGAAATTCGACAGCAGCACCGGCGAGTTTCAGTTCGACATCAGCCCCACACAGCGGCCACCGCGCCCGTGGGTGAACGTGATTGCCAACGCATCGTTTGGCTTTCAGGTATCCGAAACCGGCAGCGGCTACACCTGGGCCACCAACAGCCGGCAGCACCAGATCACGCCGTGGAGCAACGACCCGGTACAAGACCCAACACATGAGCATTACCTGCTGCAAGACATGGAGACCGGCCAGTTTTTGCGCTTGTCCCCCGGTAACCAGCACAGCCCGCCTGTCAACCCGTCTGGCGTTGCATCGTCAAAGCACCGTGTGCGCCACGGTCAGGGCTACAGCGTGTTTGAAAGCACGCATGATCAGATTGAGGCACAGACAAGCTTTTTTGTTGATGGCGAAGAAGCGGTCAAGCTGGTGCATGTGCAACTGCGCAACAAGGGCAAGCAGCACCGAACTTTGCGGGCGCTGGCGATGGCTGAATGGCAAATGGGCGCCAGCCCGGTTGAGCGCCGCACGGTGCTGACATGGAACCCGCCCAACACGCCCGCCGTGATGGCCCAGCAGCGCCAAAGCCGTGCCGGCTTTGGGGGCAGCACAGCGTTTTTGGCGCTCGCGGGCCTGCCGGGCACGCTGCAGTGGACCTGTGATCGCAGCGAATTCTTTGACCCGTCCGGCCAGCTGATCTGGCCCACCACGCTGGGCCGGCGTAGCGGCGGCGGGCTGGACGCATGCGGTGCGGTCGCCAGCAGCTTCAAGCTGGCGCCCAGTGAGGTTTTCAGCTTCACATTCATCTTGGGTCACGCCCCGAGTGCCCAGCAGGCAGAGCAGCTGGCCACAACCTGGCAACACAAAGACGTGCCGCAAGCGCTCAATCACTCCCGGGCATGGTGGGATGACCTGCTGGGGCAGATACAGGTCAGCACGCCTGATCCGCTGTTTGACGCGCTGGTCAACCGCTGGCTGCTGTACCAAACCCTGACCTCACGCCTGTGGTCCAAGGCGGGTTTTTATCAAGCCGGCGGTGCATTTGGCTTTCGGGACCAGTTGCAAGACAGCATGGCCTTTGCCATGGTCGCACCCGAGCGCCTGCGCGATCAGATCGTGCTGCACGCATCCCGCCAGTTTCTTGAGGGCGACGTACAACACTGGTGGCACGCTCCCGGCGGTGAAGGCGTGCGCACCCATTTCAGCGACGACTTGCTGTGGCTGCCCTTCGCCTGCGCACATTATGTGAACGTGACGGGCGATACAGGCCTGCTCGATGAGTCGGTGGCCTTTTTACAGGGCGCAGCCATTGCCGACGGCGCCGAGGACGCCTATTACGCGCCCGAGGTCAGCGACACACAAGCGTCGGTGTACGAGCACTGCGCCCGCGCCATCGACCGCAGCCTGGCGACTGGCAAGCACGGCCTGCCGTTGATGGGCACAGGTGACTGGAACGACGGCATGAACCGCGTCGGCCATCAAGGCAAGGGTGAGTCGGTGTGGCTGGGCTGGTTCTTGTGCAACGTGACGCAAAGTTTTGCACCGCTGGCCAGGGCACGCGGCGACACCCTCAGGGCAGATACTTGGCTCAACGCCAGACAAGGCTGGATACAGGCGCTGCACTCCCACGGCTGGGACGGTGAGTGGTTCAGGCGTGCATTTTTTGACAACGGCGCGCCGCTGGGCTCGTCCAGCAATGACGAATGCAAGATCGATTTGATTGCGCAGGCCTGGTCGGTGCTGTCCGGTGCATCCAGCGAGCCCTTCATGCAAAGCGCCATGCAGTCGATGGCCCAGCAACTGATAGATGACGACACAGGTTTGCTCCATCTGCTGGCACCACCGTTTGAAAAGTCAGCCAACAACCCTGGCTACATTCAGGCTTACCCGCCCGGCGTGCGTGAAAACGGGGGCCAGTACAACCACGCTGCCGTCTGGGCCCTGATGGCGCAAGCCCAAACCGGCAATGCACAGGCCGCCTGGGACAGTTTTAAAGCCATCAGCCCTGCCCACCGCAGCCAGCACGCCAGTCGCGGCCCAACGTACGAGCTGGAACCCTACGTCACCGCGGGCGACATCTATGGCGCTGCCCCCTACTGCGGGCGTGGCGGCTGGAGTTGGTACACCGGCTCAGCCGCCTGGTTGCACCGCGCGGCACTGGAGAGTCTGCTGGGACTCGACATACACAAAGGCCAGTTCTCTTTAAGCCCGTGCGTGCCAGCTGACTGGCCGTCGTTTGAAGTCACTTTGCGCCTGGCGGGGCGTGTCTTGACGGTGCGCTGGCAACGTCGGCAAGCCGAGCAAGAGTCCGGGTTAAAACCTGACCGCGTGCTCAAGGCAGGCGAGGCGCTGCTGCTGTCAGAGCTGCCTGCACAGGCTTGGGTTGTGGTCTGGTCTGATCCTCAATAAATGGCATCAATAGCTGCTTGCAGGTGTTTTTAAAACAGCGCCAAACCTGGTGTCCAATAGCGGCATGAACCCACTGCAAAGCACACCCATACTGCAAGTGAGCAAGCTGAATTTCAGTTGGGCCACTCAAGCACTGATCACTGACTTTTCGGCCGATATCCTGCCTGGCATCACACTGGTCAAAGGTGGCGACGGGCGCGGCAAAAGCACGCTGCTCAGGCTGCTGGCGGGTGCACTGCCTGCGCAAAGCGGGCAGTTGCAGATCAACGGCATGGGCCTGCAAACTCAGCCCGCCCATTACAAAACCCAGGTCTTTTGGGCTGATCCGCGCAGCGATGCGTTTGACCAAATGAGCGTGCCTGACTATTTTGAATGGCAGCGGCGCAGCCATGCCCATTTTGATGATGGCGTGCTGGCTGATGTCGTGGCCGGCCTGGGTCTGGCTGAGCATCTGCACAAACAGCTTTACATGCTGTCCACCGGATCCAAACGCAAGGTTTTTATCGCGGCCGCGTTTGCATCAGGTGCGGCGCTGACGCTTTTGGATGAGCCTTTCGCCGCTGTCGATGCGGTGTCCATCGGCTTTCTGTTGAAGTGGCTAAAAGGTGCGCAAAGTGGCACCAACAGGGCTTGGGTGATCGCCGACTACGTGGCGCCCGAGGGTCTGCGCTTGAGGCAGACGCTTGATCTGGGCGACTGAATTTTCAGGTCAAATACAGCCATGCATAACAACCCAGCCATTGACCAGCGCCTGACCCAGCTGGAGATCAAGGCTACCTACACCGAAGACCTGGTTGAACAGCTTGAGCAAATCATTGTGCAGCAGCAACAGCAAATTGACCTGCTGCTGCGCGAGGTGGCAGAGCTGAGGCTACCGTCTACCGACGGCGGCTTGGGTGCTGCCCGCAGCCTGCGTGATGACTTGCCGCCGCATTTTTAGACGCTACTGAATAAATAGCATCCCACCCTTGTAATTGTTGGGATACAGCCCTATTTGACACGCTAAAATCCGTTGAAAAGGCGGCTTTTAGCTGTCCCAGTCGCCCCCGCCCACATCGGCACTGCCGGCATCGTCCCAGCCTGCGCTGTCGTTCATGCCGAAGTTCTGACCGCCCATGTCGGCGTTGCCTGGCAAGGGCTCCAGCCGGTTGCCAGCGTTGTCGTTCAAATGTCCGGCACCGTTGTTTGAGCTGCGTTCGTCATTGCCCATCAGGTTTTTGCCAATCGCCTGGGCTGCCATCACGCCTGCGCCGACGGCCAGGCCAGTTGCCAAGCCACCCATCACGCGGCCACCCATGCCGGTGCCGGCGGGTTGTTGGCCATAGCCGGGTTGGCCATAACCGGGCTGTGCATAGGCAGGAGCCACACCAGAGCCAAACGTTTGTGGGCCAGTCAGGCCGCTGCCGATGCCGCCGCCAGCGCTTGGAGCTGCTGCCATACTGGCTGGCGCGCTGTAGCCCGCCGGAGCTGCAGGTTTGCGGCGAATCAGCCACACCACCAGGCCCACCACACCCGCGCCCAACATCAACAGCAAGGCGGGTGAGACAGAAGACGTGGCCGTGGCCGGCGTATCCATGCCAAAGGCCTGTTTGGTCGTCGTGGTGGTCGCGGCAGCGCCCGGTGCAGCCGACAGCTGCGTGCGCAGGGCACTGACTGCCTCAGGCTTGGCAAATGGCAGGCCAGGGGCCAGCTTGTCGGCCGTTGCCAGCGCTTCACGGCCCTTTTGCCCCAAGCCTTGGCGGGCAAACAGCTCCGCTTGGACATAGTGCGCCTTGGCACTGTTGGGGTGCAAGATCAAGACCTGTTGCACCATGGTTTGCGCCTGGTCCAGTTTGCCAGACTGGGCTGCCTGGTAAATCTGGTTCATGGTGGGCTCGGCCTGGGCCAGCGCCGGGGCGTTCACCGCCAAGCCAGCGCCAGCCAGCGCCAGGCAAGCAAGTAGGAGGCGGACGGGTTGCCATAAATTTTTCAGCATGATTGCCTTTGCTTGTTTGGATCGAAAAACGCACTATTGACAGTTAAATGGCGGCGCAAATTCAAAAAACAAGATCAGTTGTCTTGCCCACGGCGGTGACAGCTCAGCAATGGGCACCAAGCGGTCATGCAGCGGCATGATTTGCGGCAGATTTAGCGCCGCGTCCAGCAACAGGCGCTGCATGCCCAGCGAAAGTGCTGTTTTGCGACAGTTGCTGATGTACCGTCATTTGTCGCCTTCTGCTGGCCGGTAGGCATCACGCAAATGCACTGGTTTGGCCGAGCGTTTGCGCATCCAGATATTGAGCAGTTCCACCCCCAGTGAAAACGCCATGGCAAAGTACACATAGCCCTTGGGCACCTTGTGGCCAAAACCCTCCGCCACCAGCACCACGCCCACCACCACCAGGAAAGCCAGCGCCAGCATTTTGATGGTCGGGTGGGCAGACACAAAACGGCCAATGGCGGACGCAAACAGCATCATCAGGCCCACCGACACGATGACTGCAGCAATCATGACGGCCAGTTCATCGACCATGCCCACCGCGGTGATGATGGAGTCCAGCGAAAACACCATGTCCACCACCATGATTTGCACAATGACAGCGCCCAATGTGGCCTTGACGGCGCTGGACGTGTGCGCCTCTTGCCCTTCGAGTGACTGATGAATCTCGCCGGTGCTTTTCCAAATCAGAAAAAGGCCCCCCAAGATCAGGATCAGGTCGCGCCCAGAAATGGCTTTGCCGAAAGCCGTGAAGAAAGGCTCGGTCAGCCCCACAATCCAGGACAGGATAAACAGCAGGCCAATGCGCATGAACATGGCCATGAACAAGCCAATCTTGCGAGCCAGCTCTTGTTGGGCCTTGGGCAGCTTGTCGACCAGAATCGAGATGAAAATGATGTTATCAATACCCAGCACCAGTTCCAGAAGGGTCAGGGTCGCAAACGCAATCCAGATTTGCGGGTTTGACAATAACTCGATCATGATGGCACGTCCTGTCTTGTTTCACTGAATAATTGCGAATGGTAACCAGACTGAATGAACAAAGCGCCCATCACCCTACATTCGCCACTGACTCTCGCCCATCGCCAATCCATAGTGCTGCTGTCGTTTGCCACTTTTTCCAGCATGGTGGTGCAGCGCATTTGTGACGCCATGCTGCCCGAGCTGGCGCAGGTCTTTTCAGTCAGCCTGGGCCAGGCCGCCCAGGTGGTGTCGGTGTTTGCCATGGTGTACGGCGCAGCCCAGCTCTTTTATGGGCCCATGGGCGACAGGCTGGGCAAGTTCCGCATCGTGACCTATGCCACATTGGCCTGCAGTGTGGGCAGTGTGGTGGCTGTGTTTGCCACCTCTTTAGGCATGCTGGTGGTGGCCAGGATGATGGTGGCGCTCGGTGCGGCAGCCATCATTCCGCTGGCCATGGCCTGGGTGGGCGACGTTGCCCCGCAAGACCAGTTGCAGCAAACGCTGGCCCGGATAGGCCTGGGCAGCACACTGGGCATTGTGGGTGGCCAGTTGCTGGGCGGGTTGCTGACCGACACGCTCGGCTGGCGCTGGGCGTTTGGTTTTACTGCCGTGTTGTTCACAGTGGTAGGCGCCTTGCTGTACACCAACTGGCGCAGCCAGCAGCTGCTGGCCGCCACAGCCGAACCGGCCCTCGATGATCCCGTCACGCGGCCAGGCTTTGTGGCACAGGCCCTGACCATCATCACCGGGCCGTGGTCACGGGTGGTGCTGGCGGTGGCATTTTTTGAAGGCGCCACCGGTTTTGGCGTGATGGCGGTGTGGGCATCACATCTGCACAATGCGCTGGGCCTGTCATTGACCAGCGCCGGAACGATCGTGGCCCTGTTTGGCCTGGGCGGCGTGGCCTACATGGCCACCGCACGGCATCTCATCACCCGTCTGGGGCAAACCGGCCTGACCAAACTCGGCGCTGGCGTGGTCGGGCTGGCCGCGCTGGTGGTAGCGTTCACGCCTTATTGGGCGCTGGCCCTGCCGGCCTGCCTGCTGGGCGGTTTTGGGTTTTTCATGCTGCACAACACACTGCAGGCCAACGCCGCCCAGATGGCCCCAACGGCACGCGGCACGGCGGTGTCGCTGTTTGCCGCGTCGCTGTTTTTAGGCCAGTCAGTCGGTGTGCTTTTTGCCGCCAAGCTGATAGACCGCGTCGGCTCGTCCGCCGTGGTGGCCACAGGCGGCATGCTCGTACTGGCTGTCGGGTTTTACTTTTCAGCAGCTCTGGGCAGGCGCGAAGCGCTCTTTAATTCATAGCGTACTGCACAAGCTTTTATTGGTCTTGAGGCCGATTGAGTGGGTAAGAATCGTTTGAAAACAGGTTTTCAAGTCACTGGTGCCGGGTTAAACAGCACCAGCGCGTTGTGCAGCTTCCATTGCTCGGCCCAGGTTTTTTTGCGGCCGCTGGCCACGTCCAGCATCAGGTGGAACAGCTCCCAGCCCACGTCTTCAATCGATGCCGTTCCGTCGGCGATCGTGCCGGCGTTGACGTCCATCAGGTCATGCCAGCGGCGAGCCAGGTCACTGCGGGTAGCGACCTTGATGACCGGGACTTGCGCCAAACCGTAGGGTGTGCCGCGCCCGGTGGTGAACACATGCAGATTCATGCCGGCGGCCAGTTGCAGCGTGCCGCAAATAAAGTCGCTGGCGGGGGTGGCGGCAAAAATCAGGCGACCCTTCAAGCCCTTTTGTTCCAGCTTTTCCCCCGGCGACAGCACGCCCGTGATGGCGGCGCTGCCCGACTTGACGATGGAACCCATGGCTTTTTCAACAATGTTGGACAGGCCACCCTTTTTATTGCCAGGCGTGGTGTTGGCGCTGCGGTCAACGCTGCCGCGCTGCAAGTAAGCGTCGTACCACGCCATCTCGCGGACCATGGCTTGGGCGACCTCGGGGGTGGCTGCCCGGCTTGTCAACTGGTCAATGCCGTCGCGTACCTCGGTAGTTTCAGAAAACATCACGCTGGCGCCGGCGCGCACCAGCAAGTCAGTGCAAAACCCGACAGCCGGGTTGGCCGTGACACCTGAGAACGCATCGCTGCCGCCGCACTGCACGCCCACCACCAGCTCGCTGGCGGGGACGGTCTCACGCTGGCGTTTGTTCAACCTTGCCAGGTGAATTTCAGCCTGCCGCAGGATGGACTGGACCATGGACATGAAGCCGACGTGCGCATCGTCCTGAAGGCAAACCACCCCCCCTGCGCCGCTTCGCGTCACCCCCCCTGGCAGGGGGGGCACACCTGGCGGCCCGGCAAAGCCGGTTCCACGGGTGTCTTGAATGGGAATGACGTTGGGAGGAAACAAGCGCTCGGGCTGCAGCTTTTCGCAACCCAGGCTGACGACCATGACTTCGCCGCCAAAGTTGGGGTTCAAACTGATGTTGCGCAGCGTGCGGATGGGGATCTCGGCGCCCGGGGCGTCAATCGCCACGCCGCAGCCATAGGCGTGATCCAACGCCACCACATCATCCACATTGGGGAACTTTGGCAGCAGTTCGGCCTTGATGCGCTGCACGGCAAAGTCTGTGACACCAGCCACGCACTGGACGGTTTGGGTGATCGCCAGGATATTGCGCGTGCCGACCGAACCATCGGCATTGCGAAAACCCTCAAAGCTGTAGCCCTCAAGCGGCGGCAAAGGTGTCGGTTTGACCGTCGCCAGAGGCAAATTGACCAGCCCCACGGCGTCAGGCATGGCCAGCAAGCTTTCCTGCACCCAGCTGCCTGCGGCAATGGCGGCAAGCGCATGGCCGATGGCGATGCCGTATCGAATCACCGCAGCGCCAGCAGCAATATCGGTCAAGGCCACTTTGTGGCCTTGCGGCACATGGCCGCCCAACACCAAGCCCGACGGCAATACCGTGCCCGCTGGCAGCCCGCCGTGGTTGGCCACGATGGCAACGTTGTCGCCGCTGTGCATGCGGATGGTGTGGGGTGCTTTTTGGCTGTGCATCGTGGCTGTCTTCCTGCTTTGGTAACGCTACCATTTACGCTACCATTGTAGGATGCAGTCCAGCGATAAAGACAAAGCCAAAAAAACCCGGCGCGGCAGCGGTGCCATCACGCTGGCTGATGTGGCCAAACTCGCAGGCGTGGCACCCATCACCGCATCACGTGCCGTCAACACGCCCAGCCAGGTGTCAGCTGATGTGCTGAAGAAAGTACGCGACGCGGTGCATCGCACCGGCTATGTGCCCAACCGCGTGGCAGGTGGGCTGGCGTCATCACGCAGTCGCCTGATTGCAGCTGTTGTGCCAAGCATGGTGGTGTCTGTTTTTGCGGAGACGATTGAAACCCTGAACAACAACCTGTTTGAAGCCGGCTACCAGCTGATGCTGGGGCAAACCGGCTATTCAGCCGAGCGGGAGGAAGCGCTGCTTGAAGCCATCATTGGCCGCAGGCCCGACGGGATTTTTCTGACCGGCATCATGCAATCGAGCAAAGGGCGAACGCGCCTGCTGGCCTCTGGCATTCCGGTGGTTGAAAGCTGGGACCTGACACCCACACCGATTGACATGCTGATTGGCTTTTCGCACGCCGATATTGGGCGTGACGTGGCCCAGTTCTTGATGGCAAAAGGCAGGCAGCGGTTTGCCCTGGTTCGCGCTGAAGACGAACGTGCCATGCGGCGCGCTGAAGCCTTTCAAGGCGCGGTCGCCAAGTCGGGCTTCAAAGAGGTTTTTGTTGACAACGTGGGCGCGTCCCGCACCCTGATGAGTGGCCGCCAAGCTCTGAGCCGCATCTTGCTCAAGACGCCAGACGTGGACGCGATTTTTTGCAGTTCAGACCTGCTGGCCATGGGCGTTCTGACAGAGGCTCTGGCGCGCGGCATCGCTGTGCCGCAGCAGTTGTCGATTGTGGGGTTTGGTGATGTGCCCCATGTGGCCAACATGGTGCCAGCGTTGACCACCGTCCACATCAATGCCCGCAGCATCGGCCAACAGGCAGCAGAATTTTTGATTGGCCGCGCACAGGGGCGCAGCATCAAACAAGCCATCGTGGATGTCGGGTTTTCAATTGCTGAACGCGACAGTGCATGAGCACAAAAATTCTTGTGCCATACTGCTTTTCTGATTCGTTTTGGTAGCGCTACCATTTATCCTTCTGTTTGATGAGACCATGACACCTACTGACACCCCCCGCATCACCCGGTTGCAAGTGATTCCAGTGGCGGGCCGCGACAGCATGCTGCTCAATTTGAGCGGCGCGCACGGCCCCTACTTCACCCGCAATATTTTGATCTTGACCGACAGCGCGGGGCGCACCGGTATAGGTGAGGTACCGGGCGGTGAAAAAATCCGCCAAACGCTTGAAGAGGCAGGGGCACTGGTGGTGGGCCAACCCATCGGCCAACACCTTGGCATCTTGCAAAGCATGCAGCAGCAGTTTGCAGGCCGCGACACGGGCGGGCGTGGCTTGCAAACCTTTGACTTGCGCACCACCATTCATGCGGTGACAGCGGTTGAATCAGCCCTGCTCGACCTGCTGGGTCAGCACCTGGGTGTGCCTGTGGCAGCCTTGCTGGGTGAAGGCCAGCAGCGCGATGCGGTGGAGATGCTGGGCTATCTGTTTTATGTGGGTGACCGCCGCAAAACTACCCTGGCGTACCCGAGCGAACCCGATGCCGACAACAGCTGGTCGCGCCTTCGCCATGAGGTGGCGCTGACGCCCCAGGCCATCGTGCGCCAGGCAGAAGCGGCGCAAGAGCGCTATGGTTTTAATGACTTCAAGCTCAAGGGTGGCGTGCTGCGCGGCGCTGAAGAAATTGAAGCCGTCACGGCCCTGCATGAGCGCTTTCCGGACGCACGCGTGACGTTGGACCCAAACGGTGGCTGGTGGCTGAAAGACGCGATCAAGCTGATGCGCGACATGAAAAATGTGGTGGCTTACGCTGAAGACCCTTGCGGCGCAGAAGATGGCTTTTCAGGCCGCGAGGTGATGGCCGAGTTTCGCCGCGCCACCGGCCTGCCCACTGCAACCAACATGATTGCCACCGACTGGCGGCAACTGACGCACGCGCTGTCGCTGCAGTCGGTCGACATTCCGCTGGCTGATCCGCATTTCTGGACCATGGCGGGGTCGATTCGAGTGGCGCAAATCTGCCGCGACTGGGGCCTGACTTGGGGCTCCCATTCGAACAACCACTTTGACGTGTCGCTGGCCATGTTTACCCATGTGGGTGCAGCAGCGCCCGGGCGCGTCACGGCGATGGACACGCACTGGATATGGCAAGACGGCCAGCGCCTGACCAAAGAGCCCCTCCTCATCCAGGGCGGCATGGTGCAGGTGCCGAAAAAGCCCGGTCTGGGCGTTGAGCTGGACATGGCTGAAGTTGAAAAAGCGCACCAGTTGTACAAACAGCATGGCCTGGGTTCGCGTGACGACGCGGTGGCCATGCAGAGCCTGATTCCTGGCTGGCAGTTCGACCCCAAGCGCCCTGCGTTTGACCGCTGAATCTTTTTAAAACCTTCTGGCTGCAAAGCAGGGCCATCAAGCCCGCGCGGGCATGGCTGTTCAATCCGCTTTAACCCCTGCTTTCACCAGCAAGCCACCCATCAGGTCGTTCAGAGCTGGGCAAGTGCCCTAGTCAGGAATTTCATTGCGTTTGACCTTGTGTGTTTGGGCATGGCCAAGGCCCTTACCCTTTCAGGCCAGCAAACGCCGACGGATATCGACTGGATCAAGCACTTCCAGCGGCGGTGTACCCCCTGCAGGAATATCGACCTGGGTTGCATTGAGCAACATGGACACCATCACGTAGGTGCCTGACAAGACAGTCAGGTCCATCACCGCCTGCTCGCCCATGCTGGTCACGGCCTCTTGCCACAGCGCATCGCTGACGCGGTGATTCAGCGTCAATTGGGTGCAGTAGTCGTACACCAACCGTTCGTCAGCCTGCATCGACGAGGGCCGCATGCACTGCTGCAGCTCACGCATCACCGCATCTGGCAAACCAGCGCGGCGGGCAATGGTTTCATGCGCCCACCACTCGTACTGCGCATTGGCAATGCGCGCCTGAATCAGGATGGCGAATTCATTGAGTCGCTTGTTGACCGAGGTTTTAAAGCGCAGGTAGTCAAGCAAGTCAAAGCAGCGCCGCGCCATGTCCGGGCTGCGCAACAAGGCGTTGTAAGGGCCTCCCAGCGCGGCGCTGGAGACCTTCAAAATATCATCGGCCAGCGGCCGGACTTCGGGTGCGAGGTCTTCGTAACGGATTTGGGTAAGGCGTTCTGTCATATTGAAATTGTAAGAAGCCGCAGATCAGCCCCGACCCACGAAAGGCATGTTGGTGGCCATGACGGTGGTGAACAAAATATTGCTCGACAAAGGCATGCGGGCCATGGCCATGAAGGCGTCAACCACCCCAGACATTTCCATTCGGGGCTCAGCCTTGATGCTCAGGTCAGCTTGGTGCACACCTTTGGTCATGTTTTCGGTCATGTCCGAGGCCACATTGCCAATATCGATCTGCCCCACCGCAATGCTGTAAGGGCGGCCATCGAGCGAGGCCGCGCGGGTCAGGCCCGAGATGGCGTGTTTGGTCGCGGTGTAGGCAATTGAGCCAGGGCGCGGCACATGAGCCGAAATCGACCCGTTATTGATGATGCGGCCGCCTTGCGGGCTTTGCTCTTGCATCAGCTTGAAGGCACCCGACAAGGTGTAGAACGCACCGTTCAAGTTGATGTCCACTGCACGGCGCCATTCGTCGCCCGACAAGTCGCCTGGCAGGCTGTAGGGCAAAGAGATACCTGCGTTGTTGAACACCAGATCGAGGCGGCCAAAGCGCGCGCGAATCTGGTCAAACAGTTGCTTGACTTCGGTCTCTTTGGACAGGTCGGTCGACATCGCGTGGGCATGGTCAGCGTGGAGGCCAGCTTCTGCCACGGCAGCGCTCAGCGCATTGGCGCGACGACCGACCAAAACAACTTGCCAGCCTTCTTTGAGCAAGGCAAGGGCGCAGGCTTTGCCAATGCCGGAGCTGGCACCGGTGACGAGAGCGATTTGGGACATGGTGTTGACGTTGAGTGGGAGCGTGAAAAACGGTGATAAAACGGTGATGTTCAGGCGTCTTGAAAAGAAATCTGTACCTTGAGCGACTGGCTTTTGTCGACCGCCAAGTCAAAAGCTTCGATGGCGCGGTTCAGCGGCAAGACGCTGGTGATGACTGGCTTGCCATTGACCAGGCCTTCGTTCAAAAAGCGTACGGCGGTTGCAAATTCAGCATGGAATCGGAAGGTGCCGCGCAGGTCGACTTCTTTGGCGACGAGCTGCGTCATGGGCAGACTGATGTCGCCGCCCATGCCGACGGTGATCAGCACGCCGCGCGGCACGATCGTGTCCAAGCCCGCGCGCAAAGCGGCTTCGCTGCCCGAGGCTTCAAACACCACATCAAACTGTCCTTTGTCCACTTTATACGGGTCGAGTGCCTGGCTCTGGGTCTTGAGGTTGATGGTCTCGTCTGCCCCCATCTCTTTGGCGCACTTGAGCGGTAACTCAGCGATATCGGCCGCCACGATGCGGGCCGCACCGGCACGGCGCAGGGCTCCAATCAGCAAGGAGCCAATCGGACCGCAACCCGTCACCAGCACCTGCTTGCCCAACACGCTGCCCGCACGCTGGATGGCATGCAGACCCACCGACAGCGGTTCGGCCAAAGCGGCTTCGGACAGGCTCAGCTGGTCGGCAATCGGGTGGGCCTGATAGCCCTCGATGATCAGTTGTTCGCTAAAAGCCCCCTGGATGTGCGGGAAAGGCATGGCGCTGCCGTAAAAGCGCATGTTCAGGCAGTGGTTGTGCTGGCCCGCCTGGCAAAAGCGGCAATGGCCGCAAGGGCGCGAAGGTGAGATCGCGATGCGCTGGCCTGTCTTGACGCCGTTGACAGCTTGGCCCACGCCATCGACCACACCCGAGATTTCATGGCCCAGCGCCATCGGTTGCTTGATGCGCACCGTACCAAAACCGCCGTGTTGGTAGTAATGCAGGTCTGATCCGCAAATGCCGCCGTAGGCCACATTCACCCGCAGCTGGTGTTCGCCCAAAGTGGGCAGTTCGGTGTGTTCAACACGCAGGTCCTTGGCCGAGTGGCAGATAACGGATTTCATGGATTTTTCCTTGCAAGCGGTGTTCAAAGGGTTGCGGTCACGCCGCCGTCTACATACAAAATATGGCCGTTCACAAAACGCGAAGCGTCTGAGGCCAGAAAGACGGCTGCACCGCCCAGGTCCTGCACATCACCCCACCGACGGCTAGGTGTGCGGCCTACCAGCCAACTGCTGAAGGCCGGATCATCGACCAACTTTTGGTTGAGTTCGGTCTTGAAGTAACCCGGGCCGATGCCGTTGACGTTGATGCCAAACTGGCCCCAGTCGATGGCCATGCCTTTGGTGAGCATCTTGACCGCGCCCTTGGTGGCTGCGTAAGGCGCAATGCCGGGGCGGCCGAGCTCGCTTTGCACCGAGCAGATGTTGATGATTTTGCCGCAGCCACGCGGAATCATTTTTTTGGCCACAGCCTGGCCAACGAAATACACGCTGTCCAGGTTGGTCTTCATGATGGTGTGCCAGTCGCTGTCAGCATACTCATGCAACGGGCCGCGAATTTGCATGCCCGCGTTGTTGACCAGAATGTCAATCGGACCTTCGGCCTCAATCTGCTCGACCGCCGCGCGCACGCTGTCGGCATCGGTCACGTCAAACACCGAGGTGCTGACCGCCAGGCCTTGGGCGCGCAAGGCTTGTGCAGCCGCCTCTACTTTGCTGGCTGTGCGGCCATTCAGGATGACGTGAGCGCCAGCCTGCGCCAGGGCTTCGGCCAAGGCCAAGCCAATACCAGCCGACGATCCTGTGATCAGGGCGCGGTGGCTCGTTAGTTTGAAGGAGTTCAGAACGTTCATCGCATCAGCAACCATTTGAGGGGAACCATCACCAGACTCGGAAAGGCAATGAGCGCGCCCATCACCACCACCTGAGATATCAGGAAGGGCATCACGCCACGGATGACGTCGTGCATCGGAATTCGGCCTACGCCGCACACCACATTGAGCACCGTGCCCACAGGCGGGGTGAGCAAACCGATGGCGTTGTTGATGATGAACAGCACACCAAAGTAGACCGGGTCAATACCTGCCTCGCGCACCAAGGGCATGAGCACGGGCGTGAGGATCAGTACTGTGGGTGCAAAGTCAAGCGCGGTGCCGACGATCAACACCATCAGCATCAACATGACCATCAACAGGGTTTGGTTGTCGATGAAGGGGCGCAAAATTTCGACGATTTGTGCGGGGATGTTGGCCACCGTGATCAGCCAGGCCGACACCAGCGCTGCCGCGACAAGAAACATGACCACAGAAGATGTTTTGGCAGCCGACAAAATAATGCGGTAAAGGTCTTTGAGCTTGATTTCGCGGTAAATAAACAAACCGACAAACAAGGAATAGACCACGGCCACCACCGCCGCCTCGGTTGGGGTGAAGATGCCCATCTTCATGCCGCCAATGATGGCAATGGCCAGCAGGTAACACCAGAACGCGTTGACGGTCACCGTGATGCGCTCTTTAAAAGGCACCTTGGCAGCGACCACCACATTGTCTTTGCGTGCCACTATCCACCAGGTCACGATCAGCGCGAATCCCATCAACAAACCCGGAAAAATACCCGCCATGAACAGTTTGGAAATCGACACGCCGCCGATCACGCCAAACAAAATAAAACCGATCGACGGTGGAATCACGGGCGCGATGATGCCGCCTGCCGCAATCAAACCAGCAGAGCGATCCATGCGGTACCCGGCATCGCGCATCATGGGCATCAGCACGGCGGCCAAGGCGGCAGTGTCGGCCACGGCAGAGCCCGACAGGCTGGCCATGACGATGGCAGCAAACACCGCCACATAGCCCAAGCCACCCCGGAAGTGACCCACCCAGACCATGGCCGAGTTGACGATGCGGCGGCTCATGCCGCCCGCATTCATCAACTCACCGGCCAGCATGAAAAAAGGCACGGCCATGAGCGGGAAGTTGTCGGCACCATTGATGAGGTTTTGCGACACAATTTGGGTGTCGAAGTTGTCCAGGTGCAGCATCAGAGCCACACCCGAGACGATGAGAGAAAACGCCAATGGCATGCCGAGGGCCATGGCGGCCAGCAGTGACACGATGAAAACGAGCACGGTCATTTGGTGCCTTCTTGAGGGTGGACCGTCACGACTTCTTCGGAGTCCTGCACCTGGATCAAATCAGATTCGTCAAAATTGCCTTTAGCAAGCTGAACCAGCTTGCCAATGATCATCAAGCCCATGGCCAGGCTGGTGATGTAGCCCACGCCGTACACCCAGCTCATGGGAATTTCGGTAACAGCCGAGCGCGTGGTGGCGTTGATACCGTGTTGCTTTAACGTGCCGTAAAACATCAGAGCGCAGCAGCCCAACATCAGCACATTGGAGATGGCAAAAGCCATTTTTTTCCCTCCCAAGTTGAGCTTGCGCACCACAGAGTCCAAGCCCAAGTGGCCGTTTTCACGCATCGTGACGATGGCACCTAAAAACGTGATCCAGATGAACAAGAACCGCGACAGCTCCTCCGAGCTGATGATGCCGTCATTGAAGCCATAGCGCAGCACCACGTTGCCAAACACCATGATGACCATGGCCGACAACATGATGACCAAAGTGAACTCAGCCATCTTGAAGAAAAGGTCGTTTATTTTTTTCATACGTCACTTACAAAAAAGCCCCCTCCAAAGAGGGGGCGTGCTGTCACTCAAACCATCACTTGGTGTCTTCGATCGCCTTGAGCAGCGCGGGACCATTTTTCTCACCAAAGGTCTTGGCGATTTCAGCTGACACGATTTTCTGGAACGGGGCCATGTCCACGTTTTCGATCACTTGCATGCCAGACTTCTTCAGGTCAGCCACCACTTTGCCCGCATTGGACGCGTTCAAGCTGCGCTGGTAAGTGGCCGCTTCGCGCGCAGCATCCACCACCACTTTTTGGTAGTTGGCCGGCAGGCTGTCAAACTTGGCTTTGTTCATGGCAACAATCAGGGGCGAGTAAACATGGTTGCTCACCGTCAGGTACTTTTGCACTTCGTAGAACTTGGACGACCAGGTCACGTTGATCGGATGCTCTTGCGCGTCAAAGGTGCCGGTTTCCAGGGCGGTGTACAGCTCGGCAATCGGCATGGGCGAGGGGTTCATGCCCAGCAGTTTGAAGGCTTGGATGTGGTACGGGTTGGGTGTGGAGCGGATCTTCAGGCCCTTCAGGTCTTCGGGCTTGTTGACGGGGCGCTTGTTGTTGGTGAAAGCACGCCAGCCGTTTTCCCAATAGGCCAGGCCTTTCATGCCGTGGGGAGCCAATTCGTTCAGAACGCCGGTGCCCACCGCGCCGTCCAGCACGTTGTAGGCGTGTTGCGCGTTGCGAAACACAAAGGGCAGTTCCATGGCGGCCGTGTTGGGCACGATGCCGTTGTAGTTGGAGGCACCACTGGAGACGATGTCGATCGTGCCACCGCGCACACCGTTGATCATGGCTGCGTCGTTGCCCAATTGGTTGGCCGGGAAAACGGTGATTTCCACATCCCCGTTGGTGCGTTGTTTGACCAGTTCGGCCAGTTTCAAAGCGGCGGCATGCTGGCCATCGGTAGCGTTGACAGCGTGGCCCATTTTCAGGCTGAACTTGGCAGCATAGGCGCTGGAGCCGACGGCAGCGACGAGGCAGGCGAGAAGAATGCGAGAAAGTTTCATGGTTTTGTCTCCTGGTTAAAAAAAGTTTTTTTGCATTTAATCGGTGGGCAGCGCGTATTCGTCCGCGCTGAAGACGGTGTGAAACACAGTGCCATCGAACATGGCGATCATGTCTTTGGACACTTCTTTGCTTTTCATGCGCACCTCGGAGGCCAAAGCGATTTCGATCGATTCGCGGCTGGGGTAACGAACTGACAGGACCATGCCAAAGTGTGGGTCGGCCACATCACTTTCGACTTGGCGCAGCACCCGCACTTCTTGTGCGCCAGGAAAACGGGTCCAAAGCGGGACGAGATTTTCGCGGATGTAGCGGTTGAACGCGCCCTCCATACCGGGTTTGATCTTGCCTTGGAAGAATGCACAGCGAATGAACATGAGGAAGCTTTCTTAAAGATCAGATGGCGGGGTGGCGGTGATCGTTCAAGGCCTGAAGTGCTTTCAGAACCATGTTGTGCACGGACTCGTTGATGGGCAGGTGAATCACATCGGTCTCATCGGCTTGGGGTTTTTCGAGGGTGTCGAACTGGCTGCTCAGCAAGCCCGCCTGCATGTAATGACCCACACGTTGCTGCATGCGGTTTTGAATCACATCGAAATCGCCATCGAGAAATACAAAACACACATCGCCCGCTTGTTCGCGGATGCGATCACGGTACACCCGCTTGAGCGCCGAGCACGCCACCACGCGTCCTCGAGCTTGGCCTTGAGCCTGATCTTGCGACAGGTAAGCGCTGATGCGGTCC
>CANFOS010000010.1 GCA_947448735.1 Comamonadaceae bacterium | reverse complement strand
CCTGATGCAGACCGCGCTCGACTTACTGGATGACGAGTTTGAGGTGTGGGTGGTGACGGACGCCTGCAGCTCGCGTACCGAGCGCAACCGTGACGCCGCCTTTGACCGCCTGGCCGGCAATGGGGCCGAGCTGGTGACCACCGAGATGGTGGCGTTTGAATGGCTGCGCACGGCAGAGCACGAGGCGTTCAGTGAGTTGCTCAAGCTGGTCAAGCAAGGCTGAAGGGCAGTTGAGCTCATTGCTATACATTCAATAGCTACTTGCCCCTGTATTCTTTGGGCTAGAGGGTGATTTGAACCCCAAGAATCGCTTCAAAACAGGTTCTCATGCTTGTTGATCTGGTTTTTTGGCGGGCGGGCGTCGACAATGGTTAAAGACTGGTTTGAGGTCGTTTTGGATACTAAATAGGCCTCTAGCCCCCTATTTTCCTTTGTTTGCAGCTCCTTATTAAATAGCAATTCGCCATTCAAGCGATGATGGTGTTTGCGCCTGTCAGCCAGTTGCAAGCCCATGACTCACAATGATGAGTTCAGTTGTAGAGCTTTTTTTAGAACAGCGCGAATGGAGACAAGCCATGCCAAACCCCCTGACCAGCTACGCCGACTTTTACCAACACTCGATTGACCAGCCCGACGCCTTTTGGACCGAACAGGCCAAGCTGATTGACTGGTTTGCGCCGTTTACACGGGTTTGTAACAACGACAAGCCGCCCTTTGCCCATTGGTTCGAAGGCGGAAAAACCAACCTGTGCCACAACGCGGTAGACCGCCACCTCGCCACGCGTGGCGACCAGCCGGCGCTGATCTATGTGTCGAGCGAGACGGGCGTTGAGAAGACTTACAGCTTTAAAGAATTGCACCTGGAAGTCCAGCGCATGGCCGCCAGCCTGAAGGCCATGGGTGTGGTGCAGGGCGACCGCGTGCTGATTTACATGCCGATGATTGCCGAGGCGGCGTTTGCCATGCTGGCGTGCGCGCGCATTGGCGCGATTCATTGTGTGGTGTTTGGCGGCTTTGCCAGCGGCTCGCTGGCCTCGCGGATTGACGACGCATCGCCCAAAGTGATTGTCAGCGCCGACGCTGGGTCACGCGGTGGCAAAGTGGTGGCCTACAAGCCGCTGCTGGACGAGGCCATTCGCCTGTCCAGCCACAAACCAGAGGCGGTGCTTCTGGTTGACCGGGCACTTGCCCCCATGGACATGACGCCCGGCCGCGACCTGCTTTGGGCCGACCTGCGCGCCAAGTACATGCAGGCCCAGGTGCCGTGCGAAGCGCTCGATTCAACGGCCATCAGCTACACCATCTACACCAGCGGCACCACCGGCAAACCCAAGGGCGTGCAGAGGGACACCGGCGGTTATGCGGTGGCTCTGGCCGCCAGCATGAAGCATATTTTCGACGGCCAGCCGGGCGAAACCTATTTTTCGACCAGCGACATTGGCTGGGTGGTGGGCCACAGCTACATCATTTACGGCCCGCTGATCGCGGGCATGGCCAGCATCATGTATGAAGGCTTGCCGACCCAGGGCATGGACGGACAGCCCAATGGCGGCGTCTGGTGGAGCCTGGTTGAAAAGTACAAGGTGACGGCCATGTTCAGCGCGCCCACGGCGGTGCGGGTGTTGAAAAAGCAGGACCCGGCGTATTTGAAAAAATACGATCTGAGCAGCCTGCGCGCCTTGTTTTTGGCGGGTGAGCCGCTTGACGAGCCCACCGCCCGCTGGATCAGCGAGGGCCTGAATGTGCCCATCATTGACAACTACTGGCAGACCGAAACTGGCTGGCCACTCATCACCCTGATGTCGGGCTCGACCAACGGCGTGGAAAGAAAAACGCCCAAGTTCGGCAGCCCTGGCGTTCCGATGTACGGCTACCGGGTCAAGATCTTGCACGAGTCGACCGGCGAAGAGCTCACCCGGCCCAATGAAAAAGGCGTGGTGGTGATTGAAGGCCCAACGCCCCCCGGTTTCATGCAAACCATCTGGAAGGACGATGCGCGTTTTGTCAACACCTACTGGAAGTCCGTGCCCGGCAAGATGGTGTACAGCACCTTCGATTGGGGCATCCGGGACGAAGACGGTTATTACTTTATTCTGGGCCGTACCGATGACGTGATCAATGTCGCAGGCCACCGGCTGGGCACCCGCGAAATTGAAGAAAGCATTTCTGGCCACGCCATGGTGGCCGAGGTGGCGGTGGTGGGTGTCGCCGATGCACTCAAAGGCCAAGTGGCCATGGCCTTTGTCGTGCCGAAAGACGCCGCCGCCCTCACCGACGCTCCTGCCGCCCTCAAGCTGGAAGGCGAGATCATGAAGCGCGTCGATGGCGACCTGGGCGCCGTCGCCCGGCCATCGCGGGTGCGATTTGTGTCGGTGCTGCCCAAAACGCGCAGCGGCAAGCTGCTGCGCCGCGCCATTCAGGCGGTGTGCGAAGGCCGCGATGCGGGGGACTTGACCACGATGGATGATCCGGCAGCTTTGGAGCAGATCAGGGACCGGGTCAAGCTAGGGTAAGTTCGGAGTGAACCGGGAGGGTTCACGAGCAGAATATAAGGAATCACTTATATTTAAAGAACAGAGGTAAAACTTTGGCTGCTGGTTTATCCGAACAAGCCCGCGTCTTTGACCTGGCTGCCGAGCTTTTCGCGGTGCTGGCCACCCCCATGCGTTTGCGCATCCTCAGTGCGGTGTGCGAGCAGGAAAAATCAGTCAGCCAATTGCTGCTGGAAATTGACACCACCCAGCCCAATTTGTCGCAGCATTTGGCGGTGCTGTTTAAGACCGGCGTGCTTGCCAAGCGCAAAGAAGGCACCCAGGTGATTTACCGCGTGCAGAGTCAAAAGGCGGTTGCCCTGTGCCGCAGTGTGTGTACGCAGATTGCCATCGAGATGGACGAACCCGAGGCGGTACCTGCTGGCCAGGCGCTCAGCCCGCGGCCCCCTGTTCTGGCTTGAACATGCTCAATCGCTTCATTCAGCGCGCGCCTGAAAACTTTTTGTCGGCGCAGCAAATCAACGACGTGAAAGCCGGTCGGCGCGGTTTTTTAGCGGGCGCTTTTGCGGCAGCTGTGGCCGGCGCACAAGCACAACCCCCCGCGGGTGACCCCCACATCCTGAACCTGCCCGCCCACAGCAAGGGCCTGGGCCAGCCAGTTGCGGCGCGACCTTACGGCCTGCCCAGCGCGTTTGAAAAAAACCTGCAACGCCGTGAAAGTCCTGGCCTGACGCGCGTGGGCGCGGCCAGCGTCAGCTTTGCGCCGCTGCAATCGCTGTTTGGCATCATCACACCCAGCGGCCTGCATTTTGAAAGACACCACCAGGGCTGGTGGGACATTGACCCGTCAAAACACCGCTTGATGGTCAATGGTTCAGACGACAGCCTGCTCAAGCGGCCCATGGTCTTTGACATGGACGAGATCATGCGCCTGCCCAGTGTCAGCCGCATGTGCTTTATTGAGTGCGGTGCCAACACGGCAATGGAGTGGAACAACACCGCTGTGCCCACTGTGCAGTACACCCACGGCATGCTCAGTTGCAGTGAATTTACCGGCGTGCCGCTCATCACGCTGCTGGAGATGTGTGGCGCTGACTTGAAGCGCGGCAAGTTTGTGCTGGCTGAAGGCGCGGATGGCTCCGGCATGACGCGCACCGTTCCCATGAGCCTGATTCAAAGCGGTGAGGTGTTGGTGGCGTATGGCCAAAACGGCGAAATGCTGCGGCCCGAAAACGGCTACCCGCTGCGCCTGGTCGTGCCCGGTATTCAGGGGGTGAGCTGGGTCAAGTATTTGCGGCGCATTGAAGTCGGCGACATGCCCTACGGCGCCAAAGACGAAACCCTGCACTACGTGGACTTGCTGCCAGACGGAACGCACCGGCAGTACAGCGGTATTCAGGAGGTCAAAAGCGTCATCACCTCGCCCAGTGGCGGGCAGGTGGTGCTGCAAAAAGGCTTTCACGGCATCACCGGGCTGGCATGGAGCGGGCGTGGCAAAGTCAAAAAAGTCGATGTGTCCCTTGACGGTGGCCGCAACTGGAAGGCTGCGCGGCTGGAAGGCCCGGTGCTGGCCAAGTGCCTGACGCGCTTTAACACTGATTTTGTCTGGGACGGCAAGCCCGTGATTCTGCAAAGCCGGGCGGTCGATGAGACCGGACAGATTCAACCCACCTACCCGGCGCTGCGTGCTGTGCGCGGTGGGCGTAGCATCTATCACAACAACGCGATTCAGTCCTGGCTACTGGGTGAAAACGGCGAGGTGAAAAATGTTCAAGTGGGTTAGTTTTTGTGCCCTGTGCCTATTGCCCTGGCTGGCTTGCGCTCAAACGGTCACTCAAACGGTCAAGTACCCCGGCATAGGCCGCACCGCCACGCCGCAAGAAATCAAAGCTTGGGACATCGACGTGCGGCCCGACTTCAAAGGTTTGCCAACAGGGCAGGGCAGTGTCAAGCAGGGTGAAGTGTTGTGGGAGGCACAGTGCGCGTCGTGCCACGGCAGCTTTGGCGAATCTGCTGAAGTCTTCACCCCGCTGGCTGGCGGTGTGACGCCGCAGGACATGGCCACTGGCCGTGTCAAAAGCCTGCTCCCCGGCCAAAACCAGCCGCAGCGCACCACGCTGATGAAGCTGTCCACCCTGTCAACGTTGTGGGACTACATCAACCGCGCCATGCCTTGGAACGCGCCCAAGTCACTGAGCGCCGACCAGGTTTATGCGGTCACAGCTTACACCCTGTACTTGAGCGGCGTCTTGCCCGCCGACTTTGTGTTGAGCGACCGCAATATCAGGCAGGTTCAGGGGCAGCTGCCCAATCGCAACGGCATGACAACGGCGCACAACTTGTGGCCGGGTCGCGAGTTGGGCGGCACAGCCAAACCTGACGTGCAGGGCAGCCAATGCATGAGCCATTGCGCTGGGGCAACTGCGGTGGTCAGCAGCCTGCCTGAATACGCCAGAGACGCCCATGGCAATCTGGCCGATCAGTCCCGCAGCATCGGCCCCAGCCGTGGGGCTGAAACGGACCCCAAAGACGGCAAAACAGCTCAAAAAAGTCAAAATAAAACGCAAAATGTGGCTCCAGGCCAAGCGATAACTGAGCAAGCAGCTCCTGAAAAAATAGCAAACGTTTCACTGAGCAGTATTCAACCGGTGCTCGACAAAAACGCCTGCCTGGCCTGCCACGGCATGAGCACCCCGCTGGTTGGCCCCTCGTTCAAAGACATCGCCGCACGCTATAAAACCACTGACGGCGCGGTCAATCTGCTATCGGGCAAAATCAGGGCTGGTGGTCAAGGCGCCTGGGGCGCCATACCGATGCCCGCCCAGGCTTTGAGCGCAGCAGAGTCGGTGCGCATTGCGCAGTGGCTTGTTGGCGGCATGCTGCCTTAGAACACCGGGAAACGAGCAGCAGCTTTATTCCCGTGAACGAATTTTTGTGTCAAGCCAAGTCAAGTTATTCAGTCAGTTTGTCGTGAAGGAGTCAACCATGGAACGTCGAGATTTTTTAGCCCGCTCTTCTGGGGCCACTGCCGTGGCGATTGCCACCAGCGTCGGCTTGCCAGCGCAGGCGCAAACAGCCGCAGTCAATGCCCCGGGCTGGAACAAAGCTGCTTTTGAAAGCAAGTCATTGGCAGAAGCTGCCAAGGCGATGGGCGCAACGAGTGCCCCGGTGGAAAGCAAAGACCTGGTGCTGCGGGCTCCGGAAATTGCAGAAAACGGCAACGTCGTGCGTATTGGTGCGCTCAGCAACATTGCGGGCACCTCGCAAATCGCGTTTGTGGTGGAGAAAAACCCCAGCGCTTTGGCCGCCAGCTTCGACATCATGGCCGGCACCGACGCCAACGTCGAGACCAACGTCAAGATGGGCCAATCGTCCAACGTGTATGCGCTGGCCAAGGCCGGTGACAAATACTATTACGCGGTCAAAGAAGTCAAAGTAACACTCGGCGGCTGCGGCGGCTGATTCAGGAGAACGACATGTCAGATCCGATGAGAATCCGGGCCCAGGCCCAAGGCGATAAAACCACGGTGCGCGTGCTGGTCAGCCACGAGATGGAAAGCGGCCAGCGCAAGGACGCTGCCGGTAAAACCGTGCCCGCCTGGTTTATCCAGTCCGTCAGCGCCACCTGGAACGGCAAACCCGTCATGAGCGCGCAGTGGGGCACAGCGGTGTCAAAAAACCCGTTCATGCAATTTGTCTTCAAGGGCGGCAAGGCGGGCGACAAGATTGCCGTGACCTGGGTCGACAACCGGGGCGACAAACGCACCGACGAAGCCGTGGTGACCTAAGACGCTGATGTATGCGATGAAAAAATACCTCGTTTCTGCGCTTCTTGGTTTGGCCGTCGCTGGGTTCACCCCGCTCGTGCTGGCCCAAAAATCGACCGCCGAAGGCATTGCCGAATACCGCGCCATGCTGGCCGACGGCAACCCAGCCGAGCTCTATGAGGCCAAGGGCGAAGGCTTGTGGAAGCAGGCGCGCGGCCCTAAAAACGCATCGCTTGAAAAGTGCGACCTGGGCAAAGGCCTGGGCGTCGTCAAAGGTGCTTTCGTCGAGCTGCCGCGTTACTTTGCAGACACCCAGCGGGTGCAAGACCTCGAATCGCGTCTGCTGACCTGCATGGAGCAACTGCAAGGCTTTCATGCCGCGGAGATTGCCAAAACCCGTTTTGGCGATGGCGAACAAAAAACCATCGAATCGCTGGTGGCCTATATCTCGGGTGAATCACGCGACATGACGTTTAACTTGCCGCAAAAGCATGCGCAGGAAAAGCTGATGTATGAAGTTGGCAAAAAAGTGTTTTATCAGCGTGGCGGGCCGATGGACTTTTCGTGCGCATCCTGCCATGGCGAAGACAACAAACGGATTCGGCTGCAAGACCTGCCCAACCTGACCAAGCAGCCGGGCGCCAGCACCGGCTTTGGCTCCTGGCCTGCCTACCGCGTCTCGGCGGGCGACTTGTGGAGCATGCAGCGCCGCCTGAACGACTGCTATCGCCAGCAGCGCTTTCCGTACCCCGGCTATGCGTCGGATGTGACGATTGCACTCGGTGTGTACATGGGTGTGAACAGCAAGGGCGGGGTCTCGACAGCGCCTGCCTTGAAACGTTGATGGAGCGCCGATCGAGCGTTGATTGAAACACATGAAAAAAGTCATCTCAAAACTACCGGCCATCGCTGCAGCTGCGCTCGTTGCTGGCTGCGCCATCGCCCCCAGCGCACAGGAGGTTGAGCTGGCGACCGCCCAGATCATGAAAAGCTCCTTTCGGGATCAAGGCGACGCCAAACTCGACCGCCTCGTGATGGACGCTTCCAACCAGGCCTGCTCAGAGGCACAAGACAAATCAATCGATGAAAAACTGGCCAAGGCGATAGAAGAAGCCAACCTGAAAACCGTGAAGTTCCCGGCCGACGGCAAGCTGATTGGCAACTGGGCAGAGGGCGAAAAAATTGCCCAGAACGGCCGCGGTTTGACCTGGACCGACAAGGCTGCGGATGCCAACGGTGGGAGCTGCTACAACTGCCACCAGATCAGCAAAGGCGAGCTGTCCTATGGCTCCATCGGCCCCAGCCTGTACAACTACGGCAAGCTGCGCGGCGTCACTGACCCAGCCAGCCCGGCGAGCAAACCGATTGTTGACTACACCTGGGGCAAGCTGTGGAACAGCAAGGCCTACAACGCCTGCTCAGGCATGCCGCGCTTTGGCCACGCCAGCATTTTGACGGTCGAGCAAATCAAGGATGTGATGGCACTCCTGCTGGACCCGAAGTCCCCGGTCAACCAGTAAAAGCGAGCTGAAAACAGCTGTTCGCGCTGTTTTTGGCCTTTAAAGGTGCCAAATAGTGCTCCAGCCCAATGAAAACATGGGCGAGCAGCTCCTGAATTAATAGCATTCAAATTTCCCCAAGGCTGCCATGAACCTGTCTCGCCGAGAGTTTTCAAGCGTCATGGCGGCTGCCCTGGCCGCTGGTTTTCCGCTCCATGCAAGCGCTGCCAAAGCCGGCCACCTGTACAGCCCGCCCAAAACCGGCAATGTGCATTTGCTGCACATGACGGACTGCCACGCCCAGCTGCTGCCCAGCTACTTTCGTGAACCTTCCGTCAACCTTGGCGTGGGCGCGATGCAGGGGCAACTGCCGCATCTGGTCGGTGAGCACTTGTTAAAAGCGGCGCACATCAAGGCTGGTACGCCCGAGGCCCATGCTTTTACGTTTCTGAATTTTGAGCGTGCAGCCCAACAATACGGCAAGGTTGGCGGCTTTGCGCACCTGGCCACACTGGTCAAACAGCTCAAGGCATCGCGCCCGGGCGCGCTGCTGCTGGACGGTGGCGACACCTGGCAGGGCAGCGCCACCGCGCTGTGGACGCAAGGCCAGGACATGGTCGATGCCAGCAAGTTGCTGGGCGTTGACATCATGACCGGGCACTGGGACTTTACTTACGGTGAAGACCGCATCAAAAAAATCGTCGATGGGGACTTTGCGGGCAAGATCGAATTTTTAGCCCAAAACGTCAAAACCAGCGACTTTGGCGATGCGGTCTTCAAACCCTACGTCATCAAGGACATGAATGGCGTAAGCGTGGCCATCATCGGCCAGGCCTTCCCGTACACGCCCATTGCCAACCCCGGCTGGCTGACGCCGAACTGGACCTTTGGCATTCGTGAAAACGAGATGCAGGAAACCGTCAACGAGGCCAGAGCCAAAGGCGCGCAGGCCGTGGTGCTGCTCAGTCACAACGGCATGGATGTTGACTTGAAATTGGCCAGCCGCGTGACCGGTATTGACGCGATTTTGGGTGGACACACCCATGACGGCGTGCCCGTCCCGGTGATCGTGAAAAACCCTGGCGGCCAGACCATCGTGACCAATGCAGGCAGCAACGGCAAGTTTTTAGGCGTGCTGGACCTGGACGTCAAAGGCAAGGCGGTCGTCGGTTTTCGCTACCGCCTGCTGCCGGTGTTCTCCAACCTGTTGCCGGCTGACAAAGACATGAGCGCATTGATTGCCAAGTCGCGCGCGCCGTATCTGGCCAAGCTGACGGAAAAGCTGGCCACCACCGAGGGCACGCTGTACCGGCGCGGTAACTTCAACGGCACGTTTGACCAATTGATCCTTGACGCGCTGATGGACGTGAAGGGCGCAGAGATCGCGTTTTCACCGGGCTTCCGGTGGGGCACCTCGCTGCTGCCCGGCCAGGCCATCACGCGCGAACACCTGATGGACCAGACCGCCATCACTTACCCCTGGACAACGCTGAGCGAGATGCGCGGTGAGACCATCAAAACCATCCTGGAAGACGTGGGCGACAACCTGTTCAACCCTGACCCGTACTACCAGCAGGGCGGCGACATGGTGCGCACGGGCGGCCTGACCTATGCCTGTGAGCCGGGTGCAAAAATGGGCAACCGGATACAGAACATGCGGCTGAACGGCCAATTGATCGAAGCCGATAAAACCTACAAGGTGGCAGGCTGGGCGCCAGTGGCCCAAGCCAGCAAAAATGCCGGGCCACCGGTATGGGAGGTGGTGGAGAGCTACCTCAAGGCGAAAAAAGTCATCCAACCCGTCAAACCGAACACGCCGCAACTGCTGGGCGTCGCGGGCAACACCGGTTTGGCATCACTCTGAAACGGGCCGTGTCATGTTTAAGTGGCACAATCCGGTTTGTTTCTGAAGTCCCTTCCAGGCGCAGTCGCATCCGCTCATCGGTTCAGCCGTGACAAGCGGGAGGTTTAATTAACCGGTTGCCAAAGGCTCATGGCCCCAAGCAGCTACTTATGTTTCCCCAAGGGAAACGGAGGTCAGTCGATATGAGTTCAAATCCTCAAGCGCCCAGCGCTTCGTCAATTTACGCGGCCTACAACGGCAACACTTATCTTTTCGGCGGCAATGCGCCCTACGTCGAAGAGATGTACGAAAACTACCTCTCTAACCCCGGCAGCGTTCCTGACAGCTGGCGCAGTTACTTTGACGCGCTCCAGCATGTGCCCGCAGCCGATGGCACCGATGCCAAAGATGTGCCGCACCTGCCGGTTGTCAATGCTTTTGCAGATCGCGCCAAACAGGGTCAGACCCGCGTCGTGGTGGCCAGCGTTGATGCTGAAATGGGCCGCAAACGCACGGCTGCGCAGCAGCTGATCTCGGCCTATCGCAACGTTGGCGCACGCTGGGCTGACCTGGACCCGCTCAAGCGCACCGAACGCGACAAGATTCCTGAACTCGACCCTTCCTTTTATGGCTTCACCGACGCCGACCAGGAAACCGTGTTCAACACCAGCAACACCTTCTTCGGCAAAGAAACCATGAGCCTGCGCGAGCTCATGAATGCCCTGCGCGAAACCTATTGCGGCACGATTGGTGCCGAATACATGTATGCGACCGACCAGAACCAGAAACGCTGGTGGCAGCAAAAACTCGAAGGCATTCGCAGCAAGCCATCCCTGAGCAAAGAAAAAAAGCTGCATATCCTTGACCGTCTGAGCGCGGCTGAAGGTTTGGAGCGCTTTTTGCACACCAAATATGTGGGCCAAAAGCGCTTTTCCCTCGAAGGCGGTGAAAGCTTTATCGCCAGCATGGACGAGCTGATCCAGCGTGGCGGCGAGGTGGGTATCCAGGAAATCGTGATTGGCATGGCCCACCGCGGCCGCTTGAACGTGCTGGTCAACTCACTGGGCAAGGTGCCTGCAGATTTGTTTGCCGAATTCGACCACACCGCCCCGGAAGACCTGCCCAGTGGCGACGTGAAGTATCACCAGGGCTTTAGCTCGGACGTGACCACGCCAGGCGGTCCGGTGCATCTGACGCTGGCATTCAACCCGTCGCACCTTGAGATTGTGAACCCGGTGGTGGAAGGCTCGGTGCGCGCCCGCATGGACCGCCGCGCCGACCCCCTGGGCAAGCAAGTGCTGCCGGTGCTGGTCCACGGCGACGCTGCCTTTGCTGGCCAGGGCGTGGTGATGGAAACGCTGGCGCTGGCCGAAACCCGCGGCTATTCCACGGGCGGTACGGTCCACATCGTGATCAACAACCAGATCGGCTTTACCACCAGCGACCCGCGCGACAGCCGCTCAACCCTGTATTGCACCGACGTCGTCAAAATGATTGACGCCCCCGTGCTGCACGTCAACGGTGATGACCCTGAAGCGGTGGTGCTGGCCACGCAGCTGGCGCTGGACTTTCGCATGGCGTTTCACAAAGACGTGGTCGTTGACATCATTTGCTTCCGCAAATTAGGCCATAACGAGCAAGACACACCGGCCATGACGCAGCCGCTGATGTACAAGAAAATCGCCATTCACCCCGGCACCCGCAAGCTGTATGCAGACAAGCTCCAGGCCCAGGGGATGGGCGACACGTTGGGCGACGACATGGTCAAAGCCACGCGCGCAGCACTGGATGCAGGCAAAAGCACATTTGACCCGGTACTGACCAACTTCAAAAGCAATTACACGGTCGACTGGATGCCCTACTTGGGCAAAAAATGGACAGACGCCGGCGACACCTCGATTCCGGTGGCCGAGTGGAAGCGACTGGCTGAAAAAATCACGGCCATCCCAACGACTGTCACGCCCCACCCGTTGGTGAAAAAAGTGTACGACGACCGTGCCGCGATGGGGCGGGGCGATGTTCCCGTCGATTGGGGCATGGGCGAGCACATGGCGTTTGCATCACTGGTGGCCAGTGGCTACCCGGTGCGTTTGTCTGGTGAAGACTGTGGGCGCGGTACCTTCACCCACCGCCACGCGGTGATTCATGACCAGAACCGCGAAAAGTTTGACACAGGCACCTATGTGCCGCTGCAAAATGTCTCTGAAAAACAAGCCCCGTTTGTCGTCATCGACTCGATTTTGAGCGAAGAAGCGGTGCTGGCGTTTGAGTACGGTTACGCCTCCAATGACCCGAACACGCTGGTGATCTGGGAAGCGCAGTTTGGCGACTTTGCCAACGGCGCGCAGGTGGTGATTGACCAGTTCATTGCATCGGGTGAAGTCAAATGGGGCCGGGTCAACGGCATCACCTTGATGCTGCCGCACGGCTACGAAGGCCAGGGACCCGAGCACTCATCGGCGCGGCTGGAGCGCTTCATGCAGCTGTCAGCCGACACCAATATGCAGGTGGTGCAGCCCACAACAGCCAGCCAGATCTTTCACATCCTGCGCCGGCAGATGGTGCGCAATTTGCGCAAGCCCTTGATCATCATGACACCCAAGTCACTCTTGCGTGCCAAAGATGCGGCATCGCCACTGAGCGAGTTCACCAAGGGTGGCTTTCAGACCATCATTCCTGAAAGCAAGGATGTGAAAGCGGACAAGGTCAAACGCATCGTGGCTTGTTCAGGCAAGGTGTATTACGACCTGGCCCGTAAGCGCGAAGAAAAAGGCATTGACGACGTGGTCTTGCTGCGCGTGGAGCAGCTCTACCCGTTCCCGCACAAGGCGTTTGCAACCGAGCTGAAAAAGTACCCCAACGCAACCGACATTGTGTGGTGTCAGGACGAGCCGCAAAACCAGGGCGCCTGGTTCTTTGTGCAGCACTACATCCACGAAAACATGACCGAGGGTCAAAAGCTGGGCTACTCAGGCCGGGCGGCTTCGGCTTCTCCTGCGGCGGGTTATTCGCATCTGCACCAGGACCAGCAAAAAGTGCTGGTTGACGGCGCGTTTGCCAAGCTCAAGGGCTTTATTCTGACCAAATAAGTCTGAACCACGCGACCCCACATCCTCATAAATACAAGTTGAAAGAATCGAAATGGCTATCGTAGAAGTCAAAGTCCCCCAATTGTCTGAATCTGTGGCTGAGGCCACCATGCTTCAATGGAAAAAGAAAGTCGGCGATGCGGTTGCCATCGACGAAATTTTGATTGAAATCGAAACCGACAAAGTCGTGCTCGAAGTGCCTGCCCCATCGGCTGGCGTGCTGGTTGAGCTGCTGGTGCCTGACGGCGGCACGGTTACCGCTGAACAGCTTATTGCGCGTATTGATACAGAAGCAACGGCGGGTGCTGTGGCCCCCGCTGCGGCCCCAGTAGCGGCGACTGCTGCTGTTGCCGCGCCAGGCGCCACAGGTGCTGCCATGGCAGGGGTGGCCATGCCAGCTGCCGCCAAATTGATGGCCGATAACCATCTGGCCGCTGGCTCTGTTGCGGGCACAGGAAAAGATGGCCGTGTGACCAAGGGTGATGTTCTGGTGGCTGTTGCTTCACCCTCTGCTCCTAAGCCTGTCGCTGTTAGCGCAATGCCAGCAAGCGCTCCAGCCGTTTTGTTGCCTCAAGTTGCAGCGCCTTCGCTGACTGGCGATTTGGGCGACAGGCCAGAGCAGCGCGTGCCCATGAGCCGTCTGCGCGCGCGCATTGCCGAGCGCCTGCTGCAATCGCAGTCAACCAACGCCATTTTGACCACCTTCAACGAGGTCAACATGGCCCCGGTCATGGACATGCGCAAACGCATGCAGGAAAAGTTCGAAAAAGAGCACGGCGTCAAACTTGGCTTCATGAGTTTTTTCGTCAAGGCGGCTGTGCATGCGCTGAAAAAATTCCCGCTGCTCAATGCCTCGGTGGATGGTAATGACATCATTTATCACGGCTACTTTGACATCGGCATTGCTGTTGGGTCACCGCGCGGCCTGGTGGTCCCCATTTTGCGCAACGCTGACCAGATGAGCTTTGCCCAGATTGAAAAGAAAATTTCGGAATACGGCGTGAAAGCGAGAGACGGCAAACTGGGCATTGAAGAAATGACCGGCGGCACCTTCTCGATCAGCAACGGCGGCACCTTTGGCTCGATGCTGTCGACCCCCATCATCAACCCGCCACAATCCGCGATTTTGGGCGTGCACGCCACCAAAGACCGGGCCGTGGTTGAAAACGGCGTGGTGGTGGTGCGCCCGATGAACTACTTCGCCATGTCTTACGACCACCGCATCATCGACGGCCGCGAGGCCGTGCTGGGCTTGGTGGCGATGAAAGAAGCGCTGGAAGATCCGGCTCGCTTGTTGTTTGACATCTAAAGGAAAACTTCGATGTCCAAACAATTCGACGTCATCGTCATTGGCGGTGGCCCTGGCGGCTACATCGCTGCCATTCGCGCGGCGCAACTGGGCTTTAACGTGGCCTGTATTGACGAGTGGAAAAACGCCAAGGGTGGCCCAGCGCTGGGTGGTACCTGTACCAATGTGGGCTGCATCCCGTCCAAGGCCTTGCTGCAATCGTCTGAGCATTACGAGCAGGCGGGTCATCACTTTGCTGACCACGGCATTGAGGTCAAAGGCCTGAGCCTGGACATGGCCAAGATGATTGGCCGCAAAGACACGGTCGTCAAGCAAAACAACGAAGGCGTGTTGTATTTGTTCAAAAAGAACAAGGTGACGTTTTTCCACGGTCGGGGCTCTTTTGTGGCCAGCAAAGACGGCGTTTACGACATCCGGGTGGCAGGTACTGCTGAAGAAGTCATCAGCGCCAAACACATCATCGTGGCGACCGGCTCGAACGCCCGCACGCTTGCCGGTACACCGTTTGATGAAGAAACCATTTTGTCGAACGACGGCGCACTGCGCATGACCGATGTGCCCAAAAAGCTGGGCCTGATTGGTTCCGGCGTGATTGGCCTGGAAATGGGCTCGGTCTGGCGGCGGCTGGGTGCAGACGTCACGGTGCTGGAAGGCTTGCCGACTTTCCTGGGCGCTGTCGACCAGCAAATCGCCAAGGAAGCCCACAAGGCTTTCACCAAGCAGGGTTTGAAGATTGAGCTGGGTGTGAAAGTTGGTGAGATCAAGACCGGCAAAAAAGGCGTGTCAGTGGCTTACACCAATGCCAAGGGCGAAGCGCTGTCTCTCGACGTGGACAAGCTCATCATCTCGATTGGTCGCGTTGCCAACACCATTGGCTTGGCGCCAGAAGCTGTCGGACTGAAGCTGGACGAACGTGGCGCGATTGTGGTTGATGGCGACTGCAAAACCAACCTGCCCGATGTCTGGGCGATTGGCGACGTGGTGCGCGGCCCGATGTTGGCGCACAAGGCCGAGGAAGAGGGCGTTGCCGTAGCCGAGCGCATTGCTGGCCAGCACGGGCATGTCAACTTCAACACCATCCCATGGGTCATCTACACCAACCCCGAGATCGCATGGGTGGGTCAGACCGAAGAGCAGCTCAAAGCTGCTGGTCGGGCTTACAAGGCAGGAACCTTTCCGTTTTTGGCCAATGGCCGTGCGCGCGCTTTGGGTGACACCACCGGCATGGTGAAAATGCTGGCCGACGCTGCGACAGACGAGATCTTGGGCGTGCACATTGTGGGTCCGATGGCCAGTGAGTTGATTGCAGAATGCGTCGTGGCGATGGAGTTCAGGGCCAGCAGTGAAGACATTGCACGTGTCTGCCATGCCCACCCGTCCCTGAGTGAAGCCACCAAAGAAGCCGCATTGGCCGTTGACAAGCGAACGTTGAACTTCTGATATGGCTGGCGGCAGATTTGATTTTCACTGTTTTGGCTATCAAATCTGCCTCCAGGCCAATGAATTATTGCGCTCTTAGCTCCTGAAAAAATAGCAAACTGAAACCGTCCTGTGAGTGTCAAGCAAGCTTATGAAGCTGAACTGGTGGCCAGAGGCTACCAGTCGGACCCGGCTCAGTTGCGCGCGGTTGACGCCCTGGAGCGTTGTGCCAATGACTGGGCCGCTTACAAAACACAGCGCTCCAACGCCTTCAAAAAACTGATCAACCACCCCGACACACCGCGCGGCGTGTACATGTACGGTGGGGTGGGGCGGGGCAAAAGCTTTTTGATGGACTGCTTTTACAACGCGGTGCCGATCAGGCGAAAAACGCGACTGCATTTTCATGAATTCATGCGTGAGGTGCACCGTGAACTGCGTGACCTGGCGGGCACAGTCAACCCGCTGGACGAGCTGGGCAAACGCATGGCCAAGCGCTACAAGTTGATTTGCTTTGACGAATTTCACGTGGCTGAGATCACCGACGCGCTGATCTTGCACCGCCTTTTGGCTGCGCTCTTTGACAACGGTGTGGGCTTTGTCACTACCTCGAACTTCAAGCCGGATGACCTCTACCCCGGCGGCATGCACCGCGACCGGATTTTGCCCGCTATCGCGCTGCTCAATGACCATCTGCAAGTGATCAGTGTGGATAACGGAACGGATTACCGCGGCAGTACGCTCGAGCAGGTCGGTCTGTACCACACCCCTTTGGGCGCGAAGGCTGATCGGGAAATGACGGACGCCTTTGACCGTCTGGCCGAATCACAGGACGACAGCCCGGTACTGCACATCGAGTCGCGCCAGATTCATGCGCGCCGCAAGGCCGGTGGGCTGGTCTGGTTTGACTTCAAAAGCCTGTGCGGCGGACCGCGATCGCAAAACGATTACCTGGAGATAGCGACACAGTTCCACACCGTATTGCTCAGCGATGTACCCGTCATGCCGCCCCGTATGGCATCGCAGGCTCGGCGCTTTACCTGGCTGGTGGATGTGCTGTACGACAGGCGTGTCAAGCTCATCATGTCGGCAGAAGCCGCCCCTGAGGCCTTGTATACCGACGGCCCTTTAGCGCATGAGTTTCCCCGCACCATCTCCAGGTTAAATGAAATGCAGTCAGCGCAATTCCTGGCACTTGAGCGCAGGCACGTGGACACCACTCTGACATGAAAAAACAACTGCTGGTTCTGATGTCAAGCCTGTTGCTGTCTGGCGGGCTTGTGGTGGCTCAAACATTCAATGATGCTGAGCGCCTGCGCATTGGCAAGGAACGCGCCGAGCTTGAGGCAGGCTTTAATCGCGAGGACGCCGCCTGCTATAAAAGGTTTCTGGTCAACAACTGTCTTGATGAAGTGAAAATCAGGCGGCAGGAGGCCCTCGCCGATCTTCGCCGTCAGGAGATGTCGATTGAGGATCAGGAGCGCAAGGCAAAGGGTGCCGACCAGCTTCAAAATACCGAAGACAAGGCGTCGCCTGAAAAAAAGCAGGCAGAAGCTGACAGAAGGGAACAAGCCTTGCGGGATTCTGAAGCCCGGATCGAGCGCGAGCAACAAAAAAATGCGGACCGCCTCAAAATGGAGGCCAACGAAAAATCAAATCTGGAAACGGCTGCCGCCAAGGCCAAAGACGCTCAAAACAAGCAAGTGAGCAGAACAACCAAGCAGGCGGCTACTGCTGAAGAAGTTAAAAAATACAACGAGCGTCTTGAAAAAGCCAAAGAACGCCAGGCGCGGATTGCAAGAGACAAGGCGAGTCAGCCAAACCCGTCGGCGGCCCCTCTGCCTGCACCGCCCTAAACCAGCGTGGTCAGGCCAGCGGTTCCAGTTTGACAATCACCAGAGATAAATTGTCGCCGCCGCCACGGGCTCGCGACCGTGCTTTCTGAATCAAGAACTCAGTGGCTTCGCGAGGCGACAGCATGGACAAGGCCGAGCCCATTTCGCTGGGACTGAAGTAATGCCATACGCCATCGCTACAGGCCATCAGCACGTCATGTGGCTGCAGCTGCTCGATGTAGTGTTGTGCTATGGGTGGCGCATCTTCTGTACCCAAACAACCCATCAAAATATTCGATTGCGGATGGGTGTTGGCCTCCTCATCCGTGATGTCACCCTTGTCGACCAGCGTCTGAACGTAAGAATGATCGGTGGTACGGCGCACCAGTTTGCTGCCATGAAAATGGTAGATTCGCGAGTCACCCGTGTGCACCCAGTGACAGTCGCCCGCAGGATTGATCAAAAACGCAGCCAGCGTGCTGTGCGGTTCCTCCTCAGAAGAAACAGCCGACAACTTGATGACGAGATGGGCTTCTTCGACCACCTGCCTGAGCATCGCCGCACCATCGTCATGGCCAGGGTCATAGCGCTCAAACAATTGAGTGGCAGTCATCATGACCTGATCGGAGGCCGTGCGTCCACCACTGCGCCCACCCATTCCGTCTGCCACGATGCCCAGCAAACAACCAGACACCCGGTGGTGACTGATCAGGTTGACCTGGTCTTGCTGGTAGTCCCGGTCGCCCTTGTGAAGGCCCGTGGATGCTGTGATGCGATAACCTTTTGACATCTTGAAGCGCTTGTGATTCTTGAAGTCTGATTTATGCGAAAAACCAAACTATTATCAGAGCAAGCGGCGCGCACTGAAAAATTCTTTGGACTTAAACCTACATTCCCCCGAAAGACGGCTGATCGAGCTCAAGATCGAACATGCTGACATGAACGCGCTGCTTGACCTGGCGGGTCATACCGTCCCTGTCGACGAACTGATGCTCAGGCGGCTCAAAAAGCGCCGCTTGCACCTTCGCGACCAGATCTCGCAATTGGAGTTGTCACTTGACCCGCCCGAACCCGCCTGATGACGCTGAGCAGTGACGTTCAGGCCGCTTTTGCTGCCGATGGGTTGTTGTCACGCGCAGCCAGTCATTTTGTGGCTCGCAGTGGTCAAACCGACATGGCGCTGGCGGTGGCGCAGGCCATTGAAGACGCCCAAGCGCTGGTGGTGGAGGCCAGCACGGGGGTTGGCAAAACCTTTTCGTACCTGGTCCCGGCGCTGCTCAGTGGCGAACGTGTCATGGTGTCGACGGCCACAAAAGCCCTGCAAGACCAGTTGTTTGGCCGAGATTTGCCGCGCTTGGTGGAGGCCCTGGGCTTGCCTGTGCGTACCGCCTTGCTCAAGGGACGCGGCAGCTATGTCTGTCTGCACCGGGTCGGACTGGCCCGACAGGACAGCAAGGTGTCAGACCGCTCGACGTTGCGTGCGCTGGCCAAAATCGAGCAGTGGGCGCAGACCACGCGTGCCGGCGACCTGGCTGAAATGCCAGGGCTTGACGAGCGCTCACCCCTGATACCGCTGATCACTTCAACGCGTGAAAATTGTCTGGGCTCCCAATGCCCACAGTTTCGTCAGTGTCACGTGAATCTGGCCAGGCGCGAGGCGCTGGCGGCCGATGTGGTGGTCATCAATCACCATCTGTTTTTTGCTGACCTCGCGGTTCGTGAATCAGGTATGGCAGAACTGTTGCCAACCGTACGTATCGTCATTTTTGACGAGGCGCATCAGCTCAATGAAACAGGCGTACAGTTTTTGGGGCAGCACCTGAGCACGGGTCAGTTGCTTGATTTTTGTCGCGATATGCTGGGTGCAGGCCTGCAATTTGCGCGCGGCCTGGTGGATTGGCAACAAACGGTCGGCGACTGTGAACATGCCGCCAGGAACTTGCGACTGAGCGCCGGGCAAAGTTACCCGGGTGCCAAGCTGCGGTGGACACAAGCGATCCCTGAAACACTGGACGGCGACAGCTGGACAGCAGCGCTTGACGGGCTGGCGGCCTCATTGAAACGGGCTGTTGATGCGCTTGATACCGTCAGCGAAATTGCGCCGGATTTTGTGCGCCTGAAAGAGCGTGCTGCAGTGCTGTCAGACAGGACTGAACACTTTATCAACCCTTGCGCATCAGGCTCCGTTCGCTGGGTCGATGTCGGCACGCAATTGCGCCTGACTGAATCCCCCCTGACGATTGCGAAAGCTGTTAAGACCAGACTCCTGGGAGCCGCAGCAGAGTCCACCAAGTCATGGATTTTCACCTCGGCCACGCTGGGCGACGATGAAACGCTCAGCTGGTTTACCCAGCCCTGTGGCCTGGAGGGGGCAAGGCTCCTCAAAATAGGCAGTCCCTTTGATTACGCACGGCAGGCGGCGCTGTATGTTCCGAATGATTTCCCCAAACCGGCCGATCCAGCGCATCCCATGCGGGTGGCCCAATCGGCGGCAATTTGGGCTAGCCGGCTTGGCGGGCGCACGATGGTGCTCACGACAACGCTCAGGGCCCTTCGGCAGATTGGCGATGCCCTGGCAACGTCTTTTGAGGCCGGGGGCGAACTTGAGGTGCTGGTGCAAGGCAGCATGCCCAAAAGGCTTTTGATTGAACGCTTTATGCAGGGCAATTCAGATCGCCAAAAGGGCTGCGTTTTGGTGGCTTCAAGTTCTTTTTGGGAGGGCATCGACTTGCCAGGCGATGTGCTGGAGCTCGTCATCATTGACAAACTGCCGTTCCCGCCCCCCAACGATCCGATGGCCGAGGCCCGGTCCAAAGCGCTTGAGGCTGAGGGTCGAAGCGCCTTCAACGATTACTTTTTGCCTGAGGCGGCAGTTGCCCTGAAGCAGGGCGCTGGGCGCTTGATACGCCGGGAAACCGATCAGGGCGTGCTGGTTGTCTGCGACACCCGATTGGCGACGATGGGTTATGGCAGGCGCCTATTAAGGGCTTTACCGCCCATGGCGCGGCTAGGATCGGAAGTTGAACTGCTGGCCAAGCTGGACGCGATCAGCCGGCCGTGATCACCAAAACTTGTACCAGGGCTTATCTGAAAGCTTGATGCCCTTGCTTAGAAATTCGCTTTGTGGATAAGTTTTTTCAATGATTCTTCTGGTGTCATCCCGCAACTGCGTCATGCCCAGAGCATCGTACGATTTGTAGACGATATACGCGGCTTCTTCAAGGGCGGGAACGTCACGGTAGTCAGCAATGGCCGTTTGCGCCCGGTTGATGGCAGCAACATAAGCGCCGCGCGAATAGTAGTAGCGCGCCACATGCACTTCAGACTGGGCCAGCGAGTTGACGGTGTAACCCATTCGCGCTCTGGCATCGGGCGTGTAGCGCGATTCTGGAAAACGGTTCGCCAGTTCTTTGAACGACTCAAATGACTCTTTGGCCGCCTTTTGGTCGCGTTCAGACAAATCCTGACGGGAAATGCTGCCAAGCAGTCCCAGGTTGTCATTGAAGTTGACCAATCCTTTCAGATAAAGGGCATAGTCAAGCGCGGGGCTGGCGGGATGCAGTTTGATAAATCGGTCAAGTGTGGCGATGGCTTGCGCCTGCTCGCCGCCCTTGTATTGAGCGTAGGCTTTTTCAAGCTGGGCTTGCTGTGCCAGCGGGGTGCCGGCGGCTCGACCTTCCAGCTTTTCGAACATCGGGATGGCCTTGTCGTAAGCACCAGAGCGTGCTTCGTCCCTGGCCTCGGCGTAAAGCTTATTGGGGCTCCAGCTGCTGGTCGGGTCAATAGGTTTGCTTGAGCAACCGGCCAGCACGAGCGACAGCCAGGCCAAGGCAAGGGTCAGCGGAACAACCGATAATTTGTTTGTAAACATGCGACTTACCCCTACGATTGGCTGACTTGAAACAGAGCGATTCCATTATATCGAGCACAGCGGCAGCGCTTGCTGCCATGCCAGAAGGTCAGGACACCCTGGATGACACGGATGGTGCAACGGACTTTGCCGAGTTTGAGAGCCGTCAGGTGACCGTTCCCGTCACTAGCCATGGCGAAAGGCTGGACCGCACCTTGGCGCTGGTGGTACCGGAGTTCTCACGCAGTTACCTCCAGCAACTGATCGCGTCCAGCGGCGTTTTACACAACGGCACAGCACAAACCAAATCGTCGACGCGCGTCAAGGCTGGTGACGCCTTGAGCATTGAGCTCAAACCCACGCCGCAAAGCCAGGCCTTCAAGCCCGAAGCAATGGCGCTTGACGTGCTGTTTGAAGACGATTTCTTGCGGATTGTCAATAAGCCTGCTGGCCTGGTGGTACACCCCGCACCCGGTAACTGGAGCGGCACCTTGCTCAATGGCTTGCTGGCCAGGGATGTTCAGGCCTCAAACCTGCCGCGCGCCGGCATCGTGCACCGCCTGGACAAAGACACCAGTGGCTTGATGGTGGTGGCTCGAACACGCCAGACCATGGACCAACTGGTCAGCATGATTGCTGCGCGCACCGTGAGTCGTCAATATGTTGCTTTGGCTCATGGCGGCTGGCAAGGCGCAAAAAACCGTCATGTGGAGTTGCCCATCGGTCGCGATTTTCGAAACCGCCTGCGCATGGCTGTGGTAGATCTGACCAAGCACGCAGGAAAAGCAGCAGTGACGGACATCACTCTGATGGAAACCGGGGCGGCCTTCTGTCTGGTGCAATGCAAATTACACACAGGCCGCACACACCAGATTCGGGTCCATATGTCGGCACTTGGCCATCCTCTGGTCTCTGATGCCTTGTACGGCGGCGCCTCGGCGGGCGACCTGCAGCGCCAGGCTTTGCACGCCTGGAGGCTCGCATTTGAGCACCCTGTAACGCATGTCCCCTTGGTGTTTCAGTCTGCATTGCCGCCTGATATGCAAAGCGCCATCACTGATTTGGGCCTGAGATACAATCACAGTGAACTCGCTTAAACCGGTATACAACACGGTGGTCACTGCAAAAACAGCCTTCCACGTGCTTTCACCCTCGTTTAAGACCAGCGTCCATATGATCTCATGCGCTTGTTTCAGATAATGCCCCGAATCTCTCAAAACACCTGGAAATCATGAATACGGTGGATGCAAAGCGCGTCCTCGAAACAGCACTTATTTGTGCGCAGCAGCCTCTGCCTCTGCGCGAGATGGGCGTTTTGTTCAACGGGGCACTTAATTCAGACAGCATCAAGCTGGCACTGGCCGACTTGCAAAACGACTGGACCGGTCGTGGTGTAGAACTGGTGCAGGTGGCAACCGGCTGGCGTTTTCAAAGCCGCCCACAAATGCGCGAATACCTCGATCGCCTGCATCCTGAAAAACCGCCACGTTACAGCCGTGCGACGCTCGAGACCTTGGCCATCATTGCCTATCGTCAGCCGGTCACACGGGGCGATATGGAGGACATTCGCGGCGTGACGATCAACAGTCTGATCCTCAAGCAACTGGAAGACCGGGGCTGGGTAGATGTCATCGGGCACCGCGAAACGGTGGGCAGGCCGGCGCTTTATGCCACCACCAAACAGTTTTTGGATGATCTGGGTGTTCGCTCACTGGACGAATTGCCTGCGATGGACAGCACCGCAGGCCAGGTGGCTGTGCTGGAACAAATTGAGTTTGGGATGGCGACGACGCCCGAACTGGAATCGGATTTGACGACGACGGATGGCGTGGCATTGGCTGACGCCTTGCCTGATGTCATGGGCCAGCTCCCAGAGCTTGCTTCGACTGACCCGACACCGCCCCCAACTTACAACGCATGAATGTAGCCCCATGAATCCATCCGATCTTTTGGACAGCGCTGCTGATTCGTTGCCGCGACAGCATTCCGAGCCTCCAAGCCCCGCGACTGTGACCCGTTTTGAAGACGTTGTGACAGGCCAGTTTGACGCCGATGTTGTTGATCCTTCCGTTGAGTTACCCAAACGGGTGCTGTCACCACAACCGGAATCCCCCAAACTGCACAAGGTGCTGGCGCAGGCCGGCCTTGGCTCGCGGCTGGAGATGGAGCAACTGATTCTGGAAGGGCGCATTTCGGTCAATGCGGAGCCTGCCCACATTGGTCAGCGCATCCAGTTTGGTGACAGCATCAAGGTCAATGGAAAACCGATACGGGTTCGGATTGATCCACCGCCTCCACGCGTCATTGCCTACCATAAGCCTGCCGGCGAGGTGGTGACGCACGACGACCCTCAAAATCGGCCGACCGTGTTCAGGCGCTTGCCCAAACTGTTTCAAGGTAAATGGCAGTCCGTGGGGAGACTGGACTTGAACACAGAGGGCCTGCTTTTGCTGACCAGCTCAGGTGAGCTGGCCAATCGCCTCATGCACCCCCGCTTTGGCCTCGAACGCGAATATGCAGTCCGTGTGCTGGGCGCTTTGAGCAACGAAGAAAAAAAGCGTCTGCTCGAAGGCGTCACCCTGGACGATGGATTGGCCCAGTTCTCTTCGCTCGAGGCGGGCGGTGGTGAGGGTGCCAATTGCTGGTACAAGGTCACCCTGTCTGAAGGTCGTAACCGTGAGGTTCGCCGCATGTTTGAGGCGGTTGGACATGCAGTCAGCCGGCTCATCCGTATTCGTTATGGCGCCATGGTGCTGCCGCGTGGCCTCAAGCGAGGCGCGTTTGTTGAATTGGATGCGCAAGATATTTGGGCCTTGACCAGTGCGGCTGATCGTTCTGAGCGACGCACCGATCCGCGAACGACGGCCGACGGTCAGGATGCGGCCATGGGTGAAACCCAGGCGAGGCCAAGCCGAGGACCGCGCCGCGGTCCGAGGGCTCGCGGCGGTCAGCAACGCTTCCAGGGTGCTGCCCCCGAAAGCGGTGTGAGTCCGCCTGATGATGCCCAGCTTGAAGCGCACGGTGATCATGCCGAAAGTGCGGGACCGCACGAGTTCCAGCCGCCAGACTATATTCGCGGCGCGACCGGCTCGGCGCCTGGCAACAAAGGCGGCCGTGGCGGTCGCAATGCCGGCAGCGGCAAGGGGCGTGGCGCCCGCGGGAGCAGTTTCAGTGGCAATCCTGGCTCAAGAACAAATGCGAGCCCAGGGGCACCAAGAAGCCCGAATGCTGGTGGCAGAAATCAGAACCGGCGTGATGACCGTGGCCCGGGCGCAGACCGCAAGAGTGACTCGGCACAGCCCGACCCGATGAAGACTTCGTTTGGTTATATTGGTGCTGATACCTTCACCCGGCAACGTCAGGCACAAGGGCCCCGCCGTGGTAACGGCGGGGGTGGCGCAGGCGGCAATCGCAACTCAAACCGCAGTGGTGGAACTCGTGGCGGTAACCGTTAAGCCCCAGCGCAAGGTTGTAATGACCTGATCTTGTCGGGGCAAATGCGGTCATTGCATGTGTCCGCAGGTTAAAATCAGAGGCTGTATTCATTTCGAATATCTCAGAAAAATCTCAAGGCTAAGGAAAGCACATGGCAATCGAACGTACCCTCTCCATCATCAAACCAGACGCTGTGGCAAAAAACGTCATTGGTCAAATATATGCACGCTTTGAGGCTGCAGGCCTGAAAGTGGTGGCGGCCAAGCTGGCGCACCTGTCACGCGGCGAAGCCGAAGCTTTTTATGGCGTCCACAAAGAGCGCCCTTTCTTCAAAGACCTGGTCAGCTTCATGATCTCTGGCCCCGTCATGATTCAGGCGCTGGAAGGCGAAAACGCTATCTTGAAGAATCGCGATCTGATGGGGGCAACTGACCCAAAGAAAGCTGCTGCAGGCACCATTCGTGCCGACTTCGCCGAAAGCATCGACGCCAATGCCGTGCATGGTTCGGATGCTGCTGAGACGGCTCGGGAAGAAATCGCTTTCTTTTTCCCTGGCATGAATATTTATTCACGCTAAATGACCCGCACGCTCGTCGCCTTGCGTACTACGCTGCCCCTTGAGGGGGCTAATTTTCCCAGGGGCGGCCCGTCGGAAAATTGCACGGATGCTTGCGATGATCGTCTATTACCGTAGACCACGGCCACAAAAATGACAGTCAACCTCCTTGATTTTGATGTGGATGGTTTGGCTGCCTTTTGTGAGAGCCTGGGCGAAAAACGCTTTCGCGCCACCCAGCTTTTTCGCTGGATTCATCAAAAAGGCGCGACAGACTTTGACCAGATGACCGATTTGGCAAAGTCGCTGCGAGACAAGCTTCCCTCAACTGCTCGTATTGAGGCGTCCAAGGTGGTGTCCCGCCACGATTCAGCTGACGGCACCATCAAATGGCTATTTGATGTCGGAGCAGGGGACGTCATTGAGACGGTTTTCATTCCTGAATCCGATCGCGCAACGCTTTGCATTTCGTCTCAAGCGGGATGTGCGGTAGGGTGCAGGTTTTGCTCGACCGGTCATCAAGGCTTCAGCCGCAACCTCACAACAGCCGAGATTGTGGCGCAGTTGTGGTTTGCAGAGCACACCTTGCGGCGCGAATTCAAGCGCGATGAGCGCATCATCTCCAACGTGGTGATGATGGGCATGGGCGAGCCACTGCAAAACTATTCGCAATTGCTGCCCGCGCTACGCACCATGCTCGATGACCATGGCTACGGTTTGTCGCGCCGACGTTTAACGGTGTCCACGTCTGGTGTTGTGCCGATGATGGATAGACTGGCTCAGGACTGTGCTGTCGCCTTGGCTGTGTCCCTGCATGCGCCTTCCGACGCGTTGCGCGACGACTTGGTGCCTCTGAACAAAAAATATCCCATTGAAGACCTGTTGCAAGCCTGTGCCCGCTACCAAAGGGCAGCACCTCGTGACTTCATCACCTTTGAATATTGCATGCTGGAGGGTGTCAACGACACACCTGAACATGCCCGGCAACTGATTGCCCTGATGCAAAAACACGCACCCAATGGTCTGTCTTGCAAGTTCAACCTGATTCCTTTTAATCCATTTCCTGCCTCAGGTTTAAAACGCTCCGGCATGGCTGCAGTCACTGCGTTTGCCAAAGTTTTGCTGGATTCGGGCGTGGTGACCACCGTCCGCAAAACGCGGGGGGACGACATTGACGCGGCGTGCGGGCAGCTGGCCGGCGACATACAGGATCGCACGGGTGCCAAAAAGCGCATGGCGTCACAGCGACAAGGTATGCTACTCGGCATCAAGGTCGTGGTGGCTGAAGGAATGGGCGTATGAGATTTTCCGGTATCGTCTTGTGGGCTTCAATGTGCTGGATATCTGTTGTCCTGACCGGATGTGCCAACAGTCAAAACGCTGCCGGCCGCGCCACCCATCAGGCTGATATCGTGACGGAGTCAGATGAGCCGGACAATCGTCGGCGCGCACGTTTGCGACTGGAGTTGGCCAGTGGCTATTTCGATCAGGGTCAGACCAATGTGGCACTCGACGAGCTCAAGCAGGCGCTGGTGGCAGACCCCACATTCGCCGATGCGTACAACTTGCGCGGTCTGGTATACATGCGCTTTAACGACCTGACTCTGGCAGAAGACAGCTTCAAGCGCGCGCTGACCTTGAGTCCCCGCGACGCTGGCGTGGCCCACAACTACGGCTGGTTTTTGTGTCAGCAGGGTCGGTACGCTGAATCGATGCTGTGGTTTGGCCGCGCCATTTCAAACCCAACGTACCGAGAGCAATCCAAGAGTCTGATGACACAAGGCATTTGTCAGATGCGTGCCGGCCAGCGTCCGGATGCAGAGCAAAGTCTGACCCGATCCTATGAACTGGATGCAGGTAACCCGCTCACCGGCTATAACCTTGCCAGCCTGCTTTACGAGCGTGGCGAGCTTGTGCGGTCTCAGTTTTACACACGCCGCCTGAACAACAGCGACCTCGCCAATGCCGAAACTCTCTGGCTTGGGGTCAAGATCGAACAGCGTTTGAACAATGCCGAGGCAGTGCAGCAACTGGCCGGTCAGTTGAAAAAACGTTTTGGACAATCCAAAGAGGCAGCTGCATTTGATCGGGGCGCTTTTAATGAGTGAGCTTCAAAACCCATCATCCGATGAGCCAGGTCGCCAGGCTGTACTGAATCAATCGGTCGTGCAGCAAGGTGCTGGTGAGCTTTTAAAGCAGGCCCGTGAGGCCTCTGGCCTTCACATTGCTGCTTTGGCGGTGCTTCTCAAGGTACCCGTGAAAAAACTCGAAGCACTTGAAGCCGACCGCATGGACTTGCTGCCCGATGCGGTTTTTATTCGTGCCTTGGCATCAAGTGTGTGCCGCACGCTCAAAATTGACGCTTCCCCTGTCCTGGCCCGGTTGCCGCAAACCGATGCGCCAAAGCTGATTTATCAGGGTACGGGCATCAACACACCATTTCGCTCGCCGGGTGATGGTCCTGGCCCAAGCCTTTGGGCCCAGGTGTCGCGACCAGCGGTGCTTGCCGGTTTGTTGTTGTTATTGGCCGCGCTGGTGCTTATCTTTTTGCCCGTCATCAAAACGAGTTTGAACCAGGTTAAATCGGAGGTCGTAGACCCCCGTGCGACTGCTCCGGTGACAGCCGACAGCACAGCCGCCAACACGGGGGCTGAAAAAACTGCCTCTTTATCCCTGCCTATCAACGCTCCTGCAGCTTCCATATCAACGACGGTTCCCGCGGATGTGGCTGCCCTCCCACAAACAGGACCTGGCACGACATCTCCTCTCAAGGCGCTGACAGCGGGTACGGCCTCACCCACATTTGTTGTCACGCCGAAGCCGCCCACAGATACCGACGTGATTACGTTCACAGCCAAAGGTCAGTCATGGGTGGAGGTCGCCGACGCCAAGGGGCAGGTTGTGCTTCGTCGGGTGCTCAATGCTGGCGACACGACCGGGGCAGCGGGTGTTTTGCCGCTGAAGGTGGTGATAGGAAGTGCCAACGAGACGCAGGTACAGATTCGCGGCAAGGCGTTTGATTTGAATGCAGTTGCCAAAGACAATGTTGCCCGATTTGAGGTGAAGTAAATGCCAGTGTCCATGCCTATTGAGATTGCCCAACCCAAGACGCGTCATTCGCGCCAGGCACGAGTGGTTTGGGGTTCCCGTATCGTCACAGTAGGAGGGGATGCGCCAGTTCGCATTCAGTCCATGACCAATACCGATACGGTCGATGCCATAGGAACGGCCATCCAAGTCAAAGAGTTGGCGATCGCCGGGTCAGAGATGGTGCGCATCACCGTCAACACGCCCGAAGCGGCTCAGGCTGTGCCTTATGTGCGTGAGCAGCTGGACCGCATGGGCATTGATGTGCCGCTGGTCGGCGACTTTCATTACAACGGTCACCGGTTGTTGACCGACTACCCGGCCTGCGCACAGGCCTTGTCGAAATACCGCATCAACCCCGGCAACGTTGGTAAAGGCGATAAACACGACAAACAGTTTGGCCTGATGATCGAAGCCGCAGTACGCTGGAACAAGGCGGTTCGTATCGGTGTCAACTGGGGCAGCCTTGATCAGGAATTACTGGCGAGTCTGATGGATGAAAACAGTGCCAGATCAGAGCCCTGGGATACCAAACAGGTGATGTACGAAGCCCTCATTACATCTGCGCTGGACTCTGCACGTCTGGCTGAAAAAATGGGCATGAAGAGCGAGCAGATCATCCTGTCTTGCAAGGTCAGTGGCGTCCAGGACTTGATTTCTGTTTACCGCGAGCTGGCCAAGCGCGACAGCTACGCCCTGCACCTGGGTCTGACAGAAGCTGGTATGGGAACCAAGGGGACGGTCGCGTCAGCTGCCGCCTTGTCTGTTTTGCTTCAGGAAGGCATTGGCGACACCATCCGCGTCTCCCTCACGCCACAACCTGGTGAAGCGCGCACGCAAGAGGTCGTGATTGCCTCTGAAATACTGCAAGCACTCGGCATTCGCAGTTTTAACCCGAGCGTGACAGCTTGCCCCGGCTGCGGCCGTACGACGAGCACCACGTTTCAGGAGCTCACGCAGCAAATTGACGATTTTCTGCGGGCTCAAATGCCGGTCTGGCGCAGCCAGTACCCCGGCGTTGAAAAAATGAAAGTGGCCGTCATGGGCTGCATCGTTAATGGCCCCGGTGAAAGCAAGCATGCCGACATCGGCATCAGCCTGCCAGGCTCGGGTGAGGCGCCCGCTGCGCCTGTTTACATTGACGGCGAAAAGAACGTGACGCTTCGGGGTGACAACATCGCGCAAGAGTTTCGCGTGATCGTTGAAAACTATATTGAAAAACGTTTTGGCAAAACTCCCGCCGAAGCTGCTTGACCCAACTGTTGGTGAACGATGGCTGAAAAATTAAGTGCCGTAAAGGGCATGAACGATATCTTGCCGCCTGATTCAGCGCGGTGGGAATGGCTGGAAGACAAAGTCCGCACGCTCATGGCGCGCTATGCCTATCGCAATATCCGTACACCGATCGTTGAGCCTACCCCACTGTTCGTACGCGGACTGGGCGAGGTCACTGATATTGTTGAAAAAGAGATGTACTCTTTTGAAGACAAGCTCAATGGCGAGGCCCTGACACTGCGTCCTGAAAATACGGCGGGGGTGGTACGCGCGGTGGCGGAACATTCCATGTTGTACGAGGGTGGCAAACGCCTGTATTACATGGGGCCGATGTTTCGCCACGAGCGTCCACAGCGGGGGCGTTATCGGCAATTTCATCAAGTTGGCGCAGAAGCATTGGGTTTTCCGGGCGCGGAAGTCGATGCCGAACTGATTTTGCTCGCCGATGCCCTGTGGAAAGAGCTGGGTTTGACAGACGTTCATCTGGAGTTGAACAGCCTGGGACAGCCCGACGAGCGCAAGCAGCACCGGGCGGCGCTGATTGCCTATTTTGAAGCGCACAGCGACGTGCTCGATGCAGAGGCCAAAAGACGCCTGCACAGCAACCCGCTGCGTCTGCTCGACAGCAAGAATCCCGCCATGCAAAGCATGCTGGAGGCCGCTCCCCAATTGATGAATTTTCTGGGTGAAGCGTCGCTGCGGCATTTCGACGGCGTCAAAGCCATGCTTGACGCCAATGGTATTGCTTACCGCATCAACCCGCGGCTGGTGCGCGGTATGGACTACTACAACCTCACCGTGTTTGAGTTTGTCACCCGCAGTCTGGGTTCCCAGGGCACGATTTGCGGCGGCGGCCGCTACGACTATCTGATCGAGCAAATTGGTGGCAAGGCTGCACCTGCCGTGGGCTGGGCACTGGGCGTCGAGCGGGTTCTTGAGCTCATCAAAGAGCAGGGTAAGGACCTGCCTATGCCGGTTCTGGATGCCTATGCGGTGATTCCTGAGACCTCAGCTTTGCCTGTGGCCTTGAGAGTTCTGCAGCAGCTGAGGGCCGCCGGCATCAGCGTGCAAATGCATTCAGGGCTGAGTGTGGATGGCATGGGCAGCATGAAATCCCAGTTTAAAAAAGCCGACGGCAGCGGTGCCCGCTTTGCCTTGATCTTTGGCGCTGACGAGCTGGCGCAAGGGTGCGTGGCCCTCAAGCCTTTGCGGGCGTCTGCCGAGGCCGGCAAAATTGAGGCTCAAACCTTACATCGGCTGGAGGATGTCGCTTTATGGGCGCACAAGCTGGGCCGTCCGATTGTCTGACGCCAGGCTGTCCCTCTACAATCGAGCAAACCAATCTGTGTCCAAAAACCGTGCCTTTTATCGGCGCGACACCCTAAACCATTTGTATGTCAAACCACCTCGATCTTGAAGAGCAGGAACAGCTTGCCGAGCTCAAACATTTTTGGAAACAGTACGGCAACGCCATTTCCTGGTTGCTGATTGCTGTCTTTGGCACCGTTGCCGCATGGAACGGCTACCAGTACTGGCAAGCACGGCAAGCTGCCCAAGCGTCCACGATGTATGACGAAGTAGACCGGGCCGTGCAGTCGGGTGACGTGGCACGTATTGAGCGCTCGCTGGCAGACATGAAAGACCGTTTTGGCGGCACGGCTTATGCAGAACAAGCCGGCCTGCTGGCGGCCAAGGTGTTTTATGAAAAAGGCAATGTGGATGCGTCCAAGGCGGCGCTGACCTGGGTGACCGACAAGGCCAAGGACGATGGCTACCAGTCAATTGCTAAATTGCGTTTGTCCGGCATTTTGCTGGAAGCCAAGGCTTATGACGAGGCCTTGAAGCTGCTGTCTGGCAGTTTCCCCAAAGATTTTGCGCCTCTGGCCAGCGACAGGCGTGGCGACATTTTGCTGCTGCAGGGCAAAAAGGCCGAAGCCAGGGCTGAATATGAAAAAGCCTACAAGACCCTGGACGAGCGTGCTGAATACCGCCGCCTCGTGGAGGTCAAACTCAACGCGCTGGGCGTTGACCCGGTGGCCGTGGCGACTTCTTTGGCAGCGCCTTCAAAAACGGCTGATACGGAGGCCAAAAAGTGAGTTTTTACACGCTGAATATGCCTCTGGCCCTTATTTCGCAAGGGCGAATAGCTGCTTTTTTAATAGCAATTGTTCTGCCGTTGTCGGGTTGCTCCATGATGTCGTATTTCAGTGGCCCGAGCAAGCCTCAGCCGGCAGCCTTGCAGCCTGTGAGCGGCTCGGTTGTTGCCCGGCAGGCCTGGGTTTCACGCATTGGGCCGGTCAATTTTCCGCTCGATGTTCAGGTGGTTGGCGATTCCGTGTTTGTCGCCGGCGGCGACGGTTCACTGGTTTCTATTGACGGCCGCACGGGTGCAGACCTCTGGCGTGCCAATGCAGGTGCACCGATCGCTGCGGGTATAGGCACTGATGGAAAAACGTCGGCCGTGGTCACCCAGGCCAACGAGGCTGTAGCCTTTCTTGGCGGACGCGAAATTTGGCGTCAAAAACTGACCGCGCAAGCTTACACAGCGCCATTTGTTGCGGGTGGGAGGGTATTTATCCTGACTGCGGACCGCGCTGTGAGTGCTTATGACGGGCAAACCGGCCGCAAGCTTTGGGCGCAGTTGCGGCCCAACGAGCCTTTGGTGCTCAGGCAGTCCGGCGTCATGCTGGCGGTGGGTGACACGCTGGTGGTGGGTTTGGGCGGGCGTCTGGCTGGTTTGAACCCATCCAGCGGCAGCATTCGCTGGGAGGCGCCCATTGCTTCTCCGCGAGGTGTGAACGATGTTGAGCGGCTGGTCGACTTGGTCGGGCGTGTCAGCCGCGATGGTGAGGTGGTGTGCGCGCGGGCTTTTCAGGCCAGCGTCGGGTGCGTGAACACGACACGCGGCAATCTGATCTGGTCGCAGCCTGCCAACGGCTCTCAGGGCATTCATGGTGATGACAAACGCGTTTTTGGCACAGAATCTGACGGTGTTGTCCGCGCCTGGAATCGCTCAGATGGCGAGCGCTCCTGGACAACCGAGGCTTTGCGTTATCGCAACTTGACGGCCCCTTTGGTGGTCGGACGTTCCCTGGCAATTGGTGATTTTGCAGGCGTGATTCACTTGCTGTCGCGTGAAGACGGCTCTTTGCTGAACCGCTTGAGCACGGATGGCTCTCCTGTTGCTGCAGCCCCCGTGCTGGTTGGCAACACCCTGGTGGCAGTCACTCGTAATGGCGGCATTTTCGGTTTTGTACCCGAGTAAAAAACCGCAACATCGACGGACCTTGTGGTCCATGAAAAGCAGCTATGAAACCCGTTATTGCCTTGGTTGGCCGCCCCAATGTAGGCAAATCCACTTTATTCAATCGCCTGACGAAAACGCGCGACGCCATCGTTGCTGACTATGCCGGGCTGACCCGCGATCGCCATTACGGTAACGGCAACCTTGGCAGCCACGAATACATCGTGATTGACACGGGTGGGTTTGAGCCCGACGCGCAAAGCGGCATTTACAAGGAAATGGCCAAGCAAACCCGTCAGGCCGTGGCAGAGGCTGACGTGGTCATCTTTGTGGTGGATGCACGCGCGGGCGTCAGTGCGCAAGACCACGACATTGGCACCTACCTGCGCAAGCTGGGCAAACCGACGGTTCTGACGGCCAACAAGGCAGAAGGGATGCTGGAAGGTGTTCAGTTGTCCGAGTTTTTTGAACTGGGTCTGGGCGAGGTGCTGGGCGTATCGGCGGCTCACGGTCAGGGCATGCGCACACTCGTCGACACAGCCCTTGAGTTGCTGAATTTGCCAGAAGAGGGTGAGGCGTCAGAACCCCAGGATCCGTCCATCATCAAGCTGGCAGTGGCGGGGCGGCCCAATGTAGGTAAATCGACGCTGATCAACACCTGGCTGGGCGAAGAGCGTCTGGTGGCGTTTGATTTGCCCGGCACCACGCGCGATGCCATTTCAGTGCCTTTTGAGCGCGCAGGGCAAAAATTTGAATTGATTGACACGGCGGGCTTGCGCCGCAAAGGCAAAGTGTTTGAGGCGATTGAAAAGTTTTCAGTCGTTAAAACCTTGCAGGCGATTGAAAATTGCAATGTGGCCTTGTTGCTGCTCGATGCCACCCAAGGTGTGACTGATCAGGACGCGCACATCGCGGGTTACATTCTGGAAAGTGGCCGCGCCGTGGTTCTGGCCATCAACAAATGGGATGCCGTGGATGCCTATCAACGGGAAACCTTGGCCCGGTCGGTCGAAACGCGCCTGGCTTTTTTGAAGTTTGCGTCCATTCATTACATTTCTGCCATCAAGCGCCAGGGACTGGGCCCGGTGTGGAAGTCCATCGCGCAGGCGCATGCGTCGGCCAACCGGAAGATGTCTACCCCGGTTTTGACACGCTTGCTGCTTGAGGCGGTGCAGTTCCAGCAGCCGCAGCGGGTGGGTGTGTTCCGGCCCAAGCTGCGTTACGCGCATCAAGGCGGCATGAATCCCCCCATCATCATCGTCCATGGCAATTCGCTGGAGCATGTCAGCGAGTCTTACAAGCGTTTTCTGGAAGGGCGTTTTCGCAAGGAGTTTGACCTGACCGGCACGCCGATGCGGATTCAGATGAAAACCTCGACAAACCCTTACAAAGACAAGGAATCGACCTAGACCTACAAACGGCACAGGTTTGCTGTGATATTGTGTGGTTCTATTCACTCTTAAACACGGAAAATATCGTGAGCAATAACAAAGGTCAGTTACTCCAAGACCCGTTTCTCAATACCTTGCGCAGAGAACACGTGCCGGTTTCCATTTATCTCGTCAACGGGATCAAATTGCAGGGTCAGATCGAGTCTTTTGATCAGTACGTGGTGCTGCTGCGCAACACGGTAACTCAAATGGTTTACAAGCACGCTATTTCGACGATTGTGCCGGGGCGTGCCGTCAATTTTGCAGCCGCCAACCCCGAAGAAAGCACCGCCAGCTGAGTTCCGCCAGCCTGACTCCCAAGCCACTGGCCATACTGGTCGGTGTGGATTTGGGTCTTCCCAATTTCGACCGCGAACTGCAAGAGCTGGGCCTGCTCGCCCAAACGGCAGGCCTCGAGCCTGTTGAGCGCGTAACCTGTAAGCGGCGTGCGCCCGACGCTGCGCTCTTCATCGGTAGCGGCAAGGCTGATGAGATCAAAATGCTGGCCCAGCAAGTGGGTGCGACGGAGGTGTTGTTTGACCAAGCCCTGAGCCCAGCCCAGCAGCGCAATCTCGAGCGATACCTTGAGTTGCCGGTCAACGACCGAACCTTGCTGATTCTGGAAATATTTGGTCAGCGTGCACGTAGCCATGAAGGCAAATTACAGGTGGAACTGGCCCGCTTGCAATATTCGTCTACCCGTCTGGTGCGGCGTTGGTCCCACTTGGAACGTCAAACCGGTGGCGCCGGCGTGCGTGGTGGCCCGGGCGAAAAGCAGATTGAGCTTGACAAGCGCATGATTGGCGAAGCCATCAAACGCTGCAAAGAGCGGCTCTCCAAAGTCAAAAAACAGCGCCAGACCCAGCGCCGCCAGCGCGACAGGCGAAACGCCTTCAGCATCTCGCTGGTTGGCTACACCAACGCTGGCAAATCAACGTTGTTCAATGCGCTAGTCAAAGCCAAAACCTACGCGGCTGACCAGCTGTTTGCCACGCTGGACACAACCACGCGGCAGTTGTACCTGGGCGACGCGCAGCGCATGGTGTCGCTGTCAGACACGGTGGGATTTATTCGCGATTTGCCGCATGGGCTGGTCAATGCTTTCGCAGCCACCTTGCAGGAAGCCGCTGATGCCGACCTGCTGCTGCATGTGGTTGACGCGGCCAACCCGGACTATCTTGAGCAGATTGAGCAGGTGCAGCGCGTGCTGGAGGAAATCGGCGCGGCAGACGTACCGCAAATTTTGATCTTCAACAAGCTCGATGCCCTTGAAAAATCACGCTGGCCCCTGCATTTGAGCGACATGTTTGAGGTCAAAGATGCCTTCTGTGAAGCAACTCGCCGGGTAGAGCGTGTCTTTGTCAGCGCACAGACTGGCGACGGCTTGCCGCAGCTCAGGCAATTGCTGTCTGATCATGCCGCCTCGGACCCTGCACCCGATAGCCCCGAGACATCTGAGGTCGTTGTGTAGACGGGGTCGCGACTTAGGCACAATATCGAAGTATTGAAAAAAGAGCAAGACCTCATGAACCTGAACCCCTCGCTACAGACCTTGGCCAGATGGCCCGCCCGATTGAAGTACCACACCCTCGGTGTGTTCAATCTCAACGACAACCGCTGGGGCCGTGATGGTGACAAGCCCGCAGCCGATAAGCCTTCTGGCGGTGAGACCAAGCCCAACGCCGAGCCTGACAGTCCAGCACCAGCTCCCGAGCAGCGTCCCCGGCCAAAGGGAGGCAACCAGGGTCCGCCCGATCTTGACGAGTTGTGGCGTGATTTCAACCGAAAGCTCAATGGTTTGTTCGGCGGCAACAAAAATACACGTGGCCGAGCGGCGGGTGGCGGTGGCGGTGGCGGTGGCGGTGGCGGTGGCGGTAACAGCCCTGGCGGCGGCTTTCAGCCGGATATGAAAAGCGCGGGCATTGGTGCCGGTCTGGTTGCGGCCATCGCTGTGCTGATCTGGTTGGGCACAGGTTTTTTCATTGTGCAAGAGGGCCAGCAGGCGGTCATTACCCGGTTTGGCGAACTCAAGGGCACGCGCGATGCCGGTTTTAACTGGCGCATGCCTTATCCGATTGAGCGACACGAAACAGTGGCACTGACGCAGCTGCGGTCGGTCGAAATCGGCCGGGGTTCTTCTGCCGGCGCTGCCGGGCTCAAGGAATCGTCCATGCTGACGCAGGACGAAAACATTGTTGACGTCAAATTCACGATCCAGTACCGCCTCAAGAGCGCAGCAGACTATTTGTTTCAAAACCGCAATCCCGATGATGCCGTCAAAAAAGCAGCGGAGTCGGCGATTCGAGAGGTGGTAGGCAAGGGCACGATGGACACGGTGCTGAACAAAGACCGCGAATCGATCCAGCGCGATGTGGTCAAAAGCGTACAAGCCCAGCTTGACCGCTACAAGACCGGGATTTTGATTCAAACCGTCAACATCCAAAACGTGCAGCCACCCGAGCCGGTACAGGCCGCTTTTGACGACGCACTCAAGGCAGGTCAGGATCGGGATCGTCTGAAAAATGAAGGCCAGGCTTACGCCAATGAGGTGGTGCCTCGCGCCAAGGGTACCGCCGCGCGCCTGAAAGAAGAAGCCGACGGTTACAAGGCCAATGTGGTGGCGCGGGCCGAGGGTGATTCGCAGCGCTTCAAGTCGGTCTACACCGAGTATCAAAAAGCGCCGCAAGTCACCCGCGACCGAATGTACACCGACGCCATGCAGCAAATTTACAGCAGCGTGACCAAAGTCATGGTGGATTCAAAGCAGGGCAGCAACTTGCTGTACCTGCCGCTCGACAAACTGATGCAGGCTGCTGGTACGGCTGCCAGCGCCAGCAGTGCTGACGTTGCAGTGGTGCCCACTGCGCCGGCAGCCCTGGCTCCACCAGCATCTGCTGCAGCAGATACGCGATCGCGCGATAGCTCACGCACCCGTGACCGTGACAACCGATAAGCCGGAGAACAACCATGAATAAACTTGGATTCGTTATCACCACCTTGCTGGTGGCCCTGGCTGTTTTTGCGTCCACTCTTTTTGTGGTTGATCAGCGCCAGTTCGGCGTGCTGTATTCCTTCGGCCAGATCAAGGAAGTCATCACGGAGCCGGGCCTTCGCTTCAAGTTGCCCCAGCCGTTTCAAAACGTGGTGTTTTTGGACCGCCGTGTGCTGACGCTGGACAGCCCTGAGACGGGCTCCATCCAGACTGCAGAAAAGAAGAACCTGGTGGTTGACTGGCTGGTCAAGTGGCGTATTGCTGACGCCAAACAATTCATCCGCAACAACTCGGGTGGTACCAGCATTCAAACCGCTGAGGCGCGCCTGACGTCGGTGGTGCAGGACGCGTTGAACTCTGAAGTGACCAAGCGCACCGTCAAGGACGTGCTGTCGACGGACCGCGACAAAATCATGCAAGGCGTGCAGCAGCGTCTGGTAGACGATGCAAAAACCTTCGGTATTGAAATTGTTGACGTCCGCATCAAGCGTGTCGACTTCCCGCCTTCAGTTGCTGATTCGGTTTATCAGCGCATGAAGTCCGAGCGCCAGCAGGTGGCCAACGAACTGCGTTCGACTGGTAGCGCTGAAGGCGAAAAAATTCGGGCCGATGCCGATCGCCAGCGTGAAGTGCTGATCGCCGAAGCCTACCGCGACGCGCAAAAAATCAAGGGTGAGGGTGATGCCAAAGCGGCCGCCCTCTATTCCGACGCGTTTGGCCGGGATGCCCAGTTCGCCCAGTTCTACCGTAGCCTGGAGGCTTACAAAGCCAGCTTCAGCAAGAAAAGCGACGTGATGGTGCTGGACCCCTCGTCAGAATTTTTCAAGGCTATGCGCGGATCCGGTAGCTCTGGCGTCGCGGCGCCAGCCAAAAAATAAAGGCGCTTCATGGACGGCAGCAGCGTCTGGCTGGCACTGGCCATGGTGTTGGTCATTGAAGGGCTGTTGCCTTTTTTGTCGCCTACAAGCTGGCGAAGGGCTTTTGAACAGGTTCTGAAAATGAACGACGGGCAAATCCGGTTTTTCGGCCTGTGCAGTGTTGTTTTGGGAATACTGGCAATTGCTTTTTTAAGCTGACATGGGCCGCTCAGCCTGCCCCGCCGAAAACCGGGGTGTTCGCCCGGTAAAATCCTTGCTTTAACAGCGTTTGAACAATCACATGCCCGCTTGGTCGTCATCATGGCAATTGCCGGATCAAATTGCCGATGTCCTGCCCTCCGAGGCGCGTCACATTGAAGAGCTTCGCCGCCTATGGCTGGACAGCGCCCGCAGCTACGGCTACGAGCTGGTCATGCCGCCGCTGCTGGAGCACATCGAATCGCTGCTCACTGGCACCGGTGAAGCACTTGATCTGCAAACCTTCAAACTCGTCGATCAGCTTTCAGGCCGCACACTGGGCCTGCGGGCTGACACCACCCCGCAAGTGGCCCGCATTGATGCACATTTGCTCAACCGCAGCGGCGTGACGCGCCTGTGCTACTGCGGCCCGGTGCTGCACACCCGGGCAGACAAGCCACATGCCACGCGCGAACCCTTGCAGTTTGGCGCAGAGATTTACGGCCACGCCGGGCCTGAGGCGGACCTCGAGGCGCAGATGCTGGCGCTGCAAGGCTTCAAAGCCTCAGGCATTCAGGCCTTGTCTGTTGACATGGCCGATGTGCGCATTGTGGCCAGCCTGATGGCGGGCACAAACATTTCCGCGAAAACACTCAGCCTGATTCATGCCGCACTGGCCGCCAAAGACGCAGCCGAGCTCAAAAGCCTGACAGCCAGTGTGAAAGACATGTCGGCTGCTTCGCGAGAAGGCCTGCAGCATCTGCTCCAGCTTTATGGTGATGTCAAAGTGCTCGACGAAGCTCAAAAAGCTCTGCAGCCCAATGAATCCATGGGTCAGGCGCTACACAATTTGAAATGGCTGGCATCGCATGTAGATGCTCTTGCGACCGTCACTTTTGACCTGGCTGACCTGCGCGGTTACGCCTACTACAGCGGCACACGCTTTGCCATTTATGGCCACGGCGCAGAACTGGCTCGAGGTGGTCGCTATGACGAGGTCGGTGCCGTGTTCGGCCGTAACCGGCCTGCTGCGGGCTTCAGCCTGGACTTGAAAGAACTTGTCAATGTGTTGCCGCCACGCGCACTCAGGGCTGCGGTGCGCGCGCCTTGGGCTGAAGATGCCGCCTTGAGTGCCGAAATTGCAAAACTGCGATCTACCGGCGACACCGTGGTCTGCGTGCTGCCAGGTCATGAGCATGAGGTCAATGAATTTGACTGCGACCGCGAGCTTATCCAGTCAAATGGCCAATGGCAGGTCGCCCCGTTGGCACGCGCCGTTTGATCCCCTTTTGAATTCCCCCATTTTTAACAAGCAAGACATGATGATCAAAAAACAAGCCACCACTGCTGGACGCAACGTTGTGGTTGTCGGTACCCAATGGGGCGATGAAGGCAAGGGCAAGCTGGTGGACTGGCTGACCGAATCTGCCCAGGGCGTGGTGCGCTTTCAGGGCGGCCACAACGCCGGCCACACGCTGGTGATCAATGGCGTGAAGACTGCCCTCAACCTGATTCCCAGCGGGATCATGCGCGCAGGTGTCAAGTGCTACATCGGCAATGGCGTGGTGTTGTCGACAACCCATCTTTTCAAGGAGATTGCGCAGCTTGAATCACAAGGTGTTGAGGTTCGGTCGCGCCTGCGCATCAGCGAAGCCTGTCCGCTGATTTTGCCTTTCCATGCCGCACTCGATGCGGCCCGTGAAGCCTTGCGCGAGCAGGGTGGCACTGAAAAAATCGGTACCACCGGCAAAGGTATTGGTCCGGCTTACGAAGACAAGATAGCCCGGCGTGCCCTGCGCGTGCAAGACCTCAAACATCCGGAACGCTTTGCCACCAAGCTGCGTGAGCTGCTCAAGCTGCACAACCATGTGCTGACAACTTATCTGAACGCGCCCGCCGTCGACTTTGATGCCACTTACGCGGAGGCTATCAGCCACGCAGAGCAGCTCTTGCCCATGATGGCTGATGTGTCGCGCGAGCTCAATGATGCCAACAAAGCCGGCGCCAATTTGCTGTTTGAAGGCGCTCAGGGCACGCTGCTTGACGTTGACCATGGCACTTATCCTTATGTGACGTCAAGCAACTGCGTGGCCGGCAATGCTGCTGCCGGTTCAGGCGTTGGCCCTGGCATGCTGCATTACATTCTGGGCATCACCAAAGCCTATTGCACGCGGGTCGGCGGGGGGCCTTTCCCGACCGAGCTGGACTGGCAAAAAGAAGGTACTCCTGGCTGGCACATGAGCACGGTGGGTGCCGAGCGTGGCGTGGTCACAGGGCGCTACCGCCGTTGTGGCTGGTTTGACGCAGCGCTGCTCAAGCGCTCGGCCCAGGTCAATGGTTTGAGCGGTTTGTGCATCACCAAGCTCGACGTTCTGGACGGCATTGACAAACTGCTGCTGTGCACAGGTTACGAGCTGGACGGCGAAGCGACTGACATTTTGCCGATGGGGGCTGACGACATTTCCCGTTGCAAGCCGATTTACGAGACCATGGACGGCTGGAAGGATGTCACGGTTGGCATCACCGAGTACGACAAGCTGCCCGTCAACGCGCGTCTGTATTTGCAGCGTATCGAGCAGGTCACGGGCGTGCCGATTGCCATGGTGTCTACCAGCCCCGACCGTGACCACACCATCATGTTGGCACATCCGTATTTGGCATGACCTCCACGCTCGCCCACGACGTGTGGCCCCGGCCTGAAGGGGAATCTGCCCAAGAGCTTGGTTTGCGGGTCTAATTCAACCCCAAGCCCAATGAATATCTGGACAAGTAGCTATCAATACAGGAGCATTCAAGCATGTTGACAGAAGACGGCAAACATCTCTACGTCAGCTATGACGAGTACCACAGCCTGATTGAAAAGCTGGCCATCAAAATCCACCAGTCGGGTTGGCAGTTCGACACCATCTTGTGCCTGGCACGCGGCGGCATGCGCCCTGGCGACATCCTGTCACGCATCTTTGACAAGCCGCTGGCCATCATGTCGACCAGCTCTTACCGCGCCGATGCTGGCACCACTCAAGGCGAATTGGACATTGCCCGCTTCATCACCACGCCCAAAGGCGAAATCGCTGGCAAGGTGCTGCTGGTGGATGATTTGGCCGACACCGGGCACACACTGAACGCTGTGATTCACCAGTTGAAAAACAACTATCGACCCATCACCGAACTGCGCAGCGCCGTGATCTGGACCAAAGGCGGGTCCACCTTCCAGTGCGATTATTCGGTCGAATTGCTGCCCACCAACCCATGGATTCACCAGCCGTTTGAAAGCTATGACTCCCTGACGCCGGCGCAGTTGCTTGCCAAATGGAAGGTGTAGCCCCCTGGCTTGCCGTTAATATCTGCGGATGAGCGACACATCTTCCCAACTTTCTACCGCACTGGTCCACCACCCCTACAAGCCACCGGCTGGCTTTGAGGCTGTACCGCCCGCCATCCATCGGGCTTCGACCGTCATCTTTGCGAGCGTCGCTGCCCTGCGCACCCGCGACTGGAAGCACAAAACCGGCTACACCTACGGCCTGCATGGCACGCCAACAACCTTCTTGCTCGAAGAGCGGATTGCCACGCTGGAAGGTGGCCAATTTTGTACCCTGGTGCCGAGCGGCCTGGCTGCGGTCGTGCTGGTGGGTATGGCACTGCTCAGGACGGGCGACGAGCTGTTGATACCTGACAACGCCTATGGCCCCAACAAAGCGTTTGCTACTGGCGAGCTGGCGGCGTGGGGCATCACGCACCGGTTGTACGACCCCATGAACCCGGCAGACCTGGCCAGCAAACTCAGCGCTAAAACGCGGCTGGTGTGGCTGGAGGCGCCTGGCAGTATCACGCTGGAGTTTCCTGATTTGCCAGCGCTGATCTCCACAGTCAAAGCCCACAGCAACGCGCACCCGCTAGGCATCGTCACCGCACTTGACAACACCTGGGGCGCAGGCATCGCGTTCAATGCCTTCACGCTGGGCGCTGACATGTCTGCCCACGCCCTGACCAAATACCCCAGCGGCGGTGCGGATGTGCTGATGGGCTCGGTGGTCACTCAAAACGAGGCCTTGCATCATCTGGTTCACTTTTGTCATATGCGTCTGGGCTACGGCGTGGCAGGCAATGATGCCGAGCTGGTTCTGCGTGGGCTGAACTCGATGGCGCTACGCTACGCTGCACAAGACACCGCCACACGTGCTGTTGCCAGGTGGATGCAAGACCAGCCTCAGGTCGCTGCCGTGCTTCACCCTGCTTTGCCTGGTTCGCCTGGGCATGAGGCCTTCAAACGTGATTGCACTGCTGCGGCTTGCCTGTTCAGTGTCGTGTTCAAGCCGGAATTCACCCAGACTCACATTGACCGCTTTTGCGACAGCCTCAAACTCTTCAAGCTGGGTTACAGCTGGGCGGGGCCCATGAGCTTGTGCGCGCCTTACGATATCCCCGCGCTGCGCACCACCAACTGGCCCCACAAAGGTGGTTTGGTGCGCTTTTCAGTCGGTCTGGAGGCGGTACAAGACCTGCAGGCTGACCTGGCTCAGGCACTCTCAAAAATGTCTTAGAGCGATGCATTACAGTTGGGGCAACATTCAAACGAAAGCAGCCTGTGGCAACTCCCAATTATGGTTACGAAAAGCGTCAAAAAGAGCTTGCCAAAAAGCGCAAAAAAGAAGACAAGCTCAAACGCAAAGCCGAAGGCAAGCCTGACGAGCCTGAAGACGCCACGGATGGTGATGGCGATGGCAGCACACCGGCTGACGGCGTACCGCCAACCGAGCCACAAGCCTGATTTAAATTCTCAAAAAAGCCTGTAGGCTAATCATTGCGTAGGCTAGATGCTACTTTTTCGATAGCATTTCTTTGGCCAACCGCTGCATGGCTTCAACGCTTCGGTTGGTCGGTGCAATGCTGGTTCTGGTTGGGTATTGCGCAAAATTGCGCTTCATCGACTGCAAATACACCGGGTCATAGTGATCCACCAGTAACTCGCGCACGACTGACGCGATGTCGCCGCTTCTCGCCCGCGTTTGCCAGCCAGTCACCACATCCTTGCCGCGTGCTTGCGTCAGGGCAGCCAGACGGTCGCAGAAAAACGCGACGTCCTTGACGAAAAAATCATAGTCTTCGAGCAGCAGTTCCACCCGCTGGTCCTCACTCAAATCCAGCTGCAGGCAAGGCGCAGCACGCATGGCGGTGATCAGCCCTTCGGGTATCGCGACATTGCCGACTTTTTTGCTCTCGCTTTCAATGTAGACGGGCCGCGATGCATCAAAACTTCTTAAAGCCGCCCAAATCAGGCTGTCGTAGGCTTTTTGGGTGGGCTGCGGTGTGCCAGGAATCACGCCCAGCACCGACGAACGGTGATTCGCCAGCGCCTCCAGATCAAGCACTTGGGCGCCAAGTGCCGCCAAGGCTTGCAGCAAGCGTGTCTTGCCCGAGCCGGTGGTGCCGCAAATCACGCGGTAATCAAACCGGCTGGCCAGTTGCGGCAAAGCTTCAACCAGTGCTGCCCTGAAGGCTTTGTAGCCACCATCGACCAGGGTGACGTTAAAGCCAATCTGGTCAAGTATCAGGGCCAGCGAGCCACTGCGCTTGCCGCCACGCCAGCAGTACACCAGAGGCTGCCAGTTGCGTGGTTTGTCAATCACGTCACGCTCCAGGTGGCGTGCAATGTTTTTGGCGACCAGCGCAGCGCCGCGTTTTTTCGCATCAAAGGCGCTGATCTGCTTGTACTCGGTTCCCACCAGCTTGCGCTCTTCGTTGTTCAGGCTGGGCCAGTTGATCGCACCCGGCAAGTGGTCTTCGGCATATTCGCCTTCGCTGCGTGCGTCAATCACATCCGAGAATTCGCCTAGCCGGTTCAATGCCTCTTCGGCTGAAATTTTGATCAGACTCATCGGAGGAGCTTTTTCAATTCAGGCCACACATTGGCCAGCATTTTGGGCTGTGCCTGCTCGTTGGGGTGGATGCGGTCAGCCTGAAATTGGCTGGCTACATCGGGGACATCGGCAATGCCTTTTAAAAAGAATGGCATCAATGCAACGTTTTCCGCTTTTGCCACCTTGGTGAACAGTCCTGAAAAAGTCGCGCCATACGCACCGCCGTAGTTGGGCGGTACCTGCATGCCCAGCAGCAGCACTTTGGCGCCCCCTTTTTTGGCCGCTTGTGTCATCGCCGCCAGATTGGCCTCGGTCATGTCCAGCGGCAAGCCGCGCAGTGCGTCGTTGCCGCCCAGCTCAATGACCACCACCGTGGGCTTGTGCGTGGTCAGCAGCGCACCCATGCGCGAGCGCCCCCCCGAGGTGGTGTCGCCGCTGATGCTGGCGTTGATGACTTTGGCGGGTTTCTTGTCAGTGGCCAATTGCTTTTCCAGCAAGGGCACCCAGCCTGTGCCGCGCTTTAAGCCGTATTCAGCACTCAGTGAATCGCCGACCACCAAAATGATGTCGGCGCCCGCCGCCTGCACGGGCAGGGCCAGCGTCACCAACGTTGAAAAGGCCAGCGGCGCCAGTATGGCGATTAGACCTTTCGCCGCAAGCTGCAACCATAGCTTGGTAAAGTCATCAAAAGAATGCGAGGCATTCGATTCAAAGTTTTTTGATAGGGCCGTCATGTCTGTTTCTGAAGTTTCTAGCTTGGTTTGCAGCGATTCAATTGTTGCCGTTCAGCATATTTTCAAGTCAGTCAGCGACTCGACAGGCACCTTGACCATTCTGCGTGATATTGATTTTGCGCTCGCCCCGCGCGAGACCGCAGCCATTGTCGGCGCATCTGGGTCAGGCAAGAGCACACTGTTGTCCATCATTGCCGGCCTGGATACGCCCACCAGCGGTACGGTGCGTCTGGCGGGGCAGGATATTTTTGCCATCAGCGAGGATGACCGGGCTGCACTGCGCGCACAAAAAGTGGGTTTTGTGTTCCAAAGCTTTCAGTTGATGGGCAACTTGACGGCGCTGGAAAACGTCATGCTGCCGCTGGAATTGTCTGGCACCCAAAGCGCCCGCACGCTGGCCACAGAAATGCTCAAGCGCGTCGGCCTGGGCGAGCGGCTTGCGCATTACCCCAAGGTGCTGTCCGGCGGCGAGCAGCAAAGAGTGGCGCTGGCCCGGGCCTTTGTGGTGCAACCGGCCGTGTTGCTGGCCGATGAACCCACCGGCAGCCTGGACTTTGCAACCGGCGAAACGGTGATGCAACTGATGTTTGAGCTGAACCGCGAGTTAGGCACGACGCTGGTGCTGGTCACGCACGACAAGGCTATTGCCGCGCGCTGCGAGCGGCGCATTGTGATTGAGGCGGGGCAGATCAAGTCCGATTGAGGGCATCAATACAGCTGCAGGCCCACGTTTACATAGGCAAGTAGCTATTTTTTAAATAGCAGACGAGTCAGATACATCATGCGTCGATAATCAGCGCATGTCCTCTTCCTCCAAAAATCTTTTCGGTTTCCACGCTGTCGGCGTGCGCATCAAAACCGCCCCCAAGTCTGTCTTCGAAGTGTTTTATGACGTCCAGCGGCGTGACCTGCGCATGCGCTCTTTTCTGGACCGGGCGCGTGACAGCGGCATCAAGCTGGTCGAATCTGACGGGCTGCGCTTGGCCAAGATGTGCGGCAGCCACGGTCATCAGGGCGTGGTGGCGAGAGTGGATGCGCTGGCGCAAGTCACGTCGCTCGATGAGCTGCTTGAAAACCTGGAGGCCTCGGGCGTTAAAAACCCTTTGCTGTTGGTGCTGGACGGCGTGACCGACCCGCACAACCTGGGGGCTTGCCTGCGGGTGGCCGACGGCGCGGGCGCGCATGCCGTGATCGCCCCCAAAGACCATGCGGCAGGCATCAGCGCCATCGTGTCAAAAGTGGCCAGCGGTGCCGCAGAAACCATGCCTTACTTCATGGTCACCAACCTGGCGCGCACGCTGGGCGAGTTGAAAGAGCGCAACATCTGGTGCATAGGTACGTCTGACGATGCCGAAAAAACCATTTACGACGTGGACCTCAAAGGCCCGGTGGCGCTGGTGCTGGGCGCCGAAGGCGAGGGCATGCGCCAGCTGACCCGCAAGACCTGCGACCAGCTGGTCAGCATTCCGATGCAAGGCGCGGTGGAGAGCCTGAACGTGTCCGTGGCCAGTGGCGTTTGTTTGTATGAGGCGCTCAGGCAGCGCCGCCAGGCTTAAACAACTTTAAAAAAGGTAGGCGCCGACGCGCTGCAGCAGGGCTTCGGCTTCTGCATAGCGCCCCAGGCCATGCAGCATTTTGGCCATGGCCATGTCGCCCCGCACCGCCAGATCGGTGTTGATGGCGGTGGTGTCGGCAGCGCTCAGGCCAGAGGTGGCCTGTGCCAGCGTGCGGTACTGGGACGACTTGGCAGGCAAACCTGCAGCGGTGTACAGCAGCGACAGCTCGGTCAGCGCCTGCGCCTTTTCCATGCCCGACTTGCTGCCCAGTTGGGCCAGCAGGGTGGCCGTAGCTGCATCAAACTGCTCCTGGCTTGCTGCGTCAGACAGCCTGGCGATGTTGCGCAACCAGATGGCGCGCTCCAGCAGGTTGCTGTTTTTGGCGGCCAGCGCCAGCGACGCCTCCAGACTTTTGGTGGCCTTGTCGGCTTGGCCGGTTTGCAGCTTGGCCTGATGGTCGACCGCGTACAGGTTGGCCTGAGCTTGGGCATCAGGAGCTTGTTTGAGCAGGTCTTCTATCTGGGCTGCACTGGCTTTGGCTTTAGACCACGCGCCGGCCTTGGCTCGGGCTGTGGTTTCATGCAAAAACACTTCCGCCATGGACACCGCCAAATCCCCCAGTGCAGCCGAACCCTCGCCACTCACCGCCTTCAGTGATTCGGCTGCCAGCGACAAAAACTGGCGCGGCACCTCGGCCGGGAGCTGTGTGCTGCGGCTCAGGATGGCCGCCACTGCGCCTTGCAAACGCGTCCGCTCCCTTGCATTGGTGATGGCCTGTGTTTTTGTCTTCAGGTCCTCCGCAGCCTGACGGGCTTGCGCGCTGTCCATACGCTGCACAGACCAGGCCTGGGTTTTTAATTGTGCCGCCTGAAGGGCCACAGCAGCTGGCGCCTCGGCAGCTGGGTCAATGCTGGCACCCAGCGAACGCAGCACTTCGTTGGCCCGTACGCCCTGGCCCAGCTCGGCCAGCACAGTGGCAAATTCGGCCGTCAGCACTTGTCGGGTCTGTTTGGGGATAGCCGCTGCACCTGTCAGGGGCTCTGATGTGCCGACCGCAGCAGCCCCGCCTGCGCGTGGGCGCTCAGCGGTGGTGTTGCCCACAGATTTACCCAAAACATGGGCTGCTGCCGCAGCTTCTTGCGTCGTCAGGCCCTTCGCCCCCATCTTTTTGCCGCCTGCGGCCTGAATCAGCGGGTCATCCACGTCCACATCGCCTGTCGGCTCGCTTGCGTCGGCAGCCCCGGCTGCGGAACCGCCAGACGCTTGCTGCGGGCTTGATGCGCTCATGTTGGCAACCGCAACTGTCTCTTTCTTGCCCCAAGGCAGCGATATGCCTGCAACGGTGACGCTTTTTTCATTCATGTACGCCAAGCCAGCCACTGCCGCCAGCGAAATGCCAATCAAAAAACCTGACTTGCCTTCGATCAGACTGCCTTTGCTCAGGCCGTACTTTTTTTCAAATTCTTTTTTGATCTGCTCGCGAATGGCCGCTTCTACCGACTCGCGTGCGCTTTTTTCCGAGTTGCTGGCGGCTTGGGACTGCTGGATCTCGATCAACTCACGCTCATGCTCTATCAGCTTTTTCCTGACCAGGTAGTCGTCGGTCAGCTTGTCAATGAAAACGCCGCACGAAGGACATTGGCGGCTTTCGGGCATCGCAGAGCGCTTGCCGCAGGCAGGGCAAGTCTCCATCCCGTCGTAGCTGGCAGAGGTGGTGGTTTGAAGCGTCAATACTGGGGTGATGTCAACCTGCAGCCCTGCTTTGGTGAAACGGATTTTTTCTTCTTCTGCGCGCTCCAGCGTGATGGCTGAGCCGACCTTGGCATGAGGTGAGCTGCGCAAGACATTGATGAGGCGGTGCACCCGGTCGAGCGGCATGGCGGCCTGGGTGGTGGCAAGCTCCTGAATGGTTTCCAGCGTGGCCGTGGACGGCATGCTGATCACCACATCAAAGAGGGGAACGGCGGAATAAATCGTTTCGCTGTCGGGGTTCTGCATGGATATCCCTTGTCGATTTTCAAGGGAATTGTATCCAAATGTTCTTTGCTTTCAGTTTGATCTGCGTTGGCGTCAAACCAGCCCAAACCAGCCCAGCAAGGCGCCAGCACCCAACAGCCACAACAAATGGATTTTGCTGCGCCAGACGATCAGGCTGCTGATTGCCGTCAACAGCCAGAGCGGCCAGCTGCTCACGCTGCTGCCATTGGCGGCGGTCAGCACCCAGCCGATGGCGATCAGCAACGCCACCACGATCGGTGCCATGCCTTGCTTGAAGGCACGCACGGCCCGCAGCTCGCGATTGCGGTGTCCCCACTGCGCCGCCAGGTAAGTCAACGTTGTGCTGGGGATCAACATGCCCAGCATGGCGGTGAAAACGCCGAGCAGGCCCGTCAGCATGCCGCCGGCGTTCAGGCCCACATTCCAGCCCATCAGGGCGACGAATAGCACATTCGGCCCCGGCGCAGCTTGCGCAATCGCAATGGAGGCATTGAACTGTGCATCGGTCAGCCAGTGCTGCTCATCCACCAAAAAGCGATGCATGTCCGATGCGGTGCTGATCGCCCCGCCAATCGCCAGCAAGGACAGCGACAGGTAATGAGTAAACAGCGATGCCCAGTCTTGCCACGCCAGCAGCAGTTGAGGTGCCAGTTCAGGCGCCAGTTGTGACGCTGGGGTCACGGCTCAAGTTTCCTGTAGGCCAGAGCGCAGGCCGCAATACCCAGCCCGAGCAACACATACGCCAGCGGCCAGCGCAGCATTGCAACGGCCAGGAAGCACAGTACGCCCAGAGTGCTGCACACGGGCAAGCCCAGCACGTTTTTTTGCAGCGCGCCAACTAGCTTTAAGCCGGTCGCCGTTATCAAGCCTGCCGCCACGGCCGCCATCCCCCGCAGCGCGCCCTGCACACCAGGGTGGCCTGCAAAATGTGCATACACCAGCGCCAGCAGCAGCACAATCACCAGTGGCGCGGTCAGCATGCCTGCAAGCGCCGCCACCGCGCCCTTAAAACCAAAGTAACGTGCACCAATCATCAATGACAGGTTCACCACATTAGGCCCCGGCATGATTTGCGCTACCGCCCATTCCTCAACAAATTCTTCCCGCGTCATCCAGCGTTTTTTCTCAACCAGCTCGCGCTGGACAACCGTCAAAACACCGCCAAAACCTTGCAAAGCCAGCAGGCTGAAAGATACAAACAGATCGGTCAGTGACTGAGGCTGCGCACGGGGCTCATGTGTTGGAAGGGTCATGGCTGCATTATCTCTGTGGGCCCTGACTTGCCGGTTGCAAGTCAAAAGCAACAGGGCAGGTTAAATTTTTAACTGAAGCCACCGCATGAGATTTGAAAATAATTTCACGACGCCCATAAATGCCGTCCCGGCCTGGGGATATCGGGATTGACCGCTTGCAGCAGGCTGCCGAGAGCCGCCACAGCATGTCTGTGCGGGGTCAACATCACATTCAAAAGCAAGGCCAAAAGCAAGAACAGCGGTCATGGCTGAAAATAGCGTGCTCAGCCATCCTTTTAGCCACCGGAGTTGCCATGACCACTGCTTTAAAAATTGATTTTGTTTCTGACGTGTCGTGCCCCTGGTGCATCATTGGCCTGAAGGCGCTTGATCAGGCGCTGGCCAACGTCAAGGCCGACATCACCGCCGAGATTCACTTTCAGCCGTTTGAGCTGAACCCTCACATGGCCGCTGAAGGCCAGGACATCACCGAGCACATCACGCAGAAGTACGGCATCAGCGCCGAACAGGCCAACGCCAACCGCGAGAACATCCGCCAACGCGGCGCGCAGGTCGGCTTTAAGTTTGCGACGGCCAGCGAGCCGGGTGGCGGCCGCAGCCGCGTGTACAACACTTTTGACGCCCACCGACTGCTGCATTGGGCGCAAACCGTCAGCCTCGCCAAACAAAAGGCCCTGAAGGAAGCGCTGTTTTCAAGCTACTTTACCGACGGGCAAAGTCCGGGGTCGCACGAGGTGCTGGTGCGTTTGGCGGGGCAGGCGGGGCTGGATGCGGCTCAGGCTCAAGCGGTTTTGAGCTCTGACCAATTTGCCGATGCTGTACGGATGCAAGAACAGTTCTACACCGGGCAGGGTATTCACTCGGTGCCTGCGGTCATCATCAACGACAGGCATCTGATTTCAGGCGGTCAGCCGGTTGAAGTTTTTGAGCAGGCGTTGCGCCAGATTGCCGCCCAGACGGCATGAGCGCCCGCCTGGCCATAACAAAATCAGATAGCAACTTGGCGCTACCGCTGCTTGCGGCATGACCAAAAACCGCGCATAGTCGAAAGATGAATCAAACACACCTGCGCCGTTCTTTCATTCTTGCTGCACTGGCCATCAGCACATGGGCTTTGCCAGCGCATGCGCAGCCGCTGACCAATCGCGCCATCAAGATCGTGGTGCCATTTGGCGCCGGCGGTGTGGCCGACCTGACGGCCCGCATCGTGGCGCAAAAAATGTCCGACAACATGGGCCAGCCGGTGGTGATTGAAAACAAACCCGGCGCAGGCGGTGTGGTGGCTGGCGATACGGTGGCCAAGGCGGATGCCGACGGCTACACCCTGCTGCTGATGTCCAACGGTACGGCGGTCAGCGCCGGCCTGTTCAAGGCGCTGCCCTACGACACGGTGAAAGACTTTGCGCCGATTTCAACCCTTGGTTTTTTTGACATTGCAGTGGCTGTACCGCAAAACTCGCCCTATAAAACGCTGACCGAGTTGCTGGCGTTTGCGCGCGCCAATCCTGGCAAGCTGAACATTGGCACCATCAATGTGGGCAGCACACAGAACCTGGCTGCCGAGTTGTTCAAATCCACGGCCAATATTCAGGCGCAAATTGTGCCGTTCAACGGCACGCCGGCTGTCATCACCGCCTTGCGCGGTGGACAGATTGACGCAGCTGTCGAAATTTTGAGCCCCATGCTGCCGCAAATCCAGGCCAATGCTATTTCAGCCTTGGCCGTGTTGGGCGACAAGCGCTCGGTGGTGCTCAAAGACGTGCCCACTGCGGCACAAAGCGGGCTGGCCAACTTCAGCGCCGCATCATGGAATGCGCTGGCTGCACCTGCCAAAACACCCAAAGACGTCGTGGCCCGGCTGAACCGTGAAGTCAAAGCCGCACTGGATTCCCCTGACGTTAAAAAGCGTTTATTGGACTTGAACATTGACGCGACATCCAGCACCCCAGAGCAACTGGCCAATTTGCTGAATGCCGAAATTCGCCGCTGGTCTGAAGTGATCGTGCGGGCCAAAATCCCGACACAATAAATTCAAGACAGGTTTTGGCATGCAGTTCACATCGATTGGCCTGATCGGCTACGGGGAAGTCGGAAAAACCTTCAGTGCGGGGCTCAAAGCGCCCTCAGGCGTGGCCCGCATGAGCGCCTGGGACCTGAAATTCGTTCACCCCACAGTCAAGCATGTTGAGCTTGTGCATGCCGAGCAAGCGGGCGTTCAGGCCTGCCTGTCCATGCAGGCGCTGTGCGGCGCCAGTGAGCTGGTCATTTCAGCCGTCACCGCATCGAGCACGCTGGCGGTTGCGCAAGAGGCTGCGCAGCATCTGAAGGCAGGCAGTGTTTTTCTTGATTTGAACTCTGCATCGCCGGGCACCAAGCAGCAATGCGCAGCCCTGATTGAACAACGCGGCGCTCATTATGTTGAAGCAGGCGTTATGACATCGGTGCCGCCCTACGGCATCAAAACGCCCATGTTGCTGGGTGGCCCGCAAGCCGCCGCACTGGCTCCTTTGCTCGTCAGCTGGGGCATGGACGCCAAAGTCGTCAGCGACAAACTGGGCGTGGCCAGCGCCATCAAAATGTGCCGCAGCGTGATGATCAAGGGCCTGGAGGCGCTGGTGATTGAAAGCTACACCACCGCCAGAGCCTACGGCGTAGAAGACCATGTGTTGCCGACGCTGGCAGAAACTTTCCCGAGCATCGACTGGGCCCAAACCGGCGCCTACTTTTTCAGCCGTGTTGTGCAGCACGGCCAGCGCCGCGCCGAGGAAATGCGCGAAGCCGCCAATACCGTCAAAGAAGCAGGCTTTGAGCCTCTGATGACCACTGCGATTGCCGATAAACAGCAGTGGGTGGCCAGCCAAGCCAGCTCGGGTGTGTTTGACGGCGTGGGCAAGGCGGCGCGCTGGCAGGACTATGCCGATCAGTTGATCGAAGCGTCCAAAAAAGCCTGACAGGGCCAGTTATTGGTTTTTTAATCGGCTTTTAAACGATGTATAAAAGCACAAGCAGCTATTTTTAATAGCGTTTAAAAAGGCCTAACTCTGCTGGCTTGGTCAGAAGTCAACCCAACCAGCAGATCCCATCTCTTTGAAGGCCTCAGTTGGCCATGTGCAAACAGGTCATTGGGAATGACTTGTTTGCGGCTTATGCTTTGACAAGCAGTTCGTCAATTTTTCCGCCTTTGGCGAGATAGTCTGCAATCCACAGAGGCCGTTTACCTCTGCCAGTCCACGTGTTTTCACCATGACGATATTTGATCGCTACAGGTGCTTTTTGGGGCTTGCTTTCGGTTGAAGTTGTTGAAGTTCCAAAGCCCAGTTCTTTGGCCGTAATGCCATACAGTTTCATTTTCGACTTGATATCTTTAATGATGGGCGCTTTCTTTTTTTCAGCCAAGTTTTTGGCTTTGGATTGAAGTTCAGAAATTTGCTTATATAGCTGCTCAAGATCGTCCACAGTCGTTTCCTTTATGGTTAGGGTTGAATAAACTTTCAAATTTTAGTTTATCATTTTTTCAAAAAGTTTTGAATCTCAAATGGTAAATACCTGTATGGCTATCCCGATCTTTGCATTCTGTTGATTTGAAATCTCAAAACTCCTATCTAAATTTTATTGGTTTGATAATGAATGTCAAAAATCAGGATCACCATTAAATGTCACTCCAAGCATGACTTTGAAACGCCGACATCAGCTGATGCCAGGTATTTGGCCGCTCTCTTTTTTGGGTAGGCAGTTCATGAACGGGTGGCCAGAACCCGAGCTTCCCATCGCTACAAAAAGCCCAGCTGATGAGTCAAGCAGGCTTGGATCTTGGATGACGGCGAGGCAACATACTGCGGCCGATTGGGTGTCAGACGGGCCTGCCTCCCGGGCTCTTTTTTGCGCCTGCTATTTGCCCCCGTAACCCATGGTTTGCGGCAGCCACAGCACGATTTGAGGGAAAAACGTCATCGCCAGCAAGAGCAGCAGCAGCATGACCAGAAACGGCCAGCCTTCTTTCATCATCTCGCCAATCGGTATGCCTGTCAGTGCCTTGGTCACAAACAGCAGCATGCCAAACGGCGGGTGAATCAGGCCAATCATCATGTTCAACACCACCAGCACGCCAAAATGCACCAGGTCCACGCCGAGCAGCTTGGCCGCAGGCAGCAGCATGGGCACGAACACCAGCAGCAGCACGGACACATCCAAAAAGCAGCCGAGCACCAGAAACATCAGATTGACCAGCAGCAAAAACCTGATTTGACTCAAGTGCATGCTGTCTACCCACTGCGCCATCGCCTGCGGCACACCTTCGGATGTGAAGGCGTAATTGAGGATGAAAGAGCCCGCCAAAATGAGCGTGATCACCGCGCTGCCGCGAGTCGACTCCATCACCACGCCCCAAAAGCTGCGCCAGCTCAAGGCCCGGTACACCACGCCTGCCAGAATCAAAGCATGCAGCGCAGCCACCGCAGCCGCTTCAGTCGGCGTGAAGGCGCCTGAATAGATGCCGCCCAAAAGCACCATCGGCATCGACAGCGGCAGCGCACCGCGATAAATGATGGCCGGCCAGTCGCGCAGCGGGATGGCGTCTTCACGCGGCATGTTGCGCTTGACGGCCATCAGGTGCACGACGAGCATCATCAGCGCCGCCATCAAAAAGCCCGGCACCACACCTCCCAAAAACAGCGCCCCGACCGAAGCACCCGACACCATGGCGTAAATCACCATCGGGATCGATGGCGGAATGATGGGCCCCAGTGTGGCACTGGCTACCACCACTGCACCAGCAAAGCCGCGCGTGTATTCGGGCTTTTTCAGCATCTGCTTGATGGTGACCAAACCCGGCCCGGCGGCATCGGCAATGGCGCTGCCGCTCATGCCTGAAAAAATCACGCTGACCAGAATGTCAACTTGCGCCAGCCCGCCGCGCATGCGGCCCACCAAAATACGGCAGAAGTCAAAAATGCGCTCGCTGACGGTGCCCGCATTCATGATGTTGGCCGCAAACACAAACAGCGGCACGGCCAGCAGCACGTAGCTGTTGTACAGGCCGTTGCCAATTTGCTCAGCCACCAGGCCCAGGTCTTGCCGCTTGACCAGCAGGTAGGCAATGCCGGACGCGATCATGGAAAAGCCAATCGGCATGCGCAGCAGCATGGCCCCGACGAGCACCAGCACCAGCACGGTGAGTGCGCCGCTCAAAGCCGCAACTCCGAGTCTAGGCCTTGGCCCTTGATGGCCCGCCAAATCGCCCAGGCCGAGCGGACCACCAGCGCCACCAGCAAAAACACAAACGGTAAAAACACCGCCATGAAAGGCAAGCCCAACACCGGCGTGCCTTCACGCTTCATGAAGTAAACATAGTCCCAGGTGGCCGGAACAGCACACAGAGCCAGGCCGCCAATCAACGTATGGCCCACCATCTGCATGGCGCGGCGGGTGCGTGGCCCAGCGCTGTTCCACAGCAGGTCAAACGCCACATGTTCACGCTCGGGCACCACAAAGGCGGCGGCCCACAAAATAATCCACACATACAAAATCACCGCCAGCTCGTCGGTCCAGGCCAGCGGCTTGTTCAAGCCAAAGCGCGCCATGACTTGAATCACGAAGACGATAAACAAGGCCAAAAACAGGCCCCCGCCAATCGCGTTGGCGGTTTTTTTAAACCACATCGGTTTTACTTTGTTGCGTTGATGCGCTCAAGCAAGCCTTTGGGCCACACCTTGGCGTAGTCCGAGTTCAAGTACGCCGTTTGCACTGTTTTGCGAAATGCCTCCACATCGGGCGTGGTCACTTGCAGGCCTTGCTGTTTGAAGTAGTCCACGGACTGGGCTTCTTCCTTGATGCGGTTGTCGTTGTTGTAGGCGACAGCCAGCTCGGCAGCGGCTTTTACTTTCTGGCGCTGCGCCGGGGTCATGCTGGCCAGTGCCTTGTTCGAAATGGCAATGAACAGGCTGTCGACCAGGTGGCTGGTCAGCACGATCTGTTTGGTCACTTCATAAAACTTGGCGGCACGCACCGTGGGCAGGGGGTTGTCCTGGCCGTCGATCGTGCCGGTTTTCAGACCCAGGTACACCTCACCAAAGGCCAGCGGTGTGGGCGTCACGCCCAAGGCTTCGCCCAAAAACAGCCATTCCTTGCTGCCGGGCATGCGCAGCTTCACGCCTTTCAGGTCGGCCGGGGTTTTGACATTGCGCACCTCTCGCAAATTGACCTGGCGCGTGCCCAGGTAGGCGGTGGCCAGTGGCGTGATGTCCATTTTTTCAGCCACGGTCTTGAACATGTCGGTGCCGATGGGGCCGTTGAACACCTTTTGCTGGTGCGCCGGGTCACGCACGATGTAACCGGCCGTGAACACTGAAAACTCGGGCACCAGCTTGGCAATGTCAAAGGCTGAAATGGTCGTCAGCTCCAGGTTGCCTCGCGCCATGGCGGCAGGCTCTGCACCCTGTTTGAAGAGCGAGGCATTCAGGTTGATCTGCACGTCAAACTCACCCGGGGCGCTTTTATCCAAGGAGTCTTTGAAAACGGTCCACATTTTGGCGTGCCAGTCGTCCGGCACTGCTGGGGTGGAGATGCGCAGCAGCACTTTGGATTGCGCAAAGGCTGCCGGCAAGGCGCTGGTCAAGACAGTTGCGGCACCAGCGGCCAGCAGGCCACGGCGGGCGGTCGATGTTCTTGGTGTTGTCATGTCTGTCTCCTGGGTTGTTGTTGCGGGCAATTATCATGGAAGCTTACTTTGCCATCCGGTGCCCCGGCACTTGAACCTATGCGAATTTTGCAAGCCAACTACAGCGACGCTTTGCACGCCCAGGCCATCGTGGCGCTGCTGGACGCCTATGCGCAAGACCCGGGGGGCGGCGGTGCGCCACTCAGTGATTTTGCCAAAGCGAATCTGGTGCGAGAACTGGACAAACGGCCGCAAGCTTTCAGCGTGCTGGCCTTTGTTGGCACAGCTCTTGGCGATGTGCCTGTGGGCCTTGTCAACTGCATCGAAGGTTTTTCAACTTTTGCCTGCAAGCCACTGGTCAATGTCCACGATGTGGTGGTGCTGGCCAGCCACAGAGGTCAGCGGGTAGGTGAACAGATGCTGGCCGTGGTCGAACAAATCGCCAGTGCGCGAGGTGCCTGCAAGCTCACGCTCGAAGTCCTCAGCGGCAACCACAGTGCCATCAGGCTGTATGAACGTATCGGCTTTGGTGCCTACCAGCTGGACCCGACGATGGGTAGCGCGCTGTTTTTACAAAAGTGGCTTTGAGCCGCGCCGCTCACTCGGCTTAAACTAGCCCGATGACGTTTTTTTCTCCGGTGTTCCTGCGTTTATCTGCCGTGGCTTGCTTGCTGATGGCTGGGTTCGGGCCTGCCCGTGCCGCTGATGGGGCTTTGCAACCGGTCTCGTACAAACTTACTGTTGGGCAATACCAGCTGTCTGGTGGCGGTTTGCCTGCAGCGTCTGGACTCGACGTGAATGTGCGCGCCACCGGCAGCTTTGGCAATGCGTGGCTGGGCTGGTACGGCTCGGCCTCGCAAGACGTCAAACAGCTGCGTGCCGGTTGGGACAGCAGCTATCCACTCGGGCCTGTGCGCTTTGTGCCGTCATTGCAAATCGCCTCAGGCGGCTTTGCGGGCGGCAGCGCCATGGTGGAGACGGGCCAGACCTGGTTCGTGGGCGTCGGCGCAGGCCGCACCAACTTGCGCAACTACGCCAATTTGAACTTTGACCCAAACGACGCATGGATGCTGTCTGGTGGCTACCGCTGGGCCGACAACCAGTCGCTGGCGCTGCAAGTGGTGCGCGACAACCGGCTGAACCCCGACCAGCAAAACATGCATCTGGTGTACCGCGGCCCCGTCAATGGCAACCACCGTTTGACGTTGGACTTGCTGCAAAAAAAGGGCTTGGTCAGCGGTGCGCCCATCAGCCGATTTGGTCTGTCAGTGGGCTATGACTGGCCTCGTTACTTTGTGCGCGCAGCCTGGGATCCGCAGGTTAACTTCACGCCGCAGGACATGTTGCGGCTGTCGGTGGGTACAAGGTTTTAAACGGGTTTTCCCAGCGCGCGGTGCAGCGCTACGCCCACCAGCGCGCCCACACACTGCGCCGCTACAAAGCCCAAAGCACTGCCCGGCGCAATGCCCGCAAAGCTGTCGCTGAACATGCGTCCCATCACCGCTGCCGGGTTGGCAAAGGAGGTGCTGGACGTGAACCAGTAGGCCGCGCCGATGTAGCAGGCCACCAGGCCAGCGGCCTTGCCAGCAGGGGCGCGCAGCACCACCAGAATCAAGCCGGCAGTGGCCACCATCTCACCGAGCCACTGGCCCCAGCCGCCCCGTGCCTTGGCGCTGAACTGCAACACGCTCAGGTCAAACATGGCGTTGGCCAGCCATGCGCCAGCGATCGCCCCCAACAACTGAAATGCTATAAAAAGAGAAGCTGCTTGCCCAGGATTTTGTTGGCCTGCAGCCTCTTTTGATGTCCTGAAAAGGACCATCAGCGTCACCAGCGGGTTAAAGTGCGCGCCACTGACGGGCCCCAGCAGCTCGATCAACACATACAGCGCAAACACAGTGGCCAGCGTGTTGGCCAGCAGCGCCACGCCGTTGTTGCCACCGCTCAAATTCACGGCCATGATGCCCGAGCCAATCACCGCGCAGAGCAGGGCGGCAGTGCCGACAAATTCTGCGAACAGTTGGTTTTTTAAAGACGGCTGGCTCATGGTGTCAAGACTTGGCCAGATTGCGCGCGGTGGTTTCCAGCATCAACCGGCTGACGCTGGCTTCTGGCAGATTGACCAGCAGCTCCAGCCTGCGGCGCAGCGCGTAAAGCGTTTGCTTAAAGGCTTCACGTTTGTGGGCATCATCACCGTCACCTTCGGATGGGTCGGGGTAGCCCCAATGTGCGGTGGCGGGCTGGCCGGGCCAGTAGGGGCAGACCTCGCCAGCGGCGTTGTCGCACACCGTGATCACCAGGTTCATCACAGGAGCAGTGGGTTTTGCAAAGTCGTCCCAGCTTTTGCTGAACAGCCCCTCAGTGGCAATGCCCGCAGATGTCAACACCTCAATGCCAATCGGGTTGGGCTGCTGGTTATCACGCGGGCTGCTGCCGGCTGAATAGGCCTTGAAGCGGCCTTTGCTGATGTGGTTTAACAGCGCCTCGGCCAAGATGCTGCGGGCCGAGTTGTGGGTGCATAAAAACAGCACATTGATTGGATCGGTTGTCATGAGATGCCTCTTGGTTAAAATAAAATTACTATTAAATTTATAGCTGCTTGCCCTTGAATTTGTTGGGCTATGGACCTAAAACATAGGTAAAAAGAGTCAAAACTAGCAGTCCAGGCATTCGGCCAGGCTGCTGACCTCACATGGCTGACCCTGGCAGCAATGCGCCGTCAGATACCCGAGCAGGGCGGTCATGTGGTCAAAGTTGGCGCGGTAAATCAGGTTGCGGCCACGCGCCTCGGCGCTTACCAGGCCCGAATGTGAAAGTTCTTTCAAATGGAACGACAAGGCACTGGGCGCTACGGCCAGTTGCTCAGCCATCACCCCTGGCGTCAACCCGCCAGGGCCAGCCGCTACCAGCGCCCGAAAAGCGCGCAGCCGCTGGGCTTGGGCCAGGGCGGCCAGGGCTTTGACGGCGCTTGCCTCGTCCATCTCGTCCATCAGCTGCGTGGTTTGTTCAATTGTTTCCATAGTTCAAATATAATTGAACTATTGAATTAAAACAAGGCGGCCCCTATTTTTTATGCAACTTCCTAACCTCGACCGAGCGCTTTTCAACGTTCCGGCGCTGGCAGATGCGGCCCAGCCCAGCCACCCGCCGCCCAGCCCACCCCGTATCTTGCTGCTTTACGGCTCGGTACGCGAGCGCTCTTACAGCCGTCTGGCCAGCGAAGAAGCCGCGCGGTTGCTTGAGGCCATGGGCTGCGAAACCAAAACCTTCAACCCGAGCGGCCTGCCCCTGCCAGACGACGCACCCGACACCCACCCCAAGGTCGCCGAACTGCGCGCCCTGGCCGAATGGGCCGAAGGCATGGTCTGGACATCGCCCGAGCGCCACGGCGCCATGACCGGCATCATGAAGTCACAAATCGACTGGATACCGCTGGCCCTTGGCGCGGTGCGGCCCACGCAGGGCAAAACCCTGGCACTGATGCAAGTCAGCGGCGGCAGCCAGTCGTTCAACGCCGTCAACCAGATGCGCGTTTTGGGGCGCTGGATGCGCATGCTCACCATCCCCAATCAGTCGTCAGTGGCCAAAGCTTTTTTAGAGTTCGACGAAGCAGGGCGAATGAAGCCATCAGCCTATTACGACCGCATCGTTGATGTGATGGAAGAGCTGGTCAAGTTCACGCTGCTCACGCGGGGCGCATCAAGCTGGCTGACAGACCGCTACAGCGAGCGCAAAGAAAGTGCTGAGGCTTTGTCAAAACGCGTGAACCAAAAAAGCATCTGATGCGGCTGCTGCACATGGCACCCAATGAACGGGTCATCACGGTCGCCAAACTGGGCTCGGCCGTCACCATCGCCTACGCGTCGACCTATTACATCGTGGCTATTTTGGCCAAGGACATCGCGCAAAGTCTGGGTCTTGCCGTCTCAACCGTATTTTTGGCTTTTTCGGTGGCATTGCTGGTGTCGGCTGCGTTGGGGCCGATAGCAGGGCGGCTGGTCGACCACTACGGCGGGCGGCTGGTGTTGTCTTGCAACAGCCTTGTTTTTGCAGCCGGGCTGGCGGCTTTGTCGGCAGTGCAGGGGCCGGTTGGTCTGTTTGCCGCCTGGATGCTGATAGGCGTGGCGATGTCCGCAGGTTTTTACGAAGGCGCGTTTTCAGCCCTGGTCAGGATGTATGGCGCCACGGCACGCTCGGCCATCACTGGCATCACGCTGATTGCCGGCTTTGCCAGCACCATTGGCTGGCCGCTCACCACTTGGCTGAACTTGGCGTTCGGTTGGCGCGGTGCCTGCCTGACATGGGCGGCGATTCATGTGCTGATAGCCTTGCCTTTGAACTTGTCGCTGCCGCCAGCAAACAAGGCGCAAAAAGTGGATGCCGCAGTGCCTGCCAGCACGCCAGTGGCCAACCAGCTGCCCGCCAAGTCTGCGCCGCCGTCCACATCATGGCTGCTGGCCTTTGTTTTTGGTGCCACCTGGTTCACCAGCACCGCCATGGCAGCGCATCTGCCCGAGCTGCTGCAGGCCCATGGTGTGGGCCTTGCCAGTGCGATTGCCTTGGCGTCGCTGGTCGGCCCGGCTCAGGTGGCAGGCCGGCTGCTTGAATACAGCCTGCTGCGCAACATCAGCGCCCTGGTTTCTGCCCGCATCGCGTCCACCGCCCACGCCGTCGGCGCGCTTTTGTTTTTGGCCCTGGGTGTGCCGGCAGGTGTTGTTTTTACGGTCTTGCATGGTGCCGGCAACGGCGTGATGACGATTGCCAACGGTACCTTGCCCCTGCTGTTCTTCGGCCCCGGCGGTTACGGCGCCCGGCAAGGCAAGCTGATGATGCCCGCACGCTTTGCCCAGGCGCTGGCACCCTATGTTTTTGGCCTGGCGATAGAGCGCTTTGGCGCATCCGCACTGTGGTTTTCAATTGCTTTGGGGTTGGCTGCGTTTGCGGCGCTGCTGGCGCTGCGCCAGAGGTAAATTAAAGCGGACCGTGCGTGCGCAAACTTATCAAGCGAAAGTTCGTATGACACCCTGTGGCCCTCAGTCAATCCTGCGTTTGCTACGATTTTGAAAGTAATTGCCGCCCTAGAAACGAGGGGCAAAAAATGGCGGTCAGATTCCAGTTAATGCCCAGTCGCTATCAATTCAGGATCTGCTTGCCTTTGTATTCATTGGTCTGCAAGTCGAAACGACAGGAAAAATTGAGAAAAATTGAGAAAAATTGGGTCAGATTCCAATTGTTTATCTTGCTTTGGCCTTGGTATGGCTGGGGTATAAAACAGATTTAAAGCTCTTGGCGGTTTCCTGCAAACGGCCAGCCTTCTTATGAAGCAACACACCAAACGCGTCGGCATCATCGGCTTGGGCATCATGGGCAGCATCATTGCTCGCGCTTTGGTAGCAGCGGGGCATGAGGTTGTGGGTTATGACCCAATGCCTGCGGCTCGCGCGCGACTGCGCCGCAGTGGGGGGCGGGTTCTAGCCTCTGGCACGGAGGTGGCCAAGCAGGCCGATACGCTGATCTGCTCCCTGCCAAGCGCCGCTGCGCTGCATGATGTCGTAGCTGATCTGCAGCAGGCGGGTCGCCCCAAGGCAGGGCAGATCGTGATCGAGACCAGCACCTTGCCGTTGGCCGACAAGCTCGCAGCGGCAGCGGCGTTGCGCAAGCAGGGGCGACAGATGGTCGATGCGCCTATCAGCGGAACGGCCGTGCCCGCACCACAGCAAAACTGGATCATTTACCTGAGCGGCTCGCCAAGTGCTTGCCGCGAGGCAGCGGCGCTGGCGCAAGCGTTCACACTGCAAGCCCCACGCGTGGGCGCGCTGGGTGCGGGCACGAAGCTCAAACTTGCTGCCAACCACCTCGTGGCCATTTACAACGTGGCTTATGCCGAGATGGTGACCTTGTGTCGCCGCATGAAGCTGGATCCAGCCGTGGCGCTGGCGCAGATGGGCCACAGCCCCTACATCGGCACGGGTGCGATGCGGCTGCGCATGCCGATGATGATTGAGCGCAACTATGAGCCTGCCAGCATGAAGATTCTGCTGTGGCAAAAAGACATGCAGATCATCAGCGAAATGGCGCGTTCGGTGCATTGCCCCACCCCGCTGCTGGACACCTGCCACTCTATTTACACGGCCGCGATGGCTTTGGGGCTTGGCCAGGCAGACACCGCCGCCACGGCCGAAGTGCTGGCGCGGATGGCGGGAGATAAAGCCTGAGCCGATCAAGTTTGCGCTGAGCAGCTTCGACCCGCCTTGGTTTTTGCCTGTCACGCCACGGCTCGGCAAAAAATGTCAGTGTGACGAACCCTTGTTGATCGAGGACATATCGATGACATACCGAAACCGTACGTCGCCGCTTTCGATTTTGTCGTAGGCACTGTTGATGTCCTCAATGTTGATGAGCTCCACATCCGGGCCGATCGCATGCTTTGCACAAAAGTCCAAAATTTCCTGCGTATCGGCAATGCTTCCAATGAGTGAGCCCGTCACACGCTTGCGGTGGGCGGCCAGTTCCATGTTGTTCACAGATGCCATAGGCTCTAAGGCGCCGCACACCACAATCGTGCAGTCACGTTTTAGCAAAAGAATAAAGGGGTTGATGTCATGCTTTTGCGGGACGGTTGAGAGGATGAAGTCGAAGCTGGACTTGAGTTTTTTTAACGCCTCTTTGTCGTTTTCAACGACCGCATGAAACCCCAGTTTTTTAGCTTCCTCGACTTTTTCTGGGGTGCTTGTAAAGACGATGACTTCTGCACCAAGCGCCTTGGCGATCTTGGCTGCCATGTTGCCCAATCCGCCGAAACCGACAATGCCTACTTTTTGGCCGGCTGTCACTTTGAATTGCTTCATTGCAGAATAAGTCGTGACGCCGGCGCAAAGAATCGGCGCAGCCACCTCGGGCTTCAGGGCCTTGGGAATCTTGAGTACAAAGTCTTCTTTCACAACCAGCACATTGGAATAACCGCCGAAGGTATTGCTGCGGCCGTAGCTGTTGACCCCTTCGGGTGCCATACTTGCAGGCACCATGGGACCGTTGTAGGTTGCCAGCCAGCTGTTGGGCCCCTCACAGTAGTTTTCTTCACCGCTTTTGCAGGGTTGGCACTGCCGACAACTGTCAATCATGCAGCCGACGCCAACCAGGTCGCCCACGTGATGAAGCGACACCGCTTGCCCGACTTTTGTCACACGACCGACCACTTCATGGCCGGGTACGCTGGGATAGACCGTGTTGTGCCATTCATTTCTTGCCTGGTGAATGTCAGAGTGGCATACCCCGCAAAAAAGCACTTCGATTTCAACTTCCTTCGCTCCGGCTTCTTCCCGTTCGAAGTCGAAAGGCTTCAGTCCGCTGAAAGAGTGTTTTGTCGCATAACCGCGCGCTTTAATCATCTGAATGTCCTTGGTGAGAGAGCAAGATTGCGTCCCACGATCAATGTATGGTGCGCCAGCGAGCCAGCTCTGTGGGAAGTGTTCGATGTCCAGGGTCGGCGAATCACCCATCCCAAGATGCCGCGCCGCGGCCTGCAACTTCGCGCAGCCTTCAATCAGCTGGATGGCGTCGAGCCGTTTTGCAGGTCGACAGATCAGGCAAGGCTTGGTGCGGCGCACTGCGTGAGTGCTCTGGACGCTTGAATACAGACCCATGTTGCTGGCCATCTTCTTGTCATGCCAGTGCAAAACAAACGTGGGCAAGCGTTCGATCAGGTCGTGTGTCGCTCGCGCGGCTTTGTGTCGAAAAAGTTTCCCATCGCAACGGCCGTGGCCGCGATGTGCCCCGTCACCAACGCCGTGGCCAAAACCAGGTCACGGCGCAGCACCGCGTCGGTGATCGCGGCATGTTCGGCCACCACATCGCGCACCTGAGACGCTTTTTCTCGGTGATGCAGGATTCGAATCGTGCGGTAACGCTCCGAATGATCGGCCAACTGGCCATGCAGACGCATCAGCCAGTTTGAGCCACACCCGGAAATCAATGCCACATGGAAAGCCCGGTGTCTCTGCTCCCAAAGCTTGGCAGCCTGTACGTCGCTGGCATCCAGGGGTAAGGGTGTACGCGACAAAAGGTGATTGGCCGAAACGACCCGTGCCTCCCAGTCTGCACCGCCAAACGCCATGGCTTGCGTCAGTGCGGCAATGTCAAGGGCGGTTCGCGCGCGCGTCAGATCCTGCAACTCGGCGAACGAAACCGGCGCCACCATAAAGCCGCGCTGGCCCTCGGCCACCAACAGACCTTCGCTGAGCAGAAGCAGCAAGGCCTCGCGCAGCGGGCTCAAGCCGATCCCATAACGCTTTTGCAGCAGGTTCACGCGCAATCGTGTCTCGGGCGCCAAGCTCCCGTTGAGGATGTCATCGCGCAACAGCCGAAACGCCCGTTCAGCCAGTGTCTTGTCGACAGGCGTACCGGTGGGATCCTGAGCTTCCACCAACAGCTCATTGGCGGCAGTAGGTCCGGCGGACTTTGTCATGGCGAGATGATTCATGATGGGATCAATAAATTGTATCAAAGGACAAAATTTATGTTGACGTAAGAAATTAATTTGAATACATTGAACTGTCTTCTCCATCCCCACCCACGTTTGAGACCACCCAGGAGCACTTCATGCCACTCTCCCGCCGCCACCTCCTCGCCCTTGCCGGCTCAGGCGCAGCAACGTCCCTCTCAGTGCCTGCCTTCGCACAGGGCGCTTTTCCCAACAAGCCGATCACCATCACGGTGGCCTATCCTGCCGGCGGAGACACCGACGTGCTGGCGCGAATCGTTGGCCAAAAGCTGTCAGAACGCCTCGGGGTTCCGGTGCTCATAGACAACCGTACAGGGGCGGGCGGAACCATAGGGACTGCTTATGTCGCCAAAGCGGCACCGGATGGCTACTCGCTGCTGCTGGCACCCAACACCTTGTCCATCGTGCCGCACGTTCTGAAAGAAGGAACCGGCTCTCGCTACGACGCAGTCAATGACTTCACGCCCATCATCCAGTTGGCCAGCCAGTCATTGTTCGTGATTGTCACCACCGCTTCTGGTGTGACCAACATGAAAGAACTGGTGGCAGCGGTGAAATCCGGAAAGATCAAGTCGTATGCCAGTCCCGGCAACGGATCTCCCATGCACATCCTTGCGGAACTGTTCAACAAGTCAGCCGGCGTGAAGATCGAACAGATCCCCTACCGCGGAAGCGTCCCCGCGGTTGCGGACATGATCGGCGGCCAAGTACCGATGATGTACGGAACGCTCGGTCCAGCTTCGCAACACATCGCGACGGGCAAGCTGGCTGTGCTGGCCGTTGCCGACCCGCAGCGTTCACCCTTCATGCCCAAGGTACCCACGCTGATTGAGCAAGGCTTCAAGGATTCCGACCTGGGCGCGTGGCAAGCCCTGCTCGGTCCCAAGGGAATGCCGGCCGATGCGGTGAAACTGCTCAACACCCATTGCAATGAGATTCTCAAGATGCCCGATGTTGCTGCAAAGATGAACGCGCTTTCGGCGTCCCCAGTTGGAGGGGATCCAGACAAACTGGGCAAACTGGTCGCGAGCGATTACGCGCGTTACGGCAAAGTGGTCAAGGAGTTCGGCATTCAGGCCGACTGAAGCGTTATCCCTCGCAACGCACCCATCCTCATGCAGACACCCACCTCTTTTGACAAGCCGGTTGCATTCGTCACCGGCGCTGCCCAGGGCATTGGCCTTGCAACGGTCAGCCGTTTGGCCTCAGACGGCTTTCGCGTGGTGGCCATGGACCGAAACGCCAGCCGGCTCGAAGAGGCGGTTGCAGCGTTGACGGCTAAGGCGCTGGACGTGACCGCCGCTGTCGTGGACGTCTGTGACCGGGCCTCGGTTGTGGCTGCGCTCGATGCGCAGCCACGCGTGGATGCCATGGTCTGCGCCGCCGGCATCTATAACGATGCACAGTTGCTGGACCTGACCGAAGACGCCTTTCGCACCATGCTGGATGTCAACGTGATTGGCACCTTCATTCCCGCGCAAGAGGCGGCGCGCCGTATGAAGCCAGGCGGGCGCATTGTCACGATTTCTTCCCGTGGCGCGCTTGGCGGCACCCGGTTCGCCCACTATGTGGCATCGAAGGCCGCAGTGATAGGGCTGACACGCGCGATGGCGATGGAGCTGCGCAGTCGACAGATCGCCGTCAACTCGGTTGCGCCGGGTTTTACCGACACACCCATGACACGCTCTGCTCCGGCGGAGATGTTTGCTGCCTGGGAGGAACTGGAGCCCGGGGGCAAGGCAGCCACGCCAGACATCATTGCCAACGCCATCGCCTTCCTGGCTTCTGCCTCGACCCATTTCATCACCGGCCAGACTCTCTTCGTGGATGGCGGAAAGTCGCTGGGCGGCCTGAGCATTTGAATAACTGTCCGCGCCTGCAGTTCGCGTTGGACGTCAGGGGCCAAACAACATGACAACACTGATCACGGGGGCTGGCATCATTGGTTGCCACACGGCGCGGCTGCTGGCTGAAAGGGGCATGCGCTCCATCCTGATGGACAGGCGTCCTGCGCGTGCGGCAATTGCTTGCATCATTGACCACCCGTTGGTGTCCATCGTGCAGGCTGATGTGACGGACTTTCAGGGCTTGATGACTCTGGCTCGTGATCAAGGCGTCAACCAGATCGTGCACACGGCCGCGCTGTTGTCCACCGCGATTCGACAGGATCCTCTGGCAGGCATACAAGTCAATGTCATGGGGACGGCCCATGTGCTGGAGGCGGCCCGGCAACTGAAGCTGGCGCGTGTGGTGATTGCCAGTTCGACCACCGTGGGCTACTCGACTTTCGGTGATTTCCACGGCAACGCTTTTCCTGAAGACTTTGAATTGCGAGCCTTGACCCATCGGCCTGGCTCGATCTATGCAGCTACCAAAGTGATGGGCGAGCATCTGGCGCTGCTGTACCGCGACCTTTACGGCACAAGTGTGGCCGTGCTGCGTTATGCGGCGGTGATAGGTGCCTGGAGCGGACCGGGTACTTCCGTGCCAGGTAAGGTGCTTTCATCGCTGCTTGGGCCAGCTCGACGCAAAGAACCCGCCGTTCTGGACGACCCCTACGCCATGTGGAAGGGGGGAGAAGAGTTCATCGATGCCCGCGACTGCGCACTGGCCAATGTGGCGGCGTTGGACGCACGGTCACCGGCGCAAGGCGTCTACCATATTGGCCTTGGCACGCTGACCAGTTTCGACGAGTTCGTGACCGCGGTCAGTCAGCTGTACCCGGGTCTAGAAGTGGCCTTCGCTGTGCAACCGGCCGGCGGCTTTGCCGGGTTTGCGTATGTTCGGGAGGCTGCATCCGACATTTCCGCAGCTGCACGCGAACTCTCCTGGACGCCGAGTTATTCGCTGACGGATTCGGTGCGTTATTTCGCCCCTTTGCTGGGCTGAGTCAGCCTGATCGCCCGAAGCCCATGTATTCACATTCATCAGCTGCGCATGCTCGACAAGTCCATCTTTGACCCCGACGACCAGATGCCCTTGCCTTTTCAGGCGGCGCAAGACTATGCCCAGACTGTCATGGCATGGGCTCAGGCGCCGTTGCCATCCGACGTTGTAGCCACACGCGATCTGCCATACGGGGAGCATCGCCTGCAGCGTTACAACGTGTTCGCCCCACGCCATTTCCGCAATGCCCCGGTGCTGGTGTTCTGGCACGGTGGCGGCTGGACCAATGGTTATCGCGACTACACAACGTTCATGGCACCATACATCACACGTCTGGGCATGGTGCTGGTTGCGCCGTCTTACCGGCTGGCGCCTGAGAACCCGTTGCCCGCAGCCTTTGAAGATGGTCTTGCGCTGTTAAAGGCGCTGACCGCAGATATTGCGGGCCTGGGTGGCGCACCAGAGCGGCTTTATCTGGCTGGCCATTCGGCTGGGGGACATCTGTCGGCTCTGGTTGCGTTGCGCGAGGGCGACCGGCGAAAGGCCGGGCTGCCGGAACACGCGGTTCGCGGCTGTCTGCCCATCAGCGGCATCATGGACCTGCACCACCCCGCACCCGCGCCGGGAACGCTTGAAGAGCGCGTCTATTCGATGGTTTTGCGAAAAGGCGTCGAAGACGCTGTCATGAGTCCCCTCTGCTGGGCCGCGGGCAACCGCCTTCCCATGCTGCTGAGTTATGGCGAGCGTGACAGCGAGCGCGTGGTGCGCTCTAACCAGCGCTTGTTGGCATTGCTTCAACTGCAAAGCGGACCTGCGGTTGGCCGCGTGGAAACAGGTAGCGACCACTTCCAGACCCACACCAGGCTCAGTGACCCAGAGCACTCTTGGTATCGAAGTCTGCACAAGCTGGTGCAATCGGACCGGCATTGAGGTCCAGCGTCAATCGACCCGGAGAATCGCGCGCCGGCTTTTCAGGTGGACTGCTTTACACGCGCGAGGACCCCTGTGAACGTCAAGACCGGTTCGTCAACGATGGATTCCTGTCAGACGCGTTGCTTGATTTCAAACAATGAGCACGGGTCATGTCAATTTAGTCGGGCCCTGCATTGCGCTCAGGTGGCACGCTTTTGCCTGGCGCCCACAAGCCAAAACCTGTGCCTTCTGGCGACAGCCTGACAGAAAAAAGTAGCTGTTTTCAGATACAAAAGTGGCTTGAGGCCAATAAAAAATTGGGCGAGCAGCTATTAAAAATATAGCGTTTCGAAAGACTAGATAAGCCGCGCCAGTTCTACCGCCGCACTGGACCCACGACCGACCAGCTTGCACCAGGCGCGCAGTGGCCAGCCGGGCGGCTGGGTTTGCATTGCCAGGGCTTCGTCACGGTGCTCGCATTCGTCTTGCTGGCATTGGCGCAGCAGGCCCAGCAGATCAGCGTGTTCGGGCTGGTTTTGCAGCTTGTCGATCTGGTGCTGGTAGTGCTGGTCGACAAAGGTTTCAACCGCCGCGATGGTGGCGTAAACCGCACGTGGGCCAAACAGCGCAGGCAGGGCGCCGGTGGCAAAACCAGCCACGCGCCAGCCGGGCAGCAGGCGGCTGCGCTGGGGCCATGGCAAGACGGCGTTGATTTTGCTCAAGTGGTCTTGCTCGGTTTTCAGATGGCGCTGGGCAAATTCGCGCACACCTGCGTCGCCTGAGACGGCCAGCAGGCCGCGGTAGATCCACACCGCACCGGTTTCTCCGGCCTGGTCTGACCGCAAGTCGCCAGCCAGTGCTTTTGACACGCGCGGCGCTTCAAACGCCCTGGCGATGCCCTGCATTTGCGGCCTGATGCGCAAAAAGCCGCGATACACCATTTCCAGAAGGGGTGTGGCGCCAGGCAGTCGGGCTGCATATGCCAGGTAGCGCCAGCCTGGCAGGGTGGCCCACAGCGCCACAAAAGCTGCTGCACCACTGAGCACTCGCCCATCACCGCGCTGCACATGAAAGCGCGCCAGGTAGTCGCTGCGCACGCCGCCCGCTGGCAGCGCTGAGTCCGCCCGGCTGATGTCTGAAAACGTCAGTGTCTGACCAGCATCGATCGGCTGAAGGCCTTGGTAAACGCCGATTTCGCGGCGGCACAGGGGGCAGCCGCCGTCGTACAAGACGGTCAGATTGGCGGTCAGGGTGGGGCAACTGTCTGGGGTCAATTGGAACATGTCAGGATGTTGCCAGAGCGGCGGCTGGCTTGCAGGGCGCGCTGCGCATTCACGGCCAGTCCATGCGGGCAAGCCGAGCGCATCGCGGCCTTGTCCTGTCACGCAACTGCCACTTAACTGACACAAGCACGTCACCCTGGACTCTCACAATCCATGTATGCAAAAAGCTGAACAACCCACACCAAGCCTGAGTTTCAACCAGCAGTGCCTGCGCATTTTGCGCTGCACCGCCAAGGCACTGGCCAGCAGCCCGGGGGGGTTGCGTTTCCAGCCGGGAGCCAGGCCCTGGCTGGAGGGACTTCAAAGCATTCGCCCCATGCTTCCGAGCGTTGGCAAATGACCCCCTATCAGCAGCCCCGACCCCGGGGCTTTTTTACAGCAAATTTTGAACAGTGAACCGACAGCGATAAACCCAAGGAGCCCGCGATGAAAGAACTGCCCAACCCCACCTTTGCCCTGTCCCCCGTGGCGATGCCACAAGTTATCCGGGGGTCACTTTGTCCAAGCGGTCAAACTGTCGTTTCCGATGTTGTTCAAAGGCCTGCCGTGGGCAAAATCTCGGTCAGCTGGGCCCGGCATCAAGACGAGGTCCGGGCGGCGCAGCGCCTGAGGTACCAGGTTTTTGCGCTTGAAATGGGTGCCACATTGCCCGTGACCGTGCCCGGCCATGATATTGACCTGTTCGACGACTACTGCGAGCACCTGCTGGTTCGTGACGAGGCCAGTGGTGATGTGATTGGCACCTACCGCGTGCTGACACCTACCCAGGCCAAGCGTGCGGGCAGCACCTACAGTGACACCGAGTTCGACTTGACGCGCTTGCGCAGCCTGCGTGAGCGCATGGTTGAGCTGGGCCGCAGCTGCGTGCATGCAGACCACCGCTCGGGTGGCGTCATCCTGGCGCTGTGGGGTGCGCTGGCTGAATTTATGGCGCGCAACCAGCTGGACACGATGATTGGCTGCGCCAGCATCCCGATGCAAACGCCTGGCGCGAACAGCGGCCAGGCGGCGGCCAGCATTTGGCGGCAGGTCAGGCAGACGCATTTGGCGCCGATTGACTATCACGTCACCCCGCGCCTGGCGCTACCGGTTGACAAGCTTGATGGCTCACTGAACATTGAGCCGCCCGCGCTGATTCGCGGCTACTTGCGCTTGGGTGCCAAGGTGCTGGGTGCGCCGGCCTGGGACCCTGACTTTAATTCTGCTGACCTGCCGATGATGATGCGCATTGCCGATCTGCCGCCACGCTATCTGAAGCACTTCACGGCGCAACCTGCCCGCAAACCTGCGCTTGTGTGATGCGTACGAGGTTTGACGCCTTGGGTTTTATGGGCAGTGCATCAGGCGCAGCTGCTCAGGAGCCGTCTGATAACGATGATGATTCGCTGCGCAAACGTTATCGCACGGTTTTCATCTCTGATCTGCATCTGGGCACGCCAGGCTGCCAGGCCGACGCGCTGCTGGATTTTTTAAAAGCCCACCCCAGCGACAACCTGTACCTGGTCGGCGATATCATTGACGGCTGGCAATTGCGCCGCAAATGGTATTGGCCCCAGGCGCACAACGACGTGGTGCAAAAGCTGCTCAAGCGTGCACGCAAGGGCTGCCGTGTGGTGTTCATTCCAGGCAACCATGATGAGTTTGCACGTGAATTTATCGGCCTGCGTTTTGGCGACATCGAGGTCATGGAGGAGGCGGTACACACCACCGCTGACGGGCGCCAGTTGTGGGTTATTCATGGTGACTACTTCGATGCGGTGGTGCAATGCGCCAAGTGGCTGGCCATCGTGGGCGACAACCTGTATGAATTCACGCTCAAATTGAATCGCTACCTGAACAGCTTGCGCGCCCGTCTGGGCTTGCCATATTGGTCACTGTCGGCGTACCTGAAGCAAAAGGTCAAAACCGCACTTAACTACGTGACTGATTTCGAGGTGGCCGTGGCTAATGAGGCACGCCGGCGCGGTCACCAGGGCGTGGTGTGCGGGCATATCCATCGCGCCGAGATGCGCGACATTGACGGTGTGCTGTATTGCAACGATGGCGACTGGGTGGAAAGCCGAACCGCTCTGGTTGAACACTTTGACGGCACGCTGGAACTGCTGCACTGGGCCCCGTCGCCTGAAACCCAAGGCCGTGCACAAGTGGGCAACACTGCTACCGCTTGATGGCACATCACTGAACTCAATACACATGAAAATTGCACTCATCACCGACGCATGGCTGCCTCAGGTCAATGGCGTCGTCACCACACTGGTTGAACTGGTGCGCGAACTGGAGGCGCTGGGCCACAACGTTGACGTGATACACCCCGGCCTGTTCAAAACCCGGCCCTGCCCTGGCTACGCGGGCATTGACCTGGCTGTGTCACCCAAACGGGTGCTGACAGAAAAGCTTGACGCGTTCGCACCCGAGGCGATTCATATTGCCACCGAGGGGCCGCTGGGCTGGGCTGCGCGCCGCTACTGCACCAAACGAGCGCTCAGGTTCACCACCGCATTTCACACCAAGTTTCCTGAAATTTTGCAGGCCGCACTGAAGATTCCATTGTCATGGGGCTATGCGCTGTTCAGGTACTTTCACAAGCCCTCCGCGGCTGTGATGGTGCCCACCAACGGTGTTCTGCGCATGCTGTCCCAGCGCGGCTTTAAAAACCTGCGGGGATGGACGCACGGTGTTGACACCGACCTCTTTGCCTACCAGCCCCAACCCATGTCGTACCCACCGATGGGCACACTGGTGCGGCCTGTGTCGTTGTTTGTGGGCCGTGTGTCGTATGAAAAAAACATTGATGCCTTTTTGAACCTCGACATACCGGGCACCAAGGTGGTCTGCGGCGTGGGGCCGCTGCAGGCATCGCTCAAGCAGCGCTACCCGCAGGTGCGCTGGATGGGCGTGCTGCCCCGCCAAGAGCTGGCCAGAGTCTATTCAGCCGCCGATGTGTTTGTGTTTCCCAGCCGGTCTGAAACCTTTGGCCTGGTGATGCTGGAGGCGATGGCCACCGGCACACCGGTAGCGGCCTACCCGGTTGACGGGCCGCTGGAGGTGCTGTGCAAGGCTGGTGGAACGGACGATGGCGTGCATGAGGGCGGTGTTATGCATGCTGACTTGCAGCAGGCTTGTTATCAGGCGCTGGCCGTACCGCGCCACGAAGCCCGCTTGCGTGCGCTTGACTTCAGCTGGTCGCAAGCAGCTCAGTTGTTTGAAGGGTTTCTGGTCAACGCCCAGCCTCACAAGGCAAGTAACATGGGGCCAGCCGGTGCGGCTGTCACACCACTGTCATCAAACTTGTAAACACTGACGTGTAACCCCACACCATTCACGACAACTGCACACGCCTTGACTTCCTTGACCACAACCTCCACTTTGCCAAAACAGCCCGCAGCCAAACCGGTTCAGTTTCTGGACCGCGACCACAGCATCCTGGCTTTTAACGAGCGGGTGCTGGACTGGGCTCGGCGTGCTGACGTGCCTTTGCTGGAACGGTTGCGCTATTTGTGCATTGTGTCGTCCAACCTGGATGAATTCTTTGAGGTGCGTGCAGCACCCCACCTGACGGCCGCACAAACCAGCGAACAAAAAGGGCTGTACACGGTCGAGTCATTTGAGGCGCTGTCTGTGCTGGCACATGACATGGTGGCGCGTCAGTACGCGCTGTACAACGACAACCTTTTGCCTGAGTTCGAAAAGCAAGGTATCCGCATCGTCTCGCATGGTGAACGCAATGCTGACCAGCGCAGATGGGTCAAATCCTACTTTGAACGTGAAGTACGGCCACTGCTGATACCCGTTGGGCTGGACCCATCACACCCGTTCCCGCAGGTGGCCAACAAGTCTTTGAACTTTATCGTGCGTCTCAGCGGCCACGATGCATTTGGCCGAGAAAACGAGATCGCCATTGTGAAAGTGCCGCGGGTGTTGCCGCGCTTTATTCACATGCCGGATAAAAGCAGTAAAAGCATCAACAAGGGCATGCTGTTTGTATCGCTGTCCAGTGTGATTCGTTCCCACCTTGCCGACCTGTTCCCTGGCAGGGACGTGGGGCAATTTTCACAGTTTCGCGTGACCCGCCATTCCGACCTGGCAGTCGATGAGGACGATGTGCAAAACCTGCGCACTGCCTTGCGCCAGGGACTGGAGCAGCGCCACTATGGCCAAGCGGTGCGACTGGAAGTGTCGGCGGACTGCTCTGATTATTTGTCGTCTTTTTTGCTCAGGCAGTTCAACCTGCCGGAGCTGGCCCTGTACCGCGTGCATGGCCCAGTGAATTTGGTGCGTTTGACACAGATTGTTGATTTGGTCGACGAGCCCAGGCTGCTGTTTCCTGCTCACAAGCCCAGCTATCCCACGCAGTTGGTCCAGGGACAGTCGTTTTTTGAACGCCTCAAGCAGGGCGATGTGTCGATCCATCAGCCGTTTGAAAGTTTTGATGGCGTGCTCGACTTTTTACGTGAGGCCGTCAATGACCCCGCGGTCCTGGCGATCAAGCAAACCATCTATCGCACAGGCTCTGATTCAGAGTTGATGCTGCTGCTGCGCGAGGCGGTGCGGCGAGGCAAGGAAGTGACGGTGGTGGTGGAACTCAAAGCGCGCTTTGATGAAGAAGCCAACATCAACTGGGCGGAAATGCTGGAGTCGATAGGCGCGCAGGTGGTTTACGGCGTGGTGGGTTTAAAAACCCACGCCAAAATGCTGCTCGTTACACGGCGTGAAGGCCGCCACCTGGTGCGCTACGGACACTTGTCGACCGGTAACTACAACCCGCGCACGGCACGCCTGTACACCGATGTGAGTTATCTGAGCTGCGAGCCGCAACTCACACTGGATATGGACAACGTGTTTGTGCACCTGGCCAGTCAAAGCAGGCTACCCAAGTTGCACCACCTGTTGATGGCACCTTTTCAGTTGCAGCGCAAACTGATCGAGAAAATTGATGCTTTGGGAGCGGCCGCCTTGAAGGGCAAGGCCACCCGTATTGTTGCCAAAATGAACGCGCTGACCGACGAAGACTTGATGCTGGCGCTCGTCAGGGCGGGGCAGAGCGGCGTGAAGATTGACCTGATTGTGCGTGGCGCCTGCATGCTCCCTGCGCAGGTGCCGGGCATGACAGATAACATTCGCGTGCGGTCCATCATTGGCCGCTTTCTGGAGCATTCGCGGGTGTTTTACTTCCGCTGTGAAGCGGTTGAAGAGGTGTATTTGTCCAGCGCCGACTGGATGAATCGCAACATGCTGCGGCGCATCGAGCTGGCCTGGCCTGTGACAGACGTCAAAATTCGACAGCGCATCATTGACGAGTGTCTGGTGGCGTATCTGCATGACGGTGTGGACGCCTGGGAATTGCAAAGTAGCGGGCAATACACTCGCGTCAATGCGGGCCAGCCTGGCCATGGCCATGGCGCACAGGCTGCACTGGTGGCACGCTACGCCTTGCCCGAACGGCGTAAAAAATAATGCCGGGGAGCCGAAGCTGTGGACCTGATTTTGTGGCGCCATGCAGAAGCTGAGGACGGCTTGGTCGATGAGACGAAAACCCCGCTTGATCTGAATCGTTCCCTGACCCAGCGTGGAGAAAAACAGGCGTTGCGCATGGCCGCTTGGCTGGACAGGCAGTTGCCGGAAGGGGCACGCATCTGGGTCAGTCCGGCCCGCCGCTGTGAGCAAACGGCTCTGGCACTGGGACGCAAGTACAAAGTGCGGCCAGAGCTGGCACCCGACGCCAAGGCCGAACAACTGCTAGAACTGGTGCAATGGCCCGCCCACAAATACCCAGTTCTGGTCGTTGGTCATCAGCCGGTTCTGGGGCAAACCATTGCGCAACTGCTGGGGATGAAAGAGGCCCAATGTGCGGTTAAAAAGGGCGCGCTATGGTGGCTGCGCAACCGGGAACGCGACGGCCAGAGTCAGACGGTGATCGTGACCGTGCAATCACCAGAATTGCTTTAGTTGTGGGTCTTGGCGTTTAGCTGCTGGCAAAGGTCAGCGTCCAGGGCGTTTTTTGCCAGGCCAGCACTTCTTCTTTCAACAAATGCACCGACTGGGGAAATCCGTCAGACCAGCCAAGACGGCAGGTTAGCAAAAAGGTTTTTTCAGCGGTGTCACTGACCCTAAACTGAAGTCCCCTGATGTCGGGTTCTCGCCTGGCGTGGCACAAAATGACAGCAATTCTCAGACACATCAGTTGCTGAACAAAAAGGGCGTCTTCAAAATCAACCTCCAGTTTGCGCAGCTTGCCCCGGTGGCCCAGTACCAGCAGGCTCAGGCGGTGCAGCTCGGGTTGTGCAAAGCCGGGCGCATCGGCGTTGTCCAGAATATAGGCGCCGTGCTTGTGGTAATCGCTGTGTGAAATGCGGCTGCCGATCTCATGCAGTTGTGCGGCCCACTGCAATTTTCGCAGGCGGCGTTCTGTATCGGGCACCGACACGTCCGGGCTGGTCTTTAAAAAAAGATGCTGCGCCACTTTGCTGACACGGCCAGCCTGAGCTGCATCGACATCAAATCGTGCCGCAAGACGTGCGACGCTGATCGAACGCAAATCGGTTTGGACCTGTTCGCGGTCTATCAGGTCGTACAGTACGCCGTGCCGCAGTGCGCCTTGTGCTGCCTGCATCTGCTCGATCCTCAGCAGGTCAAACACCGCGCGCAGGACGCTCACCCCGCCACCAATCACGGCGCGGCGGTCTTCTTTCATACCGTCGATTTTCAGGCGGTCAGCGCCTTGAGCTTTCACCAGTCGGTCCAGCAGCCAGTCGAGTCCGGCCTGACTGACAATGCCGGCTGGCCAGCCGCCCGCGGTCAAGACATCACTGACAGCGCCAATCGTGCCAGACGAACCATAGGCCACGTCCCACGAGCCCGCCTCGTAAGTATTGACGGCTTGGTCGAGTACGGCTTTGGCAGCGACTTCGGCCGCCTTGAAAGCACGCAGGCTGAACTGCCCGTCCGCAAAATACTTCATCGACCAGGCTACGCTGCCCACCCTGTAAGACTCCATGTCAAGCGCGTCCAGACCCTTGCCGACAATCATTTCTGTCGACCTACCGCCAATGTCCACGACCAGACGGCGTTCATCGGACTGGGGCAGCATGTGCGCCACGCCCTGATAAATCAGCCGGGCCTCTTCACGCCCTGGGATCACGTCGATAGGAAAGCCCAGAATGTTGTGCGCTCTGTCTAAAAACTCATGACGGTTACGGGCTTCGCGAAGCGTTTGGGTGGCGACTGCCCTGACCTGGCTTTTTTTAAAGCCGGCCAGCCGCTCACCAAATCGTGCCAGACAGTCCCAGCCGCGCTGCATGGCCTCCAGGGTCAGGTTGCGGTCAGCGTCCAGGCCGTTGCCCTGACGGACGGTTTCCTTGAGGTATTCGGTTCGGTTGATATGGCCCTGGTCAAAGCGACCAATCTCGAGGCGAAAGCTGTTGGATCCTAAGTCCACAGCCGCCAATAGCGTTCCATTTTGCATGGCTGAATTTGTTTTCTATGAATCCGCTCAGCATAGCATTCAAGCGGCCATCTCATGGTTCTGGCGCTGACCAATCAGTCGTCCATCAAGGGTCATCATGGTCTGGGTCACGTAGGTGCTGCTGCGGCGCTGCTGATTAAAACTGATCCTGAAGCCACCAATATCCATGGGGCTGCGTTTTTGAAACGCTGCCAGCGCGCTTTGGCGCGTCAATGCAGCCGCCACTTCGCTGAGCACCTCAAAGGTGTAACGCGCGGCAATAAAGCCCGCCAGACTCAAAGACGTGGGGGGTTCATCAAACAGGCGCGCCAGGGTTTCGCGGTAGCTGCGCACCACAGGTGTACTGGAACTCACGACCGGTACCGGCTGGGTTGCAATGATCGGCGTGTGACGTGCTGCGCCCATCTGCAGCATGGTCTGAAGATTGACATCTGCCAAGGCAACGATGTAGCGCTGGCGTGACTGTTGATCAAGCCCTTGCGTAAATTCTGCCAACTCGGGCGTACCGCCGACAAACAGCAGCACGGCGGGCGTGCGTGGCGTCATTTTTTGACCCAGCAATCTCAATTCGACGCCTGCATGAAAAGCTTGCAGCTTCAATTGCATGCTCGCTGCAATCCGTTCGACTTCAGTAGCGTACAAATTCTGGTCACGTGCCGAGCCGAAAATGACTCCCAGCTCGTTCAGACCCATGACAGACAAGGTTTTCAGGGCGTAGGTGATTTGCTCCTGACGGGCAGCAAATATCGCAAAGGTGTTGTTGTCCAGTTCAAGGCTTGAGTTTTGCAGCCACGGCGCTGCGTGCGCGATATTGAGGCCACTTTGCCGTGCTTGTGTCACCACCTGTGTGGCTAACGCATCTCCAGCACTGCCAGAAAGCGCCACGCACAAGGGATTGTTTTTGATACTGTCGAGCGCTGCCCGGACACTGTTCGGGGTGCCGTCGGTTTCGAGCGTCAAGTGCTGGATCTGCTTGCCCCGTATGCCGCCACGCAGATTGATGTCCTGCCAGGCTGCACGCGAACCAATCAGGAAGTCTTTTGAGACGTCCTGCTGCTATTGCGACACGTCGACGATTTGCGCCACCACAGGATTTTTTAGCGCCAACGACTTGGCAGTCTGCGCGATGCTTGGCACGGCTACTGCCGCAGCCATCAGGCTTGTGCCGCACAGCCATCGTCGGCGCGTCGCGACGGATGTTGGACCTGTCATGGCTTTATGCCTCCAGTTGAAAGTGTGCGTCAAGTGCCGCCGTGCAGCTTGCAAAGAGGGCGTCGCAATAAAAAACGCGATGCCGCAAACTGCTGCATCGCGCAGGGCTAGATTGAGAAAGGATCAGCGTGCGGGCGGAATAAAAACGCTGTCAACGACATGCACCACGCCGTTGGTTGCTGCAACGTCGGCTTTTTGAACCAGACCGTCTTCGACCGTGACGAAGTCGCCGGCTTTGGACAGTGCCAGGTTGGCACCGTTGACGGTCTTGACGTTACCGTTCTTCACATCGCCAGCCATGACCTTGCCGGGGATGACGTGATACGTCAGCACAGCCTTGAGTTTTTCAGGATCCTTGGCCAGCTCATCCATGGTTTTGGCGGGAACCTTGGCAAAAGCCGCGTTGGTGGGTGCAAACACGGTGAAGGGACCGGTGCCCTTGAGCGTGTCTGTCAGTCCAGCTTTGGCGACCAGACTGCTGAGCGTGCTCAGTTCTGCTGTGGCTGCCATCGTGTCGGCAACGGAAACCGGTCCGGACGCTGTGGCGTAGCCAGACAAAACGGCGATGGCCGCAGCAAGCAAAATGGAACGGCGATTGGCGTGGAAAGTTGACATTCGGGAGACTCCTTGATTAAAACCTCGCAAGCGTAAAAGAACCGCGTGACAAAAATATGACAGGGTCAAGTCCTGCCACTTGGACTGTCACGGTTTTGTCATACAAGCTTTCTACAGTGTGTGCATATCTGCAACCAACTCCAAAGGTAAACCCATGAAACTGAATTTCAAATTTCCCCTGATCGGCGCCATGACTGCTTTTGGCGTGGCTGCTTGCCCAGCGCTGTCGATGGCTCAGGACGTGACGGGTGCGGGTGCCAGCTTTCCAGCACCCCTTTATTCGAAGTGGGCTGCTGACTACAACAAGGCGACGGGCGTCAAAATCAATTACCAGTCGGTGGGTTCAGGTGCTGGCCTGCGCCAGATCGAAGCAAAAACCGTGGATTTCGGGGCATCGGATGCGCCTTTGAAGGACGACGAGCTGGCAAAGAAAGGCCTGGTTCAGTTTCCTACCGTGATCGGTGGCGTGGTCCCCGTAGTGAATATCAAGGGCATCAACCCAGGCCAACTCAAGCTGAGCGGACAAATTCTGGGTGACATTTACCTTGGCAAGATCACCAAGTGGACTGACCCCGCCATCAAGGCACTGAACCCTAGCCTAGCTTTGCCAGATGCGTCCATCGCACCAGTTCGCCGTGCGGATGGCTCTGGCACCAGCTTTATCTTCACCAACTATTTGAGCAAGGTCAACCCAGAGTGGAAAACCAAAGTGGGCGAGGGCACAGCGGTGAACTGGCCAGTTGGTGCCGGCGGCAAGGGCAATGAAGGTGTTGCTGCTTTTGTGGGCCGTTTGCCCAATTCAATTGGTTATGTTGAATACGCTTACGTCAAGCAAAATAAAATGACATTTGCACAGATGCGCAATGCGGCAGGTAACTTTGTCTCGCCAGACGACACCGCCTTCAAGGCTGCCGCTGCGGGTGCTGAATGGTCCAAAAGCTTCTACCAGATTCTGACGGAGCAGCCCGGCAAGGATTCCTGGCCCATCACCGGCGCTACGTTCATCCTGATGCAAAAAGTGCAGGACAAACCTGGTCAAGCAACTGCATCGCTGAAGTTTTTCGACTGGGCTTACAAAAGCGGCGACAAAACGGCTGACGAGCTTGACTATGTGCCCATGCCCGCGAGTGTGAAGCCCTTCATTGAAAAAGCGTGGGGTGAAATCAAGGATGCATCAGGCAAAGCAGTTGCCTTCAAGTAAGCATGATTGATTTGCAATGCATTCAGTCCGCGCAGTAGATCATTAAACTTCAAAGGCCTGACGTGTCTTCAACTTTATCTGCCAACACGACTACCTTTGACGCATCGTCCAAGACGGGCCTTCGCCACATGACCAATCCACCGCCTGAAAACACAGTACGCAGAAGCCCTTGGGCAGACCAGATTTTTGGCTGGGCTGCCAAAGGTGCCGCCTGGCTAACGCTCTTGTTGCTGGTTGGCATTTTGCTGTCGCTGGTCGCGGGTGCTTGGCCGGCTATCAGCAAATACGGTCTCGGGTTTTTGACCAGCACCACTTGGGACCCGGTGAAGAACGAGTACGGCGGTCTGGTCATGATCTACGGCACGCTGGCGACATCGCTGATTGCTTTGGTGATTGCGGTGCCGGTCAGCTTTGGCATTGCCCTGTTTTTGACGGAACTGTCGCCTGCATGGTTGAAAAGGCCCTTGGGCACTGCCATTGAGCTTTTGGCCGCCGTGCCGTCGATTGTTTACGGTATGTGGGGCTTGCTGGTGTTTGGCCCCATTCTGGCGACTTATGTCCAGCAGCCACTTCAAAACGCGTTCGGCTCGGTCCCGTACCTGGGTGCGCTGGTCTCTGGTCCGCCTGTGGGCATTGGTATTTTGTCGGCCGGCATTATTCTGGCCATCATGATCATTCCATTCATTGCATCCGTGATGCGTGACGTCTTTGATGTCACCCCGGTGATGCTCAAAGAATCTGCCTACGCGCTGGGTTCTACCACCTGGGAAGTTGTTTTCAAGGTGGTGTTGCCGTATACGAAAGCGGGTGTGGTTGGCGGCATTATGTTGGGTTTGGGTCGTGCACTGGGTGAGACCATGGCCATCACTTTTGTGATTGGCAATTTCAACCAGCTTGACTCGCTCAGCCTGTTTCAGGCGGCCAACAGCATCACCTCAGCACTGGCAAACGAATTTGCCGAGGCTGCAGAGGGCCTGCACCAAGCGGCACTGATTTATCTGGGACTTGTGCTCTTTTTCATCACCTTTGTCGTGCTGGCTTTGTCCAAGCTGATGCTTGCACAATTGCAAAAAGGCGAAGGAGAAAAAACATGAGCGCCGTGATGAAAGACCCGCGACTTGCAAAATTCGCACGGCGCAAGCGCACCAACCAGATCGCTTTGGTTCTTTCGCTTGCAGCCATGTCGTTCGGTCTGTTTTGGCTATTTTGGATTTTGTGGGAAACCGTCAGGCTGGGCCTGGGGGGAATTTCAATCGCCACATTTACCCAGATGACGCCTGCACCGAACGACCCGGGCGGCATTGCCAACGCCATTTATGGCTCGATTTTGATGGTGCTACTGGCCACCTTCGTGGGTACGCCCATCGGCATCATGGCGGGCATTTATCTGGCTGAATACGACACCAAGGGATGGCTCGCTTCTGTGACGCGGTTCGTCAACGACATTTTGTTGTCTGCGCCCTCCATTGTGATCGGACTGTTCGTTTATGCCGTTGTGGTCTCGCGTTTCAAATCGTTTTCAGGCTGGGCAGGGGTGATGGCGTTGGCGCTGATCGTTATTCCGGTGGTAATCAGGACGACCGAAAACATGCTGCAACTGGTATCGGCTGGTTTGCGCGAGGCTGCCTACGCGCTGGGCGCACCCAAATGGAAAGTGATCATCAGCATCACATTGAAAGCTGCGCGTTCCGGCGTTGTCACAGGTGTTTTGCTGGCGGTTGCCAGGATTGCAGGCGAAACAGCGCCTTTGTTGTTTACGGCGCTGAACAACCAGTTCTGGACATCTGACCTGAGCCAGCCGATGGCCAGTCTGCCGGTCACCATCTTTAAATTCGCCATGAGTCCTTACGAAAACTGGCAACAACTGGCATGGGCGGGCGTGTTTCTGATCACGGTCGCGGTACTTGGCCTGAACATCCTGGCGCGTGTTTTGACACGCAGCAAGAACTGACGGATAACCGTCAACATCAACGGAAAGCGATCAATGCAAGCAACTATGAACCCAACGCCGGCGGCCAAGATTTCGGTCAAGAATCTGGACTTTTACTATGGCAAATTTCACGCCCTTAAAAACATCAATCTTGAAATTCCAGAGAAAAAAGTGACCGCCTTTATTGGCCCGTCGGGCTGTGGAAAATCCACCTTGTTGCGGATTTTCAATCGCATGTACGAGCTGTATCCTGAACAGCGCGCCGAGGGCGAAATCATGTTTGAAGGTGAAAACCTGCTCACATCTAAAAAAGACGTGGCTTTGATTCGTTCCAAAGTTGGAATGGTGTTTCAAAAGCCCACGCCGTTTCCAATGTCGATTTATGACAATATTTCTTTTGGCGTCAAATTGTTTGAAAATTTGAGCAGTACCGATATGGACGAACGGGTGGAGTGGGCACTTCGCAAGGCAGCGCTGTGGGGTGAGGTCAAGGACAAACTGAACCAGAACGGTTCGAGCCTGTCAGGCGGGCAGCAGCAGCGGCTGTGTATTGCCCGAGGCATTGCGATCAAGCCTGAAGTTCTGTTGCTGGACGAACCTTGCTCGGCGCTGGATCCGATCTCGACAGCCAAAGTTGAAGATTTGATCACGGAGCTCAAGAACGACTACACGGTCGTGATCGTGACGCACAACATGCAACAGGCCGCGCGTTGCAGCGATTACACCGCCTATATGTACCTGGGCGACCTGGTGGAGTTTGGCGTGACAGAAGAGTTGTTCTTCAAGCCCAAACGCAAAGAGACCGAAGACTACATCACAGGCCGTTTCGGCTAATCCCTGAATCAGCAAATAGAAAGAATGTATGCCCGATAAACATTTATCCAGCCAATTCGACAGTGAGCTGAACGGCGTTTCCTCGCGCGTGATGGAGCTTGGCGGTCTGGTGGAGTCACAGATTCGCCTGGCAATTTTTGCTTTGTCGCAGTTCAGCACTGAAAGCGCGAATCAGGTTATCGAGGCCGAAGCGCGCGTCAACGCCATGGAAGTTGATATTGACCGCGAACTGTCGTCCATCATTGCGCGCCGTCAGCCCACAGCCCGAGACCTTCGTTTGCTGATAGCGATTTCAAAAACCACTGCTAACCTCGAGCGTGCTGGAGACGAGGCCGAAAAAATCGCCCGAATGGTCAAATCGATCATTGAAAGTGGTTCGGCTCGTGCCATCCCGTCGTCTGACCTGCGCGTTGCCGCTGAGCTGGCCTCAGGCTTGTTGCGAAAAGCGCTGGATGCTTTCGCTCGCTTGGACACATCGGTTGCTTTGTCAATCCTCAAGGAAGACGATGAGATCGACCAGGAATTCGATGGGTTTGTGCGCAAGCTCATCACCTACATGATGGAAGACCCGCGCACCATTTCGCCCAGTCTGGACCTGCTTTTTGTCGCCAAGGCCATCGAACGCATTGGTGACCATGCCAAAAATATTGCGGAATTCATCATCTATATCGTCAAGGGTGAAGATGTCCGGCATACGCCGATGGCACAAATTGAGTCCACAGTGAACTGAGCGACCAAAGCAAATGAAGCACAAGCCCCGAATTTTGGTGGTGGAAGACGAACCGGCTATCGCTGAACTGATTGTCGTCAACTTGCAGCACGGCGGCTTTCATGCCGTGGTGGCGCAAGACAGTGTGACGGCGCAGCGAGAGCTGGACGCAGCTCTGCCTGACGCCATTTTGCTGGACTGGATGCTGCCTGGGCAAAGTGGCCTGTCTTTGGCACGCCAGTGGCGCAAACAGGAACGCACTCAAAATATTCCGATCTTGATGTTGACTGCGCGTGGCGACGAGCCCGACCGGGTGGCAGGTCTGGACGCCGGTGCTGACGACTACATCACCAAGCCGTTTTCTACACAGGAAATGCTGGCCCGCATTCGTGCGGTGCTGCGCCGGCGTGCACCTGCTTCGTCAAGCGACGTTGTAGCGGTTGGCGACCTGGTACTGGACCCCGACACGCACCGCATTTCTTTTAAGAATCAGGACCTCAGACTGGGCCCGACCGAGTTCAAGCTCCTTCACTATTTCATGAAACATGTGGAACGCGTTCACAGCAGAAGCTCTTTACTGGACAAAGTCTGGGGAGACCATGTTTTCATTGAAGAGCGTACGGTTGATGTTCATGTCAAACGCTTGAGGGAAGCACTTGGCGCGGCCGGTGCGATGGTGGAAACCGTACGTGGGTCAGGCTACAGACTGACCGCCATGGCAGCAAGCCCTGAGGCACAATCTGGTAGATGATCAATCGCTGGTTTTTGTTTCTGGTTTTCGTGATGGTTGGCAATGGCGTGGGGTATTGGGTCGCATCCACAGATGGTCTGGTGGTGGGGGGCCTGATCGCTGTGCTTTGGTGGCTGACACTGGACAGCCTGCGTGCCGGCCGGTTTTTGACCTGGCTACGCCACGAACTCGGTAACGAGTCAAACGGCACCGCCACCGATGCCATACCCACGCTGCCTGGTGTATGGGGCCTGGCAACTGACCGTGTGAGCAGATTGCTGGTCAAGCGGGATCGCATGCTGCAAGAAGGGCAATTGCGGCTGGATGAATTTCTGGCGGCCATGCAGGCATCTCCCAGCGGAGTGGTGTTGCTCGATGCCCAAGACCGCATTGAATGGTGCAACCAGATGGCCACGCAGCACTTTGGTCTTGATGCCCGGCGCGATGTACTTCAGCATGTGACCAACTTGGTGAGGGCGCCTGCGTTCAAGGCCTATATGGCGAGTAATGACTTCTCGCATGATGTGTCGATACCAGGCAGTGGCAGCACGCCGGGGCGACCAGTGAATCTGTCGGTACACGCACATGCTTATGGGGCCGACCGCAAACTGCTGCTGTCGCGCGACATCACTGCCGTGGAACTGGCCGAGGCGATGCGGCGCGACTTTGTCGCCAATGTGTCGCATGAGATTCGCACCCCCCTGACAGTGTTGTCGGGTTTTATCGAGACTTTGCAAACACTGCCCCTGAAACAACCCGAACGCGAACGCTATCTGACGCTGATGGCGCAGCAGTCTCAACGCATGCAAACGCTGGTGAACGACCTGCTGACCCTGTCGCGCCTTGAAGGCAGCCCTCAGCCTGGCGGCAATGACTGGGTGACTACCCAGAGCTTGATGGCGCAATGCGAGCAGGAAGCCCGCGCGATGTCGGCTTTACTGACCCCGAACGGTCACAACCTTGTTTTTGATGCAGGCCCAGCCAGCGACATCGCTGGCGCGCAAAGCGAGCTTTACAGCGCCATGTCCAACCTGGTGACCAACGCCGTGCGCTACACGCCCGTCGCGGGTGTGATTCACGTCAGCTGGACAGTGCTTGACGATGGACGTGGACGGTTCTCGGTCAAAGACAGTGGAGCCGGTATTGCGCCTGAGCATCTGCCCCGGCTGACCGAACGGTTTTATCGGGTAGACCGAAGCAGGTCGCGCGAGACGGGTGGTACGGGTCTGGGCCTGGCCATCGTCAAGCATGTGTCGCAGCGCCATGGCGCAGAGCTGCAAATTGAAAGCGTGCTGGGGCAAGGATCTGTGTTCACCATGGTGTTTCCGCCGGCGCGGGTGCGCAGCAGTCAGGCGCTTTGAGTTTTTGCCTGGCTTGCACCCTGACTTTGACTGACTGCACGCCAGAGTAAGCCTAAAAACCCCAAGGCCACCAGCCCCAGTGCAATGGTGCTGACGGTCCAAAAACTGGCTGGCTGGGGCCGCGCTGCAAAGCCTGCAATGCCTTGATACGTCAGCTGGTAGCCACCATACAAACCCAGGCCCCACAGCAGCACGCCGTAAAGCACCAACGGGGCAACCGTGACGCCGTAGCTGCGCAACAAAAATGCACACACGGCTTGCACGCTGTCGGCCAGGTGATAAAAAGCGACCCATCCCAGTAAGGATGCCGCGATCGTGATGATGGCCGGATTGCTGGAATAAAGACTGGCAACGTAGCTGTTGGCTGTCAAAAGTGAAACCGCTAGCGTGATTGAAACCGCGGCTGTGAGCTTTAACCCCAGGATCACCACGCGTTTGGCTGATTCTGGCTTGCCTGCACCTAGCCAAAACGACACTCTTGCGCTACAGGCAATGGCCATCGACAACGGCATCATGTACAAAACGGCGGCCATGCTGGCCGCAATCTGGTGGCCGGCTGACGCTTCAATGCCCAGCCTTGCGATGAACAATGCCATGAGGGTGAACGATGTCACTTCCACCAAATAAGCCAGCCCACCTGGAAGCCCGAGCCGGGCAAAGTGGCCAATGGTTGTCCAATCGGGTCGTTCCATTGGCCGCCATAGTTCAAAGCCATGGTAAGGCGGCTGGGTACGCAGCATCACAAACGCCAGCAGGACCAGCAGGTAATTGACAACCAGCGTGGCCCATGCGCAGCCGACTGCCCCCATGGGCTCTACGCCGGCCCCGCCAGCTACCAGCCAGATCGACAGCGGAATCTTGACAGCCAGCGCACCCACCTGTAGCCATGTCACCAGCAGCGGCTTGCCAAGCGACTGGCTGAAGGTGCTGTAAAGGCGAAACAAGATCGATGGCGCAAAAGCGAATGCCAACACTGTTAAGTAATTTTGAACTTCCACCAGCATGCTGGCCGGTACCTTCGCCCAGCGCAGCAAAGCCCCTGGAAACAGCAGCGCTGCCATACCTGCCAGCGTGATGAAAACGCACAGGTACAGGCTTTGGCGGAGTGATCGCCCAATGGCTGCTTTCTTGCCAGCGCCCAGCATTTCAGCCCATATGGGCAGCAGCGCCTGCACAATGCCAATCAAGCCTACATACACGCTGATGTAAATGGCTGAGCCCACCGACAGGGCCGCAAGGGCGGTGTCGCTGTAGCGTCCGGCAATCATGGTGTCGGCCACACCAAAGGCCATCACGGCAAGCTGACCCACAAGCACTGTGCCAGCGTGCCGGACAATCACCCTCAGCTCGCTCACGGAGCGAGCGGCCCGCTGGATTTGTTGGCTTTATCGTCTGACCTTTTGTAGAGAAGGACATTTTCATTTCTGTCGGCCGGACGGCGCACCGTGGTCACCAACACCCAGTCAGGCAAATGAACCGTGCCTCCCAAAGTGGACTGAAAGGTAGCCTCGACCAACAGATAGGGGCACACAGGCCTTGGTGTTGCCCGTTGCAGCTTGAGCTGCCCGTGGTAGCGCAATGCAGCTGCCTGCGCGGTGCTGACACCGTAAATTTCAACGCAGGAGTTGCTGCCCACCAGTTTGGCCACCTCGCGCGACAGGGGTGCATAGCTGCGGGCGTGGTCCAGCAGCGGCAGCCACAGAGTCATCAGGAGCAGCCAGCAAAGCGTTGCACCACCAGCCGGTAGCACCAGTGACTTCCAGACCGCCGCCCGGTGCCTGCCGGCCCGCCACTTGACCAGCCAGGCCCAAGCCAGCGTCGCCGCGCCGGCGATTAAAAACGCCAGCCATGAAAAACTCGGTTCAAACCCCGGTGCCAGCTTGGCCACATTGGCGGCGGGTTGGCGTGGCACACCGGTTTGCATGGCTATCCAGACGACCCAAATGATGATGCCGCAACTGGTAAAAAACAGCAATGTGAACCAGTCCACCAGCGAGGCAACGCTGCGCTTGAGCGTAGGAAGCGCAAAGGCTGCCAGCGTCGCAAGGGGCGGCAAGCTCAGAAGCAGGCTTCGGTCAGCACCGGGTGTTGTCAAGGTGGCCAGCAATGGCATGGCTGCAAACCACAGGGGCAGTGCAACATGGCGACTGGCCAGTTGCCTGCGCCAGCGCCACAGCGTCCACAGTGCCAGTGGCCAGGCGGGCCAGGTAAACCACAGCAGCAGGCGGCCCAGCTTGCGCCAATCGCTTAACGCGTTATGCCCACCTGTGCCCGGCAGATGAATGCGCCAGCGCCACAGGTCCAGCATAAAGGCAAGCCAGGCCACAAACGTGGTGATGCCGACGATCAGCAACACCCATGGCATCGAGCCCTCTTGAGCGGTGTGTTTATCCGTGTCTTTTGCGCTGCTGCTGCCCCAGCGCGCGTGGGTCCATTCCACCAGCGCCCCGCCAAGGCCCAGCAGCACAGCCAGCGTGGGTGCGCCGCTCAGCGCAAGTCCCGTCAAGCCGACCAAAAGGACGAATGAAGAACCCATGACGGTGTTTGCACGGCGGTATGGCCTGGCGGCCATGGCGTAAAACAGCAACGCGGTAAAGCCCAGTTGCGCCAGCGCGGGCGTGGTCTCGTGCGACAGCTGTGCCAGTCCCAGACTGGCGATCAGCGCCAGCACACCTGCGTCAGCTACCGCACGGGCATAGTCGGCGGGGTTGGCTTCACCCCCGAAGGCAAAGGCCACCGGCTGGGCTTGTGGGCTTTGTGCCAAATGGTAAGTGGCGTACCAGGTCGCCAGCAGACTCAATGCCAGCAGCAAGATGAAAGGAATGCGTACGGCAAAAGCCGGGTCCAAAAAAGGCAGGCCTTTGATGGCGAGCGCTCCCAACCAGTAGGGCACCAGCGCGTCAAAGCCATTGGCTGTGCCCAGAAACTGCGGCGCGAGCCAGTCGCTGGCGTTCGATGCCAAGTCATGCATCACGCCGAAGGCGGCAATGTCGTCGTTTTTCCAGGGCGCACGGCCAAAAAAACCTGGCAGCACATAGGCCAGGCAAAACAGCCACAGCGCCAGCCGGGGCAAGCGGCGTACGGCGGACTGGGCAATGATGGCAGGTGAGGGTTTGTTCAAAACAACGGGAATTTTAAAGTCACTGATGTTGACGCCATAACAGACGAAAAAAAAGCAGCCTGAAATTCAGGCTGCTTTTTGCAATTCAAATTGCGATTGAATCTGACTTCAGGCAGCAGCAGCTGGTGCTGCGTCTTTGGCAGCTGTTTTGCCGAAACGATTGCGGAATTTCTCAACCCGACCGCCCATGTTGTCCACGGATTTTTGTGTGCCGGTATAAAACGGATGTGATTCGCTGGACGTGTCCAGTTTGTACAAAGGCAACTCGCGGCCGTCGTCCATCTTGACCATTTCTTTGGTGCTGACGCATGAGCGGGTCACGAACTTGAAGTTGTTGGACAAGTCCAAAAAGCAAACTTCGCGGTAGTTAGGGTGAATGCCGTCTTTCATTTTTCTGTCCTTGGGTATCGTTTCGGTAGCCACTCAAAACCATTTCGAGCACTTTCCGTTTAGCCTCTCATTATAGCGCGGCTAGCCGCCGCGCCTCATCATGTCGAAAAACTCGTGATTATTTTTCGTGGCTTTCATGTTTTTCAGCATCAGCTCCATCGACTCGATTTCGTCCATGTTGTACATGAACTGGCGCAAAATCCGCGACTTTTGCAGGATTTCAGGGGCCAGCAGCAGTTCTTCCTTGCGGGTGCCACTGCGGTTGAGTTGAATCGCCGGGAAGACGCGCTTTTCATACAGGCGGCGATCCAGGTGAATTTCGCAGTTACCCGTGCCTTTGAACTCTTCAAAGATCACCTCGTCCATGCGGCTGCCCGTATCGACCAGCGCGGTTCCGATGATGGTCAGGCTGCCGCCTTCTTCAATTTTTCGGGCCGCGCCAAAAAAGCGCTTGGGCCGCTGCAACGCGTTGGCGTCCACGCCGCCCGACAAAACCTTGCCAGATGACGGCAACACGTTGTTGTAGGCACGTGCCAGTCGGGTGATCGAATCGAGCAAAATCACCACGTCCTTGCCCAGTTCAACCAGCCGTTTGGCGCGTTCAATCACCATTTCTGCCACATGCACGTGGCGCGCAGCGGGTTCGTCAAAGGTTGACGAAATCACCTCGCCGCGCACGCTGCGCTGCATTTCTGTCACTTCTTCCGGGCGCTCGTCAACCAGCAGCACCATCATCACGGCCTCGGGGTAGTTGGCAGTGATGGCGTGCGCAATGTGCTGCATCATCACCGTCTTGCCAGACTTGGGCGGCGCGACCAGCAGCGCGCGCTGGCCTTTGCCTATCGGCGCAATGATGTCAATGATCCGGCTCGTCAGGTTTTCTTCACCCTTGATATCGCGCTCAAGCTTGTACTGCTCGCGCGGGAAGAGGGGTGTCAAATTCTCAAACATCACCTTGTGTTTGTTCGCCTCGGGCGCGCCGTCGTTGACCTTGTCGAGCTTGTTGAGCGCAAAGTAACGCTCGCCGTCTTTGGGTGTGCGCACTTCGCCTTCAATCATGTCCCCGGTGTGAAGGTTGAAGCGGCGAATCTGGCTCGGGCTGATGTAAATGTCGTCGGTTGATGCGGTGTAGCTGGAGTCTGGCGCACGCAAAAAGCCAAAACCGTCGGGCAGCACTTCCAATACGCCGTCGGCAACGATGGTTTCGCCGGTTTTTGAGCGCTTTTTGATGATGGCAAACATCAGCTCCTGCTTGCGCATGCGACCGACGTTTTCTATCTCAAGGGCTTCGGCTTGCTTGAGGACTTCAGACACATGGAGTGCCTTGAGTTCATTTAAGTGCATGGATTAACCTGCTAGTTTGACGAGAGGGTATTGCGTAAAAAGACAACTCTTTGGAGTGTCAATTGAAAATCGGGGGAGGTTTGAAGGCAAGCCAGTCAGTGTGGTGGCTTCGCAAACCGGGGTTCGAGCAAGTCAGGGATGGTTGACCTGCGAATTTTGATTATGACAGGAAAAAAAGCGGCTTCGAACGGGGTCAGGAATGGGGACCTTGCGTCCCCATTCCTGACATTTGATGATCTTTAAACCAGTTGCTGGTCGATAAAAGCGGTGAGTTGCGACTTGCTCATCGCGCCGACCTTGGTGGCGGCCAGTTCACCATTTTTAAAAATCATCAGCGTCGGGATGCCGCGAATGCCGAACTTGGCAGGAATGTCGCGGTTTTCATCGACATTCATTTTGGCAATTTGCAATTTGCCTTCGTAGCTGGTGGCCACTTCGTCAAGAATAGGGGCAATCATTTTGCAAGGGCCACACCATTCAGCCCAGTAGTCCACCAGCACAGGATGCGATGATTTCAGGACATCGGCTTCAAATGTCGCATCGGTGGTATGTTTGATCAGTTCGCTGGCCATGTTGGCTCCTTCTATGGGGTTGCAAGGGCTAAGAGTTTTGGGTATTTTGTCAGAAACCAAGTCCCGCCGTTGCTTATCGCCTCCCCGCATCACCTATGACCCTGATCGTGACCCCCGAAGCCCAGACGCCAATAGACACGCCAAGTGATGTTCAATGGCAAGCTGTCATGGGGCAAGTGGCGTCGTTTTTAAAGCAAAAAGGCGCGCATGCCTCACGCACCGTGGTGCTGTTGCCCTATGCCCAATTGATGCAGCAGGCGCGCACTGCCTGGGCTGCTCATGCGCGCAGCCTGGGGCTTGTAACGGCCTTCGTGCCGCGCTTTGAAACCACCATGAACTGGGCCAGCGCCACGCCCGGCTTTGAGGTGTTGCCAGAAGACATTCGCATGGATGCTGCGATTGACGCGCTCACCGCTGCCAGCCTGCTGAATCGTGCCGGGCTGGGCGCGCAGCAACAGATGCTGGTCGGCCGCCTGGTCGAAGCGGCCTGGGGGATTGCCCGCCTGGCCGCCGCCCAACCCCCGAGCCAGCGCCTGGCTTGGGGGGCTGCCAAAGGCCAGGAGCTGGGTGTAGGCATGGACTCACCGGCGCTGGCGTTTGAGCTGGCGATTGCCCGCATTGCTCTGGCCTGGGCGGCAGCCTCCGGTTACGCAACGGATGTCCTGTTTGATCGCCAACTTGTTGCGACGCTTGACCTTCTGGTGGTGCTCGAAGGCTTTCAGATCGAGCCTCTGACCGAAGCCTTGAAGCGTCATCACGCTGATCGTGCGGCGTCCATCAAGCTTGAAGCGCCAACCGGGCAAGGAGCGCTGGCCTTGCACACCGCTCGCGATCTGGAGGACGAAGCGCACCTAGCGGCCGCCTGCGTGCTGTCGCATCTGGCCTCTGGCCGCAGCCCGGTAGCGCTGATTGCGCAAGACCGCCTGTTGACCCGCCGCGTGAGCGCCATGCTGGACAGCAAAGGCGTGGCCGTGCGTGACGAAACCGGCTGGAAGCTGTCGACCACCCGGGCTGCGGCCACCCTGATGGGCCTGCTGCGTGCCATGCACTGGGACGCATCAACCGATACCGTGCTCGACTGGCTCAAAAACGCGCCCGCCTTTGATGCATCGGCCGTGACCCTGGCTGAGACAGCACTGCGCAAGCTCGGTGTTCGTGACTGGCGCGCGCTGGCAACTGCCCTGCCAGAGCTTGCCGATGTTGTTGAACAGACCGCGTCGTACCGCGAAGCGATGGTGCGCAGCCGTTCTTTGACCGATTGGCTGCAAGACCTGCGCAGTGCACTGCAAACATCGGGCCAATGGATGCCCTTGGCCGGTGATGCGGCAGGAATGGCCGTTTTGGCCGCCCTGCACATGAACGATGACGTCGCGCTGCCCATCAATCCGCGCATGAGCCTGCAAGACTTCAGCCAATGGGCCAACCAGACCCTGGAGGCCGCCAGCTTTGCGCCGCCGCATCCCGCGCAGGCCCAGGTGGTGTTGCTGCCGCTCAGCCAATTGCTCGGTCGGCCCGTGCAGGCGGTGGTGCTGCCGGGCTGTGACGACGTGCGGCTGGCCGTCTCGCCCGAACCCGCTGGCCCTTGGACACCGGCGCAGCGCGCCTTGCTGGGCTTGCCTGGCAGAGCCGAACTGGCCCAGGCCCAACGCGCGGCCTGGCAGCATGCCCAGACCGCGCCGCACCTGGACCTGCTGTGGCGGCTGAGCGAGGGCGGTGAAAGCCTGATGCCCAGTGGCTTTGTGCAAGAAATCCTGCTGGCCAAAGGACTCTCGCGCAAGTCTGCTTTGAGCCCCGACCCGCGCCCGCAGCGCCTGCTGCCCGCCCAGCCTACGCCGCAGCCCGCGCCAACCGGGCAGGCCTTGGCGATCAGCACACTGTCGGCCAGCGCCTATGAAGACCTGCGCCGCTGCCCCTACCGGTTTTTTGCCCTGCGCCAACTCAAGCTGCAAGAAGCTGACGAGCTGGACACCGAGCTGGGCAAGCGCGACTTTGGCAACTGGCTGCATTTGCTGCTTCATCTCTTTCAAAATGCCCTGAGAAATGCAGCTTTAGAGACGCAAAATACGGCTGTAGACCAACAAATAAATGGGCGAGAAGCTATGATAAATATAGCGGCTGATGAAGCAACAAAAACGCTTGGCCTGAGCGCTGAGGAATTTTTGCCATTCGCCGCGATCTGGCCCCGGGTGCGCGCCGGTTACCTCGACTGGCTGACCACACACGAAGCCAGCGGCGCCCGCTACGCCGAGGGTGAGGTGTGGAAACGCATGCCGCTGGGCACGATCGACCTGGTCGGAAAAATCGACCGCATCGACCACCTGCCCGACGGCAGCCGTTTGGTGATGGATTACAAAACCGAGTCTGCCAGCGCCACCAGAGCGCGGATTGATGACGCGGGCGAAGACACGCAACTGGCTTTTTATGCAGCGCTGCTGGAAGACGACACCCTGGCGGCTGCCTACGTGAACCTCGGCGAAAAAGAAGTGACCAAAACCTACCCGCAGCCTGAGGTTGTGGCTTTGCGCGACGAACTGATTGGCGGCATCTTGAGCGACATGGCAAGGATCGCAGAAGGTGCGCCCTTGCCAGCGCTGGGGGAGGGCAAGGCTTGCGAATTTTGTGCCGCCAGAGGCCTGTGCCGGAAAGACTTTTGGTCATGAACAGTCCCCCCGCGCTTGTCACGCCGCTTCTTGCAGCCTATGAACACAATGGGAACGCCGTGTCTGCCGAAGCCTTCTACGCGATTGCCTGCGACCCGGCCCGCAGCGTGGCAGTGGAGGCCTGCGCTGGTGCTGGCAAAACCTGGATGCTGGTGTCCCGCATGGTGCGCGCTCTGCTGGAAGGCGGGCCTGGTGGCGCCGTGCAGCCGCATGAAATTTTGGCGATCACTTTCACCAAAAAAGCGGCGGGTGAAATGCGCGAACGCTTGTACGAGTGGCTGGCCGAGTTTGCCAATGCAGACGATGAAACGCTTCAAAGAGAGCTTAAAAACCGCGGTGTTGAGGGTCAAAGTAGCCTGCAGGCCAATCAATCCATGGGCAAGCAGCTATCAAATTTATATCAGCAGATGCTTGCCCACGGCCGTCCGGTGCAGATCAAAACCTTCCACGGCTGGTTTGCTGCCTTGCTGCGCAGCGCGCCCATGGCCGTCTTGCAGCAGATGGGACTGCCAGCTAGCTATGAGCTGCTGGAAGACGACGGCCCGGCCAAGGCACTGGTCTGGCGGCGGTTTTATGCAGCTCTTTTGAAGCAGCCCGAGCTGAAAGCCGACTTTGAAGCGGTGGTGCTGGCGCATGGCCGCTTTCAAACCGACAAAGCGCTGCAAGGTGCGCTGGACAAACGCACCGAGTTTTTGCTGGCTGATGCAGCCGGTGTGGTGGACCGTTCGGTGCGGCACTTTACCGACCAGTATCCTGAATTTTCAGCACTGGCGTATCCCGACGAAGGCTTGCGCACCAGCGCAGCCATGGCGCTGCTGCTGGCTGCGGCCAAAGCTCTTGGCGGCGCCAGCGCTGCCACCTATTCAGCCAAGGGCGTTGAACTTGAACACGCCTTGTCTAAGGGGGATGTATCGGCCACGCTGCTGGCGCTGCTGACCGAGAAGGGCACGCCGCGCAAGTTTGGTGAAAAAATCATCGGCATCGCCACCGTGCGAGAAGCGCAAGACCTGGCGCTGCGCGTCAAAGCGGCCATCGCCCAGCACGAAGCCTGGAACTACCAGCAGCGCATGGCTCGCCTGTCTCGTCTGCTGCTGGCCGAGTTTGCTGCGCTCAAGCGTGAGCGCGGCTGGGTCGACATGAACGATGTGGAACGCGCCGGGCAAGTGATGCTGAGCGACGCTGTGCTGTCGGGCTGGGTGCAGGAGCGGCTGGACGCGCGCATCCGGCATTTGATGATTGACGAATTTCAGGACACCAACCCGTTGCAATGGCAGGCGCTGTCCAGTTGGCTCAGTGGCTATGCCGGCGCGGGGGGCACCGCACCCAGTGTCTTCATCGTGGGGGACCCCAAGCAGAGCATTTACCGCTTTCGCCGGGCCGAGCCGCAGGTGTTTATCGCGGCGCAGGCTTTTGTGCGTGACGCGCTCAAAGGTGAGTTGCTGGCCTGTGACCATACCCGGCGCAGCAGCCAGGCCGTGGTTGGCGCTGTCAATGCTGTGATGGGCCAGGCAGCGGCCAGCGATGGGTATGAGGGCTTTCGGACCCACACCAGTGCATCGGATGACGAGGGCAGGGTGCTGCGCTTGCCGGCCATCCAGCGGGCTGAAAAAAGCCAGGCACCTGGGGCTTTGGAATGGCGCGACAGCTTGACCACGCCGCGTGAGCTGCCTGAAGAAACGCTTCGCACCCTGGAAGCCAGACAAGCGGCCAGCTGGATCGCCAGCCAGCTGGCCAGCCAGACGGACAGCGTAATGGCCCCCTCGCTTGTTGCTTCGCGTGATGCGCTACCACCCGAAGAGGCGAATTTGCGCTTGGGGCAGCCCGGCGACAAAACATCCAAGCCGTCAGACATCATGGTGCTGTGCCGCAAACGTGTCGGCCTGCTGCCGCTGCTGGACGAGCTGCGCGCCCTGCATATCCCGGCGCAGATTGGCGAAAAAACCGAGCTGATCGACTGCTGTGAAGTGCTCGACATCGTGGCGCTGCTGGATGTGCTGGTGTCACCCCAGCATGACTTGTCGCTGGCCCGCGCGCTGCGCTCGCCGCTGTTCAATCTGTCCGACGAGGGGCTGGTTCAAATCGTTTTAGCCAAAGCGGATTCAAAACTGTCATGGTTTGAGGTGCTTCAAAAAAAGGAGCACTCTGCAAAGGAATTGATTGGCCTGGGGGCCACTTTGACGCGCTACAAAGCACTTTTGGACGCCTTGCCACCGCATGATGCCTTGCAAGCGATTTACGACCGTGGCGACGTGCTGGCCCGCTTTGCCGCTGCAGCACCGGCTGCCAGCCGGGGCGCGGTGCTGTCCAATCTGCGGGCACTGCTGGCAGCGGCCTTGCAGGTCGATGGTGGGCGCTATGCCACACCGTATGCCTTTGTTCGCGCCCTGAAGGCCGGCGGCCTGAAGGCGCCTGCCGCAGTTAACCCGGACGCGGTTCGGCTGCTCACCATTCATGGTGCCAAGGGCCTGGAAGCCAAGGCCGTGTTGCTGCTGGACACCGACACCGCACCGCGCAACGCCGACAGCATGAGCGTGCTGGTCGACTGGCCGGGCCAGGCGCTGGCGCCGCAGAAGTTTGTGTTTTTGATCAGCGAAAGCGCGCCGCCCGCCTGCGCGACAGAGGCACTGGCCCAGGAGCAGGCGGCCAGAGGGCGCGAAGAACTCAATGCCTTGTATGTGGCCATCACCCGCGCCAAAAACACGCTGGCCGTGTCATCCATCGAGTCGCACCGGCAAGCGCCTGGCAGCTGGTGGCAGCGCCTGCATGGTTTGGCAAATGCTGAAACCTTGCCGGCTCAAGCCGTTGCCAACGAACAGATGGCGTCGGGCGGCTTTAACCTGTCTGAATTGCCTGCTTTTGTGATCAGCAACAGCCCCGCGCCAGAGCAAGTTGTTGAGCCTGATTCCGTGACCGCCCGCATCGGCAAAGCCATGCACCGCCTGCTGGAATTCAGCGACTTGTCAGAGCCAGCGGTGCGCCGGGTCGCGCTTGAATTTGGTTTGAACCCTGAGCAAGCCAGCCAGGCCCAGACGATGGCGCACCGCATCCGCCACGGTGCGGCTGACTGGGCATGGGATCCATCGGTGGTGCAGTGGCAGGGCAACGAGGTCGAGCTGACGCATCAGGGCGACACCTTCAGGCTGGACCGGCTGGTGCAGCGCCGGGACGCAGGCGATACGGGCAAAAACGGTCAATGGTGGGTGCTCGACTACAAGTCAGCCTTCAGCCCACAGCGGCAACCGAACCTGGTGACAAAAATGAAAACCTACATCGCCGCCGTGCAGGCCATCTACCCGGGCGAGACTGTCAAAGCGGCCTTCCTGACGGGCGATGGCCAGGTGGTGATGGTCGATTGAAGGCCAGGTGAGCCGGCTCAAGCGCAGCTGACCGATTTCTGCAAAACTGGGGCTCGGCCTTTTTCCTCCAATTTCATAACGACGGGAATTCATATGTTTAAACGCATTGCCCTTTTTTTGGCTGTTCTGGCCACCAGCGCCAGCTTGTTGGCCCAGACGCCAGCGTCGGCTTCCCCGCAAGTCCGGCTTCGCGCCGTGATTGAAAAAATCGACGCCACCAGCATCACCGTCAAGGAGCGCAGCGGGGAGATCATCACCTTGATGCGTCCTGCAGCCATGGACGTGACCGAGGTCTACCCGATTGCCCTGTCAGACATCAAGCCCGGAAGCTACATTGGCACTGCCGCCATGCCGCAGGCCGATGGCACGCAGCTGGCCCTGGAAGTGTTGATCTTTCCGGAAACCATGCGCGGTACGGGCGAAGGCCACCGTCCTTGGGATTTGCAGCCCCAAAGCACCATGACAAACGCCACGGTGGCTGACCTGGCCGCTGCGCCATCGACCGTGCCCGGCGGTCAAAAGATGACGCTGAAGTACAAAGACGGTGAAAAAGTCGTGATCGTGCCGGCTGGCGCACCGGTTGTGACGTTCAAGCCCGGCAAGCACGACGAAGCTGCCTTGCTGGTGCCCGGTGCCAAAGTCCTGATCACGGCGCAAGAGCAGGGCGGCAAGCCTGTTGCACTGCGCATGGTGGTTGGCCGCAACGGCTTTGCGCCGCCCATGTAAGGGTCGTCTTTCGGACCGCCTGAGATAATCAGCGCACTGAAGAAGGCTTGAACACTGCCACCGGGCAGTTTTCAGGCCTTTTTGGCGTTCAAATAGACATCCAGACCAATGGATTCCTTGGCGAGCAGCTCCTGAATAAATAGCAAACGAAAGTCCTTTTTGAACCCAGCTGTTACCCCCCAGCCCCTCCGTGTCGCCATCATCGGCGGCGGCCCTGCTGGCTTGATGGCTGCCGAGGTGCTGGCCGGTGCAGGCAGTGACCTGCAAGTGACGGTGTATGACGCGATGCCGTCGGTGGGGCGCAAGTTTTTGCTGGCTGGCAAGGGCGGGCTGAACCTCACGCATGCTGAAAGCTTTGAACCCTTTGTGGGCCGTTATGGTCAGGCCAGCACCCGGCTGGAGCCGATGCTGGCTGACTTTGGCGCGCAGCAGTTGCGCGATTGGGCGCAGGGCTTGGGCGTAGCGACGTTTGTGGGCAGCTCAGGCCGGGTGTTTCCGGCTGACATGAAGGCCGCGCCGCTGCTGCGCGCCTGGCTGCATCGGCTGCGCGGCTCAGGCGTACGCTTTTGCATGCGGCACCGCTGGCTGGGCTGGTCGGAGTCTGACGCCTTGCTGTTTGAGACGCCCAGCGGGCAAATTGGCATTCAGGCTGATGCTGTGGTGCTGGCCTTGGGCGGCGGCAGCTGGGCGCGGCTGGGGTCTGATGGCGCCTGGGTGCCGCTGCTGGCTGCGCGCGGCGTGAACGTCGTGCCCCTGGTGCCGTCGAACTGCGGCTTTGATGTCAAAGGCTGGACGCCGCACTTTGCGGGTAAATTTGCCGGCCAGCCTTTCAAATCTGTTGCGATTTCATTGACGGATTCAAAGGGACAAACCTTTAGCCGCAAAGGCGAGTTTGTGGCCACGGCCACTGGGGTGGAAGGCAGTCTGATTTATGCCGCATCGGCGCTGCTCAGAGACGAAATCGCCCGCTGCGGCAGCGCGACCTTCAGGCTCGACTTGCGCCCAGACATGACGCCGGAGCAGGTGCTCAAAGAAGTGCGTCATCCGCGTGGATCGCGCTCATTGTCCAGCCACCTCAAGAGCCGGCTCAAGCTCGACGGCGTCAAGGCTGCGCTGTTGCACGAGCTGCTGAACAAGGATGCCATGAACGATGCGGCACAACTGGCGACTGCCATCAAGTCGCTGCCGATTGAATTGGTGGCTGCGCGACCACTGGACGAGGCCATCAGCAGCGCAGGCGGGGTGCACTTTGATGCGCTTGACCAGCGCTTGCAACTGCAGGCTGAAAAAGTCTTCACCATGCCGGTGTTTTGTGCGGGCGAAATGCTCGACTGGGAAGCACCTACCGGCGGCTATTTGCTGACGGCGTGTTTTGCCAGCGGACGCATCGCGGGCGGCGGTGTGCTGAGCCACTTCGGATTGGCCTGACGAGGGCGAGAAGATACCCAAGCGCTGTGTATGGAGATACCCGCGCAAGGATTGTTTTTAGCTTGTCCAGCTGACCTGCCCGCTTACAATGCGACCTTGCTGCCAGGCCTCGATCTGGCGTTCCTTGCCTTTTGGCTGATAACCGTTGTGGAGCCTGCCTGTGTTTATTTCTTCTGCCTTTGCCCAAACCGCACCTGCCGCTGCCGGCGGTGGCGACATGATGTCCTCGCTCACTGGCATGCTGCCGCTGGTGTTGATGTTTGTGGTGCTTTACTTCGTGATGATTCGCCCGCAAATGAAAAAACAAAAAGAACACCGCGCCATGATTGACGCGCTGGCCAAGGGCGATGAAGTCGCCACCGCAGGGGGTCTGCTCGGCAAGGTCAGCAAACTGGGTGACACCTATCTGACGCTTGAACTGGCTGCGGGCGTTGAAGTGCAGTTGCAACGCAGCGCGATCGTTCAGGTGCTGCCCAAAGGCGCCATCAACACGTCCAAATAATCGCGTCCAGACCCTCTCGTGCACATAACGGAATTTCATCCATGAATCGTTACCCGGCCTGGAAGTACGCCATCTTGCTGCTGGCCTTGTTGGTGGCCATTGTTTACACCTTGCCCAACCTCTTTGGTGAGGCGCCTGCGGTGCAGGTGTCCAGCAGCAAATCTGCCGTCAAGGTTGACAGCACGACGGTGGCCAGGGTTGAAGAAGCGCTCAAAGGCGCCGGCATCAAGCCCGATGCGATTGCCCTGGATGGCAGCTCGGTCAAGGCGCGTTTTGGCGACACCGACAACCAGCTCAAAGCCAAAGATGTGATTCAAAAAGCGTTGAGCTCTGCAACGGGTGATTCGGCGTACGTCGTTGCCCTCAACTTGCTGTCGCGCTCACCTGCCTGGCTGACGGCACTGCATGCTGCACCGATGTACCTGGGACTTGACCTGCGCGGCGGCGTGCATTTCATGTTGCAGGTGGACATGCAGGCCGCGCTGACCAAAAGGGCCGAATCCCTGTCGGGTGACCTGCGCTTGTTGATGCGCGAGAAAAACATTCGTCATTCGGGCATCAGCCGCAACGCGCAAACCATTGACGTGCGCTTTCGGGACAGCCAGACCCTGGCGGCCGCCAAAAATCTGATTCAGGATCAGTTTCCCGACCTGCAAAGCACCGACGCACCCGACGGCACCGACTACAAACTGACAGCCAGCATCAAGACCGAGGCCGCGCGTCGCATTCAGGACCAGGCCCTGAAGCAAAACATGGTCACGCTGCACAACCGCATCAACGAGCTGGGTGTGGCCGAGCCGGTGATCGCGCAGCAGGGCGTCGACCGGATCGTGGTGCAACTGCCGGGCGTGCAGGACACAGCCAAGGCCAAAGACATTCTGGGACGCACTGCTACGCTGGAGATGCGCTTGGTCGATGACAGCGCAGAAGGCCGCGCCGCTGAAACCAACACAGGCTCCGTGCCGTTTGGGTCTGAGCGCTTTCTGGAGCGTGACGGTCGCCCGGTGATTGTGAAGAAGCAGGTGATCATCACCGGTGAAAGCCTGACCGACGCGCAACCGGGCTTTGACTCACAAAGCCAGCAGCCCAAAGTCGATTTGACTGTGGACGCCAAAGGTGGCCGCATCATGCGCGACACCAGCCGAGAGAATTTGAAAAAGCGCATGGCCATCTTGCTGTTCGAAAAAGGCAAGGGCGAGGTGCTGACGGCGCCGGTCATTCAGGGCGAGCTGGGCAACCGCTTCCAGATTTCTGGCTCGATGAGCGTGTCTGAGGCCAACGACCTGGCACTGCTGCTGCGGGCCGGCTCGCTGGCCGCGCCCATGGAGATCATCGAAGAGCGCACCATTGGCCCAACGCTGGGTGCCGAGAACATTGCCAAAGGTTTTCAGAGCGTGACGTACGGCTTCGCGGTCATCGTGGTGTTCATGGCGATTTACTACATGCTGTTTGGCGTGATTTCAGGCGTCGCACTGGCTGTTAACCTGTTGCTGCTGATTGCCATTTTGTCCATGTTGCAAGCCACGCTGACACTGCCTGGCATGGCCGCCATGGCGCTGGCGCTCGGTATGGCGATTGACTCGAACGTGCTGATCAACGAACGCATCCGGGAAGAGCTGCGCAACGGCAGCTCGCCGCAAGCGGCCATCCACACCGGTTACGAGCGGGCCTGGGCAACGATTCTGGACTCCAATATCACCACGCTGATTGCAGGCTTTGCCCTGCTGGCCTTTGGCTCAGGGCCGGTGCGCGGATTTGCGGTGGTGCACTGCATTGGCATTCTGACCAGCATGTTCTCGGCGGTGTTTTTCTCGCGAGGCCTGGTCAACTTTGTCTATGGTCGCCAAAAGAAGCTCAAATCGGTATCAATTGGTACGGTGTGGCGGCCAGCGCCAACTGGCGATGGCAAATTGACCGCCTAATAACAAAGCAACAAAAAACGAGAGTCGCCATGGAATTTTTCAAAATCAAAAAAGACATCCCGTTCATGCGGCATGCGGTGATTTTTAACGCCATTTCATTCATCACGTTTGCGCTGGCGGTGTTCTTTTTGTTCTCGCGTGGCCTGCATTTGTCGGTTGAATTCACCGGCGGCACGGTGATGGAAGTCAGCTACACCCAGCCGGCAGAAATTGAAAAAATCCGCGCTACGGTGTCTTCGTTGGGCTTGACCGATGTGCAAGTGCAAAATTTTGGCAATTCACGTGACGTGATGATCCGCCTGCCTGCGCAAAAAGGCGTCAGTACAGCGCAGCAAAGCGAGGTCGTCATGGCAGCGCTGAAGGCACAGGAGGCCACTGTGCAATTGCGCCGCACTGAGTTCGTAGGCCCGTCTGTCGGCGAAGAGCTGGCACAGGACGGCCTGAAGGCGCTGGGCATGGTGGTTGTCGGCATCATGATTTACCTGGCGTTTCGCTTTGAATGGAAATACGCTGTGGCGGCCATCATCGCCAACTTGCACGACGTGATCATCATCCTTGGCTTTTTCGCATTTTTTCAGTGGGAGTTTTCACTCTCGGTGCTGGCGGCGGTGCTGGCTGTGTTGGGCTATTCGGTCAACGAGTCGGTGGTTATTTTTGACCGGATTCGCGAGAACTTCAGGCGCTACCGCAAGATGAGCACCGTCGAGATCATCGACAACGCCATCACGTCCACCATCAGCCGCACCATCATCACCCACGGTTCGACCGAAGTGATGGTGCTGTCGATGCTGCTGTTCGGTGGGCCCACGCTGTTTTACTTTGCGCTGGCTTTGACGATTGGTATTTTGTTTGGCATTTACTCGTCTGTTTTTGTGGCCGCAGCAATAGCCATGTGGTTGGGTATCAAGCGCGAAGATCTTGTCAAGGTCGCCGCCAAAAAAGACGAAGACCCCAACGACCCTAACGCGGGCGCTACGGTGTAACCAGGCCAGTTTGACCGCCCAACAGATCGTGGCCGCCTCGAACAACACGCCAAGCGCCCTGGCCATGCAGGCGCGTGATGTTTTCACGGCTCATGCGTCCCAGGCGCTGCCTGACATTGCCAAGGCGATTCTGGGCAAGCTCGTGGTGTTGGTGGATCAGCCCGCGAGTGCGCCAGTAGCCCGAGAGCGGCGTGAAGCCCGGCTTGCTTTTCAGGCCGCGGGCAAAGCCTGGACCAACGGCACCAACAAAGCCTGGCGCTTGGCGACAAGACAAGCCAGCCGGTCAATGTCGGCCTTGTCAAGCTTGGACAGTGGGGATTTTCAGCTGATGGACAACGACGCCATGGAAAATAAAATCCTGGCTTCGCGTCTGGCGCTTCACCTGCTCGATGTCGCGACCTGGGAACTGCGCGACCTGCGCCTGCGGGTACAAAACCTGGAGCAGATCTGCGAACTTCAGGCGGGGGATATTTTTCGGCCTGAAGTGTTGTCCCGCTTGATGGTTGAGCAGTGGACAGAAGCTGGGCTGTCAAGGGACACTTGGCTGGCTGTGCAGGACTTGATCCAGGCTCGCTTGGCCGAGCACCTGCTGGAGGCTTATCACAAGGCCAATGAATTTCTGGTGGAACGCGGCGTGATGCCTGATATCGATTTGCGCGCGATGGTCAAGCGTACGCCCTCAAGCACCGTGAAAATGCCGTTAGCGACATCTACAAGCGCGAGTTCGCCATGGGCGAATGACCAGAACCAGTCATCTTTTGCCGGTAGCGGCGTTGACTCTGCGCGTGAAGAAAACCGTGCGCAAACCACAACATCGCCTCTGGCCCGCGCACGCATGCGAGCACAAAGCGTCGTGGGCAACCTCCAACGCCTGTTAAGCAGCCAGGTGGCCGGTTTTGACGACACCCGCCGGACGCAAGCAACGCCGCAACTTGCGCAGGCGCTGGCGGTCATGGCGGCAAGCCAGGTCGCAGATTTAGGCACAGCCCTGGTGGACGAGCCTGGTCAGGCGTATGGCCCCGAACACATCGAGCAAGCCATCACGGCACTGCGCCAGCGCACCATGAGCCTCAAGAAGGCTGCCAGTACGTCAACAGAAAAGGCCACCATTGAAATAGTGGCTCTCATGTTTCAGTCGATTTTGGCCGAAGAGCGGATCCCACCCTCCGTTCGGGTCTGGTTTGCACGGCTGCAAATGCCGGTGCTGCGCGTGGCCATTTCTGAGCCGCAATTTTTTGGGTCTCTGCAGCATCCTGCACGCCGGCTGATCGACCGCATGGGTTCATGCGTGCTGAGTTTTGGCGTCGCCGTGTCGGGTGGCGCGATGGACGCTGAGATCAAGCGCATTGTGCAGGTGATTGAGCAATACCCTGAAACCGGACGCCGTGTGTTTGAGCTGGTGTACGACGAGTTCCAGAAATTTCTGTCCAAGTTCCTGTCTGAAAACGGCAGTGCCGCCCGAGTGGTCAGCATTGCCCAGCAGGTCGAGCAAAAAGAAACCATGGCGATTCAGTACACCATCGAGATGCGAAGCATGCTCAATGACATGCCGGTGCGTGAAGAAATTCGCGAGTTTCTGTTCAAGATATGGGCCGAAGTGCTGGCGCTGACAGCCATGCGCAATGGCCCACAGCACGAACAGACCATGACACTGAAGCGCGCTACAGCTGACCTGGTATGGGCCGCCAGTGCCAAACCCAACCGCGCCGAAAGGGCCAAGGTTATTTCAGACCTCCCCAAACTGCTACAGGTGCTGCGCATGGGCATGACCGTGCTGGCCTTGGATATCCAGTCGCAAGAGCAGCAGCTCAAGGTCATCAGCGACACGCTGGCCGATGCCTTCCTGTCCAAGACCGGCGCGATATCGAGCGAGCGAATTGACGCCATGGCCAAGCGCCTGACCAATCTTGAAGATTACCTGTCTGATGAGGATGTGGGCGACTTGCCGCTGGACACCGAAGCGCTGGTGATGATGATTGGCATCGATGCATCAGATATCGAAGTGGTGACCGACGGCGGCGGCCCGCCCAATGAGGCGATGGGGGCTTGGGCGCAAGAGCTGCAGTTGGGTTCCTGGTTCAGCCTGGACCATAACGGCCGCATCGGCCATGTACAGTTTGCCTGGTGCAGCGAACGCAAGCAGTTGCATCTGTTTGCCTCGGCTGAGGGGCGCCTTTTTTTGATTCAGGCACGCAGGCTGGCCGCCTACTTGCAAGCTGGCTTGCTCAAACCAACAGAGGAAGAAGCCTTGACCGTGCGGGCTACCCGCGATGCGCTTGCCAAGCTCGAAGCCAATCCGGGAAGACTATTGAGCTAATGCTGGCCGTTGCAAGGCACGTTAAGAGGTTCAGATATTGGTTTCGGCATAACTTGGCTACAAGTTAGTCTTCGCTGAAACTGCGTTTTCAGAGATGAAGTGCCAGGCGGACCGCGCACAGCACACCGAAATGCACTTGTCTGCATGTGGATGGCGAGCGCCGCCGAATGCCAGGTGTTCGCTGACGCTAATTGCCGCAACCGGCCCGAAAAATGAATGGATAGCTGTGCCTTCAGTGACCGACGCGGTCAGCGGCGTCGTCACAAAGTTCGTCCAGCACCAGCGCATCAGGCTCCTGGCCAAAGCTCCAGTAGACCATCAGCACAATGATTTTCAGATCGTCCAGTTCAAGCGGGTTGCCCGGGGCGGCCATCGCACGGTCGATCACGATCTCATGCATCTGTGGCGGCAGCACGCCTGATGACTCAAGAAAGCTCACAAACCCGAGCGCCTGTGCGCCAATATGTTCCTGCTCGGCAACGCTGTAGGCCCGCATGCTGCCGGGCGACTGGGTCTGCACGATGCCGGGCTGTCTGGCGTCGTTTGCCGGCAGATAAATCTGGGTGCTTTGCGCGGCGGTGTTCAGGCCGTCGAGCCAGACCAGCGCTGCCTGAATCTCGTCAGCCTCAAAACCAGCGGCAGTCAGTTTACGGCCCAGTTGCGGCAGCTCCGGACAAGCGTCACCTTGCCAATAGTTTTCGTAGACGTAGACCAAGACTTCAAACATGGCTTCAATATAGCCCACAAAGGTGACCCGCCCATATCGCTGACAACGGGCTTGTTAAAATCACACCTCAACCCGACCCGGAGCGCAATGCAGTTTTTTTGGTACATCGTCGCAGGAGGCCTCGCCACCGCTGTGCATTACGCGGTGCTGATTGCGTTGGTGGAGTCCTCCAGCGTGACTGCTGCGCCTGCTGCTGCCATTGGCGCATTGTCCGGTGCGGCGGTGGCTTACCTGCTCAATCGGCGCAAGACGTTTGCTGACAGCAACGCCGGCCATGCCCACGCGCTTCCCCGTTTCATGGCCATAGCGCTGCTTGGTGCCATCCTCAACGGTGCTCTGGTCTGGCTAGGCGTTCAGCAGTTCGGCTGGCACTATCTTTTCGCCCAAATGCTGGCCACCGTGATGGTTCTTGGGCTGACCTTTCGACTTAACCGACTCTGGACGTTTGCCCAATGAATTCAACTGTCACAACGCTTGGCCCTGCAACCCCCGCTGGTTGCATGCTCAGCGTGATTGTTCCGGCCTACAACGAAGAAGAGGTGTTGCCGATTTTTCATGGTCGCCTGGTCGCGGCACTGGCCAATACCCCCGAGCTTGCCGGCAATTGGGAAGTCGTTTACGTTAACGACGGCAGCAAGGACGGTACGCTGCGGATTTTGAGGGAACTGCAACAGCAAGATCCCTCTATCGGCGTGGCCAACCTGAGCCGCAACTTT
>CANFOS010000009.1 GCA_947448735.1 Comamonadaceae bacterium | reverse complement strand
TGGCTTTCGATTCTGACTGGTAGCCAGGCCTTTACCTCGCCATCCGCCGGGCCTGCGGGCAGGTTCCATGTCGTGGCGGCTGGTGCGGCTCTGGTCAACGGTGAGCGATTGCCGCCGTGGTCCTGCCTCTGGGTATCAGCCGGGCAAGTCGAGCCGCATATCGAGGCCTGTCTTGGTGGCGCTGAAATTCTGACGCTGCAGTTTCCCGGTTACAGCCTTTTCCCACCGCCGCTTCCGGCTGGTGCGTCCGTTCCAACCTGAGCGGCAAATACGCACTCAACAATGGTGATGAGCCGTCAATTTTTATGGTTAGACAATTGCATATATCGAATATTAGAATTATCATTTGAAGCAGAATCAGGCGTTTCGATGCTCTGCTCTGCTTTGGCGGGTCGGCAGACATCCATTTCGAACAAACGATAGGAGACAAGCGTGTTCAAGACCAGTTTTCACGGTGGATTTGCAATACCCTCGCAAAGGCGCGCTTTATGCGGCCTACGCACGATTGCCGCGATGGCGGCAGCGGCATTTTTCACGTTATCGGGAAGCGCCGCTTTTGCGCAGGCGGATTACCCGAGCAAGCCGATCCGGATGATCGTTTCAGTCGGTGCTGGGGGCGCAACGGATGCGATCGCGCGGCGGCTCGCAGACAGGCTGTCCAAATCAATGAACACACCCGTCTATGTAGAAAACCAGCCGGCTGCCAGCGGCACAATCGCTGCGCAGACCGTGGCGCGGGCAACTCCGGACGGTTACACCATCCTGATTGGCACCAACACCACGCATGCCGGAAACGCCAGTTTCCTCAAAAGCATTCCTTATGACCCGATCAATGATTTCGAGCCAATTTCGCGGCTTGGCATCGCGGCCCTGATCCTGAGCATCAACAACGATGTTCCTGCGAAAACTGTTCCTGAATTCATCGCCTATGCAAAGGCAAACCCCGGCAAGATGGCCTTCGGCTCGGGTACAGGGTCCGCCCGGCTTGCGACCGAGATGCTCAAGGCCAAGACCGGTATCGACATCCTGAGCGTGCCTTACAAATCCAATGTCCAGGCCCTGACCGATTTGCGCGGCGGACAGATCCAGATCCTCCTTGGAGACATCGCACTGATGCTTCCCCAGATCAAGTCCGGGGCGGTCAAGGGACTTGCTGTCTCCAGCTTAAAACGCTCTGCGGCAATGCCGGATGTCCCGACTCTGCAGGAAACAGGCGTGCCAGGTTACGAATTGGTAGGTTTCATCGCCGCTTTCGCGCCTGCGAAGACGCCCACAGCGATCGTTAACAGGCTCAACCAGGAAATGGTCAAGGTGTTGCGTGACAAGGATTTCTCGGACTCTCTTTCAGCGGCTGGCGTTGATGCCGCGCCGACCAGCCCCGGCGAACTGCGCGAGTGGGTCATCTCGGAAACCAAAAAATGGCACGACTTGGCGCGTGCTGCCCGCATCCAGCCGGAATAAGTTCGAGTTGCCAGTATCCCGGTGGTTGGCCACTATCCGATCCATCAGCGGCAGCGCGCGACGCTCAGCGCGCAGCACAAGCTTTGGGTGACATGAACTGCCCGTCGTCACTGCTTTGATGCAGTTTCCAAAGTGCAACGAGTACCTGCCAGACAGATGGACTTAATGGATGTATATGACAGCTCAGATAGAGAAGTTTGAGGGCGTGAAAGTTGTTGAATTTTCCGCCGGCGGAATTGCGGCAGCGTATGCCGGTTGGTCGCTCGCCCGCATGGGCGCTAAAGTCACGCGGCTTGTGGCTCCTGATAGCCCTTTGGGTCCTGCTGATCCTGTCCACGCCGGCAAAGATGCAGAGCCCAGCCCCCTTGCGCTGGCGCTCGAGGTTCTGGGTCATGGCAAGAAATCAGTACCTGCACCGCAGACCCGCTCCGGTCTGGACCAGCTGCTTGCAGGTGCCGATATCCTGCTCTGCGATTCGCGCGAAGCGCTGGAGGCGCTGGCTGGGCCTGTGCCTGAGCTGGCGGCCCGGCTGCCGCGACTTGTCATTGGTATTGCCAGCACATTCGGTCTGGACGGTCCCTATTCAAATTTCAAGGGCACAGCGCTTGACGCGCAGGCGCTGAGCGCAGTGTCGTGGTCGCTGGGTGAGGTCTCAAGGGCGCCGCTGTCCTTTGCCCCTGGTATTACCGAACATCAGGCAGGAGCTATGCTCGCGGCCGGGTGTCTGTTAGGGCTGGACGTTCGTGACCAGACCGGTACGGGTCGGGTGGTCGACATCGCGCTGTCGGATGTACTTGCCAGTTATGTCGCCGGAAATTGTCGCCTTTACATCCATCACAACTTGCAGTGGCATCGCAGTGGGCGGCGGGCGTCGGGTTCAGGCGGAGCCTATCCTTATGTGATCCTGCCCTGCAAGGACGGGCAGGTCTGCATTTGCGGACGAACGCGTGACGAATGGAACCGTTTTGTCCAGGCAATGGGTAGTCCGGCTTGGGCCGCTGAGCCGCGCTACCAGGACCTCCGGGCGATGGGAAAGCAATACCCCGATGAAGTCGACGCGTTGGTGCTTCCATGGCTGGCAGGCAAGACCATGGCCGAGCTCGAGGCGATAGCGCTCAAGAACAACCTGATCGTCTCGCCTATCCGCAGCTTCGATGAGGTTCTCAAGACCAGGCATTTCAAGGCGCGCGGTTTTCTTGCACCCGCAAGCGCTTCCGGCCTGAACGTGATGGTGCCGCTCATGCCGTTTCGCGCGATCGGGACGCGAAGTGAATCCGCTCCGGACATTTCCTCGACCTTGTTGAGCGCCGCTGTTCCACCGCAGCCACATGCGGCCATCAAGGCGACTGGCCCGTTGACCGGCATGCGTGTTCTGGATTTCGGCTGGGTGTGGTCTGCGCCGTGGGTCGGCACGATGCTGGGTGAGTTGGGAGCGGAGGTCATCAAGGTCGAGCATGCGCTACGCCCTGACAACCTGAGGCTCGCGGGCCGGGTATTTCGCGATGGACAGCAGGTCGAGGGGCCGAGCAAGGAAATGTCGCCCATGTATCACCAGATCAATCACGGCAAGATGGGCATCACGCTGAATGCTAAGGAGCCGCGCGCCGTCGAGTTGCTCAAGCGGCTTGCCGCGACCAGCGATCTGGTCGTTGAAAACATGTCGCCCGGTTCGATGGAGCGCTCTGGCCTTGGCTACGAAGACTTGCGGGCGGTCAATCCCCGTCTTGTCATGTTGGCCATGTCGGCGGCGGGGCAGTTCGGCGAACTTTCGAGCATGAGGGCTTATGCGCCGACGATGTCTAGCTTTGTCGGCCTTGAAGCGCTTGTGGGGTACCCGGGCGAACAGCCCATCGGTGCGCTTAATTTCGGCCTTGGTGATCCCAATGCTTCCGTGCACGCCTTGATGGCGGTACTGGCGGCGCTGCGGCATGCGCGCGCAACGGGCAAGGGTTGCTACATCGACCTGTCGCAGATCGAGGCGATGCTGAGTTCGCTGCGGCCTTACCTGCTTTCCACGCAAGTCACCGGCAAGCAAACGCATGTCATGGGAAACCGTCATCCGGACATGGCTCCGCACGGCATCTATCCGGCGCAGGGGACGGATAAATGGCTGACCCTCGCGGTGGCCAATGACGCCCAGTGGAGCGCGGTGGCTCGCATGGCTGCCGGGCAGCCCTGGACCGGAGACCAAAAATTTGCCACCACGGCTGGTCGTCTCGCACATGTCGCCGAGCTGGATGCGGCGATCGCTTCCTGGACGCGCGAACAGTCACGCGATGCGCTTGTAGGGCAGCTTCGCGGTAGCGGTATAGCCTCGTCGCCGGTGCTGTCGGTACAGGAGCAATGGAAAGATCCGCAGTTTGCTGCGCGCGGCATCAAGCACCCGGTGCAAATACCGGTGTATGGCCAAGAAGATATGTTCAGCGCGCCTTGGCAGTTTTCGGATTTCAAACCGCAGGTCGATAACCCTGGACCGTCGATGGGCCAGCACAACGACTACGTGTTCGGCGAAATCCTCGGACTGCCCGCGAGCGAGATCGCATCGCTTAAAGAGAGCGGCGTTATCGCCTGACGGTGCGCCATCAAGTCATACGGAGAACAACACATGAGCGACACATCCCCGACCGAAGCCCCTGCCGGAACGGCTGCCCCTGCCTCGCAGGCCCCTGCCTTGTGGGAGGGTGCACTGGAGGAAGCCCGAAGCCTGATCGGCGTCGATCTCCGGCGCACCGGGCAGACCTGGAATACCGAAGCAACGCCGGACGCAGTGCGCCAGTTTGCCTGGGGCATCGGGGACGAGAATCCGCTGTTCTGCGATCCGGCTTATGGCAAGACGAGCCGTTGGGGTTCGGCCATTGCGCCCGGCTGTTTTCTGTATTCCATCGACACCACGGTGGTCGCGCCCAAACTGCGCGGGATCCAGTGGATGTATGGAGGCACCGACTGGGAGTGGTTCAAGCCCATACGCCATCGCGATGCCTTCACGGTGCGCGCACGCCTGCTCGATGCCGTTGAAAAGCAGGGCGGCAAGGCCAAGAGTTTCATCATTCAGACGGGCGAGGTGCTCTACACCAATCAGCACGGCGAGCTGGTCTGTCGCGCACTGGGCCACACGGCCCGCACGCCTCGTGCCAGCGCCAAGAACGGTCTGAAATACGAGCCGCGCGAGACGCACCGCTATTCGCCAGAAGAGCTCGAGAGCATCGCACACGCCATTGACACCGAAGAGCTGCGCGGTGCCGTGCCAAGGTATTGGGAAGACGTTGAAGTCGCAAGCTTCGTCCAGCCCATGCTGAAAGGGCCACTGAACATCACCGACATGATCTGCTGGTATTCAGGCGGCGGGCACAGCTACCAGGCGCACCGGCGCGCCGAGATGCATCGCAAACGCCATCCGGCGGATGCTTTCGTTGATGCAAAGACCGGTGCGCAGGACAACCCCGCACGCGGTCATGCCGAGCAGAAAATGGCGCGTGACGTGGGCATGCCAGGCGGCTACGACGTCGGACCACAACGCATTTCGTGGATGGGCCAGCTCATGACGAACTGGATGGGCGACGATGGCTTCCTGCGCAAACTGAGTGTGTCAGTGCGCCGTCCGAATATTTTTGGTGACGTTTCATGGTGTCGCGCGAAGGTTGTCGACAAGCGGGTCGAAGAGGGCGCTTTCCTCGTCGACCTCGAAGTCTTCGTCGAAAACCAGCTGGGCGAAGTGACGGCCAAAGGGACAGCTGTCGTAGCGCTTTTGTCGCGCGGCGCTGCTGCTTCTGCCTGATGCTGCGCTGATGGGGCAACGGGGATCGTTCGTCATCCATCCCATCGAAACTTCGCTGCTTGGCGGCTCCTTGGTGGAGTGCGGTGGCGTCCGGAATTCGGTGCAAACGATGCCTCGCGAAACGGCTAAATTTCCCGTCAATTGCGGGGCGGCATCGGTAAGAACCCTGTCATGAAATATGACGCACTTCCTTTAGGATTGGCGACTGTATCCAAAATATAAATCGCTCGCGAGCATGCAGCAGGAGACAAGTGAATGAAGGAGTTTGCAAGCGACTTGCGTTTCCCGGAAGGTCCTATTGCTCTGGGCGATAGCAGCCTCTTGGTGGTGGAGATCGCCGCTGGCCGGCTAACGCGCATTACGCCGGATGGCACGAAGCGCACCGTGGCTGAACTCGGTGGCGGCCCTAATGGCGCGGCAATGGGACCGGACGGCCGCTGTTATATCTGCAACAACGGCGGCTTTGTCTGGCGTGAACGCGACGGCGTTCTACTTCCTTCGGGAACTGCCGCCGACTACATCGGCGGATCTATTCAAGCCGTCGATATCGAAACTGGCGCGGTGGAAACCCTCTACACCGCTTGCGAGGGCCAGAAACTCAACGGTCCGAACGACATCGTGTTCGACAGCAGTGGCGGTTTCTGGTTTACGGATCACGGCCACGCGCACGGCCGGCACCGTGATCGCGGCGCGGTCTACTACGCAAGGCCAGATGGATCACTGATCAAACAGGCCATTTACCCGCTCGAGATGCCCAACGGCATTGCGCTGGCGCCGGATGAAAAAACGCTTTACGTAGCAGAGACCGTAACGGGCCGGCTATGGGCATGGACGATCGACACGCCGGGAAATATTGCGCGGGCAGCGCGCAACATTCTCGGTGGCACCGGCAGGATCGTCATTGGCCTCGGCGGGTTCCAGCTCTTCGACTCGATGGCCGTGGACGCTGCAGGCAATCTGCACATCGGAACCGTGCCCAGCGGCATCAGCGTCGTCAGTCCGGAGGGCCTATTGCTCGAGCAGATCGCGATGCCGGAGCCATTTGCGACAAATGTTTGTTTTGGTGCGACGGATCCCCAGACGATGTACGTGACCCTGTCCTCGACTGGCAAGGTCATCGCCCTGAAAAGTACTTACAGTGGCGCGCCCACAAATTTTCCCCATCCTGGCTGATTTAAGGAGACAACATGAAACGACAACGATTTACCGCTCTCATGGCAAGCCTGTTCACACTTTCCGCGGTTGCTGTACTGTCAACATTTTCAGGGCAGGCATTGGCGCAAAGCGACTGGCCGAAACGACCCATCCGTGTTGTTCTGCCTTCGGGCCCGGGTGGCACCTCGGACATCTTCATGCGCTTGTTGAGCGACAACGTCTCAAAGACACTGGGCCAGCCAGTCGTCGTTGACAACAAGCCCGGAGCAGGGGGAACGCTGGCGGCCACGCTTGTAGCGCAGGCAGAGCCGGACGGCTACACGCTCATGATGAACTCGGTCGCCACGCACGCGATTGGGCCCGCCATGTACAAACTGAAGTTCGATCCGGACAAGAACGTCACGGCGGTCGCGCAGTTGGCGTACTCGGCCAATATTCTTTACGTTCGCAAAGATTCGCAGTTCAAGAATGTGCGAGAGCTGATCACGTATGCCAAGGCGAATCCCGGCAAGCTGAATTACGCGTCGTCGGGCGCGGGCACTTCGCTCCACCTTGCCGCCGTCGAAATGGGTCTGCGCTCGGGCTTGGAGATGGTGCATATTCCTTACAACGGCGCTGCGCCCGCCATGCAGGCAGTGCTCAGTGGCGACACTGCATTCTCTTTCGAGAACTCGATGTCCATCATGGGCCAGATCAAGGGTGGCAGTGTCGTGCCCCTGGCGGTCACGACCGCCCGTCGCATTCCGCAGTTGGCCAACGTACCGACCATGAGCGAATCAGGCGCGCAGGGTTTTGATATCTCCTCGTGGTTCGGGATTGTTGCGCCTGGCGGCACGCCCAGACCCATCGTTGACAAGCTGACCAGTGCTTTCGAGCGCGCCCTGAAAGATCCGCAGATCGCGGACCAGGTCAGCAAGCTTGGTGCCGATGTGCAGTTCATGCCGCCGGCTGAATTTGATGCTTACATGAAGTCTGAGCGCCAGAAATGGGCTGCCATCGTCAAGGCCTCCGGCGCAACCGTGAACTGAAAGCCCGTCATGAAAATCATTGCGACAGGCTTGCGCTTTCCCGAAGGCCCCATCGCCATGCGGGATGGTTCCGTACTGCTCGTCGAAATCGAGCGTCAGACATTGACGCGCGTGGGCCTCGATGGACAAGTGGATGTCGTGGCCCAGATCCCGGGCGGACCCAACGGAGCGGCACTCGGGCCGGACGGGAGGGTTTACGTTTGCAATAACGGTGGCATGGGCTGGACACGAGAGGGCGCCAAGATGCGCCCGCATGGCGTGCCCCCGGGTTACGAAGGGGGTGGCATCGATGTTGTTGACCTGTCTACCGGGCAAGTGCGGCGTCTTTACGACAGTTGCAATGGCCATCGGCTCAAGGGACCGAACGACATCGTGTTCGATGGCGCGGGCGGTTTTTGGTTTACCGACCTCGGCAAACGCCGCGATAGGGATATGGACCGTGGCTTTGTTTATTGGGCGCGCGCTGATGGCAGCGAGATTAGGGAAGTGTCGGGTGCGATGCTCACGCCCAACGGCATCGGGCTGTCGCCGGATGGACGCATGCTCTACGTCGCCGAGACGGACACTGGTCGCATCTGGGGTTTCGAAATCGAAGCACCCGGGAAGCTGCGGCTGAAAGCCTGGCCCTCACCCAATGGCGGGCGAATCATCGCAGGTCTGGGGGGCTACGGCCGGTTCGACAGCCTGGCTATCGCCTCTTCTGGAAACATCTGCGCTGCGACCGTCGAGGGCTGCAGTATTGCGGAGATATCGCCGCTGACCGGGCTTGTGCGGCATCACCATGTGCCGGACATGCTGACCACCAATATCTGCTTCGGCGGGGAGGATTTGCGAATCGCGTACGTGACGCTATCGCATACCGGCCAACTGGCAGCGCTGGAATGGCATGAACCGGGATTAAGGCTTTTTCATGGGTAAGTCGCGATGCAAGACATGCAGTTTTAATCAAAGAAAGATGCTGGTTTACCCCGATTATTTAAATTGTTGATTGGATACAATCAACAATGAAACGAGAGTTTTGTGAGTGATGGCTGCTTTGTGGCCGTTTTTATGGTTGTTTAACGGGCTGTTTTAGCCGATCAATAACGACAGGAGACAAGTATGAAAATGCAATTTGCAAGAAGTATTGCGGCGCTCTGCGCCTTGTTCAGTGCGTCAGCCATGGCAGAGCCAGGCGTCACCGACACCACGATCATTCTTGGAGGCTCAAATGCCATGACAGGTCCGGTCGCGGCGGTCTGTGCGCCGGCCAGCTTTGGCGCGAAAGCGTGGTTTGACAAGGTCAACCGCGACGGGGGCGTGCAGGGCCGCAAGATCGAATACAACGTGCTTGACGATGCTTTCTCTGCACAGCGTGCCGTCTCCAATGCCAGAAGACTTGTCCAGCAGGACAACGCGTTTGCCATTTTTGGTGGCTGTGCCAGCCCCACCTCGGCGGCCATCCTTCAGTACGTGGCAGGCCAGCCTGAGGTTCCCTATCTTTTTCCGTGGGCGGCAATGAACGAGCTAACCGAGCCCACCAAAAAGAATGTCTTCGCGCTGCTGCCCAATTACGCGTTTCAGGTGAAGTCTATGTTGCCGTACACCATCCAGAAAGCGGCGGTCAAGCCCAAAACAGCCGGCTTTTTGATGATGAACGTACCGGGTGCGGAAGACATGCGTAAGGCAATGAAAGAAGTGCTTGCGGCCAACGGCATTACTCTGGTGTATGAAGAGTTGTTTGAAGTCAACATTCCTGACTACACGCCGTACATCCTGCAACTGAAGGCGAAGAATCCGGACATCGTGCTGTTCGGAGATTCCGCGGCTGGTGCCGCACGCATCTTCCTCACGATGAAACGCCAGGAATGGCGTCCAAAGACCGCATTCGGTGTGACCACGTTGACGGCGGAGCAGTTTCTGGATCCAGTCGGAGACTATGCAGACGGCTGGCTCTACGCGGCGGGCATGGTGGCGCCGCCCACCGCGCCGGAGTCCAAGGAGTGCAATGACGCGCTCAAGCTCAGCTACCCCGACCAAAAGCCCAACCACTTCACGATGTTCGGCTGCCTCGCAGCCAAGATCGGTGTGGAAGCCATGAACCGCACAGGCCGCAACCTCACCCGCGCGGCACTGATCAACACGCTGGAGCAGATGCGCGGCTTCGAGTCGAAGATCAGCGGCCCGGTGTCCTTCAGCCCGACCGACCACATGGGCACCAGCGCTGTGGTTCCGTTTGGTGTCAAGGGCGGTCAATTTACCGTGCTGGGCGCACCACTGCGGCCAGCACGCTGACCACAGGCGGGAAGCGTGCTTGAACAAACAGGGCAGGGCCGCATGCTGGCCCAGCACCGGCGCGGGCTTGCGGCTAGAGGCTTTGCATGAACCTTGACCTTGCGCTTGCAACTGCGGTGGCGGGCATTGTCAGTGGCGCGTATTACGCCCTGCTCGGCCTTGCCATTGCCCTCATCTACCGCACCACCGCCGTTGCCAACTTTGCGCAGGGCGAGCTGGGCACGCTCTCCACCTTCCTGCTAGTGCTGTACGTCAGCCGCCTCCCGATGTCACCGCTGCTGCAGCTGGTCTTCTCGATTGCCATCGCAGCAGGCATCAGTTCGTTTGCATATCTCACATTGCTTCGCTCCCAGCGGGGTGGTGACGCGCTCAACCTGACGGTCCGAACGCTTGCTCTATATACGCTGATTCATGCGGTGACGCTCTATCTTTGGGGCGCCAATGAGCCCTACACCGCCAAGAGCCTCTTCAGCTCCGGGCGTGTAGACATTACCGGTTTCAAGCTTGCTTACGACCAGATGGGAACCCTTGTGATTGCAGCTTGCCTTGGGCTGGGACTTTTCGTCTTGTTCAGGTTCACGCGTGTGGGCCTGGCCATGCGATCGGTCGCCATGAACGCCGAGGTTGCCAGTCTCCTTGGCATAGATGTCAACCGGATCGCGCTAGTCGTGTGGCTGATTGCCGGAGCCATCGGCGCGCTCGTGGCAATGCTGATCGCGCCGGTGTCTTTCCTCGGTACCGACCTGATGCAGCCTTACATCTTGAAGGCCTTCACAGCCGCTGTGCTGGGGGGGCTTACCAGCTTTCCCGGCGTGGTTGTCGGCGGACTGTTGCTCGGTCTCATCGAGAGTTTCGGTTCGACCTGGATCTCGATCCATCTGCGTGAACCTTTTACCTTCGCAATCCTGCTGCTTGTGCTGTTGTTCAGGCCCGAAGGACTTTTCGGTCGCCAACACGTGGGGCGCGTATGAGCAGCGGCCTTACCCTGAATCAGACGCCCGCCCGCGTGCGATGGGTGCTGGTCTCGTTTGCCTTGCTCCTGGTGGCTGGCATGTTTGCAGGCGAGTATCCGCGCTATGTGCTTACGCTGTGGATGATCTACAGCCTGTCTGCCATCGGGCTCAACATCGTTCTGGGGTTTGGAAGGATTTACTCGCTCGGTCATGGCGGCTTCATGCTGGTCGGCGCTTACGGTACCGCTGTCGCGCTCAACCATTTCCACTTTCCGGTCCCTGTCGCTATTGCCGCTGCGGGCGCGCTGGCGACTGTGGTCGGGGTCGCGGTCGGGCTACCCGCGATTCGGCTAAAGCACTTCTCGCTGGCGATCGTCACCTTTGCGTTTGGCATTACGCTGTTTCAACTGGTCAAGAGCACGTCTTATACCGGAGGGCCTCAGGGCATGTTTCTGGATGTGGCGCAAGTGCAAGGAATCTGGAAGGGACGGCTCCTATGGCTTGTCGCGTTGTTATTGTGCGTGACCGGACTTGGGATTTCCTATAGCGTGATGATTTCGCGGACAGGGCGTGCGCTCCGGATGATCGCCACCAATGAAACCGTCGCGCGAAGCTTTGGAATTCGCGTCACCTTCCACAAGCTGGCGGCGTTTGGCCTGGCGGCGCTCCTCGGGTCGGTCGCGGGCGGCATGCATGCGCTGATCACCGGGATCGTGGCACCAGAGACTTTCGGTCCTGACCTTTCAATCCTGATTTTTGCGGCGGTGATGATTGGCGGGCAGGGCCGGTTGCTCGGGCCGCTTCTTGGCGCTGCATTCGTCGTTGCCATTCCCGAACTTACTCAGGACGCTCGTGCGCTTGCGCAGATCATTTATGCGGTGCTGTTCCTGATAGTCGTGACGCTGTCACCACAGGGTCTTCTCGGCATGATCGAGGCTGCATGGAAAAAACTCAAGGCAATGGCATGAGTGCAATTCTCGACCTGCACGGTATCGCGGTGCGCTTCGGCGGCGTGAATGCGCTTGACGGCGTTGCACTGTCAGTTGAGCAGGGCCATATACACGGCCTGATAGGACCCAATGGCGCGGGCAAAACCACTTTGCTCAATGTGATCAGCCGGATTGTTACGCCCAACGAGGGAACGCTTTTATATAACGGACAGAACCTGCTGGCCTCGCGCGCCGAGCAGTTGCCCACGCTCGGTATCAGCCGTACTTTTCAGAATCTGGCCCTGATTGACGATGCGACTGTTCTTGACAATGTGCTGATCGGCCTGCATTCGCATCGACCGGGTGGCCTGATGGATGAACTGGTGTTTGTACGCCGAGGTCGCCGGCACGAGCGCGAAGCCCGCGATATCGCGATGACAGCGCTGGAGTCGGTTGGATTGGAGCCGCTTGCGTTGACACCGACCTCACGCCTGAGTTATGGACAGCGAAAAATGGTGGAGCTTGCCCGGGCTTGGGCCGGACGGCCCAGACTTATGCTGCTTGACGAACCCACCGCAGGCCTGAACAGCGGCGAAATCGCGGGGCTCCGGGATACGCTTCTGGGCGTGCGCAAAAGTATCGGGCTTACGGTCCTTGTGATCACGCACCATGTCGAATTTCTGGTCGGGATGGCCGATGCGGTTACCGTACTCGACCTGGGCAAGACCATCGCGGCGGGTACGCCCGATGAGGTTCGCCAGGATCAACGCGTGATTCAAGCGTATATCGGAACGGCAGCAGCATGAGTCATACTGAAAATCTACATCCGGGCGCTGGCAGCGAGATCCTGCTCGATGTCTCTTCAATCCGCGTTGCCCGCGGTGAGGTCGATACGCTGCGCGACGTCTCGCTGACCGTCCGCAGTGGCGAACTGGTGGCCATTCTGGGCGCGAACGGCGCCGGCAAGACGACGCTGTTGCGCGCACTGTCCGGCCTGCTGCCGCCGCACGCCGGAAAAATAACCTTCAACGGCGTTGACACCACCAGTGCCGCGCCGCATCAGATAGCACGCAGCGGAATGATCCATGTGCCCGAGGGCCGCGGTGTGTTGCCGGAGCTCACCGTGCGCGAGAACCTGGACCTCGGCATGGTGCTGCACGGTTGGCGCGGCCGGGCACAAGAAATTGATCAGGTGTATGCGCTGTTTCCGATTTTGAAGGCCCGTACCGCTGCCATGGCGGGAATGCTGTCCGGAGGGGAACAGCAGATGTTGTCGATCGCACGCAGTCTGCTCTGCCGGCCCAAGCTCCTGATGGTTGATGAGCTTTCACTGGGTCTGTCGCCCAAGATCACAATCGAGCTCATGGCCCTGCTTGAAAGAATCAGTCGCACCGGTCCGACGGTGCTGATCGTTGAGCAGAACGCACAACAGGCCCTGCAGTTTGCCGACCGTATTTATGTATTGGCACAGGGAAAAGTGGCACTGACCGGTACACCTGACGAGCTCCGCCAGGATCCGGGGCTCCTTGGCGCCTATCTCGGTCAGGCTTGAACGTAAGCCAGATTCCCAACGATGTTTGCCGCTTTATCGCACTCGACCTATTCATCATGACCATTTCATCCACAGCAACTGAAAAACCCTCTGCCGTCTCATCGGGCGCGGCGCCCATCATGGTGAAGGGCCAGCCAATTTACTGGACTAATCCGGCATCGTTGCTTCGCGACAAGGCAAAGCTTTACGGCGACAAGGTATTTACAGAGATCGATGGCCGCAAGCTCACCTATCGTGAAATCGATTCGCTGAGCGATCGTGTGGGAGCCAACCTCGCTGCTTCAGGCATAGTTCCTGGCCAGCGCGTCGGCAGCCTGATGTTCAATTGCGCGGAGCAGTTGCTGGGCTGGATGGGCACCAACAGGATTGGTGCGGTGTGGGCGCCTTTCAACGCCAGCCTGACGGGTGACGATCTCATCTATACCTTGCGAGATAGCGGGGCGGGCATTCTCATCGTCGATACCGAGAACGCGCCCAAAATCGCAACGCTGCCTGCCGACGTGCGCTCAGCATTTCGCGTATTCGTAGCGGCACCCTACGGAATCGAAGATGCACAAAAGACGGTGTCCGCCCTTTGCAAGGCGCACGGCTTTGAGCCTTTTGACTGTCTGCTCGGCACGGATGCAGAGCTTGCGCTTGTGACAATCGATCCCGGTATGCCGGGGATGATCCTCTATAGCGGTGGAACGACGGGCATGCCGAAGGGGATCGTGCTGCCGCAGTTCGCCAACGTGGTTGTCGGGCTGCGTTATGGCGAAGCAGTTGCAGCGAAGGCAGGAGATCACCACTACACCACGCTCCCGATGTTTCACGGCAGCGGAATCCAGCTGGGTGTGGTGGGCCCCTTGCTCAACGACATGACCAGCACCATTGACCGGCGCTTCAGCGCGTCCGGTTACTGGAAGCGTGTGCGTGAGACCGGTGCAACGGTGATCGATCCGATCGGCACCATGATGACGGCGTTGGTTCACCAACCGGTCAGTGAGGACGATCGCCGTCACTCTGTGCGGATTTCTACCGGAGTGAATGGGCAAATTCCGGCGACGGTTCCGGTTGAGTTCACGAAACGATTCGGAATAAAAATTGTCGATATCTACGGCAATACCGAATGCGGATGCGCCATAGCCAGCTGTAATCTCGCCCAGGTCCCCGGCTCGGTCGGTCATCCCAACGGCTGGTCCGAAATCGCCATCATGGACGAGCAGGACAACCAGCTCGCTTCAGGGCAAGTCGGCAAGATCGTATTGCGGCCGACAATTCCTTTTTCTTTCATGCTCGGCTATCACAACAACCCGGTCAAGACGGCCGAGACCTGGCGCAACCTCTGGGTACATACCGGCGACCTCGGCTACCTCGACGCCGCAGGAAACCTGTTTTTCGTGGGGCGTGAAGCGCACTGGATTCGCCGCAGAGGTGAGAACATTTCGGCGCATGAGATCGAGTCGATTCTCAGCCTGCATCCGGGCGTGCGCGAATGTATCGTGATCGGTGTTCCATCGCCCCTGGGTGAGGAAGACGTGAAGGCTTGGATCATTCCTTACGAGCCACGGCCTTCTGAACAAGAACTGGCGCGCTGGTGCATCGCGAAGATGGCACCTTTCAAAGTGCCCAAATACTTTGAATTCACGGACGCATTCCCGCGGTCGGCCGCCAAGCAGGAGGTCGAACGACCCAAGCTTAAATTGCGCGGCAATGAGAACGCATGGGATCGTGAAAAGCACCTGGGCAGGCTATCGGGGCAGGGAGCTGCGGTCGCTGCCTGAGCGTCACCATAAGCTGCGAATCGGGATTGGATGGACTTTAATAACATAGAGGCGTCCATCAATGAAATTTCCTGAGAGCGGCTTACCCATGACCAAGAAAAAAACCAACGCATCTACGATGGAAAAGCCTCTACCCGCGACCACCAGGCCAAGCGGGAAATCGCTCGGTAGGCCTGCCTCAAAAAAGTCTCCTGCGTCACGAAAAGCGCCCATTGACGTTATTCCCGCCGCGCCGCCGCGTCCGTTCGTGGCCGAATTGCAGATTGGCGCGGATGCCCGCACGCTGGGCGCCAATGTCACGAATGCGGTGCGCAATGCGATCATCCAGGGCAAGCTGGCGCCGGGCGAGCCGCTTGGGCAGGAGTACCTGGCCAATCTGTTCGGGGTCAGCCGGGTGCCCATCCGGGAATGCCTGAAGCAGCTTGCCTCTGAAGGATTGGTGGAGGTTGAGCCGCACAAAGGCGCCGTGGTGGCGCACCTGTCTCTTGATGAGCTTGATGAGCTTTACGGGATCATCTGGTCCCTGGAAACGCTGGCAGTGCGTGCTGGCGTGCCGCGGCTCTCCGACGAGGAGATCGCCACGATGGAAAAAATCGTGATGCAGATGGATCGCGTCGATGACCCGGTCGAGTGGTATCGCACCAGTGTGGCGTTCCATCGCATGATCCTGGTGGCATCGGGCTGGCAGCGTTGCATCCGGATCGTTGACGAGTGTCGCAAGAACATCGGGCGCTACATCATGGAACAGGAGTTTTTTGCCGAGCACGTTGGCGAATGGCGCGACCGTAATCGTGCACTTTTCAAAGCTTGCGAGAGACGTGACGTCGAAGCGGCGGTCACGGCGCTCGACGTGATGCGTCGATTCTCGACCACGCAGATTCGCGACCACCTCAAGGCTTCTCTCGGCGGTGACGAAGCAAAGCAGGCCAAGAGACGAAAGTGACTTGATGAACCAGCCTTCGGCGCCCATGCGCCGGTTTCCGGTCCAGATACCTGAACGAGGTCGTCCGCCGAAGGGTGGTGGTTCTTACCCTTTGCTGTTCAGTCCCTTGCAACTGGGCGGCCTGTTGCTTCCCAACCGCGTCGTGATGGCGCCGATGTCCTCAAGCCTTGCGGACCTGGAGGGGTTTGTAACCCCGGAACTCATTGCCTTCATCGAAGCTCGCGCTGCGGGAGGCACGGGGATGATCGTGGTCGAGTTCACTTGCGTCGATGCCCAGTACGGTCTCGGCGAACTGCGGCAACCGCGCCTTGACCAAGACGCATACATCGCAGGCCACGCTGAGCTGGTCAGCGCCATCAGGAAGACAGACGCCCGCGCCTGTCTGCAATTGCACATGCCTGGTCAGTACATCATCCCCGGCACCGCAAGGGATGGAATTGCGGTCGCGCCGTCAGACGTGTTTGGAAGAAACGGTAAACAGAGAGCGCGCGCAATGACCTCTGTTGAAATTTCACAGCTTGTGATGCGGTTCGCAGAAGGTGCGCGCCGTGCAGTCGAGGCTGGGTATGAAGCTATCGAAATCCACGGCGCCCACGGTTACCTGCCCATGGCTTTCATGTCACCGCGAAAGAATCAGCGAGACGACGCGTGGGGCGGCGACTTTGATAGGCGGCTCGCCTTCCCGTTGGCCATAGTTGCAGCCATCAAAAAAGAGATTGGCCCGTCCCGTCCACTGATTTATCGGGTATCGGCGGCCGAATTCGTTGAGTCAGGTCTCTCGATTGGTGACATGGAGCGCATCGTCCCGAAACTCGCGAAAGCGGGTTGCGACGCGCTGCATGTCTCGACCGGTGCGGTGGAGGGTGCTCTGGACAAGATCGTTGACCCCATGTCGTCGCAGGAAGGCTGGCGCTTTCCTCTCGGTCGCAGGCTTAGGAAGGCGAGTGGTCTGCCAGTGATTGCCGTGGGACCGGTGCGCTGGCCCGAGACGGCAGAACGTGCGCTGCAAGAAGGCGACGCAGACATGATTGGCTTGGGGCGCCCGCTTCTGGCAGATCCAGCCTGGGCCAAAAAAGCCCGGGAGGGACGTCTTGAGGACATCACGCCATGCACGAACTGCAACTGGTGCATGGAGCGGGTCCGTGAGCATGCGGCGATCGGATGCGCGGAGAATCCGGTCACTGGTCGCGAGCTTGCAAACGTGTCTGACGCACGGCAAGGACATGGCCGGGTCGCAGTTGTGGTCGGCGCCGGTCCTGGTGGGCTACATGCTGCGCTTGAGTTCGAACGCAGGGGCTTCACGACGCATCTTCTCGAAGCACGGCACGAGATCGGCGGGGGTTTGCTCGTATCTGCGGCACCCCCTTTCAAGGAACCGCTTTACTGGTATTGGCATCATCTTCGGCACCGGATTGCTGAAAGTACTGTCCGTACTGTTTTGGATTTTCGTGCGCGCTTCAAGGACGTGCTGGCGCTCCAGCCGGACCTGGTGGTCCTGGCGACTGGAACCCGTTCGCGGCCATGGCCCATCCATGTAATCAGCGATGGCCTTGCAGTCCATGATGCGACCGATGTATTGACAGGGGATGTGTCTGTCGACTCGCTGGGTGTCCCCGGTAGCACGTTGATTGTGTATGGTGGCGGAGAGACGGGTTGTGAAACTGCGGAGTTTCTTGCGGCGCGCGGCTTGAGCGTAAAGCTGGTGACACGATCAGGCCTGAACGAACTGGCGCGTTCCGCCGAACCCATCTACAGGCGGCAGTTACGTTCCCGCTTGGGAGCCAATCCGCTGATAGAGGTGATTGCGCACGCAACCATCTCTGATCTTCAAACGGATGGGCTGCAGATCCAGCTTGTGGATGGCAGAGGCATCATGATTCATGGTTCGGCGCTCATCGTTGCTCAGGGTAGGGACCCCGCCGAGGAACTTGCCGAGGCCCTCGTAATGGCTGGTGTCCCTTGCGAAGTGATCGGGGATGCCGAGGCAGTGGGGCGCATTGGAGATGCGGTGCATGCTGGCCATACAGCTGTCCGCAAGCTGGCTGATGCGCTTGATTTTTGATGAGCTTGCTTGTTTGCTGCAGCGTGAACGCCGGGTATCTCAAGCAACCGAGATGATCATCAGGCGACCGTGATGATCGATACGCCGCCATCGACCGCCATCCACTGGCCTGTGATGTGTTTGCCTGCATCCGACGCGTAAAGAACGCACAGTCCCTTGAGATCATCGTCGTCGCCGAGCCGGCCCAGGGGCGCTCGCTTGATGAGATTTTCTTCGCCCATGTCCTTGAACAAGCCGACCGTCATCCGGCTCGGAAAAAAGCCCGGGCAGATCGCGTTGACGGTGATGTTGTACTTGCCCCATTCGGCACCCAGTGTGCGGGTGAAGTTGAGGACAGCGCCCTTGGACGTGTTGTAGGCCAACGTGGTCATGCCTGGAGGATTGCCGCCGAGTCCGGCGATAGAGGCGAGGTTGATGATTCGTCCCGATTTGCGCGGGATCATGCTTCGCGTTGCGATCTCTTGGCTGAGGATGAAATAGCCACGCACGTTAAGGTTCATGATCTTGTCCCAGACATCGACCGGATGGGTTTCTGCGGGAGAACCCCATGCTGCGCCTGCGTTGTTGACGAGGATATCGACGTGACCAACCCGTTTCACAGCTTCTGCAGCGAGTCTGCGTGTATCTTCTTCCCTGGAGCAGTCGGCAGAAATCCAGTCGGCATCGATGCCGGATGCTTTCAGCACGGCGGTGGACTCCTTGAGGTCGTCTGCTTTGCGAGCGCTCAACAGCACCTTGGCTCCGGCCTCGCCAAGCGCCTGTGCGAGTTGAAATCCGAGACCGCGCGATCCTCCGGTGACCAGGGCCGTCTTGCCTGTTAGGTCGAAAAGTTGTTTGATGTTCTTGGACATAAGTAGCTTTGAAATTCAGTGGGCGTTTGCTGGATGTTCGATCCTGTGGCGACAGCACCGCCCCGAACGCCGGTGGCGGGATGCTCACGGTTTATTCGGGTTTCATGCCCGCGATCTTTATCTGGCGCTCCCAGACTTGAAGCTCCTTTTGAACAAAGCGCCGGAATTCTTCCGGGCCTGCAACATTTGGCTCGACACCCATTGACAGGAATTTCTCCTGCATTTCTTTCGGAGCAAGAATCTTCTGGATTTCAGTGTTGAGGCGGTCCACTATGGCGGGTGGCATGTTGGCGGGGCCGAAGAGCCCTTGCCAGGCCACGACACCAAATTCAGGCAGTCCAGCCGCCTCGCCGACGGTCGGAAGGTTCGGTGCGAGGACAGTACGTGTGGCCGGGCTCACAGCAAGTGCACGAAGTCGGCCGCTCTTGACCAGCCCCTGGCTGGTCGCGAAATCAAGCACGGTGAAAGTCACCTGCCCGCCCGCAACACTGGTCATGGCTTCCGGTGCCGACTTGTACGCAACGCCAACCGCGCCCATTTTGGTGGAGTTGCTCAGCGCTGCTGCCGCGACCTGGCCCGCGCTGCTCGTGTACGCGTAGCTGATGCCCTGCGGATTGGCTTTGCCATAGGTAATCAACTCCTGCACATTGTTGATAGGAAGCTTTGAATCGACCAGCAGAAGAAACGGGAAATAGCCGATACGAACGACTGGCGTGAAGTCTTTGATCGGGTCATAGCTCAGCTTTTTGAAGAGATATGGATTGGCCGAGTGCGTGGTGTTGGTTGTGAGGAACAGGGTGTAGCCATCGGGTGCTGAGCGGGCGACGTATTCGGCAGCGATCTGTCCCGACGCGCCGGGTTTGGACTCGACAATGACCGTCTGCCCCAGTGCCTTGGACAAAGGGTCGGCGATGATCCGCGCAAAGATGTCACTGGCAGACCCCGGTCCGAATGCAATCTCAATGCGGATCGGTTTGGCCGTGGGCCAGGCTTGGGCGCTTGCGCTGGCACTTGCGCACGTTACGAGTAAGCAGATGAAAACCTTGAGAAAATGCTGAACCATATTTGTCTCCTGTTTATTTGTGAACCGTTTGACTACTGATGGGAGTACTTCAAAAAAGTACCAATTTCCAATTTCCTCAGGACGCGGTCGGCTTCGCTGAGTTGATGACGCCTGATGAACCCAGCTCATCTATCTCTTTCGCAGAATAGCCTGCCGCTTCCAGAATTTCTGCCGTGTGCTGACCGAAGAGCGGTGCCGCGCGTATGACGCTGTTTCGTTCGCCCTCCAGCTTGAGCGGCTGGGATACGGTTTTGAGTTCGCCGTAGACAGGGTGCACATAAGTTTTGACCATGCCGCCTTCGGTTGTGTGCGGGTGAGCTGTCATCTCGCCTAGGCTGTGGACGGGAGACGATGGAATGCCCGCTTCGCCGAGAGTGGCAAGCCAGTCGTCCCGTCCGCGGGTTGCCAATAGTGCGGCGACTGTCGCCACGGTTTCCGTGCGGTTGGCCACGCGCAAGGCGTTGGTGGCGAAACGCGGATCTGCTGCAATCGCAGGTTGACCCGCGACAGCGCAGAACTTTCGCCACAGCGAATCGTTCGCCACACCCAGAAGCATGGGCCTGTCAGCGGTAGAAAAAACCTCATACGGACACAGGGAGTCGTGCGAAGAGCCAGGCGGTTCCGGCTCGCGGCCGTGGTGCCAGAAGCCTTGCAGGATGTAGCCGAGAAAACCGATGGAGGTATCGAACAGGTTCGCCTCGACACGCATGCCTTTGCCAGTCACCGTACGTTCGAAAAGGGCGGCAAGAATGCCGACAAGTGCGTGCATGCCAGTGCCTTGGTCTACTGGAGAAAACGGGCTTCTGGCATGTTTTCCGCCACGTTCGCCGGTGATCGAGAGCATGCCTGAGAAGGCTTGCAGGACGGCGTCGTAGCCCTTGCCTTCTTTCATCGAGCCGACGTTTCCGTATCCGGAAATACTGCAATGGATCAGGCGCGGATTGACTTCGATCAGCGTGGCATGGTCGATGCCGAGCCGTTCGGCAACGCCAGGACCGAAGCTTTCGATGACGACGTCTGCATCCTCCACCAGCTTATGGCAAATTTCCTGCCCCTTGGGGCTTTTGAGATCAAGCGCAATGCTGCGCTTGTTTCGGTTGGTGCTGAGAAAGATGGTGCCATCATGGTGCGCACCATTTTTAACGAACGGTGGATAACGGCGCGTGTCGTCGCCTTCTTCGAGAGGCTCAATCTTGATGACGTCGGCACCCATATCTCCGAGATACTGGGAGCAAAGCGGGCCAGCCAATATCTTGGAAAAGTCAAGCACCCGAATCTTTTCAAGCGCCTTGAGCCTGGTCACGCCGTCACTCCCATCGTGCCCTCGACCACAACGTTGCCTTCTTCGTCATCAGCCCATACCCGCCATTCGTTCTCGCCCTCGACTGCATTCAGGCGAAGGGGGCGTCTACAGTAGGCGAGGCCAGCATTTCGCAGAACGATCGAGGTGGGCTCGACGGCCGCTTCGGACCTGAAAAACTCCAGCAGCATTAGCGATGTGACCGATCCGTTCACAACCAGCGACGGGTAAGCTTCCTTGTCGGTCGCATAGGGCAGATCGTAGTGAATCCGGTGCGGATTGAACATGACGGCCGACACCCTGAACAGAAGCATCTCATCGGGCACGACGATCTTGCGATGTGTCGGTTCTGGCATGGAGGGTGGTTTCGGCGGCGCAGCGGCGGGTGCTCCCGGGACCGCCGGTTTCGCTGCCTCGCGCATCACATAGTTGTAGATTTCGACGATCGCCGGTTCAGCGTCGTCCGCGATAAACGTGTCATGCTGGATCGAGGCGACAGCAAATTTTCCGGACCGGCCTTCTTTCCGATCGACAGCGGTAAGTTTGCTGACCCGCTTCATTTTGGAGCCTATCGGAATGTCCCTGATGAAACGGATGTTTCGTCCGCCGAAAACGATGCGGGGAAGACCGAGGTTGGGCAGGGTCACGCCAAGTCCGGCAAAGCCGTCACCTCTGAGGTCAGCCTGGCAGGTATCTACTGAGAAAAATGCGAGGTGCCAGCCGCGCGGAAGGGCATCGCCTTCATGCCAGCGGCTGGGGTCGATGTCCAGGGTCGCACTCAGCCGACGCACCAGTGGCAGCGCGCAGACGTCGTCGGCCTGCTGAGCTAGGCCAACCAGTGGTTCATCTATTGTTGCTGTCATTTGGAATTTGTCTCCACGTTGTTTGGCCGTTTGATCGGATTGAGCGCAGGCGTGCATTCAATCGAAACATCGGCTGGTTTTTACATCTGCTTCGCCTCTGCGGCGCGCGGCAATTCCACTTGAATAAAGGGAAATATAATGCTACATTTAACTAATGTCAATTGTCTTACCATAGATTTTGATTGCTGCTTCAGGTCGATGAGCCTTTATAAAAACGAAGCTAGAACGAAGAGAGACAAACCGTGAAAGCATTTCACACCCATGCCTCTACATGCAGCGTTTGCCTCCTGAGTTGGGGTAATTTTTGCGCCTTCAATCCACCCAATTTTTCCCTGGTGGCGCTGTGACGATCAACTCAGGACTCGACGAGACTGCGCTTGATGCCTATCTCCATGCCAACCTTCGATCCTATGCGGGTCGTTACAGTGTGTCGGCACTGAGCGGTGGGCAGTCCAATCCGACCTTCGTGCTCACGGGCAAAGGCCAGAAACTTGTGCTCCGGAAAAAGCCTGGCGGGGCGCTGTTGCCATCTGCGCACGCTGTCGATCGGGAGTACCGCGTCATAAGCGCATTGAAGGGCAGCGGTGTACCGGTCGCAAAAGCGCAATGCTATTGCGACGATGCCGCGGTAATTGGCACGCCGTTTTATGTCATGGACTTTGTCGAGGGTCGGCAGTTTATGGACCCTGCGCTTCCGGAGCTGTCTGCAAAAGAACGCGCATTGATCTGGGATGAGTTCAACCGCGTCATCGCGACACTTCATTCTGTCGACTATGCAGCTCTTGGCCTTGGGGACTATGGGAGGCCGGGAAACTTCCTCGCGCGTCAGATCGCTCGCTGGACAAAACAATACCGTGCTTCGGAGACCGAGCGCATCGAGACCATGGAGCGCCTGATCGAATGGTTGCCCCTCAATATCCCCGCGGGGGATGATACCGCCATCGTTCACGGCGACTTGCGCATCGACAACCTCATGTTTCATCCTGTGGAGCCCCGCATCATTGCGGTGCTTGACTGGGAACTATCGACCTTGGGTCATCCGCTGCCCGACCTCGCGTATCACGTGATGTCCTGGCGCCTGACCTCGGAACAGTTTCGCGGCATGGCCGAACACGACCTTCCCTCGCTCGGTCTTCCGAGCGAGGAAGAGTATCTCGAGCGCTACTGTGAACGGCTAGGGCGCGGGAAGATCGATCCTGCCGAATGGGAATTCCATATGGCCTTCAGTATGTTCCGTCTCGCGGCAATTCTGCAGGGGATTGTTCGACGGGCACTCGACGGCAACGCGTCGAATAGCGAAGCGCTGACCGTTGGCCGCCGCGCCCGCACGATTGCTGATGTGGCGTGGCAGCAGGTCAAGAAACTACTGGCAGACAAGCCTGCCTGAATAGATTCGCAAATTTAAACGCAAGGCAAAAATCATGTTCGATTATTCACCCGAAGTTCAGCAACTGCAAAAGCGCCTGACTGCGTTCATGGACGAGCATATCTACCCTAACGAGCAAACGCTCTACAGGCAGGCAGAGGAACTCGGTCCCTGGAAGATCTATCCGGTCATAGAAGAGATCAAGCCCAAGGCCAAGGCCGCTGGCCTCTGGAATTTGTTCCTGCCGACGTCCGAGCATGGCGCCGGACTGTCCAACTTCGAATACGCACCACTTTGCGAAATCATGGGACGCTCCCACCTCGCGCCCGAAGTTTTCAATTGCTCCGCACCGGACACTGGCAACATGGAAGTACTGGAGCGATACGGCTCGGAAGAACATAAGGAGCGCTGGCTCAAACCTTTGCTCGCCGGGGAGACCCGCTCGGCATTCGCAATGACGGAGCCTGCTGTGGCATCCAGCGACGCGACGAATATACAGTCGTCGATCGTGCGCGAAGGCGACGAGTACGTCATCAACGGGCACAAGTGGTACACCACGAACGCCACCGATCCGCGTTGCAAGATCATCATCTTCATGGGCAAGACCGATCCGGACAATCCGAATCGCCATAAGCAGCAGTCGATGGTGCTCGTGCCAATGGATACGCCGGGTGTCAAAGTTGTCAGGCCGATTTCGGTGCTCGGGTTTTACGGGGTGCCCGACCGTGCGTCGGAGGTGACTTTTACCGATGTGCGGGTACCGGTTTCCAATATCCTTCTGGGAGAGGGGAGGGGATTCGAGATCGCACAAGGTCGCCTCGGACCTGGCCGTATCCATCACTGCATGCGCTTGGTGGGCCTGGCCGAGCGCATGCTTGAGCTTATGTGCCGGCGAACAATGTCGCGGGTGGCATTTGGCAAGAAAATCTCGCAGCAGGGCGTGACGATCGAGCGCATCGCTGAAGCCCGGATCATGATCGAGCAATCGCGACTGCTGACTCTGAAGGCGGCGCACATGATGGACACGGTCGGCAACAAAGCCGCCAAGGCAGAAATTGCGATGATCAAGGTGGCGGCACCGAAAATGGCTTTCCAGGTGATCGATTGGGCGATGCAGTCCTTTGGTGGCGGCGGCACCAACAACGATCACGGCATAGCGGCGGCTTACGCTTCGGCGCGGCTACTGCGGCTTGCCGATGGCCCTGATGAGGTCCATCGCAACCAGATCGGCAAGCTCGAGCTGGCAAAGTACGAGTAGCTTTTCGACGGATACCAGCCGCCAGGGGCTTTCCGCACAAGGGAACAATGGAGATACGAACCATGCCAAAGATACGCAAAGAATTTCACTGGGACAGGGTAATTTCCTGCTACGCCGAAAGGCCACAGAACGTCAACGCAATGATGGCTTTGGTCTTCGCGTCGTCGCCGGAAAAACCCGCACTGGTCGATGGCGCGAGACGGACGACCTACAGCGAGCTTGACCGGATCGTGAATGCCTTGGCGACAGGCCTTTCGTCAAAAGGCGTTCGTCAGGGCGATCGCGTTGCGGTGATGTTGGCCAATCAGGCAGAGGCCGTACTTTCGGTGCTGGCCATCGCGCGGCTCGGCGCGATATTGGTGCCTTTGGGCACGCGCCTGAAAAAGCCCGAGATCAGCTACATCTTCGAAGATGCCGATCCGGTAGCCATCATCTACTCGCCTGCTTTTGCCCAGGAGATTCCGGACGCGGGGCCAACCAGCGGCATGCGGTTCGAGTGCGGTAATGCGGCTTGGCGGCAGATGCTCGAAAAGCAAGTCGAGCCCCTTCCCGCTATGGCTGCGGTGAAAATCGACGAGCATGACCTCTTCGGCATCCTCTACACCTCGGGTACGACAGGTAAGCCCAAGGGCGCGATGCTGACGCATCTGAATGTGGTGCACTCCTGCATGCACTGGCAGGATGCGCACCAGCTCACGCGGGACGAGCGCACGCTCGTGTGCGTGCCGTGGTCGCACGTCGCCGGACTTTGCGGGGTTGTACTGCCATTCCTGTCCATCGCAGGGGCCCTCGTCCTGATGGCTGAATTCGGACGGCGTGACTTCCTGGTGCTCGCACAGCAGGAGCGCATCACGCACGCACTGATGGTTCCCGCAATGTACGGGCTTTGCCTTCTCGAGCCGGACCTTGAGTCGTTCGATCTCGGCCAGTGGCGTATCGGTGCCTACGGTAGCGCGCCGATGCCCGAGCCGACGATCCAGCGGTTTGCGCAGGCCTTCCCGAAGTTGCAAATGTGCAACTGTTATGGCGCTACCGAAACCACTTCTCCGGCGACGATGATGCCGCGCGGCGATGGCGTCGCCCATGCCGAAAGTATCGGCAAGACCGTACCTTGCGGCGACATTCGGGTCATGGACGATCAGGGCCGCGAGCTCCCGGCAGGGGAGGAGGGCGAGCTTTGGATTGGTGGCCCGATGGTGGTGCCCGGCTACTGGCAAAACCCCGAAGCCAATGCGACTTCGTTCGGTGGCGGCTACTGGAAATCGGGCGACATCGGCGCGATCGACGCTGACGGCTACGTTCGCATTGCTGATCGAAAGAAGGACATGGTCAACCGCGGCGGCTTCAAGGTCTATCCGGCGGAGGTTGAAAGTGTGCTGACCGGTATCGATGGCGTGGTGGAGGCTGCGGTCATTGGGCACCCGGACGAGATTCTTGGCGAAAGCGTGATCGCCTTCCTCAATGTTGTTTCTGACGATATAGACGAGGCGATGGTGCGGGCATATTGTGCCGAGCGCATGGCCGACTACAAGGTGCCGGGGCGGGTGGTGATCGGCAAAACGCCTTTGCCGCGTAATGCGAACGGAAAGATCCAGAAGGCGGACTTGCGCGAGACTGCGAAATCGCTACCGCCTTCTTCACGGACTCACAAGGTCGCCAGCAAGTCAGTCAAAGGAGCCGCCGCATGAGCGCAAGCACAGCAGACCGCACGCCTGTCCTGGTTGGGATCGGCCTGTCCACACGCCGCGAGGAGGACTATAACGAGGCGCTTGAGCCGATGGACCTGATGCTCGAAGCGGTCGCCGCAGCGGGCGCTGACACGACATCGGAAGATGCCTTGCAAGGCCTTCAGTACATCGCGGTACCCCGTGGCCGCTGGCAGTACAGCAATCCCGCCGGTGAAATCGCCCGCAGGTTCAACGCGCCAGATGCGGTGACTGTACTTGCGACGCCCGGAGTTCTGCAGCAAACCCTCATCGGCCAAGCCTGTGCGCGCATCGCCAGCGGTCAGGCTCATACGACGCTGGTCACTGGTGCTGACTCGGGTTACAGGATTCTGAAGGCGCAAATCGCCAAGCAGCGGGCGGCGGAGCGTGTGCAGACGGACGAGCCCGATATTTATATGCAGCCCAAGGACGAGCTTCGCCACGACGTTGAAAAACGTGCCGGCATGCAGATGCCTGTGGGTCTGTACGCGATTATGGAAAGCGCGTATCGGGCGAAGCAGGGCTGGTCGATTGACGAGCACCGGGACCGGCTGGCCGCGCTGTGGAGCAAGTTCAGCGAGATTGCCGAAAAGAATCCGCACGCCTGGCAAAAGAAATACATACCGGCGGCAGCTATCAGGCAGGCTTGCGACAGCAACCCCATGCAGGCATTTCCGTATACGCGATACCACTGTTCAACCTGGAACGTCGACCAGGCTTCTGCTTTGCTGTTCTGCTCGGCTGCACGCGCCGAAGAACTCGGCATTCCCCGCTCGAAATGGGTGTTCCCGCTTGCAAGCACTGAGTCCAATCATATGGTTGCCGTGTCCGCACGCGCCGATCTCGCCGCTTGCCCGGGAGCCGGAATCACTGGGCGCGCGGCCCTCCAAGCGGGCGGCCTGACTGCAGAGAAAGTCGATCTCCTCGAGCTCTACAGCTGCTTTCCACTGGCTGTTGAGACCTACGCTGCAGAGATGGGATTTCCACTGTCCCGTGATCTCACAGTGACAGGCGGAATGGCCTTTGCGGGTGGTCCTTACAACAACTACTTTTTGCAATCGACCTGCCGCGCAGCTGAACTGCTGCGCGAAGGCAAGGGTCGCAACGCACTGGTGTCGTGTGTATCCGGCATCGTGACCAAGCAGGCTTTCGCGCTTTGGTCAATCGACGAGCCGACGCGGCCTTTTTTGCACGCTGATCTGACGGCTCAGGTAGCACGCGAGATGGAGGTGCGCGAAGTGCTGGAAGATTTCAGCGGAGAGGCGACGGTTGCCGGTTACACCGTGCTGTATGGGCGGGGACAGCTGCCCAAAGGAGTGCTGCTTGTCGACACCTCCGATGGGAAGCGGGCCATGGCGACGACGGAAGATGCCGCGCTGATTGCGGCGATGGAGGCGGATGAACTGGTCGGTGGAGGCGTGAGGATTGCGGACAACCAGTTAGTTTCAATCGCCGCTGCTTAATATTCATCCTTTGATCATCTCACCGCCGGCGGCCTTGACGGCTGCCTCAAGATATTTTGCGTAGGCCTGCACGTCCCGCTCCGAACGGCGACGTGCAGCTTCAGGATCCTGTTTTTGGATGGCATCGAAGATTCGACGATGTGTTTGGGTTACCAGCTTACGGATGTCAGGTGAAGCCATGTTCTCGATCCGCGAAGCTTCGAGCATGAGGTCGGAGATCGAACTCATAAATGCGCGGAGTAGGTCGTTGTGGCTTGCTACAGCAAGAGCAGAATGCCAGTTTGCATTCTCTTCAAGAAACTGCGGAACGTCTGACAAGGCCGCTTCATCCAGCCGATCAGAAATCAGACCCAAAGCTTTTAAATCATCATCTGTCCGGTTTCTTGCCGCGAGATAAGCCACCATCGGCTCGAGCGCCTGACGCGCTTCGACCAGCGCACCTAGCGCAACGCTACGACCTTTGGCGAACAGGTTGATATGGCTCGCTAACAGCGCGTCTGTAGGTCGGGAGACCACTGAACCACCGTATCGACCGGCGCGGGTTTCAATGAGGCCTTGGGCCTCCAAAATTCGAAGTGCTTCGCGCACCGAGCCACGGCTCAGGCCTGTGCCTGCGACCAGTTCACGTTCGGTGGGAAGGGCCGAGCCCGGTGGGTAGGCACCCCCCAGAATCTGCTGCTGTAGCCTGTTCGCCAGCACTTCGCAGGACTTCGGTACCTTGATGGTTCCAATGTCCTCGAGCATGTCCGCCTCGCGGATGTCCTGGCGGACGGTGGTGGGGGTTGCCTTTGCGTGGGTCATGAGCACTAGTGTACTTTTTATGACTCAACTCCTTACTTGTATGATCACAGATCGCGTGATGCTGTCGCGGGCCCATAATATCTGCCAGTCTTGCCATATCACAGAACGAGCGCCACAGCGAATCGTTGGCCATACCCAGGATCGTGGTCGATGCCAAGGCAAATGTGAGAAAGACGTATCCGCAGGAGTTGATCCAAACGCCGCTGAACCAGTAGGCCAGTCTGCCGGACGTGAACTCATTTCTTCGCCATGGCACGACCATTGAGCAAACGCAGTCAAAAGCTCGAGCCCAGACTGATCTGCAAGCCGCAATGGCCATGAATGTCGCCAGGCTTAAACTCTTTGACTTGTTCAACCGACGATCCAAAACAGCCGCCTTATTCAGACTACTGAATCACACAACGTTCAGGCTCATACCTTATTTGGAAAATACTCGCCCTACCATTTCAGATGTTGAATAAGCTATACTATGAGGCTTAGCGGCTGTAGCTCAGTTGGATAGAGTACTTGGCTACGAACCAAGGGGTCGTGGGTTCAATTCCTGCCAGCCGCACCATATGAATCAAGGACTTAGAGTCGAAAGGCTCTAAGTCCTTTCTTCTTTCTGGCTTTTCGCCAATCTCAGGTGCCTACACGGTGCCTACAACGGAGTTGCTTGGACTACTTCACCACAGGCTTAGTGCATTGCGCATGCACCCGCAGTGCCACTTTATCCGGGCGAACCCGGCACGCTGCAAACACCTAAATCAATCCACGCTCAGCAAAACTTAGCGCAGCCGTTCTCGTGACGATCACGTGATCCAGCACACGCACCTCCACTGACCAAACGTGGAGCGAGCCACGCCGCTTCGTGCGAAGTCATCTAGCTGCCTGCCGCCCACCTACGTCATTACAGCGGCGCATGACGTTTTGAGCGACGAAGGTCGGGAATTTGCCGGTCGTCTGGTGGCCGAAGGTGTCGACGCGAACTATCGGTTTTACGCCGATATGAACCATGGCTTCCTTTGCTGGGCAGGTGCCTGCGAACCTGCGACTAAAGCGATATTTGATGCAGCCTCCTGGCTGAGCTCATGGCTGCACTAACGACGGCACGACATTCATTTTCTGCTGGCGAGACGGCGTCGATCCAGCGTCCTTGCAACCCATCGATGCCTTTTGAGGCAATTAAAACATGAGAAGATTCGATGCCAAGACTACCAGAGGGAACTGAAACCGACAAGGGTAGTTTTGCAAGGATCGCTTTGCAAGGATCTCGCCATGAATTTTTAGTAGGATTTTGGTCCCTGTGATGCACTGTTTATGAGCATCAGCGAGCGGTAAACCCGCCATCTACCAGCTGGTAGCTGCCGGTGACAAATGAGGCGCGGTCGGACAGCAGGAAACCTACCATCTCAGCAACTTCTTCGGGTTGGCCGAGGCGGCCTATCGGGTGGTTGGCGATCAGGGCCGGTAGCGCTGCCTGGTCCAGCACCTGCAGCAAGGGCGTATCGATATAGCCCGGCCCGACAGAGTTCACGCGTATACCTTTGGCTGAATAGGCGATGGCCGCGCTTTTGGTCAGGCCGACCACACCGTGCTTGGCCGCCACATAGGCAGGTGACAGTGCCGATCCCACGCTGCCCAGCACCGATGCGATGTTGACGATGGCGCCGCCGCCGGCATTCAGCATCGCCGGTATCTCATACTTCATGGCGTAGAAAACCGCGTTCAGGTTCACGTCGATCACGCGATGCCAGTTTTCAAAGGTCTGCTCGGCCAGCGGAACCCGTATGCCGCTGATGCCGGCATTGTTGACGGCCAGGTGCAGCGCGCCGAATTGTTTGACCGTAAAGGCAATCATTGCCTCTACTGCGGTGATATCCCCCACGTCAACCGTATGGGCCATGGCCTGTCCGCCATCGGCCTTGAGCTCGTCGGCTATGTGGGCTGCGCCGGCGCCGTCAATGTCGGCCACCACCACCTGCGCGCCGCCCGCGGCCAGCAGGCGCGCCACGCAGGCGCCTATGCCCGACGCGCCGCCCGTGACCAGCGCTACCTTGCCGGAAAATTCGTTGTAGCGCGGGTTGGTCATACCGACTAGTCTCGCTGTGTTTTAAGTGTCGAGCGCCGTTTCATTCGTCGCAACCACTCGCCGATTTCGCCGGCAATCCCGCGCTGAAAGAGCACGACGACGACGATGAAGATGGTGCCTTGCACGACAGGCACCCACTGCGCCAGCCCGGTGAGGTAGTTTTGCATGGTGATGATGAAAGCCGCGCCTATGACAGGGCCGAAGGCCGTGCCGATGCCACCCACCAGCGTCATCAGGATCACTTCACCCGACAGGCCCCAGCTCACATCGACTAGGGATGCCAGTTGGAAGACCAGTACCTTCAGCGCGCCCGCCAGCCCTGCTAGTGTGGCAGACAGCACAAAGGCCACCAGCTTGTATTGGTGTACGCGGTAGCCCAGAGACACCGCGCGCGGCTCGTTCTCGCGTATGGCCTGCAGCACCTGCCCGAACGGCGAGTGAATGGTGCGATAGATTAAAAGGAAGCAGACCGTAAATACGGCCAATACGACGTAATAAAGCGCCTTGTCGTCGGAGATGTTGATCAAGCCAAACACGGGCCTGCGCGGGATGGCCGAGATGCCATCCTCACCGCCCGTGAAATGCGCGCCTACACAAAAGAAGAAAAACATCTGAGCCAGCGCCAGCGTGATCATGGCGAAATAAATTCCCTGTCGCTTGATGACGATCAGGCCGACCAGCAGGCCCATGACGGCGGCGCTACCCATGCCGGTCAGGATGGCCAGTTCGGGCGGCCAACCCCAGACCTTCATGGCATGGCCACTGACGTAGGCTGCGCCGCCGAAGAACATGGCGTGGCCGAACGACAAAAGGCCGGTGTAGCCGACCAGTAAGTTGAAGGCCATGGCGAAAATGGCAAAACATAGCAGCTTGGTGAGAAATGCGGGGTAGACCAGCAGCGGCGCAACGGCACCCACCAGCAGCAGCAGGGCAAAGGCAATCAGGTCAGCGCGGCGCATGGTTTTCCTTTGGGGTGCTGTGGGTTAAAGATGGACCAGTCATTGGGCTTTACCGAACAGGCCTGAGGGCTTGAGTAGCAGCACAATGGTCATGATGAGAAAGATGGCTACGCTGGAACCCTGTGGGTAATAGACTTTGGTCAGTGCCTCAATGATGCCCAGCCCGAAGCCTGTGAGGATGGCCCCAAACAGGGAGCCCATGCCGCCAATTACCACGACGGCGAACACGGTGATGATGAGCCCCGTGCCCATCGAGGGCTTGACCTGGTCCATGGGTGCGGCCAGCACGCCTGCCAGTGCGGCCAGTGCCACGCCCATGCCGTAGGTGATGGTGATCATGCGCGGCACATTGACACCAAAGGCGCGCACCAGCTCTGGCTTTTCTGTTGCTGCGCGCAGGTATGCGCCCAAGCGTGTGCGCTCAATAGCGAACCACGTCACGGCACACATGACGATGGAAAAAGTGACGACCCAGGCGCGGTAGTAGGGTAAAAACATGAAGCCAAGGTTGAAGCCCCCTGGCATCGGATTGTCGTAGGGCATGCCGGACGAGCCGAACAGGATGGCCAACAGGCCTTCAAACACCAGCGCCATGCCGAATGTCAGCAGCAACTGGTAAAGATCGCTCATACCGTACAGCCGGCGAAGCAGTGTCTTTTCAAGCGCCACGCCGATCAATCCGACAAGCAGCGGCGCCAGCACCAGTGAACCCCAGTAGGGGATACCGAAGTAGCGCAGCAAGGCCCATGCGCCGAAAGCACCGAGCGTGAACTGCGCGCCGTGCGTGAAGTTGACCACGTTCAGCAAGCCGAATATCACCGCCAGACCCAAGCTGAGCATGGCGTAGAAAGAACCGCTGATCAGCCCCAGGGTCAACTGCCCCATCAGGGCGGGCAGTGGCACACCGAAAATATCCGTCATGTCTGGGCTCCGTTTTTGTCTTTCATACGCTCAGGTATCTGTCGAGCCGCTCGGGGGTAGCTCTCAGCTGGTCGTTGGACACTTCGTCGACCACATGGCCGTGTTCAACCACATAGTGGCGGTCGGCGACCGACATCGCAAAGCGCAGGTTCTGTTCGACCAGCACGATGGTGTAGCCGCGCTGCTTGAGTGTGCGGATGATCTCTCCGATGTGCTGCACGATGATGGGTGCCAGACCTTCGGTGGGTTCGTCCAGCAGCAGGGTTTTGGCACCGGTACGCAAGATGCGTGCGATCGCCAGCATCTGCTGCTCGCCGCCGGACAGCTTGGTGCCCTGGCTTTTTGCGCGCTCCTTGAGGCGCGGGAACAATGCATGAATTTCATCGACAGTCATGCCGCCTGGCTTCAAAATAGGCGGCAGCAGCAGGTTCTCGTGTACTGTCAGGGCCGAGAAGATTCCGCGCTCTTCTGGGCAATAACCCAAACCTATGGAGGCAATCCGGTCAGAAGTCATGGCGATGGTTTCAACACCTTCCACAACCACCGAGCCACTGCGTTTACCGAGGATGCCGATGATGGCACGCAGGGTACTTGTCTTGCCCGCGCCGTTGCGGCCAAGTAGAGTCACGACTTCGCCGCTGTGTACTTTAAAGTTCATACCGTGCAATACATGCGACTGGCCATAGTGGCCGTGCAAGTCGCGCACGATGATGGGGGGTGCGACGATCTCGGTCATTCGGGTGTCCCGATGTATGCGGCCATGACTTCGCTGTTTTTCGAGACCTGGTCATAAGTGCCTTCGGCAAGGACCTCGCCGCGTGCCAGTACCGTGATGGTGTCCGCAAGGTCGGACACAAATCCTAGGTTGTGTTCGACCATCAAAACGGTGCGTGATGCTGCCACGCGATGGATAAGCGTGGCAACAACGCCGATGTCTTCGCGGCCCATGCCGGAAGTGGGTTCATCAAGCAGCAGCATGGTCGGGTCTAGCGCGAGGGTCGTGGCAATCTCCAGTGCACGCTTGCGGCCATAGGACAGGTCACCAGCATTTTCAAAAGCATAATCAGTCAGGCCGACATCTGCCAGCAGTGCCATCGCCTTGTCACTGAACTGATCCAGCATCGTTTCGTCACGCCAGAAGTGAAAGGACTGGCCCACAGGCCGTTGCAGAGCCACACGAACGTTGTCGAGCACTGTCATCAGCGGGAACACCGCCGAAATCTGGAAGCTGCGCACCATGCCCAGGCGTGCCACGTCAGCGGGGGCCATACGGGTGATGTCGCGTCCATTGAAAACGATGCTGCCGCTGGTGGGTTCCAGAAACTTAGTCAGCAGGTTAAAGCAAGTTGTCTTTCCGGCGCCATTGGGGCCAATCAACGCATGCACCGTACCGCGCTTGACCTTCAGGTTGACGCTGTTGACGGCCGTGAAACCCTTGAACTGTTTAGACAGTGCTGTGGTTTCAATGATGTAGTCGTCACTCATGCATGACCCTCTCGTCCCTGTTTTTTGTTGGGCATGGGCTATGCGGCTGTGTTTGCACTGTTCGCTCGCCTGCCCATGCCTGCATCACGTATGGGTGATGCGCTTACTTGACCAGAGGACAAGCCTTGCTGGCAGGCTGGAAGGCTTCATTCGCAGGAATGGTGGCAACAACCTTCGAAAGGTCCCACTCGCCCTTGGACTCGGCAGGCGTTTTGGTCTGGAGCACATAGACCTCGCGCATGACTTGGCCGTCCTCACGGATTTTTGCGTTCTTGGTCATGAAGTCATTGACTGGCAACTCTTTCATCTTTGCCATCACTTTGGCCGAGTCGTCGGTACCGGCGGCGGCCACTGCCTTGAGGTAGTGGGTGACTGCACCGTAGACGCTGGCCTGCATCATATTGGGCATCTTGCCATGACGATCCTTGTAACGCGCAGCGAATTTGCGCGTGCCATCATTCTGATCCCAGTAAAAGGCCGATGTTTCAAGCAGGCCCTGACCAATTTTCAGTCCAATCGCCTTGGTATCGTGCAGCGTCAGGCTCAGAGGCGCAATAGCCTGCTTGCCAGAGATGCCGAATTCTTCAGCCTGTTTGATGGCCGCAGCGGCATGCGCTGTGGTGGTGGCCAGTGCAATCACGTCGGCCTTGGAGGCCTGCGCCTGCAGCAACTGTGAAGAAAAGTCGGTGGAACTGATGGCGTGGGGCGTCGAGCCGATCACCTTGCCTCCACCCGCCTCGATAAGCTGCGTGGTGTCGCGCTGTACGTTCTTACCATAGGTGTAGTCAATGGTGATGAAGTACCAGCTCTTGCCACCTTTGGCCTGCAGCGCCTTGACGATACCGACTGACTGCATGTAGCTGTTGTAAACCCAGCTGATGCTGTTGGGCGAACATTTCACGCCGGTCAAATCGCTGCTGGCAGAGCTGGTGAAGATGGCCAAGCGGTCTTTTTCCCTGGCCAGGTCCTGTACCCCCAGTGCCACAGTGGTGACGCCGATGTCGAAAATGGTGCGCACGCCGCCGTCAAACCATTTGCGGGCTATGTTCAGGCCGACGTCGGGTTTGTTCAGGTGATCGCCTTCGAGCAACTGGATGGGGCGACCCAGCACCTTGCCGCCAAAATCTTCAATAGCCAGCTTGGCTGACACGACTGAGCCAGGGCCTGACAGGTCAATGTAAGGGCCAGACATGTCGCTGAGAATGCCGATTTGCAGCGGTGCGGGGGCCTGTGCCTGCAGCAGGCCTGAGAAACCCAAGGTGCCGGCGCATAGTACTGCAACCATCGTCATGCGGCGCAACGTGGCGGGTTGGCTGTTGGTCGTTTTGAATTTCAACATAAAGTCTCCTGATGTGGACTTGCGTCCTTTGGTTTAACGATGGGTAACTTGGAAATCGATAACTCTGATAACTAACCGAAACTGAACTTGGTTTTGCGGCTGATGGCATCAAGCGTGGTGCACGTACTTATGGTGCATGAAGGCGGCTAGGCCTTCACTGCCGCCTTCGTAACCTATACCGCTTTCCTTGATTCCGCCGAAAGGTGCCTCAACATGCGAGACCGCGAAAGAATTAATTCCTATGCCGCCGGCGTCGAGTTCTTCGCTCACGGTGACGGCTGTCGCCGCGGATTGCGTGAAGGCATAGGCGGCCAAGCCGTAGGGCAGGCGATTGGCTTCGGCAATCGCGTCTTCGGTGCGCGAGAAGCGGCTGACAAGCGCAACAGGGCCAAAGGGTTCGACGCACATCGGACCGGCGCTGATGGGGGTGTCAACCAATATCGTCGGGCGAAAGAAGTTGCCTGTGTTGCCAAGCCGTTCGCCGCCAGCATACAGTTCACCGCCAGCTGAGGTGGCGTCCTTGACGAGTTGCTCCATCGCCTCAACACGACGGCCGTTGGCGAGCGGACCCATTTGGCTGCTGGGTGAGTTGCCTGGGCCGATCACCACATCGCCCAGAGCCTTTGCAAAGCGTTTGACGAACTCGTCATGGATGGATTCGTGTACCAGGAAACGTGTTGGTGAGGTGCAGACCTGACCGGCGTTGCGCGTCTTGCCTTGCACACAGGTAGCAACGGCACGGTCCATGTCGGCATCGGCGAAAATCAGCGCTGCTGAATGGCCACCGAGTTCAAGCGTGCAGGGCTTGACGCCTTCGGCCGCCAGGCGCGCAAGCTGCTTGCCCACGGGCACCGAGCCTGTAAAGGTGATCTTGCGAATAATCGGCGAGGCAATCAGATGTTCTGAAATATCTTGCGGCACACCAAGCACCATGTTGAGTACACCGGAGGGCAAACCAGCTTCTGCCAGTACTGCTGCCAGCACAAGCGCAGACGCTGGTGTTTCTTCGGACGGCTTCATGACCATGGTGCAGCCGGCAGCCAGAGCGGGTGCAATCTTGCGGGCTGGCAGCAGGCCGGGGAAGTTCCACGGTGTAAAGGCTGCAACCGGGCCTAGCGGTTGCGGCAACACCATTTGTCGCGCGCCCGGAAGACGGGCCGGCATGATGCGGCCGTTGGCGCGACGGCCTTCTGCGGCGTACCATTCAAAGGTTTCTGCGGACAACATGAATTCAAGTTTGGCTTCGGCCAGCGTCTTGCCTTGCTCCAGGCTCATGATGCGGGCCAGTTCATCGGCGCGCTGACGCAGAAGGTGGGCCGCAGCGGTGAGGATGTTTCCGCGATCGACCGCTGACATACGGCGCCAGGGGTCAAACGCATTGGAAGCAGCCGCCAGCGCATCGTCTAGATCTTGTTTGCTGGCACGGGGCACTTCAGCCAGCACTTCATGTGTGGCAGGGTTTGAAACCTGGCCTGCGGTGCCGTCCCCGCCAAGGCGCCATTCACCACCGATGAATTGCAGCGGCAAAGGGTAAGCACGAAGACCAGACCCTGTTTTTGAAAATGGCGATGAGCTGCCCGACTTCATGTCTGTATCTCCTGTAGCTTCACGTCATCATGGGATACGTACGCACCTACTATTATTTGCTAGCGAACAGTAATTTAGCATAAGTTATGCCTTAAAAATTCAAAACTTTGCTCCTTTCGCTCTGCTTGAGCTGCAAAATCGAACCGGTTATGCATCGAGTTTGAAGCCGTGGGCAGCGTTTGGCCGAAGAAGTGACTCGGTGTGATCCACAACCTGAAGTTACGCTTCATTGACCTTCATGACAACTCAAATGAATTGAAGGATTATTCAATTTCCAGTATCAATCTGCCTAAGCTACAGCTGTCTCAGATGGCGAGACCGTGCTGATGGCCGGCAATGATCAGCAATCCCGGCAGCTCCTATCAACAACAGGTCGCGGTGTTGAAGGATCCTTAAGCTAACACGCGAAATTTTGTAGAGGATTCCGTGATTGGACGCACGCACGACACCTGTTCGAACCCGTGCGATGTACGCCGCTGCGAAAACCCGAGCGTCCGACCAAAATTCGGCCTCCGTGCCCAGCAGCTGAGGTCTGATAGCTTGGCTGGTTTGGCGGCCCTGTCAATCAAGGGATACTTTGCGCCGATTGCCGTAATATACAAAATGAATAATAATTTCCATTGTTCAATTAAGTATTGTTGCCTTTGTGAAAATCAACTTCAAGCTCTTCACCACATTTCTTGCCGTGGCAGAAAATGCCAGCTTTCGCAAAGCTGCTGAGCAAACCCACCTGTCACTGCCGGCCGTCAGCATGCAGATCAAGCAGCTGGAGGAACGGTTGGGCGTTGCCGTGTTTCAGCGCACAACGCGACGGGTGGAATTGACGCGGGAAGGCGAGGATCTGATGATCAGCACCCGCAAGGCGCTTGCAGAACTTGAGGGTGCCTTGGCGCGTATCCAGCAGGCGGCTGAGGTGCAGCAGGGTCAGTTGTCACTGGGCTGCGTGCCCACTGTGGCCGGTACGCGGTTACCCGCCTTGCTGGTGGCATTTGCAAAAACCTACCCTGCCATTTCCGTGAGCGTGCGTGAGCTTTCGCAGCCCGATCTACTTGAGGCGGTACGCCGACGTGAGGTTGACTTCGGCATCGGCCCCATGCCCGAAAAACACGGCGATCTCGAGTTTGAGCCGATATTCGTTGACGATAGCGTTGCGCTCATGCCCGCAGCGTTGGTATCGCTAGACAAGACCAGTATTTCCCTGCGCGAGCTTTCCCGCCTACCACTGCCGTTGTTGTCCCTTGGCGCATCCCAGTTTCAGCGAAAGTTAAACCAGGCACTGGAGGATGACGACATGTCGCCAAGTATGAGTTACGTGGTCACCCACGTTAACACCCTGGTGGCTATGGCAGAAGCGGGACTGGGCATTTGCATCCTTCCAGCGATGGCTGCACCGCCCAGGACAAAACTGAAAAGCCTTCGCATTGTTCGCCCCTCACTGTCTCGCACGATTGCCATCATGAAAATAAAGAGCCACACTCTGTCGCCTTCGGCTGCACGCTTCGTCCAGTTGTGCGGCATGTTGGAACCGCTACCAGGCAAGAAGACTGGCTAGTTACCGCCGGTCAATCGTCATACGGCTAATTTTTAACAACGCTAATATTTATCAGCGGCTCTTACTGTTGCAGGTTAATAAGAACTGTGCGAAGGTTATGAGCGGTGATGCAAAACAGGGCTGACTCATCGAGAAAGTTCTACCCAGAAAAGCTGAATAGTCGTTCACGTTATTTGATTTGTGCGTACAAATTTTCTTCTCTACCATCTGTTGCAGGCTGGCCCACTTGAGGCTGCAGTAACCAACGGTACCCATGTCCAGCAAAACCATTCAATATGTCGTCAAAGACAGCGTCGCCGAAATTCTCTTTAATAATCCGCCTGTAAACGGCCTGTCTCACGAGGTTATGGATGCGCTGATGGCGGCGTTGTCGCGAGCCAGAGACGATGCCCAGGTGCGTGCAGTCATCATCGCCAGCGCTATTCCCGGGCGATTCTGTGGGGGGCTAGACCTGGGGGTCTTCTTGGACAGCACGCCAGCGCAAAAGCATGCCATGGTCGATAAGCTGTATGCGAAGCTGTGCGATCTGCAGTTTGACCTGGGCAAGCCCTGCATTGCTGCGATCACTGGCGCGGCACGCGGCGGCGGTATGTCGCTGGCGATCTCGTGCGACATGATGGTCGCGGCGGATAATTCCACCTTCGGCTATCCGGAGCTCGACATTGGCCTCGTGCCTGCCATCCACTACGCGACGCTGCATCGAATTGTGGGTCGCTATCGAGCGTTTGATCTGCTGTTCACTGGTCGCGTCTTCAGTGCGCAGGAGGCAGCTTCACTCGGACTCGTGAGCCGATTGGCGCCCGAAGACCAAGTCATGGCTGAGGCTCGCAAAGTGGCGCAAGTGCTGGCCAGCAAGTCGCCGCAGCTGATGGCTTTGGGCAAGACGGCCTTCACCCGAGCGATCGACAGCGACTACCGCAAGGGCATTGCCGCCGCTGTCGACCTGGTGAGCACGACTACCGGCATGGAAGATTCGGTCGAGGGCCTCAAGGCCTTTGTGGAGAAACGCAAACCCGTCTGGAAAAACCCCTGAAGCAGCCTTGAGGTCATGGTGACCAAGGCATGAGCCCCCACAAAACGGAGACACGTATGACAATGACCAACACCATATTCGCTGCACTCACCCTGGCTGCTGCACTTTCCCCAGTGGGTGCGTTTGCGCAGGCAGACTTTCCGTCGCGACCCATCACCATCATCGTGCCTTATGGTCCTGGCAGTGCCACTGACAATACAGCAAGGCCGATTGCGCAGGCACTGAGTAAATCGTTAGGCCAGAGCGTCATCATTGACAACAAGGCGGGCGCCAACGGCGTCATCGGCACCCAGGCCGGCGCGCGTGCCAAGCCTGATGGTTATACGCTGCTGGTAGGCTCCAGTACCACGCTGGCCGCCAATGCTGGACTGTTCAAGACGCTCCCCTATGACACGCAGAAAGACTTCCAGGCCGTGTCAGGACTCGGGTCAACGTCGATGATGTTCCTGGTGCGTTCGGATTTTGCGGCCAAAGATATCAAGAGCTTTCTGACCTACGCCTCGAAGCAATCTTCGCCTTTGCCCGTCGCCTACGGATCGTCGAGCGCGCAGGTTGCGCTGGCCTTGCTGACCAAGATCAGCGGCGTGAAGTTCACGGCCGTACCGTACAAAGGCACGCCGCAGGCCATCACTGACCTGCTGGGCGGACAGGTACCGGTGGCGATTGTTGATGTGGGCAACGGCGTGCCGCACCTGAAGTCCGGCAAAGCCAATGCCTTGGCCGTGTCGGCCGCCACACGTAGCACGGCCGCGCCCGAAGTGCCGACGCTCGCCGAAACCTGGCCCGGCACGCAACTGGTTACGTGGATCGGACTCGTTGCGCCCGCGGGCACACCCATGACTATCGTGGAGAAGCTCAACGCTGCCATCACTTCTGCCCTGGCGTCGCCCGAGGTCAGACAGCAGTACGCGGCAGCCGTGACCGAGGTCGAGCCCGTCAGCCACCAGGAGTTAACGCGACGCATGCAGCGTGACCGGACGCTATGGCTCGAACTGATCAAGGAGGCGGGCATTCAGCCCGAATGACAATGGCAAAGATGCCAAGCAAGGGCGCTCTCGACGGCCTACGCGTGCTGGACCTTTCCCGCGTGCTTGCCGGCCCGCTGGCAGCGCAGGTTCTGGCCGACCTCGGAGCCGATGTCATCAAGGTCGAGCGGCCGGGTAGGGGAGACGACTCGCGTGAATGGGCGCCGCCATTCATGTCGTCCACACCCAAAGACCCGTTGGACGAGTCTGCGTATTTCTGGACCTGCAACCGCGGCAAGCGGTCGATAGAAATCGACATCGCCTCGCCGCAAGGCAGCATTCTTGCGGCACGCCTGGCCGCTAAATGCGATGTGGTCATCGAGAACTACAAGGTCGGTGCTCTGGCGCGGTATGGCCTGGACTACTCGACGCTCTCGCTGGACAATCCAGGGTTGATCTATTGCTCGATCACCGGTTTTGGTCAGACGGGGCCATACAGCGCGCGGCCGGGCTACGACACCATCGTGCAGGCCATTGGTGGCTTGATGAGTATCACCGGCAATCCTGATGGCACGGACGGCGCTGGGCCGCGCAAGTCCGGCGTGGCCGTAGCAGATCAGATGACGGCTCTGTACTCCACTATTGCCATCCTTGCTGCTATCAACGAGCGCCACCGCTCGGGACTGGGGCAGTTCATCGACATGTCGCTGCTTGACGTGCAGGTCGCAGCGCTGTCCAACTTGGGTATGAACTATCTGGCAACTGGCAGGGTGCCACTGCGCGGCGGCAACCGGCTCACCACGGTGTACCCCAGCGACAACTTCTGTTGTCGTGATGGCGACATCATGCTCATCGTGGGCAATGACGCGCAGTTCCGCAGCATGTGCCAGGCGCTGGGTTTGGACGGTCTGGCAAGCGATCCCCGATTTGCACGGAACGAGGCGCGGCTGCGCCATGTGGAAGAGCTCGGGCCGCTGATCGCAGGTGCAATAGCTAGTCTTACAGTCGCCCAATGTCAGGCGCTGCTAGACGAGGCGGGCGTTCCTGCCGGACCCATCAACAACTTGCAACAGGTTTTCGCTGACCCGCAGGTCATCGAGCGCGGCATGGTGCGGGAACTCGGCGAAGCAGGAGGCAAGCCCGCCCGCATGATCGCTAGCCCCATCCGCATGTCACGCACTCCTCTCACCTACCAACGCCCGCCGCCCAAGCTCGGCGAGCACGGCGACGAAATACTGCGTGACGTACTTGGAGTTTGAGCTTCAGCCCTTCGGTTTTTTCAGCAGCAAATACTTTTGCAACCCGTCCATCACCAGCTCTCCTCGCTGGTTGTGGACGGTGGACTTTAGCGTCAGCAGTCCGGTTGTCCGCTGGGGCACGATCTCGCAGACCTCCAGCGTCACATACAGCGTATCCCCTACAAACACCATGCCCAGAAAGCGGCTGCTCTGCTCGATGAAGCCTTTGAGCGAATCCTCGACATAGTGTGCGAACAATCCTGCGCCACCGCAGGTCTGGGCCACAACCTGGAAGCCGTGGGCCAGCATGTGGGGCATGCCACGCGCGCGGCAGTATTCAACGTCGTAATGCACAGGGTGGTTGTCGCCGCTCGCCAGCTGGAAGGCGGCGAATAACGCGTCAGTCATGGTGCGCGAAGGCAGTATGAATTTTTCACCCACGGTGAAGTCCTCGAGCCAGCGTGTAGCGCACATGCGGTGGTTGCGCGGGTCGAAGGTGGTGGTCAGATGCGGGGTGATTGGTGTTGTCATGACATTTCAGCCTGGTTGATATCGGCGCGCGATCGCATAGATTCGATGTCTTTACCCTTGAAGCTATGGGTCAGTTCAATTGATGCCCAGCCGTAGCGCAATGTGGCCGGCCATAACCTGGAAAACGGCCCACGCGAGATCAAGGGGCAGGGCTCGTCTAACATCACATCATCTTACGGTTTGAGGCCGAGGTCTTTCACCAAGGTGGCCGTGACAGCACTTTCGGTCTGGAATGATTTGACGAGCGAGTCCCCATCGACCCAGGCTGCCTGGATGCCGACACTTGTGAGTTTGTCGTTCAGGTCGGGTGTGGAGAGAATGGCTTCCAGATCGGCTTTGATCTTGTCCACGATCAGCTTTGGCATTCCGCGCGGTCCCATCATCACATGCGACAGCGAGACACGCTGATCGCGGATTCCCTGCTCTAGAAGCGTTGGTACCTGGGGCAGGGTTTTGAGGCGGGTGAGCGTGCTGACTCCTAGGGCCCTCAGCTTGCCCGACTGTATAAATGCCAGATTGTTGGTCACGCCATCTACGCCGACCTGAATTTCATCGCCCAAAAGGCCCTTGGTCGTATCAGGACCACTCTTGTAGGGAACCCAGGTGAACTTGATCTTTGCCTCGCGGGCAAACTGTTCTTGAAGAATGTGGGTCACGGTAGCCGGCCCACCCGCATTGAGTACACCAGGCTTGCTGCGAGCTAGCGCGATCAGCTCTGCGAGAGTTTTGACTGGCAGATTCTCATTGACGAGTATCAGCATCGGTACCGCTGTCGTCTGGCCAATGATCGTGAAATCGTTGGCTGGGTCATATGGCACCTTCATGGTGTGCGGGGTTAACGTCAGTGTTGAATTAATGGCGAGAAGCAGGGTGTAGCCGTCTGGAACGGCACGCTGCACTTCCGAAGCAGCAATCACCGTATCGCCACCAGGTTTGTTGTCGACCAATACTTGTTGGCCCCACTTGTCAGAAAGTTTTTGTGCAATTGTTCTTGCGACCACATCCGCAGAGCCACCGGCTCCAAATGGAATCACAAGCCGGACCGGCCGCATCGGGAATGTTTGAGCATAGGCGGACAAAGCCGATGCCAGCAACAAAACGGGCGCTAGCAAGGCCACAGAGCGTCGTATGAAAAACATCTAGTGTCTCCTGAATTTTTTAATGCATTGGAATCGAATGTGTGCTTAAGGCGTGATGAGTCTACGGAATCGTTATCCTGCCCACAATTCATAAGATTTGAATCATTGTTATTAAATGGGTCGTCTTTCAAATATCCACCGCAGCGCGCGTTTATTCCCACATGAGTGGTGTTTTTTTAGTGCAATAAATGAGAGACTGGTATTAAGATCCGCGCCAACACATCTGAATCACTCGCCCTGAAAAATGAGCCAAGCGCGTGATTCAATCTGAATACCCCTATGAATGAGCCAACGCACAATGACTTTGAATGTTGATATCGTTAAAAATTGGGCCTTCCCGGTTCTGCGACAGCAATACACGGAGAAAGACGCCATTCTTTATGCGCTCTCCTTGAGCTGTGGAATGCAAGGCGATCACCCTGGCGATCTGTCTTTTGTTTATGAAAAAAACCTGCAGGCCATACCAACGCTGGTGAACAACCTGTGCCATCCCGGGTTTTGGATATCAGACCCCCTCACAGGCATTGATTCAAGTCGTGCGGTGCATGCTCATCATCGGGTTGACTTTCATTCATTGGTGCCAGCGGCGGGAAGCGTACGTGCACAGACAAAAATCCTCGACATCATCGACCGGGGTAGCGGCAAGGGAGCCATGCTGGTTTTTGGTCGTGAGATCTACGACGACAGCACCAATACCCTCATTGCTACCATCAGACACAGTACGCTGTGTCGTGCAGATGGCGGATTCAGCAACAATCCTGATGCCGGTAGAGCGGCCGCTAAGTCGGGTTCTGCGCAGCTGCCGGACCGCGCGCCAGATCACGTGGTGGAATATGTCGCCAGCCCACAGGCGGCGCTTATTTACAGGCTCGGAGCAGATCCGAATCCGCTTCACATTGACCCGGCTGTCGCGAAAGCTGCAGGATTTGACCGGCCAATCATGCACGGGCTATGCACTTTTGGAATGGTCGCACGCGGCGCCATCGAGTTTCTGTGCGGTGGGATGGCCTCAAATCTTCGATCCGTTGAGATCCGCTTTCTTGCGCCGATGTTTCCCGGAGAACGGCTTCGGATCGAATGGACAGTAGCAGCCTCCAGTGCCCGATATCAGGTGCACATTCCTGATCGGAATTCGGTGCTGATCGCCAGCGGATCCGTGAGTGGTCGCTGGTGATCAAGACAGGCGTCCTGCAACTTGTCACCATTCTCAAAAATGACGCTCTAAACCGGATCCCAATCGAATACGTCCTGCGAACGGTCAAGCTTGTAGAAGCTGGGCCGCATGGCTGGCATGGCGCGTTCCGCGACTGACTGTGGTGTCCAGCCTTCGGCGGTATGCATGGAGCGGATCGGGCGCATCTGACTCATCAGAAAAATTTCATTGGCCCTCACTGCGAAGATCTGGCCAGAGACATCTTTGGCTGCATCACTGGCCAGGTACACGGCCAGAGGCGCGATTTTCGATGACTCCATTTTTTGCAGCCTGGCTACCCGAGCTTTCTGCTCGTCTGTCTCCGTCGCTATGCCGCCTATCATCCGGCTCCAGGCAAACGGGGCTATGCAGTTTGACCGCACGTTGAACCTAGCCATGTCCATCGCAATTGACTTGGAGAGCGCGGCGAGTCCAAGCTTTGCCGCCGAATAGTTGGCCTGTCCCAGGTTGCCAATGAGACCGGATGTCGAGACCATGTGAATGTATGACCCTGACTCCTGGGCCTTGAAATGTGGCGCGGCAGCGCGGGAAATATAAAAGGGGCCATTCAAGTGAACGTCAATCACCGCACGCCATTCATCGACACTCATATTGAAGAAAAACCGATCTCGAAGAATACCGGCGTTATTGATCACGCAGTCGATCCGCCCATAAGTTTCCACTGCCTGACGGATCATGTTGTTTGCACCGTCCCAGTCAGCCACGCTGTCACCGTTGGCAACAGCTTGGCCGCCGGCAGCGACCACTTCATCAGCAACTGTTTGTGCGCGAGCGACATCCCGCCCCTCACCGTTCATGGAGGTTCCCAAGTCATTGACGATGACTTTTGCGCCTTCAGCGCCCAGTGCGAGTGCGAAATCGCGGCCAATCCCGCCACCTGCACCCGTTACCAGCACTACCTTGTCTTTGACAAAACTGCCCTTGTCCATCTCGGTCTCCAATCGAATTATTCGCTCGCCAGGTCGGGGTTCATGTGTGCTGTGGCGCGTGCTTCCACGCTATGCCACACCTCTTCTGACATCGGGTTACGAGATTCTTCGAGGATGTGTCCTACCAGTCCAACTGCACGCCCCATAACACCCAGACCACGGCAGATCTTCCAGTCGAAGTTCATTTCGCAACAGAGGGCGCCGATTGCGCCAGTCGCATTTACAGGCAGGACTTTGCCGCTTTTCTCAGCCGCGTCCTCGGCGATGGCCAGCATGAGCTTGACGTAAGGCCCATCGAATCCCGTTTCTTTTGCAATCTGCAGCAAACGCGGCGTGCGGGGATCAATCGGCTTATGAAATGGGTGCCCGATGCCCGGGACAATTTTTTTCTGCGACCTGAATGCATCGACCGCGCCAGATGCCAGCGATTGAAAGTTTGCCTCGGCGTCGGCTTCTGGCATCGTTTCTGACAGCATTTTCGCCGCTCCCTCAATGCTGCCAACGAAGACCGTGCCCAGACCGTTAAGCCCCGCTGCCACAGCGCCCTGAAGGGACTCTGGCGCGCCAAGGTAGGTCATGCGTGCAACGATAGAGCTGGGGGTAAGCCCATGCTCGACGAGGGTTACAACCATGGCATTGAACATTCTCGACTCATTCGGGTTGGGAAATCGTCCGGTGAGTTCTAAAAAACCCATGTCGCCAAGATTCAGATTACCTAAAATGTCGTTGACAAAATCTTTCCCAAACACCGTAATGCTAGAGGCGTTGCTCCAGCCAATGTTGGTACTGATTTCCTTTTTCTTTCTGCTCATTTGGTAGCCTTGATGGTTGCTTCGTCAGCTATGGTAAGTGCGGTGGCCCATGCAATAAGTCAAATAAACTGATTAATTATTCAATTTATGCGATTAAATAGTGGCAACAATTGGGCTACTACCATTCGGGCACCGTCATGAAGATCAATTTCAAACTGCTGCAGACATTTCTGGCCGTCGCTGAACACTCTAGCTTCAAGAAGGCCGCAGACGCCATGTTCATTTCTATGCCTGCGGTGAGCATGCAAATCAAGCAGCTTGAAGAGCAGCTGGGCGTTGCTCTCTTTCAGCGGACGACCAGGAAGGTTGAGCTCACAGCCGAAGGCGAGCAACTCATGATCACTGCCCGAAGGGCGATGGCAGAACTTGAGTCCGGTCTTGCGCGTCTTCAGAAAATCGTCGACGTCCAGCAAGGTCATCTGTCGTTTGGATGTGTGCCAACCATCGCCAGCACCCGTCTGCCTGCAATTCTTACTGAGTTTGCGAAAAAGTATCCTGGTGTGTCGGTGCATGTAAGGGAACTGGCCCAACGTGAGCTTGTCGAGGCCGTGCGACGAAGCGAGGTGGATTTCGGTATATGCCCTGTAGAGGAAAAGAGCGACCTTGACTTTTCGTCGATTTTTATCGATGAATACGTGGCGTTGCTGCCGAAAAGTTACGAAGACAAGGGAAGGGCAGGCATATCCCTGCGCGAGCTTTCGAAGATGCCCTTGCTGACGCTTGGAACGTCCACCCTTTTTCGGGAACATCTGAATGAAGCGCTAAGCACAAATGGGCTGTTGTCAGAGCACAACTATGAATTTACACATGTCACAACATTGGTGGCTATGGCCGAGGCCGGTCTGGGTATTGCAATACTCCCAAGGGTAGCCATACCTGGTAAGACAAGACTAAAAACCGTCAGGATTATCAATCCGGCCTTGACCCGAACCGTTGGCATCGTGAAGATCAAGGGACACACACTTTCTCCGGCTGCAGCACGACTCGTTGACCTTTGCAATCAGCAACTCGCTTCAAAATAGCATGGTGCGCTTCACGACCGGACAAATAAATCACGCGTATTGAAGAATCACTAAGATTATTTGACTTGTGATTCAGACCGTAGCTTCTTACATTCTGTGTTGATGACTATCTACTTCCGGGTATTTGTGCTTCGGATACAGAAACTGTGAGGAACAATATGCAGGTAAAACGGATTGCAGGAGCACTTGGTGCGGAAATTCTTGGCGTTGATCTTTCAAAAGGCCTGTCCGATAGCCTGGCTCGTGACATCAGGCAGGTTCTGCTGGATCATCAGGTAATTTTTTTGAAAAAGCAGGACTTGAGTTCCCAGCAATTCCTTGACTTCGCAAAAGCAATGGGTGAGCCGATCGAATACCCTTTTGTGAAAGGCCTTGAGGGCTTCCCGCACATCATCGAGGTCAAGAAACTCGAACATGAGAAAGTAAACTTTGGCGGTATCTGGCATTCAGACACCACCTATCTGGATGAACCTCCCATGGGATCCATGCTGCTTTCCCGCGAAGTACCGCCCTTTGGTGGTGACACCCTATTCGCCAACCAATACCTTGCCTACGAGTCGCTTTCGAGTGTGATGAAGAACATGCTGGACGGACTCGTCGGCATCAGCAGCTCGGCACGTGCTGACGTTTCAAAAACCCGGGAGGACCGAATCAAGTCAGATGGAAAGGATGTCGTCCCGCGGGAGTTCAGGGCAGAGCATCCCATCGTGCGAACCCACCCTGAAACCGGTCGGAAAGCCCTGTACGTGAACACGGCTCACACATCTGGCATCAAGAGCATGCTGGACGAGGAAAGCGCACCCATTCTGGACTATCTTTTTAAGCACCAGGTCAAGCCGGAGTTCACCTGTCGCTTCCAATGGGAGCCCAATGCAATTGCCTTTTGGGACAATCGCTGCACCCAGCACAACCCTGTCAACGACTATCACGGCTATCGCAGGGTCATGAACCGAATCACCCTCAAAGGCGACAAGCCCCATTGATCCAGATAAGCCGGAACGCCGGTGAGCGGCGGTCTGTGCATGCATGGTCACAAGCCGCCTGGTGTTTTAGATAGTGATCTGCAGGCCAATAAAGTCAGAAAGAATGTTATGAGTCAATACAGGATTGCCGTGCTGGCAGGAGATGGCATAGGCAAAGAGGTCATGCCTGAAGGGCTGGCGGTGCTCGACGCCGTGGCGCGAAAGTACGGTGTTTCCTTTGACTTCGATCACTTCGATTTTGCGTCATGCGACTACCGCGCCAAACATGGAAACATGATGCCGGAAAATTGGAAAGACCAGATTGGCGGGCACGATGCGATCTTTTTCGGTGCTGTCGGCGCACCTGCACAGGTGCCCGATCACATCTCAGTCTGGGAGTCACTTCTCACCATCCGCCGCGAGTTTGATCAATACGTGAATCTCAGGCCAGCAAGGCTGATGCCTGGGGTTCCATCACCGCTGGTCGGCCGTAAAGAGGGCGACATTGACTTCTACATCGTTCGCGAAAATACCGAGGGTGAATACAGCAATGCGGGCGGTCGCATGTTCGCCGGAACAGAACGGGAAATGGCCATTCAGGAATCCGTTTTTACCCGCGTTGGAACTGATCGTGTACTCAAGTATGCGTACGAGCTTGCGTCAAAGCGACCGAAAAAACACTTGACATCGGCCACCAAGTCGAACGGAATTTCTATCACCATGCCGTTCTGGGATGAGCGGGTAGAGGCCATGGCAAAAAATTATCCTGACGTTCGTACCGACAAGTTTCACATCGACATACTCACTGCAAACTTCGTCCTGCATCCTGACTGGTTCGATGTTGTTGTCGCCAGCAACCTTTTCGGCGACATCCTGTCGGACTTGGGGCCTGCGTGCACTGGAACCATCGGCATAGCCCCTTCGGGCAATATCAATCCGGCTCGAACCCACCCGAGCCTTTTTGAGCCTGTACACGGATCTGCACCTGATATTGCGGGCAAGGGTATTGCCAATCCAATTGGACAGATCTGGTCTGGCGCGTTGATGCTTGAATTTCTTGGACACCAAGATGCTCACGATGCGGTTCTCAAGGCCATTCGGGAAGTTCTGGCAGCAGGACCTGCACATGCCCCATTGACTCGCGACATGGGTGGAACCGGCAGCACACGCGATCTTGGAAAGACGATCGCCGCCGCTATCCGGTAGCCCGTTGCAATGACCGCATCTTTAACCGGCAAGGTTCGTGGCAATCGGAGCCAACAGGAGTCAGCTGACACCGCTTTGGCAGACCCACCAGCTCGTAGCAATGGTGCCGAAATCCTGGTCGATACCCTGGTGGAGATCGGCGTTGACACGCTGTTTGGCTACCCGGGCGGCGCTGTACTACCCGTGTACGATGCGCTGTTTCAGGACGCGCGGCTGCGTCATGTACTGGTACGGCACGAACAGGCCGCAGTTCACGCGGCTGAAGGCTACGCAAGGAGCACGGGCAAGGTAGGGGTTGTCTTGGTCACCTCTGGACCCGGCATATGCAATACCATCTCCGGCTTGGTTGATGCATTGTGTGATTCGATTCCCATTGTTTGCATCAGCGGGCAGGTATCGTCAAAGCTGATCGGCACCGATGCTTTCCAAGAGTGTGATGCTGTCGGTCTGACCAAAGCCGCAACGCGGTGGAACCACCAAATCAGCCATGTCGGCGAAGTCGCTGAAGTGGTTCGTAAGGCGTTCGCGGTGGCCGCTGGTGGACGGCCTGGTCCGGTGGTGATTGATTTCCCAAAAGATATCCAGCAGGAGCTTTCCTTGCCGCAACTGGCGCGCGATATGCCGCAAGCGGACCTTGGACCGCCGCTGCAACCGTTGGGTGAAAACATTCATGCCGCAGCAGAACTGATTCGACATTCGCGTCGGCCGATTTTTTATGGGGGTGGCGGTCTGGTCAACTCAGGCGAAGCTGCCTGCGCTGGTTTTACGCGCCTGGTCAAAGCCACTGGCGCGCCTTGCACATTGACTCTGATGGGTCTGGGTGCTTTCCCGGCTAGTCACGACAGCTTTCTCGGTATGCTGGGCATGCATGGCACAGTAGAGGCTAACCTGGCGATGCACGAGGCCGATCTGATCGTTTGCGTCGGCGCGCGCTTTGACGACCGCATCACGGGTCGTCTGGAAGACTTTGCGCCCTTTGCAAAAAAAATCCATATTGACATCGACCCGTCGTCGATCAACAAGATCATCCAGGTCGACGTGCCCATCGTGGGTGATTGCGGTGAAATACTTGCGCTGATTGAAGCTGAACTGGCCGGTGTGCCCTTTGCTGCTGACCTGCAAGCCTGGTGGAAGCGGATCGCTCAATGGCGCGAGGCGGACTGTTTTGCGTTTGCCGACCACGACACAGCCATCCGCCCCCAAAATCTTTTACACACACTCGACAAGTTGTTGCACCAGCGCGGTGATGACTACATCGTCTCTACGGATGTTGGTCAACACCAAATGTGGGCGGCGCAGTATCTGCGGTTTGACAAGCCCGGGCGCTGGCTGACGTCGGGCGGTGCTGGCACCATGGGTTATGGTCTGCCAGCCGCGCTTGGCGCGCAGATCGCTCATCCTGACAAGACAGTCGTTTGTGTCAGCGGCGATGCGTCTGTGCTCATGAACATCCAGGAACTGGCCACCGGCAAGCAGCACGGATTGCCGGTCAAGCTGATCATCTCAAACAACGGCTACATGGGCATGGTAAGGCAGTGGCAGCAGTTAAACCACGGCAGCCGCTACAGCCACAGCTATACCGACTCGCTGCCTGATTTTGTGGCGCTGGCTGCTGCCTTTGGCTGGCGCGGCGCCAAGGTCAGTGACCCGGCCGAGCTGGAGCAGGCCTTGAAGAGTTGCCTTGCGCATGACGGGCCTTACTTGTTGGATGTGGCCGTCGCTGCACAGGAGAACTGCTTCCCGATGATGGCAAGTGGTGCGGGTCACCATGAAATCATGCTGGACAAAGACCGGCTCTATGAAAATCCGCCGCCTGAGTGACGGACTTCTTGGAAGAATAAGGGGTACGGTTTGTGGGGAGCAGGTCAGTCTTGCTGAATTCAGTCATTGCGGCTTGACGACGACCCGCCCGACAAACCGCCGAAGTTCGAGATCGTCAATGATCTGGTTGATTTCGTTCATCGGTTTAGTGGAAACAGGTATTGGCTGCAAGAGGCCATCTGACGCAAAGCGGATAAGCTCCTTGAGTTCATCAAGCGTGCCGACATGAGAGCCGCGAATGGTGAGATTTCTGGGAGACAACATGGCCAGAGGAATCTCCAGGCTGCCGCCCATCATCCCGACGATGACGATGACGGAGCCCTTGACCGCAACTGCCATCGCGAGCTCAGCAGTTTGACGCGTGCCGACAAAATCAATGATGCCTCTTATTGGCCCGCCTGCCGCACGTTTGAGGTCTGCCGCTACATCACTGCCGCTGCTATTGAATATCTGGTGCGCGCCAAGAGCAGAAGCCGCCTGAAGTTTGTCATCATCAAGGTCAGCGACGATCAGCTCCGCCTTCGTCACAAGTGGTGCAATCGATACTGCCGCCAGTCCCAGGCCTCCGGCACCAATGATCAGCAACCGGTCGGTTGAGGTCATGGCCGGCATTTTCTTCAAGGCGCCGTAAGAAGTCAGACCCGAGCAGGCAAATGTTGCAGCAAGATTCAGGTCCACGTCATGGGACGCGACGATATATCGACTTTTCGGCACCAGGACGTATTGGCTGAAACCACCATCACGCCGCGAGCCAAGGCTGCGTTGTGCTTCGCAGTCGGTGTCCCGCTCGTCCAGGCAGTGCGAGCAGACGCCGCATCCGATCCAGGGGTAGACCACCACCGGCTCCCCAATTGTCAGACCTTTGACGTCGCCACCCACGGCAGCGACGGTTCCAGCCATCTCGTGGCCCAGTGTCATTGGCAATTTGGAGCCAAATTGTTCGGCGGTCAGTTTTTTGCCGCCCCCAAGATCAAAATATCCTGCACGAATATGCACATCGCTGTGACACACACCCGCGGCAGTGATTTTGACGAGCACTTCGTCGCCTTGCGGCACCGGTTTTTCGAGCAGTCGAAGCTGTAGTGGCTTGCCCCACTCGACGATCTGGTAACTGTTCAAGTGATCCCCTTGTGAACTGACATATTCATAGCGCTATATGTGCGGAAAAATGCTTAGTCGCCAGCTGCTTTTCTTGCTGCAATAGCGGATCAGCTGAGTCTGACGACCACCGACTTTGTATTGAGATAGTGATCCATGTGCTCGGTGCCGGACTCACGGCCATAGCCGCTCATTTTGTAGCCGCCAAAAGGAATGGCCGGGTCGAGCTGCAGGTAGCAATTGACCCATACCGTGCCGGCCTTGAGGGCGCCAGCAACCTGGTGTGCCTTGCTCACGTCGCGCGTCCAGACGCCGGAACCAAGGCCGTAGCTGGTGTTGTTGGCGCGCTGGACAACTTCTTCCACGCTGTCGAAGGGCATGGCACTGATGACGGGGCCAAAAATTTCCTCGCGCACGATTTTCATGTCGTCCCGTGCGCCCGAAAACACAGTCGGCTGCACATAACATCCGTTCGCGAGTTCTCCGGTGTTTGCACTTGCGCCGCCTGAAAGTGCTTTGGCGCCTTCGTCATGCCCGCTTTTGATGTATCCCATCACCTTGTCGAACTGCAGCCTTGAAGCAAGCGGTCCCAGCTCTGTCGACGGGTTCAGCGGAGAGCCGACGCGCATTTTGCCCGCTAGTTCAGCGACACGGTGAACGAATTCGTCATGGATGCTGCGCTCTACAAACAGTCGGCTGCCGGCGATACATATCTGTCCGCAGTTGGTAAACACGGCCATGGCTGCTCCGGCCACGGCCGCATCAAGGTCGGCATCGGCGAAGATGATGTCGGGTGACTTGCCACCCAGCTCCAGTGAGAGCCGTTTCAGGTTACCGGCTGATGCTCGAACGATGGCCTGGCCTGTCGCGGTAGAGCCGGTAAAGCCCACCTTGTCAATGTCTGGATGCGCCGCGACGGCTGCACCTGTGGCTCCTGCGCCAGTGACCACGTTCATCACGCCGGGCGGAAAGCCGGCTTCTTCTATCAGTTCTGCCAATTTCAGCGGGGAAAGGCTGGCCTGCTCGGAAGGTTTCAGCACTAAAGTGCAACCTGTAGCCAGAGCCGGTGCAACTTTCCATACTGCTTGGCTGAGTGGGCCGTTCCATGGAACGATGGCGCCGACCACGCCGACAGGCTCCTTGACTGTGTACGACAGTACGGAACCAGGCAGTGAGTTTGAAATATTCTGTCCATGAATGGCGGTGGCTAATCCGGCGTAAAAGCGGATCATGCCAACGACTCTTTGCCGGCCGGCAGAGCTGCGTGAAATGGGCATTCCCATTTCCAGGGTGTCCAGCATCGCGAACTCGTCGTAGTCACGGTCGATGAGATCGGCCAGTTTAAGCAGCAGCCGCTGGCGTTCGACCGGTTTGGTACTTCCCCAGGTGGTATTGAATGCCTTGCGTGCGGCCTTAACGGCAGCATCTACATCACTTTCACCAGCCTCAGCGATGTGCGCCAGGACTTCGCCCGTGGCCGGGTTGATGCTTTCAAAAGTCTTGCCGGATGCGGCGTTAACCCATTTGCCGTTGATCAGCAGCTTTTTTGCGGCCATTGAGGCAAGGGCCTTGGGCACTTTGGGAGTTGCCACTGTGGTCAGTGTTTCGTTCACTTCATCTCCATGTAAATTGCTTGTTCAAATTCATTCTGCTCTGTACGTATGCGATTCAGCGCCGTGCGGATCACTGCCGTTCAATGCCCGCTTTTTTAATCAATTCAACCCAACGCGGATTGTCTGTGCGTATGCGTTCTTCCAGCTGCTTGCTGTCCATCGGCATGACCTTGGTATTCAGAACCTGAAACCGCGCCTTGACCTCTGTTGTCGCCATCGCAGACCGTATGGCCGAGTTCAGAGAAGCGACTATGGGCGCTGGCGTACCGGCTGGCGCCATCACGGATATAAGCGTCTCTAGCGTGCCGCTAGCGCGAGGAAAAGCCTCTTGCAAAGTTGGTACATCAGGCGCACCTTGGTAGCGGCTTGCAGATGAAATAGCGAGAGCTCGCGCCTTTTGCCCGTTTATCTGTGCCATCGCGCTCCCGATATCCACCACAGCGACTTGGATCTGTCCGCCCAACATGTCCGTCAGGGCTTGAGGAATGCCACGGTAAGCTATGCCAAGAGGTTCCGATTTGGTGACGGTTGAAAACAATGCCACGGCAACCTGGCCGCTTGGTGAGCCATAACCCATACTGACGGGCTGGGCGCTTGTCCGCTGGGCTGCTGCCAGATCGGCAACTGTCCGGTACGGGGAAGACTGCGACACCATGAACATCATTGCGGTTGAGCCGACGTTTGCTACTGGCGTGAAACTCGCAACGGGATCGTATGACAACTCCTTGAACAGACTGTTGGCCACAAACATGACTGAAGAGCCGACCAGAAGCGTGTACCCATCTGGTTTTGCCTTTGCCACATACGCGGCTCCAATCGTGCCTTGGGCGCCAGCCTTGTTCTCCACAATCACCGGCTTGCCAAGCGATTGTGTCAGCGCATTGGCAAGCACGCGGGTCACGGCATCGGTCACTGACCCCGCCGGAAAAGGTGCGATCAGCGTAATAGGGCGCGATGGGAAGTCGCCAGTCTGCGCAAAAGGCTCTGACATGGCGCCCAAAAGCAGAAGGGCCAAACCAGCGGCGATGGCAGATCTGCGATTGAGCATTGCTTGTCTCCTACGAACTTTGATGTTGTATGGTCAGCTAAGGTACGCCTCAACGCCCCTCATGACAAGTCAAATGAATTGAAGGACTATTCAAAATTCAATAGTAATTCGCAAGGTCATGGCCGAATCAAACAATACTGCAAATCAAAAATGGGTTCCAGTGGTAGTCATGCCGGCGTCAGATTTACTGAACAATCATTCTGTTTATTTGACTTGTTGCGCAGGGTCCTAGCCCATAGTATTTGACCCGTGGCTGAGCTGGCGGCCTACGCATCTCAAACTAGGTGCAGCGTCTGCACAATCACTCTTGACTGGTAGTATGCATAAATATAATATGCAAGAGACAAAAGGAGACATGACGATGAACATGAGATGCTTTCACCTGCCTGGTTTTCGCGCGAAACTGGTGCCGGCGGACAAACCCTTGCCTCAACCGACCGGATCTGAGGTCGTCCTCAAGGTGCTAGCCGCCGGTGTATGCCACAGCGATGTACACATTTGGGAGGGGGGCTATGACCTGGGCAATGACCAGACCATGTCGTTTGAGGGACGCGTGAAATTTCCGCTGACCATGGGTCATGAATCGAGTGGTCAGGTCGTTGCCGTTGGCCCGGATTCAAAAGATGTGAAGGTGGGCGACAAATGCCTGATCTGCAGCTGGATAGGTTGCCGCGAATGCGCCTTTTGCAAGCAGGGCGATGAGCATCTGTGCACCGCACCGCGATTTTTGGGCGTTAACCGCGAAGGCGGTTATGCCGACCATATCGTGGTACCCCACGACCGTTACCTCATAGACCTTAAAGGCGTAGACCCTGTTGCTGCGGCGCCGCTGGCGTGCTCTGGACTCACGACTTACAGCGCATTAAAAAAAGCCGGCCCACGACTGGCCGACGACCCGGTACTCGTCATTGGCGCTGGTGGTCTGGGCATGATGGCCATCAACTTGGTCAGGGTGATGGGCGGCAAGGGAGCGGTTGTGGTCGAGCTGGACCCGCTCAAGCGCAAGGCGGCTCTGGATGCGGGAGCGATTGCAGCCATAGACCCGAAGGCGCCTGACGTTGATAAGCAGATTCGTCACGAGCTGGGTGCGCCGGTTTATTTTGTACTCGATCTGGTGGGTAGCGGCGAAACGGCTGCACTTGGTTTCAGGTTGCTGGATAAGGGTGGCAAGCTGGTTGTCGTGGGACTTTTTGGCGGCGCAATGTCGCTTTCGGTCCCCATGGTCACCATGCGCGCGGCAAGTATTGTCGGCAGCTACATTGGCAGCCCGGGTGAGTTGCGCGAGCTGGTGCAGCTGGTGCAGACCAAAGGCATGCCGGTGATTCCACTGGACAAACGCCGGTTAGAAGACGCCAACGAGGCGCTAGCAGACCTGCGAGCAGGCAAGGTGATGGGCCGCGTGGTGCTGGTGCCCTGAGGGAGGTTGCGAAACATGCCCTTACACCCCTTCGTTATAAAGATGATGGACGCAGCGCGCGCTGCAAACCGGCCGGCGTTATCTGGCGGGTCGCCGCAGCAGGCGCGCGACCTGGTGGCGAGTGGCCGCAGTGGTCTGGGCGCGGGTCCTGAGGTTGGCAATGTCTCCGACTTCAAGATACCCATGCGATCAGGTTCGGTGCCGGCGCGACTGTACCGCTCCCAAAATGCCGAGCATGGCCTGACCGTTTACTTTCACGGTGGCGGCTGGGTATGTGGCACGCTAGACGATTACGACATCCTGGCGCGCAACCTGGTGCATTACAGCGACTGCGCTGTGCTGATGGTGGACTATCGCCTTGCGCCGGAGTTTGCGTTTCCGGCCGGCCTTGAAGATGCCGAAGACGCGATCACCTGGGCCGCGAAAGAGCTTGAAACTCTCATGGGCAAGCGTCTTCCACTGGCAGTCGGTGGCGATAGTGCGGGCGGCAATCTGGCTACCGCGGCGCTCAACAGCCTGCGCGGCAAGGTTGACTGCGCGCTGCAGCTGTTGCTATACCCGGTGACGGATGCCAACACGGAGCGGTCAAGTTACATCGACTTTGGCGAGGGACTGCCGCTGACGCGCTCAGACATGCAGTGGTTCTTCGGCCATTACGCCCCGAAGGCGCTGTGGGCGGACCCGCGTATCTCACCACTGCAACACCCGTCGTTGGCAGGCAGCCCACCGGCCTGGATTGCGACCGCTGAGTACGACGTTTTGCGCGACGAGGGTGAAGACTACGCCCGTCGGTTGAAAGAGGCGGGCGTTCATGTCGAGCTGCGCCGCGTCGAGGGACTGGCGCACGGTTTTGCCCGTCTGTCTAACCACGTCGAGCAGGTTGCTGAGTTGCTGCAAGAAGCAGGCGCAGCGCTCAAAGGTTATTGCGACGCGCGCGCAAAAAAATAAACTACCGCAGTTGGTGCTGCATTGATTGCTTCATGAAACCACAGAACAAAGAGAGATGACGATGTTGGATGACAAACAAGCTGGCAGGACTGCCGATACTGACCGCTACGATGCAGTGATCGTGGGAGCCGGATTCGCCGGCCTGTACATGCTTTACCGACTTCAGAAGCTGGGCATGAAGGTTAAGGTTTTTGAGTCTGGTGACAACGTGGGTGGCACTTGGTACTGGAACCGTTACCCGGGTGCCCGCTGTGACGTCGAAAGCATGGAGTACTCATACTCCTTTTCAGAAGAGCTGCAGCAGGAGTGGAAATGGAGCGAGCGCTACGCGACCCAGCCTGAGATCCTCAAGTACATACACCACGTGGCGGACCGCTTTGACCTGCGCCGCCATGTCCAGCTTGAGACCCGGGTTGAAGGCGCAGAGTTTGACCCGGTTGCAAACATCTGGACGGTCAAAACCAACCAGGGCGATGCCGTGCAGGCGCCGTTCTGCATCATGGCAACGGGTTGCTTGTCGACTGCTAAGCTGCCCGAAGTGGCGGGTCTCGACAGCTTCCGGGGCAAGTGGTACCACACCGGCTTCTGGCCGCAGGAGGCGGTTGACCTGACTGGCAAGCGCGTTGGCGTGATTGGCACAGGTTCATCCGGTATACAGCTGATTCCGCAGGTGGCAAAGCAGGCCAAAGCGCTTTACGTCTTTCAGCGCACGGCCAACTACAGTCTGCCTGCACGCAACAAGACGATTACGCCTGAAATGGAAACATCCACCAAGCAGCGTTATCCTCAGGTACGCAAGCAGGCGCGTGAATCGCCTTCCGGCGTCTCGTACTTCAACGTACCCACCAAGTCTGCGCTGGAGGTGTCTGCCGAAGAGCGCGAGGGTACTTACGAAGCGTTATGGAACGATGGCGGCATAGGTCTGACGCGCGCCTTCAACGATTTGCTGGTGAGCGAGAAGGCTAACCAGACGGCAGCCGACTTTGTACGGGGCAAGATCCGCAGCATCGTCAAGGATCCTAAAGTCGCCGATTTGCTGGCACCCACCTACCGCATTGGCACCAAACGCCTGTGTGCCGATTCGGACTACTTCCAGACCTTCAATCAGCCGCATGTGCATCTGGTCGACATCAAGAAAGCCCCCATTACCAACATCAGGCCAGACGGCGTTAGCACGCCGGATGGCGACTACGCGCTGGACGTGATCATCTTTGCCACTGGCTTTGACGCGATGACCGGTACGCTGCTGGCAATGGACATTCGTGTGAAGGGTGGTGCAAACCTGCGCGACCAGTGGGAGCACGGCCCGCGTACTTATTTAGGCATCATGACGGCAGGCCTGCCCAACCTGTTCATGATTACCGCGCCGGGTAGCCCGTCGGTCTTGAGCAATGTGGTGGTGTCCATCGAGCAGCATGTCGAATGGATTACCGATTGCCTGACCTATCTGCGCAAGAACAATGTCCAGCGCATAGACCCAGAAGCAGGTGCGCAGGAAGCCTGGGTCTCACACGTCAACGAGCTGGCCGATCGCACCCTGATGCCCAAGGGCGCATCCTGGTATGTCGGCGCCAATGTGCCCGGCAAGCCTCGCGTCTTCATGCCTTATGTCGGCGGCGTTGGCGTCTACCGCAAGAAGTGCGCTGAGGTAGCGGCCAACGGCTACACGGGTTTTAACCTGTCAGCTCGTCAGCCAGGGTAGCCAAACACAATATTCAGCAGGCACGAAGCGCCACGACGAAACCGCTTGATTCGGTCTAGGGCCGATATGTCGTTGGCTAAAGCCTCGGTCTTGTTTAATCGGTAATGATGCCGGATACATGCTGCTCAATTGAGGCGAGCACGTTCATCTGTGCTTCATAAGGTCCTCAAAGCGACCGCACAAGTAACTCGGCAAGTCGGCAAACCCATCACCTCGTCAACCGGGTTTAAGGCCGGCGCCTTGAATCAGACGCCCCCATTTTTCTTTCTCGCTGGCAGTGAATGCCTTGAGCTGCTCGCCAGTAATTGCCACGGGGTCTATGCCCAGTTGAAGCAGTTTTTCCTGCACATCTGGTCGTCCTAGCGTAGCGGCGACTGCGGCTGTCAAAGTTCGCGCCGCATCAGGCGGCAGGCCTTTCGGTGCAAACAACACTGTCCAGCCCACCAGTTCGTAGCCCGCTATGCCCTGTTCTGCAATCGACTTCACGCCGGGCAACAGCCTGCTTGACTTGGCAGAGGTAACGCCCAATGCCTTGACCTGACCATTCAGGACAGCAGTGCGTAAAGAGGTAATGGTGTCGACCATGTATTCAACCTGGCCACCTATCACTGCGGTAAGTGCCTGCGCACTGCCTTTGAAATCCACAGGAAACATCGGCGCCTCGGCGCGTTGCTTGAACAGCTCATGCGCCATGCGGCAGGTCGTTGTTGAAATCGCCACATTGAGTGCGTCCGGCTTCACGCGAGAGGCACGCACCAGATCGGAAATGTTATTGATCGTGTTGTTTGGTGCGGTGACATACACGAGAGGCAATATGCCAACCATTCCGATAGGCTCGAAATCGGTCTGTGGATCAAACCCTGGATTGGTGTACAAAAATGAGTTGGCCGCATGTGTCGCGTTGGTACCAATAATGAGGGTGTAGCCATCGGGCGCCGACTTTGCTGCTATTTGTGTGCCAATGTTCCCACCAGCGCCCGGCCGGTTATCCACAACAATTGTCTGCTTCAAGGATTTACCCAGTTCGTCGCCTAAATAGCGAGCAGCAATATCAGTGCCCTGGCCGACCGCGTAAGGAACGATGAGCTTGATCGGCCTTGAGGGATAAACCTGTGCATGGCCAGCCAACGCGGAGGCGGCGAATATTAAAAAAGTCAGGCTCTTGAATAATGTCATCGTGATGTCTCCAAAACTGTTTGTATTGAAATTTGGCGCGAGGTACTTGCTTGATCTTTGAAAGATCAAGTTAGCCTCCGCGCAGGCCACTGGGGTCTGATTCGTCCTAGGTTTTTTCCTTCAGCAGATCCTGGATTTCCTGGTCGCTATATCCCAGCTCCTGAAGTATTTCCTGGCTGTGCTCGCCATGTAGCGGCGGGGGCCTGCGCAGTTGTGTGCGCTCGCCGTCAAAGCGCAGAGGTTGTGCGACGCCCTTGAGTTTTCCAAGCACCGGGTGGTTGTAGTCAAATTTCATCCCACTTTCTCGCGTGTGCGGATGCTCTGACAGTTCGCCAAGCGTGTGCAATGGCGAAGCCGGTATGCCGGCTTCGTCAAGCTGTTTTAACCAAGCATCTCGCCCGCGGCTCAGCAATGCTCGCGCGACAAGCGCAACGGTTTTAGCACGATTGCGTACCCGGTCGGCATTGGTTCTGTAATCTGGATGGTCGACGATGTCGTTCATTGCGCTCATCTCACAGAACCTCTTCCAAAGGGTGTCGTTGGCAACTCCGAGGATCAGGGGTTTGTCTGCCGTTTCAAACACTTGGTACGGGCACAGCGACTCGTGGCCAGATCCTGGCTTTTCGGGTTCCGTACCCCGCTCCCAGAAGCTTTGCAGGAAATAGCCCAGCAGGCCGGTCGCCGTGTCAAACAGCGAGGCTTCAACAGTGCCGCCATCACCGGTGCGTTCGCGACGGTAAAGCGCGGCGAGTATGCCTATCATTGCCTGAAGGCCAGTGGCCTGATCGACGGGTGAAAATGGGCTGCGTACCGGCGGCCCGTTCGGCTCGCCGGTGATAGCGAGCATGCCGGTGAAGGATTGCAAAATGACATCGTAGCCCTTGCCATCACGCATCGGTCCCTGACTGCCAAAGCCCGAGATGTCGCAGTAAATCAGGCGCGCGTTGCAACTGCGTAAAGTCTTTGCATCTACCCCCAGTTTTTCTGCAACGCCAGGGCCGAAGCTGGCCACTGCGATATCTGCCCATTTCGCGAGCCGGTGGATCACGTCTCGGCCTGCCTCGGTTTTTAAATCTACGCAAAGACTGCGCTTATTGCGGTTGGCGCTCAAAAAAACGGCCCCTGTCGTGTTGTTTCCAGCCTCGCGGAACGGCGGCCAGCGGCGGGTTTCGTCTCCCTGATCTGGCGTTTCGATTTTGATGACATCGGCACCCATGTCGCCTAGGTACTGTGCACACAGAGGTCCTGCCAGCACTTTTGATAGGTCAAGTACGCGAATGCCGGCAAGGGGTGAGGGATTCATTGGAGAACTTTCTGTTCTGGGTGGAAACGTTGCCAGAAGGGGCGTCTGAAGCGCTTGTGGCCCGCTAGAAGGTGATCGGTAGCGTCTACTGCATGGGGCTTAGCTGCTGCCTGTTTCCAGATCAACTTGCACCGGAATTCAGGCCAAAAAAACCGTGACGGGCAAACATCAAAACGCTACCTTTGAAGAGCCTTTGAGCTGAAGTATTTCACGCGCTTCATCAGGCGTTGCAATCGCCAGCCCCAGGCCTTCGAGTATCTCGCGCACCTTCAGCACCTGCTCGGCATTGCTGGTGGCCAGCTTTCCCTTGGCAATCCATAGATTGTCTTCAAGACCAACTCGCACATTGCCGCCCATCGAAGCGGCCATGGCGGCAATCTTCATCTGGCTGGCGCCCGCCCCCAGCACAGACCATCGGTAGCTGTCCCCAAAGAGACGGTCGGCGGTGCGCTTCATGTGCATGACGTCATCAGGGTGTGTGCCTATGCCGCCCAAGATACCGAACACGGTTTGGATAAAAATGGGCGCCTTGACCAAGCCACGCTCGACAAAGTGCGCCAAGTTGTAAAGGTGCGAGGTGTCATAGCATTCAAACTCGTACCGCGTGTCATTGACCGAGAGTTCGGTCAGCACGGTTTCAAGGTCGCCATAGGTATTGCGAAATATCAGGTCCTTGCTGCCTTCAAGGTAAGGCTTTTCCCAGTCGAATTTGAACTCCTTGTATCGGTTCAGCATGGGAAAGAGGCCGAAGTTCATGGTGCCCATGTTCATCGATGCCACTTCGGGCTTGAGCACCTTGGCAGGCTGCATGCGCTCCTGCACCGTCATGTAGGGCGAGCCGCCTGTCGTCAGATTGATGATGGCTTTGCTTCGCGCCTTGATCTGCTTGAGGAAGGGTTCGAAGGCCACAGGTCGCTGGTCGGGCTTGCCGGTGACAGGGTCCCGTGCGTGCAGGTGGATGATCGCCGCACCCGCTTCGCACGCGGCAATCGAAGCCTCCGCAATTTCGTCTGCCGTGATCGGCAAATGTGCCGACATGGAGGGCGTGTGAATGGCGCCCGTTACAGCGCAACTGATGATGATTTTTTCCTGCTGGAACATCTTTGTCTCCTGGGCTAACGGTTGGTAAGGCTGCGTTGTTGAAGGCGGGTCATCGTTCACACCGCTTACTTCCCGCCCTAAGTGCATTTATCAGCGGGGTGCATAAGTGGTTCTAATGGAAAACTGGATGCATTCAATCCATATGCTAAACGCGAATAACCCGTTTGCCGAAATTTTCTCCTCGATAGAGACCGGCAATAGCATCAGGGGCGGCGACCATTCCGTCGAGGATTTCTTCCCGGTAGCGCAGGCTGCCAGAGCGCACCCAGCAAGCCAGTTTTGAGATGGCTTCTTCATAGCGGTGTTCGTAGTCCCACACCAGAAAGCCCTGCATGCGCGCAGCTTTGTTTAAAAGGTGTCGCTCAACCCTTGGACCGCTAGGCCAGGGCTCCCAGTTTGAGATCGAAGCTGTGCCGCAAATGACGATCCTTGCGCGCTTGTTGATGTGGCGCACAACCGCATCGGAGATCGGGCCTGATGTATTGTCGTAATACACGTCAACGCCATCAGGGCAGGCCAGTGCCAGTGCTTCGGCAAAACCAGCAGCTTTGTAATCAACGGCTACGTCATAGCCGAATTCATCCCGACACATCTGCATCTTTACCGGTCCGCCAGTAATGGCAACGGTACGGCAGCCCATCAGTTTTGCGATTTGCCCTGCAGCAGATCCCACCGAGCCAGCGCCGGTGGACACCACCACCGTGTCACCAGGACGCGGCTCGCCCACCTCGGTGAGCGCGAAATAAGCGGTTACGCCGTTTATTCCCAAAACACCAAGAGAAAGGGACAGAGGCAGATCGTGCTCAAGCACCTTGCGGCGTATGGTGCTGCCATCGCTCACAGCATAAGTCTGCCAACCCAGCATGCCCATCACGCGATCGCCTTCTGCATAGGCTGGGTGACGCGAAGCCACCACCACGCCCGCAGCAAAGCTGCGCATGACGCTGCCCAAAGGAACAGGGTCAGAGTAATTCGCTGCCGCATTGACCCAGCCCCGCATGGCCGGTTCTACCGACAGAAATTCGTTGCGGACCAGAAATTGCCCGGACTCCAGAGCCGGCATTGCGGTTTCAACGATCTGAAAATGTTCCGCTTGTGGGATTCCATTGGGCCGGGAGGTGAGTAACACCTGCGTGTTTGTTTCAGAAGGTATTGACATTCGCTGAAATATTAAAAAGGGTTAGTCTCAGTTCGCACTCAAAAGAATTCAATGTCCGCTGGCCCGTACTTTGCGCGACGCGCAGATCGGTCCCCTGTCACGTCGGGACTGCTGAGCTGGCCCCCGACTGTGCCTATGAGCAACTGAAGGCTCCAACTTCACGGTTCTGATAGGTATCAACCAGATAACTTTGACTCTGATTTGCAGACTTTTTGATGAAAAAGACGACAGCCATCACAAGAAGGTAAGGTTCAGAAATAAGGTACTATTCAATACTGTATGCAATCATATCAAATAAAAGGGTGACAATGGCCGGACTTTATTTTGAGCAATTTCAGGTAGGACAGGTTTTCAGGCACGACATCCGGAGAACGGTTACCGAAACCGATAACGTTCTTTTCAGCACGATGACCCACAATCCTGCGGCAATTCATCTTGACGCTGAATACGCAAAAGGCACCGAGTTCGGCAAGCCGCTGATGAACAGCGTTTTTACCCTTGGCCTGATGGTTGGCATATCAGTCGGTGACACCACACTTGGCACGACCGTAGGTAACCTCGGTTGGGACGAAGTTCGCTTTCCGAAGCCTGTTTTTGCAGGCGATACGCTGCATGTAGAAACTGCGGTGCTTGAAAAGCGGGAAAGCAAGTCCCGTCCACTCAACGGCATTGTGGTGTTCCAGCACACCGCATGGAACCAGCGCAACGAAGTGGTTGCCACCTGCAAAAGGGTTGCGTTGATGCACAGAAGTCCATTAGACAGCGTGGGAACGAAGGCCTGACATATGAAAATTTTCATTCCTCCAGCCGGCGCTGGTCTCAGCAGGGAGCCAGACCCTTTTGCGCCGCTTCGTTCCATGCTGTTTATCCCGGCCGACAGTGAGCGAAAATTGTCCAAGGGCGAAGCCACGGGAGCAGACGCCCTCATCCTTGACCTTGAAGATGCGGTGGCGCCGTCGCGTACCCATATTGCACGCGAGATGGCGCTGGACTACCTGCGCAGCCGCAGTCAGCGCGGCAAGCAACAACTCTGGGTTCGGATTAACCCGTTGTCCACACCGGCAGCCCTTCTTGACTTGGCAATTGTGGCTGGTGCGCCAGACGGCATTGTCCTGCCCAAGGTCAATTCAGCGCTGGATATTGTCCAGCTTGCACACTACCTGGATGCGCTGGAGTCTCGGGAGGGCGTCGGGCAGGGTTCGATCCGCATCATGCCGGTGGCCACTGAAACAGCTCAGTCTTTGTTCACGCTGGGTTCGTACGAGGGATGCAGCGCGAGGCTCGCTGCCCTGACCTGGGGGGCGGAAGATATTGCCGCTGCGCTTGGCGCCAGCACCAATCGCCGAACCGACGGCGAATACGATTCTGTATATCAGCTGGCTCGTGCGCTCTGCCTGGCGGGAGCAGTGGCCGCTGGCGTCCAGCCCATTGATACTATCTGGGGTGATTTTGGCGATGAAGCCGGTCTGGTCCGCGACGCGAAAGCCGCTCGACAGCGCGGGTTCACCGGAAAAATTGCTATCCATCCGAATCAGGTGGAAGCCATCAATGCAGCCTTCACTCCAAGTGATGAAGAACTGGTCTGGTCGCGAAGGGTTGTTGAATTGTTTGCTAGTAATCCAGGTATGGGGACGGTTGGGCTGGAGGGAAAAATGCTCGACATGCCCCACCTAAAGCAGGCTCAGCGCGTTCTCGCTCTAGCCCAGCGGTTTGCCGCTTAGGCATCTTTTGCCCTCGAGCCCAAGCTATGGCAAATATTATTTTCTTGACAGCTCTTGCGCTAATTGATCTGTGACTTGTGTACCGTTCTTTTTAAAAGTGAGTGCCGTTCGCCACTGTTGCCCGTTGAGGCTGGTTTGAGGTGCCACGTTCGTGCAATCGGCCGATGATCAGTACGACCTGGGCAATTGCAACACTTTTTCCGCAATAAAAGAAAGTATCAGCTGTGGCGATACAGGCGCAATCCGCGGCAGCATGGATTCGCGGAAATATCGCTCGACGTGATACTCCTTTGCGTAGCCCATGCCACCATGTGTGAGCACTGCGGTTTCGCAAGCACGAAAGCCTGCCTCGGCACAAAGGAATTTCGCCGCATTGGCTTCGGCGCCGCACGTCCGTCCTTGGTCGTACAGCCAGGCTGCACGCTGGTACAGCAGGGTGCCGGCTTCCAGCTCAACCCAACGTTCGGCAAGAGGGTGCTGAATACCCTGATTTTTGCCAATAGGCCGGTCGAACACGATGCGTTCGCCCGCATACTTTGCAGCTCGCTTGAGTGCAACCCGGCCTAGGCCAATGGCTTCCGCGGCGAGCAGAACACGTTCCGGGTTGAGACCATGGAGAATGTATTCAAAACCCCGGCCTTCCTCGCCAATTCGGTCCTCGACTGGAATCTCGAGCCCGTCAATGAAAAGCTGATTGGAATCAACAGCCTTGCGTCCGAGTTTTTCAATTTCCCGGACCTCGATCTTCGACCGGTCGAGGTCGGTGTAAAAAAGGCTGAGTCCATGAGTGGGAGAAGTGACCTCCTCGATTGGGGTCGTGCGCGCGAGCAGTAGGATTTTGTGGGCCACTTGCGCAGTGGATATCCAAATTTTTTGTCCATTGACAATGTAGCGGTCTCCCTTGCGGACTGCCATCGTTTTGAGCTTAAGGGTGTTCAGGCCGGTGTTGGGTTCTGTAACGCCAAAACATGCCTTAGCCTCTCCGTTGATGATGGGCGGCAACCAACGGCGTTTTTGCTCATCGTTGCCGTACATCACGACAGGATGCAGGCCAAACACGTTCATGTGAATCGCAGAGGCGCCCGAAAGACCTGCCCCAGAACTGGAAACCGTCTCCATCATCAAGCAGGCTTCGGCGATCCCAAGCCCTGATCCGCCGTACTCCACGGGCATGGCAATGCCGAGCCAGCCAGCTTTTGCAATGGCTGCATAAAAATCTTCGGGGAAGCCGCCTTCACGGTCTTTGCGCAGCCAGTAGTCATCATTGAAGTCTTTGCAGACTTCCTCGATAGCATTCCTTATTGAGATCTGATCTTCTGTGAAATCGAAATTCATATGTTGTCCGCCAGTAAGACGGCTTAGTTTTACAAATGCATATTATATGCAAGCAGACAATATGCTTGATTAAAAGAAGGTAGAAGGTTATTTCTTCAATCTGGTCGTCGCCAACAAGTGAAAAAGCTAGCCCGCATCGATGAAAAGGACGCGGCTGTTCTGCTCACGCTGCCGACGCGTCCCCCTTGATTGTCAGCAAATTGTGTTTGACGAGAGTGAGCATTTCTACAAGCGCCAGTCGCGATGTATTGTCTAGGCCTTCAAGGATTCGTTCGCTCATTTCATGGCTGCGAAGACGCATGTCCGCAATGATCTGTGTGCCTTTTAAATTCAGGAAAATACGCTTCACCCGGCGATCGCTATCGTCTGCACGGCGGGCTATGAATTCCGAAGCTTCTAGCCTGTCTATCAGGCCGCCCAAAGCAGCCTTGCCGATATCCAGAACGTTCGCAAGATCGCTCTGGATCATCCCGTCATGGCGCGACAGGTGTGCAAGGATCCACCATTGCGATCGAGTCATGCCCATCGGCTTCATAAATTCATCGAAGACACTTCGTCGTAGTCTGGATACATCGTGCATTAAAAAGCCGAGCCTGCTGTCCCAGTTTTCGCTGTCATCGGGTTTGGTGCTGGGCTTCGTAGCTCTGCCTTTGGTTGGCCTGAGTCCTTCTTGTGGCGAGTCGCGTTTCACGGAGTACTCCTCATGTCATGTCGCGATGGGCACGGATAAATCACCAGTATATTTTACGCTAGCGTCCCTTTTCTGGATGGTGGTTTTGACGAAGTCAAGAAAGAGCCGTCTCGCAGTTTAGGCTGGTCGTGAAATGGCTGCTTTTACTACTTCTTATGGTGCCGTATCGGTCGGATGAGTGGGTTTGACTGTCAAAGTGCAAACAGCAAACAGCAAACAGCAAACAGCAAACAGCAAACAGCAATATTTTTAAAGTGACTTTCGCCGCGGGAAAAACACTTAGCTGGCCAAAGCTTAGGCCAGCAACAACATCCGGGCAGCTTCAAGCGTCATGCAGACGCAGTCTATCCCAGTGATATGTGCATGCAGCCTGAGGGCCGCTGGTGCGCAACTACCACCAAGCCGACCCGGAGACCCACGCCTCCGTTGGGTTTTGAACGCTTGTATCTGAAAAGTAATTTCAAATTATTTGCCAAACGAATTTTCGAATACAACTTGCTCTTTGATTAAATCCTCGATCTTGTCAATACTGAGACCCGCTTCCGTGAGTAACTCTCGCGTGTGCTGACCTAGCGTAGGCGGAGCCTTGCGCCCACCAGCTACTGGCATACCATTGGAATGGATCGGCGTGAGGACTTGGTCGATTTGTCCAAGTTCGATATGTTCAACCTGAGTTATCAACGCCAAGTGAGCTAATTGTGGATCAGCAAAAACGTCACTCATGCTGTTGATAGGGCCGGCAGGAATGCCCGCATCAACAAACAGAGTCGTCCATTGCTCACGCGTTTGCATACTCAGCCGATGATCGATCAGGCTCTTGAGAATGGCCTGGTTTTCATGGCGGCACGCATTATCCCGAAAACGTGGGTCAGATTTAAGTTCAGGACTACCAATCAAGTCACACAATTTAAGCCACATTTTTTGGGTCGCGGCTCCAATATTCAAGTCACCATCGGATGCACGGAAAACGCCATAAGGTGAAATGATGGGGTGTGAATTTCCGCTCGGCTTGGCAACCTGGCCCAAGCTCAGATACCGCTGGCCCTGAACGCTGAGCAACCCTACCAATCCAGCAAAAAGGGATGTCTCAATGATGCGACCCTTTCCGGTTTGGAGCCGTTCACACCATGCAGCAAGTATCCCTATAACGAGCCACATGCCAGATGTCAGATCGCCAATCGCCACTCCTACTCTGGTCGATCCAGTTTCCTGCGTACCTGTAAAACTCATAAAGCCTGACTGGCCCTGTGCAATTTGGTCAAATCCCGCTCTGTCGCTGATAGGACCACTCGATCCGAAACCACTGATACTTGCGACGATAAGACTCGGTTTAATTGCTCTCAATCCTTCTACGTCAAACCCCATTTTTTCTAATGTTCCGGGTTTGAAGTTCTCAACAATGACATCGCACGAGAGAGCAATTTCGCGTAAAACATTGACCGCCTCAGGGTTGCGAAAATCTATGCAGATTCCTCGCTTATTTCTATTGGTAGAAAGATAGTAAACACTCTGGCCTCGATCGAAAGGTCCCCAACTGCGTGCCAAATCACCTTCTCCGGCTGGTTCCACCTTCCAGATGTCAGCACCCAAGTCTCCTAAAGTCATCGTGCAAAAAGGTCCTGACAGTGCACGACTAAGGTCAAGCACCCTCATACCGCTCAGCATGTCGCCCTTTAAGGTGAGAGACTTGGTATCAGAATCATCAGATGTATTTGTATCGTTATTCAATATCATGTGGTTTCCTCACTGATCACGACTTCTATGGCTGGCAATACTCTCGGAAATTCTTATGGCGAGAGTATCTTTATTCACGCATGTTAATCTTGAAGGTTTAGTGGATGAAAAATTACTTTCATGGGCATTCTCAGATGGCTTGGTTTGAACTCCTGGACGTAATCGACCGTCCGCGCTTGTTGTGGTTGGGCACGACCCAAGCTAAGTTCTGCCCGAGGATTTCGTGAGGGGCCACCATCTCATTGGCGATTCGTGTGTCGCTGGCACGCAAGCAGCGACAAGGGTCCGCGCATGAAACCTCCCACGCCGCTCAATACGTTGGTTCTCGACACAGGCCTACCTTCGGCGGAGCAAATCGGAGGTTTCCTGTTCATTACACTGAACCGACCAGACCAGCACAATCGCCTTGACCCTTCCGACATTGACGTCATTCAAGCTGTACTGGACGGCATCAATGAGTCGGTCGCGGTCGGCCTCGGGCCGCGGGCGGTAGTTTTACAGGCACGTGGCAGTCGTACTTTCTGCTCAGGGTTTACCATCGACGCGATCGGCGATCAATTGGACGACCGATTTGAGCGCATGCTGGACTCACTGGAGTCGCTTCCCATGCCCACTGTCGCTGTAATTCAGGGGGGCGTTTACGGCGGGGGGACAGACCTCGCACTGTGTTGCGACGTCAGGCTAGGGGTTGCAGAGTCACGAATGTTCATGCCGGCGGCTAGGTTCGCCATCCACTATTACCCGGGAGGATTGCGTCGATACGTTAGCAACCTTGGTCTTGCTGCATCCAAAAAACTTTTCTTGACCGGGCTTGAAATCGAGGCGCCAGAAATGCTGCGCATAGGCTTTCTGACCGAGGTCGTCGAAGCTATTGACCTTGATGGCCGAGTCCAAGCGTATTTGGAGGCCATCGGCGGCACCGAAGGTGACGTCGTTGCTTCTATGAAGAGGCATTTGCGTGGCTTCGCAGAAGGATGTCCCGACATAGAGGCCGCTGCAAGCGCAGCTCGGAAAAGCGTCAAATCGGAAGAGTCTCGTCGGCGGATTAAGGCCCTGCGTAAAACATGACAATCGCGGTCTAATGTGCGAAGCTGAACGGTCAATCGTATTGGCTTCGCCTTACTGTCTTAGCGCGTGAGGTCGAGCAAACGGGTACGACCCTGCGGCCGTGCTCGTTTGCCTGGCTTGTTGGTACCTTTGGCCACATCATCTGGCTCATCCCCACCAATTGCATCGCTGGCTAAAGCCACCATCGACCACCAGCACAGAGCCCGACGTGTAACTGGACCTCGGCGATGCCAAGAACACCGCAGCCGCAGAGACCTCCTCTACATTGGCCACCCGATGGAACGGCGCATGTTCAGCGAGTTCCTTCCAGCGATTTTCGTCACCAAACTTGTCGCGCGCCCGCGTCTTGAGGAGCGCCTGCAATCGTTCGGTCAACACCATTCCGGGGCTCACTCCGACCACACGGACCCCGTGTTCGGGTGCATCGCTGCCAAGTCCTTTAGTGAGCGCCTCAAGAGAAGCATTGCCGGTGCTCCCCGCGATGTAGCGGGCATCGATACCCGAAGCCGAGGCGCCTATGACGTTCACAATCACGCCATGTTTCCTCGCACACATGATCCGGTAAAACGCGCGAGTCATCCCCAGAAAGCCGAATACCTTAAGCTCCCACCCTTCACGCCAGCGTTGCTGCGACAGCTGTTCAAGCGAGCCGCCAGGTATTGCTCCTGCGTTGTTCACAAGGATGTCAATGTCTGCGTGTGCATCGGCGAGGTAGTCTATCGTCGCATCCAACTCGATATTCCGCGCCTCGATGGCAACGTCTACCTGATACAACTTGGCTAGCTTGTCCGCCACAAGGCGCAATGCTGGCTCGCCCCGTGACACAAGTACCAGAGAGCAGCCCTCAGACGCGAATGTCTCGGCAATCGACAATCCGATGCCTGCAGAACCGCCTGTCACCAGTACCTTTTTTCCACGCAGTTTGAGGTCCATATCTATCCTTTTTGTAGAGCCAATGATTCTCAGCAGTCCACCGTTCAAGCACCCTTCTTGGATCACTTTTTCGGAAGTGCAACAGGTGTGCCGTTGATGCCGGTGCCATAAGCTGCAGCCCGCAGACCGGTCCCAAGACTGCGTCGAGTATTAGTTCACAGATCCCGCAGATTTTGAATTCTTTTATTGTTTAAATTTTCCTTTCCCTTCTTCAGTTTTTCTGATTAAACGCAAGGGTATCCACTATTTTCGGAGTATTCCACCAGTCCTAGGATGACGAGACATCTCAATTAATCCTTCTATTCGACCTTACCCGTAAAGTGAGCAACGTTATGCCAACTAGCCCTCTGACCAGAGTTTCCACCCGTTTGCTTTGCCCAGCTCTGTTGGCTGGTGCCTTCATGCTAGCGACGTCTGCCACTGCGCAGACGGGGTCCACATTCAAGATCGGCATGACCACCGACATGTCATCAGCCTACAGCGACATCACAGGCAAGGGCTCTGCCGTCGCTGTTCAGATGGCCATCGACGACTTCGGCGGCACGGTGCTTGGCAAGAAGATCGAACTGCTCGTAGCCGATCACCAGATGAAACCCAGTGTGGGCGGACCATTGATCACGCAGTGGTTTGATCGCGATGGCGTATCGATGATTGCTGGTCTCGCAGGCTCCTCAGTTGCGCTGGCGGCGCAGGCCATTGCGAAGGACCGCCCCACCCGAACCTTGCTGCACACCGTGCCACTGAGTTCAGAATTGATCGGCAAGAGCTGCCTTCCCAACTCTATTCATTGGGCGCCTGACTCTTATGCGCTGGCCGCGGCAGTCACCCGCAACGTCACCGAGAAGGGCAGCAAGAATTGGTTTCTGATGGTTCAGGACACAGCGGCAGGGCCACCGGCGCGTGCGGCGGCCACATCTGGCATCACCGCCGCGGGCGGTAAGGTTGTCGGCGATGTACGTGTTCCTTTCAATGCGGGCGACGTTTCATCATTCGTTCTTCAGGCCCAGGCATCCAAGGCCCAAGTCGTGGGGGTCGGGTTCAGTGGTGGCGACCTTGTCAACATCGTTAAGTCCGGTCTTCAGTTCGGTCTGCAGCAGTCCGGCGTGAACTTCGCTGCGCTGGTTTTCTTTGCCCCCGACCTTGAAGCGATTGGCCAGGAATCCGCCAAAGGAATTACTTTTGTGATGCCTGCCTACAACGAGATGAATGCGCAGGCCATCGCCTGGTCCAAGCGCTTTCAGCAGAAACATGGCAAACCTGCGAGCTGGGCCCACATGGCTGACTATGAAGGTACGCTGCATTACTTGCGGGCGGTCAAGGCCGTCGGCACCGACGACGCTGGCCAAGTGGTGCCTATGATGAAGAAGATGCCCATCGATATCTTCTCTGTCGAAAAAGGGGTGATCCGCGATGACCACCAACTTGTCCGGCCGATGTACTTGACCCGGGTGAAGGCGCCATCGCAATCCAAATTTCCCGGTGACTATTACGAAATCATCGGCAAAGTCAGCGCCGAAGATGCCTACGCCAAACCCAACCCTGCCTGCGCGATGGTCAAGCAGTGAGTCTCAGCTTTTCGAGGCAGGCGTGGGGCGAATGTCGCCTTCGTTTATCGGTCTGCGGCAAGGAAATACGATGGGCCAAGTGATTCTTGAGGCCCGCGATCTCAGGAAGGAGTTCTCGGGTTTCCTGGCAGTCGATGGGGTGGACCTACAGGTGGAGGAAGGCACGGTGCACGCCCTGATCGGTCCCAATGGGGCCGGTAAGACGACCACTTTCAATCTTCTGACGAAATTCATTGACCCGACGTCTGGTTCGATTTTCTTCCGAGGTCAAGACATCACGCGGATGCCACCCGCCAAAATCGCCAAGCTGGGCATGGTGAGGTCGTTTCAGATATCGGCGATCTTTCCGAGCCTGACCCTGCGTGAAAACCTGCTTATTGCAATGCAGTTGCATTCACACCAGTCGTTTACTTTCTGGCGAGCCAGCAAAATTGACGCCGACACCAACGACCGCATCAATCAACTGCTTGAACAGGTCGGGTTGCTGCAGGAGGCAGGCAGCATTGCTGGAGACATTTCCTACGGCAAGCGTCGCGCTCTTGAGATAGCGACCACACTCGCGCTTGATCCTGCGGTACTGCTGCTTGACGAGCCGATGTCCGGCCTTGGTGGTGAGGACATCCATCGCATCACGCAGATCATCCAGTCGTTTAAAGGCAACAAGACAGTGCTGATGGTGGAACACAATCTGTCGGTCGTCGCATCACTGTCAGACAAGATCACCGTGCTCGCCCGCGGCCGCAAGATTGCCGAAGGTACCTATGCGCAGGTATCCGTCGAGCCGGAAGTTCAGACTGCTTACATCGGCAACGCCTCTGTCACCGCCCATGCCTAGCACCGAAACCATACTGTCCCTGCGAGACGTCTGCGCATGGTACGGGGACTCACAGGCCCTGCATGGCGTTTCTCTTGATGTTCACAAGGGGGAGGTGGTGTCATTGATCGGAAGGAATGGTGCCGGCAAGACCACTTGCCTTAAGGCGATCATGGGCCTCATGGCTCGGCGGTCCGGAACCATCGTATTCAACGGCACCCATATCGAAAAGCTAGAGCCCGAGAAGATCGCATGGATGGGCATCGCCTATTGCCCCGAAGAGCGGGGCATCTATTCCAGCCTGACAGTGCATGAAAACCTGATGCTGCCTCCGGTTGTGGCCGATGGCGGCTTCTCGGCCGAAGCTGTCTACGAAATGTTTCCGAATCTGCACGAGCGAAAAAACAACCAGGGCACCAAGCTTTCGGGGGGTGAGCAGCAGATGCTGGCAATCGGGCGCATTCTGCGTACCGGAGCCAGAGTGCTGCTGCTGGACGAACCAACCGAAGGACTTGCACCGGTGATCGTCCAGAAGATCGGCCAGATCATTCAGTTGCTGAAAGATCGGGGATACACCATTTTGCTGGTCGAGCAAAACTTTCACTTCGTCTCCAATCTTGCCGACCGCAATTACATCATAGAGAACGGATTGATCGTCGATCTGTTCAACAGGGAGGAGCTTGGCAGGAACATCCCCAAAGTGGAAGCTTATCTGGGTATCTGAACCGGACCATCCTCAATGACAGAATTACTTAGCTTGTTGCCCCCAATGCCTGCGTTGTTCGGGCAACTGATCGTCGGGCTGATCAACGGTAGTTTTTATGCCCTGTTGAGCCTGGGCTTGGCGCTGATATTCGGCCTCCTCAACGTGGTCAACTTCGCCCACGGTGCCCAGTACATGCTGGGTGCTCTGACTGCTTACCTGCTGCTAACCCATTTCAATATCTCCTACTGGTATGCACTCGCCATAGCCCCTTTGGTTGTTGGCGTTTCAGGCTTCATCATCGAGCGCCTGTTTCTGCGGCACTTGTACAAGCTAGACCACCTCTACGGCATGCTGTTGACCTTTGGCATCACACTTGTCATTGAAGGGATAGTCCGAAATATTTACGGTGCTTCCGGCAACAGCTACAGAGCCCCTGCGGCACTTTCCGGGGCGTGGAATGTCGGATTCATGATGTTGCCGCATTACCGGGCCTGGGTCATCGCGGCGTCGCTGGTGATCTGCATATCCACATGGCTGCTGATCGAGAAAACCAAAATTGGCTCTTACGTGCGCGCTGCTACAGAAAACTCCAGCCTCACCCGTGCTTTTGGCATCAATGTTCCTTTGATTCTGATGTTGACCTACTCCTTCGGCGTTGGCCTGGCCGGGTTCGCCGGCGTGATGGCCGCCCCGCTGTACCAGGTCAATGCGAGTATGGGTTCGGAGCTCATCATCGTTGTGTTTGCAGTCGTTGTGATAGGCGGCATGGGCTCGATCCTGGGCGCCATCCTGAGTGGCTTCGCTCTCGGGTTGCTGGAAGGGTTGACGAAGGTCTTCTATCCGGAGGCATCCACCACAGTCGTCTTCGTCGCGATGGTCATCGTCCTGCTGACGCGGCCCAATGGCCTTTTCGGCACCTTGGTCAAGCACAAGACCGACGACAGCACCACAGTCAAGTCGATCAACAACAAGTTTGACAGCTCACCCATTACCTATTTACTGATAGTACTGATATGCGTGGCCGCGCCTTTCTTCATCTACCCGCCTTTTTTGATGAAGGTATTGTGTTTCGCTTTACTGGCTTGTTCGTTTAACCTTTTGCTGGGCTATGGCGGGATGCTTTCATTTGGGCATGCGGCCTTTTATGGGGGGGGCAGCTACATGGCGGCGGTCGCCGCCAAGACCCTGGGCTTAGACCCATTTACTTCGGTGGTACTGGGCGGGTTGTCTGCGGCAGCCGTGGGCGTCGCTTTCGGATACATATCGATCAAACGTCAGGGCATCTATTTTTCAATGATCACTCTGGCGCTGGCCCAGATGTTCTATTTCTTTATCGTGCAATCGGCTTTCAGCGGCAACGACGAGGGCATTCAGTCGGTCCCTCGCGGCAAATTGCTGGGGCTCGACCTTAGCGACCAGTTGAACATGTATTACTTCGTGCTGGCATTTTTCCTGGTATGTTTCTTCGCTATCAACACGATCATCCGCTCGCCGTTCGGATTCGCGCTCAAATCGATCCGGGACAACGAGTCGCGTGCCCTGTCACTCGGTTATTCAACCGACACGTACAAGCTGATGGCATTTGTGCTGTCGGCACTTTTCGCCGGTATTGCCGGTGCACTTGACGCCTTGACCTTCCAACTGGCGTCGTTGACCAATGTGCATTGGACAATGTCTGGCCATGCGATCCTCATGACCATCATAGGTGGCGTTTCGACCATGGTGGGCCCGCTTATCGGAGCGATCGTGGTCGCGGCACTCGAGAACTACTTGGCTCACCTCGGCACCTGGGTCTACGTTGTGCAGGGTGCCATCTTCATGTTCTGCGTGCTGGCATTTCGCAAGGGCATCGTTGGGGAGATAAGTGACAGCATCAACCGAAGAAAGTCCTGAGAGAACGCCCGAAAAGGACATATCCAGTCACACCAGCCCAATCCCCCGCCCCCTGAAACTTCCCTCGTAGATAGTTAATTTTCACAAAAGGAGATGATGAGATGAAACAACTTTCCGATGTAACCCAGTCCTTCGCCGTGAGCCGCTCCACCGGAGATGCCGATTACAAGTCGGACGGGCTGCGACCTTACGCAAGGTACCGCGATTTTGGTTTTTCCAAGGCCACCGATGGGATGATTCACGCGCACATCATCAAGCTGATCGGCCCGTGTACAGACGAGGTGCGCAAGCGCCATATGCATGGCGTGCAACTGCAACTGGTGTACTGTATGCAGGGATGGATCAAGATCGAACACGAAGGCCAGGGGCCCATGACGATGAAGGCTGGCGACGCATGGCTGATGCCCCCCAATATCAAGCATACCGTGCTGGACTACTCTGACGATTGCCATAACCTGGAGATCACCATTCCCGCCGAGTACCCGACCGTCGAGTGCTGACCAGGCCTTGAGATGAAACTGTTGACCTACCTCAAGGACCAGTCACCCTGCTGCGCCGTGCTGGTTCAGGAAGACGGTGCTCATTTGCATGTGATCGACGTGTACTCGAATGCGTTCCGGTTGTCCAAGCATGGCGCGGCCGAGCGTGACATACAAGCCCTGCTGGCCTCGGATGGCTTGCTGGGGCTGATTCAGTCGCCACCATCACTTCTTTCCGCGCTTCTTGCATTTAGCGCCAGTGAGCAAGGCACACTGGGCACAAGCGTGATTGGACTTGACGCCCTGCTCGCCCCGATACCCTCACCCCGGCGCAACGTTTTCTGTGTCGGCCGAAACTACCTAGATCATGTCAAAGAGGGCGATGCCAAGCGCGGTCTGCAAACTCCGGTTCCATTACATCCCCAATTTTTCACCAAACCCCCTACATCTGTCATCGGCACTGGCGCATTCATTGAATTAGAGCCACAGGTGTCCGAGCATATCGACTACGAAATTGAGTTGGCCGTGGTTATAGGCCGTGCCGTGCGTAACATTGCACCAGCCCAGGCGCATGAGGCGATCTTCGGATACACCATCCTGAACGATGTGACAGCGCGCGATCTGCAGCGCCGGCATGACCAGTGGTTCAAGGGCAAGGGGCTAGATTCCTTCTGCCCGATAGGCCCGTGGGTGATCACCAGCGATGACGTCGCAGACCCGTACGACCTGTCACTGGAGTTGCGGGTCAACGGCGAGTTGCGTCAGTCCGACAACACGCGCAACATGCACTTCAAGCTTGATCGCATCATCTCTGATCTGTCGCAAGGCATGACCCTGCTGCCAGGGGACATCATCGCTACTGGCACACCTGCTGGCGTTGGTTATGCGATGACCCCTCCGCAATTTCTCAAGCCGGGTGACACGGTCGAATGTCGCATCGGCCAAATCGGCACGCTGCGCAATCCCGTGCGTCTTCGCGCCCCGAATTTTGCTTGAGTCCCGAACAATGAGGCATAGCCCATGAATCCCGAACCCATTGACGAACTCGCCTGCTCACAGGCGTTCGCCCGGCTGTTTTCCCGGCTGGATCAATTCGACTATCTTGGCGTCGCCCGTCAGTTTACGCACGACGGCGTATGGCACCGCCAAGGTGCGGTTCTGCAGGGACGCGAGGCCATTGTTCTGGCCTTGCAAGCAAGACCATCCCATTTGTTCGTGCAGCATATCCTGCACGAGGTTTCCTGCGAATTGGTCGTTCCCGGCCATCTGAAAGGTTTTGCGTACATGACGGTGTTTCGCAAAGAGTCTGCAATCCCGATCATCCCGCCACAGCCTATACGGCCGGCCGATATGCTGATTTCTTGGGACGTGGACTTCGGTCAAGAAAACGGCGCATGGCTTATCCGGGAACTACGCAATACCCCTCTGTACCGCTAGCCACCAAACCAAGGACGTCACACCATGAAGATCTGCAGATTCAACAACAACCGGCTCGGCGTGGTCGATCTGGAAAAGGGGGTTGTGTCCGATGTGACACGCGCGCTGGAAGTGCTGGGGATGCAAACTTATCCGCTGCCCGGATACGACCTGCTGATCAAGGAACTGCCTAAGATCAAGCGTGCCATACGCGCCGAACTACCCACGGCCAGAAAGCTTGCCCTTCACAAGGTAAAGCTGCTTGCGCCGGTGGCTAATCCAGGGAAAATCATCGGTGCCCCGATCAACTACCACGACCACATCAACGAGGTATCAGCCAACGCATCGCTGGCGCACGGACGCGACATGGGCGGTGCCGCCATCTACAAGTGGGGGCTTTTCCTCAAGGCCCGCTCGTCTCTGGTCGGCCCGAGCCAAGGGGTCAAACTGCGTCAACCATTCACGGACATGGAAAACCGCAACGATCACGAAGTGGAACTGGTGGCAGTCATTGGAAAAAAAGGCACCCACATTTCCCGGGATGACGCGCTTGGATACGTGGCGGGCTATTGCATCGGACTGGACATGACACTGCGCGGGCCGCAATTCGCCGGATTCAGGAAGTCCATCGACACCTATGCCGTACTTGGGCCGTGGATGGTCACAGCCGACGAGTTTGGTGATCCCGGTGATGTCCGACTTGCGCTGTCCGTCAACGGTGAATCTCGTCAGAACGCGAGCACCCAACAACTGATCTACGACATTCCAAGACTGATCGAGTTCGCGTCATCCTTCTACACCCTCGAACCTGGTGATCTGATCTACACAGGCACACCGGCTGGTGTTGGACCGGTCAAGACCGGTGACACCATTGAAGCAAACATAGAGGGCATCGGAAATATGTCGGTGCAGGTGCACTGATCGAGAACTACAAGGCGACGGTACGCGTGACCGCCGCGCCTACCTGAAACACTTTCAGGCACTTTCTCGCGTGGCAGGAAGGTGGGCGGTCTTCGATTGGATCCAACTTGAATCGTCAGTAAGCGTCTCGAGCTCCTCGCGGATTTCATCCTGAGTTTGGGTCCAACGTTCAACCACGCGCACGTTCTCGCCATCGTGTTCCTGCCAGGAATACTCCAACCGAATGCCATTGGGATCAAAGAAATAAATTGACCATGTCTGCGCGCCTACCGGAATCGGGCCGATCAGCGGCACACCATTGGCTTTCAGACTTTCGTGAAGAATGTCGAACTGGGCTTTAGTTGTGGTGAATGAACAATGTTGCATGGCCGCTAGCGTATTGCGATCGCCTTGGCCGACTGCCCCTACAGGAAACTCAAAGAACGCCACCATCGTGTCGCCGCCTGCGTCGAAAAAGTAGTGGCGCAGGTTTTCGAATGGCGGATTTCCGCGGTTGCCTGCGCCTACGCCGACGCCTGGTGGAACGCGCAACGCATGCAATAGGGGCATACCGAGGACCTTCGTGTAAAACTCCACCGTGCCTTTCATGTCGTCGGTGTTGAGTGCCAAGTGATGAATGCCGCGGCTGGCAGGGGCCTCGCTGTGACGAGCGCGCATAGGGGAATGGCTTTTCATAGATTCGTTCTCCTGAGACTGAAACAAGAGCAGAAGTGGCGCGCGTCGCCCGATTCTGCACAGGTGAGCGCATCCGAAGGGCGCGTCGTGAAGCACGACGAACGGTCACGATTTTAGCCCGATTATCTTGCGACATGGCCGCTACGTCGAGATGGTGGTGATGGTCGGCTCAACCCCGCCTGCGTCGGCCTGGCGCGCGCAGCGTCTTGGCCTAGACACTACCGCAGACGGTGTAGTGGACTTCCCACAGCCCAGCAGACCTTTTCCAGAATTGGGTCCTTGGCCCCACTTGCGCCAGGCAACTCCGAAAAATCACTGTCATCTGGCCAAAGCTCAGGCTGACATCAACACCGTTCCAAATCATCAGTAACGCCTTCACCATCGTCGGTGGTCTGGGTGCGCTTTATCTTCCGATACTCAGTGATTGCCGCAACCTCAAGATTTACCTTGACCTTGACAAGGGTTTGTATCGGCACTTTAAGCTCAAGCGAAACGTAAACCAGTCAGGTCTCACAGCGTGGCCGGTGTTGTTCTTTCCACCGGTGCAAAGTGGCTAGCCGCGAGTTCCTGTACCGGCGCGGTGTTGCTACTCCGCCTTCAGCTGCGCCGCTTGGACGGCTCGCGCCATCACCTCTATTTCGCGCTCCAGTGCCTTGCCTAGCTCGGAGGGTCCGCCGCCGATCGGTTCCACCGCAGCGCCGTACAGACGCTTCACCACATCCGGTAGCTTCACCACTTCGGCGAGCTCGCGACTGACCCGGTCAATGGCGATGGTTGGCGTGCCGGCGGCGGCAAGCACGGTGAGGATCGTGGCAAAGTCAAAACCCGGCACCAATTCAGCAATCAGCGGCACGTCTGGTGCCAGCGGCGAACGGTTGGCCGCATTCGAAGCCAGCACCTTCACTTGTCCGTTCTGCACAAAGCCAGCGATCGACGGCATGGCGGCAATCGAGAAGTCGACCTGACCACTGACAAGAGCCGGCGTCGACTGCCCCGATCCGCGGTAGGGCACGTGTCGGATGTCGAGGTTAAGAGCCGCCTTCAAGGCCTCCATCGTGAGTTGATGATTGCTGCCGATGCCAGAGGATCCATAGGTGTATTCGCCAGGCTTCTTGCGCACCGCCGCTACAAAGTCCTGGAGCGTATTGACCCCGGTCTTTGGATGGGCCACCAAGTACAGCGACGAGCGGCCGACCAAGGCGACTGGCAGCAAATCCTTTCCCAGCTTGTAGTTGGTTCCCTTGTTGATATGCGGGCTGATAGAAAGCATGGCTCCGTCGGACAGGATGAATGCGTGGCCATCTGTGGGCGTGCTTTGCAGCAGCCCGTTGTAGGCGGCTGCGCCGGAAGCACCAGGCCGGTTTTCCACCACTACCGGCTGGCCGAGTCGCTCGCTGAGCTGGGGTGTCAACACGCGGGCGATCACGTCGGGCTGGCCACCGGCCGCATAAGGCACGATGAACTTGACCGGCTTGTTCGGGTACGGTGTCTGCGCCCACGCAAAGTCAGGCAGAATGCCGACGGCGCAAGTCGCCATCGCAGCAGTGTTGAAGCTTCGACGATTCATGTGTGTCTCCTCTAAGAGTCAGTTAAAACTAGTGCGCGGGTGCGCCATACAGGATGACCAGCGTGATGCCAGTCAGGGTGATCGCAATGCCAAGCACTGTGACCCAACTCAAACGCTCGTGATTGCCTAACGCAAAGTAGCTGACCGGCAATACCACCAGTGGCGTGCACATCGAGATAAGTGCTGCCATGCTGGCCGGGATGTATTTCATGGACGCAATGACCAGCGCCTGAGCCAGGAAATGACAGCAGCCGACTCCGAAAAAGATTCGGGCCGCCTTGGGGTTGGACCGCGCCTGTCGAACGTATTCAGGCATTTGCCCGTGATTGGCCAGCGCCAGTACCAGCAGGCCCGCCACAGCGCCAATCAGGGCGCCCAGCAAGGCCTCGTTCCACTGACGTACGCCGGATGCGCGGAACACATGACTTAACGAATAGGCGGCCGCTGAGCCCACGCCGATCAGCAGGGTTACGGACATGAAGCTGCGCCGCGAACCTTCCCGCATCATCAAGGCTGGTGGTGCCGTCTTTCGCTGGGAACGGGCAATGCCTATGCTCATGGCCAATAGCCCCGCGATTCCCAGTGCGATGCCGACGAAACCGATGGTGCCGATCACTTCCCCCAAAAAAATCCAACCTAATACAGCGGTGATCAAGGGACTGATGGTTTGCAGGCCGGCTGAACCGCTCGGACCTAGCCGCTCGATCGACTTGAACACCAGCCAGCGGCCGAGATAAGTCGAACAGATGCCAGCCAGGGCGAAGGAAACAACGGACCAGAGGGTCGGCACGCTGACCTCCCGACCGACCGCCCACTGCATCAGCACGATGACGATCCCGACGGGTACCCCGGCGGCGGCTGCCAGAAAAGACCCTGGCCCGCTACTCATGTCTTTAGCCGCGGCGGCAATCGTCACCATACAGGCGCCATAGATCGCCATGGCTAAGAAGGCCAGTGTTACTCCGAATAGGACATCGTAAGACAAAGCAGGGTTTGGGTTCTTAAGACCTGCGTTCAGCGCAGCATCGCCCCGCCATCGACGCCGAAGCACTGGCCTGTGATCCAGCTGGATTTGTCAGAGACAAGATAGGACACCAGTCCGCAAATGTCCTCTGGCTCCCCCACTCGTTTTAATGGAATTTCGCCGGCACGCGCCTGCAGTAGCTTGGCGTAGTCCTCGCCTGACATCCCGGCTGCCAGGTAAATGTCACTGCGCACCAGACCGGGGGCAATGCAGTTCACCCGCGCACCGTGCGCAGCCGCCTCGATGGCGAGCGAGCGGCTGAAGGCTTCCACTGCCCCCTTTGTGGCCGTATAGGCGGCCGAGCCAGCGCGCGGACGCTGCGCCAATGTGCTGCTGAAGGTTAGCAAGCTGCCCCTGCTGGCGTAAAGAAGGGGCATGAAGGCCTGCGCCACGTAGAGAGTGCCCAGCAAGTTAATACGCACCATCTCTTCGACTTGGACCATGTCCGCCTCAACGAAGCTGCTGCGCTGCAGCGCGACGCCGGCGCAATGCACCAGAACGTCCAAGCGGCCGTGGCGTTCGGCCACCGCCTGCTTCAAGCGCTGCACGTCCGTCGCGTCGGCAACATCGCAGCGGACAGCACCCATACCACGCGCTTGCATCGCGTCGAGTTTGTTCTGGCGCCGACCGCATACGACGACCTCAAAGCCGTCGCTTTGCAGGCCCAATGCGATCTCCTCGCCGAGGCCAGCGCTGCCGCCGGTCACCAAGGCTACTTTCTTTTGACCCATCTGTGTCCCTTATTGAGCGACGCTCACGCCGCAAGCGGCTGGCCGGAGGCCAGCAAAGCCGCCGTTCGGACTGCCGACAGCATGCTGGCGTGCTGCGCCACGCCGCGGCCAGCGATGTCGTAAGCCGTGCCGTGCGGCACATTCAGCATGACAAAAGGCAAGCCTACATACACGGTACAGGCGCCTTCGAACCCCACCGTCTTGACTGCGATCTGACCCTGGTCGTGGAACATGGTGACCACCACATCCCACTGGCCCTGTATGCACTGGCGAAAAACCGCGTCAGGCACAAGTGGCCCATGTGCGTCGATTCCGCTTGCGCGTGCTTTCTCCACAGCCGGGCTCACACGCTCCTGATCCTGTGGGAACATGGCGTGCGGATTGATGCCGGCGACGGCGATTCGCGGCTTCTCGAAACCCCAAGCGCGCAAGTTCGCGTTGGCCATCTCGATCACCTGCAAGATGCGCTCTGGTGTTGCCATGGTGATGGCATCGCTCAAAGACACATGTTCCGTCAGCGGCACGACCCGTAGCTTGCCGCTCATTCTCAGCATGAAGGTGCCAGCCGGTTGCAGATCGTCGATATCCTTGATCTTGCCGGTGGCCATGAGCGAAGCGCTTTCTACCGGCCCCATCACCAAACCTTGCAGTCGGCCGGATCTGCCCAACTCCTCGCCGCGTGCGATCCATTGCAGTACCGCGTTCCCGGAGGTAGCCGAAGCCTTGCCGATTTCGCAGCGGTCCACTTCAAAGCCGCCCGGGTCGACCACCCCGATCACGCCAGCAGGAAGCTGCTGGGAAGGGTCGGTGACAGGCTCAAAGTGCAGACTCAGGCCGCAGACAACGGCGGCGCGCCGCAACACGCCAAGGTCGCCGATCAGCACGGTACGGCATACACCAGCCAGTTCGGGTGCGGCCGCAGTGCGTACGCAGACCTCAGGGCCGACGCCGGCGGGATCGCCGATCATCATTCCGACCACAGGTAGTTGGCTCATGGCTGGCACCTGTTTGATAGACCGTTCACGACGCGAAGAAGTCCATCACCAGCGACAAGAACTGGTTTTTGCGCTCAATTTGGGTCCAGTGGCCGCACTCCCCAAAGACGTGCAGATCGGAGTGCTTTAGCAGCGAATGCAGCTTCAGACTGTTAGACAAAGGTACGATCTGGTCGTCGCGCCCATGGATCACGAGAGCGCGCTGGGTGATCTTGCGGATATCCGCTTCGGGGGTCGCCAATGCCTTTGCGTGGCGCTGGCGCGGCGCCGCGAACATTTGTGAGTAGGTCTCGTGAAAGCCGGTGCGGATGCTGGCTTCGTAACGCGACTTGACCAAGTCATCGGTGATGATACTGGTGTCATAGGCAAAGGTCATGGCCATCTTGCGCATGTTCTCAACCGACGGTTCATAGCCCCAAACGGCGTCCAGTCCTGGGGTCACCTCAAAATCGACGCCGGCGGCACCCATCAACACGAAGCGGTCCACCCGTTCCGGATGGCGCGCCGTCAGAGCTAACGTCAGCGCGCCGCCGAACGAGTTACCCACGAAGCGGGCCTTTTTCACGCCTACGGCATCCATCCACTCGATCAGGTGACGGACCCAGAAGTCAAGATCGTAGACGGTATCGGATTTGCGCTCGGTATACCCGAAGCCAGCAATATCGGGTGCCAAGACGCGGTATTTCTGGGCCAGCACCGGAATCGACAGGCGCCAATTGGCATAGGCCGTGACCCCGGGACCAGAGCCGTGAATCAAGATCACCGGCTCGCCTGACCCGGACTCTAAGTAATTGGTTTGAAGGCCGGCCGCAACGATGGCGTGGCCGATTTCAGGATTGGTATTGGACATGTGGTTCTCGTTAAGGTGGGTTAGATAATAAAAGTCAAGTTCGGCATCGGGATGTCGTGGTTGGCCAGGTAGACGTGCTTTTCACGCATGCGAAGCACGCCATCCTGACGCTCCAGCAAGTGCGTCTGACGTCCGGCGAATGTGAGCTGGCGGCCAGCGCGGACCTCGGTCAGGTTAAAGCGCGAAGTCACGCGGCCACCGCGATCTGCATCCCACTCCTGGAGAACGACGTTGCCAATCACCCGGCTCAGACGCGACTTCGGGTTCTGCGCATGCGCGAATTTGGTTCCGAGGCGGAACAGGCGCTCGTCGAGCTCAGGCCGGTTGTCGTTGATCAAGGCGATCTTGCGACCGACGGCCTCTTCGTCGCTATTGCAGGGCACCCAGTAAAGAAGTTCCTCGGTCCACAGCGCAAACCACTCCTTGTACTGGTGTTGGTCCGCGAGCTCGGCCTCTCGGAACAAGAACAGCTCCGCTTCACGCAAGGCGGCCCACTGGGTCAGTTTTTGATTGTCCATAGGGGGGTCTCCAGAAATCATGCCGCTTGCGTCATTAGATGCAGCCAGTACTTCATCTGGCCACGCTGAGGCACTTCGTCGGTAATACGGCCCACCACACTGCCATCGGTGTCGACAAATTCGCGATGCATGCCGCGCGAGATTTCAATCCATGGATTTACCTCGGCCATCATGCCGCGCTGCACGCGCTCAAAGATTTCGGCGTCGTCGGGCGACCCGGAACCTGCCGGACCGTAGAACGACTCGTGCTGGCGCACCCGCATTGTGTTGATCTCATCACTCACGCCGCCCAAGCGCACCATCGACATCGTCACTTGAGTCATGCCCGGGGCAATCGGGGTGATGATCCGCACCTGGTTGCCAATTAATTGCAGGTTCGGGAAGACGCCCAAGTGCGGGTCGCCCGACAGACTGATCAACAACTCTGCACGCTCCTGCCCATAGGCCTTGTGCATATCCTCAACGTACTTCACACCGCCTGGCACTTTGGAAAGAAACTCGGCGTGTTTCTTGTAACTTTTCAGGCGCTGCGCCCGGAAGTCCAGCATGGCGTGGCCGTTGCCGTAGTCGCGGGTGAGCGTTAACGCTTCATCACTAAAAGGATCTTCGCGGTGCATTGCGCCAATACCGGATTCGCTATTTCGCGCCCAGCCCGCCACCACTGAGGCGTGGACGAAGTTTGGGTGGTACCCGTCCATACCGACCAGCTTCCAGTTACCCAGGTATTCGGTCTTGTTTGAGCCTGCGTCGAGGAAAATCTCGCCGGTCGGCGATGCATCCACCAGCATGTCAAATTGTGCTGCGGCACCGCCCAGGAACTCGGCCAGCGACTCGCCGTCCGCCTTGATGCTGGCAAACACGAAGCCGCGATGGGATGCTACGCGTGGCACTTCGACCAGTCCCATGTTTTCGCTCTTGAAGTCGGGGCCGTAGCCACCTTTTTCGGTGACTTCCGCCAGGGCTCCGGTCAATTCATAGGTCCAGCCGTGGTACCAGCAGCGGAACATCCGAGTGTTACCGGACTCGGTCTCTACCACCTGCGCGCCGCGGTGGCGGCAGCGGTTGACGAGAACCCGCACCTTGTTGTCTTTGCCGCGCACCAGGATAACGGGCGTGCGACCTATTGGGCGGGCTTGGTAGTCGCCCGGCTTTGGCACCTCGCTCTCGTGTCCAACATAGATCCAGGACCGATGAAAAATCCGGTCAATCTCCAAGTCGAAGATGGCTTGATTTGTGTAGGCGCGAGAATGGACGCGGCCATCTTGGACGAGCGATTGCAGATTCTCATGGGTTATGGCGTTAGCGCTGAACGGATCTGCGACCTGTTGCATCTGGAGCTTTCAGGAAATAAAACGGTTAATCGGAAAAGCTGGCCTTATTCCGGCTGAATTCCGGCGATGCGGACCACCGACTCGTAGCGCGAGATATCGCGCTGAACGGTTTCGGCCAGAGCTGCAACTCCCCCCAGTTTGGGAGGCTCAACGCCAGCAGCGTTGAGTCTGGCAACGATGTCCGGCATCGCCAGTACTTTCACAACTGCGGCAGCCAGTCTGTCAATCACCGGTTTAGGGGTGCCTGAGGGCACGAACAGCGCGTTCTCGCCGGGAAAATGGAAGTCTTTCAGGCCTGCATCGCCCATTGGCGGAAACTGCGGGAGTATGGTCATGCGCTCCCGCGTGTTTCCTGCGATAACTTTAATCCGGCCCTCCTTCGCGAACCCCACGATCGAGTTGTAGGCCGCAATAGCCATGTCCACCTGGCCGCTCACCAAGGCTGGAACCGACTGACCGGTACCTTTGTACGGCACGTGGAGGATGTCGAGTCCGAGTCCGCTCTTGAAAGCTTCCATGCTGAGGTGGTGCAAGCTGCCAACGCCGGAGGAGCCATAGGTGTATGTGCCAGGCTTGGCCTTGATGGCTGCTACCAACTCGTTTAAGTTTGATGCAGGAAACTTCCCGAACACTGACAGATACAGCGCCGAGTAGGAGGCAATCGATACCGGCGCCATGTCTTTCTGGAAGTTGTGCGGCAGCTTGGCCTTGGTCACACGATTGACCGCCCAGTGCGCGGCATCGGCCATCAAAAGCGTATGGCCGTCTGCGGCGCCGTTGCGCACGATCTCGATCGCAGCTATCCCGCTGGAACCGGGAATATTTTCCACCACGACCGACTGCCCCAATTCGGAACCTAGTTGCTGAGCCAGGATTCGGGCCACCGTATCCGGTGAGCCGCCAGCGGCGTAGGGAACGACGATACGTAGCGGCTTTGCCGGGAAATTTTGTGCATGCACCGATGTGCCGGTGACACCAAGCGCAGCCACCGCTAACCGTCCTAAAACCTGACGTCGTTCCATAAATTTTGTCTCTGATGTTTAAAGGCTTAATGTTGAATTACTTCAATTGTTGCAATATTATTAAGATTGAATTGTTTTTGCGACAGCGGGTTTACCCCTGATTACAACGGGAACTTTGAAAAAAAGGTTTGCCTCTCTTGCTTTTTTTGCTTCATAATCAAGACTATTAAAAAATTGAAGTACTGTGAAGAAAACCAATCAACCGACACCATTTGACGGAGCAGAGGCCGCGACGTCTACCCCTGAGGATGCGCCGTTGCCCCACCTGAGCGATCAGGTGATGGTGGCTGCTGCCCTTGATAAGGCGTTGGATGGAACAGCCCTTTGGGTGCTGCTAGGCCTGTACCGTGCCTATGCGGTACTTGACCGCGACCAAGCCGAGGAGGTGGCCGGTATCGGCCTGTCGCCGCTGCAGTTCAACATCCTCACCGTACTGCAGCGCACGGGGCAACCCACCACCATGGGCGCCCTTGCGGGCATGCTGGTGGTGAAGCCGACAAACCTGTCGGGCAATATCAATACCCTGATCGAACGCGGCCTGGTCAAGCGCGAGCTCAACGCGGCTGACCAGCGCTGGCTGCTGGCCGTGCTGACGCCTGAGGGGAAGGAATTTCTTGCCGAGCACCTACCGGATCATTGGCGGCGGCTGGAGCGGCTGATGTACGGGCTTTCGCGAGAGAAACGAATCCAGTTGGTCAGTCTGCTCAGGGAATTGCTCGTCTCCATTCAAGACGAGCAGGCACGCGGGCGCGCCGCAGACAAAAGCGAGAAGAAATCCCGCGCGGCCTGACCTCGGCGCGCCAAGGCACTAACCAGTCATCAGTAACCAGTAACCAGTAACGCTTGGAAGCATCTATGGCAGAAATTCTCGGACTGGGCCTGTCCCACTATCCACCGCTGTCCTCCCCAGACGCTGCGATGGCCACCATCTTGCGAATGACGCTGGCAGACCCCGGCATTCCGAGCGACATGAAGTTACCCGAAAACTGGCCGGCCGCCGCACAAGCCGAGTGGGGTAGCGACCAGGGCGTGGCAGCCGCTGCTGTCCACCGCGCTGCCTTGGTGGAACAGTTCCGCAAGGTGCGAAAGGCGCTTGACGACTTTAACCCCGATGTGGTGCTGATCTGGGGCGACGACCAGTACGAAAATTTCAAGGAAGACGTGATCCCGCCTTTTACTGTCTGCGCTTACGAAGACATGGACCTCTATCCTTGGCGGCACGCTATGGGCTCCTCCATGATGAGCGGCAAACCTAATGCGTGGGGGGAGGGCGCAGACAAGCACTACCGCCTGCGCGGTCGGCGCGATATTGCCAAGCACCTGGTAAGCGGCCTGATTGAAGCTGACTTTGATACGGCCTATGCTTACAAGCCGCTCCACCATGAGAGCTTGGCCCATGCTTTCACGAACGCCATTTTGTACCTGGACTATGACCGGGTGGGATGGGACTATCCCACCATTGCCGTTCCTATCAACTGCTATGGTCGCAAGGTGATCTCGGCGCGTGGTTTCATGACTGATTTTGGCAAGCAGATCGAGCCAGACCCTCCCGGGCCATCTCCAAAGCGATGCATGGATATGGGCGCTGCCACTGCGCGTATCCTGCGCGATTCGCCATGGCGCGTGGCCGTGGTGGCGTCTTCCAGTTGGTCGCACGCGTTCCTTTGCGACCACACATGGCGCCTGCGCCCGGACACCCCGGCTGACCGCAACCTTTATCGCGCGCTGCTAGAAGGTGATTACGCCAGCTGGCGTCAGTCACGAACCGAGGACTTCGAGGCCGCAGGCCAGCAGGAACTGCTGAACTGGTGCCCGATGCTGGGCGCGATGGAGGAGCTGGGAGCCAAGCTCGACTGGAGCAGTTTTATTGAGACCAACGTCTTCAACTCCAACAAGGTGTTTGCTGTTTTTCATCAGACCACATGAGCAAGCTCCCGAGCGCAGAACGCCAAAGTGTCGTCATCGTCGGAGCCGGATTGGCGGGCTTCAATGTGGCGAGCGCGCTCGTGCAGCGGGGTTATGAGGGCGAGGTCACGTTGGTGGGTGATGAACCCTGGCAGCCGTATGATCGGCCGCCACTGTCCAAGCAGCTCCAGCTGGACGGCGACGAGTCGCAGATTTGGCTTTCGCCGGAATTGCCGCCTAAGGTGAAGCAGCTACGCCAGCGCAAAGCCATGGCCATCGATCCGCAGCGCAAGGAGCTGCGCTTGGACGACGGAAGCACACTGCCTTGGGACCGGCTGGTACTGGCCACCGGCACCCGGCCGCTTCGGCTGGCCCCACTCGATGCTCTGCCCCGCGTGCTGACGCTGCGCACGCTGGGCGATGCCCGTGCCATCCGCGAGGCCATGACATCTGTTGCCAGCCTGCTGGTGATCGGCGGCGGCCCGATCGGGCTGGAGCTTGCGGCCAGCGCCGCGGCGCTGGGCCGGCAATCGACTGTGGTCGAGAAGTCCCCGCGGCTGATGAGCCGCAGCGCGCCGGCCGCCATGGCCGATATCCTCCTTGAATACCACCGCAGCCGCGGCATAGCGATCCATCTTAGTCGTACGGTGGTCGCGCTCGACGAAGGCAGCCAAGAGGCGGTGCTGGACGACGGTCAGCGGGTGCCGGCCGGCCTGGTGGTGGTCGGTGTCGGCGTGCGTGCCAACGACGAGCTGGCGGCGGATGCCGGCATTGCCTGCGACGATGGGGTGTTCGTTGATGGCTGGTGCCGCACCACTGCACCCGACGTGTTCGCGGTGGGCGACGTGACGCGTCAGCGCAATCCTGTCACCGGTCGCTTCGAGCGCATCGAAACCTGGGCCAACGCTCAGGGCCAAGCGCAGGCGCTGGCCGCGATCTGGTGCAATCCCGATGAAGCCAGGGCGTACGACGCGGTACCGTGGTTTTGGTCAGACCAGGGCAGCGCCCGACTGCAGTGCGCTGGTGCGCTAACCGGCGAGCAGCAGGTATGGCGGGTAGACGCCGCAGGAGGCCGCGTGCTGGTGCACTGGAGCGCTGGGCTCGTCACCGGCGTGGCCACACTGAACGCGACTCGCGACTTCGGGCTGCTCAAGAAGCTGATCGTGCCGCGCGCCACCATCACCCCCGAACAATTTAGCGCGCCGGAGGCGAACATGCGCGCCTTGGTGCAGCAAGCTTTGGCAGTCTGAGAGGACATTCATCATGACAATTAACAGCCATTTCATTCCCCTTTGCAGCCTGGATTCTGTGGCGAACGGCGACATCGGTATGGGCTGCCTGCCGGACGGCCGCCGCGTGGCCGTCTATCTGGTGGAGGGCAACGTGTATGCCACCGATGACCGCTGTACCCACGGCAACTCCTCACTGACCGAGGATGGTTGCCTGGAGGGCCACATCGTCGAATGCGGGATGCACTTAGGCACCTTTGATGTGCGCACTGGCAAGGCCGTCGGCCCACCGTGCACTCAAGCCCTGCGCACCTACCCAGTGGAGATCCGCGACGGCCAAGTGATGCTGTCGGAAGCATCGCTGGTCGCCGAGTTAAAAGCATGACCGCCGCATTTCAAAGCACTGGCTGCGATTGCGGCCTGGTCGACGCCCACACCCACTGGGTTCCCCACCAGTTTCCGGCCTACGTGGGCCAACGCAAAAGCGTCGCTTGGCCATCGATGGTACCGGGTGACGCAGCCTGCGACCGCAACGTGATGCTCGAGGGACGTATCTACCGCACCGTGCCCGACTCAAGCTGGGACGCCGGCCGTAGGCTGCAGGAAATGACGCCTACGGGCGTCACGCACCAAGTGGTATCGCCGATGCCGGAGCTGCTGTCTTACTGGCTGGCAGCCGACGACGCGCTGTCGCTTAATTCTTTTATGAATGAGGAATTGGCGGCAATGGTCAGTGCCGACCCAGCGCACTTCACCGGTTTGGGCGCAGTGCCGCTGCAGGATGTGGAACTGGCCATTGGCGAGCTGGAACGCTGCATGAAACTGGGGCTGGCGGGTGTAGAGCTCGGCAGCAATATCAATGGCAAACCGCTTGGTCACGCCGACCATGAGCCTTTCTTTGCTGCCGCCCAATCGCTTGGCGCTGCCATTTTCGTCCATGCCTTGCGACCTGCGGGCATGGACCGGCTGGTCGGCCCGCCACTGCTTGAACAGGTGCTGGCCTTTCCCGGCGAAGTCGGCCTGGCCGCCGCCTCGCTGCTCACGTCCGGGACACTGGCGCGGCTACCGAAGCTGCGCATTGCCTTTAGCCATGGGGGCGGCTCGTTGGCGATGCTGCTGCCGCGCCTACAGCACGGCTGGCAACAATTGCCGCCGATTCGCAAGCTCATGGACCAGTCACCGCGCGAGCTGGTTCGGCAACTGTTCGTCGACGACTTGGTGTACGACGCCGACACCATCCGCATCTTGCTGCAGGTCTTCGGCACGACGCAGGTGCTGGCCGGTACCGACTACCCATTCGCAATCATGGACCGCGAGCCGGCCCGCCGTATCGACCAACTGACCTTGGACGATGCGACTCGCCGTCTGCTGCGCCAGGACAATGCGCTGCGCTGGCTTGGCCGAGACAGCGCTTGATCCCCTTTCACGACCCAAGGAGAATCCCCATGTCCCATCAATCAGAAGCTATCCAGCAGGCAGCCCAGGCGCTTGCGCTTGCAAGGGCAAACCGACGCAGCATCCCGCCGGTGTCTACCAGCCACGGCATCGCCAGTCTCGATGCGGCTTACGCAGTCGCCGAGGTAAACACGCGCGCCCGGCTGGAATCCGGCCGCCGAGTCGTCGGCTTGAAGGTGGGCCTGACCTCAAAGGCTGTCCAGCAGCAACTGGGCGTGGACCAGCCAGACTTTGGCGTGCTTTTCGACGACATGGAATTTCTCAACGGGCAAGACGTACCTACCGCCCGACTGCTGCAGCCCAAGGTGGAAGCCGAGATCGCCTTCGTTGTAGGTCGGGATGTCCCTGGCAGCGCGCCGAGCTACTCCGAATTCCTGGCTTGCCTGAGCTATGCCCTGCCAGCAATCGAGATCGTCGACAGCGCCATTACTGATTGGAAAATCACCTTGGTCGATACCGTGGCTGACAACGCCTCTTCGGGGCTTTATGTGCTGGGCGACCAGCCGGTGCCGATCGGCGGGCTGTCGCTCGGCGCCATCGGCATGCAGATGGACAAGAACGGTCAGACTGTCTCGACCGGCAGCGGCGCGGCCTGCCTCGGCCATCCGCTGCGGGCCGCCTTCTGGCTCGCCTGCACCATGGCCGCCCGTGGTCAGGGCTTGCGCCAGGGCCAGGTGATCCTGTCGGGCGCGCTCGGCCCGATGGTTCCCGTGGCCGCTGGCGATCTGGTCCAGGCCTCGGTCGGCGCTCTGGGCAGCGTTTCTTGCCGCTTCATCTGAAACGCGCGCTTATCCTGTCGATTGCAACTATGCCTTTACCCATCCTATTCAGATAAATATGCAAAGTGCCGCCCCCATACCTCCTGCGGCCTCTTGGCACGACGACTTGCAGCTCGGTTACGCCCCGATGGACCATATTCACGAAGAGTTTGTGGTCTTGGTTGATGCGTTGCTTGCAGCGAACGACGAAAGTGTGGCTGAAGCGTTAGCTGCTGTGCATGTTCATTCGCGTGAACATTTCGACAGCGAGGACCAGTGGATGCAGGAGACAGACTTTCCCGCTCGCGATTGCCACGCCGACGAGCACGCCGCCGTGCTGCAAAGCATGGAGCTCGTTACCCGCCGAGTGGCCGATGGCGATTTCGAAGCTGGCCGCCACTTAGGGCGTGCGCTTGCTGACTGGTTTCCCGGCCATGCGGTTTACTTGGATTCGGCTCTAGCGCACTGGATGAGCAGCAAGCGCTTGGGCGGCAAGCCAGTGGTGCTGCGCCGCTTCACTTCGGCGCGGGATGCATGACTACCCCTCTTCGGATAACCAGAGGTAAATAACGAACGCTGACCGTGTGTCGTCGCCATCTCTAGGCACTGGACGTGCTGCAACATCTTGATCATCAGGCCGACCTAGATGCTGGCGCTGCCGATGATTGCAGCCTTCAGTTTTTTGACGAGCTCATGCATCTGGAAACGATTGGCCTCACACGTGTGCTCATGTAATTTCTAAAGACCATATTGGGGTCGTCCACTGGTTTATCGACCTTCTATTCAAGCCTGATGTTGAGTGTTTTCAAAATCGAGCCATAAAAAGCATGCTCTTCCTTGGCCATTGTTGAGAACTGCCTGGCTGACAGCTTTCCGTCTGCGCTTTCGATACCCATCTGAGCAAGCTTTGTCTGTACGGCTGGCGCACCCGTTGCAAGCGCAAATTGGCGGTTCAGGAAATCTATTTCGCTGGATGGCGTTTTAGGGTTGGCAAAGAGGAACAACGCAGACATGCGCATGTCAGACTTTGGGCCGCCTGCCTCCAAAACGGTCGGTATGTCTGGGGTCAGGATGCTTCTGGAGGAAGACCCTATGGCGAGGATCTTCAGTTTGCCTGCAGCCGACTGCGGCATAGCCGTGCTGTATCCCAAAAACGCTACCTTGATCTCACCGCCTATTAAAGCGACGACAGTTTGACCGGCGCCTTTGTAGGGTACGTGGGTCATGTCGACACCTGCACGGGATTTGAACAGCTCCATTCCAACGTGATGCCACGAGCCGTTTCCCGACGAGCCGTAGGGCAAACCTGGGTTGGCCTTTGCATACGCGACGAACTCAGGCAGGGTGCTTACTCCCAATTGCGGGCTCACACACAAGTAAATGGGAGCCACCGCCGCCAATCCAACAGGCGCGAGTTCGCTGAATGGACTGATCTTCCCGAGATGCGGGATCATTGAATAGGCACTGCTTTCGACCATAGCAACAACACTGCCGTCTGCTGGAGAGCCAAGCACAGTGTTGGCAGCAATGGCGCCAGCAGCCCCTAGCCGATTCTCCACAACGACTGGTCTCCCAGTCGTCTGCGTGATCTGCTGTCCTATGGTTCGCGCCAATATGTCGGGAACGCCGCCCGGTGCAGTTGCGACGATGATTTTCAAAGGCTGTGTACGCGCTGGTGAATCGGCTGCCATGAGCCTCGTGGAGGGCAAGCTTGCCGCAGCAGTAAGGGCGAGAATCGACCTTCTGGATAAGCCGGTGGTGATAGGGGGGGGATTGCTTTTAGTGTTCATGGTTGCCTCAGGTGTTGATTGCAAAAAATGACGCGAAGGCAGTTCAGGTTTCTAGGGAAGTTGCCAGGATGTCCCTAACGACGTGCCAGTCAGGGAGGGCATCGCCCAACACTCGCTGCCCGAGCCTGTATGACGCTATTTCATTGCGAGGATTGGCAAAGGCCAGATTCGCTTCAAACTTTTTAAGGACACGCGCGTCATCATTGGCTTGGTCTAATGCGGCTAGGCTATAAATTCGACCGGAATGGATCCTGACTTCTACCAGGCCGTCAAAGCCGGTGGTCAGACTGTCATTTGTCCGGTGAATTATTTTTTGCGCCAGTGTGTGGATGTCCTGTCTTGAACGTGAATCAGCAGAAAGTGTTTTCAGGGTCACTTCGCCATCGAGCAGGTGTGCAGCCAACAGAAACGGCAGACTGGAAATGGCGTCCATTTCTGTCGCCACCTTGAGCTTGGCTTCCCGAGGCAGGGCTATCACATGAGCGGCAAAGGGCGCCATATCGCAGGTGACGGCAGCGATATCGTTGAGGTCAATGCCGTTATCGTTGACGATGGACGCTGCGGTGTCTATGTAAGGCTGTATGACGTGCGCGCAGGGGTAATACTTGAACAGCACACTGGCTTCGTGCCACTCATCACCAAAGCCTTCGCGCAGGGCCGAGGCTTGACGGCTGCTATCGTGGCCCACGAAGGCGTCGTAAAGCCCGTTTTTTCCCAGCAAGGCATCGACTGGTCCTCGAAACCCTGACCTTGCCAGAACAGCCGCCTGAATGCCGCCTTGAGCCGCCCAGCCGGCGTGCAGCCATTTGGACCAGCTGCCATCATTCATGAAGGCCATCAATCCACCAGACATGCTGCAAGCCAGGCCAATAGCGCTGGCCATCTGGCCGCTGTCCAGCCGCATCAGCCGGCTTGCAGTGACTGCGGCAGCCACCGGCCCGATCACGCTGGTTGCATGAAAGCCCCTCGCCATCAGGCCCTTGCCCGCCACAAGGCCCATTCGCGCAGCCACTTCGTAACCCGCCACGATGGCCGCCGCGAAATCCTCATTGTCAGCCCCACTACTTTCCGCAATGGCCAGCGCGGTAGGAATGACCACGCTTCCCGGGTGCACCAGCGATTGCGGGTGGGTATCGTCGAAGTCGCGGCAGTGGGCTAGCGTGCCATTGATCAAAGCAGCGATGCTTGCCGGAGAGCGGGCGTTGCTGCCGGCAACGGTGCTTTCCTGTGGCTCTGATTGCGGTGATGCAGTGGCTGTCACAGCTTTACCAGCCGCTGTTGTTGCGCCTACCAAAGCCAGCCCAGCAGTGTCCAGCAGACGTGCCGGAAACCGGCCTTGTACTGCGGCAGGTATATCGCTCCAGTGGAGCCCCGCCGCCCAGCCGCAGAGCGCAGATGTGTCCTTGGCAGCTGTCGACTGTATCACCAGGCTTCCTCAAGGATTTGCTGAATCTCCACAAGCGGTGTGGGGCGAGGGACGTTGTCTAGCATGTGTTGCTCGAGGGTGCTTTCGGCAATCACGGGTATGTCTGCCTCGGTCAGTCCAAGTTCGCGCAAGCGTTTGGGTAGTGGAAGGCAGGCGTGTAGTCTCTCCAGCGCAGTTGCGATCAGCTCGCCCGGACTGGCAACTGACTCTGTCCCGTCATAACCGAAAGCCTGAAGCACGGTTGTCACGTCGTCGCCCAGCAGGGGCACATAACGCCGGGCTATGGGCGCTAACAGGATGGCATGTGACACGCCATGCTGCAGCTGGAACCTGCCGCCAACCACATGGCCTATGGCATGCACGACAGAGGCCATCGCATTGACAGCAGCGGTACTGGCCAAAATGCAAGCAACTTGGCAATCCTGCCGGGCCTGCAGGTTGTTGGGTTCATTCACAGACAGAGGAAGGGCCCGGTTCAAAAGCCGCAAGGCATGCAGCGCTAAGCCGGTGGAAATCTGGTTGCGGTGCTTCGAATAAATGGATTCCATCGCACGTGCGACAGCGGTCATGCCGCTGGCTGCTGTCAGAAACCCTCCTGCATAAACAGCCATCTGCGGGTCAAGCACGGTTGCATCGGGTATCAGCCCCTGATCCCAGAAGAGTATCTTTTTGCCGATGGATGGGTCACGGATGCCCGCTGAAGGCATGACATCGCTACCTGAGCCAGCAGTTGTTGGGACGGCGATATGCCTGATTTTTGAAATGGGCATGGGCTTGGTCTTGCCGCCTTCGCTCCTCGGTCCCATGGCGTAGGGCCGTGGGTCTCCTCCCGCCGCGCAGCAAATGATGACACCCTTTGCTGCATCAATCGCGCTACCGCCTCCCACTGAAATGACCGTATCGGCATGAAGGTCCATGCATAGCTCAGCGGCACGCTGAACGTCTGGTAACGGCGTGTGCGAGCGGACCTCTGCAAAAACGCCCGCATAAAGGGGGCCAAGTGCGTTTCGGACGGACTCAAGCATCGGGCCGCTGGCAACGCTTTGGCCGCAAATAACCATCGCACGATTGCAGCCGTATGAACGCATCAGCACTGGTAAGCGGGCAACGCTGCCCACGCCAAGCTGAACATTTTTTGGCCAGATTGAAACTTCAGAACTCGACAAATTGCCTCCCGAGCGATACCGTCAGCACCACACTTGTAATTGCATAATGTGCAGTGAATAATGATATGTGCAATTATGGTGGCGCTTTTTGGGGTTACTACTAACGATTGAAGATTGATCTCGTACGGGATGGCCGGGATTTTGTGTTTAGGTTGGGCGTGGAAGTCAGCCATGTCCTGAAGCGCCAACCGAAAACAAGTTGTCGTCTAATACGGCTTTACAAACGCAGGTGCAAAGCGTTTGAACTTCTTCAACTTCCACGTCAACAAGCATGAACGACAAGCAACAAGGCATCCAGTCAGTAGACGCGGCTATGCGCGTTTTGGTGGCGCTCGCAAAATCAAATCACGCGATGAGCTTAAAGCAGATTGCGCAATCCGCCGACATGACAGCCAGCAACACCCATCGCTATATGGTGAGTTTTGCAAGGGCAAACCTCGTGACGCAACAAGCCGAAACCGGGCATTACGATCTCGGGCCTTTTGCGCTTCAGTTGGGTCTGGCTGCCATGGTCCGGATGGACGCCATCGCCGTCGCTACGAAAGTCATGGCGGAGTTGCTTGAAGAAATTGATCTTCCAGTGACGCTGGCCGTTTGGACGCCCGATGGGCCGGTGATGATTCGATGGATGGATGCGAGTCAGCCAGTGACGGTAAACATCAAGACCGGCAGTCGCTCACCTCTGCTGGTTAGCGCAAGCGGTCGCATCTTTCTGGCTTATGAAGCAGAAGAGCGCACACGGGCCTTGCTGGCGACAGAACTTCGCTTACGCCGTGCGCGAAAAGAGACGGAGTTGATCTCGCTTAATGAGGTTAACTCGTTAAAAGAAGAAGTAAGGCGTCACGGCCTTGGCCGTTCGCTCGGTATTCGCGTCAGCGGTATCAACGCCTTGGGGGCGCCGATTTTTGACGCGACGGGCAAACTGGCGCTGACGCTGTCTTCAGTTGGCCTTGCCAACGCTTTTGATACGTCCTATGACGGCAATGTCGCCAGAGCCGTAAAAGCCGCCGCAGCCAGGGCCTCCGTGCTGCTTGGGTACCGGGCACCTCATGAAAAAGAGGCATCTTCCCCGAAGCGCCCCCGTGTTCAGTAAGAAAGTCCGTTTCCCTGACGGGGGGGCTGTATTTACTTCTCATCGCTCTCATCGAAAGTCGGGACTGGCGTAATTACTAATACGCGAATGCTATCTGCGAATTGCATAATAAGGATTGGATATCCCGTAGTGCAATAAGTTTAGGAGATCAGATGGAACTCTCACGCCGACAAGTCCTGTGTGGCACCGCCGGCCTCGCGATTGGTTTTGGTGCGACCCATGTGCATGCGCAGTCATACCCATCGCGACCAATACGGCTGGTCATACCTTTTCCTGCAGGCGGTCCGACAGACGCTATCGGCCGCGCGGCGGCCCAGTCCATCTCTGCCGGGCTGGGGCAGCCCGTGGTTTTGGACAACCGCGCTGGAGCAACAGGCAACATTGGGGCCGACGCAGTGGCTAAATCCGCGCCGGACGGTTATTCGCTGGTGGTGGGGAACATCGCAACTCACGCCATCAATTCATTTCTCTACACACGCATGCCCTATGACGCCATCAAGGACTTCACGCCCATCTGCGCGCTGATTGCACCGCTGATGACCATTGCCGTGCATCCGTCAGTTCCGGCCAATTCAATACCTGAGCTAATCGCTTATGCCAAGGCCAATTCAGGCAAATTGGGCTACGCAAGTTCGGGCATTGGCTCGCCGCATCACATCGCTGGCGCATTGTTATGCCAGCTCGCCGGAATCAACATGGTGCATGTGCCGTACAAGGGCGGCGCTCCAGCTGCGGTCGACCTGGTTGGCGGACAGGTTCCGGTTGGGTATGTCACTTTGTCAACCGCATTGCCGTTTCACAAAGCAGGAAAGATCCGCATTTTGGGTATGACGGAAAAAACGCGTACAGCTTTGCTGCCAGACGTACCGTCCATTTCAGAAACCGTCAAAGGGTTTGACGTCACCAATTGGCAGGGCCTGTTTGGTCCCGCCAATCTCCCGCCAGCCATCGTGAACGCGTTGCAGGCAGAGTGTGCAAAAGGTTTTAACAGCCCCGCGATCAAATCGCAGATGGAGGCCCAAGGGCTCAGTGTGATTGTCGACACGCCCGATCATTTTGCCGCGTTTGTGAGGCAGGAAAACCAGAAATGGGGAAGCTTCGTTAAAAGCCTCAACATGGTGCTCGAGTAATGCGCCGCCATTTGTATTACCGCCTACGGCCCCGGTTCAGGCGATCATTTTTTTGACTTTTTGTATTGCACATACGATAACAACGTTCGTATAATGCAATCTTAAATTTTGTATTTGCCGATCAGGAGTGCGATATGGGAATCAGGACTGGTAAGGAATATATTCAGGGCCTTCGCAAGGGCACACGTGAAGTCTGGCTGCGTGGCGAGCGTGTGGCGGACGTCACAACACACCCTGCATTTGCAAGGCCGCTTGCGCACACGGCCGGTCTGTTTGACTTACAACATGACCCGGTGCATCGGGATGTGCTGACCTGGAGAACCCCAGGCGGCGATCTTGTTGGTACCTCCTACCTGCCTTGCAAGACAAAAGAGGACATCGCCAAACGCGCGGCTGCATACCGCGTCATGGCAGAGCCGACTTTGGGAATGATGGGCCGGTCGCCTGACTTTCTAGGCAGTGTGCTTCACGGTTTTGCAGAGTCTTCCGAGCTGCTTGAGCCGCTTGGAGGAGACTTCGCGAACAACCTGCGCGAATACGCCAACTATGTGCGAGACAACGATGTGTTTTTGACCCATGCCATCATCACGCCGCAAAACGACCGATCCAAAAACTCCGCAGGTCAAGCCGACGAATTTCTTCATCTGGGTGTGGTGCGTGAGACGTCAGAAGGTTTGATCGTGCGCGGCGCGCGCATGCTTGCAACAATGGGTCCGATTGCCGACGAAGTACTGATTTACAGCATGGCGAACCAGAAGCCAGAAGACTCCAATTACCTTTTTGTTTTTGCGATGCCAATTGCTACGCCCGGCATCCGGCAAATATGCCGGGAGCCCTACGACGACGGCACTCGTCTGGCCGCTAACCACCCTATGGCCGCAAACTTTGAAGACAGCGACACGCTGATTATTTTTGACGATGTTTTGGTCCCATGGAAACGCGTCTTTGCGCATAACAATGTTCCCGTCATCAATGATTTTCACGCGCGTAACACCGGCAAAAATCATTCCAGTCACCAGGCCGCCGTTCGTGGCCTCGTCAAGCTCGAGTTTGTGGTCGGCTTGTTGATGGAGGTCGTCAAGGCCAACGGTTCCGAGAAGTTTCTGCATGTGCAGCAGATGGTCGGCGAATGCGTGCACTATGTCGAACTCATGAAGAGTTGCCTGGTCCGTGCTATTGCCGAATGCGAACCCGGCTTCGGCGGAACGATCAAGCCGCCGCTGCTGGCAGTCAACACTGGCCGCATGCTAACGTCACGTTTTTATTCGCGCATCATCGAAATATTGCAGACCGTGGGAGCCGGTGGCATGCAGATGATGCCGTCGATGGAAGACTTCCACAGCCCTATCTCCACAGATATCGAAAAGTATTACCAAGGTGCAACCGGTGTCGACGCCGAAAAACGCATACGCCTTTTCAAGATGGCGTGGGACATTTGTGGTGACGCCTTTGGTTCGCGCCAGGTGCAGTACGAGCGATACCACCAGGGCGACCCTGTACGTAACATGGCGGGGCTTTTCATGAATTACGACAAGTCGGTTTGTGAGGGCCTGGTGGCGCGCGCCATCGAGTCGACCAGCCAAGATATCCTCTTGAAGTTGCAGGCTCCAAAGATGGCCCTGGCAGCCTAAGGCGCCATGGACATCAAGTCAATTGGCTATGTTGGTGTCGAGGTCAGCCCGCTCGCCGAGTGGGAAAGGTTTGCCAAGCGCCTGCTGGCCTGCCATGTAACGCATCGCACCACGCCAGATGACCAGAAAGTGCTGGCGCTGCGGCTTGACGAAAAATGCCACCGGCTGTTGTTGTTAGAAGCTGGCATCGAAGGCAATGCCTTTTTCGGGTTTGAGCTTGAAGATGCCTCCGCGCTTGCTGAAGCCAAGCGCGAGCTTGAAGCCCATGGCATGGCGGTGGAGGACGCAACGCCCGCAGAGTTGGCCCTCAGGCAGGTCGGTGGCATGCTGCATTTCAGGGAGCCGGCAGGCTACCGGCTGGAGCTGTTTCACAGCTTGCAAAACGATCCAGAGCCCTTCGTGCCGGCCAGACCCATGAAAGGGTTCCGAACCGGTGACTTGGGCTTCGGCCATGCGGTGCTGGTGGTGCCCGACCTTGATAAATCGCGCGACTTCTACTGCGATGTGTTGGGCTTCAGGGTCTCTGACTACCTGTTGGAACCGAACCGCCGTGTCTTCATGCACACCAACGGCCGCCACCATTCGATTGCCTTGTCGGAAAGGCAGGGCTTCGGCATTGCGCACCTGATGTTTGAGGTCAAAGAGTTCGATGACCTAGGCCGAGCCTATGACATTGCGCTGGCTGAATACCCCGGTGCCATTTTCTCAACCCTGGGGCGCCATTCAAATGATCACATGACGTCGTTCTACATCCAGACGCCGGGCGGGTTCCCGATCGAATACGGCTGGGGTGGCCGCATCGTTGATGATGCAACCTGGACGGTGTCGAACGTCTTCGGGCCCAGCCTGTGGGGCCATGACCGCATAGGTGCCAGCCCCGAAGCGCGCAAGGCTGCCGACGTACAGCGCGAGTTTGCCCTCAACCACGGTATTACCGCGCCGTTATATCCCGATGCCGGCAGTTTGGGTTCCTGACGCGGCATCTGCACTGATTCAAGAATAAAAGGATATCCATGTCAACTGCCCCTAAAAAATCAAGGTTTGTCGAGATCGCTCCTGAAGAGCGCACACCAAGGCAACAAGCCATCGTCAAGCGCATCGAAGAAGGTCCCCGTGGCCGCCTGCCGATCAACCTTCGCGTCTGGCTTCACAATCCAGACTTTGTCGATGTGGCTGAGCCGTTTGGGTTGTATGTGTCCTCGCTCGCACCAATCACCAAGCGACAAAAAGAAATTGTCGTGCTGACTGGAGCGCTTCATTGGAAAGCTGAATTCGAATGGCACATGCATCAGGGCCACGCTCAAAAAGCCGGTATCACGGTAGAACAGATCGCTGCCATCGCTGCAAGACAGGCCCCTGGCTTTTTTGAGGAACCGCTTGAAAACCTCACCTATGAACTTGCCGTCGCTCTGCACGGTCAGGGAAAGCTGCCTGAAGATCTGCACCAGCGTGCCCTGGCCTCCATCGGCCACAAGGGCGTGTCAGACCTGATTGGTCTTATTGGTCTTTACACCATGATCGCCATGACACTTAACTTTTACGATGTACCTGCGCCTGCTGGTACTGAGTCAAATATTCCGCTCTAGTCATGCACCCATGGGCGCACGCATGCTTACCGCTTTAAGTACCTCAAGCGTCGGCAGTGGCTTGAACCGCCCCGAGTCTGTTCTCGCTCTGAAAGACGGCAGGGTCTATGCATCAGACAAGGCCAAAGGTGTGGTGCGTGTCCTGCCTGAACCCAGCCGCAATCAAGACATCGAGTCACCGCCACCTGAGTTCGTACCCAACGGTATCTCCCTGCTAAAAGACGGCACCTTTCTGATCGCCAACGTCGGCCCGCGCGGAGGCCTGTGGCGATTGGTAGCGCCTGGCGAACTGGTGCCTTTCGTCAAGGCCGGCCATGCGTTCCCCGAGACACCTTTGGGTTTTGTAAATTGCGACCATATCGGGCGAACTTGGTTTGCCTTGACGACGACTTCCAAGCCCAGGGATAAGGCATTTAACAAGAACGTTGCTGACGGCGCCATCGGGATCATAGAGCCCAGTGGCGCCATACGTATTTGCGCAGAAGGTCTTTCATTTCCGAACGAAGTGCGGGTGCATCCGGGCGGCAAATGGCTGTATGTGACTGAGACCTTTGCCCGCCGCATGACCCGCTTTGAAATTGGCCGTGACGCAAAGCTTTCGAACCGTGAAACGGTCTGCACTTTCGGCACTGGCATCTGGCCCGATGGCTTTGAATTTGATGTTCAGGGAAACGCATGGGTAACCAGTGTTGTTAGCAACCGTCTTGTCATGGTGCGGCCCGATGGGAGCACGGAAATCCAGTTCGAAGACTGCGACATCGGCCTGCTTGCGAAAGCCGAAGAAAATTACCAATCTGGCTGCATGGGCTGGAGCGATATTGCCGTCGGCCAGTCGGCGCAACTCGGCAACATTGCCAGCATTGCCTTCGGTGGTCCTGGGCGATTGCAGGCTTATATCGGCAGTATGGGAAGAGACTCGTTAACGATGTGGGCTGCGAAGGTGCAGGGTGTTGAGCCTGTTCACTGGAACTTCAGTCATTCCGTGATCGACTGAAAAGAGCCGCTACATGAACAAGCAACGATCAAGGCAACGGTTTTGGAGCGGAGGCCTCATTGCCTTCTGATCGAACCCTTCCGCGAGTTGCGGTGCTGGACGACTATGAAGGCGTGGCCCGGCAATACGCGGACTGGCAAGTCCTCACCGGTCAATGCACCATCGACTTTCTGGATCGCAAGCTGGAGGTACCAGATGAAGCTGCACGGGTTCTTAAAGGCTATGACGTGCTTTGCCACCTGCGTGAACGTATGGCCATGCCTGCATCACTTATCGACAGGCTTCCACGGCTCAAATTTATGACCGTGACGGGAAAAACCCACCGGACGCTTGACCTGGACGCGGCGACAGCGCGGGGGATCGCGGTGTCCCACGCCTCGCACGGAGAGCCACCAAGCTATGGAACACCCGAACTTGCCTGGGGATTGATCCTCGCCGTGGCGCGCCGTATCCCTTGCTACGACAGGCAGGTCAGGCAGGGCAAATGGGAGAAGCGTCCCGGCTTTGAGTTGCATGGAAAAACGCTCGGTATCCTGGGCCTGGGAAAATTGGGTCAGCGGGTGGCCTTCTACGGCCTAGCTTTTGGCATGAAAGTCATCGCGTGGAGCCCTAATTTGACTGAAGCGCTGGCCTTGCAGCATGGGGTGCAATGGGTGCCAAGAGACACGCTTTTTTCCAGCAGTGACGTGCTGAGTCTGCATATGGTTCTTGGGGAGCGTTCACGCCATCTGGTGGCCGAGACAGATCTGCGGAGGATGAAGCACACAGCCATCTTCATCAACACGTCCAGAGGGCCGATCGTCGATGAGCAGGCTCTGATCCGCATGCTTGCCGAAGGCCGGCTCGCCGGCGCCGGGCTGGACGTTTTTGAGACAGAACCCCTACCGTTAGGACATACTTTCCTCGGAATGGATAACGTTGTGCTCACCCCGCACGCAGGTTATGTCACACAGGATACTTTTCGCCGTTTTTATGAGGGTACTGTCGATGCGCTGGCTGCCTATCTTCGCGGTACCCCCCAGCATTTGTTGAATCCGCAAGTTCTGGCATAGAGACACTCGGCTTTGGACATTCATCCCGTGCACGAATCTGCTGCCACAAAGGAATAAACACTTGACCGCCACAGTAAACACTTTCACTCAAAGCGAAATCACCGACCCGAACCCTGCCTTGACCCCCGTGGCATTTGATGCGAAGGCATTCAGGGTCGCGCTTGGATTTTTTCCAACCGGGGTGGCGATCATGACCACTGTTGACGGGCATGGCCAGCCGATTGGATTGACGTGCAATTCGTTCAGCTCGGTTTCCCTTGACCCGCCCCTTGTGCTGTGGAGTATTCGGATACAAAGCCGCCTCGTTGAAGTCTTCAGGGCGTCCAGGCGTTTTGCCATCAATGTTCTTTCTGATGCACAGAAGGATTTGTCAACCAGGTTTGCGAGTTCTTCAATAAGCAACAAGTTCGAAGGCGTTTCTTACGGCAACGGCACACTGGGCGTGCCGCTTATCGAGTCCTCAAGTGCCCGGTTTGAGTGTCGCCTGTTTGCCGAACATGTCATTGGTGACCATGTCGTGTTCATAGGACAGGTGGAGCGGTTCGACCAAGTCGGCACCAGTGAAGCACTGGTGTTTCATCGTGGCGCCTACGTTGCCTTGTCGCGCTCGCTCAGGGATTTAGCTTTATCCGGCCGCCTGACCGAGGCCATGCTTCGTGACGCCGCTGTTCTCATCTACGGCGAGCTCGCACGGCTCGCAGCCACGAACGGCTACGATGAGGATTTTGATGCGATGGAAGCCTGCGTACGATCGATGGAGCACCTCCATCTTGAAGGCCGGGTTCAGGACCGCTATCAGGCAGCGCAGGAGTTTTTTCGGCACCTGGGTGCCACCGCGCACAACGAAGTGCTGAGCACGGTTGCTGAATCGTTGACGACCATCATGGGTCATCTGCTGCTTTCTGAAGCCAACCGCTACAAACCCGAGCTCGTCAAGGCAAGGCGGGAAATAGTTGTGGCACTCAGGGCACGCAGTCCTGAGACCTCGTTGCGGCTGGTGAAGGAATACTTCGACATCCGTTTGCCCTCATAGCGTACAACCCAAACGCACCACTCAAGACAACAAAAGGAAATAAATGCCAACCGAAGAAACCATCATTTCTGAAGCAAACACCAGCAAGTTTGTACGTGTCGACCTAAACGGTGTCCACACGCAGCTGCACTACAACGACACAGGTGGTGACGCCTTTGCAGAAGTTGTGGTGATGCTTCACGGTTCTGGTCCTGGCGCGAGCGGCTGGGCAAACTTCAATCGAAACGTTGAGCCCTTTGTTGCAGCCGGTTATCGGGTCATCCTGCTGGACGTCCCCGGCTGGAGCAAGAGTGATCCGATCGTCTGCACGGGGTCAAGGTCAGATCTGAACGCGGCCGCGCTGCTGGGTTTAATGGACGCGCTAGGCATAGAAAAGGCTCACCTCGTCGGTAACTCAATGGGTGCCCATTCATCGGTTGCTTTCGCCTTGGCTCATGGAAACAGGGTGGGCAAGCTGGTTTTGATGGGTGGCGGGACAGGAGGTGGTCCAAGCTTGTTTGCACCCATGCCAACTGAGGGCATCAAGCTTATTGGTGCGCTCTATCGCGCGCCGACCATAGAAAACCTCAAGCGCATGATGAGTGTGTTTGTTTATGACCCGAGTCATCTGACGGATGAGCTCTTCCAAGCCCGGCTCGACGGCATGCTCCAACGTCAGGACCATCTTAAAAATTTTGTCGAAAGCTCCACGGCCAATCCAAAACAGTTTCCAGACATCGCCCATCGTCTGGGAGAAATCAATTCGTCCGCATTGATTGTTTGGGGGCGAGACGACAGATTTGTTCCCCTCGACACCGGTCTGCGATTACTTGCCGGTCTTAAGGATGCACAGCTGCATGTGTTTAGCCAGTGCGGGCACTGGGCACAGTGGGAACACGCAGAAAGGTTTAATCGACTGGTCCTTGACTTCCTCGCTCATCGTTAATGGAGCTTTTCGTTTACCGTTGGGAGGCCTTGTCAATGTTCCATGCGGGGGGGCGGTGGGTCGATCGAACATTGACGGCCCATCTGAGGTCGTCGGCAACAGGTTTTATTTCTTTGATTTTTTATTCTGAAAGATCGTTAATTTGATGCTGTTGGCCATCGCTTCATATCCAGCAGGGCTTGGATGCAGGTGATCGCCTGAATCAAATTCAGGCTTCGATTTGGTTGGCTTGACTGAATCCCGGACGACAGCGTCAAAATCCAACACGTCGTCATACTCTTTGCTGTCTCGGATCCAAGCATTTAAGGCCTGACGCTTGGCTTCTCCTTCTGGTGTCCAGTAAGCAGCACCTTCAAAGGGTGTGAGCGTCGCTCCAATCACTTTGATTCCCCGAGCATGTGCTCTTGCAATCATTTGGCGATGGCCTGCAATGAGGTCCGCCACGCTCGGCGACGGGTTTGCGCCTGCTGCGCCAATGTCATTGATCCCTTCCATCACCGTCACATGCGTCACACCAGGCTGCGCGATGACGTCCCGGTCAAAGCGTGCAAGCGCATTGGGACCAACGCCGTCACTCAGGACACGACCGCCACCAATCGCGCCATTCACAATGCTCAGGCGTATGTCAGCTGCGGCCAGCCTGGCCTCGAGCAGATTTGGCCAACGGCGGTTGGCGTCAGTTCCTGATTGGGTACCGTCTGTGATGGAGTCACCAAACGCCACCAACACCTTGGTGGGTTTTGTGGGTGCAACCTCTACCCTGCCCAGAAAGAATGACGATGCTGATGCGAGACCATCACCACGGCGATATGCCGTTGTCGTTGCCACTGGAAAAGATGTGGAGCCAACGTGGTTACCCTCTGTCGAAACGAAATTCACCTGCCAAGATGCCGGATGCATGGTCAGGGGCGATTTCCAGGCTGACGTGTCGTCAGGAAGGTACAGATCAATCACAAGATCACTGAAATTGTTGACTTTCAATGCCACTGGATCGCTGGTCAGGATGGCGCCTGCAGGGATGACTGGCGAAGCAAGCCCGCCGAATGTGAGAGGATGGATCGAACCAGACACAATCGCTGCGCCTTTGTCGCGAAGCGCCACTGAAGCCGCTCCTATGCGCAGCGGCAATGTCCCAAGGCTATTGGCGAGCACCACCCGCACTTTCCCGCCCCCTACCGAAATATGGGCAATCTGGCGGATCGTCTGATTTTTAAAATGTATTGGCGATGCCCCAGCGACAGCCAAAGCCTGCCCAGAAGCTGCGGTCGGTACATCTTGTGCCCAAGGAAAGGCTTGGGCCGATGCAGAAAGCGTCTGGGCTGGCTGGTCAACTCTGGCAAAGGCGGGCGCCGCCCATGTAGAAATCCAGGTTTCTGCCGCAGCCTGACTGGTCACCCCCCAAACCATCAGGGCTGTTACCGTTAGTGCTTTTAAAACTCTCATTTTGCGTTGTCTCCTTCTAGAGAAAGTGAACAGTGTCAAGCCAGGGTTGAACGGGATCTTTTTTATTTGCCGAGGTGCTTGTCAAAGAATTTGGCGATGTCGGTGAATGCTTCTTTGGTCTCAGGCGCATCCGGGTTAAATCCATACTGCGCATGCGATTGGCCTTCGTAGACATTTAAATCTGCAGTCACACCCGCGCGACGCAACTTTCGATGCGTTCTTACCGTGTTGGATAAAAACAAGTCTCGCGTACCGGATGTCAAGATGGTGGGAGGAAAGTGTGCAAAATCACCATAAATTGGAGACAGTTGGGGGTCTTTCAGATCCCTGCCTGCCGCATACAACAGCGCAGCACGTCCAAGCCAGCCGTCCCAGGTGACCAACACGTTGTCAACCCATTCATTTGTTTCGTAGGTGTCACCAATTTTCGCAATATCAGACCATGGTGTTCCGGGTGCAATTGCAGCAGGAAGGTCCACTTTTTCAGTTTTAGCCCGATGTATCAAAGCCAGCGTCATGGCGCCACCCGTTGAGGTGCCAAACACAGCCATCTTTTTGGCTTTGTTTGTTTTCAGAAGTTCTTTCCAGACCGCCATGGAATCATCCATGGCTGCTGGGTAGGGATGGTCAGGTGGCATGCGGTAATCCACGGAAACCACCTTGTAGCCGCCGAAGCTTGCCAACAACATGGCCTCAGGAAGTGCTGACTCACCAGGCCCAAATACATAGCCACCGCCATGAATATGCATTAACAAACGATTTTTATTCTTTGGATTTGGCTTATTGGGTGTCACCACAAAAACGTCTACACCTGCCATCTTGGCAGCAGTCACACTGACGCCTAATTTTTCTTTCATGGCAGGAATGCCCTTGATGACAAGCGCTGCACGTTGATTCACCAACGCTTTCCATTCGGCGGCATTTTTGGGATCAGCATTGAAATGTGGTGGGTAAGCGCCACCAATTAAGGCCTGCATCTGTGGGCTGACCTCATTTGTCGGTGTTGACGTGGCGTGAGCCGGAGATTTTCTGATTCCGGGTGTCGCATTGGCCTGAGCCTGTGACGTGGCCAGTTCTGCATAACCAGCCGGTTGCGCGAAAACCGGGACGGAAAATACCGTCAGAAGCATCAGCATCAGTGCGTTTGTTTTTTTCATTTTGAATCTCCATCAATTGCTTTTTTAGGGCTTTTGATGATCGCCCTTGTTTTGTTCTCGAACCACCCTGAATACCCTTACTTACCCAGGGTTTAAAAGTCAGACGCACTGTCGGCAAACCCCCTGACATGGACAAAAGCGTTGCCCCTGCCAAACCCGGTCTGGCTTACGCGAGACAATGCATCATGAGCAAAGCCTTCACCAAAGAGTCTGATTCTGACGAAGACGAACCGGTTTTGCCGCCGCTGCCTGCGGGCGGCAAAAACTACATCACGCCGGCCGGTTATGCGCGCCTGCGCGATGAGCTGCTTGACCTGATGGATGTGGAGCGGCCCAAGATCGTCGATGTGGTGCACTGGGCGGCCAGCAATGGCGACCGGTCTGAAAACGGTGACTACCTGTATGGCAAAAAGCGCTTGCGAGAGATTGACCGGCGCATCCGTTTTTTAACCCAGCGGCTGGAGATCGCTGACATCACCGAGCCGTCCGTTCACTATGGCAAAGACCAAGTTTTTTTTGGCTGCACGGTGGCCTATGCGGACGATGAGGGCATCGAGCGCAGCATCACCATTTTGGGCATTGACGAGGCCGACACCCTGGCGGGTCAGGTGAGTTGGGTGTCTCCCGTGGCCAGGGCATTGCTCAAGGCGCGGGTGGGTGATGAAGTCAGCTTGCCAACACCGGATGGCGTGCGGGTCTTGAGTGTGCTGCGTGTTGACTACCCAAAACCCGACTCAAAAGCAGTTGCAAGCTAACTGCCGGGCCGCATTCGCTGCACCCGCAGTACAGACGAGGTTCGCTTGACGTTTCTCAGTACGGTGGCCAGATGCGCCCTGTCGCGCACGGCGATGCCAAAGCGCAGTTCTGTGGCGTCCTGGGCCCGTTCCTGGCCCATGTTGACGTGGGTGATGTCAGCCTCTGCTGTGGCCAGCGCTGCCGCCACCCGGGCCAACACGCCTTTGCCATTGGCGACGGTGATGAGCAGCTCGGTTTCAAACAGCCGCACAGGCTCGTCTGACCAGTCGACGGCGATAAAGCGTTCGCTGTCTCGGTGCTGTAGACGCTTGGCCACGGCGCAATCGTCGGCATGCACGACCAGGGCTTCGCCACGCCCCAGATAACCCAAAATACCATCGCCCGGGATCGGCTTGCAGCAATTGGCAAACTGGACTGACGCACCTTCGCTGCCGTCCAGCACCAGCGAGCCCTGCGACACCGATTCATGCGAGGTGTAGCGTTCGCGGCTAAGCAGCAGGGCGTCTGGCTTTTCGCCTTTTTCAGCCAGCAGTACCACGATGCGCTTGGCCATCATGCTGGCAATTCGTTTGCCCAGGCCAATGTCTGTCAGTAAATCTGCACGCGACCGGTTCCCGCTGAAGCGCAAGATTTTTTCCCACAGCAGGCGGTTGGGGGCGCTGTCGTCAGGCAGCCGTTCAATGCCTTCTGCGCGCAGTGACTGGCTCAGCATTTTCTCGCCCAGGTCTTGCGACTCGACCAGCGCCATGGTTTTCATGTGGTGACGAATCTTGGACCGGGCTTTGCCTGTTCTGATAAAGCTTAACCAGCCGGGGTTGGGGCTGGCCACATCGGCGGTGATGATTTCAATCACGTCCCCGTTGTGCAGCTCAGAGCGCAGTGGCACCTGTTCGCCATTGACTTTGGCGGCTACTGCGCGATGGCCAATGTCGCTGTGAATGGCGTAGGCAAAGTCCACAATCGTCGCGCCGCGCGGCATCGCCATGATCTGGCTCTTGGGCGTGAACACATACACCGCATCCGGGAAGAGATCAATTTTGACGTGATCCCAAAACTCGGCCGCATCGCGCGTCTCATGCTGAATATCCAGCAGCGACTGCAACCACTGCGACCCAAGCCGCTGCGACGCGTCACTGGTTGGATCTTTGGCTTTGTAGAGCCAGTGAGCCGCAACGCCAGATTCAGCCACAACGTGCATCGCCTCGGTGCGCATTTGAAATTCAATATTGGTGCCAAACGGCCCGACAAGCGTCGTGTGCAGCGACTGATAACCATTGATTTTCGGGATGGCAATGTAGTCCTTGAACTTGCCCGGCAACGGCTTGTAGTGCTGGTGCAGCACGCCCATCGCGGTGTAGCAGGCGTTTAGCGGATCAACAATCACGCGAAATCCATAAATGTCGGTCACCTGCGCAAACGACAAGTGTTTTTCGTCCATCTTGCGGTAGATCGAGTACAGCGTCTTTTCACGGCCAGAGATTTGTACTGCGATGTTTTCGCTTGCAAAAGCTGATTCGACTTCAGCCCGCACCCGCTTGATAACGTCCCGCCTGCGGCCACGGGCCTTGAGCAGCGCTTTGCTCAAAGTCGCATAACGCCAGGGATGCAGGTGCTGAAACGACAACTCCTGCAGTTCGCGATAGGTGGTGTTCAGGCCCAGGCGGTGGGCGATGGGTACGTAAATGTCCAGCGTTTCGCGTGAAATGCGCGCCCATTTTTCGCGCGGCGCATCGCCAAGTGTCCGCATGTTGTGAGTGCGGTCGGCCAGCTTGATCAAAATAACCCGCACATCGCGCGCCATGGCCAGCAGCATTTTTCTGAAAGACTCGGCCTGGTTTTCTTCTCGGGTGTTGAACTCCAGCTTTTCCAGCTTGGTCAGCCCATCTACCAACTCGGCAACCGAAACGCCAAACCGCTCGATCAGTTCAGGCTTGGTCACGCCGCAGTCTTCCATCGCATCATGCAGCAATGCGGCCATCAGGGCTTGTGCATCGAGCTTCCATTCGGCGCATTGCTGCGCGACTGCGATCGGGTGGGTGATGTACGGCTCGCCGCTGTTGCGCAACTGGCCCAGATGCGCTTCGTCAGCAAAACGGTAGGCCCGGCGGATGTTGTCAACATCCAGAGAACTCATATAGTCCAGCTTGGCCGTCAACGCTGCAAAGCTGGCCGCAGCCGCGTTGGCGGCTGCCGGCGTGGTCTTGTTGACAGCGGGCTTGGCCGGCCGGGCATGCTTGGCTGATATGGCCAAGGGCTTGGGTGGAAGCAGTGCGCTCATGCCTCAAATGTATCGCGGGGCGCTTACAACACAAAGCCAATGGACATTAGGCTGTGCCAACGGCGGGGCCTGAAAGCAAAAAAGCACCGGCAAGCGGTGCTTTTTCAGGAGGCTGCGATGTGAATCAGCCAGGGACTTTTTTCAGCATTTCCAGGCCAATCTTGCCTTCGGCAATTTCGCGAAGGGCGGTGACGCCAGGCTTGTTTTTGCTGTCAATCTTGGCGGTGTGGCCTTGGCTCAGCATGCGTGCGCGGTAGGTCGCGGCCAAGACCAGCTGGAAGCGGTTCGGGATTTTTGCGAGGCAGTCTTCAACAGTGATGCGGGCCATGGAGTTCTCCGTGTGGGGTCAAAATTCAAGGGTGTTCAAACAATATGCAGGGCTTTGAAAGTCTCGGCTCTTGCGATGCGCTGGGCTGAAAATTTCAGCCGCTGGGCGTGCACGATGGTTTTCAGGTCGAAAACGGCACGTTCAAACAACTCATTGATTATAACGAAGTCGAATTCCCGGGCCTGCGCCATCTCGTTGGCGGCGTTTTTCAGGCGCAACTCGATGATGTCGGCCGCGTCTTCGCCACGTCGCTGCAGGCGCGAGCGCAGTTCTTCCCAGCTGGGCGGCAGGATAAAAATCAGCACCGCATTGGCAAAGATCCGCTTGATATTGATCGCGCCCTGAAAGTCAATTTCCAGAATCACATCTGCGCCATGGTTCATTCGCTCCTCGATCGCCTGACGTGACGTGCCGTAGCGCTGGCCGTGCACATGTGCCCATTCCAGAAACGAGTTGCGCAGAACCATGGCGTCGAATTCGTCCGGGGAAATGAAAAAATATTCCCGGCCGTGCTTTTCCTGGCCGCGCGGGGCTCTGGTGGTGTGCGATACCGCCGGCTGGATGCGCGCATCTATCTCCATCAGTGCCTTGACCAGGCTAGACTTGCCCGCCCCGCTGGGCGCTGCTACAACAAATAGGTTACCGGGATAGTCCATGTTTTATCGCTTCTTGGCGGCGTCATTCAATATTTTGTACTTGTTCACGAATCTGCTCTATCAGCACCTTCATGTCAACCGACATTCGCGTCAGTTCGAGCGATGCTGATTTTGACCCGAGGGTATTGGCCTCACGGTGCAACTCCTGGATCAGAAAATCAAGCCGTTTGCCCAGTTCGCCTCCGGCTTCCAGCAGACGGTCAATTTCGTCAAGATGCGACGCCAGCCGCGTGACTTCTTCGGCCACATCAATGCGAATTGCAAAGCTGGTCGCCTCGTTCAAGGCCCGGTCATGGGCTGACTCTGGCATCACAGCGCCATCTGTCAGGGCCATGGCTTCTTTGAAGCGTTCCAGAAATTTGGCCCTCTGTTGTTCCACCAGTCTGGGCACCAGCGGCACGACCTGATTCGACAGGGCACGAAGCTGGGCCGTGCGGTCTGTCAGCATGTCCTTGAGTCGGCTGCCTTCGCGCTGGCGGGCAGCCATCAGCTCTTTCAGGGCCTTTTTAGCCAGTTTGAGCAATTCGTCCGTGTTGTCATGCGGCTTTTTGTCTTCGTTGGTGGCGATGCGCAACACATCTGCCACACTGAGCGGGGCCGCTTGCGGCAGCCACGACTTGATGGTGTCCTCCAGAGAACCCAGGCGCTGTAGGGTGGCCGATGAGGGGGCCTGCAAGCTGCTGGCAGAGCTGGCGCTGAGTGCCACACGCAGCTCAATTTTGCCGCGCTTGAGCTTGGCCGTGAGCAGCTCACGCAGCGCAGGCTCAAGCTGGCGCAGCTCGTCTGGCAGACGAAAGGCCAGGTCCAGAAAACGGCTGTTAACCGAGCGAATTTCTACGCCCATGAGCACATTTGCCTGATGGTTTGGCTCGTCCTGCGACCCTGCAGCATGGCCGCTTGACTGGACGGCTGCATAGCCTGTCATGCTGTAAACTGACATTGAGTATTTAAGCTTTCAGTAAAAACAGGATTTCAAGAGCAGGCGCGGGTGCCTTTTACCTCTGCATACCTTCAAATTATGTCAAAGGTCAAACCAGCACCCTTGCCACCCGACACTGTGATCGGTGGCTATCGGGTTGTGCGCAAGTTGTCTGCTGGCGGCTTTGGGGTAGTTTACTTGGCCGTTGATAACGAAGGCCAGCAGGTCGCCATCAAGGAATACCTGCCCGCATCTTTGGCAGGCCGCCAACCGGGCGAATTGTTGCCGCAGGTCCAGCCCGAGAAGTTGTCGCTTTACCGGCTGGGGCTGAAGAGCTTTTTTGAAGAAGGCCGATCACTGGCCCAGATTTCACACGGCTCAGTGGTCAGTGTGTTGAACTTTTTTCGCGAAAACGAAACCGTCTACATGGTGATGAACTATCTGGAAGGCGGCACCTTGCAGGACTTCATCATCACCGCGCGTGAACTGAAAAAACAGAAGGTTTTTCGCGAATCAACGATCCGTTCGCTGTTTGACGAAATCCTGCGCGGCTTGCGCATCGTGCACCAGCACAAGATGTTGCACCTCGATATCAAGCCCGCCAATATTTTTGTCACCGACGACAACCGGGCGGTCTTGATTGACTTTGGCGCCGCGCGCGAGGTGCTGAACAAAGAAGGCAACTTCATCCGACCCATGTATACCCCCGGCTTTGCCGCGCCAGAAATGTACCGGCGCGATACGTCGATGGGCCCGTGGACAGATATTTATGCGATTGGCGCCTGCATTTACGCCACCATGCAGGGCTACCCGCCAAACGACGCGCCCCAGAGGCTTGAAAAAGACCGCTTGTCGCTGGCCCTGTCGCGCCAAAGAGGCGTGTACTCTGACAGCTTGATTGAAGTCGTCGAGTGGTGCATGGCGCTGGACCCGATGTCCAGGCCGCAGTCGGTGTTTGCGCTACAAAAAGAACTCAGTCGTGAGGGTGAGCGCCGCTACACCAAGCTCAGTGTCAGTGAAAAAGTCAGGCTACAGTTTGACAACATGGTGTCTGACACCAAAAAAGCCGCCGAGAAAGCGGCTAACGCTGTCACCCGCTTTCAATGAAGTTTTCTGTCTTTCAAGTCAGCCGGCGTGGCGGGCGCGAAAAAAACGAAGACCGGATGGGCTATTGCTACACCCGTGAGTCCGGCCTGTTTGTGCTGGCCGATGGCATGGGAGGCCACCCGGAAGGTGAAGTTGCGGCGCAACTGGCGCTGCAAACAGTTTCAGCCATCTATCAAAAAGACGCGCGCCCAGCCATCAAGGACACGACCGAATTTTTGTCCAGCGCATTGATGGCGGCACACCGCCAGATTGTTCGCTATGCCAGCGAAAAAGGCCTGCTCGACAGCCCGCGTACCACGCTGGTCGCGTGCATTTTGCAAGATGCGTGCGCCACTTGGGTGCATTGTGGCGATTCACGCCTGTACGTGGTGCGTCATGGCAAACTGCTGATCCGCACGCGCGACCATTCGTACCTTGAAAAGCAAAGCGCAGGCGGCGCGCGTTTTGCGCACATGACGCGTCATATTCTGCTGACCTGCCTCGGGTCGCCCACCAAACCGGTTTTTGATGTCACCGGTCCCATCATCCTGCAACAGGGCGACAAATTGCTGCTCTGCTCTGACGGCCTGTGGGGCAGTCTGTCCGACGACGAAATTGTTGAACACCTGGCTGCAAAAAGCGTGTCAGCTGCGGTGCCTGACCTGGTTGAAAATGCGCTGCGCGTGGCAGGAGACAAAAGCGACAACGTGACTGCGCTGGCGATGGAATGGGAAACCCCCGATGCGTTTGAATCGACACTGGGCATATCGACGGACAGCATTTCCGACGGTGTGTTTGCGTCTACCATTCAGGCAGGCGGTTTGGACACATGGGTGGATGACCTGGACGAGGCGACGATTGAACGATCGATTGCCGAAATCAACGAAGCTATTCGCCGGTCCGCCGCCAGAAAAGCCTGAGCGGCATCACTCAGGCGTGCATTGAGCGCCCTTATTTTCCTTTTTTCCTTCTTTTCATTAAAGAGTTTTAGCCATGAGTTCATTTGAAAGAAGCAGCGCGCGCGCTGCCCATGCTTTGCGCCCTGTGCGCATCACGCGCAACTACACCGCCTATGCCGAAGGGTCGGTGTTGATTGAGTTTGGTGGTACCAAAGTGCTGTGTAACGCATCGGTTGAAGAAAAAGTACCCGGCCACAAAAAAGGCAGTGGCGAGGGCTGGGTGACGGCCGAATACGGCATGCTGCCGCGCGCCACCCATACGCGCAGCGACCGCGAAGCGGCGCGCGGCAAACAAAGCGGCCGCACCCAGGAAATCCAGCGCCTGATCGGGCGCTCGCTGCGCACGGTGTTTGATTTGAAAAAACTGGGTGAACGAACCATCTACCTCGACTGCGATGTGATTCAGGCTGACGGCGGCACACGCACGGCCGCCATCACCGGCGCATTTGTCGCCGCGCAAGATGCGGTCAGCAAACTCATGGCAGATGGCAAGCTCAAAGAGACACCGATCCTTGACCATGTGGCCGCCATTTCAGTTGGCATTGTTCAGGGCACACCGCTGCTGGACCTCGAATACATCGAAGACTCGGCCTGCGACACCGATATGAACGTCGTGATGACGGGCGCTGGCCATTTTGTGGAAGTGCAGGGCACTGCCGAAGGCGCTGCCTTTACCCGCGCCGAGATGGACGCGATGCTGGTATTGGCCGAAAAAGGCATCCGTGAACTGGTCGGCATGCAACAGCGGTCGCTATTCAATAAATAGCTCATTGCCTATGTATTCATTGGCCTGGAGGCTCTTATTACTATGAAAATAGTGCTCGCATCGAACAATTCAGGCAAATTGGCCGAGCTGCAGGCCATGTTCAGCCCCCTGGGCGTGCAGCTGCTGCGCCAGTCTGATTTGGGCATCAGCGAGGCAGAAGAGCCGTTTCGCACCTTTGTGGAAAACGCCCTGGCCAAAGCCCGACACGCCGCCCGCGCCAGCGGCTTGCCTGCTGTGGCTGACGACGCAGGCTTGTGCGTCGATGCTTTTGGCGGCTTGCCGGGTGTGGACACCGCTTTTTATGCGACGCAGTTCGGTTATGCCAAGGGAGATAGCAACAACGTCAAGGCACTGCTCGAGCAAATGGCGGCGGTTGACAACCGACGCGCCGCCTTGGTCAGCACACTGGTGGCAGTGCGATCGGCGGACGACCCGGAGCCGTTGATAGCCGCAGGCCGCGTGGTCGGTGAGATCACGCGCGCGCCGTTGGGCAGCAACGGTTTTGGCTTCGACCCGGTGATGCTGATTCCGGAGTTTGGCAAAACCTTCGCGCAACTGCCCGTCGACGTTAAAAATGCCAACAGCCATCGGGGCAAGGCGGCACGGCAGATGCTGGACCTGATGCGCCAGCAGTGGTGGATATGACCCCCACGTTCGTCGCTTCGCGTACATCTCTGCCCCCCGAGGGAGCTGGCCTGGCTTGGGGCGGCCCGGCGCTGGCGGCCCAATGACAAGGCAAGACATTCAGCACTACATGCGGCCCGGCACGCTGCAGCTCAAAAGCTTGCCGCCGTTATCGCTCTACGTGCATTTGCCGTGGTGCATCAAGAAGTGCCCGTACTGCGACTTTAATTCCCACGAACTAGCCCCCACGGTCGCGCACCATGTGTCGCTTCCTGCCCCCCGAGGTGGCGCCTCCGGCTTGGGGCGGCCCGGCGCCGGAGCAATAGGCGAGTTGCCCGAACAGCGCTATATCGACGCGCTGGTCGCTGACCTGGAAGCGTCCCTGCCGCTGATTTGGGGCCGCACCGTTCACAGCATTTTCATCGGGGGCGGTACGCCCAGTCTGTTTTCGCCACAAGCCATCGACAGACTGCTGGCAGACATCCGCGCCCGGCTCAAACTGAACGCCGATTGTGAGATCACGCTGGAGGCCAACCCCGGCACCTTTGAAAAAGACCGCTTCAAAGCCTTCAGAAGCGCAGGTGTCAATCGGCTGTCGATTGGCGTGCAAAGCTTCAATGACCAGCACCTCAAAGCCCTGGGCCGCGTGCATGACCGTGCGCAGGCCGTGGCTGCGGTTGAAGAAGCCGCGCACGCTTTTGACACCTTCAATCTGGACATCATGTATGCGCTGCCAGGTCAGACGCTACAAGATTTGGAGCAGGATATAAAGACTGCGCTCGGGCTGCAGCCACCCCATATCTCCATTTACCACCTGACCATTGAGCCCAACACCTACTTTGCCAAGTTCCCGCCGGTCATTCCTGAAGAAGACATGGCCTACGACATGCTCGACAAAATCACAGAGATGACCGAGGCCGCTGGCTTGGGCCGTTACGAAATATCGGCCTACGCCAAACCCGGCCACCGCTGCTTTCACAACACCAACTACTGGCAGTTTGGCGACTACCTTGGGATTGGCGCGGGGGCGCACAGCAAGCTGAGTTTTGCGCACCGGGTGGTGCGGCAGGTGCGCGTGCGCGAGCCCAAGCTGTACATGGACAAAGCGTTGATCGGCGACGCGGTGACGACAGACGCCGAAGTCAGCCGGGTCGACCTGCCATTTGAGTTCATGCTCAATGCGCTGCGCCTGAAAGACGGTTTCAAGCTGCAAGACTTTGCTGATAAAACCGGCCTGCCGTTTACCGCGATTGCCAAGGGGCTTGATGAGGCCGAGCGCAAGGGCTTGATCGAACGGGACTTTGTTCATGTCAAGCCCACAGTGCGCGGCTTTGATTTTTTAAACGATTTGCAGCAGCTCTTTTTGGCCTAGCGTCACCTCAAAATTTATGGAAACCTCAAGCATCATCTTGCTGGCCGTCAGCGCATCCATCAGCTTTGCGCTGGGCCGGACCATCATGCATTTTCGTCACAAGAAGAAGAATGCTGAGGCGCAAAAAAGGGCCGCCATGGCCCTGCGCAATGCACCGCCTGAAGCGGTCTCAAAAAACAAGAGCAAACGCAAGCGGCAAATGCTGCAAACAGACAGATCTGGCAAAGACCGCATTTTGTGATGTTCGCCAACACAGCTTGTGCCGATGTGCGGCCGAAGCTGTCGATGCCAATGCGTTACTTCGACCGAGTCTTTGGTGACTGCCACTTTAAAAAGTGATGACTCGCAATTGCTAAAAAGTCGCAAGTAATTAACAATTCTGATCAAATTAAAAAATTCACATCTCTCACAAGACCATGAAGTACTTTCTACTTTGCGCTACTTTTGCCCTGACCACTTTCAATGCTTTTGGGCAAACGCCTGCAGCTGGACTAAAAGCGATAAAAACAAGCAGTGGTTGCACCGTCTACACAGGTAGAACGGATGAGAACTTGACGTACGAGTTTGACGGTGACTGCAAAGACGGGTTGATAAGCGGCAAAGGCATCGGTAAATTGTTTTCAAATGGGAAACTTATTTACACGGCGCAAGGGGTTTTTGCCAGCGGCACTTTGAACGGGAAAGCAACTCTTACATCCAGCAATGGTGATAAATACTACGGCGATTTCAAAGACGGCAGATACCACGGGCAAGGAACTGAAAATTTTGGCGGTAAAAATACATACGTCGGCGGATACAAAAACGGCAAGTGGTACGGACTAGGTACCCTCACCTTTGCTGACGGAAAAAAATACACCGGCTTATTTAAAGATGGCAATTTTGACGGGATGGGTCAATTTTTTAATGCGGATGGCTCAGTACTTCTGGAGGGCATTTGGGCTGACGATAAATTAATTCGCAAAGAGCGTGTTTACAGAATCGAGCCACCGCAAGAGGAAACGGATGAATTTAAAGGGGCTAAAACCGCAGAAGATTACGAAACTTTTATAGATAAATACCCATACAGTTTAAAAGTACCGCAAGCTATAGCAATAAAAAACAGTCTGATTGCAGCCTTGGAAGCGAAAATAACAAATGATCTTTTTCAGACGATTCAAATGTCAAACGATCCAAAGTTGATGCAGGAGTTTTTAGATAAATATCCCAAAAATATGTGGGCACCAATGGTGAAGGCCATGTTGAACAGTATTGAGGTTCAAGCCCAAGCCAAGGAAGTACAAACTGCCTACAACAAGGCATTGCTTGATAACAAAGCGTCTGACTGGGAGGCTTTCATTGCCAAGTACCCTGACAGCCCATTCATCACGGCCGCCATCACCCAGCTTCGTTCTTTGAAAACTGCAAGTGCGCCAGCGCCAGCACCTGCACCTGCACCTGCACCAGTAGCTGCCAAATCCAAACTGCCCGTTGTTAAAAATGAGCGTCCGCCAGCTGTTGTGGTGCCCGAGGTGGTCGCGAAAACTGAAAAGCCAAAGGACATCAAAACAACGAGTTCGGCTTATGCCCACAGACTGGCCTTGGTCATTGGTAACGATGGGTACAAGTTTGTTAATCCATTAGCGAACGCAAAGAACGATGCAAAGGCAGTCGCAGAGTCCCTGGAGCGGGTGGGATACAAAGTCACCTTGTTGTTAGACCAGGACGAAAAATCACTCAAGCAAGCCCTGCGACAGTTCAAAAATGATGTTGAAGGCGGAGATGAAGTGCTGTTCTTTTTTGCTGGTCACGGCGTGCAAATTGCTGGCGCAAATTATCTGCTTCCCATCGACATCAAGGGTGACAGCGAAGATCAGGTCAAAGATGAGGCGATTCAGCTTCAGCGATTATTAGATGACATGGCTGACCGTAAAACAAAGCTGGCTTTGGCTGTGATTGACGCCTGTAGAGATAACCCTTTTAAATCCAATGGGCGTGCCTTGGGCGGTCGGGGACTGGCTGCAACAACCCCGGCAACAGGTCAAATGATTCTTTTTTCTGCAGGGTCTGGACAACGGGCGTTAGATAACCTGGGGCCGAAAGACAAAGATCCCAATGGTTTATTCACACGAACTTTCATCAAAGAGTTGCAAAGACCGGGTGTTCCGGTTGATCGCGTTTTAAAAAATGTTCGTGAAAAAGTTGTCGCCCAAGCCAAGGAGGTGGGGCATGAGCAAGTGCCAGCGCTTTACGACCAAGTGATTGGCGAGTTTTACTTCAAGAAATAAAGCTTGCTGTTGAATTCCACCCAGTAGCGCGATCGATAAATTCAGTTTATGACACCCTACAAAAGCCACCTTTCAAGTTTAGTTCTAAGCTTTGCGGGCGTTATTTTGATCACACCGGCATGGGCCTGGAATCCGTTTGCCAAAACAAAGTCCTTTAAAGAGGTCGAGCTTTCAGCGACCGAATGGCAGAAGGTTCAATTGGTGGCCGGCTGGGCGGCTGACTCCGGCAACAACCTGCTGATTGAGATCAGCAATGGTCTGCCCGGACCGCTGGCGTGTTACGCCGTGCTGGTCAACCTTCAAAGTGGGGGCCCTGTCCGAAAGACCTTTACCCCCTACCTTTACATTCCCCCTGCTGCGACCAAGCAAACTGGTGTGAACGGCGTCAAAAAAGGCCTGTTGAAAGATTACGCCTTGAATTGCAGTTGCTGGAAAAAAGAAGGTGAAAAAACGTGCGTTGACCCCGGAAAAAAGTGAACTTGAGAGCCGAGGGTGTCCCGAATTTTGTGTCAACCGGTCGAGTGTTCATTCGTTGGCATCCTTCCCCCGAATTAAATGGTCAATCGGTTCAGCGCAGGCCATTTGATCCGGGAGCGGTGGATGAGTCCGGGGGAAATCAGCACAACTCAGAAAGTAAAAAACCCTTTTAAATCAACGACTTAAAAGGGTTTTGATGTGCTGGCGGAAGCTGTGAGATTCGAACTCACGGAGGACTCGCATCCTCGGCAGTTTTCAAGACTGCTGCATTCAACCGCTCTGCCAAGCTTCCAAGCCACCTAGTTTAACAGCTTGAAGCAGACGCAGGCATGGGCTGCTGACAGACGGGTGATGGCGTGTTTCTGGGGTTTCAAATCCTGGAAAACAACCGGAAAAGGGTGCATTTAGATGTAAAAAGTGCATGCACGCTAATAAATACATGGGTAACCAGCTCATTTTTTAATAGCAATCAAGACTGCCTTGGGAATAGAACAGCTGGCACCCTATCATTGCGACATGAGCACCGCAGACGCACCTAAAACACCCAGGCAGGGCAATGAGCCGGCCGCTCCGGTCCAGCGTGTCATCAAGGTGCGGCGTGACTACAACAGCTGGGTGGCCAGCGAGACGATGGAAGATTACGCGCTGCGCTTTACCCCGCAGCGCTTTCGCAAGTGGTCTGAGTGGCGGGTGGCCAACACGGCGTTTGGTGCGGCGTCGTTTTTGATTCTGGAGGCTGTGGGCGCCACGCTGCTGGTGAAATACGGTTTTACCAATGCATTCTGGGCCATATTGGCCACCGGGCTGATTATTTTCATGGCTGGCTTACCCATCAGCATTTATGCGGCGCGCTATGGCGTGGACATGGACTTGCTGACGCGGGGCGCGGGCTTTGGGTACATTGGCTCGACGCTCACATCGCTGATTTACGCGTCGTTCACCTTCATTTTTTTTGCACTTGAAGCGGCCGTGATGGCCTACGCGCTCGAGCTGGCTTTGAACATTCCGCCGGTGTGGGGTTACCTGATCTGCGCGCTGGTGGTGATTCCGCTGGTCACCCACGGCGTATCGGCGATCAGCCGCCTGCAGGTTTGGACGCAGCCGCTGTGGCTGGTGATGCTGGTGGTGCCGTTTGCCTACGTGCTGGCCAAAGACCCGGCGGCGTTTGCCGGGGTGTCGAACTACGTGGGCCAAAAAGGGGGTGCCGGATTTGATGTCACGCTCTTCGGTGCAGCCCTGACTGTTGGCATCGCGCTCATCACGCAGATCGGTGAGCAGGTGGATTACCTGCGCTTTATGCCGGTGCAGACGGCCGCCAACCGCTGGCGCTGGTGGGGCGCGGTGCTGGTCGGTGGGCCGGGCTGGGTGCTGTTGGGGGTGGTCAAAATGCTGGGCGGCGCGCTGCTGGCCTACCTGGCCATCTCGCACATGGTGCCGATGGACCGGGCGGTGGACCCCAACCAAATGTATCTGGCGGCCTATGAATATGTCTTTCCCAACTACGGCTGGGCGGTGGCGGCCACAGCGCTGTTTGTGGTGATTTCGCAGCTCAAAATCAACGTCACCAATGCGTATGCGGGGTCATTGGCCTGGTCTAATTTTTTCTCACGCATCACGCACAGCCACCCTGGCCGCGTGGTGTGGGTGGTGTTCAACACGCTGATTGCCTTCATGCTGATGGAGATGAATGTGTTTCAGGCCCTGGGCGACGTGCTGGGGCTGTTTTCCAACATCGCCATTGCCTGGATGATGGCGGTGGTGGCCGACCTGGTCATCAACAAGCCGCTGGGCCTGTCGCCGCCGGGCATTGAGTTCAAACGCGCGTATTTGTATGACATCAACCCAGTGGGTGTGGGCGCGATGGCCTTGGCGTCGGCCTTGTCCGTCACAGCGCACTTGGGGCTGTATGGCCAGATGGCGCAGGCGTTTTCGGCGGTGATTGCAATGACAACCGCTTTTGTGGCTGCGCCCTTGATCGCTTGGGCCACCAAAGGCAAGTACTACATCGCCCGCAAGCCAGAAGAGACTTCTTACAAGCGCTACAGCACCCAGAAGTGCGTCATTTGCGAACGCGACTACGAAGGCCCGGACATGGCGCATTGTCCCGCCTATCGCGGGCCGATTTGCTCGCTGTGCTGCACGCTGGATGCGCGCTGCGGCGATTTGTGCAAGCCTCAGGCCAGTCTGTCGGCGCAGTGGTCGGGCGCGCTGCGCTGGCTGCTGCCGCGCCGCATCTGGCCCTACCTTGACACAGGCCTGGGCAACTTTTTGCTGCTCATGCTCATCATCGTGCCGCTGCTGGCCAGCGTGTTCGGTTTGCTGTACCACCAGGAGATCAACCCCATCGGTGTGCTGACAGATCCTGCCGCGTCCGAGGCAGCCTTGCGCTCAGGTTTTTTAAAGGCCTTCATGGCACTGCTGGTGATGGCAGGGATGGTGGCCTGGTGGCTGGTGCTGGCCCACAAAAGCAGGCAGGTGGCACAAGAAGAGTCGAACCGGCAAACCCATCTCTTGATGCAAGAGATTGAGTCGCACCGGCAAACCGATGAAGCCCTGCAAGAAGCCAAACGCCTTGCCGACCATGCGAACCAGGCCAAAAGCCGCTACATCAGCGCCATCAGCCATGAGCTGCGCACGCCGCTCAACAGCATCTTGGGCTACGCCCAGCTGATGGGTGAGGACGCAGGCATCCCGCCGCACCGCAAACAGGCGGTGAGCGTGATCAAGCGTGGCGGTGAGCATTTGCTGCAGTTGATTGAAGGCACGCTCGACATTGCCCGCATCGAGGCCGGCAAGCTCACGCTGAATCCGAAGCCCATGGCGTTTTCTGATGGCGTGCACGAGCTGGCGGGCATGTTTGAGCTGCAAGCCGCCGCCAAAGGCCTGCGCTTCGAATTCGAGGTCAGTGGCAATTTGCCCGAAATGGTGCGCGCTGATGAAAAGCGGGTGCGGCAGATTGTGATCAACCTGCTGGGCAATGCCATCAAGTTCACAGCGCAAGGGCAGGTGACTTTCAAGTTGCGTTACGCACGCGAAATGGCGCACATTGACATTGAAGACACCGGGCCGGGCATGAACCAGGCCGAGCTGGCGCATATTTTTGAGCCTTTTTCTCGCGGCGATCATGGATATTCAACGCCTCAAAACGCCAGCGTCAACCCAGGCGCAGGTTTGGGCCTGACGATTGCCAAAATGCTGACCGACCTGATGGGTGGCGAGATGACCGTGGTCAGCACGCCGGGGCAAGGCTCGGTCTTCAGGGTGAGGCTGTTCTTGCCAGAGGTGCGCGGCAGCATTCAACCCCTTGCGGCCACGCCCAAGCGCAAGCCGCTTGGCTATGCGGGCCCGCGTCGCAAACTGCTGGTGGTTGACAACGAAGAACCCGACCGCGAGCTGATGGTGCAACTGCTGCAGCCGATGGGCTTTGAACTGAGGCTGGCTGCCAGCGGCCACGACTGCTTGGACTTGCTGGCGGCGGGCTACCGGCCCGATGCCATTTTCATGGACCTGGCCATGCCCGGCATAGACGGATGGGAGACGATACGCCGGTTGCGCGTGGACGGTCACACCGATATTGCGCTGGCCATTGTGTCTGCCAACGCCTTTGACAAGGGCTTGCAAAATGATCTGGGTGTGCGCACGGAAGACTTCATCGTCAAGCCCTACCGCCATAGCGAGCTGTTCGACTGGCTGAAGCGACGCTTGCAGCTCACATGGCTGTATGAACAGCCTGCGCCCTTGGCTGCTGACTTGACTGCTGACTTGCCCGTGACGCATGCCTTGCCAGACGCACAGCAGCGTGCGGCCCTGCTCGATGTCGTGAATCTCGGGTTTTACAGGGGCATCATGAACACGCTTGACGATATTGAAAAGCAAAGCCCGCAAGCCTTGACGTTTGTTGAAGGGATGCGGGCCCTGGCCAGGCAGTTTCAGTTTGAGGCCATGGCCCAAAAATTGATGGACAACCAAGCCAATGCGTGACGACTCCCTTCACCGCGCGCTTGACCGTGCCAATAGCGACGTGGTGTTGATCGTCGACGATGTGCCCGACAACCTGTCGGTGCTGCACGATGCACTTGAAGAATCAGGTTACACCGTGCTGGTGGCCACCCATGGCGAAGCCGCTTTGCAGCGCGCCCGGCAGGCCCTGCCCGACATCGTGCTGCTCGATGCCATGATGCCAGGCATGGACGGTTTTGAAGTCGCCAAGCGGCTCAAAGCCATGCCTGAAACAGCGCATATTCCCATCGTTTTCATGACCGGACTGACCGAGACCGAATACCTGGTGGCCGCATTGGATGCCGGCGGTGTGGACTACGTCACCAAACCCATCAAGCCCAAAGAGGTGATGGCCCGCATGGGCGTACATTTGCAGGGCGCCCGCAGCGCCCGGCAAGCGGCCCAGCAGGCGGGCCAGGCGCGCAGCGCGCTGGATGCGTTCGGCTACGCCAGCATTACCGTCCGTTTGGACCCTCAGGGGCAGGGCAAGCTGACCTGGCAAACACCGCTGGCACGTGACCTGCTGCTGACCTATTACGGGACATCAGCCCCCCACGTGCCAGAGCCCGTACTTTTCTGGTTACGCAAGCATGTGCTGGGTACCGTGCCTCAGGTAGAGCCGCCGCGCTTGTTGATCGAGATGGGCAAACGCCGTTTGAGTTGTCGCCTGCATCAGCGCACAGACGATGGTCAAGAGGGCGCAGGGGGTGACACGGGTGACTGGCTGATCGTGATGCGTGAAACCTCTGAAGACGCGATTGTCGAGGCCATGAGCCTGAGCTTCAAGCTCACGGCGCGCGAGGCTGAGGTGCTCTACTGGGTCATCAAAGGCAAGATCAACCGCGACATTGCCGACATTCTGGGTGCCAGCCCGGCCACCGTCAAAAAGCATCTTGAGCGCGTTTATGCCAAGCTGGGTGTCGAGACCCGCACGGCCGCTGCAGGCATGGCCATGAATCGCATCCGGCAACTCCATCCCCAGTTCGAGGGATAGTTGTTACAATCAAGCCTTCTGACACGCTACAGCGTTTTAAATTTAAGTTGACTGCTTTTTTGGCCCACACAGCCTAAAGCCTACAAACACTGGCCACTTTGTCTTGCACGCACGGCTGACAGCCTTGCGCACAATCGTGGCTCACACGGCATGCATTTGTGCATCGCCGTTGAATTGAAACCCCATCACCGTTGACGAAACCGCGCGACTCGGGCTACGCGAGTTGCTTATTTCCACGCATTCATTCTTGGCATTTATTTGCGGATGGCGAATGCACCCGTTTATCCACCAGAATTTTAAAATCTGGCAAAGACGTTTTTAGTATTGATTTTTATGACGATTTCTCACAACACCCCTACCCAAATGGCGGTAGGCAAGTACCTTGTTTCCCCGTTGGCCAAGCCGCAAGGCGAAGGCCGTTATGCCGCATCGGTGTCCATCCGCTCAGGCAAGGGCAGCGCGACCCATGACCGCGTGATGCGCTTTTCTGGCCTGTTTGACAGCGCTGCCCAGGCATTGCAGTACGCCACCGAGCACGCGCTCAGATGGATCAAGGAGCGCAGCGTGCCAGCCTGTGCCCGAACTGTCTGAATTAGGCTTTTAAAGTCAGTTTTTAATTTTCGAGGACAATACATACATGGCTAAAGAAGAACTGATTGAAATGCACGGGCTGGTGGACGAGGTTTTGCCCGACTCACGTTTTCGCGTCACACTGGACAACGGTCACAAACTGGTGGCTTACACGTCCGGCAAGATGCGCAAAAACCACATTCGGATACTGGCCGGTGACCAAGTGTCGCTCGAATTGTCTCCGTACGACCTGAGCAAAGGCCGCATCACCTTCCGGCACATTGCGGGCCGTGGCCCGGGCCCCGGCGCAGGCCCCGGTGGCGGTGCACCGCAGCGCGGCGCACGCTAACACCGTTTCTTAAACAAAGGCCCTGTCAAGGGCCTTTTTGCTTTGTGTACCCTGCTGTTTTTGATGAAAGTAAATCAGATGAAAAAACTTTTTGGTGCCCTTGCAATGTCACTGCTTGCGATGTTGGCCTTGTTGTTTTTCATGACTCGCGCCGGCGCCCAGCAGGTCGGAGAAGTCAGCACAGTCTTCAAGCTGCTCAGTCCAAACGACAAAATTGTGGTCGATGCCTATGACGACCCCAAAGTGGCCGGCGTGACCTGTTATGTGTCGCGGGCCAAAACCGGCGGCTACAAGGGCGCGCTGGGCCTGGCTGAAGACAAGTCGGAAGCGTCAATTGCCTGTCGTCAGACCGGCCCCATCACTTTTGCAAAACCATTGGATCAGCAGGAAGACGTGTTGTCAGAGCGTATTTCTCTGGTTTTCAAAAAACTCAGGGTGGTGCGCATGGTCGATGCGCCCCGCAACACGCTGGTGTACCTGACCTATTCAGACCGCCTGATCGACGGCTCACCGCAAAACAGCGTCACGGCTGTTCCGGTGGATCGGGCCAACAAAATCCCACTGAAGTAAGGCCGGTCATCATGTGGCTTTACCAGACATTTACCTGATGGCCTGCAAGCCGCCATCGACAGCAAAAGCATCACGTAATAATCCAGCTGAATCAACATTTTTCTGAGGACTCTTTGATGATCCCGCCTGACGAAGCGCAAGCTTCAAGCCCTGATCGGCCCACTTCAAAAGCATCCACCCAAGCCTTCAGTCGCAAAGGCAAATGGATGGGTGCCGTTGTCGCCATGCTGGTGCTTGCCGGCCTGGCAGGGCTGACCTGGTATCTGACCCGGCCCGCTGCGCCCGTGGCTGCCGCCGGTGGCTTTGGTGGTCCAGGTGGTCCTGGCGGTGGCGGTGGCGGGGCTAGTGGGGGTGGAGGCGGTCCTGGTGGTGGGGGCCGTGGAGGTGCCAGCACGGTCGGTGTGGCAACGGCAGAGCGGGCCAGCATGCCGGTCACGCTGGATGCGCTGGGGACGGTCACGCCGCTTGCCACGGCACGCGTGCGACCACAGGTATCCGGTGTGCTCGAAAAGGTGTTGTTCAAGGAAGGGCAGATGGTGCGAGCCGGCGATTTGCTGGCCACGATTGACCCGCGTCAGTTTGAGCTGGCACTGGCGCAAGCTACTGGCCAGCGCCAGCGCGATGCAGCCCAACTCGACAGCGCCAGGGTCACGCTGGCGCGGTTTAAAACACTGCTCGAACAAGACTCGATTGCCCGCCAGGAGGTTGATTCCCAAACCGCACTGGTCAAGCAGCTCGAAGGCACGGTGATGCTCGATAACGCTGCTGTGGGCACGGCGCAGCTGAACCTCAGCTACACCCGCATCACTGCGCCCATCAGCGGCCGGGTCGGTTTGCGCGCGGTAGATGTCGGCAACACCGTCAGCAGCAGCGATGTCAATGGGGTGGCCATCATCACGCAAGTCATGCCCATGGATGTTGTATTTGCCGTGCCGCAAGACCGGGTCGGTGATGTGCTCCATGCCGCCAAAACAGACATGCAGGTGATGGCGATGAACCGCACCCTCACCGGCGTACTCGGCAGCGGCACGTTTGCATCGCTGGACAACCAGATCGACACCACCACCGGCACTGTCAAGGCCAAAGCACGCTTTGCCAACGCTGACGCAGCCCTGTTTCCCAACCAGTTTGTCAACATCCAGCTCCTGATCAGGTCGATTGACAACGCTGTGGTTGTGCCTGTCACGGCCGTGCGCCTGGGCGGCAGTGGCGACTTTGTGTTTGTGCTCAATCCGGCGGAGCGCACGGTGTCGGTTCGCCCTGTGACGCGTGGTCAGGCCACAGGTGAAAAAATAGTCATTGCATCGGGCCTGAAAGCAGGCGAGCAGGTGATCACCGAAGGTGCCGACCGGCTCAAGGAGGGGTCACGCGTGTTGCTGGCCGGCGATGCGCCACGTGGCGGCGGTCGTCGCCAGGGTGCCAGTGCGCCGCAGGGTGCATCCAGTGCCGCTGCGCCTGCCGCAACTGCACCGTCTGCCATGCCGCAGCGTGCCGCCCCTGCCAATGCAGCGCCGGGTGCGCCGCCAAGCACGCCACCGGTGGCTGCCACCCCAGGCGTCAAAACAGCAGGTCCATCTGCCGAGCAACGCCAGCGCATGCTCGAGCAAGTTAAAGACAACCCCGAGGCGCTGGAGCGGCGCAAGAGGTTTCTCGAAAAACTCGACAGTGGCGATGCCGAGGCGCTGGAGCGCTGGCAAAGCATGCAGCAGCGCATGCAGCAGGGCGGCGGCCAGGGCCCTGGTGGAGGTGGTGGCGGCGCATGGCGTGAGCGTCCCCCGCAATGAGTCCCTCACGCCCGTTTATTCTTCGGCCGGTTGCTACCTCGCTGCTGATGCTGGCGATCGTGCTGGCGGGTTTGATGGGTTTCAAGTTTTTGCCCTTATCGGCACTGCCGCAGGTCGATTACCCCACCATCCAGGTGCAAACCCTGTACCCTGGCGCCAGCCCCGAGGTGATGGCGCAAACCGTATCAGCACCGCTGGAGCGCCAGTTTGGCCAGATGGCGGGGCTGCAGCGCATGAGCTCGACCAGCGCAGCGGGTGTGTCTATCGTCACGCTGCAATTTGGTCTGGGTCTGGACCTCAGCATTGCCGAGCAGCAAGTGCAGGCCGCGATCAATGCTGGTGGCTCGCTGTTGCCTGCCGACCTGCCCGCCCCGCCGGTGTATGCCAAGGTCAACCCGGCAGATGCCCCGGTGCTCACGCTGGCCATCACCTCTGACACGCTGCCGTTAACCGAAGTCCAAAACCTGGTCAACACCCGCCTGGCTTTGAAAATCAGTCAGGTCAATGGGGTGGGCCTGGTCACGCTCAGCGGTGGGCAGCGGCCTGCCGTGCGCATTCAGGCTGACATTCGGGCGCTGGCCTCTTACGGCCTGGGGCTGGATGCTTTTCGTACGGCCATCACAGCGGCCAACGCCAACGCCGCCAAGGGCAGCATTGACGGTCCCAGCAGGGCCTACACCATCAATTCAAATGACCAGCTGGTGGCCGCCAGTGACTACAAAAACCTGATCATCGCTTACCGCAATGGGGCGGCGGTTCGGGTCTCAGATGTGGCGCAAGTCGTTGACAGTGCCGAAAACATCAAGCTCGGTGCGTGGAAAGGCGTCAATCAATCGCTTGGCGACTTGTCAAGTCAGCAATTTTCCGCCGGGCCGCCCGAAGAAAAATTAGCCCCCTTGGGGGGCAGAGAGTTACGCGAAGCGAGCGAACGTGGGAGCCAGTTAGTACCCGCCATTATTTTGAATGTCCAGCGCCAGCCTGGCGCAAACGTCATTGCCACCGTCGATGCCATCAAGGCGCGCTTGCCAGAGCTGCAGGCAGGCTTGCCCGGCGCGCTATCGGTGGATGTGCTCAGTGACCGCACCACCGGCATACGGGCATCGGTGCTGCATGTGGAGATTGAACTGCTGCTGGCCGTGCTGCTGGTGGTGCTGGTGATTTTTGCTTTTTTGCACAGTGTGCGGGCAACGGTGATTGCCAGTCTGGCCGTGCCGATTTCATTGATTGGCACCTGCGGCGCCATGTACATGCTCGGCTACAGCCTGAACAATCTGAGCCTGATGGCGCTGACGATTGCCACCGGCTTCGTGGTGGACGATGCGATTGTGATGATCGAGAACATCTCGCGCTACATTGAAGAAGGCATGGAGCCGATGCAGGCCGCCATCACCGGTGCAGCGCAAATTGGTTTCACGATTATTTCGCTGACCGTGTCGCTGATTGCGGTACTCATTCCGCTGTTGTTCATGGGTGATGTGGTGGGTCGTCTGTTCAGGGAGTTTGCCGTCACGCTGGCCATCACGATTTTGATATCAGCGCTGGTGTCTCTGACGCTGGTGCCCATGATGTCTGCCCGCTGGCTGAAAAAACGTGCCCCCACACTTGTCGCTTCGCGAGCCTTCGGCGGTACGTTTCCCCTTTCACGGGTAGATGGGGCTGACCTTGCTCGGGGCGGCCCGGCGCTGGCGGCCGACGTCCCTGCTAAAAATGAAGAAGGAAAGCTGCAAACGTTTTTTGCCGGCGTCATCACCCGCTACGACCACGCCCTGACCTGGGTGCTCAAGCGGCAAGGGCTCACCCTGCTGGTGGCGTTTGCCACGCTGGCGTTCACGGTACTGCTCTACGTGGTGATTCCCAAGGGACTGTTCCCGACGCAGGACACCGGACAGTTGCAAGCACGGGTGCAGGCTGTTGAATCCATTTCATATGCCCGCATGGCGCAGCTGCAGCAAGCCACAGCCAAAGCCATGCTTGAAGACCCGGATGTTGACAACCTGAGTTCGTTCGTCGGGGTTGATGCGGCCAACAACACCATGCTGCACACCGGCCGCATGCTGATCAATCTGAAAAAAACGCGCACCACCGGCCAGCAGGCCACCATGGACAGACTGCGTGAGCGCGCCAGCAAGATCGCCGGCGTCACCCTTTACCTGCAACCCACACAGGACTTGACGATTGACGCCGAAACCGGGCCGACCCAATATCGCCTGTCGCTCGAAGGTGCTGACAACAAACTGGTGGTCTTGTGGGCCAAAAAACTGGCAGAACGCATGGCCAGTTTGACCAGCGTGCGCAACGTGGCAACCGATGCCGGGGCCACAGGTGCCTCGGTTTTTGTCACGGTAGACCGCGACACAGCCTCGCGTCTGGGTATTTCCACCGCATCGATCGACGACGCGCTGTACAGCGCCTTTGGCCAGCGCATTGTGTCCACGATTTTTACCGAGACCAACCAGTACCGCGTGATTCTGGAGGCACTGCCCAACCAGCTGACGACAGCCGCCACGCTGGGCAACCTGCAGCTCAAAACAGGGGCGGGCGGCACCACACCGCTGGCCAGCATTGCCACCATCACCGAGCGGGCCTCGCCGTTACAGGTCACCAACGTTGACCAGTTCCCCGCCACCACGCTGGGCTTTGACACCGCGCCGGGTGTGGCACTGGGCCAGGCGGTGGATGACGTCAAGCAGGCCGCCAAAGACATCTCCTTGCCGGCCAGCGTGAGCCTGACTTTCCTGGGCGCGTCGGGTGCGTACCAGGCCTCGTTGTCGAGCCAGTTGTGGCTGATTCTGGCGGCTCTGGTGTGCGTGTACATCGTGCTGGGTGTGCTGTACGAGAGCTATATCCATCCGCTGACGATCCTGTCAACCTTGCCGTCAGCGGGCGTGGGTGCACTGCTGGCGCTGATGATCAGTGGCTCGGACCTCGGCGTGATTGGCATCATCGGCATCATTTTGTTGATCGGTATCGTCAAGAAAAACGCCATCATGATGATTGACTTTGCGATCGATGCAGAGCGCACGCAGGGCAAGTCGGCACGCGAGGCGATTCATCAGGCTGCCTTGCTGCGTTTCAGGCCGATTTTGATGACCACACTGGCGGCTCTGTTTGCCGCAGTTCCCCTGATGCTCGGTTGGGGCGACGGTGCCGAGCTGCGCAGACCGCTGGGTCTGGCGATTTTTGGCGGCCTGGTGGTGAGTCAGGTGTTGACGCTGTTCACCACCCCGGTCATTTACTTGGGTTTTGACCGACTGGGCCGGAAATTTGGCCGAAAAAACTAGTTTTTATCTATGTTTTTAGCCTTTAGGCCAATTGATTCATGTGTAAGTTGCTCCTTAAATGATAGCGATGTACTTTCGCGTGGTTTGCCGGGGTCGCCCGGCTGCGAGTCACTTTTCTTTGCTTCGCCAAAGAAAAGTAACCAAAAGAAAGGCGACCCGCAGTCTGGGCCGCTTCGCGGTTCCTTGAAAAAGCTGAAGGAGCCGGAAAATCTAGAAACTAGCCGGCTTCGCCGTCGTCGGACATCTAGATTTTTTAATCCGTCTCCTTCACCTTTTTCAAGCCCAGCCAGGACGGGTTACGCAGAAGAAGGAAGTCCGAATCCGAATTCATGTCTGCCCCCCGTCCTGGCTGAGCCGAGCAGCGCAGATGGAGGCGGAACGTCGGGCCAAACTTGTTTGAGGCGAAGCCGAGTTGTTTGGACCGCCGCCGGAATCGAGCAGCGCAGGTTGCCCGCAGCGAAGCGGAGGGACTCAGGCTGCGGGTCGCCTTTTCTTTTGCTTACTTTGCTTTTGGCGAAGCAAAAGAAAAGTGAGTTGCTGCCGGGCAACCCCCGGCATGCTCGCAAGGAATACAAGCCTCACCATGACATAGCGTTCGCAACAAGAGGCCAATAAATGAACCTCTCAGAACCCTTCGTCCGCCGCCCAGTAGCCACAGTCCTGCTCACTGTGGGCTTGGCCCTCTCAGGTATTGGTGCGTTCTTCGTCCTGCCGGTTTCGCCGCTGCCGCAAGTCGATTTTCCAGTCATCACTGTCAGCGCGGCCATTCCGGGGGCCAGCCCCGACACCATGGCCAGCAGTGTGGCCACGCCGCTGGAAAGGCGCCTGGGCGTGATCTCGGGCGTCAACGAGATGACCTCGTCGAGCAGCAACGGCCAGACCCGGATCAATTTGCAGTTTGACCTGAACCGCAAAATTGATGCGGCAGCGCGTGAAGTGCAGGGCGCCATCAACGCCAGCCGGGTCGACCTGCCGGCTGCCCTGCGCAGCAACCCGACCTACCGCAAAGCCAATCCAGCGGCGGCACCTGTGATGATTTTGGCGCTCACGTCCAAGACGCGAACGCCCGGGCAAATTTACGACGATGTGTCCAGCCTGTTGCAACAAAAAATTGCGCAGGTTCCTGGTGTGGGCGATGTGGAACTTGGCGGCGGCTCGCTGCCCGCCGTTCGGGTTGAGTTGATTCCTTTTGCACTGAACCGTTACGGCATCAGCATGGAGGACGTGCGTGCGGCCTTGCAGGCGTCCAACGCCAATCGGCCCAAGGGTGCGATTGAAGACAACAGTGAAGGTAAATACCAGCGCCTGCAAATTTACGCGGTTGGCAACACCGCCACGGGCGGGCTGAAGGCGGCTGACTACCAAGGGCTGGTGGTGGCCTGGCGTAATGGCGCAGCCGTGCGGCTAGCCGATGTGGCGGACGTGCGCGACGGCACCGAAAACACCAACACCTTGGGACTTTTCAATGGCGACGCAGCAGTCATCGTCCTGATACGTCGCCAGCCAGATGCCAATGTGATTTCTACGGTCGATGGCATTCGCGCTTTGTTGCCCGAACTCCAGGCCCAGTTGCCACCCGATGTGAAGCTGTCGGTCGCCTCTGACAGTACCAATTCGATTCGATCTTCCCTGCGCGAGATTGAAATCACGCTGCTCATTTCCATTGTGCTGGTGGTGCTGGTGGTCAGCGCGTTTTTACGCAGCGCCCGCGCGACTGTTATCCCCGCCGTTGCGACTGTGGTGTCGCTTCTGGGGACCTTCGGCGTCATGTACCTGCTCGGCTTTAGCCTGAACAACCTGAGCCTGATGGCGCTGACTGTTGCGACCGGATTTGTCGTGGACGACGCGATCGTGGTGCTGGAAAACACCAGCCGTCATATTGAAGCCGGCATGGACCGCTTCAAGGCAGCGCTGCTGGGTGCTCGCGAGGTGGGGTTTACTGTCCTGTCAATCAGCCTGTCACTGGTGGCGGTGTTTATCCCACTGCTCTTCATGGGCGGCCAGGTGGGGCGCTTGTTTCGTGAGTTTGCCGTGACGCTGTCTGTGGCGGTGATGATTTCTCTCGTGATCTCACTGACCACCACGCCCATGATGTGCGCCTGGCTCTTGAAGTCAAACGCGCCGCATGCGACAAAGAAACCGGGCTGGGCCTCGCGCTGGTTGGAAAGTGGCTTTAAAGGACTGTTGCGTGGCTATGAACTCAGCCTGGACTGGGCGCTGCACATGCGCTGGCTGGTCATGCTGGTGCTGGTGGGGGTCATCAGCTTGAACGTCTATCTGTTCATCAAAATTCCCAAAGGATTTTTCCCGCAGCAAGACACCGGTCAGATCAACGGCGGCTTGCGGGCCGATCAGAGCATTTCATTTCAGGCCTTGCAAGGCAAGCTCCGGGAACTGGCCGACATTGTGCGTGCCGACCCTGCCGTGGACACGGTGGTGGCCTTTACGGGTGGCGGCCGGGCCGGTGGCGGCTTCATGTTTATCAATCTCAAACCATTGGCACAGCGACCTGACGCAGTAGGTGGCCAGGCGGTGATTGCGCGGCTGCGCCCGCAGTTGGCGCGTGTCACCGGCATCAGTTTGTTTTTAGGCACCGTTCAAGACCTGCGCGGCGGCGGTCGCAGCAGCAACGCCACCTACCAGTACACCCTGAAAAGCGACAACATTGCCGACCTGCGCAAATGGGCGCAGCGCCTGGCCGACCAGATGAAGCGGCAAGATGCGCTGATCGACATTGACACCGACCAGCAGGAAAACGGTGTCGAGACGATGGTGACGGTCGACAAAGACAGCGCCTCGCGCCTGGGCGTCACATCGCGTGATGTGGACAACGCGCTTTACAACGGCTTTGGGCAGCGCCAGGTGGCCACGATTTACAGCGACATCAACCAGTACAAAGTCATCATGGAAGTGGCCCCGCGCTTCAGGCAAAGCCCCGAAGCGCTGAAAGACATTTACGTGCCCGCGCGCGCAACAGGCGTGGGAACCACTGCGGCAACCCTTGTCAACCCCGCGCTGCGCGATCAGTCAACAGGCCAGGCCCTGAGCAACACAGGCAGCACCATGGTGCCGCTGTCGGCGATTGCCCGGTTGTCTGAAAGTGCCAAGGCATCCAGTGTGAATCATCAAGACGGCGAACTCGCCACCACCGTGTCGTACAACCTGGCCGAAGGCAGTACCCTCCAGCAGGGCCAGGCCGCCGTCAAGCAAGCCGAGGCTGAAATCGGCCTGCCCAACAACGTGCGCGGCAGCTTTGAAGGCACCGCCCGCGCCGCACAAGAATCGCAAGGTCAGCAGCCCCTTTTGATACTGGCGGCGCTGGTTGTGATTTACATCGTGTTGGGCGTCTTGTACGAAAGCCTGGTGCATCCCATCACTGTGCTGTCGACCCTGCCTTCTGCGGGGGTTGGTGCGGTGCTGGCCTTGATGCTCTTCAAGCTCGACTTTTCCATCATCGCGCTGATTGGCGTGTTCTTGCTGATTGGCATCGTCAAGAAAAATGCGATTTTGATCATTGACTTTGCCATTGATGCAGAGCGCGCGCGCGGCCTCAGTGCTGTAGATGCTGTGCGCCAGGCCTGCCTGCTGCGCTTTCGCCCTATTTTGATGACCACGCTGGCCGCCGTTCTGGGCGCTTTGCCACTGGCCATTGGCTTTGGCGAAGGTGCTGAGCTGCGCCGCCCACTGGGCATTGCGATCATTGGCGGGCTGATTGCCAGCCAGCTGCTGACGCTGCTGACAACGCCTGTGGTTTATGTGCTGATGGACAAGCTGCGCAGGCGCGGCGCCAATGAAGTCCATCTGGCGCGCGCAACTTCTTGAAACGATGACCATGCAAACTCACGCTTTAAAACCTCTTTTTCCTGTTGCGCTGGCCTTGCTGATCACAGGCTGCGCGGTCGGCCCCAGCTATCAGCGCCCCAGCACGCCTGAAGTCATCGCCTACAAAGAAGCGGGCGACTGGGTCACGGCACAGCCCGCAGACGCACTGGAGCGCGGGCCCTGGTGGCAGTTGTTCAACGATCCGGTACTCAATGAACTGGCAGCGCGGGTGGAGGTGTCCAACCAGAACGTGGCTGCCGCGGTGGCCGCGTATGCGCAGGCGCGGGCTCTGGTCGCTGAGCAACGCGCCGCGCTGTTCCCGTCCGTCACCTTAAATGGTGGCGCATCCCGTTCGGGCAATGGCGGCGGTACGGGCACTGTCAACACCACGGCCAGCAACAGCAACCGCAGCAGCGGCAACTACCAAGCCAGCCTGGGCGCTGCCTGGGAGCCCGATGTGTGGGGTCGCCTGCAAAGTGTGGCCAACGGCGCAGCGGCCACAGCCGCCGCCAGCGCCGCCGACCTTGCCACCGCCAAACTGTCGGCGCAAGGTGAACTGGCGGTCAATTATTTGTCACTGCGTCAGCAGGACGCGCAAAAAGCCTTGCTGGCCAGCACGCTGGCAGGCTACGCGCGTGCACTCGAAATCACGCAAAACCGCTACAGCGCCGGCATTGCCGCCAAGACCGATGTGCTGCAAGCGCAAACCCAGCTGGCCAACGCCCAAGCCGACGAGGCCAGCGTGCAGCGCACGCGCGCGCAACTCGAGCACGCCATCGCCGTGCTGGTGGGTCAGGCACCCGGCAACTTCACGCTGGCAGCTGCGCCCGACTGGAAAGCCACTGTGCCCAACGTTCCGGTTGGCGTGCCGTCTACCTTGCTTCAGCGCCGGCCTGACATCGCCGCCGCAGAGCGCCGGATGGCAAGCGCCAACCAGCAGATTGGCGTGGCCAAAGCGGCTTACTACCCGAGCCTGAGCCTGAATGCATCTGTTGGTAGCGCGGCCAGCCGCGTGGCTGATCTGTTCAGCGCGCCTGCTGCCTTGTGGTCACTGGGTTTGTCCGCAGCGCAAGTGCTGTTCAAGGGCGGCGCACTTGACGCGCGTCTGGACGGCGCCACAGCCGCCTACGACCAGACCGTGGCACGCTACCGCCAGGTGGTGCTGAGCGCGTTTCAAAATGTGGAAGACCAGCTGTCTTCTGCCCGTGTGCTGCAAATCCAGCAAGCACTGCGTGCCCAGGCGTCAAGCGCTGCTGATCAGGTGGAGCAGCAAGTGCTGAACCGCTACCGCAGCGGGCAAGTGAGCTACTCCGAGGTCATCACCGCCCAAACCACCGCCCTCAGTGCCCGCCGTGCGCTGGTGCAGGCCACGGCTGACCGCCAGACAACTGCGGTGGCGCTGATTCAATCACTGGGCGGTGGCTGGACCCCTTGACACCGGCCTTCAGGTCGGCGCCACCGGGTAGCTGCCCGCCAGCAAAATACCTTTGTCGACGGTGTTGATGTTGGTCTTGCCGCAAAAGGCCATCGTCAGGTCCAGCTCTTTGTGAATGATGTGCAGCGCCTTGGTCACGCCTTGCTCGCCGAGTGCGCCAAGCGCATACAGCCAGGCGCGGCCGATGTACACACCTTTGGCTCCCAAGGCGACCGCTTTGATGACGTCCTGGCCGCTGCGAATGCCGCCATCCATATGGACTTCTATCTTGTCGCCAACGGCGGCCACAATGCGGGGCAGGGCGCGGATAGAGGATTCCGCACCGTCGAGTTGCCTGCCGCCATGGTTGGACACGATGAGCGCGTCTGCGCCACTGCTCACCGCCAGCCGCGCATCTTCTTCGTCCTGAATGCCCTTCAAAATAATCTTGCCGCCCCAGCGTTTTTTTATCCACTCCACATCATTCCAGTTCAGGGCCGGGTCGAACTGCTTGGCTGTCCAGTCACTGAGCGAGCTCATGTCGTCAACGCCCTTGACGTGACCCACAATGTTGCCAAAGCCGTGGCGTTTGGTGCCCAGCATGCCCAGGCCCCAGCGCGGCTTGCTGGCCATGTTGATGATGTTGGGAATGGTTAACTTGGGTGGCGCTGACAGACCGTTTTTCAAGTCTTTGTGGCGCTGACCCAGGATTTGCAAGTCAAGCGTGATGACCAGCGCCGAGCAGTTGGCGGCTTTGGCCCGGTCAATCAGGCGCTCGATAAAGTCGCGGTCTTTTAAAACGTAGAGCTGAAACCAGAACGGGTGCCGGTCGGTCGCCTCAGCAACATCTTCAATCGAGCAAATGCTCATCGTCGACAAGGTAAACGGTATACCAAACTTTTTGGCAGCGCGCGCGCCGCAAATCTCGCCATCAGCATGCTGCATGCCGCTCATCCCGGTAGGCGCAATAGCCACGGGCATGGCCACGTTTTGCCCAATCATTTGCGTCGCCGTGCTGCGCCCTTCCATGTTGACCGCCACTCGCTGGCGGAATTTGATGGACTGAAAGTCTGCTTCATTGGCACGGTAGGTGCCTTCGGTCCACGAGCCGGAATCGGCGTAGTCGTAAAACATGCGCGGCACGCGCTTTTGGTGCAATACGCGCAGGTCTTCAATATTGGTGATGATGGTCATGCCATGCCTTTGTCTTTGTGTTTACTTGTCTCGTGACGCGATGGTAGAGGCACTGCACATTCTTGTCTTGAAAACTGACCTGAGCGCATTGAAATTATTTTGACAGCCTGGCCCGGTGCCGCGCAATCTGCGCCCGCACCTGCACCGGCGCCGTGCCACCCAGCGTGCTCCGCGCGTTCAGCGAGCCGCGCAGGCTCAGCACGTCGTACACGTCTTTTTCAATTTTCGGGTTGAACTCTTGCAGTACGGCCAGAGGCAGCTCTGACAGGTCGACCCCTTGCGCCATAGCGGCTTTGACGGCGTGTGCTACGGCCTCGTGCGCGTCCCTGAAGGGCAGGCCTTTTTTCACCATGTAGTCTGCCAAATCCGTTGCGGTGGCGTAGCCGCGCAGGGCGGCTTTTTCCATCGCGTCTGGTTTGACAGTGATGCCTGCCACCATGTCTGCAAAGATGCGCAGCGTGTCCTTCAAGGTGTCTACTGTGTCAAACAGCGGTTCCTTGTCCTCCTGGTTGTCCTTGTTGTAGGCCAGGGGTTGGCCTTTCATCAGCGTGATCAAGCCCATCAAATGGCCCACCACGCGGCCGGTTTTGCCGCGTGCCAGCTCGGGTACATCGGGGTTTTTCTTCTGCGGCATGATCGAGGAGCCGGTGGTGAAGCGGTCAGGAATGTGGATGAAGCCAAAGTTCTGGCTCATCCACAAGATCAGCTCCTCGCTCATGCGGCTGATGTGCACCATCGCAATCGAGGCAGCGGCGGTAAATTCAATCGCAAAGTCGCGGTCACTCACGGCATCAAGAGAGTTTTGGCAGACACAGGGCTGGCCATGTTCATCGACCATGCCAAGCGATCTGGCGACGCGCTCACGGTCCAGCGGGTAGCTGGTGCCCGCCAGCGCGGCCGCGCCCAGCGGCAAACAGTTGACGCGTTTTCGAACGTCGGCCATACGAGCCGCGTCGCGGGAAAACATCTCGACATAGGCCAGCATGTGGTGGCCAAAGCTCACTGGCTGGGCCACTTGCAGGTGAGTAAAGCCGGGCAAAATCACATCTATATTTTTGTCAGCAATGTCTACCAAGGCTCGTTGCAGATCCGTCAGCAGACCGGTGATGGCGTCAATCTCACCGCGCAGCCACAGACGCACATCGGTCGCGACCTGGTCGTTTCTCGAGCGGCCCGTGTGCAGCCGTTTGCCAGCGTCGCCTACCAATGCCGTCAGGCGCGCCTCAATGTTCAGATGCACGTCTTCCAGG
>CANFOS010000008.1 GCA_947448735.1 Comamonadaceae bacterium | reverse complement strand
CTGTACAAGGCCAGTGGCTGTGACGGCCTGATTGCCGTCGGGGGTGGTTCTGCGATTGACTGCGCCAAGGGCGTCGCCATAGCGGCAACCCATGACGAACCCCTGACCAGCTATGCGACGATTGAAGGTGGCTCAGCCAAAATCACGGACCGTGCAGCCCCGCTGATCGCCGTACCCACCACCAGCGGCACTGGCAGCGAGGTCGCGCGAGGCGCCATCATCATCGTCAACGACCACCGCAAGCTCGGCTTTCATTCCTGGCACATCGTTCCCAAAGCCGCCATTTGTGACCCTGAACTCACGCTAGGCCTGCCCGCAAGGCTGACGGCGGCCACCGGCATGGACGCGATCGCGCACTGCATGGAGACCTTCATGTCCGCAGCCTTTAACCCGCCAGCAGACGGCATTGCACTGGATGGCCTGGAGCGTGGTTGGGCCCATATTGAGCGCGCAACCCGGGATGGCAGCGACCGGGAAGCAAGGTTTAACCTGATGAGTGCCTCCATGCAGGGGGCTATGGCGTTCCAAAAAGGCCTGGGCTGCGTGCATTCGCTCAGCCACAGTTTGGGCGGTGTCGATCCACGGCTGCATCATGGCACCCTGAACGCCATGTTTTTGCCCGCTGTGGTGGAGTTCAACGCCAGCGCTGAATCGATGCAAACAGACAAGCGGCTGGACCGCATGGCCCGGGCTATGGGTTTGGCCTCTGGTAGCGACGTTGCCAGTGCGCTGCGCGATATGAATAAGCGCCTGGAACTGCCCTCAGGACTTTCCCAAATGCATGTTTCGGCAAATGCTTTTGAAAAAATCATCCACGGCGCGCTGCTGGACCATTGTCACAAAACAAATCCACGTCTGGCCACCACCGAGGACTACACACAAATTCTGGAGCGATCAATGTAGAACCCTTTCATCAAGGGGGCACTGGCAGTTGCCGGGGCGCCTAGGCCGCGCAACAAGATCCAGCTTGGTCCTTGCTTGGCTGTCATGGATGGGTTTGTTTGATCTGTTGCTTGCGTGTTGAAGTTTGTCACATCGGCACGGTCAATGATGTGGCCCGCATGAACAACTAAAATGACACCAACACGAGAGAAACACCATGGCATCGATCAATTTCATAGGCGGCGAAAAAGGCGGTGTGGGCAAGTCCGTCACGGCGCGCGCCCTGGCGCAATACTTCATTGACAAGGGCACGGCTTTTACCGGCTTTGACACCGACCGCTCTCACCATTCGTTCAACCGGTTTTATGCGGACTACGCCTCGCCCGTGGTGGTGGACAGGTATGAAGGCCTGGACCTGATTGCGGCGGCGTTTGAAGACAACCCAGAGCAAAGTGTGATTGTTGACCTGGCCGCGCAAACCTCTGCCCCGCTGGCCACATGGATCAAGGACGCCAGTCTGATGGAACTCTTTGCCGAAATGGGCGTGACGGTCAACCTGTGGCATGTGATGGACGATGGCCGGGACGCGGTTGATTTGTTGGGGCGACTGGTGGACACCTATGGGCAAGGCCCCAACTATGTGGTGGTGCAAAACCACGGGCGCGGGTCTGATTTTGTGTTGTTGCGCGACTCGTATGCGCTGCAAAAAGCCCAGGAACATGGCGCCCATGTCATTGAGCTGCCGCGGCTGCACGATGCCTGCATGCGCAAGATCGACCAGAACAACACCAGCTTCTGGAAAGCTATCCATGACAAGGACAGCAGTGATGCGCTGGGGATGCTTGAGCGTCAGCGCGTGAAAACCTGGCTGAAAAACTGCTACGACGTTTTTGACAAGCTGCCGGTTTGAAGCTCAGACCGCCTTCAGCGCCGCCCTCAACTGCTGCCCCAGCTCCGGCTTGCCCTCGAACGGGTCGGTCGGATTGCGAATTTGCACAATGTCTTCGAGCCGCGTTTGAACCGACTTGATGGCTTTGGGGTGGCTGTAGATATAGAACTGATTGCTGGCTACGCCATCAAACACCAGTTGTGCCACATCTGCCGCGCTGACCTTGCCTGAACTCACTGCCTTTTCGCTCATGGCCTGGCCGATGAGCTGGCTTTGGGTGGGTTTGCTGGCGCGCAAGTCTGACGGGCGATTGCGATGGCTCTGGCTGATGCCAGTGGCCACAAAAAACGGGCACAGCACCGAGGCGCTGATCTGGTCGGTAACCAGTGACAGGTCCTGGTACAAGGTCTCCGACAGCGACACCACCGCATGCTTGCTGACGTTGTACACGCCCATGTTGGGCGCATTGAGCAGCCCGGCCATGCTGGCGGTGTTGACGATATGACCTTGCCAGCTGGCGTCCTGTTGGGCTGCCGCCAGCATCATCGGGGTGAAGATGCGCACGCCATGGACCACACCCATCACGTTGACGCCCAGCACCCATTCCCAGTCTTTGACCGAGTTTTCCCAAATCAGCCCGCCCGAGCCAACGCCTGCGTTGTTAAACACCAGGTGCGGCGCACCAAAGCGTGCCAGCACCGCAGCGCCCATCGCTTCCATGTCGCTGGCGCTGGAGACATCGAGCTTGAAGGCCAGTACCTGTGCCCCGGCGGCCTGCATTTCCTGCGTGGCAGCATCGAGTGCGTCTTGCTGAACATCGACCAGCACCAGGTTCATGCCCAGCCTGGCACCTATGCGCGCGCATTCCAGGCCAAAGCCTGAACCCGCGCCCGTCAGGACGGCTGTTTTTCCTTTGAAGTCTGTGATCATGCTTGCGCTTTCTTCAGGATGTAACCCACACGGGGGAAGTGCACATGCACGGTGCCCGCGCGCTGGTCGGCGCGGCGCAGCGTGTAGTGCATGCGGGTGGCGGCTATCAGCTCGCCCTGGGTTGGCTCCAGCCCAAAGTTTTCGCTGTTGATCGTGACCTGACTGCCCAAGGAAATACCGTGCTCGTCTTGAAAAATATCATCGTGCAAAGGCGCTGGTGTGGCCGCAGCAGCCACTGCGATGGCATCAGTCGCACTGAACGTTTCAAAGTTGGCGTGCCCTATTGCTGCCATTCGGTCCATCCAGGTCAGCACGGCCGGGGTGGCGTTCAAAATGCCCGCCATCGCTGGCGTACGGGTCCGGGTGAACCACAGCGGATGGTAGGCGGCAAAGTCTGCAGCGCTGGGCAATGACCCCAGTAAAAACGGCCACTCGTCGAGCATGTCAGACATGCGGCGCAGGTACGATTTGTAGGCTGCTGCGGCATCAGCTGCAGGCATGCGCGGCATGCCTTGGCGCATCGCCTGGCGGTCCTCAGCAAAAGCTTTGGCTGCCTCGGGCGGGGCATGGGCAAACACCTGGGCAACGCCCGGCGGCTGAAAGTTATAAGCCATGGCTGTCCAGAACAAGGTGGTGTCGGCCCACTGTGCCAGCGTGCGGCCCATGCCTTTGCTCGGCTCGGGGTACAGGCTAGGTTCTGGCTGCAGGTGCTCCAGCACATCGCAGATCAATGCGGTGTCGCAATAAATGTCAGCGCCTATTTGCAGGATGGGTGTTTTGCGGTAGCCGCCCGTCAAAGCCACCACATCCGGTTTGGGCATGATCATCGGGATGATCACCGACTTCCAGGCCAGTTTTTTGTAGCCCAAAACCAGCCGGATTTTTTCAGCGAACGGTGAGGTCGGGTAGTGATGAAGAATCAGATCAGCCATGGTCAAAGTCCTTGAAGGTTCCTGAAAACTAGGTCAGTTTGACAATCTGTTTGCCAAAGTTTTTACCCTTGAGCAAACCCAAAAAGGCTTCGGGCGCGGCCTGCAGCCCCTGCGCCACGGTTTCGCGCGGCTTGAGTTTGCCAGTGGCCACCAGCATGCCCAGCTCTTTGAGAGCCTCCGGCCAGACGCCCATCTGTTCGCTGACGATGAAGCCCTGAATCCGCAAGCGGCTCATCAAAATCAAGGCCGGGTAACTCATCGGAACAGGTTTGCCGTCATAGCCAGCAATCATGCCGCACAGGGCAATGCGGCCAAAGGCGTTCATCAGGGGTAGCACCGCATCCATCACCATGCCGCCCACGTTTTCAAAATAGCCATCAACCCCGTCCGGGCAATGGGCCTTGATGGCTTTTGACAATGAACCGGCATCCTGATGGGTCTTGTAATCCACACAGTCATCAAAGCCGAGCTCATCGACCGCGTATTTGCATTTGTCTGGCCCGCCGGCGATGCCCACCACCCGGCATCCACGGGCTTTGGCCAGCGCTGCAAAAGCACTACCCACAGCACCGGTTGCAGCACTGACCACCAGGGTCTGACCGGCTTTGGCTTCTATGATTTTGACCAGGCCGTAATAGGCCGTGACGCCCGGCATGCCCACCGCGCCGAGGTAATGCGACAGCGGGACGTGGCTGGTGTCCACCTTGCGCAGCGCGCCCGGCTGCTCGGCGTCGACCACGCTGAACTGCTGCCAGCCGCCCATGCCCACCACGCTGTCACCCACCGCGAACTTGGCGCTTCGGCTTTCAACGACCTCACCTACCGTGCCGCCAATCATCACCTGGCCGAGCGCCTGGGGCGCGGTGTAGCCTTTGGCGTCGTTCATGCGACCGCGCATGTATGGATCGAGACTTAAAAACTGATGGCGCACCAGCACCTGACCGTCTTTCAAGGCTGGCGTATCGGTTGTCACGAGCTTGAAGTTGCTGACGAGCGCCTCGCCCGTGGGACGGTTGTCTAAAAGTATTTGCTGGTTCACTGGCATGGTCTGTTCCGTTCTTCGAGCGTGAGTAAAGCTGAGAAATAGTTCTCAAGAAACTTCAAATTTGATAGCAAATAGCGCCTGTAAATGTTGGCTCGTGAGCCGATTTAATAGGTGAAAAAAGACACAAAAAAGACAACAAAGTCTTGCGCCAGTGTCAGTCGGTCGAAATGACGGTTTGGGGCAAACCAAGGGGCGCTTGAACACTTTTGGGCCCCGTGACCAAGCGTTTGACATATTTGAAAGTCCCTGTTGCGTGCGCGCAGGCGTTGGTCTGCGCATCAAACAGCGTCGCCTCGGTAAACGCCAATGTCGCGGTGCGATGGATCAGGCGGCCTTTTGCCGTGATCCGACTGCCATCACCGGGCGCTGGCCGCATGAAGCTGGTTTTCATCTCGATGGTGACGACCCCCATGTCGGGTTGAACGCTGCGCGCAGCGGCGGCCAGCGTCACATCCATCAGCGTCATGATGGCACCACCGTGGATCACGGCGAATGAATTCAGATGCTCAGGCTTGGGGCTGTAGCCAATGGCAGACTCGCCGCCTTCAAACTTTTCCAGCTCAAAACCAAGGTGCGTCACGAAAGGGATTTCGACGCCAAAATTCATGATGAAAGTTCCAGGTGAACAGGCGAGAAATCTCTTTTCAAGCAGGGGCGGCAGAACCGGCTTTGCCGGTCAGCAGGCGCAGTGGCCATGCCGGGGAGCAGGCAACGACACGAGGTGAGCGACCGTGGAGGCAACATGTCTAGCCTCCTTTGATGATTGAAACACCACCATCGACGGCCAGATACTGACCGGTGATGTGCTTGCCGGCATCTGACGCATACAACACACACAATCCCTTCAGGTCTTCGTCGTCACCCAGCCGCTTCAGGGGCGCGTGCGAAGCCAGCGTCTCCTCGCCAAGCGCCTTGAGCGTGCCCATGGTCATCTTGCTCGGGAAAAAGCCAGGGCAAATGGCGTTGACGGTGATGCCGTGAACGCCCCACTCGCCTGCCAGTGCCCTGGTGAAGTTGACCGCGGCGCCCTTGGACGTATTGTAAGCAATGGTTTGCATGCCGCTGGGGTTGCCGCCCAAGCCAGCAATCGACGCGATATTGATGATGCGTCCAGACTTTCTGGGAATCATCGAATGCTTGGCGATTTGCTGCGACAAAATAAAGTAGCCCCGAATGTTCAGGTTCATCACCTTGTCCCAGGCCTCAACCGGATAGTCTTCAGCAGGTGCACCCCAAGCGGCACCAGCGTTATTGACCAGAATATCCACCTGCCCCATGCGCTTGATGGCTTCATCGGCAAGCATGCGAATGTCTGCCTCTTGGGCGCAGTCGGCGGCGATCCAATCGGCGGCAATGCCAGCGGCTTTCAGTTCGTCAACCGCTTGCATCAGGTCTTCGGCCTTGCGCGAACTGAGCATGACTTTTGCCCCAGCCTCACCCAGCGCATGGGCCATTTGCAAGCCCAGGCCACGTGATCCGCCCGTCACCAGGGCGGTTTTGCCAGTGAGGTCAAACAGCTTTTGAATCGTTCTAGGTGTCATTTTGTCTCTTTCAAGTTGAAATCAAGGCTCGGATGTCATGGTCGAGCGCACATAAATCAGAACGGCACCGCCGGCTGTCATGAGGCCGCCAGCAACCACCATGATCCAGCCGATGGCATCGTCGGCTTTACCGACAAAAATGCCGAGGATCACGGTCAGCAGACCGCCAAAGATCAGCGACCAGATGATTTTGTGCAGCCGCACCATTTTCGGGTCGGTGGTGTGGTTGGCACCTGGTTTGTAAAAGCCCATTAAAACGCCTCCTCCGGCAAGTTGGCACACAGCAGGTTTCGGCTTTCGACCGCCCCGAGCCAGGCCGTTATTTTAGGTAGCTCGTAGGCATAAAAATAGGCTGAAGCGCCCTGAATTCCTCTACGAGCAGCTATTGAATGTGTAGCGCCTTGGTCAAGCGATGCGCAGGCAACGTCCAGCCATATCCAGGCCAATACGGTGTGGCCGAAGGCCTGCATATAGGGCACGGCATTGGCCAGGGCGTCTTGTGGCTTGCCCGTAGCCCAGGCCGCTTGGGTGGCGCGGGTCACCGCTTGCCAGGCTTTGCCGAGTGCTTGGGCATGGCTTTTGAGCTCTGCAACACCAGCCGCTTTGTCTATCGTGGCCTGCATGCGCGCCGCCAGCAGCGCCAGCCCCCTGCCCCCTTCCATCAGCACCTTGCGACCGAGCAAGTCCATGGCTTGAATGCCGTGTGTGCCTTCATGAATCATGTTCAGCCGGTTGTCACGCCAATACTGCTCCACCGAGAAGTCGCGGGTGTAGCCGTAGCCACCGTGGACCTGAATCGCCAGAGAATTGGCCTCCAGACACCATTCGCTGGGCCAACTTTTGGCAATCGGCGTCAGCACTTCCAGCAGCATGCGCGCATCGTCAGCGGCCGATGGGTCACCGGTGTGCTGCTCATCGACCAGCCGGGCGCAGTACAGCTCAAGCGCCAAAGCGCCTTCGCAATACGACTTTTGCGCCAGCAGCATGCGCCTGACATCGGCATGCTCAATGATGCGGATTTGCGCTTGCGCGGCATCTTTGCCGCCCGGCCCGATGGGCCTGCCTTGCGGACGATTCTTGGCGTAGTCCAGGCTGGCGTGGTAGCCCGCCATGCCCAGCATGGTGGCCGCCATGCCCACACCAATGCGCGCTTCATTCATCATGTGGAACATGCAGCGCAGACCTTCATGCGGCTTGCCCACCAGATATCCGACGGCGCCTGGTTGCCCATCGACGGGGTACTTGCCCTCGCCGAAATTGAGCAGGGTGTTGGTCGTGCCGCGCCAGCCCAGTTTGTGGTTCAGGCCCGCCAGGGCCACATCGTTGCGCGCGCCGGTCAGCTCACCTTTTGCATTCACCAGTTTTTTGGGCACGATGAACAGCGAAATGCCGCGCGTGCCTGCAATCAATTTGCCGTCAGGCCCGGGGATTTTGGCCAGCACCAAATGAATGATGTTGTCGGTCAGCTCGTGTTCGCCTGACGAGATCCACATCTTGTTGCCCTTGAGACGGTAGCGCGCGCCCAGCGGCTCGGCCTCAAAGTCAGCGCCATCTGGCACAGCACGCGTGGTGACATCGCTCAGCGACGAGCCCGCCTGCGGCTCGCTCAAACACATGGTGCCTGAAAAGCGTCCTGAAAATTCGTTTTTGGCAAACACTTCTTTTTGCAACGCATTGCCATGGACCATCAGCAAATTGGCATTGCCCGTGGTCAGCATGCCCGAGCCAATGCTGACCGACGCCATCGCAAAAAAGGCATTGGCCGCCGCCTCGACCGTGTAGGGCAGCTGCATGCCGCCCATGTCGTAGTCTTGCGCGGCACTGAGCATGCCCGATTCAGCATAAGCCTTTTGCGCATCATGCGTGGCTTGCGGCAGGATGACTTTTTCCCCGTCAAAGTGCGGCTCCTGGGTATCGACCAGGCGGTTGAACGGCGCGTATTTTTCACGCGCAATTCGTTCACAGGTATCAAAAACGGCATCAAAGGTTTCGCGCGAGTGGTCAGAAAAGCGCGGGCGCTGGTTTAATGACTCGGCTTGCAGCCAGTCGTACAACAGAAAATCAAGGGTGGAGCGCAGGTTCATGGGTCAAGCGAAAGCCAATTTGTCGGGCCAGAAGTTAAAAAGGGTCGGTCTGCAAGATGTTCGCAGGCTCGACCCTTGGTAGTCATCCCAGTGCATCAATACCCGTTATAGCACCTCAAAAATACCTGCTGCGCCCATGCCGCCACCAATACACATCGTCACGCAAACCCGCTTGACGCCGCGGCGTTTGCCTTCAATCAGCGCGTGGCCTGTCAGGCGCTGGCCCGTCACGCCGTAAGGGTGGCCGACGGCGATAGCGCCGCCGTTCACATTGAGCCTGTCCATCGGTATGCCCAGCTTGTCGGCGCAGTACAGCACCTGCACCGCGAAAGCCTCGTTGAGTTCCCACAGGTCAATATCGCTGATCTTCAAGCCCAGCTTGGCGAGTACTTTAGGGATGGCGAATACCGGGCCAATGCCCATTTCGTCGGGCTCGCAGCCTGCCACCGCAAAGCCTAAAAAGCGGCCCAGGGGCTTCAGGCCTTTGCGCTCGGCAACTCGCTCGTCCATCACCACAACCGCCCCGCCACCATCGGAAAACTGGCTGGCGTTGCCTGCCGCAATCACGCCGCCGGCAATAGCGGGTTTGATGCCACTGATGCCTTCTTTAGTGGTGCCTGCGCGAATGCCTTCGTCGTTGCTGACGGTGACCTGCTTGGTCATCAGGCCCATGACTTTGTCGGCCACGCCAGCAGTGACAGTGATTGGCGCGATTTCAGCCTCGTACAGCCCTGCCGCCAGCGCAGCTGTGGCTTTTTGCTGGCTCATGGCGCCGTACTCGTCCATGCGGTCACGGCTGATGCTGTAGCGGCTGGCGACCTGCTCGGCGGTTTGCAACATGTTCCAGTAAATTTCGGGCTTGTTATTGGCCAGCCATGAGTCAGCCAGCATGTGGGTGTTCATTTCCTGCTGGACGCAAGAAATGCTTTCAACACCACCGGCCACATAAATATCGGCCTCGCCTGCAATCACGCGCTGCGCGGCCAGTGCAATGGTTTGCAGACCTGACGAACAAAAACGGTTTACTGTCATTCCCGACACAGTGACCGGGCAACCCGCACGCAGAGCGATCTGACGTGCAATGTTGGCGCCAGTTGCGCCCTCGGGTGTGGCGCATCCGATGATGACGTCATCGACCTCGGCGGCTTCAATGCCGGCGCGCTTGATGGCGTGCTCTACGGCGTGACCGCCGAGAGTCGCGCCATGGGTCATGTTGAAAGAGCCCTTCCAGCTTTTGGCCAAAGGGGTACGTGCAGTAGAAACAATTACGGCTGAAGTCATGGTGGTGTCCTAAAGAATATGCAACAGTTAGCTGAAAGTTTTGCCTTCAGCGACCAAACGTGCCAGCAGCGGCGCAGGCTGCCAGAACTTGGCATCGTCCAGCGGGTTTTGTGCAAAGCGGTTCATGGCTTGCACCACATTGAACAAACCGACTTCGTTGGCGTAATTCATCGGGCCACCGCGATAAATCGGAAAGCCGTAACCCATCAGGTAGACCATGTCGATGTCGCTGGCTTTGGAGGCAATGCCTTCTTCCAAAATGTGTGCGGCCTCATTGACCAGCGAATACACCAGACGCTGCACAATCTCTTCGTCAGAAATTTTGCGCGGGGTGATGCCCAGTGACTTGCGGTGCGCTTCAATCATGCTGATGACTTCGGCGTTTGGAATCGCATCGCGTTTGCCCGGCACATAGTCGTACCAGCCAGCACCTGTTTTTTGGCCGAATCGGCCTTTCTCGCACAGCAAGTCAGCGGTTTTGCTGTACTTCATGTCTGGCTTTTCAACGTAGCGGCGCTTACGGATAGCAAAGCCAATATCGTTACCTGCCAGGTCACCCATGCGGAACGGGCCCATGGCAAAGCCGAACTTTTCAATGGCTTTGTCAACCTGTGCGGGCGTGCAGCCTTCGTCTAACAAGAAACCGCCCTGGCGTCCGTATTGCTCAATCATGCGGTTGCCGATAAAGCCATCACACACGCCAGACACGACAGATGTCTTCTTGATTTTTTTGCCCAGTGCCATCACGGTGGCCAGCACGTCTTTGCCGGTTTTTTCACCGCGCACGACCTCGAGCAGTTTCATGATGTTGGCGGGGCTGAAAAAGTGTGTGCCGATCACGTCTTGCGGGCGCTTGGTGAAAGCCGCAATTTTGTTCATGTCCAGCGTCGAGGTGTTGGAGGCGAGAATCGCGCCGGGCTTCATCACCCGGTCAAGTTCTTTGAAAACCTTTTCCTTGACACCCATTTCTTCAAACACAGCTTCAATCACCATGTCCGCGTCTTTCAGGTCGTCATAGCTGAGCGTGGTGCTCAGCAGGCTCATGCGCTCTTCGTATTTTTCCTGCTTGAGTTTGCCTTTTTTAACCTGCGCTTCGTAGTTTTTGCGGATCGTGGCGATGCCCCGGTCGAGCGCGTCCTGTTTCATTTCCAGCATTTTGACGGGAATACCGGCGTTCAAAAAGTTCATCGAAATACCGCCCCCCATGGTCCCCGCACCGATCACCGCAATCGATTGGATGTCGCGCTTGGGCGTGTCAGACGGCACGTCCGGGATTTTCGATGCGGCGCGTTCGGCCATGAAAATGTGGCGCAATGCCCGGCCTTCAGGGCTCCACATCAGGTTGATGAACAGCTCTCTTTCATACGCCATGCCGTCGTCAAACTTGCGCTTGGTGGCCGCCTCCACAGCGTCCACGCATTTGAGCGGCGCTGGGTAACCTTTGGACATACCGCCGACCATGTTGCGGGCAAACTGAAAGTAAGCGTCGCCATTTTTGTGTTTGCAAGGCAGATTGCGAACCAGCGGCAGTGGGCGCGTGTCAGCAATCGACTGGGCATAAGCCAGTGATTCTGCTACCAGCGATTGGGCTGCTGCCGCCATTTTGTTGAACAGGTTCTGGCCCGGGATTTGCGCCAGCAACTCGCTTTTGACGGGCTCACCGCTGACAATCATGTTCAGTGCAGGCTCCACGCCCAAGGCGCGCGGCAGACGTTGAGTACCGCCAGCACCAGGCACCAGGCCCAGTTTGACTTCGGGCAGGGCCACGCTGCAACCGGGTGCGGCGATGCGGTAGTGACAACCGAGTGCCAGTTCCAACCCGCCGCCCATGCAGACCGAATGAACTGCCGCCACCACTGGCTTTGCAGAATTTTCAATGGCCAGAATCACGCTGAGCAAATTGGGTTCTGCCAAGGCTTTCGGACTGCCAAACTCCTTGATGTCTGCACCACCTGAAAACGCTGTACCAGCACCCGTGATCACAATCGATTTGATCGCAGCATCGCTGTTGGCTTTTTGCAGGTGGTCGGTGATCGACACGCGTGTGGCGTAACCCAGACCATTGACCGGAGGGTTGTTCAAGGTAATGACGGCAACCGTGCCGTGAACTTCATAGAGCGTTGTCATGGAGAGGTTTCTTTCCTGGTGTGAAGCTGGAATTGACATGCAGCCGTGCCAGAAACTGGCGGGCGAGCCACAAAATAGTACGACCGTTCTTTTTGCATTGTAGGACGGGTGAGGGACGCTTTATCGGCCTGCTTTGTCCCGATTGAGACATCGGTGATGGACTTTTATACCTCAAGCCACTCTTTGCGAATGTAGGCATCCGCCCGCAGGCTGTCGGGTGTGCCCTGAAAAACGATGCTGCCATGGCCCATGACGAGTGCGCGGTCAGAGATGGCCATGGCAATCGTCAGTTTTTGCTCAATCAGCAGCACCGATATGCCCTTGGCCTTCAGTGTTTGCAAATATTGACCCACCAGCTCGACGATCTTGGGGGCCAAACCTTCGGTTGGCTCGTCAATGATGATCAGGTCAGGGTCGCCCATCAGGGTGCGGCACAGCGTCAGCATTTGCTGCTCGCCGCCTGAGAGCACGCCAGCCTCGGTGTGCTGGCGCTCCAGCAATCGCGGGAACATGGCGTACATGTCGTCAAACGACCATCGTGAACCTTTGCCGGAGCCTTTTTGACCCAGTAAAAGATTTTGATGCACGGTGAGTTTGGGGAAAATATCTCGGTTCTCCGGCACATAACCAATGCCCAGATGAGCAATTTTGTAGGGCTCTTCACCCCTGATTTCTGCATTCCCCCAGCGGATTGACCCCTGGCAGTCGACCAGACCCATGATGGCCTTGGCCGTGGTCGAACGGCCAGAGCCATTGCGACCGAGCAGCGCCACAATTTCACCCGGTTGCACGTCGAATGACACGCCGTGCAGCACATGGCTTTTGCCGTAGAAGGCGTGGAGATTTTTGATGGTCAGCATGCAAGGCTCCAACGGATCGCCCCTAGAAGGCCTTGCGCCCCCTCGGGGTGCAGTGAAATACGCGCAGCGACGAACGCGGGGGTCATCAATGTTCTCCTGCTTGCTGGTCTGCAACTGAAGACCCTAAATATGCCTCTTGCACCCGCTGGTCTGCCCTGACCTTATCGGGTGTGTCGTAGGCAATCACCTCGCCATACACCACTACCGCAATCTTGTCGGCCAGGCCAAACACGACGCCCATGTCGTGCTCCACAGTCAAAAGCGTTTTGCCCTCGGTCACCTGCTTGATCAGGTTGATGAACCGACTGGTTTCAGAGCGGCTCATGCCGGCGGTGGGTTCGTCCAGCAAGATCACGTTGGCTCCGCCTGCAATCGTGATGCCAATCTCCAGGGCGCGTTGCTCAGCATAGGTCAAATTGATCGCCAGCACATCACGTTTTTTGTCGAGTTTGATCATCTCCATCAGCTCGTCAGCCCGGTCGTTCGCATCATCCAGGTTTGCCAAAAACTTGAAAAACGTGTATTTGTAGCCCAGGCTCCACAGCACGCCACAGCGCAAATTTTCAAACACGCTGAGCTTGGGAAAGATGTTGGTGATTTGAAAGCTGCGAGACAAGCCCATTCGATTGATCTCAAACGGCTTCTTGCCATCAATGCGCTGACCATTGAGCAACACCTCGCCGCTGCTGGGCTCAAAACGGCCGCTGATGAGGTTGAACAGCGTCGATTTACCCGCGCCGTTCGGGCCAATAATGCCAACCCTTTCACCAGGCGGTACCGCCAGGTTGATGCCGCGAATAATTTCGGTTTTGCCGAAACTTTTGCGGAGATCTTTCAGTTCGAGAGCCATGGCAGGGTTGGCCCCGGAAGAACGGCTGGCGTTCATAACGCGTCCCTCCGCTTGGTTTCCTTCTCGATGTATTCCTGAATCTCGCTCCATTCACGCAAAAACTGCCGCCTGACAACTTCGAACAGGCCAAGTCCTGTGAGAAATACAAACGCCGAACCAAACCAGCTGTTCAGGCCAGCAGGGTTCAATACGATTCCTAAAAACTTAAGCTCCGACCCGAGGGTGGCATTGAGCTGCAGGTGGTAAACCATCTCAATCATGGCAGCCGCTCCGAGCAGTCCGACGAGCCCGGCAATCGCAAGCCCCAGGTAACTGACCCACAGCTCACGCAAGCGGCCGAACGCTGCAACACGCAGGTTCATCATGATCAAACTCGCCACACCGCCAGGCGCATACATCACCGTGAAAAGGAAGATCAGGCCGAGGTACAACAACCAAGCCCGGGTGAATTCACTGAAAAGTACAAAGGCCAGCACCATCATGACGGCACCAATAATGGGCCCAAAAAAGAAGGTTGCACCGCCAAGAAAAGTAAACAACAGATAGGCACCAGACCTTGCGGCACCCACGACTTCGAAGTTCACAATTTCAAAGTTCAGTGCACCTAACCCCCCAGAAATACCGGCAAAAAACCCAGCGAGGATGAAAGCCATGTATCGAACGCGCTGCGTGTTGTAACCGACAAACTCAACACGTTCAGGATTGTCACGAACCGCATTGAGCATCCGGCCAAGGGGTGTTCGCGTGAAAGCGAACATGGCGGCCACAGCGAAAAAAGTGTAGATCGCGATCAGGTAATAAACCTGGATGGGCGGCCCAAAGGTGATGCCCAAAAAGCCGTTTTTCACCATGCGATTACCCGACACACCACCCTCGCCACCAAAAAACTCTGGGATCATCAAAGACATGGCAAACACAAGTTCAGCCAAGCCCAAAGTAATCATGGCAAAAGTGGTGCCCGACTTGCGCGTTGTGACGTATCCAAACAGGACTGCAAAACCCATACCCGCCAGGCCGCCAATCAATGGCACCGCGGCCATCGGAATGGGGAGCGAGCCACCGGTCACGCTGTTCAGCGCGTGAATGGCGACAAACGAACCAAGACCTGTGTACACCGCATGACCGAAGCTCAACATGCCGCCCTGTCCCAGCAGCATGTTGTAAGACAGGCACGCGATGATAGCGATGCCCATTTGCGAAAGAACTGTGATCGACAGTCCGCTGCTAAATACCAGAGGCATCAGCGCCAACATGAGCGCAAACAAACTCCAGACCAGCCAGCGCCCGACGTTAATCGGGGCAAATTCGTAATGACTTTTACGCATCCATTAGTCCTCCCGCTTGCCGAGCAAGCCTTTAGGACGAAATATCAAAATCAGTACCAGTAACAGGTACGGAAGAATCGGCGCCACCTGCGCCAGCGTCAGCTTGATCAGCGTATTGTTTCGTACGGCGTCTCCTAACTGCAGGCCGATTTGCTGGGCAAGCGTGGCAAGAGAATAATCAAACGCAACAGCGAAGGTCTGAATCGTGCCGATCAAAATAGACGCGACAAATGCGCCGGACAAAGAGCCCATCCCGCCCACGACGACGACGACAAAGATGACGGAACCAACCGTCGCGGCCATTGCCGGCTCAGTTAAAAACGTGCTACCGCCAATAACCCCCGCCAGTCCCGCAAGCGCTGATCCAGCACCAAACACCAGCATGAAAACGCGGGGGACGTTATGGCCCAAGGCCTCGACAGTCGTTGGGTGCGTCAAAGCCGCCTGAATCACCAGCCCAACTCTGGTCCGCGTGAGCAAGACCCACACAGCTCCCAGCATGACCAGCGCCACCAACATCATGAAACCGCGAGTCGCTGGGAAGGGTGAGCACACCACGCGAACTGCTGTATCAGCTGCGCTGCACATGGCCGCAGGCACGGCACCAAAGTGAAGGCTGAGGCCTTCGAGCGAATGATTGATAAGGGTAAAAGCGGGCCCTCTTAACAATTCCGGCGGCTTGAAGTCCAGCGCCGTACGACCCCAAATCAGTTGTACCAATTCGACGATGACGTAGGACAGGCCAAACGTGATCAGTAGTTCGGGCACATGTCCAAACTTATGCACTTTGCGCAGACACAGACGTTCGAACAAGGCCCCAAGCCCACCAACAACGATAGGCGCCAAGACAAGCGCAGGCCAAAAACCAGTAAAACGTGCGAGGGTGTAGCCCACATAAGCGCCCAGCATGTAAAAAGAAGCATGCGCAAAGTTAAGCACACCCATCATGCTGAAAATCAGGGTCAGCCCTGAGCTCAGCATGAACAGGAGCAAACCATAACTCAAACCATTGAGCAGGGAAATGATGAAAAACTCCATCGCAGCTAACCTTCTCTATGTGTCCTGAAGTGGTCAATAAAAAAGCCCGACACGGCAAACCGCCTCGGGCTCTTAGGCATGGTCTTTAATTACGGGCGCTTCATGTCGCAGCTGGTTGGCGTGCTGGACACATAGTTAGGATACTCCTTGACCGGTGCCAGTGTCATACCGGTCTTTTCAGGACTGTAGGGAAACTTGGCGTCGGCTTTCTGCCAAACCGTCATGTACAGAGGCTGTTGCAATTGGTGATCGGTCTTGCGCATTTCGACTTCCCCGTTGAAGCTCTTGACCTTGATGCCTTCCATAGCAGCAGCCACCTTCACTGGATCGGTCGATTTGGCTTTCGCCATGGCAGCGCTCAGCACTTCAAAAATACGAATGGTCGAGCCGGTGTAAAAGTCGTCGTTGTATTTGGTGTTGAACTCCGTCATCCACTTGGCCATTTGCCCACCAATGTTGTAGTGGTTGTAAGACACCTGGTAAACCCGACCGGCACCATTGGTGCCCAAGGCAGACGGCGTACCCGTGACACCCGCATAGTAAGTAAAAAACTTACCGGTGTAACCGTTCTCATTGGCAGCCTTGATCAACAGGGACAGATCGGAGCCCCAATTGCCAGTGATCACAGCGTCAGCGCCTGCAGCCTTGATCTTGGCGATGTAGGGAGCAAAATCTCGCGTTTGAGCCAACGGATGCAAATCTTCGCCGACGATCTGAATGTCAGGCCGCTTGCGAGCCAGCGTTTCCTTGGAGAACTTGGCAACCTGCACGCCGTGCGAATAGTTCTGGCCCAGGATATAGATTTTCTTGACGTCTTTTTGATCCACCATAAAGCTGGACATGGCTTCCATCTTCATGGATGTGTCAGCATCAAACCGGAAATGCCAATAGCTGCACTTGCTGTTGGTCAGATCAGGGTCGACGGCTGAGTCATTCAGAAAAATAACTTCCTTGCCTGGATTGCGTTCGTTGTGCTTGGAAACAGCATCGGACAACGCCAGTGCTACGGAAGATCCGTTGCCTTGAATGATGTACCGTACGCCTTGATCAATGGCCGCCTTCAGTGCGGTCAAACTTTCTGTCGGGCTCAGTTTGTTGTCTATGCCAGTGACTTCAAACTTCACGCCAGCGGGGTTGCCAGCGCCGCTGAACTTTTCAGCAAAGAACTGGTAGCCTTTGAGCTGGCTCACGCCGACTGGGCCGAGCAAGCCGGTGAGGGGATCGATCCTGACCATTTTGACCGTCTCGCCTTTTTGCGCGAACGCTGCAGCAGAACAAAGAACCGCCACAGTGGCAACAACAAATTTCAAGGAATATTTCATGGTTCAGTCTCCATTAATTAAAAAAACGCACACTGGGTCAAGCGTACAAGTATTTCCATCGTTCGCGGCTAGGGAATGCCCTCAGGAAAGCCGCAGAAAGCACGCCTCTATCCCAGACGCGACAACTTCAAAATCAGCCCGGTAGCTTGTAATCTTTCAAAGTTTCACGCAGCCTGGTCTTCAGCATCTTTCCTGTAGCGCCCAAAGGAATTGCATCGACAAAAACGACGTCATCCGGTATTTGCCACTTCGCCGTCTTGCCTTCATAAAACTTGATCAGCTCAGCGGCCGTGACTTCCATGCCCGGCTTTTTAACCACTGCCACAATCGGGCGCTCGTCCCACTTGGGGTGCGCCACGCCAATGCAGGCGGCCATCGCCACCGCCGGGTGCGCTACGGCAATGTTTTCGATGTCAATGGAGCTGATCCATTCACCACCAGACTTGATCACGTCCTTGCTGCGGTCGGTGATTTGCAGATAGCCGTCGGCATCGATCGTGCCGACATCGCCTGTGGGAAACCAGCCATCGATTAACGGGTCACCGCCCTCGCCTTTGAAATATTCGCGAATAATCCACGGGCCCTTGACCAGCAAGTCACCGTAGGTTTTACCGTCCCATGGCAGTTCTTTGCCCGCTTCGTCAACAATTTTCATGTCAACGCCGTAAATGGCCCGTCCCTGCTTGAGACGAATCTTCATTTTTTCGTCAGTGCTCAAGGCATCGTGCTTGTTTTTCAGCGTGCACAGCGTGCCCAGGGGGCTCATTTCAGTCATGCCCCAAGCGTGCAATACCTCCACGCCATAGTTGTCATTGAAGGCCTTGATCATGGCCGGCGGGCAGGCCGAGCCGCCAATCACCGTGCGCTTGAGGTGTGAAAACTTCAAGCCGTTGGCAGCCAGGTGGGCCAGCAGCATTTGCCACACCGTGGGCACACCGGCTGCATAGGTGACTTTTTCGGCTTCCAGCAATTCGTAAATCGACTTGCCGTCCATTGCCGGGCCGGGAAACACCAGCTTGGCTCCAGTCAACGCAGCCGAATACGGAATGCCCCAGGCATTGACGTGAAACATCGGCACCACAGGCAGCACGGCGTCGCGTGCCGACAGGCTCATCACGTCCGGCAGTGCAGCCGCATAGGCGTGCAGCGTGCTGGAGCGATGGCTGTACAGCGCGGCTTTGGGATTGCCCGTGGTGCCGCTGGTGTAGCACATGCTCGATGCGGTGTTTTCATCAAAACTGGGCCATTGGTAAGCACCGGACTGCGCTGCGATCCAGGCTTCGTAACTGATGAGATTGGGCACGCCGGAATCTTTGGGCAGCTTGTCTTCGTCACACATCGCAATGTAATGCTTGATGGTGCCAGCCCTGGCATGTACCGCCTGCACCAGCGGCAAAAAGCTCAGGTCAAAACACAGCACCTGGTCTTCGGCATGATTGGCTATCCAGGCGATCTGGTCCGGGTGCAGTCGCGGGTTGATCGTGTGCAGCACCCGGCCTGAGCCACTGACGCCGTAGTACAGCTCAAAGTGCCGATAGCCGTTCCACGCAAGTGTGGCGACGCGATCGCCGAACGCCAGCTTCAGTCCATCCAACGCGCCTGCCACCTGCCGGGCGCGTTTGGCCGAGTCCTTGTAGGTGTAGCGGTGAATGTCGCCTTCCACCCGGCGCGACACAATTTCTGCGTCACCGTGGTGGCGTTCGGCGAATTCGATCAAACCTGAAATCAGCATCGGCTGACTTTGCATTAAACCTAGCATTTCAACATCTCCAGTGGTCATCAAAAACAAGCCGCTATCATGCCGTACCCGCCAGACCCTTGCATGGGGGATTCCCCCTGAATCCAGCAGACCATGGCGCTTGGGAGACAATTTGGGCATGACAACTGATCTCTCGCAGCAATTGGCCTGGAACAACCGCTTTGCCCGATTGGGTGCGAATTTTTCAACCCGCTTGCGGCCCCAGGCCCTTCCTGAACCCTATTGGGTTAGCCGCAACCAGGCAGTTGCGCGGGAACTGGGCCTTGAAGCAGAGTGGTTTGAATCGCAGGACGCACTGCAAGCCTTTGTCGGCAACAGCGTTCTGAGCGGTAGCGAACCGCTGGCCAGCGTGTACAGCGGCCACCAGTTTGGCCAATGGGCGGGGCAGCTCGGCGATGGCCGGGCGATTTTGCTCGGTGAACTTGACACGCCTTCGGGCGGTCAGGAGGTTCAGTTAAAAGGCGCAGGCAAAACGCCCTACTCCCGCATGGGCGATGGCCGGGCCGTGCTGCGTTCTTCCATCCGTGAATATTTATGCTCTGAAGCCATGCACGGCCTGGGCATACCAACCATCAGAGCGCTGTGCCTGACTGGCTCGGACGCCAAAGTGTTGCGCGAAGAAATAGAAACCGCAGCTGTTGTCACCCGCACCGCACCGAGTTTTATCCGTTTTGGGCATTTTGAGCACTTCAGCTACAACGATAGGCATGTCGAACTCAAAGCCCTGGCCGACTTTGTCATCGACAGCTTTTACCCGGCCTGCCGTGGTGCGACCAACCCTTATGCCGCGCTGCTCGAAGCCGTGAGCGAACGTACTGCCTGCCTGATGGCCGCGTGGCAATCGGTCGGCTTTTGCCATGGCGTGATGAACACCGACAACATGAGCATTTTGGGGTTGACGATTGATTACGGCCCGTTCCAGTTTCTCGACGCTTTTGACCCAACGCACATCTGTAACCATTCAGACACCCATGGCCGCTATGCCTACAACAAGCAGCCGAACATCGGCTACTGGAACTTGTTTTGCTTAGGCCAAGCCCTGCTGCCGCTGATCGGCGAGCAAGACCTGGCGCTGACGGCGCTCGAGCCGTACAAAGCCATCTTCCCCGCCGCACTCGGCGGCAAAATGCTCGCCAAACTGGGCTTGACCCAAGCGACAGCCGATACCAACGCGCTGATTGAAAGCACCTTCAAGCTGCTGGCCGACAACAAAGTGGACTACACCATTTTCTGGCGGCGACTGTGTGCATTTACCCCGCAAAGTGGCCATGAACCCCTGCGCGATTTGTTTTTTGACCGGGAATCCTTCAATGCCTGGGCGCTACACTATTCAGAGCTGCTCACCCAAGAATCTATTGGCCTGGAGGCCGATTCAAGAGCTATTTTGATGCTCAAAAGCAACCCGAAATACGTGTTGCGCAACCATTTGGGCGAAGAAGCCATCCGCGCCGCGAAACTTAAAGACTACTCAAAGATCCAGACCTTGTTAGACACCCTGCAAGCCCCATTTGATGAGCATCCTGACCACAATGCGCTGGCTGGCTTTCCGCCAGACTGGGCCAGCGGTATTGAAATCAGCTGCAGTTCATGATCTTTTTAGAAAGCAACGAATGACCCCCAAGATCCAGAAAACAGATGCTGAGTGGAAAGCCCTGCTCAAAGAAAAAGGCGCAGAAGCTGTTGCCTTTGAAGTCACCCGCCACGCCGGCACCGAGCGCGCTTTCACGGGCAAATACGAAACCGTCTGGGCCAACGGCGCCTACCACTGCATGTGCTGCGGTGAAAAGCTGTTTGACTCTGAAACAAAGTTCGACGCGGGTTGCGGCTGGCCCAGCTTTTCCCAGGCCGCCAATGAAACGGCGATTACCGAGCATGTCGACATGAAGTACGGCATGCGCCGCACCGAGACGGTCTGCACCAACTGTGGCGCGCATTTGGGCCACGTGTTCAACGACGGACCGTCACCGACGGGGCTTCGCTACTGCATGAATTCGGCTTCGCTGGACTTCAAACCCACTAAATGACCCCCACACTTGTCGCTTCGCGTACTACGCTGCCCCCCGAGGGGGCCGTCACTTGCTCGGGGCGGCCCGTCGCTGCGCGTTTTCAGCTAGCACGATAATCACGTTCATGAAGCAACTCCTCGATTTTCTCCCCATCCTGCTGTTTTTCGGCGCGTTCAAGATGTACGACATCTACGTTGCCACCGGCGTCATCATGGTGGCGACCAGCGTGCAGATGGCCATCTTGTACAAACTCGATGGCGGATTGCAAACCATGCACAAAGTGACCCTGGCGCTGGTGCTGGGCTTTGGTGCGCTGACGCTCGGCTTTCATGACGAACGTTTTGTGAAGATCAAGCCCACAGTGTTGTACGCTTTTACCGGTCTGGCTCTGGCCTTTGGTTTGTGGGTCCTCAAGAAGAATTTCCTCAAAATGATGCTGGGTGCGCAACTCAAATTGCCTGACCCGATCTGGCGCAATCTGACCATCATCTGGATCAGCTACAGCTTTTTCATGGCGGCGCTCAACGCCTATGTGGCCTTGTTTTACACCACCGAGCAGTGGGTCAACTTCAAGCTATGGGGTTATGCCCTGCCGCTGCTGTTTCTGGTCGGGCAAGGCCTGTACATCGCCAAATACCTGCAACCAGATGATGAAAAGATCAGCTCGTGAGCGCCCCTACAATGCTGCCCGTGCACAGCGCGGCCATTGAGCAACAACTCATCGCAAAGCTGCAGCCCACACAGCTTCAGGTGATTGACGAAAGCGCTGACCACGCCGGGCACATGGGCGCCAATGCCGAAGGTTTTGGCACGCACTTTCGGGTTCGCATTGCCAGCCCGGCGTTTGCGGGCAAGACCCGTGTGGCCAAGCATCGGCTTGTGTATGATGCAATGCAAATTTTTATCGACCAGGGCCTGCACGCCCTGGCCATCGACATCCTCGAATAAACCACCTCTTACTCTCCACAGGACTTTCATGAAAAAGCAACTCTTACTTGTCTGCGCCGCCGCACTGATGGCCGTCACCGCGCAAAGCGCTCTGGCGCAAAACATTGCCATCGTCAACGGCAAGGCGGTGCCAAAAGCACGCCTGGACGCCCTGGCCCAACAAGTGGCCAAGTCGGGACGCCCGGTCACGCCCGAAGTACAGGCGCAAATGCGTGAGGCGGTGATTGTTCGGGAAATTTTTGCCCAGGAAGCTGAAAAACTCGGCCTTGTCGGCAGCGACGATTTCAAGAGCCAAATGGAAATTGCGCGTCAGAGCATTCTCATCACGTCGCTGATTGAAGACTTCAAAAAGAAAAACGCCGTGACCGACGCAGAGCTGAAAGGCGAGTACGACAAGTTTTCAGCAGCCAACGGTGGCAAGGAATACAAGGCACGTCACATTCTGGTTGAGAAAGAAGCCGAAGCCAAAGCCATCATTGCCAGCCTCAAAAAGGGCGGCAAATTTGAAGACATCGCCAAAAAGCAGTCGAAAGACTCTGGCTCAGGTGCCAACGGCGGCGACCTCGACTGGGCCAACCCGAGCAGCTACGTTGCCGAGTTCACCGAAGCCATGCTGAAACTCAACAAGGGCCAGATGACCGACGTACCCGTCAAGACCCAATTTGGCTTTCACATCATCCGCGTTGACGACATCCGCACCGCCCAACTGCCCTCGTTTGAGGAACTCAAGCCCCAAATTGCACAGCAGATCGAACAGCAGCGCCTGGGCGCCTACCAGCAAGGCCTGAGGGACAAAGCCAAGATCGAGTGAGCACCTTGACAAACCATCCCGTGACACTTGCTGGCCCTTCACGGTTTGGTTTTTTATTCGCCCTGGCCAGTCTGCTGACGGCCTGCGCCATGCCCATATCCACACCAACTCCCCCAGCGCCCACCGCAGAGCTTGCCCCCACAGGCAAGCTGCGCGCCGCGATCAATTTTGGCAACCCCATTTTGGCCAGCAAAGACAGCGCTGGCCAGCCGCGCGGCGTGTCGGTGGACCTGGCGCGAGAGCTGGGCAAGCGCCTGGGCGTGCCGGTTGAACTGGTACTTTTTGACGCGGCTGGCAAATCGGTCGAAGCCATCAAAACCGCCCAGGCCGACATCGCCTTCGTCGCCATTGACCCGGTGCGCGGCGCAGACATGCTGCAAACGCCACCCTACGTCATCATTGAAGGCGCCTACCTGGTGCGCCAAGACTCGCCCATCAAAACCAACGCCGAGGTTGACCGCCCAGGCAACCGCATCGCCGTCGGCCATGGCAGCGCCTACGACCTGTACCTGAGCCGGGAAATCAAGGCTGCAGCCTTGCTGCGCGCCCCCACCTCCCCCGCTGTGGTGGACTACTTTTTAGCCCAGGGTTTAGAGGTCGCCGCCGGGGTCAAGCAGCAATTGCAGTTGGATGCGAAACGTCTGCCCGGCTTGCGCCTGCTGGACGGGCGCTTCATGGTGATCCAGCAAGCCATGGGTGTGCCCAAAGGCCGTGAGGCTGGCGCGCGTTACGTGACGGCGTTTGTTGAAGAGATGAAGGCCAGCGGCTTTGTGGCTGCGGCACTGAGCAGGCACGGGATCGAGGGGGCGATGGTTGCGCCCCAAGCTGGGCCTTGAAACGATCTTGCGGTTTTTAGTTATTTTGACGCTGGAAAACTCGCTTTTTAGCGTTTTTCAACCGCGTCAAATCAGCCTGCAAGCCAATGAATACTTGGGCGATAAGCTCCTGAAGTAATAGCAATAGCAATTATGAAGGGCTTCACGCGTCATGGCGCAGCTGATCAACGCACCACGTCAATATTGACCAGCGTATCGGCATCAACAAAGATCAGCCAGTCACCCGCTAACGCCTGGTTGAGATAACGGAAAACGGATCAAAACTGTGACTGTTTTTGACCCGCATCACGCACTACCCCACCCAGCGCCGCGCGTTGCGCCACAACTGCATCCAGGGGCTGTGGGCTGCTGCGTCCAGCGGTGTCCAGCTCATCTGGATATTGCGAAAGACACGCTCGGGGTGCGGCATCATGGCTGTGAAGCGGCCGTCTGCCGTGGTGACTGCTGTCAAGCCGCCTGGGCTGCCGTTGGGGTTGGCTGGGTAGCTTTCCGTGGCTGCGCCGTGGTTGTCGGTAAAACGCATCGCTGCAATGGACTTGGCGGCATCGCCGCGTCCGCCGAGTGCAGGCTCAAAGTTGGCAAAGCCTTCACCGTGGGCTACGGCGATGGGCAGTCTGCTGCCGGCCATGCCTTTAAAAAACAGGCTGGGGGAATCCAGCACTTCAACCTGGCTCAGGCGGGCTTCAAAGCGCTCGCTGCGGTTGGTGGTAAAGCGCGGCCAGGCCTGCGCGCCGGGGATGATGTTGGCCAGTTCGGCAAACATCTGGCAGCCGTTACAAACGCCCAGGCCGAACGTGTCTTTTTCAGCAAAAAACGCCTTGAACTGATCGGCCAAGGCCGAGTTGAAGGTGATGGACCGGGCCCAGCCGATGCCTGCGCCCAGCGTGTCGCCATAGCTGAAGCCGCCACAGGCAACCACGCCTTTGAAGTCGGCCAGTTGGGCACGGCCCGTTTGCAGGTCGGTCATGTGAACGTCGTAGGCCTCAAATCCGGCCTGGGTAAAGGCATAGGCCATCTCGATATGGGAGTTGACGCCCTGCTCGCGCAGGATGGCGACTTTGGGCTTGGACAGCAGCAGAGTGGGGGCTGCTAACTGGCCTGCATCAAATGTCAACTTGACATGCAAGCCGGGGTTGGCCACATCACCGACTGCCGCGTGCTCTGCGTCCGCGCCTGCCGGGTTGTCGCGCTGCTGGCAAATGCGCCAGCTCACAGAGTCCCACACCTGATGCAGGTCTTGCAGCTTGGCTTTGAAGACCGCTTTGGTGTCGCGCCAGACTTGAACTTCGCCTTTGCCAACGGTGAGCTGCGAATGTTCGGGACGGGTTTTGCCAATGAAGTGGCTGAATTTGCTCAAGCCGTGCTCGCGCAAGGTTTGCATGACCTCGTTGCGGACAGCTGTGTTGACCTGGATCACCGCGCCCAGCTCTTCGTTGAACAGTGCCTTGAGCGTCATCTCGTCGCGCCGAACACCGACCTGGCTTGCCCAGTTTTTGCTGTCGCCCACTTCCATGCGGCTGTCGGTGATGCCGTCGCCTTCCACCAGCAGCATGTCGATGTTCAGCGCCACGCCAACGTTGCCAGCAAAGGCCATCTCACAGATGCAGGCAAACAGACCGCCGTCGCTGCGGTCGTGGTAGGCCATGATCTGGTTTTTGGCCCGGAGCGCGTTGATGGCATTGACGAGATGGATCAGGTCTTTGGCGTCGTCGAGGTCGGGCACGTGGCCGTCTTCACAGTTCAGGGTTTGCGCCAAAATGCTGCCGCCCATGCGGTGCTGGCCTTTGCCCAGGTCGATCAGAATCAGGGTGGTGTCGGCTTCGTCCCGGTTGAGCTGCGGGGTCAGTGTGCCGCGTACGTCGGCCAACGAGGCGAAAGCGCTGACGATCAATGACACGGGCGATGTGACTTTTTTGCTGTCAGTGCCATCGTTCCAAGTGGTGCGCATCGACAGCGAATCCTTGCCGACCGGAATTGACACGCCCAGCGCGGGGCACAGCTCCATACCCACGGCTTTGACGGTTTCAAACAGCGCCGCGTCCTGACCCGGCTCGCCGCAAGCGGCCATCCAGTTGGCCGACAGCTTGACGCGTGGCAGTTCTATCGGCGCGGCCAGCAGGTTAGTGATGGCTTCGGCAACAGCCATGCGACCTGATGCTGCCGCGTTGACTACTGCCAGCGGCGTGCGCTCGCCCATGGCCATGGCTTCGCCTGCAAAGCCATGGTAGTCGGCCAGCGTCACGGCGCAGTCGGCCACCGGCACTTGCCACGGGCCCACCATCTGGTCGCGGTGCGTGAGGCCACCTACCGTGCGGTCGCCAATGGTGATGAGAAAGCGTTTGGACGCCACTGTGGGGTGGCTGAGCACGTCGATCGCGCTTTTTTGCAGGTCTATGCCGGTCAGGTCGATGGGTTTGATGCTGTGCTTGACGGTTTTGACGTCGCGGTGCATCTTTGGCGGCTTTCCGAGCAGTACTTCCATTGGCATATTCACTGGTGCCCCCACGCTCGTCACTTCGTGTACTTCGCTGCCCCCCGAGGGGGCCGCTGCGCCTGCGGCCCGGCTAAGCCGGTTCCGCGGCCCCGGCTGGTCAAGAGAAGATTCTTTCCCATCGGTGACTAACAGATCCCGCTCCTCAGTTGCCACGCCAATCACTGCAAACGGGCAACGCTCACGCTCGCAAAATGCTTTGAACTGCGGCAAGGACTCGGGCGCAATCGCCATCACATAGCGCTCCTGGCTTTCGTTGGACCAGATTTCTTTGGGTGACAGCCCGCTTTCTTCCAGCGGCACGGCACGCAAATCAAACCTTGCACCCCGCCCGGCATCGTTCGTCAATTCAGGAAAGGCGTTGGACAAGCCGCCCGCGCCCACGTCGTGAATCGCCAGAATCGGGTTGGCCGCACCCTGCTGTGCACACTGGTTGATCACCTCTTGCGCACGCCGCTCAATCTCGGGGTTGCCGCGCTGCACCGAGTCAAAGTCGAGTTGTGCGGCATTGGTTCCGGTGGCCATCGAGCTGGCCGCGCTGCCGCCCATGCCAATCCGCATGCCCGGCCCGCCGAGCTGAATCAGCAAGGTACCCGCCGGAAACAGGATTTTCTTCGTCAAGCCGGCGTCAATCGTGCCGACACCGCCCGCAATCATGATCGGCTTGTGGTAGCCCCAGCGCTGACCTTGGGCGGTTTGCTCGTATTCGCGAAAGTAGCCGTTCAGGTTGGGGCGGCCAAATTCGTTGTTGAAAGCCGCGCCGCCGAGCGGGCCTTGGGTCATGATTTGCAACGGGCTGGCGATATGGTCTGGCTTGCCGTAGTCGCTGCCGAACAGCTTTGACACGGTAAAACCGGTCAAACCCGCCTTGGGTTTGGAGCCACGCCCCGTGGCACCTTCGTCGCGTATCTCGCCGCCTGCGCCAGTGGACGCGCCAGGAAAAGGCGAGATGGCTGTCGGGTGGTTATGGGTTTCGACCTTCATCAGGACGTGGGTCAACACGTCATTTGCTGCGCTATACATTTGGGAGCTGCTAGCGTAGGTATCTCTTGGGCTAGAGGCCGATTTGACGCCTGAAACTGCCGGTGTTGCGGTAAAAACCTGCCTTTTTGAGCCTTCCATGATGGAGGCGTTGTCTGAATAGGCCACCACCGTGTGTTGCGGGTTCAGTTTTTCGGTGTTGCGAATCATGCCAAACAGGCTGATGCCCTGGGCCACACCGTCAACCGTGAAGTCGGCGTTGAAGATTTTGTGGCGGCAATGTTCGCTGTTGGCCTGGGCAAACATCATCAGTTCAACGTCGGTCGGGTTGCGCTTGAGCTGGATGAAGGCATGTACCAGGTAGTCGATTTCATCGGCCGCCAGGGCCAGACCAAACTCGGCGTTGGCTTGTTCAAGCGCAGCTTTGCCCCCTGTCAGCACGTCGATGCTGGCCAGGGGCGCCGCCTGTAGCTCGGTGAACAGCGCTGCAGCCTGAGCGCGGTCTGCCATCACACTTTCCGTCATGCGGTCGTGCAGCAACGCGGCCACTTGCTGGTGATGCTCGCTCGTCAAGGCAGCTTTGCCAAACAGGCCAGACTTCAAGACAACGCGGTATTCGGTGATGCGTTCAATGCGTTTGACTGCCAAACCGCAGTTGCGCGCAATGTCTGTGGCTTTGGAGGCCCAGGGCGACACGGTGCCCAAACGGGGGGAGACGATGAACACCGCCTCATCCAGCTTTTTACCTTCTGGCGCCTTGCACGGCTCGCCGTAGCTGAGCAGGGCAGCCAGTTGACTTTTTTGTTGTGGACTGGGGGGCTGTTCGGTGGCGACCAAGTGAACAAAACGGGCACTGATGCCCACTATCTTGTGATCAATAGCCTGTAGCTGGGGCAAAAGCTGAAGGGCGCGAAAGTCGCTGAGAGCGGAAATCGGAGCGTTTGTAGAGCTGTCGCCCTCAAATGTAGTCAAGTGCAGTGTCACGGTGTGGGTGGCCTGGTGATTGTTGGCGGGCAGGGCGTGATTTTAACCTCGCACCCACGCCGCACAGGGCGGCTTTGACGGTGGGATAATCCCCCCATGACCATTACCTACAAAGACGCAGCGGGCATTGAAGGCATGCGGGTGGCTGGCAAACTGGCTTCTGAAGTGCTGGACTATCTGACACCCTTTATCAAGCCCGGCCTGACCACCAATGAAATTGACCGCCTGGCGCATGACTACATGACGCAGGTGCAACAGACCATCCCCGCCACGCTGGGCTACCAGCCGCAGGGCTATGCGGCCTACCCCAAGTCACTTTGCACGTCCGTCAACCACCAGGTTTGCCACGGCATTCCCAACGACAAACCGCTCAAGAAAGGCGATATTGTGAATGTGGACGTGACGGTGATCAAAGACGGCTGGCATGGCGACACCAGCCGCATGTTTTTGGTGGGCGATTGCTCGATTGCCGCCAAGCGCCTGTGCACCATCACTTACGAGGCCATGTGGCAAGGCATCATGCGCGTCAAACCCGGCATTCGGCTGGGTGACATTGGCTTTGCGATCCAGCAGTTTGCCGAACGCCAGGGCTTTTCCGTTGTGCGCGAGTTTTGCGGCCACGGTATTGGCCAGAAGTTTCATGAAGACCCCCAGGTGCTGCACTACGGCAAGCCAGGCACGCTGGAAGAGCTCAAGCCCGGCATGATTTTCACGATTGAGCCGATGATCAACGCAGGCAAGCGCGACATCAAGGACGGCCCGGAAAAAGACGGCTGGTCCATCGTCACCCGTGACCATTCGCTGTCGGCGCAATGGGAGCACACAGTTCTGGTGACCGAGACAGGCTACGAGGTGCTGACGCTGTCAGCAGGCTACCCACCGCTGCCTGCCTTTGTCACCCCGTCCAGCGCGCAAGAAGCCGTGCTGGCCTGAGCCAAGGCTTCAGATGTCGCAGCTTGCCCAACTCGCTTTGGCGCGTGAGCAGTATCGCGCAGGCAAAGCCGCGCTGTTTGAATCTTTGGGTGCCAGCGGTGCATCGACACGGGGCATTCATGCCCGGCTCCAAAAACTGGCCAAACACACCGACCAAACCCTGCAAACCCTGTGGCTGCTGGCCGATATGCCGCCAGACGCAAGCCTGGTGGCAACTGGTGGCTATGGCCGGGGCGAGCTTTTTCCTTTTTCTGATGTCGATGTGCTGCTGCTGCTGGCAGACGACAGCGCGGTTGAGGACAACCCGGCGCTGAAGGCAAAAATCGAGCAATTCATCAGCAACTGCTGGGACGCGGGGCTTGAAATTGGCTCCAGCGTGCGCACTGTCGCTGAGTGCGCAAGCGAGGCCGCCAAAGATGTGACCGTACAAACGGCTCTTGTGGAAGCGCGCTGGATCACCGGCCACAAAAAAAACGTCGAGCGACTCAAAACGCAACTGACCGCTGGACTGGATCCCAAAGCCTTTTTTGTGGCGAAAACGCTTGAACTTCGCCAGCGCCACAATAAATTTGAGAACACCCCCTACTCTCTGGAGCCCAATTGCAAGGAGTCGCCTGGCGGTCTGCGGGATTTGCAAATTATTTTATGGGTGGCGCATGTCGCGGGCTTGGGCAGGACCTGGGACGAGCTGGCTAAAAATGGCTTGATCACCCCTTTTGAAGTCAAGCAGCTCAAGGCCAATGAAGCATTGTTATGCCTGATTCGCGCGCGTCTTCATCTGCTGGCGGGCCGGCGTGAAGACCGTCTGGTGTTTGACCTGCAAACGGTGGTGGCTGAATCATTCAACTACGCCAGCAAACTTGACGCCAACGGCAGATTGCTGCGCCGCGCCAGCGAAGCCCTGATGCGGCGCTATTACTGGGCAGCCAAAGCGGTGGCGCAACTGAACCAGATTCTGCTGCTCAATATTGAGGAGCGCCTGAACCCCGCCACGCATACGCTGCGCGCCATCAATGCGCGTTTTTTGGACAAAGCCGGCATGCTGGAGGTGGCCAGCGACGACCTGTATGTGAAACAGCCGCATGCGATTCTGGAGACATTTTTGCTCTACGAATCCACCGTCGGCATCAAAGGCTTGTCTGCCCGGACGCTGCGTGCGCTGTACAACGCACGCAGTCTCATGACTGCAAATTTCCGCAGCGACCGCGTCAATCGCCAGACCTTCCTGAATATCCTGCAGCAGCCTGAGGGCATCACCCATGCGCTGCGGCTGATGAACCAGACCTCGGTGCTGGGTCGCTACCTTTGGGTGTTTCGCAAAATCGTCGGACAGATGCAGCATGACCTGTTTCATGTCTACACCGTGGACCAGCACATTCTGATGGTGCTTCGCAATGTGCGGCGCTTTTTTATGGCCGAGCATTCGCACGAATACCCGATGTGCTCCCAGCTTGCAGCAGGCTGGGACAAGCCCTGGGTGCTGTACATCGCCGCCCTGTTTCATGACATTGCCAAGGGCCGCGGCGGTGACCATTCCGAGCTCGGCTGCAAAGACGTGCGCTTGTTTTGCCGGCAGCACGGTGTCGCTAACGAGGACGCCCAGTTGGCCGAGTTTTTGGTGCGCGAGCATTTGAGCATGAGCCGCATCGCGCAAAAAGAAGATTTGAGCGACCCGGAAGTCATCACGGCCTTTGCCCGGCGCGTGGGCAACGAGCGCTACCTGACTGCGCTGTACCTGCTGACGGTGGCCGACATACGCGGTACCAGCCCCAAGGTGTGGAACGCCTGGAAAGGCAAGCTGCTGGAAGATCTGTACCGGTATACCCTGCGGGTGCTTGGCGGCCGCGCACCGGATGCCGATGCAGAAATTGAAGCGCGCAAGCGTGAGGCGCTGACCACGCTGGCCCTGCACGCCGAGCCTTTTGAGGGCCACAAAGCGCTGTGGGACACCCTGGACGTGAGTTACTTCATGCGCCATGACGCCAGCGATATTGCCTGGCACGCGCGGAAGTTGTCGCGCCACGTGGGTAAGGCCAAGGCTGTTGTGCGGGCCCGCCGATCTTCAGCGGGAGAAGGCATGCAGGTGCTGGTTTACACCCCCGATGTGCCCGATTTGTTTGCGCGCATTTGTGGCTACTTTGACCATGCCGGCTTCAGTATTCTGGATGCGCGTGTCCACACTGCCAAAAACGGCTACGCGCTGGACACGTTTCAGGTCAGCAGTCATGATCTTGCCGACCCGCTAGATGCAACTGACCACTTTCGTGAGCTGGCCGCCATGGTTGAAGCCGAGTTGGACCGCACCATTGAAGAACGTGGGCCGCTGCCATCTCCTGCCGCCTTCGGCAAAAGGCGCGTTTCACGTCGCGTCAAGAGCTTTCCTGTCGCGCCGCGGGTTGACCTGCAGCCTGACGAAAAGGCCCAACGCTGGCTGCTCAGTGTGTCGGCCAGTGACCGCGTGGGTTTGCTCTACCTGATTGCGCGGGTGCTGGCCAAGCACAATATCAACCTGCAATTGGCCAAGGTCACCACGCTGGGCGAGCGCGTAGAAGACACGTTTTTGATTGACGGGCCGGAGCTTCAGCACAACAAGGCCCAGATTGCGATTGAGACCGAGCTGCTCGAAGCCCTGAACGCCTGATAGAAAACGTGAAAAGTCGGATGGCTATTTCGCTGTAGCACCTGACAGGCGAATCACTTCAGTCAACCGTTCAGTGTCTTTCTTGATGCGCGCATCAAACTGGCTGCTGCTGCCACCCACCATTTCGCCACCTGCCGCCCGCACGGTTTCAATCATGTCGGGCATTTTTAAAATACGGCTGACTTCGTCCTGCAAGCGGACCACCACGTCGGGCGGTGTGCGCGCAGGGGCCAGCAGGCCAAACCATGCGGTCAACTCGTAGTCAGGGATGCCCAAGGCTTCAGAGACCGTCGGTACATCAGGCAACAAGGGCGTGCGTTTGCTGGACGTCACCGCCAGTGCTTTCAGCCGACCGCTTTTGACCAATTGCAAAGCTGCTGCCAAATTCACAAAACCGACCTGCAAGGTGCCGCCGATGTGGTCAGTGGCGGCCTGCGCATTGCCCTGGTAGGCCACGTGGTTGATTTTTGCACCCGTTTTGAGGCCCAGTAATTCACCTGACAAATGCCCAGAACTGCCCGCCCCTACCGTACCGTAATTGAACTTGCCAGGCTCTTTTTTGATCAGCGCGATCAGCTCTTTCATGTTGTTGGCCGGCACGCTGGGGTGCACTGTGACGACATTGAGCATTTCAGCCACCTCAATGATGGGCGCGAAATCCTTGGCTGGGTTGTAGGGCATGTTGGCATACAGCGACGGGTTGGTGGCCAGCGGAATGCCGTTGATCAATAGGGTGTAGCCATCAGGCGCAGACTTGGCGACAAAGTCATTGCCAATATTGGTACCTGCACCAGGTTTGTACTCAACAATGACCGGCTTGCCCAATGCATCTTGCAGCTTCAGGGCTATCGCACGGGCCAACACGTCCGACGAGCCACCAGGCGTGGCCGGCACGATGATGCGCAGCGCCTTGTTCGGAAAGGGCTGTGCGTGGCTGGCTTGCGGCAAAAAAAACGCCGTCGTCAACAACATCAACATCGAGTTAAACAACTGTGTAAAAGATCGCATCGCGGTTCTCCTGAGCGTGGTGCACAATAAATGGGTAGGCTTAAAAATTTCTCACAGATCGTAAAGCAAAAATGAACCATCACGTTTTAATCGCGGGCGCAGGGCCTGTCGGTCTGGTCAGTGCATTGGTCTTGGCCACTGCCGGCGTGCAGGTTACCGTCTTTGAGCGCGCCCTAAGCGCACCGGAAGACCTGCGCGCATCAACCTTTCACCCGCCCACTCTGGACATGCTGGCTCGTTTTGGCATTTCTGACGAACTGCTGCCTCAAGGTCTGGTAGCACGTTACACCCAGCAACGCGACCGCCAGGAGGGTTTGGTGGCTCAATTCGACATGTCACTGCTGGCAGGTTTGACACAGCACCCTTACCGACTGCAATGCGAGCAGTGGAAGCTCAACAAACTGCTGCTGGATCGACTGGCAAAAATCCCGCATGCCAAAGTGCTGCTCGGCGCCGAGCTGCAATCGGTTGAACAAAACGCAAACGGTGTTGACGTCAAGGTTGACGTGAGGGGCGATGTCCAGACCTTCAAGGGCGATTACCTGATCGGTGCTGACGGTGCGTGGAGTTCCGTGCGCCAGTCGCAGGGTATCGAATTTGAAGGCTTTACCTACCCCGAGCGCTTTTTGGTGGTATCGACCGCGTTTGAGTTTGCCGACCACCTTCCAAAACTGTCTTACGTGAATTACGTGTCTGACCCGCAGGAGTGGTGTGTGCTGCTGCGCGTGCCCACACTGTGGCGCGTGCTTTTTCCGACGCATCCTGAGGAGTCTGACGAGGCGGTCATGACAGATGAGTCGATACAAGCACGCTTGCAGAATTTGCTGCCGCAGGACAAGCCTTACCAAACCGTGCACCGTACGCTGTACAAAGTGCACCAGCGGGTTGCCAAACAGTTCCGGCGAGGCCGCGTTTTGCTGGCCGGCGATGCAGCCCATATCAACAACCCGTTGGGTGGTATGGGCATGAACGGTGGCGTGCATGATGCCTTCAGCCTGGCCGACAAACTGGTCGATATTCTTGTCAGCGGTGCTGATGAAGCGCTGCTGGACCGTTACGAGCGACAGCGGCGCTCGGTGGCAATCGAATACATCAACGCCAACACCGCGCGCAACAAAAAGAACATGGAAGAACGCAACCCAGAGGCACGGCGCAAAACGCATGATGAATTACGCGCCACTGCCGCCAACCCGGATGCGGCCAGAAACTATCTGCGCAAAACATCGATGATGGACGCGCTGGAACGCGCAGAGGCTATTGAATAAGGTTAATCATGAAACAAGGCATTCACACCAAAACAGCGGCTGATCGCCGCGCAGAACTGAAAGCCAGATTTAGCAAAGGCCACCTGGTGGTTGCGCCTGGCGTCTATGAAATGATCTCGGCCAAAATCGCAGACCGCATGGGCTTTGAAGCGCTTTACATGACGGGCTATGGCACGGTGGCCTCTTATATGGGCCTGCCCGATGCAGGTGTGGCCAGCTACACCGACATGGTGAGCCGCGTGGCGCAGTACGCCAGCATCACCGACACACCACTGATCTGCGATGGCGACACGGGTTACGGCGGACTGCTCAATGTCATGCACACGGTGCGCGGCTACGAGTCGGCAGGCGCAAGCGCCATCCAGCTTGAAGACCAGGAATTCCCGAAAAAATGCGGCCACATGCTGGGCCGCCGTGTGGTACCCCAGCAAGACATGGTGGACAAAATACGGGTGGCAGTTGAGACTCGCAACGACAAGAACTTCATGATCATTGCCCGCACCGATGCGCGTACCGTGCTTGGCCTGGACGAGGCGCTGCGCCGCGCTGAAAGCTACGCCCGGGCTGGCGCAGACATGCTGTTCATTGAAAGTCCGGAGTCGGTTGAAGAAATGGAAAAGATTGGCCGAACGTTTGACCTGCCGCTGGTGGCCAACATGGTTGAAGGTGGGCGTACCCCTGTGCTGAGTCACGAAGAACTCAAGCGCATCGGCTATGGTCTGGCCATCTTCCCGGCCACCGGCTTTTTGGCTGCTGGCGCTGCCCTGCAAAGCGTCTACAGCAGCATCAAAAGCACAGGTTCCAGCAAGCAGGTGGCGGTACCCCTGCATAACTTTCAGGACTTCTCGCAACTCATGGGGTTTGACTGGGTGGCAGAGTTTGACGCAGCCCATACGCCCGCTGTTTCCAAGGAGAAATGATGGTGGACGAGAACGACGAGAACGACGTTTATCGAAAACAAAATTTTGGCAATTTATCAGGCATCGGCAAACGATGCGCCCTGATTCTGGTGGATTTTGTGAACGGTTTCGTCGATGCCGAACAGTTTGGCGGGCCGCACATTGCAGCCGCTGTTCAAACCACGATTCCTTTGCTGGCCGCCTTCAGGAAGGCTGGCTTGCCTGTGGTTCACACTCGGGTTGTGTTTGCAGACGATGATGCCAATAAAAACGTGTTTTGCATCAAAGTACCGCCGCTGCTGCAATTGACCGAGCATGCGCATGGTTCGCAAACCGTGCCGGAGCTTGCACCTGTCCAGGGCGAGCTGATCGTGCGCAAGACATCGGCCTCTGCCTTCTTTTCGACCGGTTTGTCAGAGTGGCTGCACTTGCGCGGTGTAGATACAGCGGTCATTGTCGGCTGCACCACCAGCGGCTGCATACGCGCCACGGTGGTCGATGCCATGCAGTTCAACTTCTCGACCATCGTGATTGAAGACTGTGTGGGCGACCGCGCCCTGGGCCCGCACCATGCCAACCTGTTTGACATGCGGCAAAAGTACGCCGATGTCATGACACGTGATGTTTTTCTTAGCGCATTGATGAAAGCCTGAAGATGGACCACCTCGGTTACAGAATGAAGTTTGGGGCACTCGGCCCTTCGACCAACACCATCGTCCAACCTGATTTTGACGACATGCGCCCGGTTGGCGTGACCAATCATTACAGCCGCATCATCATTCCCAACGACCCGGTCAACACAGATGAAGACTTCCTGCGGCTGGTCAAGAACATTCAAAGCAACACGCTAGACGCGGCAGACGTTCTGAAAAGCTGCGAGATGCAATACCTGGTGATGGGCATGTCGGCGGCAACGTTCTGGGACGGGCGTGAGGGTGCGCTGCGTTACCTCAATATCATGCGTGAACGCGCTGAAGTAGAGGTGTCGTGCGGCTCCTTTGCCACCGAGGCCGCGCTGAATGTGCACAAGGCCAAGCGCATCGCGTTTTTCTCGCCCTACTTTCCGGTAGCCAATGCGCAGGTGCGCCGTTTTTACGAAGACTGCGGCTTTACCGTGGTGCGCGACCTGTGCCTGCAACGCCCCAGCCCGGTACAAATTGCTCACACCACAGACGCCATGTGCCGGGACGCCTTAAAGCAGCTGGACGGCGACGACATTGACGCGATTGTTCAGGTGGGCACCAACTTGTCGATGGTGCGCTTTGCAGCGGCAGCTGAATTGTTTTTGGGCAAACCGGTGATCGCGATCAACACCGCGACGTACTGGCATGCACTGCGAGCGGTGGGCATCCACGACAAGATTCAAGGCTTCGGTTCCCTGTTGTCACATCACTGATTTCAGTCGTCCTGGCTGGCGTCAAGCCCCGGGAACAGAATCTCGGTAAACCCAAACTGGGTGAAGTCGCGGATCCGCATCGGATACAACTTGCCGATCAGATGGTCACATTCATGCTGCACCACTCGCGCATGAAAGCCGTCCACCGTGCGGTCAATCGCATCGCCGTATTGATCGAGCCCGGTATACCTGACCTGCGAAAAACGCGGCACCACCCCGCGCAAGCCCGGCACTGACAGGCATCCTTCCCAGCCGTCTTCTTCCAGAGTGCTGAGCGGCGTGATCACCGGGTTGAGCAGCACGGTACGAGGTACCAGCGGCGCATCCGGGTAGCGCGGGTTCGGCGCGTCGGTGCCAAAAATCACAAGTTGCAGATCAATCCCAATCTGCGGGGCAGCCAGCCCGGCCCCGTTGACCGAGCGCATGGTCTCAAACATGTCGCCAATGAGCAGATGTAGCTCGTCAGTATCGAATTGGGTGATGGGTTGGGCAACTCGCAACAGTCGTGGGTCGCCCATTTTCAGAATGGTGTGAATGGTCATCCCTGGATTATCGAGGCGCACAGCTATTTGTGCAGCATGGCCTTGCTGGGGGGCCCAGTCACTGGCATCCTGGCCTCAGCTTTATCGCCAGTGCCGGTAGCCTCTATAACCCGGGGAAGCCGGATAACTGTAATAGCCGTCATAGCGCGGTGGAGCGGGAACCACAATCACGGGTACGGGTTCGACATACACAGGAGGTGGCGCCCGATAAACCACAAGGGGACGTGGCCCTATCGGTGCCACCACGCAGCCTGAAAGCAGTGTTGCCAAGGTGGTTGCCATCAGCAGTCCAGGCAAACCAGCCCTTACCGTCAGGCGCGTCGTCGAAGAAGTTGTCATGAGAGCTCCAGTGGTCCAGAACCCTTAACGCTCGACAGCATTTGCCGCCTGACTTACCGTCTGCAAAGCAAGGTAACGGCATGTAAACCGTTAAGCCATCAATCCGCCGAGGCACCCACCAAAGTCAGCAGGCGGGCCTCGTCAATCACCGCCAGGCCCAGTTCCTGCGCCTTGATCAGTTTGCTGCCTGCGTCGGCACCCGCGACCACATAGTCGGTTTTCTTGCTGACAGACCCGGCAACCTTGCCGCCAGCGGCCTCGACCATGTCTTTGGCCTGGTCGCGGCTGAGGGTGGGCAGTGTGCCGGTGATGACGAAGGTTTTGCCAAGCAGGGGTTGGGGTGCGGCAGCTGCAGGCTCCCCTTCTTCCCAGGTCACGCCGCAAGCCCGCAGTTGCTCGACGACTTCGCGGTTATGCGCTTGGTCAAAAAACGTGCGCAGACTTTTGGCGACGATGGGGCCAACGTCGCTGACGCCAACCAATTGCTCTTCGGTCGCGGCCATGATGTCATCGAGCTTGCCGAAGTGCCTGGCCAGCGCTTTGGCTGTGGCCTCACCCACATGGCGAATGCCCAAGCCAAACACAAAGCGCGGCAGCGTGGTTTGCTTGGATTTTTCAAGCGCGTCCAGCAGGTTCATGGCCGATTTGTCGGCCATGCGGTCCAGATGAGCCAGCGCCGTCAAACCCAGCTTGTACAAATCGGGCAGCGTGCGAATGATGTTGGCGTCGACCAGTTGTTCGACCAGCTTGTCCCCCAGGCCGTCGACTTCGACAGCGCGGCGGTGCGCGAAGTGCAGGATGGCTTCCTTGCGCTGGGCCGCACAAAACAGACCGCCTGTGCATCGGTAGTCGGCCATGACCTCCCCGTTCACTTCTTCACGCACGGCGCTGGAGCCGCACACCGGACAAACACGCGGCATGGTAAAGATTTCTGCGCCTGGCACACGCTTGTCTGGCAGCACGCTGACGACTTCAGGGATGACGTCACCCGCCCGTCGCACCACAACCGTGTCGCCTACCCGCACGTCTTTGCGGCGGGCTTCGTCTTCGTTGTGCAGCGTGGCGTTGGTCACAGTCACGCCGCCCACAAACACTGGAGCAAGCTTGGCGACGGGTGTGAGTTTGCCGGTACGGCCCACCTGCACATCAATGCTGAGGACGGTGGTCAGTTGCTCTTGGGCCGGGTATTTGTGCGCCACCGCCCAGCGTGGCTCGCGCGTCACAAAACCGAGTTGCTTTTGCAGCGCAAGGCTGTTGACTTTGTAAACCACGCCGTCAATGTCAAAGGGCAGACTTTGCCGAGTTTGTCCTATCAGCTGGTGGTACGCTATTAATTCAGGAGCGGCTTGTGCAATTCTTGTTTGGTCTGCGACCGGAAAGCCCCATTTTTTCAAGGCTTGCAGCAGTTCAAAATGGGTTTCAAAGGCGGGGCCGCCCGCGTCTGCCGCAGTGATGTCACCCAGGCCGTAGGCAAAAAAACTCAAGGGTCGTTGCGCCGCAATCGCCGGGTCGAGCTGACGCACAGCACCCGCAGCCGCATTGCGCGGGTTGACAAAGGTTTTTTCGCCTTTCATCCCTTGGGCAATTTTGGCACGCTGGCGCTCGTTGAGCGCTTCAAAATCATCGCGGCGCATATACACCTCGCCACGCACCTCCAGCACCGCAGGTGCGTCCTCGGGCAGCCGCAGGGGAATCTGTTTGATCGTCCGGATGTTCTGCGTGACGTCTTCGCCAGACTCACCATCGCCGCGCGTGGCAGCCTGCACCAGCACGCCACCTTCGTAGCGCAGACTCATCGCAAGGCCATCAAACTTCAGTTCGGCTACGTAGTCGACGGGCGGGTCACCCTCGTTCAACCCCAGTTCTTTGCGAACACGGGTGTCAAAGTTTTGCGCGCCAGTTGCCTCGGTGTCAGTCTCTGTGCGAATGCTCAGCATCGGCACTTGGTGGCGCACGCTGGCAAACTGGTCGAGCGCCTTGCCGCCAACCCGCTGTGTCGGCGAATCGGGTGTCAATAATTCAGGGTATTGGGCTTCGAGCGCTTGCAGTTCGTTGAAGAGCCGGTCGTATGCGGCGTCGGGAATCGACGGCTCGTCGAGCACGTAGTAGCTGTGGGCGTGGGCGTGCAGTTGCCTGTGAAGTTCCGCCATGCGTTCAGCCGCATGGTCAGGCGGCCCTGAAGTCGCGCTGCTGAAGAGGTCGTCAGTCACGCTACCTAACTGAAGAGTCGTCGTGCCAGGCTAGAGCCCGCCGACAAATCGCGCTCATCCAGCGTGTCGTACAGTTGCTCCAGCTCGCTGCCAATCACGTCCATTGCAGCCGGGGCAATCAGGTTGCCGTTGTCGTCCATCACCACACCGCCCATGCTGTCGGCCAGAGCCTGCGCCGATTCACGCATGCGTACGAAAGGCTGTTCATGTCGCGGCACTTGGGGAACATCCAGTGACAGAGTCACTTCGCGCAGGGCGCTTTGTTCGGGGTCTTCGGCCATGGCAGCCTGCTTATCAAACGACAGACCGAGCAGTGGCGCACCGCCGCGCTCGTTAGAGGGCAGCACCATGCGGCCAGGAATCGCCCCGGCCACAAAACCCAGCCGGGCGGCGCTTTGTGCCACGTAGCCTGGGCTCCACGCGGTGCTTGCAGCGTGCAGGGTAAAACTGAGTTGCGCGTCATGGGCACTGGCAAACTGGTCCAGTTCACGGGCTCTGGCAACCTCATCGAGCATTTCTGGAAACTCCGGCTCGCCGCCCAGAGCATCGGCAAAAGCTTGAGTCTTTATGACGAATTCTGAATATTCGATCTGGTTCAGTGCCCCCAGCCGATTGGCCAGCTGCAAGCCACACTGAAAAGCGCTGTAGCGCTGCCCTGCGGTTGGCAATTCCCATTGCGTGGTGACCGCGTTCAGTCCTTCAACGCCGAATGGTTTACTGCCTGCGCGGCGGGTGGCCGGCAACGCAGCCAGTGCTGCTTCACCTGACACATCCTGGTCAATGGCGACCGGGGCAATCACGTCAATCAACGGATCCAGCCCAGGCCTTTTGTCAATCGCCATCATGCTGGCCAGGCTGCTCAGAGAGCCCAAGCCGGAATCAGCCTCAAAGCTGGGCTCCTGTCGTTCAGCCATGTCGTCCGCGCGCGTGGGCATGTGTGATTCGTCCGAAGGCGTTTCGGGCGTGGCCAGCTTGGGTTGGTTTTTACGGGCGGACCAGGCGCTGTGCGCGACCACACCGGCGAGTACCAAACCACCGGCTATGGCCAGACCAATCTGTAAATTGCTCATCGCCTTGTCGTTTTCATAGCGCTTCGGCAAAGCCAAGCGCGGCTTCCATATCGACCGCCACAATGCGTGACACGCCCTGCTCCTGCATGGTCACGCCAATCAGTTGCTCTGCCATTTCCATGGCAATCTTGTTGTGGCTGATGAACAGAAACTGGGTTTCCTTGCTCATTGATTTGACCAATTTGGCATAGCGCTCGGTATTGGCGTCGTCCAGCGGCGCATCGACCTCGTCCAGCAGGCAAAACGGCGCCGGGTTCAACTGAAAAATAGCAAAAACGAGAGCGATCGCGGTCAATGCTTTTTCGCCGCCGGACAGCAGGGCAATGCTCTGGTTTTTCTTGCCGGGTGGCTGGGCAATCACCTGCACACCGGAGTCGAGTATTTCTTCGCCAGTCATTTTCAACTGTGCGTTGCCGCCGCCAAACAGCTCTGGGAACATCCGTCCAAACTGCTCGTTGACCTTGTCAAAGGTGCTGCCCAGCAAGTCGCGGGTTTCGGCATCAATTTTCTTGATCGCGTCTTCAAGCGTCGTCATGGCCTCGTTCAAGTCAGCCGATTGCGCGTCCAGAAACTGTTTGCGTTCGCTCGCGGTGGCCAACTCGTCCAGCGCTGCCAGGTTGACTGCGCCGAGCGATGCAATCTCGCGGTTGATGCGGTCAATCTCGCCTTGCAGGCCTGCGATGCGCACATTGCCCTGCTCTATAGACGTCGCCAGTGCAGCCAGATCGGCCTGGGCGTCGCTCAGCAACTGCTCGTATTGTTCAAAGCCCAGCCGCGCAGCCTGCTCTTTCAATTGAAACTCGGTGATGCGCTGACGCATCGGGTCTAGATCTCGCTCCAGCGCCAAGCGGCGCTCGTCGCTGGCGCGCAGTTTGGTCGTCAGGTCGTCGTACTGGCTGCGCTTGGCACCCAGGTCAGCCTCGCGCTCGAGTTTCACGCTCAGTGCGGCCTGTAATCCGGCTTGTGCAGCGGCGTCTGTCAGGCGCGAAAGCTCTTCTTGCGCGCGCGCCATTTCCTGCGCGATGGTGTCTGCCTGCTGCGCCGCGATGTGGATGGACCGTGTCAGCTCTTCGCGCCGTGCCGCCAAGGCTCGAAGCGCAAACGCGGCTTCCTGGTTTTGTCGCTCCAGCGCGCGCTGCTGTTCGCGTGACTCATTGAGCTTGCGTTCGACCTCAATCACCCGGTCATCCAACTGCGCATGCCGCTCCTGACTGTCAGCCAGTTGCATGTCGAGCTCTTCAAAGCGGCCTTCAGCCGCGACCTTGCGTTCTTCAAGCTCACCCAGCTGGGCCTCAATCTCGCTCATGTCGAGCTGAATCTGTTCGCTGCGGGCACGGGTTTGTTCAGCCAATTGGCTCAAGCGCAGCAGTTCGACCTGCAACTCATGAGCGCGGCTTTGGCCTTCCGCGGCTTCACGGCGAGCCGTGGCCAGGCGCTGGGCGGCGTCTTGGTATACAGATTCAGCCCGTATCGAGGCACTGCGTGCCTCGTCGTTGATGAAAACCTGCGCCTTGAGCTGTTTGTCAAGGTTTTCGATCTCCTGTGCGCGACCCAGCAGACCGGCTTGCTCCGAGTCCTGGGCGTAAAAACTGACGCTATGCAGGGTAACTGCGTGACCGCTCTTGATGTAAATCGATTCCCCAGCCTGCAGCTTGTCGCGCGCTGCCAGCGCGTCGTCCAGACTGGCCGCCGTATAGCAGCCATGCAGCCAATCGCCCAGCAGCGCCGACTGGCCAGCATCGTTCAAGCGCAGCAATTCTGCCAAAGGCTTCAGACTGAGGCTGGTCGATCTGGCAGGAGCAGCGCCAACGGGAGGTGAATAAAACGACAGCTTGGCGGGTGGCGCGTCCTGGCCTTGCGTGCCGGCAAAGCCGCGCACCATGTCGAGTCTGCTGACTTCAAGGGCACCCAGCCGCTCTCGCAACGCGGCTTCCAAGGCATTTTCCCAGCCTTGCTCAATATGGATGCGACTCCACAGCCCTTGCAAGCCATCCAGCCCGTGTTTGGCCAACCAGGGTTTGAGCTTGCCATCGGTTTTCACTTTTTCTTGCAGCGCCTTCAGGGCCTCAAGCTTGGCCGACAGATCAGCGCGTTTGGCCGATTCAATGTTGACCGCGGCTTGTTTGGCACGGCGATCTTCATCTAACTGGGGCACGCTATCTGTCAGTTCATGCAGGCGGGCTGCGGCTTCAAGTTGCGATTCTTGCGCCGCCTCAAACTGGCTGCTCAAGTTGACCAGACGCGCTTCATCCGGCGCATTCAAGGCATTGCGGTCAGTGGTCAGCTTTTCAAGCCGAAGGCTCAGTGCACGCGACTGCTCGCTGATATTTCGCTGGTCAGCGGCCAACACCTGAATGTGCTGCTGCACCTGAGCCACGCCAGTGCGTTGCTCATTGGCTTTGGCCTGGGCGCTGCGCAGGGCTTCTTCAAGTGCTGGCAACTGGGCCTGTTGCTCTTCGCTTTGTGCGGCCAGAAGTTCGGCTTTTTCTTCGCCCTCAATAACCAGCGCTGTCAGATTTTCAGCTTCAACCGCCGCATCGTCCTTGCGGGTGGCCCATTGGTCGGTTTGCTCTTTGAGCTGCGCCAGGCGCTGCTCGGCTCGCGCACGGCCGTCAACCACAAAGCGGATTTCAGCCTCAAGCCGGCCCACCTCACTGCTGGCCTCATACAGCTTGCCCTGCGCCTGGTTGACGTGGTCACCAGCGGCGTAATGCGCCTGACGAATGGTCTCCAGATCGGCTTCAATATGCCGCAAGTCAGCCACGCGACTTTCAAGTTCAGTGACCGCTTTTTCAGCGCCTTCCTTGATTTTGGCTTGATCGGCTTGTGCATCGAGCCGCTTCAAGAACCACAGTTGCTGCTGCTTGAGCGTTCCGTCGGCCTGCAAGGCGTTGTAGCGTTTGGCCACCTCGGCCTGCTTTTCAAGCCGCTCCAGGTTGGCGTTCAGTTCACGCAAGATGTCCTCAACCCGCGTGAGGTTTTCACGCGTGTCAGACAGGCGATTGGCTGTCTCGCGGCGGCGTTCCTTGTATTTGGACACACCAGCAGCTTCTTCGAGAAACAGCCGCAGCTCTTCAGGCTTGGACTCGATGATGCGGCTGATCGTGCCCTGGCCAATGATGGCGTAAGCCCTTGGCCCGAGCCCGGTGCCCAAAAATACATCCTGCACATCGCGACGGCGCACGGGCTGATTGTTGATGTAGTAGCTGGATGTGCCGTCGCGGGTCAGCACCCGCTTGACAGCAATTTCGACAAATTGGCCCCACTGGCCACCGGCGCGGTGGTCGGCGTTGTCAAAGACCAGCTCGACGCTGGAGCGACTGGCGGCCTTGCGGGTGGTCGTGCCGTTAAAAATAACGTCCTGCATCGACTCGCCGCGCAACTCGGACGCCTTGCTTTCACCCAGCACCCAGCGCACTGCGTCCATGATGTTGGACTTACCGCAACCGTTGGGCCCCACCACGCCCACCAGTTGACCAGGCAGCACAAAGTTTGTCGGCTCGGCGAACGACTTGAAACCAGAAAGCTTGATGGAATTAAGACGCAAAAGGCAACCCGTGTTTATTTTGTAAGCTGTTGATTTTTTTAGCTTTTATTGCCTGCAAGGCAAGCGGCCTGAGAAATCGCAAGCTTCAATGTTACCCGAGCCGCCGCGGGTCAAAAACGGGCGGTGACTTACTTTTTCAATCGCCTGACAACCAGTGCGATCGCCAGCGCGGCAATCACCACAAAACACACAAAGGACCAGTTGGCAATCGACAAGCCCAAAAACGTCCAGTCGATTTTGGTGCAATCGCCGCTGCCCTTGAAAATCATTGGAATGGCGCGTTTGAGGGGAAAGGTTTCGATCATGCCGTAGAGGTCGCGTCCACAGCTGGCAATTTCAGGCGGGTACCACTGCAAAAAGCTTTGTCGGGCTGCGACAAAAGCGCCCAGTCCAGACAGCACGGTCATCAGACCCAAGCCGATGACAAGCAGGCTTTTGCGCGTGGCAAGAGCTGTGATGCCCGCAACGATACCCACCAGCACCAGCGCATAACGCTGCACGATGCACATCGGGCAAGGCTCCAGCCCGACCACATGTTGCAGGTACAAACCAAAAGCCAACATCGCGATGCAAGCAGCACATACCAGCGCCAAAACGCGGCGCGGATGGTCTAAAACATTCATCAGCATGGGTATCCTGTTCATTTCGCTGCAGGCGGGGCCGACTGCATGAACAGTCTTCGTGCACAAGCCAGACTACATCAATCGCGCTTTGGCTGCCTCGTATTCATGCCGCAGTTGCGCCACGAAGTCGGCCGTGCTCTGCACCTTGTCAATCGCGCCAATGCCTTGCCCACAGCCCCAGATGTCTTTCCATGCCTTGGACTTGTCGCCGCCGAAGTTCATCTTGCTGGGGTCGCTGACGGGCAGATTGTCGGGATCCATGCCCGCTGCGCGAATCGACGGCGCCAGGTAGTTGCCGTGCACGCCTGTGAACAGGTTGCTGTAGATGATGTCGTCTGAGTTGCTGTCCACAATGGCTTGTTTGTAAGCGTCAGAGGCGCGCGCTTCCGTGGTTGCAATAAAAGCGGAGCCAATGTAGCCAAAGTCGGCCCCCATAGCCTGAGCGGCGAGCACGGCTCCGCCGGTGGAAATGGCACCCGACAGCGCGATCGGGCCATCGAACCATTGACGGATCTCCTGAATCAGGGCAAACGGGCTTTTGACGCCCGCATGACCGCCTGCTCCGGCGGCAACGGCAATCAGACCGTCAGCACCCTTTTCAATGGCTTTGTGAGCGTGTTTGTTGTTGATGATGTCGTGCAGCACCACGCCGCCGTAGCTGTGGGCGGCAGCGTTGATGTCTTCACGCGCCCCCAGGCTGGTGATGATGATGGGCACTTTGTACTTGACGCACATCGCCATGTCGTGTTCCAGCCGGTCATTTGACTTGTGCACGATCTGGTTGATGGCAAACGGTGCGGCGGGCTTGTCGGGGTTGGCCTTGTTGTAGGCCGCCAGCGTCTCCGAGATCTCGATCAGCCATTCTTCCAGCTGCTCTGCAGGCCGGGCGTTCAGCGCAGGCATGGAGCCGACCACACCGGCAATGCACTGGGCGATGACCAGCTGGGGGTTGCTGATGATGAACAGCGGCGAGCCGATGATGGGCAGTGGCAGGTTATTGAGAGGGGCTGGCAGTTTGGACATGAATTTGACTCAAAGAGGGCTGAATCGGGATATCGAATAGGCTTCTAGCCCAATAAATCTGAAGACAATCAGCTATCAAAAATATAGCGATTGAAAATATTCAAAACGCTTCAAGCGCCAGCGCTGTCACACAGTCTGCACCCTCAACAATGCTGTCGCGCATGCCTGGCGCTTTGGTCAGCAAGTGGTCGGCATAAAACCGCGCCGTGGTTATCTTGGCCTTCATGAAGTCAACGTCAACGCCCCCACCTTCCGATTTGTCGAGCTGCTCCTGGGCTGCCAGCAATGAGCGCGCCATTTGCCAGCCTGCCACAACGTTGCCGGCCAGCATCAGGTACGGCACGCTGCCCGAAAAGACAGCATTGGGGCTGTTCTTGCCGAAATCGACCACAAACTCAATCACGTCGATCAACGCCATACGCGCAGCTCTCAGGCGCTTGGCCACTGCCAGCGCGTCAGCGCCGTCTGGTAATTGGGCCAGCGCATCGGCGTTGCCTCGTTTGATCAACTCGCTTTCCGTCACTTCAATTTGCGCCGCAATCGCCTTGGCCGTCTGACCTCCGTCACGCATCGTTTTGCGGCCAATCAGGTCGTTGGCCTGAATGGCTGTTGTGCCCTCGTAAATCGTCAGAATCTTGGCGTCCCGGTAGTACTGCGCAGCGCCGGTTTCTTCGATAAAGCCCATACCGCCGTGAACTTGCACGCCCAAGGACGTGACTTCCAGACTCATTTCGGTGCTGTAGCCTTTGACGAGCGGCACCATAAACTCATAAAACGCCAGGTTTTGCTTGCGCACATCCGCATCCGGGTGGTGGTGGCTTGCGTCATACGCAGCCGCGGCGCCGCTGGCCATGGCGCGGCAACCTTCGGTGTAGGCGCGCATGGTCATCAGCATGCGCTTGACGTCCGGGTGGTGGATGATGGGCGCACTGGCCTTGATCGAACCATCGACCGGTCGGCTTTGCACGCGATCTTTGGCAAAGCTGACCGCTTTTTGGTAGGCGCGCTCGGCAATCGCGATACCCTGCACGCCGACGGCGTAGCGGGCCGAGTTCATCATGATGAACATGTATTCGAGGCCGCGATTTTCTTGCCCGACGATGTAACCCACGGCGCCGCCGTTGTCGCCATACTGCAACACGGCAGTGGGTGAGGCTTTGATGCCCATTTTGTGCTCGATGCTGACGCAATGCACATCGTTGCGCGCGCCTAACGCGCCATCTTTGCCCACCATGAATTTCGGCACCACAAACAGGCTGATGCCCTTCACGCCTTCAGGCGCCCCCGTCACGCGGGCCAGCACCAGGTGCACGATGTTGTCGGCCATGTCGTGCTCACCGTAGGTGATGTAAATCTTGGTGCCAAACACCTTGTAGGTGCCATCGGCCTGCGGCTCGGCGCGTGAGCGAACAGCGGCCAGATCCGAGCCCGCTTGCGGCTCGGTCAGGTTCATGGTGCCGGTCCATTCGCCGGTGACCAGTTTCTCCAGGTAGGTCGCTTTGAGTTCATCGCTGCCCGCCGTGAGCAGCGCCTCAATCGCGCCGTCAGTCAGCAGCGGGCACAGGGCAAAGCTCATGTTGGCCGAATTCAGCATTTCGCCGCAGGCCGCACCAATGGTTTTCGGCAAGCCCTGGCCGCCATATTCAGACGGGTGCTGCAGCGCCTGCCAGCCGCCTTCAGCGTATTGCTTGAACGCTTCCTTGAACCCGGGCGTGGTGGTGACCACACCGTCTTTGAAGCTTGACGGATTGATGTCGCCCGCCCAGTTCAGGGGTGCCAGCACGCCTTCATTGAATTTGGCACATTCTTCGAGCACCGCCTGTGCCGTTTCAAAGCCCGCATCTGCAAAACCGGGAATTTTGGCGACCTGTTCAATATCGGCGATGTGCCGGATGTTGAACAGCATGTCTTTGAGGGGGGCTTTGTAAGTCATGTGATGTCTCTGTCGTCGTGTTCAAGCCGCAGTGAGGCGCTGCGGCGGGGTCGTCAAACGCCTAAAGCGCTGCCGTCAGCTCAGGCACAGCGGCGAACAGATCAGCCTCCAGCCCATAGTCAGCCACACTGAAAATCGGCGCTTCGGGGTCTTTGTTGATGGCCACGATGACCTTGCTGTCCTTCATGCCAGCCAGATGCTGGATGGCTCCCGATATGCCTGCGGCGATGTAAAGCTGAGGCGCCACGATCTTGCCGGTCTGGCCCACTTGCCAGTCATTCGGGGCGTAGCCGGCGTCGACCGCAGCGCGCGATGCCCCAAGTGCGGCGCCCAACTTGTCGGCCAGGGGCGTCATGACATCATTGAATTTTTCCGCGGAACCCAAAGCGCGACCCCCGGAGACGATGATCTTGGCGGCTGTCAGCTCGGGCCGATCGTTTTTGGCAATTTCTGAGCCCAAAAATGCGGTTTTACCACTGTCGGCGACACCTGCGAGCACCTCCATGGCGGCGCTGCCGCCCGTGCTGGCAGCAGGATCAAAACCCGTCGTGCGCACGGTGATGACTTTCGTGGCGTCCATGCTTTGCACGGTAGCAATCGCGTTGCCCGCGTAAATGGGACGCTCAAAGGTGTCCGGTGCATCCACCTGGGTGATGTCAGAAATCTGACCCACATCGAGTGCCGCGGCCACGCGAGGGGCAATGTTTTTGCCGGACGCCGTCGCCGGGAAAAGAATGTGTGAGTAGCTGGCGGCAATCGACAAAACTTGCGTCGCCATGTTTTCAGCCAGGCCGTGGGCGAAATGATCGCCCTCGACATGAATGACTTTGGCGACGCCCGCAATCGTTGAAGCGGCTTTTGCAGCGCCTTCAGCGCCCTTGCCTGCTACCAGAATATGAACCTCACCACCGCACTGGGCAGCAGCTGTCACGGTATTCAGGGTGGCCGGCTTGATGCTGGCGTTGTCGTGTTCGGCAATTACTAAAGAGGTCATGGCGTGCGTCCTTAAATCACTTTGGCTTCGTTTTTGAGCTTGTCAATCAGCGTGGCCACATCGGCCACCTTGATACCCGCGCTGCGCTTGGGCGGCTCGCTGACCTTGAGGGTTTTGATACGCGGCTTGACATCGACACCCAGATCTTCAGGCTTGAAGTTATCCAGCTGCTTCTTCTTGGCCTTCATGATGTTGGGCAGCGTGACGTAGCGCGGCTCGTTCAGGCGCAAGTCAGTCGTGATGATGGCAGGCAGCGTCAGGGATAGGGTTTCCAGACCGCCATCAACCTCACGGGTGACCTTGGCAACGCCATCGGCAACTTCAACCTTGGAGGCAAAAGTTGCCTGCGGCCAGCCCAGCAAGGCAGCCAGCATCTGGCCGGTCTGGTTGCAGTCATCATCAATGGCTTGCTTGCCCAGAATGACGAGTTGTGGCTGCTCTTTGTCCACCAGGGCCTTGAGCAGCTTGGCGACCGCCAACGGCTGCAGTTCTTCAGCGGTTTCCACCAGAATCGCGCGGTCTGCGCCAATGGCCATGGCCGTGCGCAAGGTTTCCTGACACTGCAACACGCCACAGCTCACGGCGATGATTTCAGTGGCAAGGCCTTTTTCTTTCAGCCGCGTGGCTTCTTCAATGGCAATCTCGTCAAAGGGGTTCATGCTCATTTTGACGTTGGCGATATCAATGCCTGTGCCGTCGGACTTAACGCGAACTTTGACGTTGTAATCGACGACTCGTTTGACGGGTACCAAAACCTTCATTGCGCGGCTCCAGGATGGTTAATTGACGTTGACGTAAAGGTAAACCCTGCATTTTATGCTTCTATGCGGGTTGCATGGTTTACCAGAGGCTCCAATAGCCCTTAGTTTACAGAAAAAGAACGGTCGTTCTATTTTTAAATCCCTCTAGGCGTTTGCACCACTATTGGGCTGCGCTTTCGCATCGACCTTTGTGTGCAACACACGCTGGGGAAAGGGAATTTCAATGCCGTGCTCACGCAGTGCTGCCAAAGCTGCAAGATTGACCAGCGAACGCAAGTTTTGCTGTCCGTTTTCGGGGTCAGTCATCCAGTAATTGAGGGTGAATTCAAGGCCATCAGGACCAAAATTGGTCAGATTCACCCCAGGCCCGGGGTCTTTCAAAACGCGCTCCTGTGACAGCGCTGCATCGGCCAGCAGGCGCATCACCAGATCGACATCGCTGTCATATCCAACAGACACCACAGTCGATTGGAGCACCCGCAAATCAGCCAGCGAGAGGTTTTCAATCCGGTTGCTGATGAACATTTCGTTAGGCACGATCGATTCGCGCCCCGACAGTGCGCGCACCACGGTGTAACGCGCCCGGATGTCGGTGATCAGCCCTTCAAAACCGTCAACCCTCACGTTGTCGCCAATGCGCACGCTGCGCTCGGCCAGCATGACAAAACCACTGACGTAGTTGGCAGCCAGCTTTTGCAGACCAAAGCCCACACCCACGCCGATCGCTCCGCCCAACACCGACAGCGCCGTCAAGTCAATCCCCACTGCTGACAAGGCGACCATGAGGCCGACAAACACCAGCACCACACGAATTGCGTTGCTGGCAGCCTTGCGCAGTGACAGCTCATTGCCCGTGGCTTTACGCAGCAGCTTGGATTCGATGCTCGACGATATCCACAGCGTGATCAAAATCACCACGCTGGCTGTCAAAAACCCTTCCAGTAAATTACGCACCGAGAGAGTGCTGGTGCCCATTTTCCAGTGAATGGCATCGAGCTCTTCCAAAACCACCGGCAGCAAGCCGCTGACCCATAGCAGCATGACGAGCCAGGCCAGCCAAGAAATGGACCGCTCTAGCGCGCTCACCCAGGGGGCATTGCTGAAAGCGGCTTGCAGCACCTTCACGCCCAAGCGGATAACGGCCAGCGACAACAACACCGGAATCGCCACCTTAAAGACCGCCAGCGGAAACAGTCGGGCCAACAGCACGCTGACGGTGTAAGCCGTCAGCAACAGCAGCATGGGAAACAGCACCCCGTCAATGATGCGTTTGCCAAACAGGATTGACTTGATATCGGTGTTACGACTGATGCGGCGAACCAGCCGCACCACCGCCCAGGCCAGCAGTGCACAGGCCAGCAACACGGCCAGTTCAACCAGCGCGGTGGACTGCGTGATGGCTGACAACCATTGGTCAAAGTTATCAATCCGCTGCTTAGGGTAGGCCGCCGACCCGGAAAACAAGCCCGGCGGAAAAATCGTTCCCAGGCTCAACAAGCTTAAAGAACTCACGCTGGCCATTGCGGCTTCCTCTTGTCGATGAACGCCTGCACGCCTTCTTGGGCAACCGGGTGGTTCATGTTGCAGGCCATGGTTTGGCCCGCCAGCTGGTATGCCGCTTCGATACCGGTTTCGCGCTGCTTGTAAAAAAGTGCTTTGCCCAAAGCGAGGGCTTCACGCGGTTTGGCCAGGATGGACAGCACCAGTTTTTCAAGCTCAGAATCAAGCGCGTCAAGCGGCGCTACCCGGTTGACCAAGCCGCGAACACGCGCCTCATCTGCGCTGATGAACTCGCCCGTCAGCAGCATTTCCATGGCTTGCTTGGCGGGCATGTTGCGCACCAGCGGCACACTGGGTGTGGCGCAAAACAGGCCCACGTCAATCCCGTTGACGCCGAAAGTGGCGTTGCTGGCAGCCACGGCCAAATCGCACTGAGCCACCAATTGGCAACCTGCGGCAGTGGCCAAGCCCTGGACCCTTGCAACGACCGGCACAGGCAAATTTTGAATCGTCAGCATCATGCGCGTGCATTGGGCAAACAACTTTTGGTAGTAAGCCAGTTCGGGGTGAGCGCGCATGTCCTTGAGGTTGTGGCCAGCGCAAAAGGCCTTGCCTTCGGCGGCAATGACAACCAATCGAGCCGTGGCATCGTCGGCAACAAAGTCAAGTGCCGCTTGCAGCGCTGCCAGCATGTCGTGGCTCAGGGCATTAAAGCTGGCGGGTCGGTTCAGCACCAGTGTGTGCACCCCCCGGGCGTCACGGTTGTGCAGTAAGGGTGGCGGGAGTTCGGTGGGTGTTGTGGTCATGGGAACGTCTATAAATCTGCCAGCACACGAATGTGCGCTTCGACACTGCGGGCCAAGGCGTTCAGGTGATAGCCGCCTTCCAAGCTTGAAACAATGCGGCCGTGTGAGTGCCGCTTGGCCACGTCTTTGATGCGCTGGGTGATCCATGCGTAGTCCTGCTCGACCAAGCCCATCTGGCCCAAATCATCATCACGGTGGGCGTCAAACCCGGCGCTGATGAAAATCATGTCAGGCTCAAACGCGTCCAGCCGCGGTATCCAGTAAGACTCAATCATCTCGCGCACCGCCATGCCTTGGGTGTAGGCCGGCATGGGCAGGTTCAGCATGTTGCTGGCCGGATGGTCGGTGCCGCAGTAAGGGTAAAACGGGTGCTGGAAAAACCCGACCATCAGCACCCGGTCGTCACCCTTCAAAATGTCTTCTGTGCCATTGCCGTGGTGGACGTCAAAGTCAACCACCGCCACGCGCTTTAGGCCATGGCGCTCAAGCGCATAACGTGCGGCAATGGCAATGTTGTTGAAGAAACAAAAGCCCATGGCTTTGTCATGGCAGGCATGGTGGCCGGGCGGTCGCACCGCGCAAAAAGCGTTTTCCATCTCGCCGGCCATCACGGCATCGGTCGCAGCCAGCGCAGCACCTGCTGCATGCAAGGCGGCGCTCCACGTATGCACGTTCATCGTCGTGTCAGGGTCGATCGACGCGTAGGCCGGCCCACCGGCATTGATGTCGTCCAGCAATTGTGCGCCCAGGCCGCGAATACCGGCCACCATCATTCGGTCATGGCTCAGTTCAATGTCAGCGATGGGAGCCTCGGGTGCCTGGCGACAATCAAGTGCGTCTTTGACGCCGGTGGTCAAAAGCCAGTCTTCAATCGCGTCAAGCCGCTCCGGGCACTCGGGGTGGCCGCGTCCCATCTCGTGTTTCCGGCAATCCGGGTGTGTGAAATAACCAGTCGCGTTCATGGGGCCACTATTTTGAGTTATCGTAACAAAATGCAAGTTAAAGAAAAACTCACCACTCTCTTAAATCAGCTTAACACGGTCATTGTGGGGAAGCCCGCACAGGTGCAAGACTGCGTGGCCTGCTTGTTGGCGGGCGGTCATTTGCTGATTGAGGACGTCCCCGGTGTCGGCAAAACGACTTTGGCGCATGCGCTGTCCCGATCATTCGGGCTGCAATTTTCACGCGTTCAGTTCACAGCTGACTTGATGCCAAGCGATTTGTCAGGGGTGTCGATTTACGAGCGGCAAAAAGAAAGCTTCGTGTTTCACCCGGGGCCGCTGTTTGCCCAAGTGCTGCTGGCAGACGAGATCAACCGGGCCAGCCCCAAAACCCAAAGCGCGCTCCTGGAGGCGATGGAAGAAAAGCAAGTCACGATTGAAGGGGCCACGCGCCCCCTGCCCTTGCCGTTTTTTGTCATTGCCACGCAAAACCCGCATGACCAGCTCGGCACCTATGCGCTGCCTGAATCGCAGCTGGACCGCTTTCACATGCGCATATCGCTTGGCTACCCGGACCGCGCGGCAGAACGTGAACTTCTCAAAGGTGCCGACCGGCGCGACATGGTGGACAAGCTGCAGGCTGTGCTGACGCCGCACGACCTGATGGCGCTGCAAAGTCAGGTCAGCCAGGTGCATGCCGCAGAGCCGCTGCTGAACTACATGCAAGACCTGATGGCCGCCACCCGTTCAGGCCGCTGGTTTTTGCAGGGTCTGAGCCCCAGGGCAGGCATCGCCGTGATGCGCGCCGCCAAGGCGCAGGCATTTTTAAACCAACGCGACTATGTGGCGCCCGACGACATCGCCGCGGTGTTGCCGCAAACGGCTGCGCACCGCCTGATACCTGTGAGCAACGCAGGACGCGGCGCGATGGAGCAGGTACGCGCCATGCTGGCCGCTGTACCGCTGCCGTGATGGGTGTTGAGTCCCGTGCTTTCCCGACCCGCCGTTTATTTTCGTCAACGCTTTCGCCGCTGGTTTGAAAACCGGCTTCCGCTGAGTGACCACATCACGCTAACGCAGCGTACCGTTTACATCTTGCCCACCCGTCCCGGGCTGATGCTGGGTGTCACGCTGATGATCCTGCTGGTGGCCTCGATCAACTACCAGCTCAATCTGGGCTACCTTCTGACCTTTTTGCTGGCGGGCAGCGCGCTGATCGGTATGCACGTGTGCCACGGCACGCTACGCGGGCTGGCCCTGCATCTGCAGGCACCCGGCGCACATTACGCCGGTGCCACAGCCCCTGTTGACATCCGGTTGACGAATACCCGGCGCGCCACCCGCCACGGCATTGGCCTGAGCGTATTGGACAGCCGTGCGTCAAAGCACTGGGTCTGGACGGATGTTCCCGGCCAGGGCAACAGCACCGTACAAGTGGCTTTCAAGCCCACCGGACGCGGCCTGCACCGCCTGCCCACGCTGACGGCCGAGACACGATTTCCAATCGGAACGTTTCGCGTCTGGACCGTCTGGCGGCCTGCTGCACAGGTGCTGGTGTATCCCGCACCTGAAAGCCAGGCACCGCCCCTGCCGCCTGGCGAGCCGCGCTCTGGCGATGCAGCCAATGCCTCGCGTACGCGCGACACCGGCGAATTGGATGGCGTGCGTGGCTACAGGCGGGGTGACCCATTGAGGCTGGTCGTGTGGAAGAAAGCCGCCAAAGCAGACGAGTCAGGCAATGGACTGGTGGTGCGTGACAGCGCGCAAGCCAATGCCCTTGAGCTGTGGCTTGACTTCATGCAGGCCGGTACGGGCGACAAGGAACACAAGCTGTCGCGCCTGTGCGCCTGGGTACTGGCGGCGGACAAGCAGGCGGTGGTTTACGGCTTGCGCCTGCCGACGCTCAGCATTGCACCAGCCAGCGGCGAGGTGCATAAGCGGCAATGCCTGGAGGCACTGGCCCTGTGCTGACCAAGCTGTCAACATGGCTGCAAAACCTGCCGCGTGACACACGCGACACACTGTTTTTGTTGCTGGTGATCGCTTGGGTGCTGTTGCCGCAGGCGGTCAACCTGCCCTTTTGGTGCATTGTGCTGGCCAGCGGTGTGCTGCTTTGGCGCGGCTACCTGGCCGCCAACAACCAGCCCTTACCCGGCCGCTGGTGGGTGCTGAGCTTGCTGGCCATCACCGTCGGTGCCACGCTGCTCACCCACAAAACCCTGATCGGGCTGGGCGCAGGCGTCACGATGCTGGTGGTGCTGCTGACCCTGAAAACACTTGAACTGCGCGCCAGGCGCGATGCTTTTGTGGTGTTTTATCTTGGGTTTTTCTGCATGTTGAGCAATTTTTTTTACTCGCAGTCTTTGCTCACCGCCGCCAGCATGCTGATCGCCCTATTGGGATTGCTGACGGTGCTGGTCAATGCGCACATGCCGGTTGGCAAACCACCTCTGATGGACGCCGCCAAAACAGCCAGCTGGATAACGCTGCTCGGTGCCCCCATCATGGTGGTGCTGTTTGTGCTGTTTCCCAGGCTGTCGCCACTGTGGGGCGTTTCCGGTGACACAGTCCGAGGCAAAAGTGGTCTGAGCGAAACAATGCAAGTCGGCACCGTTGCCCAGTTAGCGCTTGACAACAGCGTGTCTATGCGCATCAAGTTTGAGGGCCAGCCGCCGCCCCAACGCGAGATGTACCTGCGCGGCCCGGTGCTGTCCAACTTTGACGGACGCGAGTGGCGCCCCGCAAGTCCTGACGTCGCATCCCGTTTCAGACTGACCGCCGGCCTGATGGTGACCGGCAAGCCGATCAACTACGAAGTGACACTGGAGCCGACCAATCGACCCTGGCTTTTTGTGCTGGATGCCACCCCCAACAGCCCGCGACTGTCGGGCTACCAGACTGCCATGCAGGCAGATTTGCAGTGGATGCTGAACAAGCCCGCAAGCGAGCTGATTCGTTACAAGGCGCAAAGCTTCACCAGCTTCAGGCACGGGCCTGAAAAACCCGTCATAGGCCTGCGCGAGTTTGTTGAGCTGCCGCCAAGCTTTAACCCACGCACCCTGGCTTTGGCCAATGAAATACGGCGCGACGCGCGCTACACCCAGGCAGGCAGCGCCGAGCTGGTTCAGGTGGTGATCGACCGACTGCGCACCGGCGGCTACACCTACACCCTGGAGCCCGGTGTGTACGGGTCCAACACCGCTGACGAGTTCTGGTTTGACAAGAAAGCGGGCTTTTGCGAACACATCGCATCGAGTTTTGTGATCTTGATGCGGGCTCTGGACGTGCCTGCCCGTATTGTCACGGGCTACCAGGGCGGCGAACGAAATACGGTTGACGACTTTTGGGTACTTCGCCAAAGTGACGCCCACGCCTGGGCCGAGGTGTGGCACGAGGGGCGTGGCTGGCTGCGAGTTGACCCAACGTCCGCGGTCTCGCCAGGCCGTACGGGCGCATCGCAAAGACTGGTCGCCCCGCAGGGCGCAGTTGGCCAGGCACTCAGCAACATCAGCCCCAGCTTCACCATCGGGTTGCACGCCGTTTGGGACGCCGTCAACAATGCCTGGAACCAGCGCGTCCTGAACTACACCCAAAGCAAGCAGCTTGACCTCTTGAGAAACATCGGTTTTGAATCCCCCAGCTGGCAAGACCTGAGCATCGTGCTGATCGCCATCATCGTCGCCATCAGCCTGATGGGGGCGCTATGGTCGCTGTGGGAGCGAAACCAGCAAGACCCTTGGCTACGCCTGCTGAACCAGGCGCGCAAACAGTTGGTCAAAGCCGGCATGGTGACGCCAGAGAACATGGCTGAAGCGACCACACCGCGCCAACTGGCCACCCTGTTGCAGGCGCGGTATGGCAGCCAGTATGAAGCGCTGCAGACCTGGTTGATGCAACTGGAGGCGCAACGCTACGCCAGGGCCTCGGCGTCTGGCCAGCAACTCCACCAGCTCAGGCAACAGTTCACTGCGCTGGTATGGCCTGCGTAAAATGACCGAATGATATTTTCAAGGCACGCTCTTAGCGTTTTAATTGCTCTTTTTTTAGGAGCTGCTTGCCTAGGTAATACCTGGGCCAAGGGCCAAAATGACGCCAAAAAACACCTCTCAAAGCGGCCCGGTTCAAGCTCCCGGCAGACAGCCATGCAGCGCAACAGTGCTGGCCCGCTGTACGCCACCCGACCGGAGGTCATGGCGTTTGCTGGCGACCTGGCCGCACGGCGCGACCTGGATCCTGCTTGGGTAAAGAGCGCCATCGGTCAAGCGCGCTACAGCGCCACGGTCGTCAAACTGATGCAACCGGCGGCCAAACCCTTTGTCAAAAACTGGCGCATTTACCGCAGCCGCTTTATTGACCCGGTCCGCATCGCTGCAGGAGTAAAGTTTTGGCAGGCCAACCAGGCAACGCTGGAGCGCGCCGAAAAAGAATACGGTGTGCCGATCGACATCATCATCGGCATCATCGGCGTTGAAACCATTTATGGTCGCGACACCGGGAGCTTTCGGGTGCTGGATGCCCTGACAACATTGGCCTTTGACTTTCCAGCCAGTCACCCGCGCGCAAAAGAACGCAGCGAATTTTTCAAAGGCGAAGTCGAACAATTTTTGAGCCTGCAGAGCCGCCGCAGCGCAGACCCACTTGAGCCGCGCGGCAGCTTTGCAGGCGCCATGGGCATGCCGCAGTTCATGCCCTCTAGCGTGGCCAAGTACGCGGTTGACTTTGACGGCGACGGCAAGATTGACCTGTGGAACAGCCCCGCCGATGTGATTGGCTCGGTTGCCAGCTACTTCAAGACCTTCAACTGGCAGCCCGGCATGCCCACCCACTACCCCGTTACTTTCGACAAAACCAGCCTGGACATGGACGCCCTGATGGCGCCAGACATTCTGCCCACCTTCAGCACCGCCAGCTTCACTGCCAAAGGCGCTGTGCTGGACGGCGCCGGGCTGGCGCATTCAGGCCCACTGGCCCTGATCGAACTGCTCAACGGGCCGGACACGCCGCAGTACGTGGCAGGCACAGAAAACTTTTACGCCATCACCCGTTACAACTGGAGCAGTTACTACGCCATGGCGGTCATTGAACTGGGGCAGGCTGTGGCGCAGGAACTGAAAAACAGCAAGTAACCCAAGGCCATGAACCCCCTGAATCCCAAAAAGCTGCTGCTCACCAAATGGACGGCGGTCACGCCCCAAGCGAAACAAAAGCACTTCCTGGTCAGCCGCGTGATTCAACCCGACCTGCCCAACGACCCGATCGAAAACGTGGAAATTGAAGCCGTGTTTTCTAAAGCCACTCAAGTGATCGCTTGGCGTGTACTGCAAGATGACGGCGTCTGGCGTCAGGGTTGGCTTTGACAGGTCGGCCGGAACGGCCTTCTCGCCGAACCATCTTCCTTCAGATCGTGGCTGCTCAAGATTGATGTCAGTTCGGTGCAATCGACGAACGCGATTTCATCGACTCACCCACGCAACACATCCACCGAAAAAAGACCAGCGGGAAAGTAATGTGCCAAGTAACGTCCCCATTCTTTGTCTGCATCATTTTGCTTCTTTGCTTGTTCGCTGTAGCATTCGCTGATGATTTTTGTTGAGGCGATCCATTAAAAGGTTAAAGCGTGGAAAAAATATTTAAATTTTTTGCATATCGTTACAGGTTCAAGGCCCTTGCTTTCCTCTTGATTTCAGGATGCTTTTTAACCGGGTCACCTCAGCTGCAAGCAACCCCTCTGACCGGAGTTTCAATAGAGCCGAACGGACAATTTACGACCTGCGATCGATTTGAGATGGTTGGTGCGATAGCTGAAAACGCAGTTGCTTCTTATCAAATTGGACAGCAAACTATTTTAAATGCTGCAAGAGCCAATATTGCGACTCTCGGTTGGTTCTATTTAACTGGATGCAGTAGCAGCTTGTATGGAAAAAAGATTGAAGTCGGCCAGAATTTTATCGAAGCAAAGTACTGGCTCGATTGGGCGGTGAAGGCTGGAGACATATCAGCGATACACAATTTGGCATGGATGTATCAAAACGGCTTGGGGGTTGAACTCGACTTGGAAAAAGCCAAAAGTCTTTATAAAACTGCACTCGATGCCAAAGACGCGACCCCCACGAGTATCAGAATAAATAAGGCGAATATCGCATTGCTTGATCGCGGAACAGCGGCCAATGAGGAAAAACCCGCCCTACAAGTGACTTCAGGAGTCACTGCCAATTCCAACTCGAAAGGGGCTCTTATGCCACCGATGATGGAGGAAGCGAGCGGCTGTTCAAAAAGTGAAGACCTTCTTAAACAGGCAAACATGTGGGCTGGTTTTGCTAAACAATCATTGCAAAGCGACCCGAACTATCTAAAAATGCGCTGCCGAGCATCAGCAGGCAATGGAAAGCCGATGGAATGCAAATCGCCAGTTGATTTTTTTGCGTACGCAGGCTACTACCATAGCTACTGCGCGTCAAAAAAAGATTATGAAGAAGCGAAATATTGGTTTGAACTTGGAGACCTTGGAGATGAGCCCAGTTCGATTTCCAATCTGGCATGGCTCTTTCAAAATGGCTTGGGTACCAATAAAGATGAGGTATCAGCCGCAAGACTTTATAAAAAACTACTTGATTTGCCACAGTTTAGCCCTGCAGTTAAAAAAATTGCGCGCGAAAACCTGGCGTTGATACCGCGAACAATTTACGAATCAACAGGCTCCATACCACCCATAAAAGCTGAATCTGCAGTAGCCAAAGCTGAAGTTAGTCAATCTTATATATCGTCGAATTCAAATTCAAATAATTTAGTTAAATCGCAACAGTCAAGCGATAAAGGTGTCAGGAAAGCCTTAATTTTTGGAAATGATAATTATCAAAGCGTTTCAAGGCTAAAAAATGCCAAAGAAGACGCAACAGCTATGGCCTCAGCATTGAGGTCTTATGGGTATCAAGTCACGATCAGACTTGATGCAACCGAGAAGGAAATGAAGGCATCTATTCGAAGTTTTTCGGCAACAATAAACGGTGGCGATGAGGTACTTTTTTTCTATGCAGGACATGGGGTTCAATTGGGTGCAGCCAATTATTTATTGCCAATTGACATAGGCGGTGAAAGCGAAGCTCAAGTTAAAGACGATGCCATTCAATTGCAGCGCTTGTTGGACGAGATGGTGGAGCGCAGAGCCAAATTTACACTGGCAGTGATCGATGCATGTCGCGACAATCCTTTTAAGGGTGCGGGAAGATCCATTGGCGGGCGTGGCCTAGCACCGACGACTGCAGCGACGGGTCAAATGATCATTTTTTCAGCGGGCGTAGGCCAGCAAGCACTGGATCAGCTTGGGCCGAAAGACACAGATCGCAATGGATTGTTCACTCGGGTTTTTCTCCGAGAAATTCGAAAGCCTGGCGTCAGTGTGGATCGGGTTGTCAGAAATGTCAGAAACGAGGTCGTCAATTTGGCCAAGTCAGTTGGGCACGACCAAGTACCAGCAATCTACGATCAGGTCGTTGGTGATTTTTACTTCACTCGAGCCCCCTGAAATCCTCGATCTAGCGCGTTTACTTTTCTTTGATTTCACCTCGTCAAGTCAGGGGCAAGCCTGAGTAAACCTCTTTAGGGGTTGCGTTTTCTAGCTGGCCGGCACCGTTCTTCTGCAAAGATTTCCGTCAACGAGTTAGTCGTACCTAACCATGTGCAGTCAGCAACCAAAAATAATCGCCATCAAACGCTGGAAGTCGGCAAGGTCAGCAAAAACCATGGCCTTATCTCATTTAACTGAGCTAAATTGGTCATCAGATCTATCGATTTGAGTGTTTTTTAGATTGCAGAAAGTACGCTTATGCCCCGTATCAAGGTCGGTGATCTGACGATGAATTACACCGTGTAATGTGAAGGCGACTGACTGGTGATGGTAGCTGGATACGCCAGCGGAAACCGGTCCTGGGGTCAGCCGCGTGATTCGCCCCGCTGCCGACCGACCCGATCGAAAACGTGGAAATTGAAGCCGTGTTTTCTAAAGCCACTCAAGTGATCGCTTGGCGTGTACTGCAAGATGACGGCGTCTGGCGTCAGGGTTGGGTTTGATGCACTTTGGGTCTACGGCGTGTTCCTCAAAGTAGCTACCGCGCCATCGGCTTGACCTGGTCGGTCGGTGTCGTTTTAAATGACAGTTGGATGCAGGGCTGGTGCTGCCCTTTTAAATGTCATTCCTTCTGACAGGGTACATCAGACCATTCAAAATGTGCAAATGAACACATTTACCAACCTCAGGAAGATATGAAAGCATCGTTTGAAGTTCAACACAGCGCAATGCTGCTTAAGTACTCAGGAATAAGTTTTATTTCTGGCGCGGTCAATCACGGCTTCTTCAGCGGTGAGCGTTCGCTGTGGACCGCGGCAGCAGGCATCGTCCTTTTTGTGGTGGGTGCTTGGATGGAGCATCGTCACCAAGATAGCAAAACTGGTTTGTTTGAATCTCTCTGGGTCGGTACTTTGTTGTCCATTGGCTTGGGCTTTTTTACCGGCGGTCTACAGCACTTTCCAGACTCGCCCGCAAGAAGCTCTTGGGTAGTTCCTTTGGGCTTTGTGATGTCTATAGTTGCTCTCGTCTTTAGTTTGCAAATCCGTGTTCATCGCGCCTTGGTGGTCTACGCACTGGGGATGGGTATCGTGGTCACGGCCAGCAGTTGGACAGCCTATCAAGCCTTTGAGAAGAATCCTCAGTGGGCCGCGGTCGGGCATGCACATGGTGTAGCTCAAGTCGATGCACACGAGGCTCATGAAGCAGATACGCCACCGATTGCACTGACAGTTTCTCGCAGCATTGATATTGACATGAACGACACGATGCGTTTTTCACCGGATCAATTGACAGTCAATGCCGGTGAAACCATTAAATTCGTGGTTCATAACAGCGGCAAACTATCTCACGAAATGGTTTTAGGATCGCAAGAGTCTCTCAAAATACATTCGGCCGAAATGAAGCAAGCGGCTACTCAAAAGGCCGGGCACACTGATTCGCATGACCATCGCTCCAGCAGCAACGTTCTTGCATTGAGTGTTCAGCCTGGCAAAACCAAAGAATGGGTCATTCGTTTTGACAAAAGCCAAAACTTACAGATGGCTTGTTTGGTGCCAGGTCATTTTGAATCAGGCATGAAAGGACAGCTTGTTGTTCAAGAAAGTACGGGGACTCACCAACTTGCGCCTACAGCTAAGGGTTCTGATTCACACGACCACAGCGCGCACAAGCACTGAAAAAGAGTACTTGCAGATGATGGTGTCTTCAGGTTGCCGCCAAACCGTTATTCGGTTGGCATCACCTCAATCTGGCAAAGGTCTTCATACCCCTTCTCGATCCCCGTCAGTTTAAGTCCCGCCAAGTGGCTGCCGGTTGGCGATGGGGCGAGCTGGCTATATCGTTTATCTCCTTTAATTATGCTAAATTTGTCATCAGATCTATCGATTTGAGTGTTTTTTAGATTGCAGAAAGTACTTTTATGCCCCGTATCAAGGTCGGTGATCTGATGATGAATTACACCGTGCAAGGTGAAGGCGACTGGCTGGTCATGGTGGGTGGATACGCCAGCGGAAACTGGTCTTCCTGGGGTCAGCAGCTTGATCGTGCCGCCCAAAAATTCAAGGTCTTGGCTTTTGACAACCGCGGCATAGGCGGCACTGATGCACCCGACACGCCTTACACAACCCAGATGCTGGCCAAAGATGCGCTGGGGCTGATGCAGGCGTTGGGCATTCAGCGTGCTCATGTGATGGGTAAATCTTTGGGCGGTGCCATTGCTCAGTGGATGGCTATCCTGGGGCCTGACAGCGTTCGAAGCTTGGCGATGACATCAACCTTTGCACATCTTGGCCCCCGCGGCCGCCACATGGTTCAATGGTGGATGGCGTCAGCCAAGGCGACAGGCATTGACCGCAGCTTCCTCCTGGGCCTATTGACCTACTTCTACTCCGAACGCTACTGCGAGTTGAATCAGGAAAAAATCGAACAATCTGTTAACGCCATGCTTCAGGTCAACCGACCACTGCATGGCTATCTTCATACGGGCCACAGTTTGCTGACCCACGATTCCCGCGACCGTCTGTGCGACATTCAGTGCCCGACGCAAATACTCATCGGTCAAAACGACATCATCACCACCCTTGAGCAGAGTCAGGACATCGGCAGTCGCATACCCCATTCTCAAATGCTGGTTTATGAAGACACCCTGCACGGATTCATGGCCGAAAGGCCTGAAGCGTTCGACGCGATGCTACAGTTCTTTGCAGCAAACTGATCATTTTTCTAACTGAGTTACCCAATAAGGTCCGTCATGAATTTGAAGCGTCTCGCTATCCATGTTGTTTTGGCCTTCCTCGGTTGCGGCGCTTTTGCAGCGCAAGCTCAGAACTGGCCGACGAAACCCGTGAAAATTATTTTGCCCTTTGCTGCAGGCGGTGGTGGTGACACGGTGATGCGACCGATTGCTCAAAAATTATCCGAGGCCCTTGGTCAGCAAGTCATCTTGGAAAACCTGCCCGGCGCTGGCGGTGCGCTCGGCATGCGTGCCGCCATACGCACGCCAACTGACGGGCACACCTTCGTGATGATCTCCAACACGCATTCGATCATCGAGACACTCCAGCCCAACTTGGGCTACAGCACGCTGAAGGATTTCGTACCGGTGACCGCGATGGCTGTTTTTCCTCTGATTCTGGTGGTCAACCCAGCTCTGCCTTTTAAGACAACACAGGACCTGATTGCGTATGCAAAGGCCAATCCTGGAAAACTCAATTACGCGTCCTCAGGGTCAGGAACCATCTATCACTTGATCACCGAGCAGTTTAAATATTTGACGGGAACCAACCTTGTTCATGTCCCTTACAAATCAAGTTCGGTCGCCAGAACTGATTTGATCAGTGGCCAGGTTGATCTGATGATTGACGGCATGGCAACCATGAAACCGTTTGCAGAAAACGGCCGTATTCGCGCCCTGGGAGTGACCTCGGCTGGGCGAAATCCCAACATGCCCAATGTTCCACCCGTCGTCGAAGCCGTGCCGGGCTTTGTCGAAGATGCCTGGGTCGGAATGATGGCGCCGGCAGGCACGCCTCAAGTGGCTGTAGATCGTTTCAGCGCTGAAATTGTCAAAATACTTGCGATTCCCGAGATTCGAAAGTTTTATGCCGATCAGGGAACCATTTCACAGGGCAGCACGCCAGCAGCATTCGGTGCAGTCATCAAAGCTGACATCGACAAGTGGGCGCGAGTCATCAAGCTTGCACAGGTCCGGGTGGATTGAGGCGCGCGAATTGAATGGGGCGGGGCCTGTACATAAAATGCATTGGTACGGCTGGATAGGGGCAGGTCAGCGCAACACGCCGCCCGCAACCGCGCACCCTGCTCAGCCAATGGCCGCTGCCGACCCCGCCAGCTTGCGCAGCTCAAACTTCTGAATCTTGCCGGTCGACGTTTTGGGCAACTCCCCAAACACCACTGCGCGCGGGACTTTGAAAGCGGCCAAGTGCTTTTTGCAATGGGCCACGATGTCTTCTGCACGCGTTGTTGTCCCCGCCTTCAACTCCACAAATGCGCAAGGCGTTTCACCCCAGCGCTCGTCGGGCTTGGCCACCACCGCGGCGGCCAGAACATCCGGGTGGCGGTACAGCACATCTTCTACTTCGATGGAGCTGATGTTTTCCCCGCCCGAGATGATGATGTCTTTGCTGCGGTCTTTGATCTTCATGTAGCCGTCGGGGTAGCACACGGCCAAATCACCTGAGTGAAACCAGCCGCCTGCAAAAGCCTCGTCGGTGGCTCTGGCGTTTTTCAAATAACCTTTCATGGCGATATTGCCCTTGAACATGATCTCGCCCATGGTTTCGCCGTCTTGCGGCACGGGCAGCATGGTGGCAGGGTCGAGCACGCGCACGTCGGCTTCCAGGTGGTAGCGCACGCCTTGCCGGGCGTTCAGGCGTGCCCGTTCGCCAATGTCCAGAGCATCCCAGGCATCGTGCTTGGCGCAGACGGTGGCTGGGCCATAGACCTCGGTCAGGCCGTAAACGTGGGTCAAGTCAAAGCCCAGCGCTTCCATGCCCTCAATCATCGACGCGGGCGGCGCTGCGCCTGCCACCATGCCTTTGACGCCGCGCGGCAAGCCCTGCTTGAGCGCATCAGGCGCGTTGACCAGCATGCCGTGCACGATGGGCGCGGCACAGTAATGGGTCACGCCGTGGGCACTGATCGCCCCAAAAATCTCGGGCGCAGCCACCTTGCGCAGGCACACATTCACGCCTGCACGCGCCGCCACCGTCCACGGAAAGCACCAACCATTGCAATGAAACATGGGCAGCGTCCACAAATAAACCGGGTGTTTGGGCATATCCCACTCCAGAATGTTTGACACAGCATTGGCCGCTGCGCCCCGGTGGTGGTAGACCACGCCCTTGGGGTTGCCCGTGGTGCCGCTGGTGTAGTTCAGCGCTATCGCGTCCCATTCGTCCTCAGGCAGCTTCCACGCATAGCTGGCATCGCCTGTGGCCAAAAATTCGTCGTAGCTGATGCTGCCAATCTTCAGGCTGTCGCCCGTATACAGCGCGTCCTCAGCATGGATGACCAACAGCGGCGCATTAGACGTGCGCAGCGCCAGGGCCTTCTGCATGGTGCCTGTAAATTCCGGGTCAACAATCACCACTTTCGCCTCGCCATGGTCGAGCATGAAGGCGATCGTTTCAGCATCCAGCCGGGTATTCAGCGCATTCAGAACCGCGCCCGTCACGGGTATGCCAAAGTGCGTCTCCACCATGGGTGGCGTGTTGGGCAGCATCACGGCTACCGTGTCGCCCTTGCCAATACCGTGCTTTTGGAGTGCGCTGGCCAACTGGCGGCAGCGGGTGAACGTCTCTAACCAAGTTTGGCGAAGGTCGCCATGCACCACGGCTAATCTGTCGGGGTAGACCTCGGCCGTTCGTTCAATGAATGCGAGCGGCGACTGGGCCGCATAGTTGGCGGCGGTTTTGGGCAGATCGGTATCAAAAATATTGGGCATGTTGTCTCTTTCGTTTTGTGTCAGTTGAGCTTATACCCGGTCACGGTGCGATATTTCAACCACCACGGCGCGGGCTGCCAGTTGGGCCACCAGGCTTTCCGCGCTGGCTCGGTTTTTGGCGTCCAGGTTGGCGTCCCATTCGTCAAGCAAATACACCTGTGCATGGGTTCGGTTGACGATTTCCTGCAGGCTTTTAAGCTGCCGCTCGCCGGACGAAAAGCCACTTGCAACAGGCTCACCACCTTCATCAGCAGCGACATTACCCCAAAACGCAAACGCCAATTTGTCACTGGTTGGCCAGTAGTAGGCAGCCGATCCCAGCTGCGCCTTGAGCGCCACCAGCAGGGTTGACTTGCCCGAGCCATTGCTGCCGCGCACCAGCAGGCGGCCATGCGGCTGAGCGCGGATACGGGCCAGCGCATCGTCAACGCTCGCGCACACCACTGCGTCCGGACCATCAGACAAGGCCACGCCATCAAACTGAATGCGCTGGTCAAAGTTGGCAGGGGGCTCTGGACGCATGGCAGCGCAGGCACCCGTCATGCGTGTCCACACGGCCAGCAGGTCGTTCCAACCGCTGGCCAGGCCATGCACGTTGTATGACAAGTCAATCTGCCGGGGCAGCGTGGCGGCCAGGGCGATCAACAGTCCGGTATCGGTGACGTTGCGTCCGGCTATCCAGGCCAGGTAACTGAAGACCACCACCAGCGCAAAAATGCCGCTGACCGTGGCAATACCCTCCCGCGCCAAAATCGCCCTGATTTGCGCCCGCAGTGCATCGCGTAGCCGCAGCTTGAAGCCCGCATGCCACAGTCGGTAGTTGTAGCGGTTGCCGGCTGTGATGTTGTCCCAAGCGGCGTAAGTGTGGGCCGTCATGCGATTGCTGGTGGCCTGCTGCGCCAGATAGGCAGCAGCCACCGGCCGGCGCACCAGGTACTGCAGGCCCAGCAGCAACACGAACACAAATGCGTACACGCCTGGTAGCCCGGCATCAATCGCAAAACCGAGCACGATGGCATTGAAAATCAGGCCAAACAAGAGCTTTAAATCAGCCTCCAGCTCGTAGACAAGTTCAAAAAATATCTGAAAAGTTTCGTTGGTTAAAAACGGTTCGGTGTGCTCACGCTGGACCTGGTCACCCAGCAACTCTGGCTGGCTTCGGTTGTCGCGTGCAAAACGCAACATATAACGGCCATAAGCGCCAAAGCCGGCCCGCTCGGCAAACACCCAGCTGGTCGCGCCCACCACATAGGACGCCGACTGAGCCAGCACAATCCAGACAAAGTCTGAAATCAAAAACGCTTGCTCGGCAACATCATGCCCGGCCTTGATGATGAGCGCGGTCGTGGCAGCGGCCAGAGCAGCCTCGACCACCAAAAAGAACAACATGACGTAAAACGGGCGGCAAAGCAGAAAGCGGACAAAGTCCCGGTTTTGGTAGTTCCTGCGATAAGGGGAATGGGCAGGTTTTAACGGTTGAGCGTTCATCAATCAACGAGGGTTGTTAAATAACAAAATTCAGCAAATGATGTCAACCATGCGCACCGATATGCCGTTTAAAATTCACTTGCCAAGCTTGGAAGCAGTTCCATAGCGTAACAAGAGTCTGCAGCAGCCCTCGGTTGTTGTAATTCGCACCCTTAACTCAAGTGAGACACCATGAACAACGCCACCGCAAAACCAAAGAAAAGCAAAAAAGCATCGAAAAAAGCACCTGCAAAATAAGTTGCGGCGATGAATTTTGAAAAGCCCGCCATGTGCGGGTTTTTTTTCGGGTTTTTTTCGGGCTTTTCTACGCCTGAACCACAAGCGACCCGACAGGTCAAAATAGCGCTATGGCGATTCCACAATCCTTTATTCAAGAGCTACTGGCCCGCGCCGACGTGGTTGACATTGTGGGCCGGTATGTGCAGCTGAAAAAGGGCGGCGCCAACTTCATGGGCCTGTGCCCTTTTCATGGCGAAAAGTCGCCATCGTTCACTGTCAGCCCCGCCAAGCAGTTTTACCACTGCTTTGGCTGCGGCAAAAACGGCAATGCCATCGGCTTTCTGATGGATCACGCCGGCATGACATTTATTGAAGCCGTCAAGGACTTGGCCCAGCAATACGGCCTGCCGGTGCCCGAAGACGATGTCTCTCCCCAAGACCGGGCCAAAGCCGCGCAAATGCGTCAGCAGCAGGCCACCTTGACCAGCGTGCTTGAAAAAGCCGGCCTGGCCTACATCAAAGCCCTGCGCAACTCACCCAAGGCAATTGATTACTTCAAGGGGCGCGGCCTGTCGGGCGAAATTGCAAAAACCTTTGGCCTGGGCTATGCCCCCGAAGGTTGGCGCAGCCTGGCCGGCGTTTTTCCCGACTACAACGATCCCCTGCTGGTGGAAAGCGGTTTGGTCATCACCGGTGAGCCTGGTGAAGAAAAAACCGCTGCTGAGGCCAAACGGTATGACCGTTTTCGGGACCGCGTGATGTTCCCGATCCGCAACGTCAAGGGAGAATGCATTGGGTTTGGCGGGCGGGTGCTGTCTGACGAAAAGCCCAAATATTTAAATTCGCCCGAGACACCCGTGTTCAGCAAAGGACGCGAGCTGTACGGCTTGTTTGAAGCGCGTACCGCTCTGCGCGAGCACGGCTACGCGCTGGTGACCGAAGGTTACATGGACGTGGTGGCGCTGGCGCAAATGGGCTTTGCCAACGCCGTGGCCACTCTGGGCACGGCCTGCACAGCAGAGCATGTGCAAAAGCTGTTTCGCTTTACCGAATCGGTTGTGTTCAGCTTTGACGGTGACGGCGCGGGCCGCCGGGCAGCACGAAAGGCGCTTGATGCCGCCCTGCCCTTTGCGACTGATGTGCGGACCGTCAAGTTTTTATTTTTACCGGCCGAGCATGACCCCGACAGCTACATTCGTGAGCACGGTAAAGACGGCTTTGCCGAGATGGTGACCAAGGCGCTGCCCCTGAGTAAGTTCATGCTGCAAGCGGCCGCCGAAGATTGCGACCTGGACACCGCCGAAGGCCGCGCCCACATGGCCAGCAACGCCAGGCCGCTGTGGACACCGCTGCCCGACGGCGCGCTCAAGCGCCAACTGCTGGCCGAGATTGCCGACAAGGTGCTGATTGACGGGCGGGACTTGCTGGAGCTGTGGCAGCCAGCAAGCAAGGTGGGAAGCTATAAAAAAAGTAGCTACCCGCGTAATGATTCATTGGCTGGCAGCCCTAAATCACCGCTAAAACCGGTCCAGAACAGCAGCAAAGAGTCGTTTTCAGACTACCCGGATGATGTGGGCTACCCAGGCAGCGACGAGGTGGATTACTCAAGCTCGGAGCCGCATTTTTCGGCACCCCTTGCCGCCACCGTCAAAACCACTCGCCGGCTGGCAGGCCGCCTGCAGCCAGCCAGCCGGGAAGACCGCGTGTTGCGGTTTTTACTGACTGAGCCGCGAAGCTGGGACTTGCTAGATAGCGACGAGCAACACCTGCTGTGCGCCCTGCCTGCCCCGCATGGCCCCCTGTTCGCCTGGGCTGAAAGCCAACTCCATGACCACGGCCCCCAGCCTTGGGCGGCCCTGCGGGAGGGTTTACGCGGCCATGCGCACGAAGCCCATGCGATTGTCCAGATCTCGCAAATCCCAGAGGGCATTGAAGCCGACTTCAGCGAGGTGCGCAGCATCATCGATCAGCTCGTCAAACTCAGGTGGCAGCAGGAAATGCAGGAGCTCGCTGGACGTGCTGCCACTGACCCGCTGGCCATGCAGCGCTACAAAGAACTCGCCAACAGGCTGCAAAAATAAGTCTCAGATAGTCAGTTTGGCGCGCCTAAAAAACAGGCAATAGGGTACAATCCAACTTTCGACAGCGCAAACGCGACAGCAGCACCTCCGGCATCGGCCTTCCGCACAGCGGAAATGCTCTACAAAAAAAGAGCTGGCCACCGCTCCGCAAGGACTGCACACCAAATGTTCGCCCCCACAGTTTGTGTTTGGCCAAATATCTGTCTGGCCCGAGCTCCTTTCATTCATGTCTTGTTGTTTTTAACGCGCCCATGAGTTGTGTGTCAGCTTTTGGCTGGCGCGTCGTTTGTCACTGCTTCTGTGGATTCATTTTGTCAACCGGAGACCCGCTATGCCTTCGAAAACATCCAAAAAACCTGTCGCAAAACCAGCCGCAAAACCAGCCGCAAAACCAGCCGCAAAAAAAGCCGTCAAACCGGCTGTGAAACCGGCCGCAAAACCGGCGGTGAAATCAGGTGTTAAACCGGTTGCAAAGCAGGTCATAAAGGCAGGCACAAAAGCAGTGGCAAAACCCGTCAAGAAAGCGGCAACCAAGCCCGCCACAAAGGCTGTCACAAAGCCGGTAAAGGTTGATAAAACCAAAAAAGCCACAAGCTCTAAAGCTGTTGCCAAAACAGCTGTCAAGGCTGCAAAAGCCGACAAATCCAGTCCCTCCGCTCCGCTCCCGAAGAAAGCTCCCCTAGTGCCCACCAAGAAAATTGTTGACTCCAAGCCCCTGGCTGCCAAGCCAGTTGCCGCCACCGCTGAAGTTGTTGTGAAGAAGAAGCCCGGCCGTCCGGCGAAAGCGGTGGAGGTCGGCAAACCAGGCGAGAAACCGGGTGCTAAACGCGGCCCTAAATCCAAAGGCGATAGCGACGAAGACCTGTCTGACGTTGTGGCTGAATTTGACGAAGCACCGGTGGCTGACGCGACCGAAAAGGTCAAGCCCCTGCGGATGAAGATCAGCAAGGCCAAGGAACGTGCCTTGATGAAAGAGTTTGGCCTGGACGAAACTGTCCTGAGCGAAGAAGATATTCTGAAACGCCGCATGCGCCTGAAAGCGCTGATCAAGCTGGGCAAAACGCGTGGCTACCTGACTCACGGCGAAATATCTGACCACCTGCCCGACAAACTGATCGACGCCGAAACGCTCGAAGCTGTGATTCTGACGCTGAACGACCTCGGCGTTGCGGTGTATGAGCAAACGCCCGATGCAGAGTCGTTGCTGATCACCAGCAACGCGCCTGCAGGCTCAACCGAAGAAGAAGCCGAAGAAGCAGCAGAAGCTGCGCTGTCCACAGTTGACAGCGAGTTTGGTCGGACGACAGACCCGGTGCGCATGTACATGCGCGAGATGGGCACGGTTGAGCTGCTGACACGCGAAGGCGAAATTGAAATTGCCAAGCGCATCGAAGGCGGCTTGATGAAGATGATGGAAGCCATCTCTGAGTCCCCTGCCACGATTGCAGAAATTTTGCGCCTGGGCGAAGAAATTCGCGAGGGCAAGGTGGTGATCTCTACCGTGGTGGACGGCTTTACCGTTGCCGACGAGGCCGACGACTATGTGGCCGAAGAAGACTTCGACGAGTTTGACGAAGAAGACGATGACGACGGCAAGGGCGGCTCCAAAGCACTGACCAAAAAGCTGGAAGAGCTGAAAATAGAAGCGCTGAGCCGCTTTGACAAAATTGCCATCCACTTTGAGAAGGTGCACAAAACCTACGACAAGGAAGGCTACGGCACGCCAACCTACATAAAGGCGCAAAAGTCCCTCAGCGAAGAGCTGATGACCGTGCGTTTTACCGCCAAGACGATTGAAAAACTGTGCGACCTGCTGCGCGGCCAGGTGCTCGACGTGCGCAAAAAAGAGCGTGAGCTGCGCAAGATCATTGTTGAAAAATGCGGCATGCCGCAAGAGACTTTCATCAAGGACTTTCCACCCAATCTGCTGAACCTGAAATGGGTTGAAAAGCAGGTTGCTGCTGGCAAGCCGTGGTCTGTGGTGATGGCGCGTAACATTCCGCCGATTCAGGAACTGCAAACCAAACTGGGCGAGTTGCAGGCCCGTGTGGTGGTGCCACTGCTGCACCTCAAAGACATCAACAAGCGCATGAACGAAGGCGAGACCAACTCGCGCGATGCCAAGAAAGAAATGATTGAGGCCAACTTGCGCCTGGTCATTTCGATTGCCAAAAAGTACACCAACCGCGGCTTGCAATTCCTTGATTTGATTCAGGAAGGCAACATCGGCCTGATGAAAGCCGTAGACAAGTTTGAATACCGCCGGGGCTACAAGTTCTCGACCTATGCGACGTGGTGGATTCGCCAGGCGATCACCCGCAGCATTGCAGACCAGGCGCGCACCATCCGCATCCCGGTGCACATGATTGAAACCATCAACAAGATGAACCGCCTGAGCCGTCAGCACCTGCAGGAGTTCGGCTTTGAGCCGGATGCCAGCGTGCTGGCCGAGAAGATGGAGATCCCGGAAGACAAAATTCGCAAGATCATGAAGATCGCGAAAGAGCCGATTTCGATGGAAACGCCGATTGGTGATGATGACGATTCACACCTGGGCGACTTCATTGAAGACGGCGCCAACACCGCACCTCTGGAGGCCGCGATGCAAGCTGGCCTGCGCGATGTGGTCAAAGACATTCTGGACAGCCTGACCCCACGCGAAGCCAAAGTGCTGCGCATGCGCTTTGGTATTGAAATGTCTACTGACCACACCCTGGAAGAAGTGGGCAAACAGTTTGACGTGACGCGCGAGCGGATTCGCCAGATAGAAGCCAAGGCTTTGCGCAAGCTCAAGCACCCTTCGCGTTCAGACAAGCTGCGCAGCTTTATCGATACGCTGTAAGCGTCGAGGCCCGACAAAAGCGTCTGTCCCTGTTGAAGGGCAGGCGCTTTTTTTATGGCTTATTGTTCCGGTGCGACGACTTCGGCATAGTCATACAGCGTGCCCAGAATTTCTTCAGCCCGCTCGTCAGCCGTTTCCGACAACGTGTCTATCTGCGCAAAATAGGCATCCACATTGCGTGCACCGCCCTCACCTTCGAGCAGCCTTGCGGTGCGGTGCTCTCCCCAGCGTTGCTGCTCCTGCTGGGTGAGGGTTTCTGGAAAATTGCGGGCACGGTAACGAAACACCAGCTCGTCCAGCCGCTCGTCGTCAAACCCCACACGGCTGACCGCCAGCTCTGCAGGCGACAACTCACGAAGCTGGTTCAGGCGGCGGCGGTCTGCATGGCCGACAAAGCCGCCATACAGGTCTTCGTCAACGTCGGGGGTATCTGCTTTGGGCCGATTGAAAAGATCTGGCCAGATCGCGCTCATGTCGGGCAAAGCGCGGGCCTTTTCAGCATTGGCCAACGCAGCGGCCATGTCAATGCCCCACTTGGCAGCCATGTCGACCGTCAACGTTTTGAGCTTTTTCACCACCATGGGCGACTTGTTCAAGTGCACCGACTTGATCGGCAGGCGCAGCACGCCTTCAGGCAAGTCAGATGACTTGCTGAACAGGCGCTGACGCAAGGTGGCGATGTCAAGGCCCGGCAGTTCGCTTGGGTCATGTGACAAGTCCCAGGCCAGGACCTCGTTTTTGTTGCTCGGGTGTGTTGCCAGCGGCCACATGACTGCCAGGCAGCCGCGCTCGGGCGGGAACATGCCAGACACATGCAGAAACGGCTGAGCCAGTTGCTGACTGGTTGGAAAGCCCAACTCTGCCGCCACGCGGTCTTTTTTGTGCAGGCTCAGGCAAAACTCAAACAGCCTGGGCTGTGCATTGCGAATCAGCCGTGCCAGCGCGATGGTGGCCCGAACATCAGACAGCGCGTCGTGCGCGGCTTCGTGCAGCAGTCCATTGGCTCTGGCCAGGTCTTCCAGCTTGAAGCTGGGACGAATCGCAGTTGGGCTAATTTCTCCATTGAGCGGCTTGCGTTCATCTGGTTTTGTCGGCCACCGGATGCCATCAGGCCGAAGCGCGTAGGCCATGCGCACCACATCCTGTATGTCCCATCGGCCACACTCGTTTTGCCATTCACGAGCGTAGGGGTCGATCAAATTGCGCCAGAAGAGGTACCGAGTGACTTCGTCGTCAAACCGGATGGAGTTGTAGCCGACACCAATCGTGCCCGGTTGAGCGAGCAGGGCTTGAATTTTTGCAGCAAATTCATGCTCGGGCACGCCGCGCGCCAGACACAGTTGCGGTGTGATGCCAGTCAGCAGGCACGACTCGGCGTCGGGCAGGTAGTCGTTGGCGGGCTGGCAGTAGAGCATGACAGGCTCACCCATCTCATTGAGGTCTGCATCAGTACGGATGCCAGCAAACTGCGCAGGCCGTTCACGTCTGGGGTTCAGGCCAAAAGTCTCGTAGTCATGCCATAAAAAGGTGTGCGACGTCATATATTGATTAATTCCCAGCGAACAATATCTCCGTAAACCCTGTCCCGAATTCCCCCACTCCAATCGACAGCAGCCGTTGTTCTTACAATGGGTCGGCGGGTGCCAGATAGCCTTTAAGTTTAAGTCTTGCATTCGGTCCAAAACAGCTATCCATTCGTTCGTTACAAATCAAGTGTTTTTAAAAAAACTGGCCGCAATAGCAGGCTTCATTCTCATTTTGAGCTGCGCCCATGCTGCGCCTTTCACGCCCGCCAGTGATGCCGAAATTGTTGAACGCCTGCCAAGCCGAGCCAATCCGGACATCCGGCGTGTTGATTCGCTGCGAAAGCAGCTTGCCGCCCGGCCTGATGATTCAGGGTTGCGAATAGAAATTGCCCGCCGTTACTTTGACATGGCGATGGCGTTGGGTGACCCGCGCTATGTGGGCTATGCATCAGCGGCTATCGCCCCGTTGGCAAAAACTGCACCGGAGGCCGCCAACCTACAGGCCGACTACCTTCTGGTGCTGGGGCTGATCCAGCAATTTAGCCACTCGTTTGAGCCGGCACTGGCCAACCTGGCCAAAGCCAGCCAGCTCAATCCAGCGTCGGTTGAACCACTGCTTTGGCGAAGTGCCATTTTTATGGTTCAGGCACGCTACGCAGATGCTGCGCAGGAATGCGCGCGCGTTGCGCCTTTGGCAGACCCCCTGCTGGGGTTGGGCTGCAGTGCTTATGTCGAAGCCAGCATAGGGCGACTTGAAAAGACATTTGAAAAATTGTCGGCTGCTGTCAGTGCCGCACCCCGAGTCGCGCCAGAGTTGCAGCTTTGGCAAGCGACCCGACTGGCCGAAATGGCATGGCGACTGGAGCGCTTTGATGTGGCCGAGGGCTACTTCAAAAGCGCGCTAAAGCTGGGCGTGACAGACCAGTTTTTGCTGGGCGCTTATGCAGATTTTTTATTGGCACGGCAAAGGCCAGGCGAGGTCATTCGTCTTTTGGCCGATTGGGAACGCTCTGATATTTTGCTGCTTCGCCTGGCCTTGGCCGGCAAGGCAACAGGCGATAAACGCGGCAGTGACTGGGCCGCCCAGCTGCGCGACCGCTTTGCGGCCGCCGCCTTGCGCGGCGATCGTCTGCACGAGCAGGAGGCCGCGCGTTTTGAACTCGACGTCGAGGGCAATGCAACCAAGGCCCTGAGTTTGGCCAGTGCCAACTACCAAGTCCAGAAAGAACCGCGAGATGCTGAAGTTTTCATGCGCGCCGCCCTGGCAGCCAAACAAGCAAAAACTGCTCAGGTCGCGCTGGACTGGTTGCGCAGTAGCCGCTACGAGGACCCGGCACTGGAAAAGTTGGCCAGGCAGCTCGCAGCCCAGGGAGCTACGCGATGAAGCGCTGGATACTGCTGCTGGTCTTGCTGCTACAAAGCCCGGTGTGGGCGCACAAACCCAGCGACAGCTATCTGACACTGCGCGCTGGCAGCAGCAACAATGTCGAAATACGCTGGGACATCGCTCTGCGTGACCTTGACTACGTGTTGCAGATTGACCGTGACGACAACGGCGATTTGACCTGGGGTGAGGTGCGCCAGCGCGCCGGCGATATCACACGCTTGGCAACGGAACGGCTCTCGATCACTGCAGCTGGCAAACCCTGCCTTATGGTGAGCACTGCAGACCTGCAACTGGACAAGCACAGCGACGGCACCTATGTCGTGTTGAGCCTGAATGCGCAATGTGCAGCGCTTGCCGCACCCCTGAAGGCCAGCTACAGCCTGTTATTTGATGTCGACCCGTCCCATCGGGGGCTGGTGCAGTGGATAGTGCCCGGCGCAACGGGCACAAAGGCGGTGACTCAGGCGCTGGTTTTTGGCACCGAATCGGCTGAACAGACGCTGGCCTTGACGCCCGTCAGTGCCTGGCAAACCCTGCGTCAATATGCGGTTGATGGCACGTGGCACATATGGATTGGCTACGACCACATCCTGTTTTTGCTGTCATTGCTCTTGCCTGCCGTATTGGTGCGCAGGGCAGGTCAATGGGACCCTGCACCCACGCTGAAAGGCGCATTCGTTGAAGTTTTAAAAGTCGTGACTGCGTTTACCCTTGCGCATTCCATCACGCTCAGCCTGGCAGCCATGCAGATCATCAGCTTGCCGTCGCGCCTGGTCGAGTCGGTCATTGCCGCATCGGTGGTGATTGCAGCGCTGAACAACTTGCGAGGCACCATTGACAAAAAGCGCTGGGTCATGGCCTTTGTCTTTGGCCTGATACATGGCTTCGGTTTCGCATCGGTACTGGCCGACTTGGGCTTGCCGCAGGATGCGCTGGTGCTGGCACTGATAGGCTTTAACGGTGGTGTAGAAATCGGACAGCTTTGCATCGTGGCCCTATTTTTACCCATCGCCTTCTGGCTACGATCAAGCCGTTTTTATCGGGTCGGGGTATTGACCGGTGGCTCAATCATCGTAGCGCTGCTGGCATGCTGGTGGCTGATACAGCGTGCGTTTGACCTTTAGGTACGATTTGTCAGGCTTTTAGGCGAAAACTAAACCAGCCGCTAGCCCAATGAATATCAGGGCTACAAGCTCCTGATATAGGAGCACCAAGAAAAAAGCCGCCAGCGTGACGCCAGCGGCTTTGAACAAGAATCAGGGCATCAAAGCCCATCAGCCCGCTTTAACCGGCTTCAGCCGATTCCGCCTCAGGCTTGGTCTTGCCTTCTTTCTTAGGCAGTGGCTGAATGTCGAGTTGCACCTCGCCGTCCTCCACGCCTTTTTCGTTGCTTGTGACTTTCATGTCTACCGTCAGGCGCCCACCATCCATCAGGCGGCCGAACAACAATTCGTCGGCCAGGGCGCGGCGAATGGTGTCCTGAATCAGGCGCTGCATTGGACGTGCACCCATCAACGGGTCAAAACCCTTCTTGCCGAGATATTTACGCAGTGTGTCGGTGAAGGTAACTTCAACTTTCTTTTCCGCCAGTTGCGTCTCAAGCTGCAGCAAAAATTTGTCAACCACCCGCAAAATCACGGTTTCGTCAAGCGCCTTGAAACTGACCGTCGCATCCAGGCGGTTGCGGAACTCCGGCGTGAACAAGCGCTTGATATCGGCCATTTCATCGCCCGCTTCACGCGGGTTGGTAAAGCCAATCGTTGCCTTGTTCATCGTTTCGGCACCCGCGTTGGTGGTCATGACGATGATGACATTGCGAAAATCTGCCTTGCGGCCGTTGTTGTCAGTCAGCGTGCCGTGGTCCATGACCTGCAACAGCACATTGAAGATGTCTGGATGCGCTTTTTCAATCTCGTCAAGCAAGAGCACACAATGCGGTTTTTTGGTCACGGCCTCAGTCAGCAGACCGCCTTGGTCAAAACCCACATAGCCCGGCGGCGCACCAATCAGGCGGCTCACCGCGTGGCGCTCCATGTACTCGCTCATGTCAAAGCGGATCAGCTCAATGCCCATGATGTACGCAAGCTGCTTGGCGGCCTCGGTCTTGCCAACGCCAGTCGGGCCGCTGAACAGGAAGGAACCGATTGGCTTGTCGTCTTTGCCCAATCCGGAGCGCGCCATCTTGACGGCGCTGGCCAGCACGTCGAGTGCCTTGTCCTGGCCAAACACGACACTCTTGAGGTCGCGCTCAAGTGTTTTGAGCTTGCCCCGGTCGTCGTTTGACACATTGGCGGGCGGGATGCGTGCGATTTTGGCAACGATCTCTTCGACCTCGGTTTTGGTGATGATTTTCTTGCGCTTGGACGGCGGCAAGATACGCTGGGCAGCACCAGCCTCGTCAATCACGTCAATCGCCTTGTCGGGCAAATGGCGGTCATTGATGTACTTGGCAGACAGTTCAGCCGCGGCCTGCAAGGCAGCTACGGCATATTTCACGCTGTGGTGCTCTTCAAAGCGCGACTTCAGACCTTTGAGAATGTCCACCGTCTCCTGTACTGTCGGTTCAACCACATCAACCTTCTGGAAACGACGCGACAGTGCAGCGTCTTTTTCGAAAATACCACGGTATTCTGTGAATGTGGTGGCACCAATGCACTTGAGCTGGCCCGAGCTGAGCGCGGGCTTGAGCAAATTCGATGCATCCAGCGTGCCACCAGAAGCAGCGCCTGCACCGATCAGCGTATGGATTTCGTCAATGAACAAAATACCATTCGGCTTGTCCTTGAGTGACTTCAGAACGCCCTTCAGGCGCTGCTCAAAGTCACCGCGGTATTTGGTGCCGGCCAGCAAGGCGCCCATATCAAGCGAATAAACCTGGGCTTCCGCCAAGATTTCAGGCACATCTTTTTGGGTGATGCGCCAAGCCAGGCCCTCAGCAATTGCCGTCTTGCCAACACCAGCCTCACCCACCAACAGGGGGTTGTTTTTACGGCGACGGCACAAAATCTGGATGACGCGCTCGACCTCATACTGACGGCCAATCAGCGGGTCAATCTTGCCGTCTTTGGCCATCTGGTTCAGGTTTTGGGTGTATTGCTCAAGCGGAGACTGTTTCTCGTTCTTTTCAGCGCCACCTTCTTCATTCTCGGCAGCGCTTTCGCCAGCTTTGGCGGGCTCGGGCGGATCGCTCTTTTTGATACCGTGCGCAATGAAGTTGACCACGTCAAGCCGGGTCACGCCCTGCTGGTGAAGGTAGTACACCGCATGCGAGTCTTTCTCACCAAAGATGGCAACAAGCACGTTGGCGCCGGTGACTTCTTTTTTACCGTTTCCAGTGGACTGCACATGCATGATGGCGCGCTGGATGACGCGCTGAAAACCGAGCGTGGGCTGAGTATCGACATCTTCGGTACCCGCAACTTGCGGCGTGTTGTCCTTGATGAAGTTGGCAAGTGATTTGCGCAATTCATCGACATTGGCGGAGCACGCGCGCAGCACCTCGGCAGCGCTGGGGTTGTCCAGGAGGGCAAGCAACAAATGCTCGACCGTGATGAATTCATGGCGCTGCTGTCGCGCTTCGACGAAGGCCATGTGCAAGCTGACTTCTAGTTCTTGGGCAATCATTGGGCTTCCTTTAGCTTGCTGCGTTAAATAACTGACGACTCTTTGAATATTGGCGGCGGATTACGGCAATTCAATAGCTTACTGTGGCCTCTTATTCCAGCGGCTCGCTCAGACACTGTAATGGATGACCGTGTTTACGAGCCGCCTCTGTGACCTGATCAACCTTGGTCGCAGCCACGTCTTTCGAAAACACACCGCAAACACCTTTGCCGTCCAGGTGGATTTTCAGCATGATCTGGGTAGCGGTTTCCCGGTCCTTGTTGAAAAACTCCTGAATCACCATCACCACAAACTCCATCGGCGTGTAGTCGTCATTGAGCACCACCACCTGGTGCATTTGTGGTGGTTTTGTTTTTTGCGGCAGACGTTCGAGCACCACGGTGCCGCCGTCGTCTACCTTTTGCGGCTTGTAAGTAGGAGTGCTAGGGCTTGCAGGAGTTTTGGGTGATTTGGTCGCCATGAAATTCATTCTAGCCATCGGTCAGACTTTTTGAGCTGGGAGTTGGAATAAGTCAATAAAAAAACCGCCGTGGGATGACTCCCAGGCGGTTGATTCATTCCCCAGAGATGGGGACGAGTTACATATTTTCAATCATGACTTGACCAAAACCGGAGCAACTGACCTGCGTTGCACCCTCCATCAGGCGGGCGAAATCGTAGGTGACCTTCTTGGAGGCGATTGATTTTTCCATCGAGCTGATGATCAGGTCAGCCGCTTCAAACCAGCCCATGTGGCGCAGCATCATTTCTGCCGACAGAATCTCGGAACCGGGGTTCACGTAATCTTTGCCCGCATATTTAGGCGCCGTACCGTGGGTGGCTTCAAAGCAGGCGACCGTATCCGACAAGTTAGCCCCAGGCGCAATACCGATACCACCCACCTGAGCAGCAAGCGCATCAGAAATATAGTCGCCATTCAAATTGAGCGTGGCCACTACTGAATATTCAGACGGGCGAAGCAAGATTTGCTGCAAAAACGCGTCGGCAATCACGTCTTTGACAATGATTTCCTTGCCGGTCTTAGGGTTTTTGAACTTGCACCACGGCCCACCGTCAATCATCTCAGCGCCAAACTCTTTTTGTGCCAAGCCGTAAGCCCAGTCACGAAAGCCACCCTCGGTGTACTTCATGATGTTGCCCTTGTGCACGATGGTCACATTGGGTTTGTCGTTGTCAATCGCGTACTGGATGGCCTTGCGCATCAGGCGCTCGGTGCCCTCACTGGACACCGGCTTGATACCGATCCCCGACGTGTTGGGAAAGCGGATCTTCTTGACGCCCATCTCGTCTTGCAAAAACTTGATCAGCTTTTTGGCCTTGTCACTGCCGGACTCAAACTCGATACCTGCGTAGATGTCTTCCGAGTTTTCGCGAAAGATCACCATGTGTGTCTTTTCTGGCTCTTTGACAGGTGACGGCACGCCTTTAAAATACTGGATGGGCCGCAGGCAAACATACAAGTCCAGTTCCTGGCGCATCGCGACGTTCAAACTGCGAATGCCGCCGCCAACGGGAGTGGTCAAGGGGCCTTTGATTGACACGACATAGTCACGCACCGCATGCAGGGTTTCTTCTGGCAGCCACACGTCCGGGCCGTAGACCTTGGTTGACTTTTCGCCCGCATAAACCTCCATCCAGTGGATCTTCTTTTTGCCGCCATAAGCCTTTGCCACTGCTGCATCAACCACCTTCAGCATCACCGGCGTGATATCCAGGCCGGTACCATCACCTTCGATGAACGGAATCACCGGCTCATCCGGCACGTTCAGGGAGTTGTCGGCATTGACAGTGATTTTTTGGCCCTGTGAGGGGATGACAATGTGCTTGTACATATTTTAAAAGTCTCCAGAAGGTACGGTAAATTGCTGATGAGTGAGGAAAAGTGGGCGTGAAAATGACGGTAAAACGTCATATTTCATCGCCATTTTAGGTAAAAACCCGTAAATTCTAGCCGCAAACTCATTTTAAAACCCCATCTCAAAAAAGTTGATTGTCCTGTCAACCGATTGCAAAGCGATCTCGTTACGGTTAGGCCTCCGAAAATATTCGGGGTAATTTTCCAATAACGTTATTTCAGGAAACTCAAAATGAACAAAATCCTCGCTGCTCTGATTTCTAGCCTGTTTGCTGTTGGCGCATTCGCCGCTTCCCACGCTGGTGCTCCTATGGCCGGCGCTTCGGCTGCCAAGCCAGCCGCTGCTGCTGCACCTGCTGCACCTGCTGCAAAAGCTGAAGAAAAGAAAGCTGATGCCAAGCCAGCAAAAGCAACCAAAGAAGAAAAAGCTGCTGCCAAGAAAGAAAAAGCTGAAGCCAAGAAAGCTGATGCCAAGCCAGCTGCCAAGTAATTTGCATCTGTCCAAAAATGCCCGCCTAGTGCGGGCATTTTTTTTGGCCCCTTGAATCCATTGGTTTATGCTTTGTTTCATTGATCTATCAACTCTTGTTCGCCGCCATGACATTCAAACTGCCATTGTTCGTTAAAAGCTACTTGTTAATTGCATCAATCGCGTCCTTGTAGGCCATTTCGCTGCCCGCCAAAGCGCAAGATGCGCCTCAAATGAATCTGGAACGCGTCAAGCTGGCAGCAGGCATGCACCGCCTCGACGTGCAGATTGCAGCCACACCCGAGCAGCGACAGATCGGGTTGATGTTTCGCAAGGACATGCCGCAGCACGAAGGCATGATTTTTGTGTTTGAGCAGGCCACACAGCAATGCTTTTGGATGAAAAACACCCTGTTGCCACTTAGCGCCGCGTTCATCAATGACGATGGCACCATCGTCAACATTGAAGACATGAAGCCGCAAACCCTCAATGCGCACTGCTCAGCCAAACCCGTGCGTTACGTGCTGGAAATGAACCAGGGCTGGTTTGCCAAAAAGGGCATCAAAGCCGGCGCAACGCTGCAAGGACCTTTATTTCAGACAAGCAGATGACATAAAAAAACCGGCCTAAAAGCCGGTTTTTATGTTTTGGCTATCCGCTCAGGCGAAGTTGGCTTCGGCAAAGCTCCAGTTCACAAGGCTTGCCAGGAACGTTTCAACGAATTTCGGGCGCATATTGCGGTAGTCGATGTAGTAGGCGTGCTCCCACACGTCAACCGTCATCAGCGCTTTGTCGGCGGTGGTCAGCGGTGTGCCTGCCGGGCCCGTGTTGACAATGTCAACCGAACCATCGGCCTTTTTAACCAGCCACGTCCAGCCAGAGCCAAAGTTGCCCACAGCAGATTTGACGAAAGCTTCCTTGAATGCAGCGTACGAGCCAAATTTGGCGTTAATGGCTGCCGCCAGCGCGCCAGATGGCTCACCACCGCCAGCGGGCTTCATGCAGTTCCAGAAGAAAGTGTGGTTCCAGACTTGCGCTGCGTTGTTATACACCCCACCGCTTGATTTTTTGACGATTTCTTCGAGCGTCATCGCCTCGAACTCGGTGCCTTTTTGCAGGTTGTTCAGGTTCACAACGTACGCGTTGTGGTGTTTGCCGTGGTGGTATTCAAACGCTTCCTTACTGTAATTGGGTGCCAGTGCGTCGATCGCGTAAGGCAGTGAGGGCAGTTGGTGTTCCATGATTTTCCTTCGGGTTGTGGGGCTAAAAATTAAGCCTGATAAAAAAATGTGCTGCTAAAAAGCTTACCAGAACTATTGTAAAAACTAAATCAGACGCGGGCTTGACACCGTCAAATCAACCTGTCCGTCCATCAGGGTAGCGTAAACAGATTGCCCCGTGCGCGTCTGGCTCGCACGGGTAATGGCTTGGCCTTCGGTGTTGGCTAGCCAGGCATAGCCACGCTGAAGCACGAGTTGAGGATTCAGGAGTTCAAGCCGCATGTTGGCCTGGCTCAAACGGTCTTTTGGGAGCGCATAGCCGCGCGCTAGCGCTTGGGAAAAGCGCGTTGTCATCACATCCAGACGGTTCTGCAAGCTGTTTACCGTGCTGCGCTCGGCGTGTTGCAAGTTTTGTTGGTACGACGCCAACCGCGCATGCTGGCGCGTGACGTAGTGGGAGGGGCGACTCAAGTTTGAGGCCGCGATGTCCAGCCGCTGGCTGCTGGTTTGCACTTGTCTGTCAAGGCCACTTTGCAGGCGGGTGGCCAGGACGGCCAGCACACCCAGCCAGACCGTCTGCGGCTGGGCGCACAGCTCTGCTGCTGCGGTAGGCGTCGGCGCACGCAGATCAGCGCAAAAATCAGCGATGGTGAAGTCGGTTTCGTGCCCCACACCGCAAATGACGGGGACAGGCGACTCGGCGATGGTGCGTGCCAGAGCCTCGTCGTTAAAAGCCCACAAATCTTCCATTGCACCGCCGCCGCGCACCAGCAGCAGGACGTCCACTTCACGGCGTTGGTATGCCTTTAAGAGGGCATCACGCAGGTCACCTGCGGCCTGTAAGCCCTGAACGCTTGCTGGATAAATGACGATCGGTATGTGCGGTACACGGCGCTGTAAGGCCGTCAACACGTCATGCAAGGCTGCAGCACCCAGCGAGGTCACCAGGCCAATAGCCCTTGGCATCAGCGGCACGTCGCGTTTGCGATCGGCCTTAAAAAGACCTTCGGCTTCCAACTTTGCCTTGAGTTTCAGAAACTGCTCAAAAAGGGTCCCCTGCCCGGCCTGACGCATCGACTCGACGATCAGCTGCAGTTCGCCACGCGTTTCGTAAACACCCAGCCGACCGCGCAGTTCGACCCGCTGACCATCACGCGGCTGAAAGTCCAGCAGCGTCGCCGCTCTTCGGAACATGGCACAGCGAATCTGCCCATCGTCGTCTTTCAGTGAAAAATAGCAGTGACCACTTGCCGCACGTGAAAAGCCCGAAATCTCGCCCTGTACAGCCACTGGGTTAAAGCGCGCCTCCAGGCTGTCAGCAATGGCTTTGAGCAGCGAGCTGACAGGCCACAGTCGGACGCTGGAATCGCGCTGGTTCCGATCCGTCGTGTCATCGAGCATGGCGAAAACCTGTCGTTTTAAAGCGCAGATACCCCACACCGCGCAGCAATTGGCAGCAAGCGAGTCTGAAATGCTTCGGAAACGTTAAAAAATGGGTTTGGGCCATTGATTTAAGGAAAATTATTTTTGCTCAAAATTTCATCGTTTTTGTCATATCTCAAGCCTGATGCGGTTCTGGGGCCTGTGCAAGCGGGGTTACCCACAAAGTTATCCACAAGTTCTGTGCACCGTATGAACAAAACACGCGAGCCAAAATGCGCATGACCATCGACCCATGAATCCGTCAGACCGGCTGGTTCATAAGCCATAATTGAACTACTTTATCAGCGAGGGGCGTGCGTTGTTTTCCATCATTCAAGCTGCAGGCTGGCCTATCTGGCCGCTGGTTGCCTGCTCAGTTTTGGCGCTGGCGCTGGTTATCGAACGTTTTAGCAGCCTGAAAAGTCGCAAAGTCGCGCCGCCTAGGCTGGTGGACGAGGCTATCACAGTATCAAAAACAGCGGTTCCCGCGCCGAATGTCGTCACACAGCTGGAGCAAAACTCAGTGCTCGGAGAAGTGCTGGCCAGCGGTTTTCGGGCGCTGAATGCGAACCCGCGCATCAGCGAGACTGACCTGCGCGCCACTCTGGAAGGCGCTGGGCAATTGGCAGCGCACAAGCTGGAGCGCTACCTGGCAGCCTTGGCCACCATCGCTTCAGCAGCCCCCCTTCTAGGTTTGCTCGGCACAGTGATCGGCATGATTGAAATTTTTGGCTCGCAGTCCGGTAGCGGCGCCGTCGGTGGCGCTACCGGCGGGGGTAACCCGGCTCAGTTGGCGCAAGGGATTTCCATTGCTCTGTACAACACCGCGTTTGGCTTGATGGTGGCCATTCCGTCGCTGATTTTCTGGCGTTATTTCAGGGCACAGGTCGATGGCTACCTGTTGCAAATGGAACTGGCCTCAGAAAAGCTGCTCAGGCACTTGAATACCCTGCGCAGGTCATGAACTTTCGAAAAAGACACCGCGATGAGCCTGAAATCAACCTCATCCCTTTCATAGACGTGTTGTTGGTGGTGTTGATTTTTTTGATGCTGTCGACCACCTACAGCAAGTTCACGGAACTGCAGATCAAGCTGCCTTTGGCCGATGCCGAGCGGCAGCGCGACTACCCCAAAGAGATCATTGTGGCGGTCAGCAGTGATGGCCGTTACATGATCAACAAGGTGCTGGTCGAGGGCCGCAGCATTGACATCCTGGGCGCGGCGCTGCTGCTGGCCGCCAAGGCCGGCAAGGACAGCGTCATCATCATCAGCGCCGACGCCAGCAGCACACACCAGTCGGTGATCACGGTCATGGAAGCCGCGCGCCGAAATGGCTTCAACCAGATCACATTTGCCACCCAAAGCGCTGCACAGGCCGGGGCGCGTTAGGCGATGACACACCAGGGCAACTGGCTTGCCCGCGCTTGGTGTGAGCGCGGCTTCGTGGCTTGCTTGCTGTGGCCTGTTTCGCTTGTGTACGGAGGGGTATCCGGTTTGCACCGGTGGCTATATCGCGCCGGCATTCTCAAGATTGAGCGCTGCACTGTGCCTGTGCTTGTGGTGGGCAACGTGGTGGCCGGCGGTGCTGGTAAAACGCCGCTGGTCATCGCTTTGGCAAAACATTTGCAGCAACAGGGCCTGAAGCCAGGGGTGGTGTCGCGCGGATACGGCAGACAAGGCCAAAACTGCCTCGAAGTACTGCAAGATACCCCTGTTTTACAGTCTGGGGACGAGCCGGCCCTTATTTTGTCTGCCATCAAAAGAACTGATTTTTCAGCGCCCGTCTTTGTAGCGAACCGGCGCATCGACGCGGTCCACGCCCTGCTCGAAAAATACCCGGCAACGCAAGTCATCATCAGTGACGATGGTTTGCAGCACCACAGGCTTGCACGCGATATTGAAATCACCGTGTTCGACGACCGAGGCATCGGAAACGGCTGGCTGCTGCCCGCTGGGCCACTGCGCGAGAACTGGCCTGCCAACCGCACGCAGGCATTGGTGCTCCATACTGGCCAAGCGCCTGCATTTGGCGGCTTTGTGTCAACCCGGCGTCTGGCTGATCACGCCATCGCCGCAGATGGCCGCAAGGTTCTGCTGGATGATTTGAAGTGTCAGACCATCATCGCCCTGGCCGGCATCGCCAAACCGGATGCTTTTTTTGACATGCTCAAAAGCCGGGGCTTGGCGTTGGCGGGCACGATCAGCCTGCCTGATCACTTTGATTTTTCCCAGTACGCGTTGCCGGTGCCGGCGGGTGCCACTGTGCTGTGTACCGAAAAAGATGCTGTCAAGCTTTTTAAATTGCCGGCGAGCGCAGCCTTCAGACTGCTTGCGGTACCGCTTGAATTTGCACCAGAACCCGCATTTTTGAGCGCCGTGGACGATCTGCTCGCCCCCCTGCTGCGTCAGCCTTCATCAACTAATATCAGGACATGAACACAACAATGGACACCAAACTGCTTGAATTGCTGGTCTGCCCGGTCACCAAAGGCCCTCTTGAATTTGACCGTGCCCGGCAGGAATTGATCTCCCGCAGCGCGCGCCTGGCCTACCCGGTACGCGACGGTATGCCGGTGATGCTGGAGACCGAAGCGCGCACCCTGACCGATGCAGAGCTTGGTATTTGAGGCCACCGCCAGCATGCGTTTTACCGTTCTCATCCCTGCCCGCCTGGCGTCTACCCGGCTGCCGAACAAGCCCTTGGCCGACCTGGGGGGCGCTCCCATGGTGGTGCGCGTGGCCCAGCGTGCGCTGCTCAGCCGGGCGGAAAAAGTCATCGTCGCCACCGACAGCCAGGAGGTCATGGATCAATGCGCGCATTTCAATATTCAGTCCGTGATGACGGCAGCGACACACGCCAGCGGCAGTGATCGCCTGGCTGAGGCTTGCGATTTGCTGGGCTTGCCAGACGATGCTGTGGTGGTGAATGTGCAAGGGGACGAGCCGCTGATTGATGTCGCCCTGATGGACGCGGTCGCGCAACTTCTGGCCGACCGGCCAGACTGCGCCATGAGTACAGCTGCCCACGCTATTGAAAATAGAGCAGACCACACGAATCCAAACATTGTGAAGGTTGTACTGGACGCGCGGCAAACCGCCTTGTACTTCAGCCGCGCGCCCATCCCCTGCGCGCGCGACGCGGCGGACCAGGATTGGCCAGGACTACCCCGGCCTTTGCGTCATGTAGGCATTTACGGTTACCGTGCCGGCTTTTTGAAGGCCTTTCCCCGATTGCCCCCAGCGCCGGTTGAACAGCTTGAATGCCTGGAGCAGCTGCGTGCTTTGTGGCACGGCTACAAAATTGCAGTCCACACGACCACGATCCATCCCGGCATCGGCGTGGACACACCAGAAGATCTGCTGGCAGCACGCCAGCTCTACCAACAACTTCAATAACGTACCGTAAGGGTTCGTCAAGGGGTGCGTGCTATCCTTTGGAAGAGACAAACCGTGAGTACGCTCCAAAGGCTCACATCACCTGAAATAAAAACGACGAGGACAACCATGAGACTGATTTTGTTGGGCGCGCCGGGTGCGGGCAAAGGAACCCAAGCCGCATTTCTCTGCCAAAAATACAGCATTCCGCAAATCTCGACGGGTGACATGCTGCGTGCCGCCGTCAAGGCTGGAACGCCGCTGGGTATTGAGGCCAAAAAAGTCATGGATTCAGGTGGTTTGGTCAGTGACGGCCTGATCATTAATCTTGTCAAGGAGCGTATTGCGCAACCTGATTGCGCACACGGCTTTTTGTTTGACGGCTTTCCGCGCACGATTCCGCAGGCCGATGCGATGAAGGCTGCCGGCGTCAAGCTCGACTTCGTGCTCGAAATTGATGTGCCGTTTGATGCCATCATTGAACGCATGAGTGGCCGCCGCTCACACACGGCGTCTGGCCGCATCTATCACGTCAAGTACAACCCGCCCAAGCTTGAGGGCAAGGACGATGTCACGGGTGAGGCACTCGTTCAGCGCGACGACGACAAGGAAGACACGGTGCGCAAGCGGCTGGAGGTGTACAGCGCCCAAACCCGTCCTCTGGTGGCGTATTACTCAGACTGGGCCAAGGCCGAACCAGCGATGGCACCTGCCTACCGCGCTATCAGCGGCATGGGCAGTGTTGAAGAGATTACCCAGCGCGCATTGACGGCCCTGGCAGGTTGAGCTTCAGGCCGGGCTTGAACGCAAGGCGTAAGTCTTGCCTGCGGCAAACAGATATTCAACCCGCATGACGGCGGCGCCCTTTTCGCCAGTGAACGTAAAGCCAAGAAGAGCCACCGTGTCGCCCGGCTTGATCTCCGCCACGTTCCAGGCCAGCATCCGGCCCAGCGGTGCCAACTCGATTTCCCAGCGCTTGTCCTGACGTGTGGGCACCACTGCCCTGGTGAGCAACGCTTTGCCGTCCACCGGAGCGGTTTGCGCAGGCAGCGTGCGGCGTACCAGGTCAGCTGGCACCTTGAGGCCGGCAGGCACATCGATTTCAAGCTCAACATGCGGGTTTTGCCAGACCGATTTGACGACTTTGCCCTCCAGGTAAATCGGCCGGTCCTGGTCAAAACTGCTCCAGCCATGGTGAGCGAGCCCTGGCAGGCCAATGCCCAGTGCAGGCAACAGCACCGAGCTTTTCAATACGGCACGTCGTTTCATTGCAAACTCCGTTAAAAAACCACGTTAAATATAGGCAATCCAGCGACCACAGGCCAGCACTGCCAACCAGATCAAAGTCGAGATCACCATCTGCAGGCGGGCCACACCGTCCAGCCTGCCCAGTGAGTCACGCCCGTGAAACCAAGCGGCATTGCAAGCTGCCAGCATCAAAAGCACCATCTTCAAGGTAAAAGCCCGATTCGTCAAAAGCTCGGTCGCCTGCGACGCAAACATCAGCAAACCCGATGCAGCGGCGAGCGAAAAGCCGACACCGGCAATGCCCAGACTCAGACTTGCCAGCGCTTTGAGATCAATCGCTGCGCCGCGACCAAACACCCGCATTTCAAGCAAAACCAGATTACCAAGAAGCATGGCAATGCCGCAAATATGCAGAACCTCCAGCGCTGGGTAAGCCCAGGCACTGGACGCGAGGGCTGCAAAAAAGTTCATGGTTGGATGTTCATCAGCTCAAGCATCAAGGCGATTCGCGCTTTGACTGGGCTTAAACCATCGCTTGCGGGAAAAACATCGTCTGATCTGGCAAACACACGCCCCTGTGCGCATCGCGTGGTGCGCACGATGTGAAGGCCGAGCGCCTGAGCTCTGAGCAAAGCCGCTTCAAGCGCCTGATGAACCGTGCCATTGCCTGTGCCCGCGACCACCAGACCGCGCACACCGGAGCTCGCCATCAGGTCAACCAGTTCACCGCTGGCACCCGCGTAATTCATGACCACTTCAACCCTCGGCCAAGCCAAAGATGACTTCAACAATGCTATTCTTTCGGGAGCAGACTGCATAATTAATTCATGGCTTGCAGGCCAATTTCGTAACAATCTGAGGCTGTTCTCCTCAACGTAGCCGATCGGACCGCCATCGCCAGATGAAAACGCATCAAGCCGATAGGTATGCGACTTTTGGACATCCACAGCGGCGTGAACAACGCCGGCGCAGACGACCACCACGCCCTGAGCATTCGGGCCGCGGGCTACCGTGATGGCATCCAGGATATTTTGCGGTCCGTCCGGTGCCAGCGCGTCGGCTGGACGCATGGCGCATGTCAAAACGACGGGCTTTGAAGGGCTGAGAAGCGCCTGCAAGAAATAGGCGGTTTCTTCCAGCGTGTCGGTTCCGTGAGTGATCACCACGGCCTGCACATCGTCCAGCGCCAGATGATGTTGAACGCGTTCAGCCAGCGCGACCCAGAGCGCAAAGCTCATGTCCTTGCTGTCCGTTTGTGCCACCTGTTCCATCAGCAAATGCCCACGGCTCAAGGCGGGAATGGCCTCAACCAGCTGACTCACACCCACCTGACCGGCGGTGTAATTGATGTTGTCTGCGGTAAATCCGATGCCCGAAGAGGTGCCGGCGATGGTGCCGCCAGTCCCCAAAATCACCACTTTTTGATGTTGCATGTCCTGATCACTCAAAAAAATACTTGCAATTGCTGCAAACCTGGTCAAAAATACAGTTACTGGTTATTAAAACAGTTCACCAAGAAAACCTTGACTGAAGGATTTGCAAATATGAGCACCTTGAATCACTTTTCCAAACTATCGTCAAATGTATCGCCTGATGGCCCCAGGTTGACGGCACGCCAGCAACAGATCTTTGAACTCATCCAGCGGGCGATCGCGACCACAGGCTCACCTCCTACCCGTGCTGAAATCGCGACCGAACTGGGTTTCAAGTCGGCCAATGCCGCCGAAGAACACCTGCAAGCCTTGGCCCGCAAGGGCGCGATTGAACTCGTGAGCGGCACCTCGCGTGGCATCCGCCTGCGCTCAGGCGACATGCGCAGCGTGAATGAATCGCGTCTGCATCAGTTTTCCCTGCCGTTGCAAAGCCTGGCCCAACTCGTCCTGCCTCTGGTGGGACGAGTTGCTGCTGGCAGCCCGATTCTTGCGCAGGAACACATTGAGCAAAGCTACACCTTCGGTGCTGACATGTTTGAAAAAAAGCCCGACTATCTGCTCAAAGTACGCGGTATGAGCATGCGTGATGTCGGCATCATGGACGGCGACTTGCTGGCCGTGAAGCAGGCAACCGAGGCTAAAAATGGACAAATTGTGGTGGCGCGTTTGGGCGATGAAGTCACGGTCAAACGCTTTCGCCGCACCAAAGACCTTATTGAGCTGTTGCCAGAAAACCCTGACTTCAAAACCATCATCGTCGAGCCCGGCGAGCCTTTTGTGCTTGAAGGCCTGGCTGTCGGTTTGATTCGCAGCACTTTCTTGAACTGAAAATCGTCTATATCCAAACCCAATTCGGGAGTTAATTATGGGAATCGCCAGCTTTTCACATTCGCTATCAGTGCCCCGCTCGGGCTCGTCCGGCTTGTCAATGGTCCTTGCCCCGGTTCAGGCTTTGGCAGCATTTTTTATGCCTGTTCAAGCTGCTCACGCCAGCCATCGTCCGCTCTTTAACGTGTCTTCGCAGCGTCTGGCAAGCACGCGAAACATCATTCACCCCCCCCGTACCGTGGCTCACCCAGCAACTGCCGAAAGGCCGGTCAGCCGTTTAAAAGTCATGCGCGAATTTGAACCCGGCATGGCGCGTTCGCAATCTGGTCGCATGGCGATTTCCGGGCGCATGTCCGATGTGTGTGCCGAACTGGATCGAATCGCACAAAAAGAGACTGCCCGGTCTTAAAGAATCCAGGGTCACATGCCCACGGGCAGACGATACTTGGCAAAAATGATCCCAAAACAGGCCAAACGGGCAGTCAAAGCCTGAAAACTTGCAGGCACAATATTGGCATGAATATTGTTATCCTTGACGACTACCAAGATGCAGTGCGAAAGCTCGCATGCGCCTCCAAACTTGACGCTTACACAGCCAAGGTTTACACCAACACCGTGAAGGGCATCGGGCAACTCTCGGTCAGGTTAAAAGACGCCGATGTGATTGTGCTGATCCGCGAAAGAACACAGCTCAGTCGCCAGCTGGTTGAGAAACTGCCCAAACTCAAAATGATTGCCCAAACCGGGCGGGTCGGCAGCCACATTGACATTGCCGCCTGCACCGAGCGCGGTGTGGTCGTTGCTGAAGGTATTGGTTCTCCGGTTGCGCCGGCCGAATTGACCTGGGCTCTCATCATGGCGGCAACGCGCCGGATTCCCCAATATGTGGCCCACCTCAAGCACGGCGCCTGGCAACAGGCCGGGCTGAAATCGGCCTCCATGCCTGTTAATTTTGGCATTGGGACTGTCCTCAAAGGCAAAACCTTGGGCATCTGGAGCTACGGCAAGATTGGCCAAATCCTGGCCGGCTATGGACGTGCTTTTGGCATGCGTGTGCTGATTTGGGGGCGCGATGCCTCCAGAGAAAAAGCGTTTGCAGATGGTTTTGAAGTCGCCAGCTCACAGGCCGAGTTTTTTGAGCAAAGCGACGTTTTGAGCCTGCACATCCGATTGAATGAAGAAACGCGCGGCATCGTGTCGCTTGACGATCTGTCCCGCATGAAACCGACCGCCTTGCTCGTGAACACGTCGCGTGCCGAACTCATACAACCCGAAGCACTGCTTGCAGCGCTCAATCGCGGACGACCCGGTCTTGCGGCGGTCGATGTTTTTGAATCCGAGCCAATTTTGCAGGGGCACGCCATGCTGAGGCTGGAAAACTGCATTTGCACCCCGCACATTGGCTATGTTGAGCAAGACAGCTACGAAATGTATTTCAATGCCGCTTTTGACAATGTGATCAACTTCATCAAAGGCACACCCACCAACATCGTCAATCCGGGTGCGTTGCAAGTCAGGCGTTAAGCAACATACCCAGCCTCGTTGCCAGGCTTTTGGTGGTTCGCGTGTTGCATTTGTTGCATAAACTGGTCGCGAGACCTTCTGGCTTGCATCTGGTGGTGCATCAACAGCGTCAAAGCTGTTGGTCAAAGACGCGGGCATGGCCTGCGTAATAATCCTGTCCCATGAACCCTCTTTACAAAACTGTTGGCATCGTCGGCACAGGCGCCATGGGCCGAGGCATTGCTCAAATTGCAGCGCAGGCCGGTAGCGTCGTCAAGCTGTTCGATCTGCAGCCAGATGCCAGCCAGAAAGCCAAAACCGAGCTGGTGGCGCAGTGGGACAAGATGGTTGCCAAAAACAGGCTCGACAGCGCCACTGCTGACGCCCACAAAACCCGCGTCTTGCCAGCCGCTACGCTGGCTGAACTGGCTGATTGCGACCTGATTATTGAGGCCGTCGTCGAGCGGCTGGATGTCAAGCAAACCCTTTTTGCCGAGCTCGAAAGCCTTGTTTCACCGCAATGCGTGCTGGTCACCAACACGTCGTCGCTGTCTGTGACCGCCATTGCTGCAAAACTCAAGAACCCACAGCGTTTTGCGGGCTACCACTTCTTTAACCCAGTGCCTTTGATGAAGGTCGTCGAGGTGATTGCCGGGGTGAAAACCAATGCAGCCGTTTGTGCGCAGCTTTCTGGCTACGCCAAAGAGATGGGCCACACCGCCGTGCTGGCCCAGGACACACCCGGCTTTATTGTCAACCACGCCGGCCGTGGCTACGGCACCGAAGCGCTGCGAATCGTCAGCGAAGGCATTGCCGACTTTGCCACGATTGACCGCATTTTGCGCGACCAGGTCGGCTTCAAGCTCGGCCCCTTTGAGCTGATGGATCTGACCGCGCTGGATGTGTCGCACCCGGTGATGGAGTCGGTCTACCACCAGTACTACGAAGAAGCACGCTACCGCCCCAGTGTCATCACCGCGCAGCGACTGGCCGGGGGCATGCTGGGCCGCAAAACCGGTGAAGGCTTTTACAAATACGAGGCAGGTGTGATCCAGCTTGCCCCTGAAGCGCCTGTGCCCGACGTTGCTGAGATGCCGCCGATCTGGGTCTCTCCCAGAGCCTCTCGCCGCTCCGAGTTGTTGCAGCTGCTCAAAGACCTTGGCGCCAAGATTGAAACGGGCGCCTCCGCCTCCCCACAAGCGCTGATGCTGGTGGCGCCGCTCGGCTTTGACATCACCACCGTTGCCGTGGTGGAACGGCTGGACCCGGCCCGTACCGTTGGCATCGACATGCTGATCGACGATGGCGCGACCAAACGCCGCGTGCTGGCCACCAATCCTGCCACCCGCACCGACATGCGGGATGCGGCGCACGCCCTGTTTGCGCGCGACGGCAAGGCCGTCAGCGTCATACGCGACAGCGGCGGCTTTGTCACCCAGCGCGTGGTGGCCACCATCGTCAACATTGCCAGTGACATTTGCCAGCAGGGCATTTGCAGCCCCAAAGATTTAGAGACCGCCGTCACGCTTGGCCTGAGCTACCCGCTGGGCCCTTTGGCGATGGGTGACCGTTATGGCCCGACGAACATCCTGGAAGTGCTCTTCAACATGCAAACGGTGTATGGCGACCAGCGCTACCGCCCCTCCCCGTGGCTGCGGCGCCGGGGTGCCATCGGGTTGAGCTTGATGCACGAAGAAAGTTAGCATGCCAAGCGCACTCAACAGCACCAGCGAAGGCCAGACCCTGATCCTGACCATCAGCAACCCCGCGTTTAAAAACGCCCTCAGCCCGGAAATTTATGCGGCTGGCATTGAGGCGCTCAACGCCGCCGAGACCAACCCTGAAATACGCAGCGTCATCATCACCGGCGAAGGCAGCGCTTTTTGCGCTGGCGGTAATTTGCAGCGTTTGCTGGCCAACCGCGCGCAAGCCAAGGGCGTGCAGGCGCAAAGCATCGACGGTCTGCACAGCTGGATCGACTCCATCCACACCTACCCCAAGCCCGTGATCGCCGCCGTAGAAGGCGCAGCCGCAGGGGCGGGCTTTTCACTGGCGCTGGCTTGCGACTTTTGTGTGGCGGCCGACAACGCGGTGTTCGTCATGTCGTACAGCACGGTCGGTTTGTCGCCCGATGGTGGCGGCAGCTGGGCCTTGGCCAGGGCATTGCCGCGCCAGCTGGCCAACCAATTGATGATGTGCGGCGACCGCATCAGCGCGCAGCGCCTGCATGACTTCGGGCTGGTCAATCAGGTGTGCAGCAGCGGCAGCGCCCTGCGTGAAGCGCTCCTGCTGGCAGCGCGGCTCAATGCGCGCCCTGCCAACGCACTGGGCAGCATCAAAGAACTGGTCAACGCAGCTGCCAGCAACTCGCTCAGCCAGCACCTGAACGATGAGCGCGACCATTTTGTGCAGAACCTGCACCACGCCAACGGTGGTGAGGGCATTCAGGCCTTCCTGGAAAAGCGCGCTCCCAACTACCGCTGAGCAAAACGGTTGTTGGCCAAAGGGCTGCCAGCAAAGCAAAACGTCCCGAAAATCACAGCCAAGCCGCATAAAACCAAACCCGAGACATCGCCATGAAAAGACGCACCCTGCTGCGATCAGCCCCCGCCCTTGTCTGCGCACCCAGCCTGGTGCTGGCCCAATCTGCCGGCGCCACCTACCCCTCCAAACCGATCCGCTACATCGTGCCTGTGGCTGCTGGGGGCGGCAGCGACACGGTGGGCCGCACCGTCACCGAGCGCTGGGGCAACCAGCTCAAGCAAAGCTTTATTGTTGACAACCAGAGCGGCGGCGGCGGTGTAATCGCCGCCCAGGCCACAGCCCGCGCCGCACCGGACGGCTACACGCTGATGCAGGGCTATGTCGCCACCCACGGCACCAGCCCCGCCACGCGCAAGCTGCCATATGACGCGATCAAAGACTTCACGCCGATTGGCATGATTGGCGCGACGCCGAATGTGCTGGTCGTCAACAGTGCGCTGCCGGTCAAAACGGTCAAAGAGTTTGTCGAGTACCTGCGCAAAAACCCGGGCAAGGTCAGCTATGGCTCGGCGGGTCAGGGCTCCCTGACACACCTGACGATGGAGCTGTTCAAGCAGCAGGTCAACTCCTTCATGGTGCACATCCCGTACCGGGGCATTGCCCCAGCGTTCACCGACCTGATGGGCGGCCAAACCCAGGCCATGTTCCCCGGCTTGGCCGCTGCCGTGCCGCACATTCGCTCAGGCCGGGTGCGGCCGCTGGCGGTCACGGGTTTGAAGCGCCACCCCCAGTTCAAAGACCTGCCGACGCTGGATGAATCCGGCTTCAAAGGTTTTGATGCGCAGCAGTGGTACGGCGTGGTGGGGCCAGCGGGCCTACCCGCCCCCATCGTCAACTTACTCAACGAGTCACTGGCCGTGGTGCTGCGCGCGCCCGATCTGCGCGACAAGCTGTCGGTTGAGGCGATTGAACCGATGGTGATGCAGCCCGAGCAGTTCGCCGCCTTCATCAAGGCCGACATCGACCGATGGACGCAATTGGCCAAAGACAGAAACATCGCGCTGGAATGACCCTCAAAACATCCCATCGCCCGAAAACAGCTCAAAAACTCACTAAATACGGCTCCAGACCAAGTAATACATACACGAACCGCTCCTGAATTTATAGCGTTTCCCTGGCACGATCTCATTTTCCTTTTCACTTTCATCCTTAACCTTACTCAAAACCATGGCCCGCAATACCCAAGTCACCGCCGATCACAACGCCCCGCCCATCACCCAAACCCTGGCCACCTTTGTCGCCACGCACCCGTCCAAAGGCTGGAGCGACGCGGTCGACCACGAGGCGCACCGCACTTTCATGAACTGGCTGGGCTGCGCCGTGGGTGCCGCCCACCATGAGGCGGCTGATAAAGCCCTGGCTGCCGTCAACATGCTGCAACCCGCCCCGCAAGCCAGCGTACTGGGCCGCCGCGAGAAGGTGGACATGGCCAGCGCAGCGCTGCTCAATGGCATCACATCGCACACTTTTGACTTTGACGACACCCACCTCAAAACCATCATCCACCCAGCCGGGCCGGTTGCATCTGCCGTTTTGGCCATGGCCGAGCACCTGGGCAATTCGGGCCGCGAGCTCATTGACGCGTTGGTGATTGGCATCGACGTGTCATGCCGTGTCGGCAACGCCATGTACCCGGACCATTACGACCGCGGCTGGCACATCACCGGCTCCACCGGCACGCTGGGCGCAGCGGCGGCCTGCGCGCGCCTGCTCAAGCTCGATGTGCAGCAAACCGCCATGGCGCTGGGCATTGCGGCATCGCAGCCCATCGGCATGCGCGAGCAGTTTGGCACCATGACCAAGCCCTTTCACCCCGGCGGCGCAGCGCGTGCGGGCCTGGTGTCGGCCCTGCTGGCCAGCAAAGGTTTTACCGCCAGCCCCAAGGCCCTGGAGGCCCCGCGCGGCATGATGCAAACCATCTCCACCAAAAACACCTGGGACGAGATCACCAACGAGTTGGGCCAGCGTTTTGAGATTTCGTTTAACACCTACAAACCGTTTGCCTGCGGCATCGTGATTCACCCCAGCATTGATGCCTGCGCCCAGTTGCGCCAACAGGGCGTCACGCCTGACCAGATCGAACGCATTGAGCTGAAAGTGCATTCACTGGTGCTGGAACTCACCGGCAAAAAAGAACCGCAAGACGGCCTGCAAGCCAAGTTCAGCGTGTACCACGGCTGCGCGGCCGGCTTGACCTTTGGCTATGCGGCTGAAGACGAATTTTCTGACGCGGTGGTGACCCGGCCCGACATGGTGGCGCTGCGCCGCAAAGTGGTGGCCACGGTCGATGACTCGATTGACGAAGCCAGCGCCGATGTGACCGCCGTTCTGCTCGATGGCCGCAGCGTGCATGTGTTTGTCGAGCACGCGATTGGCTCCCTTCAAAACCCGATGACTGATGCGCAGCTGGAAGCCAAATTCCAGGGCCTGTCCGACCCGGTGTTGAGCGCTGGCCAGACACGTGAACTGATCAACGCCTGCTGGGGCGTTGGCAACGCAGCCCATGTCAAAGCGCTGGTCGCGCTGGCGGTGCCGGGGCACCCATAACATGACACGCGCCAACATCGTCATCCTGGGCGACCTCGAACAAGGCCTGCGCCGCTGATCAGGAAGCTGTCATTGAATTGTCCAGACCAGCAGGCAGACACCTAGGTGACACCGCCATCTGGCGGTTTCTGGTGCTAAAGCCACAATGCAAGACATGGACGACCCCATTCTTACGATTGAAGAACGCGCAGCGATCAACGCTGGGCGCTGGTTCTCGTCCTTGTCGTCGTCGCTGCGGCATGACATCTTGCGCTGCACCTATGTCGAACGGTTTCGAGACGGCGACCTGATTGCCGCCCGAGGCGAACCTCCCATGGAATGGGTCGCCTGCGCCAAAGGTGCGGTGCGTGTCAGCTCTACCTCCATATCTGGCAAGCAGATCACCCTGACCTATGTCGAGCCGGGCATCTGGTTTGGCGATGTGGCGATTTTTGATGGCGACCGGCGCACCCACGATGCCTATGCCCACGGCGACACCACCATTTTGTGTGTGTCCATAGCTGACTTTCGCAAAATCTTGGCCACCCATGCCGAGCTGTACGAAGCCTTGCTGCGCCTGCATGCCCGCCGCATTCGACATTTGTTTGGCTTGGTCGAAGACTTGAACACCCTGCCCCTGCGCGCACGCTTGGCCAAGCAGCTGCTGCACCTGGCGCGCAGCTACGGCATGCCCACTTTGTCAAACAATGTCGAGGTGCGCATTGGCCTGCACTTGGCACAGGAAGAGCTGGCGCAGCTGCTGGGCGCGTCGCGCCAGCGCGTCAACCAGGAGCTCAAAACGATGGAGCGTGAGGACGCTATTCGCATTGAAACCGCGGGCCTGGTAGTGCGCAGCACCAAAGCGCTGCTGCGCATTTCGGAGACCGATCTTGAGTAAACTAGAGCGATCCAAATATGAGCAACTTCGACCATTTTGTCGGGACGCGCGAGGTCACGGGGCAGCACGCTTTTGACATCGGCGCTTTGACGGCCTACCTCGACCAGCACCTGCCAGACTTTAAAGGCCCGTTGCAGATTGAAATCTTCAAAGGCGGCCAGTCCAACCCAACTTACAAGCTCATCACGCCCAGTCAGTCGTATGTGATGCGCGCCAAGCCCGGCCCGGTGGCCAAGCTGCTGCCCTCAGCCCATGCGGTCGAACGTGAATTCAAGGTCATGCGCGGGCTGCAGGGCACCGCTGTGCCGGTGGCAAAAATGCATTGCCTGTGCGAAGACGAAGCCGTCATTGGCCGCATGTTTTACGTGATGGAATTCGTTGCAGGCCGGGTGCTGTGGGACCAGTCCCTGCCCGGCATGACCAAGGCACAGCGCGGCGAGATTTATGACGAGATGAACCGCGTCATCAGCGCCCTGCACAGCGTCAAGTTTGCTGAACGCGGGCTGGCTGACTATGGCAAACCCGGCAATTATTTTGAGCGCCAGATTGGCCGCTGGAGCAAGCAGTACACCGCCTCCATCACCCGACCCATCCCCGAGATGGACCAGCTGATGGCCTGGCTGCCGGCCAACATCCCGCTGACGGCGCGCGACGAAACCATGACCAGCATCGTGCATGGCGACTTCAGGCTCGACAACCTGATGTTTCACCCCACCGAGCCACGCGCGCTGGCGGTGCTGGACTGGGAGCTGTCAACCCTTGGCCACCCGCTGGCCGACTTCAGCTACCACTGCATGGCCTGGCACATCCCGCCCGGGGCGTTTCGCGGCATTGGCGGGCTGGACATCGCGGCACTGGGCATACCGACTGAGGCGCAGTACATCGCCACCTATTGCGAACGCACCGGCATCACCACACCTGAGGCGCTCAAGGCGGACTGGAACTTTTACCTTGCCTACAACCTGTTCCGGCTGGCGGCTATTTTGCAAGGCATTGCCAAGCGGGTCGAGGCTGGAACGGCGTCGAGTGCGCAGGCTGTCAGTTCGGCCGCCGGTGCGCCTGTGCTGGCCAAGATGGCCTGGGGCTTTGCAATTCAAAGCGGCGCTTGATGTTTCGATTTTTTTAGATTTTTTAGGCTTTTTAGGAAACAGCATGGATTTCAACTTCACCCCCAAAGTACAACAAATGCAGGCCCGCTTGCTGGCCTTCATGGACGCGCACATTTACCCGAACGAATCACGCTTTTTCAAAGAGATTGCCGAGAACCGCGCCAAAGGCAACGCCTGGGTTCCGACTGCCATCATTGAAGAGCTCAAACCCAAGGCCAAAGCGGCTGGCCTGTGGAACCTGTTTTTGCCACACTCCCCGCGCGCGCCCGAAGGCCTGAGCAACCTCGAATACGCACCGCTGTGCGAGATCATGGGCCGGGTGCCCTTTGCGGCTGAAGTGTTTAACTGCTCGGCCCCCGACACCGGCAACATGGAAACCATTGCCCGCTACGGCTCCGAAGCCAACAAAGACCAGTGGCTGGACCCGCTGCTGCGCGGCGAGATTCGTTCGGCGTTTTTGATGACCGAACCCGAGGTTGCTTCGTCAGACGCGACCAACGTGCAATGCCGCATCGAACGGGACGGCGACGACTATGTGCTCAACGGCCTGAAGTGGTGGTCCTCGGGTGCGGGCGACCCACGCTGCGCGATTTACATCGTGATGGGCAAAACCAACCCTGACGCAGGCCGCCACGAGCAGCAGTCGATGATCTTGGTGCCCGCCAACACCCCCGGCATCACCGTGATTCGCCCGCTCACTGTTTTCGGCTACGACGACGCGCCGCACGGCCACATGGAAGTGCGTTTGAAAAACGTTCGTGTGCCCGCTGACAACATGCTGCTGGGCGAGGGCCGCGGCTTTGAGATCGCCCAAGGCCGCCTTGGCCCCGGACGCATCCACCATTGCATGCGCACCATCGGCAGCGCCGAGCGCGCGCTTGAGCTGATGTGCAAACGCCTGACAAGCCGGGTGGCGTTTGGCAAACCCATTGCCAGCCAGTCTGTGTGGCACGAGCGCATTGCCGAATCCCGCATCATGATCGAGCAGGCTCGCCTGCTGACCCTGAAAGCCGCTTACATGATGGACACGGTCGGCAACAAGGTCGCCAAAGCCGAAATCGCCATGATCAAGGTCGTGGCCCCCAACATGGCTTGCCAGATCATCGACTGGGCCATCCAGGCCCATGGCGGCGGCGGTGTGTCAGACGACTTTCCGCTCGCCTACGCCTACGCGCACCAGCGCACCCTGCGCCTGGCCGACGGCCCTGACGAGGTGCACCGCGCATCGATTGCCAAGCTGGAGCTGGCGCGGCACCTGCTGCTGCCCGAAAAGCGCTGACCATCACACACCTCCCGTTGGGTGATAAGGGCCGAGTCCCGAAAGTTGTTGGTTTGTCTTTTCGTGTCGCTGGACGGCCAATGCCTTCAACGCCCCACGTCCAAAGTACCGGTTCAGCGTAGATGTCGGCCAACGCTTTGGCTGTAGGACACAGGGGCCAGCCTTTGCCGTCTTGAGACGCACAACAAGTGATGACAGGCGCTCGTCGATCGCGCTTTGGATTTTTGAGCCGTTTAAAGATGTTATTCAGGCCAAAAAGCCAATGAATACAAGGGCAATACGCTCATGAATTCATAGCAAATCAAGCTCACTTGGGCTTCCAGCGCTTGAGCAGCAGCGCATTGCTCATGACGCTGACAGAGCTCATGGCCATCGCTGCACCTGCCAGTACCGGGTTCAGAAAGCCCAGTGCGGCGAGCGGTATGCCGGCAGCGTTGTAGGCAAAGGCCCAGAACAGGTTTTGCCTAATTTTGGCAACGGTGCGGGCTGAAATATCAAGGGCGGCGGCCACCAGCAGCGGGTCACCGCGCATCAGCGTGATGCCTGCGGCGTGCATGGCGACGTCGGTTCCGTTGCCCATGGCCATGCCAACGTCTGCGGCGGCCAACGCGGGCGCGTCGTTCACGCCGTCACCCACCATGGCGACTGTCTTGCCACCTTCCTTCAGTTTCACAACCATGGCCACCTTGTCGCTTGGCAGCACCTCGGCCATCACTTCGCCGGCCTCTGGGCGCAAGCCTAGGCGGCGTGCCATGGCCTCGGCCGCGCCCCGGTTGTCGCCTGAAATCATCACGGTTTTGATGCCACGTGCACGCAAGGCGGCCAGTGCCTCTTTCGCACCCGGCTTGGGTAGGTCGCCAAAGGCCATCAGCGCGCGCAGCACCAGGCCAGTGGAAGTCCGCTCGGCCATGGCCGACACGGTCGCGCCCTGCTCTTGCAACGCTTCGGCCTGGGTGGCCACGGCGCGCATGTCAATTTTCAGCTCTTCCATCCAGCGCAGGCTGCCGATTAAAAAGCTGCGTGCACCCACGCTGCCCTCGGTACCCCGGCCCGGTACGGCGCTGACTTGGGTCGGCAGCTCAATCGCCACCGCTTTTTGTTTGGCGTCATTCACAACCGCTTTGGCCAGCGGGTGTTCGCTGCCGCTTTGCAGGCTGGCGGCGATGCGCCTTGCATCTGGCTCGTTCATTCCCGGCAACACAACCCACTCGGTCAGTTTGGGTTGGCCCACGGTCAGCGTGCCGGTTTTGTCAAAAGCCACCACATCGACCTTGTGCGCTATCTCAAGGGCCTGCGCGTCTTTGATCAAAATGCCGTTTTTGGCGGCTACCCCGGTGCCCGCCATGATGGCGGCCGGCGTGGCCAGACCCAGCGCGCAGGGGCAGGCAATGACCAGCACAGCCACCGCATGAATCAGTGCCAGCTCAAACGCATGGCCCGTCAGCCACCAGCCCAGCAGCGTAGCCCCTGCAATCACCAGCACCACCGGCACAAACACGGCGCTGACCTGGTCTACCAAGCGCTGAATCGGCGCTTTGGCGGCTTGCGCGTCTTCCACCAGCGCAATGATGTGCGCCAACACGGTGGCGCTGCCCACCGCTCTGACCCGCATCACCACCCGGCCATCACCGTTGATGGAGCCGCCCGTCAACTGGCCGCCGATGTCTTTGGTGACCGGCAGCGGCTCGCCTGTCAGCATGGCCTCATCGACCTGGGTGTGGCCTTCCAGCAGCGTGCCATCGACGGGGAATCTTTCGCCGGGTTTGACGACCAACTGGTCATTCACCAGCACTTCAGCCACGGGGACATCAAACTCGCCGTCAGCCCCCAGCACATGCGCCATGTCGGGCCGCAGTGCATGCAGCGCCCTGATGGCCGAGGTGGTTTGCCGCTTGGCGCGTGCCTCCAGCCATTTGCCCAGCAGCACCAGTGTGATGACGATGGCCGAGCCTTCAAAGTACAGGTGCAGCATGGCACCCGGTTCAGCCGTCAGCCACAGCCACATCGACAGCGCCCAACCGGCCGTGGTGCCCAGCGCCACCAGCAGGTCCATGTTGCCCGTCATGGCTTTGACCGCGCCCCAGGCGGCTTTGTAAAAGCGTGCGCCCAGCACAAACTGCACCGGCGTCGCCAGTAAAAACTGCCACAGTGGCGGCAGCATCCAGTGCTTGCCAAACAACTCGGCCAACATGGGCAACACCAGCGGCAGCGACAGGGCCAGCCCCATGCCCACCGGCATAAAACCCGCCCAGGGCGACAGGTCTGGCGCGTCAATGGCTGCGCTGGCGGCACGCGGCTCGTAGCCTGCATCGCGCACAGCGCGGCGCAAACGTGCTGGCATCTGCTCGTCAGGCGCATAGACAATGCGAGCAGATTCGGTGGCCAGGTTCACCGTCACCGTTTGCACGCCGGGTACTTTTTTCAGGGCTCTTTCAACCCGGGCCACGCACGACGCGCAGGTCATGCCGCCAATGCCAATGTCGAGCGGGGCGGCGGATGCAGTGGGTATTGCGGCAGTGGTCATGGTCATAGGCTCATCCTTCCCATGTTGGCAAGGTCAAGCATTGATACACATCAACCTTACACAAAAGAGTCGCGTATGCAAAGCGCTTGACCCTCCCAAGGCGGCAAGGTTCAGGCTATGCTTTTGCAGATTGTCCATTTCACTCATACACAGGAATTTCACATGATGCAGACATTTACCGTCACCGGCATGACCTGCGGCCACTGCGAAAAAGCCGTGACCCGCGCCGTCAAGCAGCTTGACCCACAGGCCGAAGTCACGATAGACCGCACTGCCAACAAGGTGCAAGTGCAGTCCAGCCAGACCCGCGAGAAGTTGAGCCAGGCCATCGCCGAAGAAGGCTACGCCGTTGCGGCATGAAAACCAAGGCACACGCGCTTTGACGGGGGTCTCAAAATGCCACTCGTGCCTGGATGGATGCCATCCGCATCTCGAATGAGTTGATCTTGCCAAAAGGGGTGGGCGTCAATGCACTCGGGATTTAAGAAATTCAAACGCGTAGATCGTTCCAAACGTCTTGCTTGACGATAAGCCCATCGACGACTTCAAAGCGGTCTATAAATCGCATGTTTTCAAATGGCGTGTCGTCATTAAAAACGCCACTCAAAGTTCCTGAACAGTAAACGACGGCGCCCTCGCCGGTCCAGCATTCATCTATCGTTTCAAACGTTTTTTCGATGCTTTTGTAACGCGATTTTCCCCACTGAACCACTTCATGCAATTGGGTCATTCGTGCGCCCGTTGGAAAGCACATCGAAAAATGAGGCGCTAAAAATGATGTCGCTTTTTCCAAATTTCTTTCTTGCATCAACATTAAAAAAGAACGCACCAAATCTGATGCAACAGGTCTGGATGGTCCGCCCTTCGTGAACACCTTGCTGTCGCGTTGATAGGTGCTGGCTTCATTGACAAAGACAGTCGTTCCAGCGGGAGCAGCTGAAATGACTGAGCGAGCGGCAGTTGCAAGTCTTTGAACCAATCGCTCTTGCACGTCGGCTGGATAACCGGGCAATAAGGTGACTGAAATAACGGGCATCTTGGATTCCTTTTTTCAAAATTGATGGATGGCGTGACTTTATGCGCAAGTGATTCCGCGCATCCATCAAACGTCTTGATCGCGCACAAAAAACCCGCCGAAGCGGGTCTTTGATGAAACGGCTGACACGGGGTCAACCCATGTGCAAACCACCATTGAGCGAGAAGTCTGCACCGGTGGCGTAGCCACCTTCTTCAGAAGCGATCCATGAAATGATGGAAGCGATTTCTTCCGGCTGGCCCAGTCGCTTGGCAGGCACACCCGAAACGATTTTCTCCAGCACGTCAGGGCGAATGGCTTTGACCATGTCGGTGCCAATATAGCCCGGGCTGACGGTGTTGACGGTGACGCCTTTGGCGGCGACTTCCTGGGCCAGCGCCATGGTGAAGCCGTGCAAACCCGCTTTGGCCGTTGAGTAATTGACCTGGCCGAACTGGCCTTTTTGGCCATTGACCGAGCTGATGTTGATGATGCGGCCAAAGTTGGCGGTGATCATGTCTTCAATCACCTGCTTGGTCACATTGAACATGCTGTTCAGGTTGGTGGAAATCACGGCATCCCAGTCAGCTTTGCTCATTTTGCGGAACTGGCCGTCGCGCGTGATACCAGCGTTGTTGACCAGCACGCTGACCGGACCGTGTTCAGCCTTGACCTTGGAGAACGCAGCGACCGTCGATTCCCATTCGCCGACGTTGCCAACCGAAGCATAAAAGGTATAACCAAGGGCTTTTTGCTCGTCAATCCATTTGGCGTGGTCGCGTGTGGGGCCGCAGCCGGCAACGACGGTAAAACCGTCTTTGGCCAGGCGTTGGCAGATCGCGGTACCGATGCCGCCCATGCCACCGGTGACGTACGCTATTTTTTTGCTCATGTTTGTGTCCTTGGATGTCGAAAAAATACTTGCTATTTAATGAATAGCTGCTCACCCACGTATTTATTGGGCCACACGTGAGTTTTTGCAGAAATCGATAGCAATTTAACCGATTTTCAGCGTTCCACGCATAGGGCAACCCCCATGCCGCCGCCAATACACAAGCTGGCAATGCCCTTTTTGCCACCGCTGCGCACCATCTCGTGCAGCAGGGTGACCAAAATTCGGCAACCTGATGCGCCAATCGGGTGGCCGATGGCAATTGCACCGCCATTGACGTTGACCTTGCTGGTGTCCCAGCCCATTTCGTTGTTCACGGCGCAGGCCTGTGCGGCGAAGGCTTCGTTGATCTCCAGCACGTCAAGGTCGGCGGGCTTCCAGCCGGCGCGGGCCAGCGCTTTGGTGGAGGCTGGCACCGGTCCCATGCCCATGGTGGCGGGGTCCAGGCCGGTGGTGGCGTAGCTGACGATGCGCGCCAGGGGCGTCAAGCCCAGCGCGGCGGCTTTTTTGGCCGTCATGACCATCACGGCAGCGGCGCCGTCGTTCAGGCCGGATGCATTGCCTGCGGTAACGCCGCCGGCTTTGTCAAATGCGGGACGCAGGCCAGCCAATACTTCAGCGTTGGTTTTGCGGTTGATGAATTCGTCTGAAGCAAAAACAATCGGGTCACCCTTTTTTTGCGCAATAGAAAACGGCACGATCTCGTCTTTGAATTTGCCGGCGTCTTGCGCAGCCGCCGCTTTGGTCTGGCTGGCCAGCGCCAGGGCGTCTTGCATGTCGCGGGTGATGCCGTATTTTTTGGCCACGTTCTCAGCCGTGATGCCCATGTGGTACTGGTTGTACACGTCCCACAGGCCGTCAACAATCATGCTGTCGACCATCTTCCAGTCACCCATGCGCTGGCCGTCGCGCGAACCGTTCAAAACGTGGGGCGACAGGCTCATCGACTCTTGGCCGCCGGCAATCACGATCTCGCTGTCGCCGGTGGCCACAGCCTGCGCTGCCAGCATCACAGCTTTGAGGCCAGAGCCGCAGACGGCATTGATGGTCAGGCCGGGAATGCTTTGCGGAAAGCCTGCTTTGAGCACGGTTTGGCGCGCCGCGTTTTGGCCCACGCCCGCCGTCAGCACCTGACCCATGATGACTTCGCCAACCAGGTCAGTGCTGAGCTTGGCGCGCTCGAGCACCGCACGGACAACGGCGGCGCCCAGTTCAGTGGCGGGCGTTTTGGCCAGCGTGCCGCCAAATTTACCGACGGCGGTCCGGGCGGCTGAAACGATAACGATGTCTTCCATGATGACTTTCCTTTTGATGAAATTAGAGTGAAAAATTAAGCTTTTGCCTTGACGTAACGGCCTGGCGCAGGCTCGATGACTTTGTGCTTGCGGCTGCCATAGGTTTTTGGGGCAGCAACCTGCTTGCCCGCATGCGCTTTGAGCCAGCCTGACCAGTCGGTCCACCAGCTGCCCGGATGCTCGGTGGCGGTTTTCAGCCAATCGCTTTGGGCAGCAGGAAATTGGTTGGCGGGCAGCTTCTCATTTGTCCAGAAGCTGCGTTTGTTTTTGGCTGGCGGGTTGATGACGCCCGCAATGTGGCCTGATGCACCCATCACAAAACGCTTTTTACCGCGCAGGTGCTGGGTCGACGCGTACGCTCCGCCAATCGGCACAATGTGGTCTTCGCGCGAGCCGTACACATAGGTGGGCATGTCGAGCTTGCTCAGGTCTATTTTTTGGCTACACACCGTCAGTTTGCCCGGGCTGATGAGGTTGTTTTCAAAATAGGTGTTGCGCAGATACCAGGCGTAAAACGGGCCCGGCAAATTGGTGGAGTCGCTGTTCCAGTACAGCAAATCAAACGGTGGGGGTGTTTCGCCCTTCAGGTAGTTGCCGACCACGTAGTTCCACACCAGGTCGTTGGGCCGCAAAAAACTGAAGGTTGAGGCCAGGTCTTGCCCCTTGAGCAAGCCGCCACCGCCCATTTCCTGTTCGCGGTAAGCCACCGACTGCTCGTCAATAAAAATATCCAGAATCCCGGTGTCGGTGAAATCAAGCAGAGATGTGAGCAACGTCAGACTGGCAGCGGGTTTTTCTCCGCGTGCAGCAAGCACGCTCAGGGCAGTTGCCAAGATCGTGCCACCGACGCAAAAGCCCAGCGTGTTGATGGTTTTGGCGGCGGTGATCTCCTGAACAATCTTGATGGCCTTGATGGCGGCGTTTTCAATGTAGTCGTCCCAGGTTTTACTGCGCATCGACTCATCCGGGTTGCGCCAGCTGACCACAAAGGTGCGGTGACCTTGCGCCACTGCGTAACGGATCAAAGAGTTTTCCGGTTGCAAGTCAAGAATGTAAAACTTGTTGATGCAGGGAGGCACCAGCAGAAACGGCTTGTCGTGGACTGTTTTGGTCAGTGGCTTGTATTCAAGCAACTGGAAAAAGTCGTTTTCAAACACCACCGCGCCTTCGGTGGTGGCAACGTTCTTGCCGACTTCAAACTGACTCTCGTCGGTCATCGACACATGGCCTTGCCGCATGTCGTGGAGCAGGTTTTGTATGCCCTTGCCGATGCTTTCGCCGTTGGTATCGATGGCTTTTTTAATCGCGTCGGCGTTGAGCGGCAAAAAATTGCTGGGGGCCATCGCCGCAAGAGACTGCTCAACTGCAAAGCGCACACGGGCTTTGGTTTTGTCGTCGCCCACCACCGCATCTGCCATGGCGCTCAAGGCTTTGGCGTTCAGCAGGTAAGTGGCAGCTGAAAATTTGGACACCGGGTTGTCGTTCCACGCCGGGGCTGAAAATCGGCGGTCTGGCGCGGGCGCGACGGCGGTGCCGGCTTGCAGTGACTGGTTCCACAGCGCGGTGGCATCGTCGATGTAACTTTGCTGGATGCTTTGCAGCTTGGCGAGGTCAAACTGCAAGGGGCTGGATGGTGTGCCTGCTGGCTGCTGCACCATGCCTTTGAAGGCCTCTTGCATCTGGGTGGCTGCTTTTTGCCAGTTTGCGTCAAAATTCATGGTGTTCCCCGGTTTATGGGCTGCGGGCCACGCCCAGCAACTGTTTATGCCCTTATTTTGGCAGTTTTTGGTTTGTGGCTTTTCGATGGCGGCACCAACTTCACGCCTCAACGGATTTTTTTATGTATTTGGTTGTCATTGCCTGGATTTATGTGGTGCTCATGATGAGCGTGGCCGAGGCCACCAACACCAATGGCACGCTGCTCGGTGCCGTCGTGACCTTTTTTCTGTATGGCGTGGGGCCAGCGGCGCTGGTGGCTTATTTGATGGGCACGCCCGCGCGCAAGAAAGCGATCAAGAAACGGGAAGCCGAAGAACGCGCCGCGCACCTGGCAGCTCAGACTGCAACGGACCCGGCCAGCACGCCTGTTACCCCGCCCCCACCCTAGGGCCTCAGGCCGTCACGCTGTTTTTTGCAGCCGCGCCGTGTCGCCATAGTGCTTCAAACACAAGTCGCGTGTCAGTTGCACCAAAAAACGGCTCAATCGCGTGGCTGGCCTGGCTTTGGGCACGGCCACACACAAGCGGTTACGGATCAGCGGTGCGTAAATCTCGGCCGTGAAAGGCGGCTTGTCATGTGTCCATTCGCGTATGGCGCTGACCGGCAGCACGGTCGCCGCCACCCCCCGCTCAACCAGCGACAGCACGGTTTTGATCGAGTCAACCTCTGCCACCACCTTCAGAACATAACCCCGCGGCCTGGTTTGCCCCTCCAGCAGTTGCCGCAGCGAGTTGGGTTTGCTCGGCAGCACCAGCGGCATGGCTGCCACATCTGCCAGCCGGATACGTGCGGGCAAGCGTGCCGAAGACATCAACACCAGCGATTCACGTGCGATGGTTTCAATGTTCAGCAGCGGCGATGCGGGTGGGTCAAACAGCACCGCAACGTCCAGCCGTCCGGCGACCAGCCATTCGCGCAGCCGAACGCTCAGGCCTTCTTCAACACTGATCGCTGCATCTGGAAATTCAGCGCGAAACTGCTCAACCAGATCAGCCGTCATGGCATGCGCCACACGCGGCGGCAGACCGATGGTGATGCGTCCGCTGGGGATCAACACGCGCTCTCTCATGTCGGCCCGGGCACGCTCGGCCAACTCGAAAATTCCGCGTGCATGGGCCAGCAATGCCAGGCCGGCATCGGTCGGCTCTGCGCCTCTGCCGTTGCGGTTGAGCAAGCGCTGGCCGGTCTCAAGCTCCAGCGCGGCGACCTGCTGGCTGAGCGCCGGTTGGGACATCATCAGTGCGGTTGCAGCCTTGCTGAAGCTGCCCGCCTCCACCACGGCGACGAAGTATTCAAGACGGTGCAGCTTGATGGCATTTCCCTGGAGTCATGTTTGATCAACTCATTGTATTGGCAGTTCAAATAGCTGATATTTTTATATTGGCCAGCAAAAACGGGGCAGCGCCGTCAAAATACAGCCAACACCATGACATCTCCTGTACTGACCTTTAACCCCCAACCGTCACGCCCCGCCCTGCGCCTGCCCGCAGGCGCTTGCGACAGCCACGTGCATGTGTTTGGGCCTGCGGCGCGCTTTCCTTTTGCAGTCACGCGTAACTTCACCCCCGCTGACGCCCCCAAAGAAACCCTGTTTGCGCTGCACCGGCAGCTGGGCATTTCGCGCTGCGTGATGGTTCAGTCAGCGGTGCATGGTTTTGACAATTCGGCGGTGGAAGACGCCATTGCAGCGGGTGGCGGCCACTACCTGGGCGTGGCGCTGGCACCGCACGACGTGCCCGATGCCGAACTGGCGCGTCTGAAAGCGGCCGGGTTTCGTGGCGTGCGTTTCAATTTTATGAAGCACCTCGGGCAAGGCGCATCAGCGCAGCAGGTGCTTGCCCTGACGCAGCGCCTGGCACCGCAGGGCATGCATCTGCAGGTGCACTTTGACAGCAGCTTGATTCATGAGCTGGCGCCCGTCCTGCTAGGCTCGGCCGTGCCTGTCGTGATTGACCATATGGCGCGGGTCGATGCAACGCGGGGCGCTGACCATACCGACTTTCGTGCCCTGTGCCAGCTGATGCAAGACCCGCGTTTTTATGTCAAGGTCAGTGGTGCAGACCGCATTGACGCGTCACCGCCGTATGCGCTCGGCGCGGCACTGGCACGGCAACTCGTGGAATCATTTCCCGATCGTTGCTTTTGGGGCACCGACTGGCCACACCCCAACCATACCCATGTGCCGGACGATGGCGCACTGGTTGACTTGCTGGACAGCATTGCACCCACCACCGACTTACTGAACAAGCTGCTGGTCCACAATCCGCAGCGCTTTTATGGGTTTACCGCATGACAGGACGTTTACAGGGTAAGGTCGCCTTGATCACCGGCGCAGGCTCGGTCGGCCCTGGCTGGGGCAATGGCCGCGCGATAGCCGTGCGTTTTGCCCAGGAAGGCGCCAAAGTATTCGCTTTAGACCGTGACGCCGAGCGCATGCAGGAAACGGTGCAACTGGTCAAAGACGCGGGCGGAGAGATTGAAATCGCCACCTGCGACGTGACGCAATCTGACGCAATCGCAGCAGTGGTGGCCGGCTGCATGGCACGCTTTGGACGCATTGACATTTTGGTCAACAACGTGGGCGGCTCGGCTGCCGGTGGGCCGGTTGAGATGTCCGAAGCAGTCTGGGACGCACAGCTCGACCACAACCTGAAAAGCGTCTTTCTGACCTGCAAGCACGTGCTGCCCATCATGGACCAACAAGCCGCTGGCGCTATCGTCAACATCGCATCAACATCGGGTACCCGCTGGACAGGCTCGGCCCAGGTGGCCTATGCCTCCACCAAGGCCGGGGTGATCCAGTTCTCACGGGTGGTGGCGGTGCAGTACGCCAAGAAAGGCATACGCGTGAACACCGTTGTGCCGGGCCAGCTCTATACACCGATGGTGGATGTGCGCCTGGCCAAGCAGCGCACCGGCGGCGACGTGTCTGCCCTGCTGGCGCAGCGTCAGGCGCGCATTCCGCTGCCGTTCATGGGCGATGGCCGCGATACCGCCAACGCGGCGCTGTTTTTAGCGTCCGATGAAGCCCGATTCATCACCGGCACAGAAATCGTTGTTGACGGCGGCATGTCCGTTCGATGTGATTGACAGGAACAAAGGAAAAACCATGACAAAACGAAACACCTCTCGCAGACAGGCACTCAGCCGGATGGCTGTTGCAGCATTGACCCTGGCAAGCAGCTTGAGCCCGCCCGTGATGGCCCAAGCCAAAGTCACTCGCCTGTTGGTGGCCTTCCCGCCGGGTGGACCGGTTGATTTTGTTGCCCGCACCCTTGGCGAGCAACTGGGCAAAGAACTCGGCGGACAAGTGATCATTGAAAACAAGGCCGGTGCCAATGGCGCGATAGCCGCAGAGTTCGTTAAAAACGCGCCGGCCGATGGCCACACGATCTGGCTGACCAGCGTTGGCGCGGTGGCCATTAACCCGCCGCTGTATGAAAAACTGCCCTACGACCCGCTGCGTGACCTGGCGCCGATATCGCTGGTCGTCAACAACGTCGAGCTGCTGGTGGTGGGCGCCAGCAATCCGGCCAACACCGGTGCTGAATTCATCGCCAATGCCAAGCTCAAAGCAGGCGGTGCCACCATGGCCTCTTCGGGCACGGGCAGCGTGCCGCATCTGGCGATGGAGTTGCTGGCCGATGCCACCAAGGCCAATTTGGTTCATGTGCCGTACAAAGGCGCGGCGCCAGCCATCACCGATGTGATCGCCGGGCACGTCGATGGTTTTTTTGGCGATATTCCTGGCCTGGTCGGCTTTATCAAGGCCGGCAAGCTCAAGCCGATCGGCATTGCAGCCGCCAAGCGCCACCCGCTTTTGCCCGACGTGAAAACCTTTCAGGAAATGGGCATGCCCGGGGTCGATTCAGACAACTGGTACGCCCTGTTCGCCAGCAAGGCCACGCCTGCGCCCGACCTTGAGCGGCTGAACCAGGCGGTCAGGCGCGCGCTGGCCAATGAAGGGGTGCGCAGCAAATTGCTGGCATCCGGTGCGGAGCCTTCTGCATCGAGCCAGGCGGAACTGGCCTCGCTGCTTAAAAATGACACCGCCAAATGGGGCAAAGTCATTCGCGACAAAAAAATCAAACCTGAATAACGAATCCGGACAAGCCGCTCATGCGCCCAAACCGAATTACCCCCATCACCCCCGGCACACGGCCTGAACTGGCCCAGCTGGAAGCTGCCATCACGGCCGAGCGCGGCCGCGTGTCGCTGCTCTACCAGGTGCTGCTGAACAGCCCGCCGCTGGCGCAGGGCTGGGAGCAATTGCTGACCGCCATCCGAAACCGCAGCAGCGTGCCCGCTGACCTGCGTGAAATGGTGATTTTGCGGGTGGCCGTGCTGAACCGTGCGCCTTATGAGTTCGATGCCCACGTGCCGCATGCCCTCAAGGCCGGCATGTCACAGGCAAAAATAGACGCGCTGCGCGGTGCTGCTGCAACATCAGATATGTTCTCAGCCCAAGAACGCTGCGTGCTGGCGTTGACAGACACCATGACCCGGGACATTGATGTGCCGGACAGCGTGTTTGAGCCGGTCAAGGCCTGCTTCAACGACCAGCAACTGGCCGACCTGGTCGCCACAGTAGCGGCTTACAACATGGTGTCGCGCTTTTTGACGGCTTTTCAGATTGGGCATTGACATGGCAGCCACGCTCACCGATGCCTTGCTGGTGCAGGCCAGGCTGCCTGCGGGCGCGCGGGCCCCGTTGCCCCAATGGCTTGACCACCTGCGCACGGCTTTACAAGATAGTCCATGGCGGGATGTGTCTGTGCAGGTGCATGGCGCCTTCAATGAAGCGCAAAGTCTGGTTTATGCCTACCTGCATCTGGACAGACGCACACCCCTTGAGCCTTCGGTTGCTGCATGGCTTGAGACCAAGCTTGAAAACAGCTGGCCTGAGCTGCGGGACCTGCGCGTTTCGCGGCTTGAAAAAATGCTGGACAAGCGCGGCGCGTCGGCGGCAACACCAGCCGTGTTTCACTACGTGGTGGAAATGGACCCTGAAGCAGGCTGGATGCCAGAACTCTTCAGCTGGTACGACACCGAGCACATGCCCGGACTGGCCCTGGTTCCCGGCTGCGTGCGGGCCAGCCGTTATGTGAACCACGACCACGGCCCGCTGTCGCTGGCCTGCTACGACCTGGTCACCCAAGAAACCCTGGGTTCGCCCCCCTGGCTGGCCATACGGGAAACCGAATGGAGCAGCCGCATGCGGCCCCGTTTTACCAACACGCTTCGCACCATGTTTGATGTGATGGGCGAGACGGCCGAACAACGCTGACCCGGCCATGATGAGCTCACCGACAGACCCACCAACACGCCGACGCTGGCTGCAACGAACAGCCGTTGCGTCAACCGCCATCGCATGGCCTTGGGCCAGCTTGGCCCAACCGGCCTGGCCCGCCAAACCGATTCGCTTTGTGGTGCCGTTTGTGCCAGGCGGTACCTCAGACATCGTGGCGCGCCAGGTGGCGCAAGAGCTGACCAAACAACTGGGCGTGGCTGTGCTGATCGACAACAAGGCCGGCGGGGGCGGTGTGCCAGCCATGCAGGAGGTGGCGCGAAGTGCAGCCGACGGTTACACGGTGATTTTGGGACACGTCGGCTCGCTGGCGGTCAACCCCTACATCTTTGCCAATACCGGCTACGACGTGAACCGCGACTTCACGCCCGTCACGCTGCTGGCCAAAATCCCCAGCCTGTTTGTGATTCACCCCGACGTGCCAGCCAATGACTTCCGCGAGTTTGTGGCCTACGTTAAAAAGAATCCCGGCAAGCTCAACTACGCCTCTGCGGGCAATGCCAGCGCGGGCCATCTGGCGATGGAATACCTCAAGCTGGCCACCGGCATGTTCATGACGCATATCCCGTACCGCGGCACAGGCGCAGCCATGACGGACTTGCTGGCCGGTCGCACCCAGGCGTTTTCAGCCGGCACGCCTGCCCTGCTTCAGTACATTCGCAGCGGTAAATTGCGTGCCATTGCCGTGGGCACGCCGGCCCGCATACCGGCCCTGCCAGACGTGCCCACCGTGGCTGAAATGGGTTACCGCAACTTTGAATCGGTGCAGTGGTACGGCATGCTGGCGCCAGCCGGAACCCCCGCGGCTGTCGTGCAGCGCCTGCAAGAAGAATGCGCCAAAGCGCTTCAATCGGCCAGCACCACCGAGCGTTTTGCAGGCGACAGCGCCACCGTCGGCGGGCAACCGTCTGCTGAGTTCGCAGCCTTCATTCGCCGAGAACAAGCTGTTTGGAAAGACATTGTGGTCAAGGCGAAAATCAAGCCTGACTAAGTGCGCAGCCTGACAGATGCAGTCTGAGGGGCGCTGTCGCTCTCAGGTCAGCCAGATGCAGGCAGCCATGCGGCCTGTGACACCCGCATCGCGCCGGTGCGAGAAGAACTTGGTCGGGTTAGCCACCGTACACCAATCGGCGGTGCTGTTGTTGCCATGAATCTGCGCGATGCCCAGGGCCGTCAATCTCGCCCTGGCCAAGCCCGCCAGGTCAGCCAGAAACTTCCCCTTGCCGGTTGCTGCGAAAAATCGAGCCGCATCGGTCTGGCCAGCTTCAAACGCCGCCTTGACTTCAGCACCCACTTCAAACGCCGTAGGGCCAATGCAGGGGCCCAGCCACGCTATTATTTCAGGAGCTGCTCGCCCAGATATTGACGGGTCTAAAGGCTTATTTGATGCCTGAAAAGCATTTACAACAGCCTCCAGAACGCCTATCGATTCAGTTCCAGCCAGCCCACGCCAGCCTGCATGGGCGGCCGCTATCGCCGTGCCGTCAGTGTTGGTCAACAGCACCGGCAAACAGTCCGCCACCATGATGGTGCAAGCCAGACCTCGCTGGGTTGTCAGGCAGGCATCCGCCACTGTGCCGTTGGAGGTGCTGCTGCTCAATGGCGCAACGCCAACCCCGTGCACCTGTTTTAAAAACACAGCCTGCGCCCCAATCGTTTTTTGCAACATGGCGCGGTTGGCCAACACGTGATCAGGCGTATCGCCGACGTGGTCGCCCAGGTTCATGCTGTCCCAAGGCGCGATGGAGCAACCTCCAGCGCGGGTGGTCAGCACCGCTTTCACATGGGCCGGTGCTGGCCAGCTGGGTATCAGCCAATCAGGATGCGTCAAGCCTCAAAATCCGGGCAGCTGCTGGGCTGCGCTTTCTTGAAAGCGGGCAGCTTCATGCAGGCTTCGTGCACGGCCAGGGTACGGGTCAGGCCGTCAAAGTTCACATCAAAACGCTGGGCATTGAAAATTTGCGGCACCAGGCAGCAGTCCGCCAGGGTTGGGGTGTCGCCGAAGCAGTAAGTCGATGCAGGCATCTGGCCGAGTTGTTTTTCAAACGCGACGAGGCCTTCACGGCACCAATGGCGATACCAAGTGTTCTTGGCATCTTCTTCGACTTTGAGTTCTTTGACCAGGTATTTGAGGATTCGCAGGTTGTTGAGGGGGTGAATGTCGCAAGAAATGGACTGGGCCAGCGCACGCACCTTGGCGCGGCCCAAGGCGTCTTTAGGCAGCAAGGCTGGCGTGGGGTGCTTGTCGTCCAGGTATTCAATGATGGCCATCGATTGCGAGAGCTTTTGCCCATCAATTTCCAGCAAGGGCACCAAGGTGTCGGCCGACAAGTCTGCATAGGGCGGTTTTTTATGATCACCACGGGGAATATGCACTGCAACATAGTCGTAAGGCAAGCCCTTCAATTCAAGCGCAATGCGAACGCGAAAGGAGGCCGATGAGCGAAAGTAGGAGTGGAGTTTGAGGTTTTCAGTCATGGCCGAAGCATAAACCGAAACCCCCGATTTTCAAGGTTGCGGCCTGACTGAAGGATCACAATCGCTTGTGCGACTGCGGCAGCTAGCCTGCCCCGCTACGATGCATCTTTGCCAAAAACTCTACTGAACGGAGACACCCACATGAGCGCCATCACACACCTTAAAAATCGCCAATGTCGCCTGGCCAGCCGCCCCATCGGCTTGCCAACTCCCGCCAACTGGCGCTTTACCGAAGAAGCGGTCGCTGAGCCCGCCGCGGGTGGTGTGCTGGTCAAAACGCTGTACCTGTCACTGGACCCGGCCATGCGCGGCTGGATGAACGAAGGCAAAAGCTATATTGCGCCGGTGGAGATCAACGCCGTGATGCGGGCCGGTGGCGTGGGCCGAGTCATCGCCTCCAACAACCCAGCCTTTGCCGTGGGTGACTACGTCAATGCGGGCCTGGACGTGCAGGAGTACTGCCTGATCAGCCAGGAGAACATCAAACGCAGCGGCATGTTCAAGATTGACGCCAGCCTGGGGCTCACGACCTGGACCAATGTGCTTGGCATGCCCGGCATGACCGGCTTTTTTGGCCTGACAGAAGTCGGCCTGCCCAAGGCGGGCGAAACCGTGGTGGTGTCGGGCGCAGCAGGCGCTGTGGGCCAAACCGTGGGGCAAATTGCCAAGCTCAAGGGCTGCCGCGTGGTCGGCATTGCGGGCGGCAAAGCCAAGTGTGACTGGGTGGTCAACGAGCTGGGCTTTGACGCCTGCATTGACTACAAAAACGCCGATGTGCGTGCCGGGCTGAAAGAGCATTGCCCCAAAGGCGTTGACATTTACTTTGACAACGTGGGCGGTGAGATTCTGGACATGGTGCTGGCCAAAATTACCCGTGGTGCCCGGATCATCATTTGCGGTGCCATCAGCCAATACAACAACACCACACCCGTCAAAGGCCCGGCCAACTACCTGTCGCTGCTGGTCAACCGCGCCCGGATGGAAGGCATTGTGGTGTTTGACTACGCTGACCGTTACCACTTGGCTATCAAGGAGATGGCGGGCTATCTGAAAGCGGGCACCATGAAGAGCAAAGAAGACGTGGTGCAAGGCATTGAGAACTTCCCCGAAGCGTTGCTCAAGCTGTTCAATGGTGACAACTTCGGCAAGCTCGTCCTGCAGGTGGCACAAGACTGACGCGTTGACAAGGTCATGCGACCAGGCGGCGTATATGAGAATGGTTATCGTTTAAAATCAAGCATCGGGCATCAGACCCACCACACCGACAATAACGCCCCTTGACAGCTTTTCCATCCAATCTGGCACAGGCGGCAATTGGCGACAATTTCACCGTCAGCGGCGTTGTCTCGCCAGTTGACAACCCTGAATGGGCCAGCCAATTACAGGACATCGGTTTTCTGCCCGGCGAGCCCGTTGCCGTCATGGCACGCGGCCTGCCAGGTGGTGACCCCTTGGTGGTGCGGATCGGACTGTCGACCTTTGCCTTAAGGCGGGTTGAAGCAGCTTGCGTTCAAGTGGTTCCCGCCAGCATGACCGCAGCATGAAGCGCTCTGTCATTCACTTTCACCCCAGTGGCCCTTTGCTGGCGCTGGTCGGCAATCCGAACTGCGGCAAAACCGCGCTGTTCAACCTGCTCACCGGCAGCCGGCAAAAAGTGGCCAACTATGCGGGCGTGACGGTCGAGCGCAAAGAAGGCAAGCTCACCACGCCGGCTGGCAAGGCGCTGCGGGTGCTCGACTTGCCTGGCACCTACAGCCTGGCACCCCGCTCCCCCGACGAACGCGTGACGCACGATGTGCTGTATGGCCGGGCGGCTGGGGAAAAGCGGCCCGACCTGGTGGTGTGCGTGGTGGACGCCACCAATTTGCGGCGCAGTTTGCGGCTGGTGCTGTCGGTCAAACGGCTCGGCCTGCCGTGCCTGGTGGCCGTCAACATGCAAGACCTGGCCGAAGCGCGCGGCATCAAGGTAGACACCGCCGCCCTGGCGCTCGAACTGGGCTTGCCGGTGGTGACGACCGTGGGCACCCAGGGCGGCGGCGATGCAGATCTGCGGGCGCTGCTGGACGATGCCGATGTGTGGCGGCGCAGCTCAGTACCCCATGCCCATGACACCACAGACGCCAGCGCGACCAGCCCGGCGTCAGCCACGCATGGCGACCATGACACGGTTCAACAAATACTCAAGCGCTTGGGCTTGAATGATCTGGTGCCACATCTGGTCAGCGACCGAATTGACCGCGTTGTGCTGCACCCGGTGTTGGGCCCCGCCTTGCTGGCGGTGATTTTGTTTTTGATTTTTCAGGCGGTGTTCAGCTGGTCAGTCGCCCCTATGGATGCCATCAAGGCGCTGAGTGCCTGGCTGGGTGCGGCGGTAGGCGGCATCATGCCCGATGGCTGGCTGAAAAGCCTGATCGTCGATGGTGTGATTGCCGGTGCGGGTGGCGTGGTGGTGTTTTTGCCGCAGATCATCATCTTGTTCTTTTTTATTCTGGTGCTGGAAGAGTCGGGCTACCTGCCGCGCGCCGCGTTTTTGCTGGACCGCATCATGGGCGGCGTGGGCTTGTCGGGCCGCTCGTTTATTCCGCTGCTGTCGAGCTTTGCCTGCGCCATTCCCGGCATCATGGCAACCCGCAGCATTGCCAACCCGCGCGACCGGCTGGTCACCATCATGATCGCGCCGCTCATGACTTGTTCTGCCCGCTTGCCGGTGTATGCGCTGTTGATAGGTGCCTTTATTCCCAGGCGTGACGTCGGCTGGTTTGAGTTGCAAGGCCTGGTGCTGTTTGGGCTGTACGTGGCCGGCATTGCGGGATCGCTGGCGGTGGCCTGGGTCCTCAAGCGCCTGACGGCACATGGCCAGGTACGCACCCTGATGATGGAACTGCCCAATTACCACCTGCCCAACATCCGCAACGTCGCCATTGGCCTGTGGCAGAGGGTCGCGATTTTTATGAAACGGGTCGGTGGCGTTATTTTGGTGTTGACGGTTGCGCTGTGGTTTTTGGCCAGTTTTCCGGGTGCACCTGAGGGGGCCACAAGGCCCGCGATCGAATACAGCTTTGCCGGCACATTGGGCAAAGCCCTGGCGGTGGTGTTTGAGCCGATCGGCTTTAACTGGCAAATCAGCATCGCCCTGGTCCCCGGCCTGGCCGCACGCGAAGTGGCCGTCAGCTCGCTGGGCACGGTGTATGCGCTCTCAGCCACAGGGTCAGACACCGCCCAGGCCCTGAGCCCGCTGATCGCCCAAAACTGGAGCCTGGCCACCGCCCTGTCACTGCTGGCCTGGTATGTGTTTGCACCGCAGTGCATGTCCACGCTGGCCACCGTCAAACGCGAAACCGGCGGCTGGAAAATGCCGATCATCATGGCTGGCTATTTGTTTGGGCTGGCCTATCTGGCGTCGTTTGTCACTTACCGGGTGGCCTTGGCTTTTGTTTAGGGCAAAAAAGCAGCTGGAAGGTATTTCGACCGTTTTCAATAGTCAAAAATGGCTCTAGCCCAATAAAAACAAGGGCGAGCAGCTATTGATTACGTAGCATTCGATTTGGGATAAACCCGCGCCAGACCCACAAACATGAGCGCCCCCAGCACCAGCGCACTGGCAGCGATCTCCAGTGCCAGATTAAAGCCCTGCCCTACCGTGGCGCTGCGGCTGAGCAGCCACGCCGCTAAGGGCGGTCCGGCGATTTGACCCATGCCATAGACAGCAGTGAGCAGGCCCATATAGCTTGACGCGCTGTGGGGTTTGAGGCGCCTGACTTCCTGTAAGGCAAAAAATGTGATCGCGGTAAAAGGCATCCCCAGCAGCAGGCTGCCGAGCGCAAAACCCAGCGGCGTGGGCAACCACACCGTCAAAATGACGCCGATGGCTTGCATGATGTAGCAGGCGGCCAGCACATAACGCAAATCACCTTTGAGCGAGATGCGGGTCGACAGCCAAGCCCCCACAATCACCGCCAGGCCAAAGAGCGGCCAAAACAAGTCCAGCCAAGCCGAACCCGGCATGACCTGCCGGGCAATCACCGGTAAAAAAGTGGCGGTGATGATATAGCCCAAGCCGTCCAGACCATAAGCGATGGCCAGCCAGAACATGTGCCAGCGGCTGGCAAAAGCTGCCCGAGCCGGCTGTGCCGCCAAACTGGAGGCAGCACCGTCGGCAGGAGCAAGCGCCGCAGATGGCAGCTTGATGTCCAGCTTCATGGAGAACGTGCGCCAGGTGGTGGCCGTCAACACGCAGGCCAGCACACCAAAAATCAGCCATCCGGCCGCGGCCTTCCAGTGCAGCGCCACCATGCCGCTGGCCAGCACACCGCTGATGGCGATGCCCGCACCCGGACCCGTAAACATCATGCCGCCCAGGTTGCTGGCGTTTCGCTCAGCCAGACGCGCCAGACACCAGCCCGACGTGAACACGAACACAAAGGCACTGGCCACACCCGCTGCAAAACGCAGCCACGGCCAGAGCGCGGGCAGCTGCAGCGCCATGCCCAGCGTCAAAAAGCAGGTCGCCACCAGGCCGCCGCGCAGCCAGGTGGTGGCCTGCACAGGCGGCCACCCTTTGAGGTGCGACCAGATCAAGGGCTGAAAGGTGCACAGCAGCGCGCCGACCAGGTAGCCCAGGTAGTTGGCACTGGCCAGCCAGCTGGCACCGGGCAAGTCGACCACACCATCGGCCAGCATCATGGGCAGCAGCGGCGTGAAGGCAAAGCGGCCAATCCCCATGGCGGTGGCCAGCGCCAGCGCGCAGGTCATCGCTATGGCTACAGGGCTGACCGAGCCGCGCTGCAGAGCGCTGGAGCGCAAAACGCCGCTCAAGGTTTCAAAACCACAGCCATGCGCCTTTGAACACGCGCGGCCTCGGGGGCGTTGCCGCTGGACTCTGCCAGCTTGAGCTGCACACCAAGCCAGGCCAGCAAAGGCCTGCGCCAGCCCTGGCTGGATGCCGCATCAACGGCGGCTTGCACCACTGCCGGGCTGGCCTGCCCCGCCTGGAATACGGTACCCGCGGCGACCAGCCGGGAAAGAGGGTCTGCTATACGTTCAATAGCAAATGGTACAGATTTTGAAAGGGCCTGAGCACTCATTTGCTGCTCTCTTGGCAATAAATGAAGGTCTTGCGGCTGCACTTGGCCTGCCAGATAGTCGGCATAAGCCCGTTCAGCAGGGGGTGCGTCCTGACGCAGTTTTTCAAAGCCTGAACAGGGCTCAAACACCAGGCTGGCGACGCGGCTCGCGCAGGCCAGCAGCTCGGCACGCGCCAACAGGTCGATGCGGCCTGTGGCTGAAATCTCTGATCTGGCCCTGGCCAGCTCGGCGACCTCTACACGGTTGTTGCCCTCCAGATAAGCCGCGACAGCACGCTCAGTGGCGCCTTTGGCATTGAGCTGCCAGTCTGCAGGTTTGGGGCCGGAAGCGCAGGCGGTCAAGGCCAGCAAGATGACATTCATGGCGGCAAGGGAGATTTTGAACATCATGGCAACTTCACGTCGGTATCACGCGCAAACGGCCATTTGCGATTGATCTCATTGATCAGCCCATCGACCTTGCGCAGGCTGGATTCAACCTCGCTGCGCAGCAGGTTCAAATCACTCGTGCCGTCCTTCAGATTGGCACCCACCGCCTGCGCTTCGACCAACACAGCGTCGACTTTTTTCAGGCTGCTACGGGCATCACCGAGCAGCGCATTGAGCTGCAGCACCGCGCTGCGGGTTTCTGGCAACACGCCCTTCTCACCAAACACCTGGGCGTCGGCCTTTGCCGCCAGGCCATCGACTTTGGCCAGCAGCGCATTGGTGCGGTCCAGCGTGGTGATGAGTTTTTTGGCTTCAGCCTCGCCGCCCAGCAACACCGTCAGGGCACCGCCTGGCCCATTGATCTTGGCCGTGAGGGTTTGCAGGTTGCCCAAGCTGGCACCCAAGGCACCTTGCTTGCTGATCAGCGTACTGACACTTTCCAGCAGGTCCTTGGCCGTCGCGATCAGCTTGGGCACTTCGGCGCCCGCATCGCCTTGCAACACGGTACGCACCGCACCGTCTTCCAGAGGTTTGTCGGTCAGCACACCGGTATAGGCACGAATGTTGGTGCCACCCACCAGCCCACGCACCACGGTAAAAACGCTGGACTGGCGCAGCCAGTGCGCGTCTTTGCTGGCCACGTCGACCACAATGCGGGCCTTGCCGTCGTCGGCCAGTTCAATGCGGCGCACCCGGCCAATCGGAAAGCCTGAAAACGTCAGGTTCATGCCGACGACCACGCCCTCGGAATCTTCAGACACCAGCACCAGCTTTTGCGTGCTTTCAAACAGGCCCCGTGAATACATCACGTACACCGCCGCCGCCACGATCAGTGCCAGCATGAAGCTGAGCAACAGCACAGCCTTGAACTCCAGATGGTCTGGCACCTGGGGAAGTACCGTGTCGTTTGGGAGGTCGGGTTTGTCTGTCATGGGGCTTCAATAATAGTTGCCAACGAGCGACAGCACCTCGACCAGCAAAATGATGGCAAACATGCGCACCAGGCCGCGCATTTCAGCGCTGGTTCGGGTATTGTTTTGCGCCGTGCCATACAAGGCCGATGCCATCGGGATCAATGACACGGCCAAGCTGAACAGCCATGTTTTCAAGACAAAGATCAGCGTGACGGCCGGGCTGAACACCTGGCCAAAAGAGCGCGTGTAACCCGCAAAGCCGGCCAGGTTAAAGCCGTGAATCGCCACATAGGCCACCAGCAGCGCCACCACGCAGCTCAGTACGGCCAGTGTGATGGTTGAAAAAATACCCGCCATGACACGCGGCAACACTTCTCTGGACAGCGGGTTGATGCCCTGGCGCCGCAGCTTGTCGAGGTCTCCGCGCGCGCGCAGCTCGGCCAGCTCAGCCCCGTCAGGAATGGTGCAGCGCAGGGCCACAAACAAAGCCGCAGTCAGCGGTATCAGTTCAAGCACCAGCACGCGAATCACCACTTGCAGGGCATATTGGGACAGGCCGTAGCTCAGGGCGGTGGTCGTCACGATCCGCGTCAGAACCAGGCTGATGATGGCGCACAGCAGCGTGAAGCTGGTCATGATGGGGGCCGTGTTGTCGTACACATGCCGGGCCAGCACCAGCCGGTCTACACGCTTGTAGCTGGACGGGCTGAGCGCCAGCAACATCAGCACGGCACCCAGCTGCAGCAGCTTCCACCACTGAAGAAGCCAGGCCTTGGCGCTGTGGTTGGTGCGCGCCAGCAGACCGCGCCAAGAAGCCATCAACATCATGGTTTGATGATAACGGTCAGCCAGCCAGGCAGTGTCAGCGAAAGAGCCAAGGCAAGCCGTGCAAAGTCGCCATGCCAACGGCCAGCGTCATCAGCATGTTCCCACGTGTCAGGGCTGCTGCCATCGCGGCTGCGACGGCAGCGGCGTAACGTGGCCAAAAGGCCAGCCCGGCAACCTCAGCGCCCAACGTGCCATTGACGATAGCAACACCGCTGAAAACAATCGCCGCAAAGATGGCGGGCACCATGAGTTTGAGCGCCCGGTCCAGCCAGTCAGGCATGTCACGGTCTGCAAACAGGCCGATGAACGAGTAGCGGATCAAAAATGTGCCCAAAGCCAGGCCAAGCACCAGACTCCAGCTTTCAAACGTGCTCAGAGGGGTCATATAGGGCGCTTGGTCCATTTTTGCGTCAATATCCCAGCCGTCAAGCCTGCCAGGCAGGCTGCGATCAGACCCAGCTTGAGCGGCAGTGCAAAAAGCATCACACTGGCTATCCCGCCCACCAGTGCCGCGGCGCCCATGGGCAGGCTGCGAACGGAGGGCGCAGCCACCGCAATAAAAGACAGCGGAATGGCAAAGTCAAGCTGCCAGCTGGGCGGCACGACATTGCCTGCGAACACGCCAATGGCGCAAAACAGCACCCAGGCCAGCCAGCTAACGGCGCTGGAGCCAGCGTAGTAAGCCATCAGGTGCTTATCGTGCGGATGTGATTCCTCTCTGGCCCGGATAAAAGCAAAGCTGTAGTCCACGATGAAGGCAGCCACCAGCATGCGCTGCGGCTTGCCCAGATGGCGCACCTTCGAGGCCATGGCTGCGCTGTACACCGCCATGCGCAGATTGATGACACAGCCTGACAAAACGGCAATCCAGAGCGACGCGTTGCTCTGCACAAATTGCAGCAGCACGGCCTGTGACGACCCGCCATAAACCAGTGCCGGTAGCGCCAGCGAAGCGCCCATCGTCAGACCGGCGTTGACAGAAGCCACGCCGCACACCAGACCGAACGGAAGATAAGACGGAATCACCATGAAGGTGTCGCGAGCACCGCTGGCAAAGGCCGCGCGAGCTGGTGGGGCGGCCAAAGCCTGGCTGAACAACATCGGCTGATTTTCACACGCTTGCCGATGCCACCATCACCGCGATGGCAAAAGGCGGATTGTTCAGGGTTTGGGCATCAGGCTGTTGACAAGACTATCCCATAGGGCGAAGGGACGGGCCTGCGGTTTTACCGGAAATACGGCTTATTTTGTTAAAAATCAATGGTTTATCGTCGCTTTCAAGAAACAACTTGAGGTTGACTTTCACAGGGTGTTTCAAGTATCCTCAGAGCCATGCGCTTTAAACCTGCTTTGACCACCCTCGCAACGGCCTTGCTTTTAGTGGCAAACGCCTATGCAGCGCCTGCTCAAAACGGTGACGACCTTGACAAGTTCCTGGTTGAAAAAGGACTGCTCAGCCAGTTTGACCAGGTTCGGCAAAACGTCAGCAGCAAGGCTTCGGAGCTGGTCGTCAACGCCATGGGGTTTTTGGGTGTGCCCTACAAACGCGGTGGCAACACGGTGGAAACAGGCTTTGACTGCAGCGGCTTTGTGCGCTCCATGTACGAGCAAACCGTTGGACTGATCTTGCCGCGCCGCGCTGAGCAGCAAGCCGCCGTGACCCAAAACATTGAGAAATCCGAACTCAAACCCGGTGACCTGGTTTTTTTCAACACCATGCGGCGCGCTTTCAGCCACGTGGGTATTTATGTCGGCGAAGGCCGGTTTATCCATTCGCCCAAGCCAGGCGCTGAAGTTCGGGTTGAAAACATGAGCGTGGACTACTGGGCGCGCCGCTTTGACGGCGCGCGGCGTGTGCAAAACGCTGCACCGCCTGCCAACGACTAGCTGCTCAGTCCGCTTTCACGCCAGCGTCCTTGATGACCTTGGCCCATTTGCTGGTCTCAGAAGCGATAAATCCGTCAAACTCTTCCGGGCTGCCACCTGCCGCAAACGTGCCCATGGCGTCTAGTCTTGCGCGTGTCTCGTCACTTTTGATGATGCGGCCCACCTCGTCAGACATGCGCTTGACGATGTCTTTGGGCGTTGCACTGGGCGCCAGCATGCCGGCCCAGGTGCTGCCGGTAAAGCCTGCAAAGCCCTGCTCGATAAACGTTGGCACATCCGGTACCGCAGGCAGACGGCGGTCGCTGGACACACCAATCAGGCGCACCTTGCCCGCCTTGCCCTGGGTGATCAGCCCGGTCGCTGCGTCAAAAAACAATTGAATTTGCCCACCCATCAAGTCTGTCAAGGCGGGCACCGCGCCCCGGTAAGGAATATGCACCATGTAGGTTTGCGTGAGGGACTTCAGCAGTTCACTCGTCAGGTGCGCAGCCGAGCCATTGCCCGATGAACCAAAGCTGACCTTGCCAGGGTTGGCCTTGGCATACGCAATCAGCTCTTTGGCATTTTTAAATGGGGCATCGTTGTTGATAGCCGCCAGCAACGGAGAGATGCCGAGCAAGGACACGCCCGTCAGGTCTTTTCGGGGGTCATAGGGTAACTTGGGGTACAGCGTGGTGTTGGCCGCATAAGCCGCAATCACCACCGCAAAGGTACTGCCATCTGCCGGCGCTTTGGCCAGCATGTCTACCCCAATGATGCTGTTGGCGCCTGGCTTGTTGTCGATCACGACGGATTGCTGCAAGCGATTTTGCAGACCCCCCTGTACGATGCGCGCCATCTGGTCGGTAAAGCCGCCGGGTGTGTAGGGCACGATGATGCGGATCGGTTTATTGGGCCAGGCGTTTTGTGCCAACAAGGGGGAGCAGACCGCGCTGGCTGCGGCCGTGACGGCCAGGCTGAAGCGGCGACGCGTGAATTTGGCAGCTGACATGTCATCTCCGGTAAGTCAAGTCATTCTCAGGCAAACCAGAACCCGGTCCTATCGGGTTTGCACCTGAGGCCCATTTATCGAATAATATTCATACTTATTTTTCGCTACATCACCCTGGAGACAACGATGGCACAACTGAACGTCAATGGAAAAGTTCGAGACTTTACAGCAGAGGCGGACACACCGCTGCTGTGGGTCATTCGGGAGCAGCTGGGGCTGACCGGCACCAAATACGGCTGCGGCATCGCCCAGTGCGGCGCGTGCACCGTGCATATCGATGGCGTACCCACACGCAGCTGCGTGCGGCCCGTGTCGAGTGTGGATGCCACCGAAAAAATCGTCACCATTGAAGGCTTGTCAGCAGATGGGTCTCACCCTTTGCAAAAAGCTTGGGCTGCCTTGGACGTGCCGCAGTGCGGCTTCTGCCAAAGCGGCATGTTGATGGCCGCTACCGCCTTGCTCAAGGCAAAGCCAAATCCAACCGACAAAGACATTGACGAGGCCATGACCAACATCTGCCGCTGCGGCACCTACAACCGGGTGCGTGCCGGCATCAAGGCTGTCGCCCAAGGCAGCACCAAAAGCGCCGCACTGGCGATTGTTCACACCGATGGGAGCACGACATGAATCAGCACAACTTACCGGCCCACACCATCGCTCTGACGCCAACGGGCAAACTCTCGCGTCGCGGCTTTCTGGGTGCCACAGCCTCCACCGGGCTGGTGCTGGCCTTTCACATTCCGCTGGCGGGCAGCGCGTTGGCACAAGACAGCGTGCCTGCCGAGGTCAATGCCTGGGTTGTGGTCAAGCCTGACGACAGCATCATCATCCGCATTGCGCGCTCTGAAATGGGCCAAGGCACGCTGACCGGCTTGGCACAACTGGTGGCTGAAGAGCTGGATGCCAATTGGGCCAAAGTCACGACCGAGTACCCCACCCCCGGCCAAAACCTGGCACGCGCCCGCGTGTGGGGCAACTTTGGCACCGGCGGCAGCCAGGGCATTCGCCAGTCGCAAGACTATGTGCGCAAAGGCGGCGCGGCGGCCCGCATGATGCTGGTGCAAGCGGCGGCTGACGAGTGGAAAGTACCCGCCTCTGAATGCGTGGCCGCCAGCAGCGTGATCACCCACACGCCAACGGGCCGCAAAACGAGTTACGGCAAAGTCGCCGTTGCGGCAGCCAAGGTCACGCCACCAACGGCCATCACCCTCAAAGATCCCAAAGACTGGAAGTTGGCTGGCAAGCGTCTGGCACGCCTGGACACGGTTGACAAAACCACTGGCAAGCAAATTTACGCCAGCGACCTGGTGCTGCCTGGCATGCTCAATGCCGCCATCAAGGACTGCCCGGTGTTTGGCGGCAAACTCAAAAGCTTCGACGCCGCAGCGATTGAAAAGCGTCCAGGCATCAAAAAAGTTGTGCGCGTCGGCGACAGCGCCGTGGCCGTGGTGGCCGATACCTGGTGGCGCGCCAAGTCGGCGCTTGACGCGTTGCCGATTGTTTGGGACAACGGCCCCAACGAGAAAGTATCGAGCGAAACCATCGCCGCCTTTTTGAAGGCCGGCCTTGATGCACCCCAAGCCGTGGTGGGCAACGAGAACGGCGACGCCAAGGCAGCTATTGCGGCCAGTGCTCGCAAAATTGAAGCTGTGTACTCATATCCGTTTCAAAACCACGCCACCATGGAGACCATGAACGCCACCGCGAAGTGGACACCCACGCGCTGCGAGGTGTGGTGCCCGACGCAAAACGGCGAGGCCGCACTGGCCGCATGCGCTGAAGCCGCTGGCCTGACCCCTGCGCAGTGCGATGTGTACAAGCTGCACCTGGGCGGCGGCTTTGGCAGGCGTGGCCAGACCGACTATGTGCGCCAGGCCGTCGCGATTGCCAAAGAAATGCCCGGTACGCCGATCAAGATGATTTGGTCGCGTGAAGAGGACATGCTGCACGGCAGATACCACCCGATCACGCAATGCAAAATGACGGCAGGACTCGATGCGCAAGGCAACATCACCGGTTTGCACATGCGCATTTCAGGTCAGTCAATTTTGGCGGGCGTGGCACCGCAAAACATCGTCAACGGCAAAGACCCGGTGGTCTTTCAGGGCTTGAATGCACCTGGCCCCGAGGCATCGATCGGCTACAGCTTCCCCAACCTGCTGGTTGACCACGCGATGCGCAACCCGCATGTGCCGCCAGGCTTTTGGCGCGGTGTGAACCTGAACCAGAATGCGATTTATCTGGAGTCTTTTATCGATGAAATTGCCTCTGCGACCCAGCAAGATCCGCTGGCACTCAGGCGCAAGCTGATGGCGAACCATCCCAAGCATCTGGCCGTGCTGAACGCGGCGGCCGAACGCGGTGGCTGGGGCAAGCCTGCACCGGACATCAATGGCCAAAAAGTCTTCAAAGGCATTGCCCAAACCATGGGCTACGGCAGCTATGTGGCGGCTTGCGCCGAGGTCTCTGTCAGCGATGCCGGCGAAGTCAAAGTTCACCGCATCGTGGCTGCGACCGATTGCGGCTACGCCGTGAACCCGCAGCAAATTGAAGCGCAGGTAGAAGGCTCGTTCGCCTATGGCCTCACCGCGGCGCTTTACGGTGAATGCACCGTCAAAGACGGCCGCATCGAGCAGGAAAACTTCAACACCTACCCGGTACTCAAGCTGGCCGACATGCCCAAAGTCGAGACGGTGATTGTGGCCTCCGGTGGCTTTTGGGGCGGTGTGGGCGAGCCGACCATTGCGGTGGCCGCGCCAGCGGTGCTGAACGCAATTTTTGCGGCCACTGGCAAGCGCATCCGCGACCTGCCGCTCAAAAATCAAAGCCTGAAGCGGGCCTGAAGTGCCCAGGGCCATGTGGGCAAGCCTGGCACCCTGGGTGCTGTGCCTGCCTGCATTGGCCTGGGCTCAGCCCAATTCTTACGAGGTGGTGGGCGATGCGATACCGGCCTCTCTCACAGGCACGGCCGGTGATGCCGCCAAAGGCCGCAGCATTGTTGCCAACCGCCAGGTGGGTTTATGCCTGCTGTGCCACAACGGCCCCTTACCCGAAGAACGCTTTCAGGGCAACCTGGCACCTGGCCTGGCCGGTGCGGGTGGCCGATGGTCTGAAGGGCAATTGCGGCTGCGGCTGACAGACAGCAGGCGCCTGAACCCCGAAAGCATCATGCCGGCCTACTACCGGACCGATGGCTTGACGCAAGTCGCCAAAAACCTGGCGGGGCAGCCGCTGCTGACCGCCCAGCAGATTGAAGATGTGTTGGCTTACCTGATGACTTTGAAACCATGACGATGAACCCGACCCCTGCCCTGTTGACGCGCAGGAGCCTTGTGCTGGCCAGCACAAGCCTGACCGCCTTGACACTGATGCAACCGGCCCTGGCCAACACCGATGAACTGGCGCTGGCAGTGTCCGCTTACGCAGCAGGTAAAAAAGTCACTGAAGGCAATGTCAAACTCGAGATTGCCGAACTGGTCGACAACGGCAATGTGGTGCCCATCACCGTGTCGGTGAGTAGCCCCATGACGGCAGCCAACCACGTCAAGGCGATTGCCGTCTTCAATGAAAAAAACCCACAACGCGACACCGTCAAGTTTGACCTGGGCCCGCGTTACGGCAAGGCCGAGGTCAGCACCCGTATCCGCCTGGCCACCACCCAAAAACTGGCGGCTGTGGCGCACATGAGTGACGGCACGTTCTGGTCGCATACCGTCGAGGTCATCGTCACGCTTGCGGCGTGTATCGAGGGGGAAGCCTGATGGCCCGCACCTTGATCAACGCGCCTAAAACGGCCAAGCGCGGCGAGGTGATAGAAATACGCGCCACCATTGGCCACCCGATGGAGACTGGCTTTCGGCCTGATGAGAGCGGAAAAATCCTGCCGCGCAACATCATCAAAAAGTTCAGCTGCCGTTACAACGGCGAACTGGTGTTCAGCGCTGAAATGTTTTCTGCAGTGTCAGCCAACCCCTATCTGGCGTTTCACACGCGGGCCACCGAGAGCGGCACACTGACGCTGACATGGGAAGGTGACAACGGGTTTAGCCAGACCGAGACCATCAGCTTGAGTGTTGTGGCTTGATGCGGTATTGGTCTCTCGCCGCTCTTTTTTTGGTAGCTACGAGCGCTTATTCCCAGGGCGGTACAGCCGCAGACAAGCGCCGATCGGGTACAGATTTCATGGCGGCCTCAACCCAGGCCATGCAGGCTGACGACACCTTGAACCCAGGCATGCTGTGGGTCAAAGACGGTGAAGCGCTGTGGCAAAAGCCGCCAAGCCTGAGTCAAAAAAGCTGCGCCAGTTGCCACACCCCAGGCAGCATGAAAGGCGCTGCCAGCCGCTACCCGGCTTTTGACGATCTGCTCAAGCGACCCATCACCTTGAGCCAGCGCATCAACCAGTGCCGTCAAAAACACCAACAGGCCGAGCCGCTGCGCCTGGAAAGCCAGGAGTTGCTGAGCCTGGAAAGCTTTGTAGCGCATCAGTCGCGCGGCTTGCCGCTTGCGCCGCCTGCAGATAGCAGGCTCGATGCTGCACGCCAGCGCGGTCAGCAGCGCTACACCCAGCGCATGGGCCAGCTCAACCTGTCCTGCGCCCAATGCCACGACGACAACGCCGGTGGCCGGCTGGGCAGCAGCCAGATTCCGCAGGCGCACCACACGGGCTACCCGGTGTACCGGCTGGAATGGCAAAACCTGGGCTCCTTGCAGCGCCGACTGCGCAACTGCATGAGCGGCGTGCGGGCCGAACCGTTTGCCTACGGCGCGCCCGAACTCGTTGAGCTGGAACTGCACCTGGCGGTGCGTGCCAAAGGCATGCTGATGGAGACGCCGGGCGTCAGGCCTTGAATCAGGGTAATGCTGGGGCAATTTATTTGCTATGGTTTCAGGAGCATCTAGCTCACGTATTTATTGGCCTAGATGCCAATACGGCACATCAACACCAGATTTCACATTGTTTTGACGGTTCAAATGCTCGGTGCGCGGCTTGATGAGACTTGGCACACGAGTTGCTAAGTAGGTTGGGTGTTTTTAGTTTTTCAGCTTTCCCACTCACCTTATCGCTGGCAGTCCGGCGATCTTCTTCAGGAGCAACCATGAAACGTCGTGACCTATTGGCAGCAGGTGCATCCATGCTCGCAGCCCCCGCTTTCGTTAGCGCCCAGAGCGCTTGGCCCACACGCGGCCCTGTTCGTCTGGTGGCGCAATTCCCACCGGGCGGACTGGTAGACACCGTGTCCCGCCTGATGGCCCCGCACCTGTCGCAGGCACTGGGCCAAACCGTGATCGTTGAAAACCGCGCCGGCGCAGGCGGATTGGTGGGCACCGATTACGTCTCCAAGCAGCCTGCCGATGGCTACACGCTGCTGGTGAGCCACGCATCGGTGCACATTTATGCCACGGCCACCCGCAAGACCATGCCGTTTGACCCGGTGAACGACTTTTCTCATTTAGGCATGCTGGTTGAAGCGCCTATGGTCTTGCTGGTGCGGGCACAGTCGCCCTTCCAGACACTGGACCAATACCTGACCGCCGCCAAAACCAAGCCCGTGCGCTATGGGTCGTCGGGTATCGGCTCAGCCAACCACCTGTTTGGCGAGATGTTGAAAATTGAAGGCAAAGCGCCCAACCACGACCACATTCCCTACCAAGGCAGCGCGCCTGCCATGCAGGACTTGCTGGGCGGACAGATCGAAAGCCTGTTGGACCCGATCACCACCAACGTGGCCCAGCTCAAAGCGGGCTCACTGCGGGCCTTGGCTGTGTCTACCCCAAGCCGGCTGCCTGCTCTGCCCAACATTCCAACCTTTGCCGAGCTTGGCTTTCCCAAACTGACGGGCTCCCAATGGCTGGGCTTGTCTGCACCCAAAGGGCTGCCAGCGCCTGTGGTGGCACGCCTGTCTGCGTTGATCCCTGAAATTCTGGCCAAACCGGACATCGCAGCGCGCCTGGAAGAAATTCAAACCCTGCCGCGCAAAAACGCGGTGGTCGGCACTGAGTTTGTCAAGCTGATCAACGAGCAAATCGACACCTGGCGCAACGTGGCCAGATTGGCCAACGTCGAGGTGATAACATAATTTTTCAGACCAGCAGTCCAGCACGACAGGCACAGGAGACACTTGATTGACCACCGTTCACGCCACTTTCAGCAGCCCAGCCACTGCGGCCGAAATCGTCAATGAATTCCTGCGCCTGATCATGTTGCCGGACCCTGTAGCGGCCAGCCGCTACACGGCTCCCGGCATGAAAATCCTTTTCACGGGTGGCCGGGCCATGAACGCCCCAGCCGAATGCACCAAATTCAACGCGTCGCGTTACAAATGGGTGAAAAAACGGATTGAACGCACCGAAACGGTGATTGCCGGCTCAAACGGTGCCGCCGCTGACGAGTTTGTGGTCTACAGCTTGGGCACCTTGTATGGCGAATGGCCGGACGGCACACCCTTTGAAGGCAACCGCTACGTTGACCGCTACGTCGTCAAAAGTAGATTGATCACACACATGGACGTGTGGAACGACAGCGCCGAGTGGCTGATGGTGCGCGCTGGCCTGGCAGTGCTGTGAACGACTGATGCCAGCCATCTATACAGGTGCCCTGCCCTCGCACGGCCGCTTTGACTACCAGGGTATCCATCAACGCAACCCTTATCGCTGGCCAAACGGTGCTGGCTTGGCGGTTTACCTCGGTTTCAATATCGAGCACTTCGCCTTCGGCGAGGGCATGGGCGCAGGCATTGGCCCAGGCAGCCCGCAACCCGATGTGCTGAACTACAGCTGGCGCGAATACGGTAACCGCGTTGGCGCCTGGCGCTGCCTGGACTTGTTCGACAGCCTGTGCTTGCCAGCAGCTGCGCTCATCAACACCGCGCTTTACGACCACTGCCCCGAACTGGTGGCGGCCTGCGTGGCACGCGGTGACGAACTGGTGGGCCACGGCCACAGCAATGCCGAACGACAGGGCGTTTTAAATGAAGCGGATGAACGCGATCTGTTGCTGCAATGCCGCGATCGCATTCAACAGGAAAGTGGTCAGTCAGCCGCAGGCTGGTTGTCTCCATGGATTTCTGAAAGCCTGCAAACCCCCGACCTGCTGGCCGAAACCGGCTATGGCTACACCCTGAACTGGTGCCACGACGACCAACCCATGCCCATGCGCACCCGTGGCGGTCAAGCTTTGTGGGCAGTCCCCTACCCCCAAGAACTCAACGACATCCCGATGATCGTCGCCCGTCAGATGGACGGCAAAGACTTTGCGCAAATGATCATTGACCAGCTCGATGAAATGCTGGACCAAACACAGGCGCCCGGTTCAGCGCCGCTGGTCATGGGCATCGCACTGCACCCCTACATCGTTGGCCAGCCCTACAGATTGCGTCATCTGCGCCGTGCCTTGCAGCACGTTGCGGCCGCAAGAGACCGCGGCCAGGTGTGGATGACCACGCCCGGGGAGATCCACAAGCATGCGGTGAAGGTCAGCGGCCGGTAAAGACGTTGTTTCTTGGCAGGCGGCAAATCGGTCAAGCTGCCAGGCGTTGCTTCACTCACCATGCCCGTGGCCGGGCGAAAAATGATGACCGACCCCGTGGCTTGCAAGCTTCGCCATCCTGACCGTCTCAATAACGATTGGCGAGCACGCTGGAGCCTGACGTGACATTGCGACATAATAACCAGAGGCTTTCATACGCCCCAGGAGACAAACATGAAATTCGTGCGCTATGCAGATACGGAAATCAAGTCGCGTGGCATCAACCACCGCGTGGGCTCTTTCCGCTACAAGGACCTGGGTGAAGGCGTGCCGGGAACCCCGGGCAATTTCTTCCTGCGACTGGTCTGGTCTGAAACCGACTTTTTCTCTCCCCGCCACCTCCACAACTTTGACCAGGTGCGCGTACAGGTGCAGGGCGAGTTTGACTTTGCCACCGACGGCACCATGAAGCTGGGCACCATCGGCTACTTTCCAGAAAGCACACCCTACGGCCCGCAAACCTCCCGGCAGGACACCATACAACTGGTGCTGCAGATCGGCGGGCCCAGCGGCTGCGGCTACCTGTCGGAAGCCGAAAGGGTGGCTGCCGTCGAAAAACTGGCAGCCAGCGGCCGGTTCAGCGAGGGCCGCTACTTTGCCGCAGGCGACACCACCAGCACAGGCGTGGACAGCTTCCAGGCCACATGGGAGGCGGCCATGGGTCGCCGCATGGCGTACCCCAAGCAGCGCTTCCAGAAGCCTGTGCTCGTGCATCCGGATGCCCTGACCTGGCTGCCCGTGCCCGGTGCTGCCGGGGTCGAGCACAAGCGCGTGTGGGACTATGGCCGCAATACGGTGGGGCTGGACCTTTATCGGCTGGCACCCGGTGCAGCGCTTGAAGTCCCCGGCACGGCATGCTGCTTCGTGGAGCAGGGCCAGGGCATGGTCAGCTGCGCTGGCACGCAAGCACCGTATGCCCTGCGCGACGTAGCCCATGCCGCTGAAGGCGAAAAGCTGCGCTTGGTCGCCGCCGACGCCACGCAGCTGATCGTGTTTGTGCACCCCACGTTCTGACTTGTTACCGCAAATTGCTCCAGGAGACACCCATGCGCCTTGCCCACTCCAAGACCACCCCATGGACGCCGGTACCAGCCGTGCGCGGCGGGACCATCAACTTCAAGACCCTGCTCGAAGGGCAGGAGGGCCGGCCAGACAACTACCAGCTGCTGCTGGCCGATACCGATGTGAGCTTCAAGTCACCCCGGCACCGGCACAACTTTGACCAGCTGCGCTTTTCGGTGAAGGACTCGACCAACATCGGTCCCAAGCACAACCTCGAAGAGGGCGACCTCGCGTATTTTCCCGAGGGCACCCACTACGGGCCACAGAATCAGGAGGAGGTGGGTCGCGATAGCTTGGCCATGGTGATCCAGTTTGGCGGGCCTTCCGGGCACGGCTACCTGAGCCGGCGCCAGATGGAAGAAGGCTTTGCGCAACTCAAGGCAACGGGTGACTTTGAGGGCGGCGTGTACCGCCGCAAGGAGCCGGCGGCCGACGGCCGCAAGAACCAGGACGCTTACGAGGCCATCTGGGAGCACCAGAGCGGCCGTGCCGTCGAATACCCCCGGCCTCGCTTCATGGAGCCGGTGCATTTTCGCGAGAAGAACTTTCCGTGGCTGCCGTTGAAGGGCCACGCCGGCGTGGCTGTCAAGCCCATTGGCACCTTTACCGAGCGCGAGGTGCAGGTGCAGTGCCTGCGGCTGGACGCTGGTGCCAGCTACATGCTACCGGCGCAGCAACAGCGTCAGATCATGTTCTTCCAGAGCGGCAGCGGCAGCTTTGCCAATGGCGACGACTGGTTTGAACACACGGCGGTGGATGTCGCTGCGGGCGAGACACCTCGCCTGACGGCCAGCACGCTGTCGCAGGCGGTGGTGCTGCGCATGCCGCGTCTTGACTGAACCGCCCCTGAGAAAGACATCCATGCAAGTGCGTCATCTTTCACTTCATGCGCTTGCTGCCGCTGCCTGCTTGGTGGCGGTCGCACCGGGCGCCGTCGCCCAGGCCTACCCCAACAAACCCATCCAGCTCATCATTGCCAGCACACCCGGCGGGGGCACAGATGCGATTGGCCGTGTGCTGGCTGACGCGCTGTCGGCGCACTTCAAGCAAACCGTGGTGCCTGTCAATCGCGCAGGAGCCGGCGGCACCATCGCCTCCGAGTCGCTGGTGCGCGCGCCTGCGGACGGTTACACGCTCATGGTCCAGCAAAACGGCCACACCACGAACCCGGCGCTCGTTCGCAAGTTGCCCTACGACACTTTCAACGACTTCACGCCCATAGCCACCTTGGGTCGCGCCCCGCTGGTACTTGTTGCCGCCACAGCCACTGGCGTTGCCAACATGAAAGACCTCGCGGCTCTGGGCAAGCGCAAAGCCGAACCCTTGTCGTTTGGTGTGTCGGAAGCGTCCACGCGGCTCGCCGCCGAAATGATCAGTACGGCAACCGGTATCCCGATGACGGCTGTCAACTACAAGGGCACAGGCCCGGCCATGACGGACCTGGCTGGCGGGCATGTGGCTTTCAGCGTCACCACCATTGCGTCCACGCTCGGCATGCGCGGCAGTGGCAAGTTCCAGTACGTCGGTGTGCTGGCTGCCCAGCGCACCCCGTTTTTGCCAGAAGTTGCCACCATGGCTGAGCAGGGTCTGCCGGAAGTCGAGACAGGCGCTTGGTGGGGCCTGTTTGCGCCCGGCAAGCTGCCGCCCGCGCTGCTGCAGACACTCAACACGGCAGTGCGCAAATCGATGGGCGATGCCGACTACAAAAAGCGTGTGATGGCCCTGTCGATCGAGCCTTGGACCGGCTCGCCCGAGGAATTTGACCGCTTTATCCGCAAGGAAGTGGAAGTGAACCTGCGCCTGGCCAAAAAGGCCGGTATAGAGCCCGAGTAAGTGGCCCCGATGGTGTTTTTGCTGGTGCACATACGCTCTACAAAGAGCCTCGCTCGCAAAGCTGCGCCCCGAGCTCGGCGCTGCGCGCAGCGCGTGCAGCGAGCTCGTTCTGAACCCGCGATACGTCCCACAGCACCGGAACATGCCGTTGGCAGTTGGCATCCCAGGCCGTCACGGTAATCACCATCACCTGTTCAGCGCGGGCTTTGTAGCCCAGCGGCATCAACCGTGACGCATGCGGTGAAGGTCAGCGGCCGGTAAAGACGTTGCTTCTTGGCAGGCGGCAAATCGGTCAAGCTGCCAGGCGTTGCCTCACCCACCATGCCCGTGGCTTGCAAGCTTTGCCAACATGACCGTCCGGATAACGATTGGCAAACGCCCTTCCTGGCTGATGAGCGTGGAGGCACGCCAATCAATAATAATAGGTGTGCGTGTTCCACTCCCCCACTTGAGGCGCAGCAAACCAGTGCCACGGCCAAATGAGGCTGCGGGCTTTGAATACGTCACAGACCAGTGCGCAGAAATCAAAAAAATGATCCGCTTAATTCAGTCACTTCAATGACCCAGCAGTCCCAAGCTCCCACTACTTCGCCTGCTCTTGCCCCAGTACAACGCCGCCTGGTGCAGGTGCTGTTTGTCGGTGTCTTCATGGCGGCACTTGATTCGGCCATCGTCGGGCCGGTGCTGCCTGCATTGCGTGCGGCCTTTGGTATCGACAACCGCACCGCCGGACTGCTGACCACCGTGTTTGCCCTGAGTTCGATGTGCAGCACGGCGCTGATGGCCTACTTCAGCGACCGCCATGGCCGCCGTCCGGTGTATCTGGTCAGTGTCGCGCTGTTCGCCATCGGCTCGCTGTGCATCGCCGCCGCCCCCAGCTTTGACCTGCTGCTGCTCGCCCGTGCCATCCAAGGCATAGGCGCAGGGGGCATTGCGCCGGTCGCCAGCGCGGTGATTGGTGATGTTTTTACAGCCGAGCGACGGGGCCGTATTCTGGGGCTGATTGGCGCCACCCACGGCATGGCCTTTGTGCTGGGGCCGCCACTGGCGACCGTGCTCACATCCACGCTGGGCTGGCGCTGGCTGTTTCTGGTGAATATTCCGGTCGCTCTGCTCGTGCTGTGGTGGGGCGCCCGCAGCCTGCCACGCCAGCGCACCGACGCGGCACCGGGGCCGATTGATATCGCGGGTATTGCCGTTACTTTGTTGTTCCTGCTGTGTTTGGTCATGGGTATTTCGCGCCTGCCGGACTCCGCCACCGGGCTGCTGCTGTGGCCCTGGTTTCTGGCTGCCAGTGGCGTACTGCTGGCCGCACTGGTCGTCATTGAAAAACGGCAAGCCCAAGCGTTGATTCCGATTGAGCTGTTTGCCAACCGGCAACTGGCTTATACCTACGTGCTAACGCTGGGCGTGGGCTTTTCCATGGGCGGCATTGTGTTTTTGACCTCCATCGCCACACTGGCTTATGGGGTCAGCGTTGAGAACGCGGGGCTGGCACTGCTGCCCTTGGTGCTGTGCTCCATGGTGGGCTCGATGGCGGCAGGAAGGCTGCTGAACCGTCTGGGCGCCCGCACCATGGTGATCTTCGGTTTTGGGCTGTTGACGCTGGGCTACCTGCAAAGCGCCGTGCCGCAGACCGGCCTGACCGCGTTCGTGGTGGCGTCTGTCCTGGTCGGTATTGGCGTGGGTGTGGTGGTCAGCGGCGCCCTGCGCTCGATTGCGATTGATGAAGCGCCACCAGCCCAACGCGGCACAGCCCAAGGGCTGATCAATATTTTCAACGCCGTGGGAACGCTGTTGGCGGTGACCTGCATCAGCGCCATTGCTGACTTTGAAGGCGGCGGGCTAGCCGGCTTTAGCCACGCTTATCTTGCCGTGGCGCTGAGCATGCTGGTGATGCTGGTGGTAGCGTTTGGGCTTAAAAGGAAGTCAACTGCGTCTGTGGCAGGGACCAGCCCTTCGGTGGGCACATCATCCTCAAAGTCAATTTAATCTTCTGACATGGCGCGCAGCTTTGCTGCGCCCGCAACCATCTCAAGCTGCTTGAAAGATGCGCATGTCAATGTGAAGGCCAGCAGCACTGGCCATGTTCACCAGCGCGTCCAGCCCGAACAGATTGATCTTGCCGCGCATCAAGTCCGAAATGCGTGGCTGAGTGACCCCGAAAAGCTGCGCGGCTTGTGCCTGGCTCATTTTGGTTTGGGCAAGGTGGCTCTTCAGCGCAGTCATTAAGGCCGAGCGCAGTTTCATATTTTCTGCCTCCTCGTGCGTGTCTTCGATGGCATCCCAGACACTGGCAAATCGTTGATTGCTCATCAGCCCAACTCCTTTAACAAATCACGGTATCGCTTCGCTGCCAAATCCAGATCCGCCTTGCTGGTTCTTTCCGTCTTTTTCTGAAAACAGTGCAGCACATAAATGGCGTCGGCAAACTTGGCCACATAAATGATTCTGAATGCTCCAGAGGCATCTCGAATCCGAACTTCTTTCACCCCCTGGCCCACGGTGTTCATGGGCTTCCAGTCATCCGGGTCCTGACCGTTTTGAACCTGGTCGAGTTGATGACCTGCCTCGCGCCTTGCCGCTAATGGAAAGCGTCGCAAGTCCTCTAAGGAGCTTCCCCGAAACTCGACTGGCTTTGAATCAGTCACTGGCAGATTATACAAAATTTTGTATTTATGCAAGACATTCCGTGTCACCAAAACAACTTATGTCTTCTAGAGCGACGAGTCTGCGCTGCAACCGGTCGTATGCCGACATTGCAAACCGCAGACCTATCCCTCACTCGCCGAGCCAAACATCGACCTACTTATCCACCCGCACCCAAGTCTGCGTTTTCCCCAACAGAGGCGAGCCGATGTAGCCGCGCACCTCCATCTTTTTGCCCCCGTCAATCGGCGTGAAGCGCACGCTGAATTCTTTGCCGTCGTTGGGGTCGAGGATCTTTCCGCCCTCCCAGGCGTCTTTGCCGTCCAGCTTTTTGCCACCGCGGATGATCTCCATCCCCTGCGTGGGTTTGTCCTTGCGGTCGTCGGCGCATTTGTCACAGGTCGCCGAGGCTCCGGGCGGAACCATCAGGTTTTTTTGGATCACGCCCGACAGGGTTCCGGCAGCATTCAGCTTGATCACGACTTCTGCCGCGGGCTTGCCACTGGCCTCGTCAATGGGGTTCCACACGCCCAGCGGCGAAAGCTGTGCATGCGCTTGCGCGCACAGCAACAGGCCCGACAAAACCACGATCGATAAAACAGACTTTTTCATGTTTGAAATCTCTTACAAGTTGTTGAAATGGATACGAACCGTTCGACCGGCTAGCCGCCAATGGCTGCTGGTTTGTCCGTCTGAGTATATCTAACACGTAACACTATGTGTCAATAAAAGAGGCTGCAAGAGAGGAGTTCCGACCCCATGTATTGCTCACTGCAGTCGGTAGGAATCAGCGCCGTAGTGCGCGTGCAGAACTGCAGCACGTCAGCTGCATTAGCGACCGCTGATTCTTCGCCCAGTCGGTATTGTTGTTTTGCGTTTAAAAGAGGTTACTCAGATCAACAAACTTTTAGCAGCGCCGTCCGCAAAATCCAACATCAGCACCTTAGAAGCCTGCGTGCTGCCCTGCTTCAGCCTGGCCGCACCATGGCTGAATAAGCTGATCCCGCGAGAGTGCTGCTAACCGCTGTAGAGCAACGGAACGGGCAGCCCGAGCTGCGTGGCAACGGGCATCAGTGCAGCGCAAGAAGCAACGAGATGTTGCACCGACTTTTTTAACTTACCAGATGCTCATGGCCCGCTTTCAAGGCCTGAGGGCGCTCTCGCTCGCCGGCTACCAGGGCAACGACGACGCCCAACGTGTATAAAAGCCCAAACAATGATGTCTCGCAAGTGACACATCACTCAAGTAATGTTTACATATGATTACAAGTAACGTGTCAGGCCTTGTAAAAAATGGCCGGGTTTAACTGAACTGCATTTCTGAAACCTTAAACAGACCTCGTTCTATAAGGTCAGACATGTGAAATATTTTGTGTGGGTACACCCCCCTTTTTGACAAGCTCCTGCATATGAAAAATACCAACCGAATCAAATCTCACAAACGATTTAAACAGTTCAGCGCTGGAATACTTGTTGCCGTTTCCTTGACCGCGCTGCTACCAACCGCCAAACAATGAAGCAACGCGGCTTTACCCTGCTAGAGCTTTTGGTGGTGATGGTCATCATCGGCTTGCTGTCTGCCTACGTGGGCCCTAAGGTCTTCGGTCAGATTGGCAAATCCGAGACCAAAATCGCCAAAGCGCAAATTGAAGCCATCGTTAAAGGGCTTGAGCAATACCGCATAGACGCAGGGCAGTACCCTAGCGCTGACCAGGGCCTGGCCGCGCTGATGGCGGCACCAGCTGGTCAAGTGCGCTGGGCCGGGCCCTACATGGCCAAGGCCTTGCCACAAGACCCCTGGGGCAGGCCTTACCTGTACCGCGTGCCGGGCGAGCACGGTGAGGTCGATGTGTTTTCTTTGGGTCGCGACGCACAACCAGGTGGTCAAGGCGATGACGCCGACGTTGGCAGCTGGTAGGGGTTGCCTACCCGCCGTGAACAGCTTGCCGCAGACCTTGGCTGACGCCCAAGCACAACATTTCACATTGGGTTTTTAATGGTTGGCATTACGTTTCGGTTTCCCCTGCGTTTGTTCAGTCACGAGTTAGCTGTTTTATTGGGCGCAGGCATCACGCTGCTCGAAGCCGTGCAAACGCTGGCCGAAAAAGAAGCGCAAGTCCTTGTGGCCCAGTCACTGCACAGCGTTGTGGAAGGGCTCAGCCAGGGCCTTGCTTTTTCTGCCACCCTGGCGGCGCAGCCCCAATGCTTTGATACCTTGTTTGTCACAGTCGTGACCTCTGCCGAGCGCACCGGCCAGCTGCAAATTGCCTTGGCCGCGCACGCTCGCTATCTGCTGTGGGTGCAAGACCTGCAGCGCAAACTGCTCAACGCCAGCCTGTACCCCGCCATGTTGCTGGGCGCAGGAACGCTGGTACTGATGTTTTTGCTTGTGTTTGTGGTGCCGCGCTTTGCCGGCTTGCTGGAGGGCACGGGCCGGGCGCTGCCTGCGGCCTCGCAGGCTTTGGTCAGCCTGGGGCAATTTACCGGTGCCCATGGCTGGCTTACTGTGGCAGTGGGCGTGTCCTTGCTGATGCTGCCGATGCTGGTGCTGCAGCGCCCGGCGGTGCGCGCCGCCGTGCTCGAGCGGCTATGGCTGCTGCCGGTGCTCGGTGCCAAGCTGCGCTTGCTGGCCCTTGCACGCTTTTACCTGACTCTGGGCATGCTGCTGGGTGCGGGCGTGCCGCTGGTGGCGGCGCTGTCTACCACGCAAATGGCCGTAGCGGACGCTTTGCAGCCGGGTGTGGCGCAAGCTTGCGAGGCGGTATCCACCGGCGTGCGCTTGTCCAGCGCGCTAGAGGCTGCGGCACTGACCACACCGGTTTCGCTGCGTATGGTGCGCGTCGGCGAGCGCAGCGGCCAGTTGGGCGCCATGCTGGAGCAAGCCGCCGCCTTTTACGACGAAGAGCTCAGCCGCCTGGCCGAGGTGGTGACCAGTCTGGTCAATCCGGTGCTGATGCTGGTGATGGGCTTGCTCATAGGCGGGGTGGTGCTATTGATGTACATGCCGATTTTTCAATTGGTAGAGCAGCTGCAATGACCATGGTTGCCACCAACGTGCTGCCCGTACAGGCAACTGTGGTTTTTGACGGACTGCCAGCCGAAGGCGGACCCTGGGGCTTTGCATTTGACCTGTGGCCCTTGGCCCAAGCCCAGCGCTGGCAGGTGATGCTGCTGAGAGGTACGCCAGACTGCTACTTGGCAGTGGCCAACAAAGCGCTGGACAACGTACTTCTGGAGCGGCTGGAGGTGCTGGCCCAAGCGCCGGTTTCTGAGCAGGCAGTGGGCGAAACCGATTTCACCCGCCTGCTGCAAGACGGCAGCAAAGACTTTCGGGCCATGGACGCGATGGGGCAGTTTCAGGCCCGGGGCGCAGACGAGGTGGTGCATGAGTTATCAGCCCTGCAACTCTCAGAGCAGGCCAGCCCGGTGGTGCGCTTGCTGGACTCGCTGCTCTACGACGCTTTGCAAGACGGCGCCAGCGACATTCACCTGGAGTGCACCAGCACCGGCCTGGCGCTGCGCTACCGCATAGACGGGGTGCTGCTGGGCCAGCGCCCGGTGGCTGACCCGCTGGTGGCCGAGCAACTGGTCTCTCGCCTGAAGGTCATGGCCGCGCTGGACATTGGCGAGCGGCGCTTGCCCCAAGACGGGCGCTTTGCGCTGCGCCTGCGCGGGCGGGCGATTGACTTTCGCCTGTCCATCATGCCCAGCGTGTTTGGCGAAGACGCCGTCATCCGCGTGCTAGACCGCGCCCAGATCAGCCAAAGCCAGGGTGCCATGACGCTTGAAGCCTTGGGCTTTGACGCCGACACCCGCGCCAACATACGCCGCTTGGCCAGCCTGCCCAACGGCATGCTGCTGGTCACCGGCCCCACGGGTAGCGGCAAGACCACGACGCTGTACGCTGCCATTACCGAGGTCAACACCGGGCGCGACAAGATCATCACCATTGAAGACCCGGTGGAGTACGAGCTGCCCGGCGTGGTGCAAGTGCCAGTCAATGAAAAAAAAGGCCTGACCTTTGCGCGTGGCCTGCGCTCCATATTGCGCCACGACCCAGACAGGGTGATGGTGGGCGAGATACGCGACAGCGAGACGGCGCAAATTGCAGTGCAGGCGGCATTGACTGGCCACCTGGTGTTTAGCACCCTGCACGCCAACAACGCCATTGACGTGCTGGGCCGCTTTGCCCACATGGGGCTGGACGCCTACGACCTGGTGTCGGCCCTGAACGGCGTGGTGGCCCAGCGCCTGCTACGCCTGAACTGTACGAACTGCGCTGAGCCGGTGGTGCTGAGTGCGCAGCAGTGGGCGCATTACGGGCTAGATGCCCAAGGCGTT
>CANFOS010000007.1 GCA_947448735.1 Comamonadaceae bacterium | reverse complement strand
GCAATGCGGGCAAACGCACGCCAGCGGCCTGCAAAGGCAGTAAACCGGGGGCAATATGCCCACAAAATCGGTAAAAACGCACCTCAGGTTTCATCGAGTGAATTCTTGACGTTCAACTCACGCTACGGCGGGGGTTGTGCAGACCTTCCTTAGAACGACCTTAATGAAAGAGGGCTGGAAACCAACTCGGCAATCACAAGAATCTTTTGATTACATGGCGCAAGAACTAAAAGCAAGAGGATGGCTTGAGACAAAACAATGTGCAGGAACAGGCCGCGCACCTTGCATCTTCATATGGAAAAATCTTCAAGGTAAAGAACTTGAGGTGGTTACAGTAGGTGAAGAGCCGAAATTTAATGGGTTTAGGTAGTTTTATAATAATGAAATAGTGTGAAATATACGAAATTCACAGCATTAATTAAAATAAACCTGTTGCTGCGGGGAAAGTAGCACAGTGACATTCACTTATATATTAATGCGATAATTATTAAAATATAAAATTAATTTCCCCTAAAAAAATAAAAATTTAAAAAATTCTCTTCGAGTTGCTCGTATGGGATTGAGTGCGTGTCAGAGTAACGACGGGAAATCGAGGTTACCTCAATCTGACCCCAATTTTCCCAAAAGCGAGAGAATTATTCGAAAATTCAGTCTTCGGTCTGACGATCAACATCACAGGCGCATGAAGGATCTGGTCTCCATTCACCTGCGCGCCGCGCTAAAGCGCAGGGCTTACACTCTCAAACACATTCCGGTCAATTTGTTCATTTCTCAATGTGGAAATTCAACATGAAGCTCATAGACCCTGTAGTTGCACTTCCGACCGCGCAAAGCGAAAAATTCATTCGAAAATTCGGTCTTTGGTCTGACGATCAACATATACAAGCCGCAGCTCTAAAGGAGCGTGTACTGAAGGAAGATATCAGGCTTTTTAGAGTTGCCTGGGCTGATCCTCACGGCGTGTCTCGCGCCAAGACGGTAACTCGAGCGGCTTTCCTTGGCGCGCTTGAAAGTGGTTACAACATCAACGTGGCGACTACGACCCTTGATGCGTCGGGTGGACGCGTGTTCTCATCATTTACTCGTGGTGGCGGCATGGGACTAGAGGAAATGACAGGTTCTCCAAACCTGATCGTTGTACCTGATCCGGCAACATTTCGTGTATTGCCATGGGAGCTAAATGTCGGCTGGATACTATGCGACGAATACTTCACGAACGGCGTTCCGTTTCACTTTTCGCCACGACATCTCCTGCGTAAGCAACTTGATCGCCTTTCGAAGCGAAATCTCCGTAGTGTTGTTGGGTTGGAAATTGAATGGTACTTGCTGAAATTGGTGGATGGCAACCTTACAAGCGAAAACGTAGGGAGTCCCGGGATTAAGGGCCGAGCACCTTTAACGTATCCGGTGGAGCCAGGATTCTCCTTACATTCAGAGTCCAATATGGACCTCATTCACAAACCTGTGGCCGCACTTGCGGAATATCTAGAGCGGCTCGGCTTGCCGTTACGTTCGATAGAAAAAGAATGGGGACCTGGCCAACTGGAATGTACCTTCGCGCCAAGTGATGCATTGGAAGCTGCGGACAATGTAGTCCTGTTTCGAACGGCGACTCGTCAAATATGCCGTCGCATGGGCTATCTCGCTACTTTCATGACCCGACCAAAACTGGCGGGTTATTATTCGAGCGGTTGGCATTTGCATCAATCGCTCGTCGACGCCTCTGACGGTCGGAACCTTTTCATGCCGACGAATGAGGGCCAAGTATTGGCGCCGCTTGGGCAATCGTATCTTGGCGGACTCATGCATCACGCGTTGTCCTCCACACTCTTCGCTAATCCCACCATCAACGGCTATCGTCGCTTTCGCGCGAACTCTCTGGCGCCAGATCGTGTTGCTTGGTGCACAGATCATCGTGGAGTGATGCTTCGGGTGCTCGGAGCCCTAGATGATCCAGCCAGCCGCATCGAAAATAGGATTGGTGAGCCATCGGCTAATCCCTACCTGTACATCGCATCTCAGATCGTCTCTGGCCTAGACGGAATCGATAACAATCGACATCCTGGGTCGCCGGACACTGATCCATACGCGACGAAACATCCTATGCTGCCCAAGAGCTTGAATGAAGCGCTGCTGCTCATGGGCAGTGAGCCTCTTTATCGAGAGTCACTTGGCGGAACCTTCGTCGACTACTACCTCAAGCTAAAGCAGGCCGAGATCGGTCGTTACGAGAAGTTTTCTGCCGAAAACAAGACTGATCCACTATCTGATGACACGACAGTGTGGGAACAGGACGAGTACTTTGATTTCTTCTGAGAACGCGCCGCAGTCGAAAATCCGCTGAGACAGAGAAGGAAAGCCATGACATTTGAACGCATCAAGATAATGAAACGCCCGCAAGCCGAGCCGCACTATGACTGGGACGGCCTTGTTCAAGAGGACCGGGTTCATAGGTTCATCTATACGGATCCAGTCGTGTTCGACATGGAGATGACCAATATCTTCGGCGGGACATGGGTCTACCTCGCGCACGAAAGTCAGATTCCGAACCCCAATGATTTTGTAACCAGCAAGCTGGGCTTGCGGCCGCTGATCATCACGCGCGATGAGAAGGGAACGATACGCGCGCTATACAACCGATGTACCCATCGAGGAACAACTATTTGTCGCGTGGACAAGGGAAATAACCGTGCCTTCCAATGCCCGTATCACGGGTGGAATTATTCGAATACGGGAAAGCTTCGTGGCATACCCTGGCCCAATGGTTATGCTGAGAAATTGACCAAAGACGAAAAGTACAATCTCGCCCAAGTGCCGCGGGTCGAATCATATCGAGGCTTTATCTTTGGCACCCTCAATATAGAGGCGCCATCATTGGTCGATCATCTTGGGCCAATAAAAAAGCCGATCGATGAATGGCTGAACCGCAATCCGGGCGGCAAGGTCGTTCTTTGCGAGGCGAACAGGTTTAAGTACAAAGGTAACTGGAAACTCGCCTACGACAACTCTGGCGACGGCTATCACGTTATCTACTCGCATCGCTCCCTGGTTCAAACCGAAAACCGGTTTGACGACGAGGCGACTGAGAAAGGAATGTCGTACTACCAGACTGACCCAGATGCTCTCCCGATATACATCCAATACATGGGGAATGGTCATCACTTCAAGGATAAGCGTCCAGCTTTGAAGAAGCGCCCTGGCGGACTTTGGGCGATTGAGCCGCTTCACCCCGGCATGGAGCACGTGCAGGAGAAATTTCGCAGTATGTACGGCGAGCGGGCCGAGTCGATGCTCGATCTTGCTGGCTCGGAGCCGGTCAATATCAATATTTTCCCGAATTTGTCTCTCTTGGGTAATCACATCCAAGTCTTTCAGCCCGTCTCCTTCGATGAAACAGAAACAGTTTGGTACGGCACAAAAATCGAAGACGTTGATGGGACTCTTGGCGAGGAGGCGTTGACCGATATAAACGCGCTTCGCATGCGTACTCAAGAGGGTTTTCCGAATTTCGGCGAAGTCGATGACCTGACAAACTTTGAACAAATTCAGCGTGGTTTGACGGCGCCGGAGGACGAATGGATTTATATGAACCGTGGGTACGCTATTCCCGATCGTATTCAGATCTTGGAGAATGGAACTGTCAAAGGACCGGCCACCGACGAGCTGTTCATGCGTGAATATATTCGTGAATGGAAACGCCTCATGAAGTCCGATCTCAACATCGCGATAAAACGGGAGGTGTAAAAATGAATGCTAACGATGCAAAAGCGAACGCATCCCGTTACTCGCACTATGTCACCAATGACTTCTATCTGGAGCTCATCGCAGATTTTTCCGATTGGCAGAATAATGACAAGATCGTCTCGGACGTAAGCGAACGAGATCTCTTTCGTGGACTTCTCGAGAGAGAAGCTCGTAATTTAGATCGTCTCCTTTTTGAGGAATGGCTTGATCTCTTCACGCCAGAGTGCGTGTATTGGGTGCCATCGACTCCAGCAGGCGGTGACCCCCGTTCAGAAATCGCGATCATGTTCGATGACCGCCGTCGCTTGGGGGACCGCATTTATCGTCTGCGGACTGGTTACGCTTGGTCTCAGGCTCCGTCTTCTAGGACATCGCGGATCGTCTCCAATGTAGAAGTCTTCCGTTGCAGTCGGGACGATCAACGATTGGTTAGATCAAATTTTGCCATTAGTGAATTCTGGGATGGCCAAATCCGTGTACTGGCAGGCTGGGCAGGCCATCGACTCCGTAAGCAAGAAGGTGAGTGGTTGATCTCTGCAAAGCAGGTGAATCTTTTGAATTGCGATCAATGTATTCGAAATCCCAGCATCATTCTGTGAGTTACATATGACTGCAGTCGAGATCAACACCATTCGACGCCGCCCATATGTTAGCGGGGCCAAAGCATCATTGAAGCGCCCATGCATTCCGTATAAAGAAATCGACATCGTCGGACATTGGGAACGTCGTGATAAGGTGCTGGGGCAAGCCGGTGGACAGATCACTGTCCCACAGTTTTTTTATCGCAATATTCATGTCGGTGGTCACAGGCATCTTGAAACTTTAGATAACTCTGGAGAGCTTCGAAAGATGATTGCCAGCCATGTCTAAAAGCATTCAACTGTATTAACGGGGTGCGCTGGGGCGTTGCAGCCCAAGTAATACAAATTGCCAGTATGACCTCTATCACCACTTCACCCATGCTTACTGTCCGGGTTTCCGCAATTTTGCAAGTTGCGGTTGATATCAACGTTTACGAACTGGTACCAGCTAATGGGGGGGGGCTCCCTGTCGCTGCGGCTGGTTCCCATATTGAAGTGGAGTTGCCCGTCGGAAAAAGGCAATACTCGCTTTTGCTTGATGGGAGCAGCGCCACGCAACGAAGTTACCGGATCGCGGTGAAGAATGAATGCAAAGGCCGAGGAGGCTCTCGTTACCTGCATCAGTCTCTTCGTGTGGGTAACACCCTCAGTGTGAGCGTCCCACGAAATCATTTTCCGCTGATTGAGAGTGCTCCAGACACAGTCCTGATTGCAGGAGGCATCGGCATTACGGCAATTATCAGCATGATGAATCGACTGCGGTTGATGAGGGCTTCCTGGCGTCTGCACTACGCTGCGCGCTCACAAAAACATATGGCGTTTTTGCAAGAACTTGAGGGGCAACCAAATGTGCACCTTCACTTTAGTAACGAGGCGGGTGGACGGCTCGACGTCGCAGCCATTGTGCGAGCCATGCCGACCGACGCGCATATTTACTGTTGTGGGCCGCTGCCAATGCTCGAGGCCTTCGAGGCAGCAACGGTCGGACTTCCGGGGGACGTGAAACACGTCGAATACTTCCATGCCAAAGAGGCGCCGGCGCTTGAAGGCGGCTTTACCGTTGTCCTTGCACGGTCCAACATGGAACTACTTGTTCCCAAGGGAAAGACGATTCTTGAAGTTGTTGAGGAAGCGGGGATCGAGGTCGACTACTCCTGCACTGAGGGAACATGTGGCTCGTGCCAGACCACGGTGATCGAAGGAACGCCTGACCACCGCGACACATTCCTCCCGGCAAATCGAAAAAAATCAAACAGTGTCATGATGATCTGTTGCTCCGGTTCAAAAACTCACAGGCTTGTCTTGGATATTTAGTGCGCCCTTGGGTATGTGACCAAGTTGCGCGGCGACTTTGCCGGCTTTGCCGATTTTCCGATTTTCCGATTTTCCGATTTTCCGATTTTCCGAGGCATAAAACTTCTTTTGAGGAATGGTATGCCTCACACACAAAATTTCTGACAGACTCCGAATTCACGAAATTTTTACCCCGGTCGACGTTCAAATGCCTGCACATCATCGGGGATGTGGTGAAAGGCTTGTTTGTCCACTGTGAAGATTGCAATTTTTGGCTTGTAGACAGTGGGGTCATCCAAAGTGCCAACCTTCACCACCATCGAACCGGGCCTTGCTGGGGTTTGGGTACCTATCGCGGTACCACATGTAGGGAAAGAATCGGGGTCAGAATCCAATTAGCCAGTATCCGCTATTAATAAAAGAGCTGCTAGCCCATATTTCAGAAGGGCTACAGCCGATTTGAAGCCTAAAAAGGCTTTTTTTAGCACTTTTTATGCGTTTCTAAGGCTACCTCGCGTGTTCAGGCTCTTGCAGCGCCCGCCACATGACTTTGCCAGCGCCGCTTTTGGGCAGCGCATCAACAAACTGCACCACGCGCGGGTCTTGAGAGAATAGGGGTGAGGCTCCCATTAGTCACCCTGTGCGTTTTTGAATACCTATTAACGCCGTCACCAAAGATCTTTTCCGCCTGCGCAATCATCACGCCACAACAGGCGCCTGAAATACCCGAATCCTGGGTGCGATCTTCTCGGTCAAGGTGCGCGCAGCCACCCGCATGTCGTACTCGGTCTGCAGATTCATCCAGAACCGTGGCGCCATGCTGAAAAACAGGCCCAGCCGCACTGCCGTATCAGCGGTGATTGGACGGTTGCCATTGACCAAGTCACTGATACGGCTGGGTGAGACGTCAATGTCTGCGGCCAGCTGGCGGGCGGAGATGCCCATTGGTTTCATGAAGTCTTCCAGCAAGATTTCGCCGGGGTGAATTTCGTCAAGTAGTTCAGCCATTGTTAACTCCTAGTGGTAGTCCACGATTTCGACTTGGTAGGCGCCGTCGTCTTGCCACACAAAACAGATGCGCCACTGGTCGTTGACCCGAATACTGTGTTGTCCCCGGCGGTCGCCCTTGAGCGCTTCGAGCTGATTTCCGGGGGGGACTCTCAAACTGGCCAAATCGGTCGCAGCATGCAGTTGCAAGAGCTTGCGCCGCGCCACGCGTTCGATGTTCCTGAACCGGGGTGCGGCCTTGCTGCCGAAAAGCACCTCGGTATCAACACACAAGAACGAGTGAATCATGGCTGAATAATATTCTGCGGTGCGGAATCTGTCAAACAGACTAAGTCCTTCGTTTAATGTCTATGGAAGTCGGTACGAAAATCGGGATCAGACCCCGATTAATAACCGATTAACCCGTATCCGCTATCAATAAAAGAGCTGCCAGCCTATATTTAATAGGGGCCAAAGCCGATTTGACCCCTAAAACTGCCTTTTTAGCACCTCTTGGGCGTTTCGACCGCTACCTCGCGTGTTCAGCCGCTTGCAGCGCCCGCCAAATGACTTTGCCAGCGTTGCTTGCGCAGCGCGCCCATGCCAGGGTTCAGACCGCAGACGGGCTACCCGGTGTTTGCCTGCGCTGATGCCATGGCTTTGAAATTAATATCCGGCCGCGTCAGACGCTGAACGATGAAACGCCAAGCGCTAGACTGGCAGCCAGCGTTGCATCGACCGGTTGACCTCAAGGCGGCCTTTTGTGAGATGTCGCCCTCCTCTGCAGATGGACCCGCTTTGTTTTCTTGACGGCAGCACGCCAGGCGCCAAGACACGAAAGTCCAGCTCGCTTTATAGTGGTGCTCGAATTTTCAATTTTTGTCAGTTGCTGTGGTCTTTTTTCTGGGGTCAGCAACTGCCTCAACAACCTTTAGATTTGCCTTGATGTCAAGCACCACACTCACAGCTGATACGCCTTTTTCTTCCTCTTCCACAGCCCACGCTGACTTGCACGCCCGTTTTGGTAGCGGGCAGTCGGTGCGCCGTCTTGAAGACGACAAGCTACTGGTCGGGGCCGGTCAGTTCACGGCTGACGTCAGCCCTGTCGGCCAGGTTCACATCTTCTTTTTACGCTCGCCTTACCCGCACGCCCGCATTGTCTCGGTTGACCGCACGGCCGCGCTGGCCATGCCTGGGGTGCTGAGCATTGTCACTGGGGCTGACATGGTGGCGGCGGGGGTCAAGCCGATACCCGGCTCGGCTTTCAAGCGGATCGACACTTTGCCTTGTGCTGCGCCAGATCGCCGCGCGCTGGCCCACGAGCGGGTGCGTTTTGTCGGCGAAGCGGTGGTCGCGGTGGTGGCGCTGAGCTTGCAGCAAGCGCGTGACGCCGCCGAAGCGATTGACATTGACTACGCAGAATTGCCCATGCTGGTGAACTTGGACGACGCTACGGCTGCAGATGCGCCTGTGTTGACTGAGCAGGCGGTTGACAACATCGCCGGTGAAACCCGTTACGGCAGTGTGCACGCCACCGACCAGGCCTTTGCCCAGGCCGCGCATGTGGTCAAACTCGACATCGTCAACCAGCGTTTGGCACCCCTTTCTTTAGAGCCGCGCACGGTGCTGGCCCAGCCCGACCCCGTGACTGGCCGTTTGACGATTCGCATGAGCACGCAAATGCCTTCGGGCGTGCGCAACTCAGTCTGCGACTTGCTGGGCATTGACCGTGGCGATGTGCGCGTGCTGGTCGGTGATGTCGGCGGTGGTTTTGGCATGAAAACCGGCATTTACCCAGAAGACTTGGCGATTGTTTTTTGCGCCCGCGCGCTGCAGCGTCCGGTCAAGTGGGTAGCAGACCGCAGCGAAGAATTCATCTCGGCCACGCACGGCCGAGACTTGCAAACGAAGGCTGAATTGGCGCTCGACGCGAGTGGCAAAATCTTGGCGCTGCGGGTCGCCTCGTTGGCCAATGTGGGCGCTTACGCGACCGGCACCGGTACGGCCATTCACCTGCTGATCGGCCCGTGGGTTCAGACCAGCGTCTACGATATTCAAACCATCGATTTCCATTTCAAAGCCGTGTTGACCAACACCGCACCGACCGCCGCTTACCGTGGCGCGGGCCGGCCAGAAGCGATCTACATCATGGAGCGGCTGATGGACGAGGCGGCACGGCAGTGCGGCATTGACCGCATCGCCCTGCGTCGGCGTAACTTCATCGCGCCGTCGCAAATGCCGTATCAAAATCCGATGGGCCAAACCTACGACTGCGGTCATTTTGAATCCATCATGGACCAAGCCTTGGTGTTGGCGGACTGGTCAGGCTTTGCAGCGCGCGCGGCAGACTCAGCCCGGCGCGGCATGTTGCGCGGCCAAGGCATCGCCACTTTTTTAGAGTGGACAGGTGGCAATGCGATGGAGGAAACCGTCACGGTGGCGGTGCAGGCCGACGGCATGATCGAGGTCTTCTCAGCCGTCAACGGCATGGGTCAGGGTATCTTGACCTCGCTGGCGCAGTTGGTGGTGGACGCCTTTGGCGTACCGATCGAAAAAGTCCGGGTAGTGCTCGGCGACACCGATCGCGGCGACGGTTTTGGCAGCGCCGGTTCGCGTTCGATCTTCACTGGCGGCTCGGCCATTCGCGTCGGCGCTGACAAAACCATTGCTGAAGCCAAGCGCCTTGCGGCTATGGAGTTTGAAGCTTCAGTGCAGGATATCGAGTACCGCAACGGCCGTTTGCAAGTGATCGGAACCGACCTCAGCACCGACATTTTTGCGCTGGCCGGGCGCCAATCAGACCAACGCATTTTCATGAACTCGACGACCGCTTCGAAGGGCCCCAGCTGGCCAAACGGCTGCCACATCAGCGAGGTCGAAGTTGACCCGCTGACTGGCCATGTGGCGGTGGTGGCCTATGCCTCTGTCAACGATGTCGGCCGGGTGGTGAACCCGATGATTGTGCGCGGCCAGCTTGATGGTGGCGCGGTGCAAGGCATCGGCCAGGCGCTTTACGAGCACGTGGTCTACGACCGCGAAACCGGCCAGCCTGTGACCGGCAGTTTGATGGATTACGTCGCGCCACGCGCCGATGACGCACCCGTCTTCAAGACCGAAATGGACAGCTCGGTGCCCTGCCTGAACAACGTGCTCGGCGTCAAGGGTGTGGGCGAGCTTGGCACCATCGGAGCGACCCCCACGGTGGTCAATGCCGTGGCCGATGCACTGGCCCGCGCCGGCATGGCGGCTCAAGCGCCGTTGCTGCAAATGCCGCTGACGTCGGCCAAGGTTTGGACCTTGATGCAAAGCTGAGTTCAATCGAGATGGTTCTGTCGCAGTAAGCGTAAATGACAATCCGAGCCCTGGGGATGCATTGGAGCCTGCCCCCAATTTTTCACGGTTCTGGTTTCTATTCAATCAAAAGGAGAACATGATGGACGGACTGAATTCAATGACCATATTTTGGATACTTTTTGCAATTGCGGTAATTATTTTTGCCTTTAAAGGTATTTACCAAGTCCCCCAATCAAAAGTATTTTTAGTCGAGAGACTTGGTAAATACCACAAAACGCTACAGTCTGGGGTTAATTTTATAATCCCATTTGTTGATAGTATAAGAACTATCAATCCACCCATTGATATTTCTGAGCAGCAATTGTCAATTCTTGCTCAATCAGTGACAAGTGCCGACAACGTCCGCATCAAACTTGATATACAGGCTTTTTACAGAATTACAGATGCTGCTCATTTTACCTATCGTATAGAAGATGGAAGAAAAGCAGTGCAGACGACTATTGATGCGACTGTTCGTGCATTGGTAGGCAGAAGAACCTTGGATCAGCTAAATGCTGATAGATTGCAGCTGGCATCTGAAATTGCTGAAGAAGTCAGAAATACTTCCAAGGAGTGGGGAGTATCGATGAATCGTGTGGAAATAACAGATGTCCAAGTACTAGACTTGGAATTTGCTGACACGATGCGAAAACAAGCGACTGCAGAACGTGATAAAAGAAGCACTATTATCAATGCAGAAGCAAGCGCTCAAAACATTAGATTACAAGCTGAAGCTGAAGCGCAAGCGATAAGAATGACAGCAGACGCAGAACTTTACAAAGAGCAAAAAAGAGCAGAAGCCATTCGGGTGATAGCCGAAGCCCAAGCATGGGCTCTTTCTAAGAAAGGCGCGACACTCGATAATGATGGTGCCAAATTTGCGCAACAAAGCGAGATACTGCAAGGTCAGGTGGATGCGTTGCAGAGCATTGGAAATTCTCAAAGTTCAAAATTAATCATCATCCCCACTGATTTGGTGCAGTCGGTCTCTACGCTAGGGAATTTATTTAAAAAGTAAAAATTAAAAAGTTATGAACTTTCTCGATTTGTATGTAATTTTCTTTTCGATAGCTCTTTTACTTTTAATTGTTGAAGTGTGGATGGGAATGGCATTGGGAATCGCCCTGGCTGGCTCATTAGCATTTTTCACGCTAGCGATTTTAGAGCTAATTGGGATATTACATGGATTAAATAGTTATTTAATAACTGGTTCAATAGCTTTTGTTCTCTATGTATTTTTGATAGTGCGGTTTTTTAAGAAATCAATATTTAATAAAAATGAAAACAAAGATATTAATGATTATTGAAATATAAATTAACGCAAAAAATGAACGCCACCATTTAACCCAGCAAAGATAGAGAATAGGGTCAGACGCCGATCAACCAGTATCCGCTATCAATAAAATAGCTGTTAGTCCATGTTTTATTTGGGCTACAGCCGATTTGATGTCTAAAAATGCCTTTTCGGCACTTTTGAGGTGTTTTAAAGGCTACTTCGCGTGTTCAGCCTCTTGCAGCGCCCGCCACATGACTTTGCCAGCGCCGCTTTTGGGTAGGGCGTCGACAAACTGCACCACGCGTGGGTACTTGTAGGCGGCCATGTTGTCTTTGCACCAGCTGATGATCTCCTCTTCAGTCACCTGCCCTTTGAAGGCGGCGCGCAGCACCACCACCGCCTTGACGGACTCGCCCCGGTAGGCATCGACCGTTGAAATAATGCAGGCTTCCTGAATGGCGGGGTGCTTGAACATCAGCGCCTCCACCTCGGCCGGCCAGACCTTGAAGCCCGAGGCGTTGATCATGCGTTTGAGGCGGTCGGTGATGAAAAAGTAGCCCTCCTCGTCCACCCGGCCCAAATCACCGGACCGGAAAAACCGCTTGCCGTCCAGCTCGATGAAGGCGTCTTGCGTGGCGTCGGGCCGCTTCCAGTAGCCCTGAAAGATTTGCGGGCCGTTCATGATGATTTCGCCCTGCTCGCCTTGCGGCACTTCCTTGAGGGTGGTGGGGTCGATCACGCGCGCGTCAACGCTGATGAAGGGCACGCCCAGGCACTGCTGCTTGGTTCTGTCATGCGGGTTGCTGTGGGACGGTGCGGCGGTTTCCGTCAGGCCGTAGCCTTCTGCGTAGTGCAGGCCGTAGTTGTCGAGCAGGCGCTGCGCCACCGCTTGCGGCATGGCAGCGCCGCCCCCGCCGATGTACACCAGGCTGCTGACGTCGAATTTGTTGAAGTTAGGGCTGGCCAACAGGTCAATCACCATGGTCGGTATGTTCGTCCAGTGCGTGACGCGCCAGCGGCTGATCAGGTGGCCGGCCAGCTCGCGGTCCCAGCGCGGCATGATGACCAGCGTGGTGCCGCCATACATCGACGCATGCAGGACCGACACCATGCCGGTGATGTGAAACATCGGTACGACCGACAAAATGACGTTTTCAAAGTTGCTGCTGCCCCAGAGCGCCGTGGCCACCGCGTTGTGCATGATGCTGGCGTGCGTGTGCATGCAGCCCTTGGGCAAGCCGGTGGTGCCGCTGGTGTAGGGCAGCACGGCCAGGTCATGGGGCGCGATTGTGTGGTCGGGCAGGTCGGCCGCACCACCGGCAAGCGCATCAGCCCAAGCCATCACCTGTACGCCCTCCATGGCAGGCAGCGCATGCTGCGTGCCCAGCCAGTCACGCCACGCTTCAGGCATGGCGGCATCGGGTGCTGACAGGTCAAACGCATTGCTGTAGTGCGTCACGATCATGTGGCTCAAACGCTCAGCGGGGGCCAGTTGTGCGTTGGCCTTGGCCAGCTCGGCCGCCAGGTCGCCGGAGGTGATGGCGACTTTGGCATCCGGGTCCAGGATGTAATGCTTCAGTTCCTCAGCCCGGTTCATCGGGTTGACGGGCACCACCACCGCGTTGGCCCGCAAAATCGCAAAGTGGGCAATCACCCACTGAGGGCAGTTTTGCAGGTTCAACAGCACCCGGTCGCCTTTTTGAACCCCCATGCGTGCCAGCGTGGCGGCCAGTGCCTCGGCTTGGGTCAGCACATCACGGTAGGTGAGCGTACGGTCAAAAAAGACCAGCGCCGGCTTGTTGGGAAAGCGCAGCGCATTGATGGCCAAGTTGTGCCACAGCGATGTGGCGGGCGGCGTGATGCTGCGCGGCAGACGCTTGGGCCAGATGGCGTAATGACGCTGGTGGGGTGGAAATGACAAAAGCGGCTCCAGAAGTTGACGCTAGCCTAACCGGACTTGGGCGCTGATACATCGGGAAAGCTCCTGATAAGCGTGTGTCTCTTGAGGGACGCCGACAAGCGCCAGAACAGACACGACGTGGCACAAGGCTTGCATACAGTCCTGCGTCACAATCCCCAGAAAACCAATCCATCTAACCAGGAGCTCTCTTATGAAATCCAGCATGACATCATCCAAACGCCTGTTGATCATCGGCATGGGCGCCGCAGGCCTCTTGCTTGCCTTGGGCGCGCAGGCGCAAAGCGCACTCGACGACGTGATGAAAGCCAAAAAAATCACCATCGGCATCCCCACTGACTTTCCTCCCTATGGCTTTGTCGGCACGGACTTGAAACCGCAAGGCCTGGACATCGACATGGCCAACTACATTGCCGCCAAGATGGGCGTGGCGATTGAGCTGTCGCCCGTGAGCAGCGCCAATCGCATCGCCTACCTGCAAACGCGCAAGGCTGACTTGGTGATTTCGACCCTGGGCAAAAATGCCGAGCGTGAAAAAGTCATTGATTTCACAGTGGCATATTCACCATTTTTTCAAGCGGTGTTTGCCGCTAAAAATCAGAGCATCAAAAGCTTTGCCGACCTGGCAGGCAAAAGCATAGGCGTCACACGCGGCGCTATTGAAGACCAGGAGCTGACCAAACTCGTACCGGCCAGCACAGACGTCAAGCGTTTTGAAGACAACAACGCCACGGTCTCGTCATTTGTGGCCGGCCAGGTGCAAGCGATTGCGACCGGTGCATCGGTGGCGGGCAACATGATGGCTAAAAACCCGCAGCTCAATACCGAGTACAAGCTGCTGCTGAAAGACTCGCCCAACTTCATCGGCGTGGGCAAAGGCGAAGACAAGCTGCGCCTGAAGGTCAATGAGATCATCGACGCGGCGAAAAAGTCGGGTGACCTGGACAAAATGGCGGTGAAGTGGCTGGGCCGGCCAGCGGGCGATTTGCCCAACTGATGGCACACCCCTATCGGGTCGCGCATTGCGTGGCCTCTTGTCCCCTTGCAGGTGACGGAGCTGGCGGCCCGGCGGAGCCGGTTCCGCAGCGGCCTTGAAAAAGCTCACTGGAAACTCTGTATGCGTATCGAGCTTGATTTCCTGTCTGTCCTTGCGCAGTGGCCGCTGCTGGCAAAGGGTGTGGCATGGACGGTTGGCCTGACGGTGATTGCCAGCATCCTTGGCGTGCTAGCGGGTGTTGTGCTGGCGTGGACGCGCTCGCATGGCCCGACTGGGGCCAAGTGGGCGGCGGGCACCTATGTTGAGCTGATACGCAACACGCCTTTTATCGTGCAGTTGTTTTTTGTGTTTTTCGGTTTGCCTGCGGCGGGCGTCAAGCTGTCACCGGAAGTGGCATCCATCATCGCGATGGTGATCAACCTGTCGGCGTACGCCACCGAGATCATTCGCGCCGGCATAGAGGCCACGCCCAAGGGCCAGATTGAAGCGGCCATGAGCCTGGCATTGAGTCGCATGCAAACCTTCGTGCGGGTAGTGCTGCCGCCAGCACTGCGCAAAGTGTGGCCATCCCTCGTCAGCCAGATCATCATTGTGATGCTGGGCTCGGCGGTGTGCGGGCAAATTTCAACCGAGGAACTGAGTTACGCCGCCAACCTGATTCAAAGCCGTAACTTCCGCGCGTTTGAGGCGTACATCATTGCAACGCTGATTTATTTGGCGCTGGCGATTGCTGTGCGGCAATTGCTCAATTGGCTCGGCCCTCGTTTTCTTTTCGGAAAGTGAGCCATGGTTGAGTTCACGCTCTGGGACATTTTTCGCAACCTGCTTGAAGCCGCTCGCTGGACGGTCTTGCTGTCTTTGATTGCATTTATCGGTGGCGGTATTGTCGGCTTGCTGCTGCTGGTAGCGCGATTGTCCGGTGCGCCCGGCAAGAAATCGTTTGCAGGGGCTTTTGTGGGCGGCTATGTGCAGCTCTTTCAGGGAACGCCGCTGCTGATGCAGCTGTTTCTGGCCTACTTTGGCATTGCACTGTTTGGCATCAAAACTTCAGCCTGGGTTGCAGCGTCTGTCGCACTCACGCTGTACACCAGTGCATTTTTGACCGAGATTTGGCGGGGCTGCGTGGCCGCCATTCCCAAAGGCCAATGGGAAGCGAGTCAGAGCCTGGCCATGAGCTTTCGTGAGCAGTTGCAGTACATCGTCTTGCCGCAGGCGATCAAAATCGCCATTCCACCCACCGTGGGCTTCCTGGTGCAAGTCGTCAAAGGCACCGCTCTCGCATCGGTGATTGGTTTTATCGAGCTGACCAAGGCCGGCACCATGATCACCAACGCCACCTTCAAGCCCTTTGTTGTTTACAGCTGCGTAGCGCTGCTCTACTTTGCTTTGTGTTTCCCCATCAGCCTGTATGCCAAAACTCTGGAAAAGAAAATAAATGCAAGCCATCGTTGACATCTCGGGTCTGCGCAAGTCTTACGGCACGAACGAAGTACTCAAGGGGATTGACCTGCAGGTCACGCAAGGTGAGGTGATCGCCATCATTGGCAAAAGCGGCTCCGGCAAAAGCACGCTGCTGCGCTGCATCAACGGGCTGGAGGCGTTTCAGCACGGCTCGCTGACGGTTGACGGAAAGCCCTTGCTACACGACAACCCACAAGCCATGCGAGAGCTGCGCCAGCGTGTTGGCATGATTTTTCAAAGCTTTAACTTGTTCCCGCATTTGAGCGTGGGTAAAAACATCATGCTGGCCCCGTCTCTGGTGAAAAAGACCGACGCTGCGGCAGCCACCGCGCTGGCCAAAAAACTGCTGGAACGGGTGGGTCTGGCGGAAAAGTTTGACGCCATGCCTGAGCAATTGTCCGGCGGTCAGCAGCAGCGTGTGGCCATTGCACGCGCCCTGGCGATGGAACCGGCCGTGCTGCTGTGTGACGAAATCACCAGTGCACTGGACCCTGAACTGGTCGGCGAGGTGCTGCGTGTTGTGGAAAGCCTGGCGGTGGAAGGCATGACACTGTTGATGGTCACGCACGAAATGAGCTTTGCGCGCAAGGTGTCTAACCGCGTGATCTTCATGCACCAGGGCCGGGTGCATGAAATGGGGTCACCGGTAGCGCTGTTTGGTGACCCGCAAACCCCAGAGCTCAAGCAGTTTTTATCATCGCTGCAGGACTAGTATCAGCGCAAGTTGCCTGTGTGACCGAATGAAAAGCGCCCCGGCTGTGGCCACACCGTCAGGCCGTGCGGCTCACGCCCGACCTTGACTTTGTCGACCGCACCGCTGTCGGTCTGAAAACGGTACACCTCGTTGTCGTAGCGCCCACCCAACCACAAGTATTTGCCATCCGCGCTGACGTTGCCCATGTCGGGACTGCCGCCGCCAGGCACAGGCCAAGTCTTGGTCACTTTGCGCGTTGCAAAATCAATCACTGACACGCTGCCCTTGCCGTTGGGCGTGCCGCGAATTTTATTGCTGCCGCGGTTGGCCACGTACATGCTCTTGCCGTCCCGGCTGGGGTAAAGACCGTGTGCGCCCACGCCTGTCGGTATAAAGCCGATTTGCTTGAACGACTCGCCATCGACCACATGCACGCCGTCCACCATCATGTCGGCGACGAAAAAGATCTTGCCGTCTGGCGATATGCGCACGTCTTGCGGCATGCCAGGTGTGGTGCAAATGTCTGCGCCTGCCGGGTTAGCCGGGTCAGGAATGTAGCGTGGTTTTTTGCCAGGCGCGGCGATCAGTGCCTGGGCATCGGGCCGGTCAAAGTAGGCGCTGAGCTTGAGGGTGTCCACCACTTTTCGGTTCACCAGGTCAATCTTGGTGAGCGAACCATTGAACTCGCAGGTGAACAGCGCAAATTTGCCGTCGATTGAAAAGTCTGCGTGGTTGATGCCTGCGCATTTGGGGGTTGGAAGGGTGAACTTCATCGCCATGGTTTTGGCGTCCCTGAAGTCCAGTCGCTTGTAAGCCTCTGCCACCACGATGGCGAATTGGCCGTCGGGCGACCAGTACAGGTTGTAAGGGTCATCGACCGGAACCGACTTGCCAGGTTTGCCGGTTTTGGGGTCAATCGGCGTCAGGCTGCCGTCAAGCCGGCCTTCAGCGTTGTTGGCAACCCAGAGTGTTTTCAAGTCCCAGCTTGGCACGATGTGCTGCGGGTGAACGCCCACCTTGAAGTTGTCGACGACTTTCAGGGTGCTCGGGTCAATCACCGACACGGTGTTTTCGCCCCGGTTGGGCACGTAAATACGCTCCAGCGCGCCTGCTGTGTTGGGGCTGAGTTTGCTCGATGCGATTTCGCTGTACAGATTGGTTTTGTCAAGCGCTGGCGGCATGCCAGAAACCATGTCAAGCACCCCTGTTGACAAAGGGCCAGGCGGCGGTATGACGGACTTGCTGTTCGTCGTCTGGGCCAGGCTCATCGACGCCACTGCAGCACAAGCTAAAACAGTCGCCAGGCCAACTTTCCAATCATTTTTACGCATGTGAATAACTTTAGGACTTGAAATGTCAATATGGGTTGATCAGCAGATCAGTTGTGATGAGGAAGGACTGGCATGGCGCTAGCGCGGTGCAGTCCTCGCCTTCTTGATGGCGTCAACCGTGATTTTAACAACGGCATCCACACCCAACTGGCCGTTGGCCGCATTTGATGCACGCGGGTCGCCCAAAGTTCCTGTTGCCCAGCCGCCGCGCGCCGCGTCTGCAAAGCGATCGGGCCTGACCATGCTGGGGTCAATTGCCATCAACAAAGACGTGTCTGCTGAACCGGCATGGGTACCCACCTCGTGACTGCTCAAGCCTTTGGCCTTGAGCGCGTCGATATAAACGCTCTGGGTGCTGCGGTAGTAGTCGGCAACATAGTGCAGGCGCACAGTGGTTTTGGCAGCTTCACGGTTGAACTGCGCCGCTACCGCAACCAGTGCTTTTTGGTAATTACCGCTGTCGCCCAGCAGAACGATGTCGGTAAAGCCATGCTTTTTAAAGCTGCGGGCTGTGCCCAGCAAGATGTTTTTAAACGTATCTTCTGAAATGGAAATCGTGCCGGCAAAACCCATGTGCTCGGTTGGTGGGTCAATGTTGCCCTCTGGGGTGTAGGTCAGCACCGGCGCCACCAGCGCGTTACCCAAAGACGCTGCGATCTTGCCGGCCAGTGCCTTGGCCCGCACATTGTGTTTGCCAATGGCCATGTGCGGGCCGTTTTGTTCAGTACCGCCTATGGGAATCAGGACAGTTGTCTTGCCTGCCTTGAGTGCGACGCTGACTTCTTGCGTGGTCAACTCCTCAATGAACACACCGCCCTGCGCCCGCACCATGGCTGGCCCCAACAATGCGACCCAGCAAAAGAGCGTAGCCGCCAAACAACGGGATTTCAACATGCCTGCTCCAAGGTAAAACCGGTATTGTCGCTGGCGACTGCCGTGCCGCCGGCTTCCCGGCACAATCGGCTGGTTCATCCCGCAAGCACCCCCCTGCCTTCTTTCTTGTTCTTATGCCGCGTATCCTTTATTTTTTTGCTCTCTGCAACCTGGTGATTGGCAGCGGCGCGTTTGTCCTCAGTGGCATTTTGCAGCCGCTGTCCCATGAACTGGGCATCAGTGTTGCAGCCTCAGGGCAGGTCATGACGGCCTATGCCATCGCCACTGCCGTGCTGGCACCCGTGTTGATTTTTCTCACGGCCAAGTGGCCGCGCAAACGTGCCATTCAACTGGGCCTGGGCCTGTTTGCCGCCGGTAATCTGGTGTCCGCACTGGCGGGCAGCCTGAGCGTTCTTCTGGCGGGGCGGGTGCTGATGGGTGCAGGCGCGATGTTCACGGCTGCAGTGTCCGCCTATGCCGTCACGCTGGTTGCGCCAGCCTTGCGCGGCCGGGCGCTGTCGACTGTTTTTCTGGGTATGAGCATCAGCTACGCGGTGGCCTTGCCGATTGGTGCCTGGCTGGGGTTTCAATACGGCTGGCCCACCCCGGTTTGGCTGTGCGCGTTGGCCAGTCTGACAGCATTGCTGGCTGCTTCTGTGCTGCTGCCCAAGGGCGTGGTGACCGAGAGCGCCAGTCTTGCGGGCTTTAGGTCTGCCGCCCGCCAAAGCGCCGTGCTACGCGTGTGGTTGCGTACCCTGCTGTTTTTTATCGCCATCTTCAGTGTGTTCGCCTATGTGGGCCCGGTGCTGCTGGCATTGAATGGCATGAGCCCAACGCTGCTGTCGGTGGTGCTGGCCATTTTTGGCCTGGCAGGCATTGCGGGTACCTTGCTGGGTGGCTGGGCCACCGATCGGTTTGGCTCGCTGCTGACCATCGCCGTCCAGCTCGGGGTGCTGTTCCTCATGATGTGCATGCTGCCTCTGACACAGGGCCATCTGATGGCGACCATCGTGACGCTGGTGGTGTGGGGTATGGCAGGTTTTGGCTTGACTGCCCCACAGCAAGGCCGCCTGGTTCATCTGTCCCCTGCCCAGGCACCGTTGTTGATCAGCCTGAACAGCTCGATGCTGTATCTGGGCACGGCACTCGGCGCCATTGTGAGTGGCGCGCTGATCGACAGTGTGGGCCTGGCCCGATTGGGCTGGGTAGGCGCCCCCTTTGCACTGGCCGCTTTGCTGACGCTGGCGTTTGACCGCGCACCGAGAACCGGGCACGAACCGCAGGCTGTTTAAACGTGGCGCTTGCCGGCAGGCGCAAGACCTGATTTTTTAGGCAAACTGTCCGCCCGCTCGTGCAGCGCTTCAATGATGTGGCAGGTGCTGTCCAGACCGTCACAGCGGCCGCGCAGTGCCTTGAGGTCTTTTTCAAGCGCCTTCAATTCAGCCAATCGGCTACGCACATGGGCCAGATGCTGATCCAGCGCATCGCGTGCTGTCGCGCAATCGAGCTTGTTGTTCAGGTCCAGCCCCAGCAGCGTGCGCACCTCATCAAGGGACATGTCAAGGGCGCGGCATGCCCGGACAAAACGCAACTGGTGCACGTCAGCATCGCTGTACATCCGGTAGCTGTTGTCACCCCTGACGGCTGACCTGAAAAGCTTTTCCTTTTCATAAAACCGGATGTTCGCGGGCGTGACGCCACTGAGCAATGCAGCCTGGCTGATGCGGTATGTCAGCGTATGAAACGAATCAGTGCGAGTGACGGTGGTGTGCATCGGGGAAGTGTGCATGACTGTGCTCCAGGGGTTCGTGCTGGTGAGCGTGTGTGTGCGTACCGCCCGCCCCTGCCAACAAAGCGGCTTGCGCCTCAAGATGATCATGGCGGTGGTGCGCATCATGCGTATGCTCATGGGTATGCTCAAGCGCCTCATGCTTGTGAAAGTGGGCATGGTTTTCTGTCACATGCAGCCACACCCCCAGCCCCATCAAAGCGCTGGCCAGGCCCAGCTGCCAGCTCACGGGTTCTGCAAAAAACAAGACCGAGATGGCCGCCCCCACAAACGGGGCAGTTGAAAAATAGGCCCCCGCGCGTGACGCCCCCAAATGCCGCAAGGCCACCACAAAAAGCGCAAGGCTGACACCGTAGGCCAAAAAACCGACAACCATCGCAGCACCAACGCCTGGCAGCGACGGCCACGTCGCCCCCAGCAAGAAAGCCAGCACCAAGTTGCTCAGGCCCGCCGACAGGCCCTTGATGCAAGCAATCCATGAGGCGTCCACATGCGCCACCTTGCGCGTCAGGTTGTTGTCCAGCGCCCAAAAAGCGCAGGCCAGCACAATCGCCAGGGCTGGCCAGAGCTGCGCGGGCTCGATTCCAGTCGGCAGGGTCTCAGACGGCCAGCCCAGCAGCAGCGCCCCAGCCACAATCAGCACCATGCCCACCACAATCCGCCGACCCAAATGTTCCTTGAAAAGCGCCCAGGCCAACAGGGTTGTCAGCACGGCTTCAGCGTTCAGCAGCAACGAGGCATGACTTGCCGGCACGCCAGAAAGCCCCAACATCAACAGCACGGGCGCCACCCCTCCACCGCAAACCACGGCCGCCAACAGCCAGAGTGACTCAACCCGACCCAGATGGGGGCGCGGCAACTTTTTAACCGTCCGGTAAACCAGCAAGCCCAAGCCAGAGCCGGCGTAAAGCAGCCCGGCCAGCAGCCACGGGCTGACCTGGCTCAAAAGGCTTTTGGCCAGCGGTGTGCCGGCACCAAACAAAAAAGCAGAGGCCAGCGCCGACCAGAGACCGATATTTCGCTCGCTTAAACCTGTCATATTCACAGCGCTTGACCTTCAAGTGGGTTTAAAGTTTCCAATCATGCCATCGATTGAAATTGAAAGATGACATGTCAGCACATTGCCACCACCATGAGCCAGATGACCGACGCGCCAGCAGCCCGCGCTACCGCAAGATTTTGTGGGCGGCGCTTATCATCAACCTGGTGATGTTCGTCATTGAGCTTGGCGCGGGCTTCAAGTCCGGCTCGGTTTCTTTGCTGGCAGATGCGATTGATTTTTTTGGCGATGCAGCCAACTACGGCGTGTCGCTGGCCGTGCTGTCTGCCGGTCTGACGCTGCGGTCCCGGGCCGCGCTGCTCAAGGGCGCTTGCATGATCGCCTTCGGGCTGTTTGTCATCGGCCGGGCGGCCTGGATGTTCAGTCAGGGCGGCACGCCTGAAGCCTTCGCCATGGGCAGCATTGGCCTGCTGGCCCTGATTGCCAACGTGACGGTCGCCGCCATGCTGTATGCCTACCGCGAGGGCGATGCCAATATGCGCAGCGTGTGGTTGTGCTCACGTAATGACGCGATTGGCAACATCGCCGTCATGCTCGCTGCGCTGGCTGTGCTGGGCACCAGCAGCGCCTGGCCCGATCTGCTGGTGGCCGTGGGAATGGCTGTGCTGGCAGTAAGTGGCGGCGTGTCGGTGGTCAAACAGGCCGTGAGCGAGCTCAAGCACACGAATTGAGCCTGCACGCTCGAGGCTGCCGTGTGGCGCAGACCCGCAGCGAGAAGCTGATGAAGTTCTGGCAGTCAGCTGCCTGACATCAAGGTGCAGAAGGCCCGCAAAGGGCGTGTGCGTTGCCGACAGACTGATCACCACGGGACAGACTGTCTTTACCCGCTGCTTCTATTGGGTCAGGCGGCGGGACCAGGGCACAGTCACGAAGGCGGCGATGATGGCATGGATAGCCACAAAGTCGCGTCGATCGCGAATATCACCGGCAATCTTTTCGGCCAGCAGGCAACGCTGCTCGGCTGGCGTGAGGGCCTTGACCGCGAGCTTTTGCGCCTTGCCGACAGCCTCGTCGAGCGCCGCCTGCCGGTCTTCAAAACCCTGGAGCAAGGCAGCAAATTCGAGCGGCCCAATCGCCTTGTCCTGTGACAGCTGAAAAGCGGCCGCCTCGAGGCCTTGTATGAACGCGGCAAGTACCCGGTCGCTTTGGTTGTCACCAACCGATGGACCTGTTCGGCCTTTGCCGAGCGATATCGGCTTTTGACCACTGACACGATGTTGCCCTGGTTGTTTGGGCTCATCGGGCGTTAGAAAAGCGGCATGAGCTGCCTGTTTCACGCCCTGCTTTCCAGACAGCTTGTCAAGCGGCACAAACAAGGTTTGCGACGCTTGTTGCCTGGCGGCGTCTAGGAAAGCCTGAAAGGCGGAATCGTTGGGCTGTGAGCGGGTGGGCATGAGCCGAGTCTAAAAGTAAAGAATTTTGTTGTCTGTCATCCATTTTCTGGTGTCCAGCCAAGGCCTGTCCTACGATGAACGGCAGAGTGTGCGTCAGACTGCGCACCGCCTGCGTCTATCTGGAACAGGTGCAGCCACTGGTTTTCGACCAGTTGCCGCACCACAGCGTGTTTGGCCAGAATGCCGTCAATCGCAGCTTGCGGCGCTTGAATAAAGACACTCAAACGCAGCGGTGTGTGTTGCCACTGCTGGCCGTCATGCAGCGACTGCATTGGCAAACCAATCCGCAAATCACCCCCGTTGCCTTCAAACACCCCCAACCTGAGCCCCACCACGTTGTGCAGCACCTTGTTGCCGCTGCCGTATCGGGTGTTGTCCACCACGCTGGCGTAATACTGCATGTTGATCCAGTGGGTGACGATCATGGGCGCCGTCATGATCAGTTCAAGCACGCCAAAACCTGCATCACTTTGCCAGTCGTAGTCATGCAAAAAGGCCCGTCCCTCCAGGTTCAAATGCCGGCTGCGCGCGCGCGGCGCGACGATGAACGCGGCGTTGTTGGCCAGGCCCCATTCCGGTCGCACCTGCGCCCAGTCATTGGCTCGGGCCTTGATGGTTTTTTTGAGCTTTTCAACATCTTGGGAAAGGTGCGCCAAACCGAGCCTGGGCGCGCGCTCAGCCCTTGCGCACTGACCCGCCAGGGCCAACGTGTTCTGCAATTGCAGCAAGTCGCTGGCATGGCTGGCAGGCATCAAGTCGGTGTCAAACAGCGTCAGCTCGTCCGTTGTGGTGTTGTGCAAGCCGCTCAAAAACCAGGTGGTGTCAGGGATGCAAGTATTTTTATCGGCCAGCGCAGCGCGCACGGTGGCATCGTTGAGCAGTGCAGCCAGCGCCCGCGCATTGACCTCACCGGTCTGGCCGCCGCATGCACCACAGTCCAGCCCTGCCGCGTGCGGGTTGTTAGCCGTCTGGCTGCCGTGGCCTGCCAGCAGCACGATGCGGGCGAAGTCGCTTGTCAGCCCCATTGCCCCCAAAATGCCAGCCGCCAGGTCTGCGCGAGACCGCAGTTCAGCCTCTGGTGTTGCGCCGGGCATGTTTTGCAGCCGTGGGCGGCTGGCGCAGAGCTCGCCGGCTGACAAACCCGTTTGTTCAACCGGGCGCGCCGTGGTGACGTTGGGCATTGTGTTTTTAAGCAGCTTGCCCGCATAGAGCAAACCGCAACTCTCGACAAAGCTGAAACCGCTGCTCGCCGCGCTGCGAAAGCTTTGCCAGGTGCTGCGCCACTGCAAACCCTGCCTGCGCCGTCCGGCAATGGCCTGGCCCAGAGACAGCGCGTCGAGGTCGTCCCACTCGTCGGTGACCGTGCGGCTCGGCGCAAGCAGGCCTGGCAATTGTGGCCGCGTCATGGCCGTGCCGATCGGCGAGTACGACACAGGCAAGCCAAAAAACCCGGCGAAACCGCGGGTTTGAACGGTGGGGCCACTGGCCTCCAGCGCACGGCGAAAGACTTCAGAGCGCACGTCAATGCAAAAAATGGCTTGTACAGTCGGCGTTACACGACTATCCGTTGCAACGACCTGGCTTTGGCACAAGCCGCGCACCAAGGGCTGCTGGAAAGCGCGCTCCAAAGCGTCCTGAAGCAGCCAATCATCTCTGTTTTGGAGGTCAAATGTGCCTGCAGGACAATAGATACCTGGTCGAGCAGCTATCCATTGAGGAGCAAGCTGCGGGTTTCCCGGATCTTGCAGCAGCAGCCATTCCCAGCCCAGCCGAATCGCCAGCAGCTCGATGATGTCGTCGTCATCGGTCTTGCCTGACAACGAACCCAACCGCGACTGCCAACGCTCGTAAGCGCACCATGAGGCCCAGCCGTTGATGCTCATCAGCAGTGCGGTGTAGTAGTCGACGCATTGCCAGGGCGTCAAACCAAGCGCGTGTGTGGCCTCGGCAATCAGCTGGCGCGGGTCATGCGGCAGTCGGGCGGCTTTTTGACGGACCCCTGTATAGCCCATCAGCAAGGCCGTGCTGCGGTCCTTGGCCAGTTGGCTGGCCCAGCTGGCATACAGACCCACACGGTCGGGGTTCCATGCAGCCTGGTTGACATCAAAATACGCCGCGCAATGCTGACTGATCTGGTGCGTGACAAAGTCAACCCAGGCCATGGCATGGCTCAGGTCGCGCTGGCGGTCGGCAAGCGTGGTGACCAGCATCTGCGGCTGCGCACCTGGGTTGTCAGTGCCCAGACGGTCCATCAGGTCATCAACCTTGCAATCAGCCTGAGCCGCATCGATGGCGCTTTGCAAATGCGCTTGTGTCAAGCGTCCGGCCTGCCACTGCGCCTGGTAAAAAGAACGCGGCATGACCAGCGGTGTGCCAGACAGCTGACTCAAGCGCTTGGCAGCTTGCGCCATCGGCTGATCGACAAAACCCCAGTACGGATTGACTGCGATGAACTGGTCCAGCGGCCAGGTGGGCGCAATGCGCTGGCAGGCCTGCGTCACGCTGGGTTCAAACTGCGCAAAATCAGGCGCCAGCGCCAGGGTTTTTCCAATGATGGTCTTCATTTTGAAACACCTGCTTGTGGTTTGATGACGGCAGCGGACATTCTGGCCGGCCAGATGCGAAACGTCGCGCGGGTGAACCACTCGTCCAGGTACAGCCCGGCATAAAACCAGGGGTACAAGGCACTGGCGACTCGGCCGCGCGGCCTGGCATAAATCAGGCATTGCAGGGCAAACAGCAGCACAAAACACAGCATGACCCAGACCAGATCAAACCAGGTGGGGCCGATGCCTTGGGGCAGGTCAACCAGGAAGCCAAACACCTGGTGCAAGCCAAAATAGGTCAAGGGCACAGCCAATGCGCCCAGCAGCATGCCCAGTGGCCAGAGTCCCGTCATGCGAAAACCCTGTGCTGCAAACAGCGGCAACATCAGCGGTGTGGTGGCTAGGCTAACGATGGCCGCCAGCACCCACAGTGCAGATGGCTTGTCAAAAGCGACCCCCCACAGCATGCCTGCGGCCAGCACCATGACCAGACCACCACCAGCAGCGGCCAGCAACAGGCTCAGGCGGACAGACGCGGGCGGCGCCGACATCACCTTGAGCCGGGCCTGTTCAACGGCACCACCGGCTCCCAAAAATGCATGCGCCTTGTACAGCGAATGAGCCATCAGGTGCAGCAACGCCAAGTCATAGGCCTGCAATCCGCATTGCATCAACATAAAGCCCATCTGCGCGCAGGTTGACCAGGCCAGCATCACCTTCGCACTGATACGGGTCATCATCACCAGCGCGGCGAGTGCCGCCGTCAGACTGCCCACCACCACCAACAAGGTTTGAGCGCCGCTCACCTCGGCCACCAGTGGGCTCAGGCGAATCATCAGGAAGCCGCCCAAATTCACAATGCCCGCATGCAGCAATGCAGAAACGGGCGTTGGTGCTTCCATCACCTGAATCAGCCAGCCATGCACAGGCAACTGTGCGCACTTGAGCAACGCGCTGATGACAAAGCAAAATACGGCCACTTTGAGCGCAGTGGGGTAATGCATCAGTGCTTGCGCCTTGGCATTGATTTGATCAATTTCCAGGCTGCCCAGGCAGGTACCCGTCAACGCCACACCGGCAAACAGACAGATGTCGCCCAGCCGACTGGCCAGAAACTTTTTATGCGCGGCGATCAAGGCTGCGGGCCGGCCAGAAAAAAACGTCAGCAACTTGTGCAAACAAAGGGAGGTAGCCAGCCAGCACAACGCCAGCACCAGCAAGTTGTTGGTCACCACCACCATACCAACACAGGCCAGCGTGGCCATCAGCCAGCGTACATAGCGGTACTGGCCGGCATCACCAGCCATGTAAGTCTGTGAATACCGGGTGATGACCCAGCCCACAAAACTGACCAGCAACAGCACCATGCAGCCCGCGGCATCCGCGCGCACGGTGTAGATGACCAAGGGCCCGCCAAAGGCCAGCAGGGCCAAGGACGCGACCGCCAGGCTCAAAGCCACGGCTGTGCAATGGCGTGCCACCCGCCAGTTGGCCAATGCGGCAGACAACAAATACAGCAGCGGTACCGCCAGGAGCAAGCTGGCCCGCAGCGGCTGCCAATCATCAGGTGAGACAAACAAGATACGTTCCTTTATCCATCAACTGGCGTGACTATGCACGGTCAAATTAATTCTGTAAAATACATATTAAGCAGCTTAACGTTCTTATATACAGATGATTTATTTTGATGGCGCGCCTTAACTATCACCACCTGCATTACTTTTGGGCCGTCGCCAAAGAGGGCAACCTGACACGCGCGGCACTACAACTGCATGTGTCGCAGTCAGCGCTGTCCACGCAAATCAAGCAGCTTGAAGACCAGTTGGGCCAGCCACTTTTTGCGCGTCAAGGCCGGGTGCTGCAGCTGACCGAAGCCGGGCGCGTGGCGCTGACCTATGCCGACACCATTTTTGAAACGGGGAACGAACTGACCGCCCTGCTGCGTGACGGACAGCGACTCGCGCGACAGGTGCTTCGCATTGGTGGTGTGGCCACACTGTCCAGAAATTTTCAGGAAAACTTTGTCAAGCCGCTGCTCAAACGCGATGATGTTGAACTGGTGCTGCAGTCAGGCGGGCTGGACGAGTTGCTCACCCGTCTGGCGGTGCACAACCTGGACTTGGTGCTGAGCAACCGCAAGGTCAATGCGGACAGCCATCACCCCTGGCGATGCAGGCGTATTGCGCGTCAGCCGGTCAGTCTGGTGGGCAAGCCACGCGCCAAGGGCAAAGCGTTTCGCTTCCCGCAAGAACTGGCTGAGCAGCCGCTGTTGCTACCGGGCCGGGACAGCGACATTCGTGCTGGCTTTGATGTCCTGTGTGAGCAACTCGGTCTGCACTACCAGGTGCGGGCCGAGGTGGACGACATGGCGATGCTGCGGCTGCTGGCGCGCGACTCTGGCAACGTGGCGCTGCTGCCGACCGTGGTGGTGCAAGACGAACTGCGCAGCGGCAAGCTGCAAGAGTATTGTGTGGTGCCGCAACTGCATGAAAATTTTTATGCCATCACCGTACAGCGGCACTTTGAGCCGCCGCTGCTGAAAACACTGTTGAGGCGGTCAGAAGCCGAGGTGCTGGGCTCGACTTAAAGCCCTAACGATTTCCAGCCCGCATGACCGAGCTTTTCCAGCGTCGCGATGTTGGCTTCAAAAATCGCATCGGCTTGAGGAAAGGCCTCAACTGCACGTTCAACACTGCCCTCCCGCAGCAAATGCATGATGGCAAACGGCGCACGGTTGGTGTAGTTGCTGATGTCATCAAGCTCGGTACCATCAAACTGGAACTGCGGGTGAAAGCTGGCCAGCTGGATCACACCTTCCAGCCCGTGTTCATCGACCACGCCTTCGGCTACTTCCAGAAAGTCATTGAAGTCCAAAAAGTCTTCGAACAGCGTGGGGTGAATCAGCAGCGTGGTGTCGATCTCGCTGGCGGGCGTGGCCACCAGCAAGTCAAGCTCACGGTCCAGCTCTTCCAGCAAGTCATCGGCATGACGTGCCTTGCTGACGACGAGGCGCACCTGATTTTTGACGTAGACGGCCTTGGCAAATGGGCAAAGGTTCAGGCCAATCACGGCGGCCTCTAACCAGTGCCTCGTTTTTAAAAGAACCTGTTCTTCAATCATGTGAACTCACCATTCAAACAGGGGCCACGGATCTGGCTTTGCCAGTCCGTAGGCGCAGCGGCCTCCTCGGGAGGCATCTGGTTATTTGGTTATTGGGGTCAGACGCCAATTTCGCTGTGGTGCCACGCACCGCGCCCTGCGGGCAAACCACCGGTTTGGCGAATTTGGACTCTGACCCCAAAAACCAGCGTGGAGGCACTATTTCAAGGCCTTGTAGCGCATGCGCTTTGGTTTTGCGCCCTCTTCACCGAGTCGCTTCTTCTTGTCCGCTTCATATTCCTGATAGTTGCCATCAAAGAACGTCCACTGGCTATCGCCTTCTGCCGCCAAAATATGCGTGGCAATGCGGTCAAGAAACCACCGGTCGTGACTGATGACCATCACCGAGCCTGCAAACTCCAGCAGCGCATCTTCAAGCGCGCGCAGGGTTTCAACGTCCAGGTCGTTTGATGGCTCGTCAAGCATCAGCACATTGCCGCCAGCAATCAGTGTTTTGGCCAGGTGCAAGCGCCCACGCTCACCACCCGACAGCGTACCGACGCGCTTTTGCTGGTCACCTCCGTTGAAGTTGAAGCGGCCTGCGTAGGCACGGCTAGGCATCTGAAACTTGCCGACGTTCAAAATATCCAAACCGCCCGAGATGTCTTCCCACACCGTCTTTTCATTCGCCAAATCGTCACGGTTCTGGTCAACGAAGGCCATGCGCACGGTCGAGCCCTTGATGACTTCGCCGCTGTCTGGCAACTCTTTGCCGGCGATCAACTTGAAGAGCGTTGACTTGCCGGCACCGTTCGGTCCGATGATGCCGACAATCGCGCCGGCTGGCACGGTGAAACTCAAATCATCAATCAGCACCCGGTCGCCGAATGATTTGGTGACGTTTTTAAATTCAATGACCTGGGCACCCAGACGCTCGGCCACCGGAATGAAAATCTCGTTGGTTTCAACCCGTTTTTGGTATTCAAAATCGCTGAGTTCCTCAAACCGCGCCAAGCGAGACTTGCTCTTGGCCTGGCGCGCTTTCGGGTTTTGACGCGACCATTCCAGCTCTTTTTTCAGGGCCTTGGCGCGGGCTTCTTCGCCTTTTTGCTCTTGCGCCAGGCGTTCGCCCTTTTGGTCGAGCCAGCTGCTGTAATTGCCCTTCCACGGGATGCCGTGGCCACGGTCAAGTTCCAGAATCCACTCGGCTGCATTGTCCAGAAAGTAGCGGTCGTGGGTAATGGCCACCACGGTGCCGCTAAAGCGCTGTAAAAACTGCTCCAGCCAATCGACTGATTCGGCGTCCAAGTGGTTGGTGGGTTCGTCCAGCAGCAACATGTCAGGCTTGCTCAGCAGCAGGCGGCAAAGTGCCACGCGGCGCTTTTCACCACCCGACAGCAGGCCGATTTTGGCATCCCATGGCGGCAGACGCAAAGCGTCGGCAGCAATTTCCAGCTGGTGTTCAGAATCGGTGCCTGCGGTGGCAATGATGGCTTCAAGCCGGGCTTGCTCGGCGGCCAGCGCATCAAAGTCGGCGTCGGGTTCGCCATAAGCCGTGTACACCGCTTCCAGCAAACCCTTGGCGGCAAACACCGCACCCATGCCGTCTTCGACGCTTTCACGCACGGTGTGCTCGTCGTTCAGCCTGGGTTCCTGCGGCAGGTAGCCGATGTTCAGACCCGGCATCGGGGTGGCTTCGCCTTCGATTTCCTTGTCAATACCCGCCATGATTTTGAGCAGCGTTGACTTGCCAGAGCCGTTCAAGCCCAGCATGCCGATCTTGGCGCCGGGGAAGAAGCTGAGGGATACGTCTTTCAAAATGTGGCGCTTGGGCGGCACAATTTTGCCGACCTTGTTCATGGTAAATACGTACTGAGCCATTTGTAATCGTCTTTAGAAGTGTAAAAAAGCGGAGCTTGAGCGGCGGGTGTTTGATCGCCTGTTTTTACTCACAACCTTCTATTATCGTTCCGTGAGACAATCTTGTGGTTGCAGGCTCCAGTTACTCGCAACATTTGGGCACTTTCCGGGTTTGTTATTCCAGACATCCCGCACAAGTTTTCTGGCCCGATTTTTTGACCCCATCTGCCTATCACTGGCGGGTTGCTCTCGAAACAGAGTGCCCAACAGGCCGATCAAAGCGCTTTGACGCGCAATACCATGACCTTTGAAGAATTGAATTTGGCCCCGGCCATCCTGAAAGCCGTGCTTGAGCAAGGCTACGACACCCCCACCCCCATCCAGGCACAAGCCATCCCCGCCGTTTTGGCCGGTGGTGACTTGCTGGGCGGCGCACAAACCGGCACGGGCAAAACTGCGGCCTTTGTGCTGCCCATGCTGCAACGCCTGAGCACCGAGCCTAGACTGACGAATCGCCGTGGCGTCAATGCCGTGCGCTGCCTGATCATGACACCGACCCGCGAGCTGGCCGCGCAGGTTGAGGAAAGCGTACGCCTGTACGGCAAATACCTGGAGCTGACATCGATGGTGATGTTTGGCGGCGTTGGCATGGGCGCGCAAATTGAAAAGCTGCGCCGCGGTGTTGACATTCTGGTCGCCACCCCCGGCCGCCTGCTGGACCATGCGGGTCAGGGAACGCTGGACCTGGGACAGGTGCAGATGCTGGTGCTGGACGAAGCCGACCGCATGCTGGATATGGGCTTTATCCATGACATCAAAAAAGTGCTGGCCCTGGTGCCCAAGCAAAAGCAGGTGCTGCTGTTTTCAGCCACCTTCAGCGATGAAATTCGCGACCTGGCCAACGGCCTGCTGCGCGACCCGCTGCACATCCAGGTCACGCCGCGCAACACCACGGTCCAGCGCATCACGCAAACCATTCACCCGGTGGGCCGCGCGAAGAAAAAAGCGCTGCTGACACACATCATCAACGAGCACAAATGGAGCCAGGTGCTGGTCTTCACCCGCACCAAGTTTGGCGCCAATAACGTGGCCGAGCACCTGACCAAAAACGGCATTGAAGCCCTGGCTCTGCACGGCAACAAGAGCCAAACCGCTCGCACCCAGGCGCTGCAAGGCTTCAAAGACGGCACGATACGTGCGCTGGTTGCTACAGATATTGCAGCCCGGGGCATTGACATTGACGAGCTGCCGCACGTGGTGAACTACGAGATTCCGAACGTGAGCGAAGACTACGTCCACCGGATTGGCCGCACGGGCCGCGCCGGCAACAGTGGTGAAGCTGTGAGTTTGGTGTGCCTGGATGAAGAAGGCTTCATGCAGGATATTGAGCGCTTTACAAAGCAGAACATTGAAGTCGTCAAAGTGCCAGGCTTTGAAGCGGACCCGGACGAGCGCGCCGAACCACTGGCCATGGGCCGCCAGACCATCTGGGGCGGTCTGGGCAAACCGCCAAGCCGCGACGTGATGCAGGCCGCGGCCAAGGCAGCACGCAGCGAGATGATGACGCGCATCCGTGAAACCCGCGCCGGCCAGCCCGCGCGAGGCAACCCGGGTGGTGGTGGCGGACGGGGCGGCAATTCTGGCGGTGGCAGGGGTCGTGCGCCTGCTGAAGGCGCAAGTGATAACCGTTCCGAGGGCAGCGGCAACTACGGCCGTGGCCCACGCACACCCAACCCTGGCCAGCCAAGACAAAACTCTGGTTACAGCAACAGCGGTGGCCCACCACGGGGCGATCAGCGCAGGTCACAAGCCCCGCGCCCGCCGAGAGACGACCAACCACGTCAGCCGCGTGATGAAGTGCAGCGCCAAGACCCGCGCGGACCCCGTGTTGACATGGGCGACCAGCGCAACGACTTTGACGAACGTCAACCGACCAGCCATGTGTCAGCGGGATTCCCCTCATCCGGCCTGCCCACGCGCGGCGGTGGTGGTGGCGGCCGAGGCGGCAATCGTGGTGGCGGCGCTGGCAATCGCAGCGGAGGGTCCAGCAACTGGGGCGGTGGCAGGGGTAATTCGGGCGGCGGATTTCAACGCTGACCAGGTCGCAAAGTACTTTCCCCAAAACGCTTCGGGCTTCTTTTTGCTGTGTACACTCAAAACCGCCTTGGCGTGCCGATTGATAGTACGGTTTGGCGATTGCCTTGATCGCCAAACCGGCCCCACGGGTCATGTCTGGACAGCGCGGGAGACTATTCGGCAAAGGTACAAGCCAGCGCCTTGATCCGAGTGTCCATCAGCTTCAGTTTGCTAGAAAGTTCGCATGAAAAAATTTTCTTCATACGTCATAGCGATTTTTTTAGGAATGGGTACGGCTCATGCGGGCCCGTGGGAAGACGGCTATGTTGCATACCAACGTAAAGACTACGCCACTGCTGTTGCGAAATGGCAAATCGTGGCTGACAGCGGTGATGCGAAAGCCCAGTCGCTTCTGGGTCTGATGCACTTCTTTGGCCAAGGAGTCCCGCAAAACTACCCCGTAGCAATGCGCTGGCTTCATCTTGCAGCAGCTCAATCTGAACCGAAAGCCCAGTTCAAATTAGGCTCCATCCATGCCAATGGCCAAGGCGTCAAACGTGACAACGTTCGCGCGGCCATGTGGTTTATTCTGGCCTCCAGTTCGGGCCATCCGAAAGCTCAAAAAGAATTGCGCAAAATTTCAGCAGACTTGAGCCCTGCTGAAATACAAGAGGCCAATACCCTGGCCATCAATTGCATCAATCGCAATTACAAGGCCTGCGAGCTCGATTAGCCCTCGTTGAACTTGACGGTGATGCTGATGCGGCGATTGCGGGGATCTTTGCGATCGTTCGGGTTGTAAGGCGCGGTATCCGCAACCCCTTCAATTTGCGTAAACCGTTTGGAATTAATGCCTTTGTCTTCCAACAGCGATCGGGTTGCTTCTGCCCGTTCAGCTGACAGGGACCAGTTGTTGCCGCCGCCCTTACTTGCGAAGGCCACGCTGTCGGTGTGACCACGCACACTGATTTTATTCGGCATGGCAGCAAGCGATTGGGCGACTTCGCTCAGGAGTGCCTGGGCTTTCGGTTGAAGTTTATTGGTGCCTAGCGGAAACATCGAGAAGTCAGCCTTGTCAATAATCTCAATGCGCAGACCTTCTTTATCGCGAACAAACTGCACCTGATTTTCCAGTTGCTTCAAATTTGGATTTTTAGCAACTGCTTCTTTCATTTCTTTTTCCAACTTGTCAAAGTTGGCGTTATCACTTTCTTCGCGGGCCTGTTTTTTTTCAGCCTGGGTTTGCGCATCACTGTCACGCTGAGTTTCAGTATTGGGTGATGGATCGTTTTCAGTGGGTCCGCCTTCAGAGCGCGGCGTGACTCTCTCCATGGCCGCGGTTTGCTTTGCCGTGTAAGGAAACCCCTCAGGGTCTATGATGGAACGGCCACCGAGAATGCCATTAGAACCTGCGGTTGCGCCCATGTTAATTTGACTGTGCGATGTGACGGGCGTGAAGAAATCGGCAACACTTTTGCGCTGGGTTTCTTGGGTTGCTCCCAAAATCCACATCAACAAAAAAAATGCCATCATCGCCGTCATCATGTCCGCCAGGGCAATTTTCCATGCGCCGCCATGAGCGCCGCCATGACCCGGCATTATTTTCTTGATAACGATGACCGGTGCCAGCGCTTCGGCAACCGCTTCAGGTTCGGCGGCAGGCGGAGCCACCAACGTTAACGCCGGTGCCTCTGCAACCTCTTCCGGCACCCTGACTGTGGCTTCACTTGCCATGTTTATTTGCCCCGCAAACCATCAAATACATCGGCAAAACTGGGTTGATTGTGATGGCTGATGGCGACCCTGGCTGCCTCCAGGATCAGCGGCATAGGATGCCCGTGCATGGTGCCAATGATGATCTGTTTGACCACATGGTACATACAGGCTTCATCTTCAATGATTTGAGCCAAGCGCTTGGCCCAAGGCTCAAAAAAGCCATAGGCTAAAAACACGCCAATAAAGGTTCCCACCAGCGCCGCGCCAACCAAACCACCCAATACCGCAGGGGGTTGGTCAATCTGCTCCATGGTTTTAACCACGCCCATCACGCAAGACACAATGCCCAGAGCAGGCAAGGCGCCTGCCAGGGTCGCAATGGCATCAGAGCCCTTGAGCTCATCGTGATGGTGGGTTTTGATGGCCGTGTCCATGACTTCTTCGACCGCCATGGGACTGAGCGTTCCCTGCGAAACCACCATCAAACGAACCGTGTCCGTGATCAGGTGCAGCAAGGCATGGTCTTTCAACAAATTGGGATATTCACTGAAAATTGCACTGGATTCTGGTGTCTCAATATGGGCTTCCAGCGCAACAGCACCCTCGCTTTTGAGAGTTTTCATGACTTTCGAAACGCAAAAAATAGTGTTCAGATAGTCCTGTTTTTTATACTTCGATCCCTTGAAGGTGCGACCAATTCCGGCAAACACTGCCTTGACAACGTCCGGACTGTTACCGATCAGCATGCCGCCGATTCCGGCGCCCAAAATACACCAGCCTTCAATCGGTGCCGCGTGAATAAAGGGAGCCAGGCTTCCGCCGCCCACAATAAAGCTGGCAAAGACGCTGATCAACAGAAAAACAATACCGGCGATACCAAACATAAGAATTCCAAAAAATAGGCTTTACAAACCTTTGACACTAAACCTGTGCAGTCAATCTTTCCTGACCTACCCATGCAGAAGCTCGCCCGCCTCGTATCAGCGCTGGAACCTCTTGCCATGCACTGCGAAGTTCAGACATCAACCCATGCAATTCTTTCAAGACGGAAAGATCGTTGTGAGCGTTCGCGAAGATTAGTCGACGGGTGGTATACCCGTACAACTCGTCCAAATTTTTCGCCAAATCCCCACCTTTTTCGAAATCAAGCGACTGCTGCAAACCCAGCACAATCCTGCTGGCCCGAGCAATACACTTGCCTTTTTCCTGAATGGCGCCGTGCTCCAAATGTCCTTGAGCCGCCACCAGCGTGTTCACCAAACCATCAAAAAGCATTTGAATTAACTCCGCACTGCTCGCCACTGAGGCCTGAGAAGCCAAATTGCCGACACCATAAGACTCCATGGCTTTGAACTGAACTCGCATCTGTGCATCTCCCAAAAAGTTTACGTACTCCCTTGAGTCGACACAGAATGTGAAAACTTGAGATTTACGTCGTTTCAGGGGTGCATCAGCCCGGGGCTCAGCGTTTTGTAACGTCCTCGATTTTCAACATACGCCTCAATTTTTTAACCACTGCACTCAACAACTGGCTGACACGGGACTCCGTCACGCCCAGCGTTAAGCCAATTTCTTTGAGATTGAGTTCTTCCACATAGTAAAGTGACATGAGCAATTGATCACGTTCGTCCAATGCTGCAATCGCCTCTGTGACGGCGCGCATAAAGTCCTCGCGCTCCACAATCTCATCGGGTTGACGCGACCTTTCGTCGGCAAGCCCCATCACCTCGTCCGTGATGACTTCCATCGACAAGGTTTCAAAACGTTTGGCGTTGCCCCGTTTTTTTTGATAGTCGCCGAGCTCGTCCCCCGCGTAGGCTGCCAATTCAGCCTGGGTTGGCTTGCGTCCGAGTTCACTTGCCAAGGCATCGGTCGCCTTGGTTTCTGACTTGTTGAATTCCACCGCTGAACGAGGCAAATAAGACAGCTGGCGTACTTCATCGAGCATGGCGCCGCGAACCCGACTCAGCGCAAAATTTTCAAAATCAACACCTTTTGACGGTATGTACGATCTTGCCGCCTCCAACAGACCGATCATCCCGACCTGGATCAACTCGTCGAGCTCCATAAACGGTGGGATTCGAACTTTCAAATGCAACGCAACACGTTTGACCATACTCAAATGCGCCAAAACCAAAGCTTCACTGTTGTTGTGAACTTCTTCATAAAGACGAGTTGATGCAACCATACTGTGCTCAGTTCTGCTGTTGAACCAAGCGTTCGACAAAAAACTGCATCCCACCGGAGATCTCGCTGATGTTCGGAATCTGCGTGACAGATTTGGCCAGCCGGATGAAGCTTCGGGAGCTCACAGAATTGGGCGCATAGCTCAGGACAGGCTCATATTTTCGATGGCCCTCCAGAATCAATTTGTCGTCTTCAATCGAACCGATGTAGTGCGTGGTGTAGTTTAAAAACTGAGCGCACACCTGATTGATTCGGCGAAAGAGATTTTGTCCGTCAGACTGACTTTTGACGGCATTGGGAATAATGTAAATTTCATCCAGGTTGTATTCCTGAATCAGCACTTTTATCATGCCGTAAGCATCCGCTATTGACGATGGGTCATCACGCACAATGATGAAACGTCTTTGACACGCCTCCATAAACGCCAGCACAGACGGTGAAATTCCCGCAGCCATGTCTACGATCAAATAATCGATTTCCCCCTCAAGTGCGCTAAAAGACTGCACCACGCGCGAGGCCTGGGTTCGGCTCAAAGCTGCCAATTCGCTGACGCCAGACGCACCGGGAATCAGCTTGACCCCCTGGCGGGTCGTCACCATAATTTCTTCTAGCGTTTTTTGACCGCTCATAAAGTGACTCAAATTAAACGGACAGGTGCAACCCATGGCAATTTGTGAATTGGCCAAGCCCAAGTCGGCATCAAAAAGCATCACCCGCTGCCCCGACATTTGAAGTGAAATGGCCAAATTCACAGCCAGTGTTGTTTTACCCACGCCGCCCTTGCCACTGGCAACACCAATGACTTCTGTCCGTATTGTTTTTTTCATTCTCTTTTCACTTGTTTTCAATTGAAGGAACCACGCAGGCCCCTGGGACTAGATTGCGTCAAGAAACGTGGAGCGACGGCCGGCAGCTTGAACACGGGAGGCTTTGTCGAAGGATTCGTTCGAGCCAACGCACGTGGTTCAGGTGACCGAGACAATTGGGCCAAGGCCATCTCAATCAAAGAGCCTGCTGTCAAATTCAGTCTCAGCGCGGTAACTTGGGCACCATCACTGGCAGCACAGTTTGAGAGCGAATTCTCATGGAGGAATTCAACCAGCGGCCAAGGCTGGTTAGATTCATCGAGCTTGCTGACCATCAAACTGTTCCATTTAATGTCCGAAGCCTGCAAGGTGCGCTTTAAAGTTGCAGACGACGAGTCAGCCGTGACCAAGGCATGCTTGACACAGGAAGGGCACACCGACTCAATCTCCACAACACGTTCTCGCAATTGCGTTGAGGCAGTATCAATCAAGACCAGTTTGTATTCGGCCAAACGTGCAAGGACGTTGCCCAGGGATACGCTGTCACCAGCTCTAAAACACTCCATCCCGATTTGGCTTGAAAGCGCCTGGATTTGCTCCCAAGCACCGGGGCGGGTGTCGCAGTAGCTCACCATCGCCACCTTGCATGATGGATCTTGCGCCAGGGCGTGGCTGGCCAGTCGCATGGCCATCATGGTTTTGCCGACTCCGCTGGGTCCGGCGATCAGGTGAATCCCGTCTTGCGGTAAGGCCGCACGCGGCAAATGCGAAACTTGCTCCAGCTGCTGGCGAATAGCCAACAGGGCTTCTTGTTCGTCACGCATGTCTTTGACCGTATCGAGCAAAAGCGTGCGTAAGCTCGCGGACATTCCCGCTTGGGTAAAAGAGTTGAATAAATTGTCGATTTCAGGAGACAGCTTCAAGCTGCTTTGCCATCCCGAAGTTTTTAGACTCAAGCTCAGCTCCGCTTTGAAAAAAGCCAACTCATCGCGAATCAACCGGGTGATTTCCTGGTTTTTGGGATCGCGGCCTTCATGCTTGGCTTGCTTGAAGTCGGCGCCTGAAACGGGTGAAGCTGCGACGCCATAATTGGGGTTTGATTTGGCCTGCGCCAAGACCAGCTGACTCCTGAAGTCTTCTGCTGGCTGGGCCTGTTCGCTTTGGTTGCCGCCTTCTTGATCATGGCTTTCAGGGCTCTGCTTATCGACATCAATGGCTACCACCAGTTCGGTTTGCCCTTCGACTGTGTGATTAGAGATGATCAATACGTCACGTCCACACAACCTCATGGCAAGATCGGTGGCACTTTTTGTGTCATTGGCAAGGATGCGTTTTAGTTCCATGGTGTTGGCCTGACAATACGAGGGCTAGTTCAGCTCAGCGCCTAGCGCGTAGCGTCCGATTTTGAAGTTTCCGCGTGAACGGTGTGAATCACATTAACCACCTGGTCATCAGGAATCTCCCCATAGGACAGAACGACCAGCTCATTGACTCGACTCCGAACCGACCTGGCAAGCCAAGGACGAATGGCAGGAGAGACAACCAGAACAGCCGCGTGGCCCAGCGTTTCGACCTGTTTCGCCCCATCACGTAGAGCAGCAAACAGTCGTTCGGCCAATCCTGGCTCCATGACCACCCCTTGGCCCTGATCCTGCTGGACGATGACATTGTGCAAGAGCTGCTCGAGCCCAGGCTCCAGCGTCATCACCGAAAGCACCTCTTTATCGTCAACCATCCCCTGAACAATCAGACGACCCAGGCGCGGTCGCACCAAGGCATTGAGTTGCTCGGGGTCTTGGGTTTTGGCACTGACTTCAGAAAGCGTTTCAACGATGGTGCGCATGTCACGGATCGATACCGCATCATTGAGCAGGCTTTGCAAGGTTCGCGTCATCACCCCCAAAGAGAGTTTGGCGGGAATCAAATCCTCCACCAGTTTGGGGGACTTGACAGCCAACTTATCCAGCAGCTGCTGCACTTCATCGTGACTGAGCAAGTCAGCCGCATTTTCGCGCAACACCTTGTTCAAATGGGTGGCGATGGCAGTTGCGGCATCGACCACGGTGTATCCCAGCGAACGTGCATGATCGCGCTCGGAGGGTTCGATCCAGACTGCCTGCAATCCAAAAGCCGGCTCTTTGGTCGAAACCCCCTCCAAGGGACCATAAACCTGGCCCGGATTGATCGCCATTTCTCGGCCCACTTTGATCTTGCCCCGGCCACGGATCACACCTTTTAAAACAATGTGATAACTGTCTGGATCGATGCTCAGGGCATCGCGAATACGCACCGGCTGAATCAAGAAGCCCAATTCGGCAGAAAGCTTTTTACGCACCCCTTTTACGCGGGTCATCAGCTGTCCACCGGTCTCGACATTGACCAAGGGAATCAGGCCATAACCAATTTCCAGACCGACCAAATCCACTTGATCCAAATCCTCCCATCCCAGCTCCTTCAGGGGATCAGCAGCCGCAGCTGCCCCGGAAATTGGTTTGGGGGCATCAGACGCCATTTGACGTCGCAAAATCATCACGCCCGATGCCGCAAAAATGGCGGCCAGAGTAATGAACACCAGATGCGGCATACCAGGAACAACGCCCAAAATAGCCATGATGCAAGAGGTCACAAACAAGGCGCTAGGGTTGCCCAGTTGAGAGCCAACCTGCTCCGTGATTGACTCAGTCGTTGTCACCCTTGTCACAACGATAGCGGTCGCCAGCGACAGCAACAAAGAGGGAATTTGTGCGACCAGACCATCACCGATGGTCAAGAGCGTGTAGATCCGTCCGGCTTCACTCAGCGAAAGGCCATGTTGCCCGATGCCGATCGCCAAACCACCGACCAAAGCAATGATCAAAATCAGCAAGCCCGCAATGGCGTCGCCGCTGACAAATTTAGAAGCGCCATCCATGGAGCCAAAGAAATCAGATTCTTGGGCCAACTCAGCCCGCCGGGTCTTGGCGGTTTCCTGGTCTATAACCCCCGCATTCAAGTCAGCATCAATCGCCATTTGCTTGCCGGGCATGGAATCAAGCGTGAAACGCGCGTTCACTTCAGACACCCGTCCCGCGCCTTTGGTCACCACAATAAAGTTGATGATGACCAAAATGGCGAAAATAATGAACCCAACGACGTAATTGCCACCAATGACAAACTCTCCAAACGCCGCAATCACCTTGCCTGCCGCCTCGTGCCCCGTGTGACCGTCGACCAAGATCGCACGGGTAGACGCCACGTTTAAAGCCAAACGCAGCATGGTTGCGAACAACAAGACAGTCGGGAATGCTGAAAACTCCAGCGGCTTGCGGACTTTGATGGCGATCATGATGATCAGCAAACTGGAGGCAATGTTGAAGGTAAACAACACATCCAGCAACACCGGGGGCATGGGGATCAGCAACATGCCCATCAGCAACAACACCACCCCCGGAATGCTCAGGTCGTTGTAGTTGAATTTCGACAGGTTTTGTCGGAAGGCCGACAGGGTGAGCGAAATCATGGCGAAGTTCTTGAAGGAAACACGGTTTTTACTGATTCAGATGGTCAATTGGGCTGTATGGGAGATCCAGTAAGCACTCTTCGTGCCATGAATATTCGACACTCACCACGCCGTGGCATGTTGTGAGCGGCAACTTGTGTCCAGTCACATTTCTTGCAACAGTTCTGCCATTGACCCCACCCCGTGTCACTTTTAGGAAAATGACCCCATGGATACCAGTTTGAGTTTTCTACCCGTCAATCCAGTCTCGCCCAGCGTGGCCGACAGCACTGGCAGCATCCCGAACACCGCCCAGCCAGCGCCGGGCGGGGAGTTTTCGACGCTGCTCACCGGCCAAATGCTCAAGGCCGAGCGGCAACTATTTGCCGCTCAGGCGTTGCCCGGAACGGGTTTACAAGTTCTACCACTGGGCAACAAAATCAAGCTGATCACGAGCGACGGGCCTTTGCCCGATATGGCCAGCCTGGCAGCTTTTGCGCGCACCCAAGGCATAGACGAATCAGCGGTACAAGCCTTGTTTGCTGGCCAGAACGATTCAAACTTGCTGGCGTCAGCTGGACTGGGGGCCAGTCCGTCATTCAATGTTGCCCCACCTGCTTCTGGCACGGTCACCCCCTTGACCGTTACCCCTCGTGGCAACAGCCAGAGCAAAGAGCTCGCCGCCATGATGACAGCTGACCAGCTCGGTCAAGGCAATCCCTTATGGCAGACAACGCTCGACGTTACAGCAACTGCGGCGGTGGATGTGCGGGCTGTGGCGGCTACGGGTACGTTAACACCCATGGTGGGGAGCCAGAATATTGCAGCTTGGATGCCGCTGAAAGCAACTGCCGTGACAAATGCCAGCGGTGTGACGAATCCGGACGATGTGGTCTTGGAGGCCGCCGATCCCGGGATCCGAAACATGACGGTTGGGATGCCGCCAAATCCGGCGGGCGTGAGCCTGGAAGCAGCCGCGCCCAGGAGCCTCCATATAACAGGCGGGATGCCGCCGAAAGCCACGACCTTGATAGATGCCAGCGGTGCCGCGAATCCGGCTGGTGTGAGCCTGGAAGCAGCCGCGCCCAAGAGCCTCAACATAACCGGCGGGATACCGCCGAAAGCCACGGCCGTGATAGACGCCAGCGGTGCGGCGAATCCGGCTGGTGTGAGCCTGGAAGCAGCCGCGCCCCGGGGCGTCAACATGACCGGCTGGATGCCGCTGAAGGCAACTGCCTTGGTCGACGCCAGCGATGCGACAAATCCGGGCGAGGTGAACTCGGAAACATCCATCAAAGACGCCATGCGCTTGACGATGACATCACCCGCCCAAGCTGTGACTCAGCGTTTGGCTCAAATGTCAGGCAGTTCGGAACAAAGCACATGGGCCGCGTTATTGGCAGGAAACAGGCCTTCAACAGGCACACCTGCAGCAGCCAAAGCTTGGGAAACCTTGCAGCTCGACGTTCCCGATGACTTGTTGTTGGGTCCTTTGAACGGGTCTCAGGACTTACCTGTCGACAATTCACTGGCAAGCAGCACCAACCAGAGTGCGGGACACGCTGCAGCCGGAACCCCCGCCGGGCATAGCGATGCGGCCGTGAACGCCCCGCCCAATTTGTCTTCCCAGGCCGAACAGCGTGTGATCCAGCAACAACAACTGGCCGACAAACTTGGCCAGGCGCTGGCCCAACGATTGGTTGATCAGATCGAACGGGGGCAATGGAAAATTGAAATGCGCTTGCGGCCCGAGAGTTTAGGTCGGATTGAGGTCGAGCTAAAGATGCACGCTGGGGGTCTTGACGCGCTATTTAGCGCCGAAAACGCGGTGACGCGGGAACTCATTTCCCAGGGTTCTGGAAAATTGAAAGAAGCGCTGACCCATACTGGCATGACAGTTGCTGATGTATCGGTGAGTGGTGACCAAAACCGTCAATCTGGCGGAAATTCGACACCCGGAAATAGCTCGAGATCCACTTTTGGATCAGCAGGGCGAAAGCCCGGTAGCGTTGAAGGTGTCGCGGCAGCGGTGAAAGATGAGCCCGCAGCAACAGACGGATTGAACGTCTGGGCATGAAACTCAAGTTACTTTAAAAGCAAAGTTGAACCCACAGCCCAAGGTGTCACATGGCAAAACCAGCAGTAAGCGAAGAAGAAGTTGAAGTTAAACCCAAAAAACCAATCGTCAAGATCATTTTGGCGCTGGTTGGCTTGGTCGTTCTTATTTCAGGAACCATGGTCGGGACACTCTTTATATCGGGTTTCTTCTCCAAACCCCCACCCAGCGCCGAACAAGCGGCCGATGAAGAGGGCCAAGACAAGCATGGCGCTGAGGCAGACAAGGGTAAAAAAGCCGATGACGGCCATGGCAAGCCGGACCCGGGCAAGGATAAAAAAGCCGATGACGGCCATGGCAAGCCGGACGCTGACAAGGGTAAAAAAGCCGATGACGGCCATGGTAAGCCTGGCGCTGACGCGGGCAAGGGCGCAAAAGCCTCCAATGAACCGCCCAAACTGAACAAGAAATCGCCCAACAGCCCACGCTTTGATTACACCTATCACCAGTTGACCAAAGAATTTTTAGTCAATTTGGCAGGCTCGCGCAAGGTGATGTCGGTGCAAATCGCGGTCATGACCCGCTATGACGAGCGGGTGGTTGAAAACGTGAAAAAACATGAATTTGCATTGCGCTCTGTCGTGATGGATGTCATGCGTCAAACCACCGAAGCAGATTTACCCAAACCCGACTTCCGCAAAGACTTGGCGATCAAAATCCGCGATGCCATGAACACCTTGATTGAAAAATACGAGGATTTTGGCGGCATTGAAGATGTCTATTTCACGAGTTTTATCGTTCAGTGACACAACTTACAACCCCCCACAAGATCTGAAATATGGCCGACAGTTTACTTTCCGCCGACGAATTTGCAGCGCTTGCTGAAGGCGTGAACGATGGTTCCATACCCGTCAATACTGGGTTCAACACCACCGTTCCGTTTAAAGCTCATGATCTAACCAGCGAAGACAGCAGCCTGGGTGTCAACGTCGGCTCGATTGACATGATCAACGAGCGGTTTATCCGCCTGTTTCGCCTTGGCCTGATGGACGTTCTGCGTACCAGCCCACGCATCAACCCGACCAAGGTGCAAATCATTAAATTTGGCGATTACATCAAAGACCTGAAAGCGCCCTTGTCGGTCAATGTGGTGCGGATGAATCCATTGCGCGGCTACTCCCTGGTGGTGATAGACACCACCATTGTCTTTAGCTCACTTGACAGTTTTTTTGGCGGCTTTGGCCAAGGAACGGTGGGACACTTGTCGCCAGGCAGGATGTTCACGCCGATGGAAACGCGCATCATCAACATGATCTTGGACGTCATCTTTCGCAATCTGAAAGACGCATGGTCGCCCATCATCGCGCTTGATTTTGAGTTCGTCAGTTCCGAGATCAATCCCCAATTCGCCCAAGTATCGGATGAAAGCGATCTGGTCATTGTCAGTCGCTTTGAAACCGAGACCGCGACTAAAAATGTCGGCTTTATCGACATCGTTCATCCCTATGCCTCACTCAAACCGGTTCGGGAATTGCTGCGCAGCAGGGTTCAAACAGGCGATGGCAATGAAGAGTCCGATCGCCAGTGGCGCGACGAACTTGAAGATGCAGTAGGAGAGGCCTGCCTGGAAGCCAACGTGAGTTTGGGTCAAATCAACTCCACTTTCAAGGCGGTTGAATCCATGAAACCGGGCGATATTTTTTATTTCAAGAAGCCCGAGCTGGCAAGCTTTCAGCCCAATGGCATCCCTGCTTTCGAGGTTCACGTTGGCACTTTGGGTGGCCAAACTGCGGTTCAAGTCGAGCGCGCAGTAAGCCCTGGCCAACACTAATATTTTCAGGAAAATCATGACCGAAACCCTTGAACCAAACACCACAGACGCTGCAGTGGTGGACAAACAAATCAACCCTGACGTACTCCAAAACATCAGCGTGACCCTCAGCATTGAAGTCGGTCGGGCGATGATCAAAATCAAAGACCTGATGCGCCTTACCCAGGGTAGCGTGGTTGAGCTTGATCGGATAGCCGGCGAGCCGCTCGACCTGCTGATCAACAACACCGTTGTGGCGCAGGGCGAGGTCGTCCTGGTCAACGAGCGGTACGGCATCCGATTGACACGAGTTGTCCCCGCTTCCGAGCGGATGAAGAACCTTTAGCAGGATCTGATATGGGTTCGACCGGCGCCAGTCCATTTGATTGGGTACGTGTAGTAGGCAGCATCGTGCTGGTCTTCATGCTCCTGGCGGCTTTGCTGTGGACACTGCGCCGCATGAAGGCCATGCAAAGCACCCAAGGTGGTGAGCTCAAACTTCAGGTCTTGGAAACGATCAGCGTAGGACCGCGACAAAAAATTGCCTTGCTGCGTGTTGCCGACCATTTGGTATTGATCGGTATGGGCGCCAACCAGTTCACCGCTCTGGGCAACTGGGAAGATCCAGTCGCGGCAAAAGGAAACCATCTTGAAAGCTAAACTTTTATGGGCATCGGGTATCACCCTGCTCTTGTTGATACCGGCGCTGTCTTGGGCGCAGGGCATACCCATGGTGAACGTCAGCGGCTCAGGCAAAGACACCCAGTACAGCTTGTCATTGCAGTTACTGGCTTTGATGACAACCCTCACGCTGTTGCCTTCCCTGCTGCTGATGATGACTTCATTTGTTCGAATCATCATCGTCATGTCTATCCTGCGACAAGCTTTGGGCACCGGACAGACCCCACCTAACAACGTGTTGGTGGGCATCTCACTTTTTCTCACCTTTTTCATCATGTCACCGGTGTTAACTGATGTGTATCAAAAAGCGGTGACGCCCTACATGCAAAATACTTTGAATTTTGACAAGGCGATCGCCGCTGCAGAGACTCCCATTCGAGGTTTCATGGTCAAGCAAACACGCGAAGAAGACATTGGTTTGTTCATGCAGATGGCTCGCAAGTCTGACGTTGCCAGTGCCGAGACCGTACCTTTCACCACCTTGGTACCGGCTTTCATCACCTCAGAATTGAAAAGTGCGTTCACGATTGGCTTTCTGATCTACATCCCTTTTGTCGTCATCGATTTGATCGTTGCGAGCGTGTTGATGTCCTTGGGAATGATGATGTTGTCACCCATGATGATTTCGATGCCGTTCAAGCTGATGTTGTTTGTTCTGGTGGACGGGTGGAGCCTGATCATGAGCTCTTTGGCTGCAAGTTTCGTGACCTGAAGCAGACATCGCCGAAGGCGATGCGTTGCAGTTTGAACCAAAAAAGGAGTTGAAAAATGGGCATAGCAGAGGTTGTGGATGTGGGCCGTTTGGCACTTTGGATGACAGTTTTGATTTCTGCCCCACTGCTCGGAGTCGCTCTCGCAGTGGGTTTGCTGATTGGAATTGTTCAGGCTGCCACATCGATCAATGAGTCAACATTGAGCTTCATTCCCAAGGTTGCTGCTGTCGCCATGACTTTGGCGATCGTCGGCAGCTGGCAGCTGAGCACGCTGGTCGACTACACCCGCAGCATGTTTCAACGTATTCCGCTTCTATTTACGTAGGCGACAACAGGCCGAGCGGGACATGAATCTACTGACCAATGACATCGTAGAGCGCTTTTATGGGTTTTTGTGGCCCATGCTGAGGATCTCAGCGCTGCTCTTGTCAGCCCCTGTATTTTCCTTACGCTCACTTAACCTGCGCCTACGCATCCTGTTAGCGTTGGCCTTGACCTGGATGGTGTACCCGCTTTATTCCTGGCCCCGGCTTGATCCTATGTCGGCCGCCGGACTGCTTGAAATATTCAACCAAATCGCCATCGGATTGCTGATGGGGTTGAGCCTGCAAGTCATCACTGCGGCAATTTTGCTGGCGGGACAGTCGGTCTCCAACGCGATGGGCTTATCGATTGCCAACATGATGGATCCCAACCTTGGCAACGTCCCCGTCATTGCCCAGTTTTTATTGATTTTGTCCACCTTGATATTTTTGGGTCTTGGTGGGCACGCCATGATGCTGAGCCTGGTCGTTGACAGCTTTGCAAGCTTACCTGTTGGTCAACCGCTGCTGACCGAAAAATCGTGGACTCACTTTTTAAGTTGGAGTTCAATGATTTTTTTAGGCGCAGTGTTACTGGCCTTGCCTGTGATGGTCACCCTTTTGTTTATCAATATTGGCTTGGGCGTGGCAACGCGTGCCGCGCCGAGCCTGAACATTTTTCAGGTCGGACTACCCGCCATGATCATCGTTGGCTTTGGCGCTCTGATGTTTTCCTTGCCCAGCATGGGCGCCAGAATTGAGTGGTTATGGCTGCAGGGGTTCCTGGAAGTACGCTCTCAACTCGGCTTAAAGTAGCCCCTTAAATCATGTCTGATGACAGCGCCCAGCGCACTGAAGAACCCACAGCACGCAAACTGAAACGTTCGCGCGAAGAAGGCCAGGTCGCGCGTTCCGTTGAACTGTCTGCCGCTGCTGTCATGTTTGGCGCCGTCATTGTGCTGCTCATGATGGGACCTGTCTGGTTTCCAAAGTTGGCACGCTATTTCGCCTCAGGTTTTAGGTTTGACCGCAAAGTACTGGAGACGCCGGCCTTGTTGCCACTGGCCTTTTCGAGTCAGATGAGCGATGTCTTTTTGCTGTTTTTGCCCATGATGATACTGACGCTGTTTTTAGCGGTGTTGGCCAGCGGAGCGACCGGCGGATTTTTATTTTCATTCAAGGCGGTGTTGCCCAAATTTTCAAAGCTCAGCCCCTTGGCTGGCTTGAAAAAAATGTTGGGCAGCCATGCTGCCATCGAACTGCTCAAATCCATCCTGAAATTTGGCTTGATCTCCGGCGTGCTGCTGATCCTGCTCAACCTGCACTTCACCGAACTGATCGGCATGGGCTCAATGGGTTTGGAGCCGGCATTTTTGTTGACCGGAAACCTGGTTTTAAAGGCGCTGACCTGGCTAACGCTGGGCTTGGTGCTGATCGCCTTGATCGACGTACCGTTCCAGCGCTACAGCTTCATGAAACGCATGCGCATGACCAAGCAAGAAATTCGTGATGAATACAAAGACATGGAAGGTCGGCCGGAAGTCAAGGCTCAGATGCGACGTCGTCAGCGCGAAATAGCCAACGCCCGCATGATGCAAAAAGTCAAGGACGCGGATGTCATCATCACCAACCCCGAACACTTTGCAATCGCTCTTTCCTACGATCCAAGCTCGGATGGCGCTCCTATTTTGCTAGCAAAAGGTGCTGATTTCATGGCCATGCAGATACGAAAGGAAGCAAAAACTCACAGCATAGAGATTTTTGAGTCCCCCCAACTTGCCCGTGCACTGTATTTCACCACCGAACTCGACCAAGCGATTCCAGAAACGCTTTACTTCGCTGTCGCTCAGGTGATTGCCTACGTGTTTGGCCTTGCGAATGTGCGTCCCGGCGTCGCACCTGCAGTCAAACCGCAGCCGAAGATTCCGTTATCCATGCAGTTTGATGCCACAGGCAAACCTTTGGCGCCTGAGAAAGCCACCCCGTGAACCTACGCGCCCATCAAGCTCAGGAGCATATGGCTGGCGAGAAAGCCTTGTTTTTTCGAGCCACCGACCGACTAAGGCTAGAAGGCTTCGTCGCCGCACTGACGCAAAACGGCATGAGCCTGGCCATGGTCAGCGACCACGATGTGATTCTCGATCACTACGTCAAAATGCTGATTTCACGTGTTCGCGAAGTCGCACCGCAGGTCAGTCTTGAAGTGTATTTTCCTGCCAACGCAGAAGCCTTGATTGCGCGCTTTAACGAGCGCTTGAAACAGCATTCGATTGAAGACGCCATGTCGGACAGCACCCAAACCGCGCCACCGAAGATTTGGGTGCTTCATGACGCATCGGCGCTTCCCGACCACGAAATACAGTTGTTGGCCCGCTTGGTTCAAAATTTTCCAGGTGCCAATATTCGCGTCATCATGCTCCTGACGCAAGCCAGTCAAAAGGCGCAGTTGCTCAGCACGTTTGGTCGTCGCATTTTGAACTGGGACATAGAAACTCCCAACGCAGAACAACGCTCTGCGATGTTGGAGCAAGCGCGGGCGCAGGGCCGTGAAATATCGATCGGTGAGCTGTTGAAACAACTGGCTCCTCCACCTGTTTTTCCTGGTGCCCCGATCGCAGATCAAGCCGCAGAAATGACGCAACCCATACCGGTCCAGAGTTTTGAAAAACCTGGCCCAAGCCAGAGAAATACAAAAAAATGGTTTGCCGCCTGCCTTCTTTTGTTGATCGCCTGCACCCTGGCCGTTGGCTTTTGGTACAAAGATGCCATCATCCCTCTGATAGCGGCGACCAAGCCTGCCGCACCTGCGCCTAGCGTTCCAAGTCCCGCAGCCACTGTCTCGGCAACTGCATCCCCGACAGAGGGGGCAGGCAAGGACAACGAAGAAATCATTCATACGCCAGCGCAGACACAAGCAGGACAGTCGTGGATTTTGGCCATGCCAGCTGTGACGTTTGTCGTGTTGCACAGCACCGCGTCAAGCTATCAGGAAATTAAATTTTGGCTACAAAACCAGCCCCAGCTCAAGCTCGCGCAAATTGTGGCCCACACCCTTCCGAACCAAACAGGCCTTCAATTTTCAGCAGTTTCTGCACCCTTCGCGTCGAGCGCTGAAGCCCGTGAATTCGCAGACGGTGCTGGTATGCCCAAGGGGGCGGTGGTTTATTCCGGGCAGTTTCTGAGGGAACAATTTCCCGCAGAACCCAAAAATATCGCTGCACCCCAACTGGAGAAACCAAGATGAACGACCCGCAATTCATCCGCAGCACCACGCCGCATATTGTCGAAGTCGCCGAGGGCAGTCATAACGCAAAAAGCAAATCAGCGACTATCGGTACAGATGCGAAGCGGGCATACACCCACTCGACTGAATTCTTCGATGCCGACCTTGAGACCGAACGCACAACGCTTTACCTAGACGAGCCAATCACCGATGTGGTGGCGCCAGGGGAAGTCAGCACCAACGAAAACAGCTCATCCGCAAATAGCGGTGTGGATGTGCAGGAAGTAGACACCAGCTCGAAAGCAGTCATCCATGCCAGCCCTTCGGCTGAACTCAAGGCTGTCTTGTTCGATCCGCAAAGCGCCATGGCGGCCCTTCCCTCTCTAGAGTTGGACCCGGCCGAGCTCAGTGCACTGTCCTTATCCAGCACAAGCGCGCTCCCTGTGATGGCAGCTCCAGCCGCCTTGAACGAGCCCGACAAAAAGACAAACTCCGGGCAAGCTCATGTGAAGTCACACTTTTCGGATGAAATCGGCCAGCTCAAGGCGAAGAACGATCATGTTCGCGCAGAGCTTCAACGTCGTGAATCGGCGCCGTCCGCCAAGACCTAGTCCAACCTCAAACTTTTTGACGAGTCCAAACCATGACCGAAACAGCTGCAGCCACACCTTCCCGTGAACCATCGACTTTGGAGCCGCTTGCAACACAGACGCAGCTTGCCACCGACCTTCCAGCACAAACGCCCGAGTCGGAACTTCACGACCCGGCGCCTGCAGAGCACTCCGAACCATCGGCCGAACCAACATCTTCAGCTGCGCGCCAAGCCATGGAAGACGACGAGGAGGTCAAAGACATCAAGTCCACCATGCTGGACTCCGCCGGACTGGCCAACCAAGCGGCAAACCACGCACTCAAGGCCGGGGATGACCTGCAGAAAACCACTCAAAATCTGATCCAGCTTTATGACACCCAGCGCAAACTGGGGGTGATTGTTCTCGTCAGTTGCGGCACGCTGTTGGTGATTGCCATGGTTTTGTTCGTTTTTATGGCTTCTAGCCTTCAGCAGCGCATTGCGCAGGCCGATGCCATGTTGGTGGCAGTCGGAAAGCGGATCGTCACCATGAATGAGTCCATAGAAATCATCAACGCCACTGGAGAAATTTTGCGCACTATTGCAAGCAACCAAAGTGCGCTCAGTGATCAACAAGTCAAGCTCGATGGGCGGCTCGATGAAGCTTTGAAAGCGACACAAAACGCCGCTGCTACGACAACTAAAGACCCTAAAGCTCCGGACATCGGCAAGCTTCTGCAAGCCATGGAGACTCAAATTCAAGGCAACTCCAATGCCCTTAAAAGTTTGGCGGCTCAACAACAGCGTTCCAAACCCGCGACAGACCCTGATCTCGCCGCCATCCGGCGCGAAGTAGACGCGTCCCTGCTGCGTCAACAAAAGAAAAACCAAACGGCGAGCCCGACGCCAACGCAGACGCAGCCCCAAGCCCAGACTCAGGCCCCTACAGCTGTGGTGAATCCCGTTCCGGCCAAGCCGGTTGAACGCTTGGTTCAATACCCACGGGTGCAAAGCGCACCAACAACAGCGCCCTGACAAACCGATTCGACATTGCTAAGCGGTACGCAAGCCGAATTTTTGAATTTTTTCGATCAGGGTGGTTCGTTGCACGTTCAAAATTCGTGCCGTCTGGGACACATTTCCCTTGGCGCGGCTTAGCGCCTGCGAGATCAAATCGCGCTCAATTTCCGCAAGCCTGTGCTTGAGTGACAGCCCCTCGGGCGGCAAAACGGGCAGGGCTTCAGATAAAAAAGAGATTTGTTCTGTTGCATTGAGCAGCGACACATCTGCGGCGTCCGGCGAGAACTCGTCAAAAATACCCCCCGAAACGGGACCGGTGTCTTGGTCGCCGGCAAGCTGGAACTCAGTGGTATCAACGAGAATCGGAGGCGATTGAATTGGCTGCCTGGCATTCACCTGGGCCTTGAACTTGGCCAGACCCTTGGGTAACAGCGAATCCGAAAACCGGTTTAGCTCGAGACATTGTCCAGAAAAAAGGGTGCTAAAACGATCAATCAAATTGGACAGTTCGCGCACGTTTCCAGGCCAGTGGTAGCTCTGCAGCGCGTGAGTAAAGTCAGGACAAAACTCGATAGGTTGCTGGTCTTTCGCCGCAAACTTTTTGACAAAAAAGTCCAACAACAACGGCACATCGATCGCACGTTCGCGCAACGCAGGCATGTGCAGGGGCAACACATTGAGCCGGTAATACAAGTCTTCGCGAAACCGCCCCTCCTCGATTTCAACTTCCAAATTACGGTGGGTTGCGGCAATCACCCGAACGTCAACAGCCACCGATTTGCTGGAGCCCAACGGATCAACGCTTCGTTCTTGTAAAACGCGTAGCAACTTGACTTGGAGCTCAAGTGGCAAGTCGCCAATTTCGTCAAGAAAAATACAACCGTTGTGGGCCAGTTCAAACCGCCCTTTTCGATCGACCACAGCGCCCGTGAAAGCCCCTTTGCAATGGCCGAACAATTCGCTTTCAATCAAATCCTTGGGGATAGCAGCGCAGTTAACCGGGACGAAATTTTCGTTGCAACGAGGTGACAAATCATGCAGCAAGCGCGCCACGATTTCCTTGCCGGTACCGCTTTCACCTGTCACCAACACTGTTGAGTTCGACGCCGCAACCACCGGAAGCAGATTTCGGATCGCTTGCAGAGCATCACTGTTGCCGATGAGTTTGAACGTGTCTCTAGGAATCAACATGCAGAGTGTGTGGGTGGAGCCCAGTTTTAAAGTCTTTAAATCATTGAATTCATAGAAATTCTTTAAATTGGTAGAATCAATGATACCAAATAACATCAAATGACACCACACTGGCCTTGACTTGACTTTTACAATGTGAAAAGTGGCGGGGTTTGTTGCAGCAGCCCGAATTTTCACGACATAAGATACTTCCACCTGTGACAGACACCGTTGTTGATCCGCAATTTGCCGCACTCAATAACCTGGGCTTGATGTATGCCAAAGGCCAGGGAGTGACCCAGAATTTCGCAGAAGCGTTCAGGTGCTATCAGTTGGCAGCCGAGCACGGCTTGGCCGCCGCCCAATCGAACTTGGCCGTCATGTACGCCAGCGGTCAGGGCGTAGACCAGAACTATCACCAGGCACATCTTTTGTACCGGGCAGCGGCCTTGCAGGGGCTGGCCTCCGCACAGTGCCATCTGGCAACCATGTACGTCAACGGTGATGGCGTTGGCCCCGACTTGCATGAGGCGCTGAAGTGGTATCAGGCCGCAGCGGATCAGGGGGACCCGACGGCCCATGTCAACCTTGGGGTGATGTACGCCAACGGGGAAGGCGTTGCACAAGACTACGAAAAAGCGCTTGCGTGTTACCAACGCGGCGCAGATCTTGGCGACCCCCAAGCCCAATATGGTCTGGGTGTGATGTGTGCCAACGGACACGGGCTGGCTCGGGATATGCATCTGGCCTGCCATTGGTACACACTGGCAGCCGAGCGCGAACACCCCCAGGCCCAATTCAATTTGGGGGTTTTGTACTCCAGCGGTGATGACCTTCCCGTGGACTACCTGAAAGCAGTTTATTGGTACGAGCGTGCAGCAGCCCTGGGCGAATCTTCAGCTCAATACAACCTCGGAGTCATGTTCAGCACCGCGCATGGCGTGCCCAAGAACACTGAGAAATCGCTTCAGTACTACCTTGCTGCTGCGCGTCAGGGCAACGCGGCTGCCCAATACAACTTGGGGCTGATGTACGCCAATGGGATTGATATTGAACAAGATGAAGCAGCTGCAATGACTTGGTATCGACTGGCGGCGGAACAAGGCGATGCCATGGCCCAATGCCACTTAGGCGTGATGCTCGCGAACGGCCAGGGCGGCGTCGCCAGTAGCAACGCAGCGCTGCAGTGGATGAAATCAGCTGCCGACCAGGGAGAGCCTCTGGCGCTCTACAACCTGGGCCTGATGTACCAAGCAGGCGGCAACTCGGAGCCCGACCATGAAGTGGCACTGGACTGCTTCCGCCAAGCCGCATGCCAAGGCCAGGCAGATGCTCAAGTTGCTTTGGGCTGGATGTACGCCAAAGGACAAGCCGTGTTGCAGGACTATGTGCGGGCACACATGTGGTTTAACCTGGCGGCGGCCCATGCGCATGAGAATGCTTGCGATGGCCGGGATTTTGTGTCCCGGCTGATGCCTCCTGCACAGATAGCACAGGCGCAAGAAATGGCACGCTCGTGCAAGCAGAACAACTACCGTGGGTTCGACTGATCCCGATCCAACGTCATCGTTCAGAGCACCATGTCAGCGTCAACCGTCCACCCCGCTCCTGAGGGCCATTTTTCTTGCGCCCACTTTAGCAACACATGGGATGTCCTGACGTCACTCGTCACACAGTCGCAGTTCCAGATCATCAGTTGCGTTGACGCAGCCTGCTCCCCTGCCTGGTTCAAACTGATGTTGGCCTGCAGAAGACGCGGCCTGGAGGTGACTCTGATCGTGCGAGCGATTGAGCAGAATATCGATTCGGGTCTCGCATGGGAACGGCTCGTCGCGATGGGGGTTCAGCTGGTCTGGCTTCAGGCAGATAACACCAGTTTGAGAACATCGGCCTGCCTGATCGACCAAAGCTTGGCCATCAGTGGCAACTTTGATCCTGTCAATTGTGCTGCCGAGTCCGTCTTTTCTGGCATCGTGATTCAAAACCAGCCACAGGCCGTGGCCGCTTGCCTGGAAGGTTTAAACCAGCTGCGGCAATCCGTGCCAGGCGCCGTCGATTTACCGCCGTCCAGTCCCAGAAATGCAACACCCAGCCCCCTGGAAAACCAGCTGGTCCTCCGCGCGGATCCGACCGCACAGGTCATGGCTTGGCAACTCGGCTTGTTGGCAGAGCACAGCATGGCTTTGGACGAGGAGATCGCCGACATGCACCAAAAAATCAATGCGTTTGACACCCAGCAGGACGACGCGATCGGTGATGTTGTAGGGCAATATCTGGATTTAAAACAACGCTACTTGGCCCAGCTTTACCGACAATCAGAAAACGAAAAAGATCAGGTTGAGGCTCAAGCGGCTCAAGCTGATTTTGCGCAGTTTCGGTTCGAGGAAAGCCAACCAGCCCAGCCCCCATCTGCAGAACCGCTAGGCGCAACACAACAAGAAGAAATCAAATACTTGTATCGAAAATTAATCATGCTATGCCACCCCGACCGGGTTCAAGAGCAACACAAACTGCAGGCTCAGGAAGTCTTCCAGCGCGTACAAAGCAGTTATCGAAACTTCGATTTTTCAGTCCTCAAAACCATCGAGCAGCAACTGCAGCAAGTCCCCCTGGGCGGCATCAGCGCAGAGCCAGACTCATTCATAGGTCTGAAGCAACGGTTGGCTGATGTGCAAGAGCGCCTGTCAAGTCGGTGTGTGACCCTTCGCCATATTCAGCAGAGTCCGACCTGGCGAACCCTGAGTAGCCAGAGCAACTGGGACTTGTGGTTTGCCAAACAAGGTGAGCATTTGCAGGCCGAAATACAACGCTACAGCCTGGCACTGGAAGTCATTGCGCAGCCCGCCTCATGAGCACAGCGCTGACGCTTGCGACCAACCGTGCGCCGAGCGCTGTCGCCCAGCAACGCTTGAACCTGGTCGCACAGACCTTGGCCGACGCAAAAGACAGACGCACCTTGGAATTTTTCAAGAAATTTCCGAACCTGCTTAAACAGTGCGCACAGCGCCATCACCCACTGGCCATTGATCTCCTGCGCCAACCCGCGCTGAACTGGGATTGGCGCACCTTGAGCAGCAGTCAAGCCCTGGCCTGGTCGGGCGATCTGATCGCGCAGCATGAAAACGATTTCGATTGGATCGCCTTAAGCAAAAACCCCGCTTTGCCGTGGTCTGCCGAATTGATAGCGCGCTTTTCACAACGCTGGAATTGGCAACAGTTAAGCGCCAACCCAGGGGTGCCCTGGAGCAGTGAACTCATCGAGGCCTACGCCCCCCACTGGAACTGGGGCGCTCTTAGCCGCAACCCGGATTTGGCCTGGAGCGCAAGCTTCATCAAAGCCCATGCCCACCGTTGGGACTGGACAGCATTGAGCTGGAATCCCGGCATCCCCTTGACAGCGGCGTTGTTAGAGCGCCATGCTGGTCAGTGGGACTGGAGTGGGCTAAGCGCCAACGGCTCCATTCCCAGCGACCCCGTCCTGCTTGGCCAATTTGCTTCATTTTGGAACTGGACCGGCTTGAGCAACAACCCGGGGCTCCATTGGAGCCTCGATCTGATGGCGCAGTTTGCAGACCAGTGGGATTGGAAAGTTCTCAGCACAAACACTGAATTATTCTGGAGCCCGGACCTGATCGCCCAATACAGCGAGCGCTGGGATTGGTCCGAACTCAGCGCCAACCCCACGCTGCCCTGGGATGCCGATTTATTGACCCATTGGCTGCCCCGTTGGGATTGGAAAGCCTTGAGCCATAACCCGGCCCTCCCGTGGAGCGAACAACTGCTGGACATGCGGGCCGGGCATTGGGACTGGGCAGCGTTAAGCGGCAATCCGGCGCTGCCTTGGTCGATGGCCCTTTTGGAGCAATACTTTGAGCGCTGGGATTGGGATCGCCTGAGCTGGAATACCGGTCTGCCCTGGAGCGATCTGTTGCTCAACCACTTCAAGAACGAGTGGGACTGGGTCAGCCTCAGCAGCAATGACCAGTTGCCCTGGAGCGAGATGCTGCTCGCTCAGCACTCGGACCAATGGGATTGGGAAAGACTCAGCTCAAACCCTCGCCTACCCTGGAGCAGCGATCTGCTGCAACGGTACGACACCTTCTGGAATTGGGCCACGCTGAGCGCACTTCGCCAACTGCCATGGGACACCGAATTTTTTGGCGCCTTTGCCGACCAGTGGTTTATCCCTTTGGTGGTCGAACACCAGCACTTCGAGGTTCATGCGATGTCTGCTGATCAAATCAACATGCTGATGCCAAAGGAGAGCGATCCGGCATGAAATTTGCTGTTTTTGACGACCGCATACCGGTTTGTCAAAAAATAGACACTGATTGAGCCTGATTTCAGACGCAGGGCACCGAAGGAACTTCATGAGTAATGCAAAGCACCGCCAAGGCAAAGCCGATCACCTAGAGGCGGCGGCGCACCTGCCGCGTGGGCCTTACGAAGCCCATCAAACCATCAAGACCCTTGTCTTATCGCAGCAAGCCCACGCGCCGTTGGGACAACAACTCTATGCCTTGACCCATCAAGGACACCCGGTTCGTCAGATCGGCTTACCCCAAACCGACACCCCGCAAGCATGACGCGTCTGAGTCCTTCAAAACGCCAAGGCAGGGCTGCGCCGTGAAAAGCTTGCTGGCTGATGCTGACGCCGCCTACGGACGGGGCGACTTCGCCAACGCCCTGCGGATTTCGCGGCCGCTGGCAGCTTTGGACTTTGCCGCAGCCCAAAACAACCTGGGATTCATGTACGCCAATGGTCAAGGCGTCACGCAAGACTACGCGGAAGCCTTGAAGTGGTACCAATTGGCCGCGGCTCAAAACTACGCACCGGCCCAGTACAACTTGGGCTTTATGTACAACAACGGACAAGGCGTCCCCCAGGACAATGAAAAAGCGCTTGAACTGTACTTGCAGGCAGCTGAACAAGGTTTGCCCGATGTGCAGACCAATTTGGCGTTCATGTACAGCAACGGACAGGGGGTAGAGCCAGATTTAGCCAAAGCGGCGCACTGGTTTGAGCGCGCAGCGGTGCAAGGCAACGCGACCGCACAATTTAATCTGGCCTGCATGTATCTGGACGGCGATGGCCTTGAAGCCAATGCCAAGACGGCTCGCAACTGGTTTGAGTCTGCGGCTGCCCAGGGTCACAGTTACGCCCAATTCAGCCTGGGCTCGATGCTGTCGCAGGGACGCGGCGTGCCTCAAGACCAGGCACTTGCCTTAAAGTGGTACCAGTTGGCCGCCGACCAAGGCGATGCACCGGCCCAGTACAACTTGGCTTTGATGCTCGGGCAGGGTCAAGGCATTGCCCAGGATGAGTACGAAGCGTTCAAGTATTACCAGCTGGCAGCTGCTCAAGGGCACGTTGACTCACACTACAACTTAGCGGTGATGTGCGCTCAAGGCAAAGGACGGTACGACACCACAGAGCCGGACATGGCAAAAGCCATCGAACACTACCGTTTTGCCGCTGCGCTCAACCATCCAGCAGCCCAGTTCAATCTGGGGATCATGTTCGCCAATGGCGACGGCGTGGCGCAAGATTCGGCGCAAGCCTTCCAGTGGTACCAGATGGCCGCTGACCAAGGCCTGGCTGTTGCCCAATTCCAACTTGCCACCCTTTACCAAACCGGCCAAGGCGTCGACGTCAACCCCGAACAAGCCATCCACTGGTTACAGCTGGCTGCACAGCAGCAGCATCCGCAGGCGCTCTGCAATTTGGGACTGCTCTACAGCTCTGGGCAGGGTTTAGCGCAAAGCGATCTTTTGGCCAGCCATTGTTACCAACAGGCCGCAGCCCGGGGTGATTCACTGGCTCAGTACAACCTTGGCTTGATGGCGCTTGTCGGGCAGGACAATCAGCCGCCCCCTGCGCAAGCCATGGTCTGGTTTGAAAAGGCGGCTCAACAAGGGCTGGCACTGGCCCAATTTAATCTGGCAGTGGGTTTGAGCTTTGGCCAAGACCGAGAACTTGCCCGAAGCTGGTTTAAAGCCGCTGCGGATCAAGGTTTGAGTCAAGCGCTTTACAACCTGGCTGTGATGCAAACCCAAGATGCCAGGCAACTGCAGGAGTGCGATCCTCCTTCGCCCGATGCGATCAGCGATGCGCTGCGTCAAGCACGCCAGCTCTACCAGACCAGTGCTGACCTTGGCGATTCCGCGGCCATGCACAACCTCGGCGTGATGTACGCGCTCGAACAGGACACGCCACAGAACCTGCAACAAGCCGCTGGCTGCTACGAAGCAGCTGCAGCGCAAGGCTGTGCAGCCGCCCAATATGCGCTGGCCACCATGCTGGCCTCAGGCGAAGGCATTCAAGCTGATGTGGTTCGCTCAGACCAGTTCTTTGAGTTAGCCGCGGCGCAAGGCCACCTTGAAGCGCGACTGCAAGTTTTGCGGTCGCAAACACGCACAGCAAAAGCCAAACCGGAGGGCACGGAACTCAATGCTGCCTACCTGCTGGCAGCCGACAAGGGTGATCCAAGCGCCCAATTTAACGTCGCGCTCATGTATGAAACGGGTCAGGCAGGCGCGCCCGATGCGGTTCAGGCCGCCCATTGGTACAAACAAGCCGGTGATGCCGGTTTTGCTTTAGCGCAATTCAACTTGGGGGTGATGTTGGCGAACCGACAAGTGCCCTGCACCGACGATCGCCAAGTCCTTTACTGGTACCAGGCGGCAGCGGACCAAAACCAGCCAGACGCTCTTTTTGGCTTGGGACTGCTGTATTTCCAAGGGCGTGCCGTACCGCAGGATATGACGCAAGCTTTTCAGTATTTTAAAAAGGCAAGTGATCTCGGCCATAGCCGTGCCCAATTCAACCTCGGCTGGATGCTGGCGGCGGGCCTGGGTAGCGACTCCGATCCAGCCCAGGCACTGCATCAGTTTCAACAGGCTGCGCAACAAGCCGACCCGGCAGCGCTGTACAGCCTGGGTCGTCTGCATTGGCTAGGGGACTTGCTGGCCCCCGATCCGGCACAAGCGCTGGATTACTACCGACAAGCTGCAGCCCTGGGTGACACGGCCGCCCAGTTCAATCTGGGCTTTATGCATGCCAATGCACAAGGCACCGAGCAAAATTATCAGTTGGCCTTACATTACTACCGCTTAGCTGCGGGTGATGGGTTGGTACCCGTGTTGGCTCACGAAGCGGCCACAGACGGCCAGGTTTTAGGCACAGCCATGGATGTTGCGTAACCTGCATTCGACGCCCTCAAGATCAGGCGTTTGCTGTCGATATACACCTCAACTACTTAGGATCAGCGATGAAAAGTCTACTCACCATCAGCCTTAGCCTGACGCTTGTCATGCTAAGCGCTTGCGTTGTGTCACCCTTGACCCCCACGACGCATGAAACCACCGCCAAACCCCTGATCGAGAAGCGCGAAACCCTCACGGCCACCGGTTATGCCGTGATCAGCATTCAAAACCATCGAACAGCGGCGCAGCAGCGCTTGCTGGCGATCCGTGCGGCCAAGCTCGATGCCTATCGCTCCCTGACAGAACAGGTCTATGGCCTGAAGCTAGACGCAGCAGCCACGGTGGCCGACATGGTGGTACAAAACGACACTTTTCGCAGCCGCGTCGAGGGCGTGATTTATGGTGCCACTTTGGTGAGCATCACTCCCACGGGAGATGACACCTATGAAACCACCTTGTCGCTGGACAAAGATGTGGTTCAGGAGTTGCGTCAGCTCTACCTGGGCCAGATTCTGGCCAAGCACAAATAAAGTCAAGCGGCTTTGCGCTCGTCACTCAGACTGCGATATATGAACCATAGCGTCAAACTCCTGACCCCGCGTCAGCTCGCACGCATGCTGGGTCTATGCTGGTTTGCTTACTCGGCCAGCGCTGTCGCACAACCACAGTCGCCGTCGGACAAGTTGGCCGCCATCCGGCACGAACTGGTCCAAGCGGCTCTGGACGCGCCAACACAGGTGCAAGTGACACAGTGGATCGATGGCCAAGGTGTGCTCAGAGAAAGCAGCAGCTTTCGCAGCGGCATGAAGATCCGTGGCGTGCGCGTGCTGTCTTATGAAAAAAATGTCGATGGAGAGCTGAGCGCCAAGTTGGATTGGGAAACACCGGCGCCTTCCAAAGCTGCCCTTCCAACGGCTCAGGCTAGCCCCAACCAACTGTCAAAAAACTGCACGCGCACTGACCCCGGCCACCTGGCGCATGTTGCAGCCTTGACCTGGAACCTGGGTCCGCAGTGGAATGTCGACGAGCTGCGCCTGCTGATGGACCTGAGGGAGCAGTTCAGATCAGACTGGGAACGCAGCACGCCGAACACGACAACATGGCGTCTGTCTGAGCCCCGGGCTGAAGTCATCCGTTCAAGCTACAACCAGGCGTTACTGGCATCGGGTGCGGACGATATTCCCTGGGAAATCAAGATCTCAGTGACACCGATTCCCACGTCAAGGATGGCCAGACAAGTCGAGACATCTCAAAAATTCATTTGGGAAAACGTCAGTCCTGTATTTGAGTCTAATCCGCCGCTTAAGCTGCAACTGCACATGACCCTTAGCAAGCGCCTGCAAAGCAGGCCGATACTCCGGCTGTCGGCTCCGATCGAGCTTGAAGCTGAGATGAACAATCTGGAAGCATCGCGACTGAGCCCTGCGTCAAAGCAGCGGGTGTTCCAGCAGACACAAAGCTGGGCTAAAGAGATTCAAGAAACTTTGACCTGCTTGCCGGTCATGGCACAGGTCACCCAGACCGCGCCATCCGAGTTTCGCATCAATGCCGGTGCTGCTTCAGGGGTTCGAGTCGGAGACGAATGGCTGCTCGCCGATGAATACAAGATACCGCAACGCCTGCTTGAAGCCAACAGCACCTTAAGCTCTGTGCTGGCCACCGTGCAAGTTGTCGATCAGCACCATGCCGTGCTCAGGGTTCAAGCTGGCGCGGCGAACAATGTTCAGCGCAACTGGGTTGCCTGGGCAGTCGAGAAAACCGTCAACCCCACCAGAGCCGCACCATGAAGCTTAGACTGCGCGCCCATGTCGCCACCCTGCTTTGCGGCATTGTCCTCATGCCTTGCTGGCTAACAGCGCAAGCTGAAGTGCAAGTGCAAGCGCAAGCCCAAACTCAAGCCCGCACGACCTCAGCCCCCAGTCCCGCGCTGCCAGCTCAACCAGTTCTGAGCTACACCCCCAAGCCAGGCGAGTCACTGGACCGCGTCATTGCCAACACGATGGCCGACAGCCCATTGAGAATTGAACTGCTCCGGCAAGCCTACGTTGAATCGAACCCGGGCGCCTTCCTTCAGGGAAAAGTGCCCCGACTGCGCAAAAACGTGGATCTCACCGTACCCAACCATGAGCAACTGCTGAAAAGGTTCTTGCAACCCCTGGCCAGTGGCGACGCAGCGCAAAACCCGGCTGTCAGATCGAGCAGCGAGGAACGTAGGCGCTGGGTGCAGTACCCATGATTTCCGTCACGGAGAGCGCTGCGCAAGTTCGCGCCAACCCTCTCTTTCCACAAGGCTCTTCATCACCAAGCCTGGTCGAGGCGAGCACAGCGCGAGCACTGAACCTCAAAGACGGCCAAGTGGTGCAAGCCCTGTTTCAGACCCTGGGCAACCAGTCGACTTTGCTGTTGCAGGGGCGCCTGATCGGTGTGGCCGGACTGCCCGATTGGACCAACGGTCAACTTCTGCGTTTTCAAGCTCAAATTTTGCCCAACGGAACTGTTCTATTGCACCCACTTCGTGACCAGGTCCTGAACCCCATCACGGCCAAGGCCATCGCTGCAAACACTGCCGCTTTGGCAAGCCCCGCGCCGCCAACACTGCCCGAAACCGAGGGCAGCTTCTCCCGCCTGGCCAGTCTGCTTTACCGTCAGCCAGGTCAGCCTGACCTCAGGCAATTGTTGGCCCCGGGTGGACTCGACGCCTTGTTGGCTAAACTGGCCAAGCCAAACGATCTCCAGACGCAGTGGCAGGCCATGCGCCTGCTACCGGGGCAGCTCAGCCCAGAGCTGATTCGATGGGTGGTGACCGCGGTCATGGGATCGGAAACCAGCATCGACCGAGCCCGTAAGCCGCATGCAAACGACCCCAAACAACTGCTCTACCAATTTTTGGCCGCTTTGGCCGACGGGTCGGGGGAACACGACACCGACGTACAGCACATCAAGCGTGCCATTGCTGACCTTGATTCGGCACAACTGAGCGCCCTTCAGGCACAGCGCGCGGGTGAAATGGCGATCACCGTGCAGTTACCCATGGCCGAAGACCCCCCGGTGGAGCTTGCGTTTGAACGAAAGCTGACAACTGGCGAACCATCGGCCGTGCTCAGCGTCAGCGTTCACACCAAGACCGAGCACTTCGGGGAACTTTGGCTCAAGGCTGAGCTGCGTGAATCCAACCAGATTGATCTGGTCATGTGGGCTTTGCGCGATTGGGTCGTCGCCCATGCTCAGAGCGGGGTTGCTGCACTCCAGCAACAATTGCAAGATGCCGGCTTATTGATGCGGTCGTTTCAAGCGCATCTTGGTGCCCGCCCCGCGCCAGTAGCCACTGCGCCGATAATTGCGGTCCCTGGTGTGGTTCTCGATTACCGGGTATGACGCTGCCTCGCCAAGCTGTGGCCATCGAATATGGCCACAACATCACCCCGATCGTGAGCGCCAAAGCTGAGGGAGAGCTTGCACTCGACATGATTGCCCAGGCTCGTCGGCACGGCGTCTTGATCACTGAAGATCCCCAACTGCTGGCCCAGTTAACCCAACTTCAAGTTGACCAGGAAATTCCACCCGAGCTTTACCGCACCGTCTCCGTTATTTTGACGTGGGTTTATTGGTTGAAAAATATGCGCCCAGGGGATGAAAAATTGAAACCCAAGAACAATAGCGCCGAGGCTCAAGCATCACTGTAAGAAGTGTTGCGGGAAAACTGGGCGATGTAGCCGAGTCGGTTGTAAGTTTCTACCGGGGTCGACAAATCAGGCGAGCGAAGGCTCTGCAAGGTGCCGCGGATCGCCTCCAGCTTGCGACTCATCAGCAGCGCGTTACGCCTGTGCAGACTTTGGCATGCCGCCATCGTTTCCCTGAAATTTTGCCATTCATCGCGTGTTTGTAAGTCCTCGACCGTATCCGCCACACGCTTGATTTCTATCATCAGCTCGTTTTTAACCGGCTGCAACTGCTCAAACTGATCAATGTCCTGGTTGCGCAAAGCCTGAAACTCCAGCTCCAGCATATTAGACAGCTGGCCGGCGAGTTTTGTGGCCTGATCAATAGCGTCGCTCAAGTGCCACTCAATCGCTGATCAGCTGTTCCAGCGCCACAAAACTCTCGGCAATCCGCCTCGGGTTCAGCGGGTATTGGCCGTTTTGGATCGCGTCCTTGATCGCGTCGACTTTGGTCCGATCAAAATCGGGCTCCTCTTTCAGACGCTTTTGCACTTCGGCAAAACCAACGCTTGGCGCGTCGTGTGCCGCTGCAGCCGCTCTGCGGGCATTGATTTCAGTTTCGGACGGTGGAGACGACGGCACCGCCTCCGCTTTACCGCCTTTGTCCAGAAATTTACGGGCGACAGGGGCAATTTGCGCCTGTCCAGCCGGGTTAACAATAGGGTCGGTCATGTTGGACTCACTTTACTAGCACGGGGAAAAATTGTTTTGACTTGGGATGTATCGAACGCAGCGCGGCAAACTTGAGGCCTGATGCAAAAAAATTTTCACAAACCACGCGCCGCATTCGGTCCCGTCACCACACCCGTCAGGAGTCGGCCCGAATCAGCATTTTTTAAGCGCACTTGATCGCCCATTTTCCCATCCTGCAAGGCTTCAACCCGTGCCGTGATGGCAAAACCACCTGGTACACCCACACTCAACAAAATCATTTGTCCTTGCTTGACCAGTACTGTCCGGCGCACATCGTAGCTACGCAGGGGGGTGCCGGCGGGCACGTCTCGGACCATTTCACCATTTTCCAGGTCTTTGAGCGAGGTCACGACCTGACTGTCAAGACCTGGACCCGAATGGGTGACCTCGGACAATAAATCGGGCGTGATCACAGTCCCTGCCCGCAGCAACGACTTGCCCACCACCACTTTTTGGCTGACAGGACTCGGACTGGCGCTCGGGTTGGGGCTGGCGTTCGGACTGGCGTTCGTGTTCGGACTGGCGTTCGGACTGGCGTTCGGACTGGCGCTCGGGTTGGAGCTGGCGTTGGCGTTGGGGCTGGCGCTCGGGTTGGCAGACATGGAAGTCCCAGACTTCGCGCTGGCCAGCCCCGGATTGAAACCCGGGGTGAACACAAGCCGCAGATAAAGCTGCCAATTGACTGAGCCCAGGCAGCGCACCCGCACTGTTTCGCGGGACGCAAAGGGCAGATCCATCAGCAAAGGCCGGTCACAGCTTTGTAATTGGACTCGACTGTCCATCGGTGCAAAGCTAAATTGCTCAGGTGCCAGCTGCTGGGTCTGCTGAACCCATTTTCCAACTTCAGCCATCAAGCTGCCCTGCTGGACCGGGGCTTGTGCGTGAGCCAAAGCAGCCCCCAACAGCAATCCAGTCAGCAAGCACGACAGGTTTCTCTGGACGCAACGCGATCCAAGTTCAAACCTGCGCACAGCAGAAGACAAATGGTACAGAAATTGCAATCTAAACACCTATACGTTGAAAAACCGACACTTTTCACAAGCTCAAGCCCTATTCAAGCAAGAAAAGTGCCACTTACTTTTAAATTGGACGAACGATGACGACACCCGAGACGTTAAACATCACGCCCACAACCGTATCCTGGTTGCCGGCCAATCAGTCACGCCCGCTTGTCAGCAAACCCAAATCTGATTTTTCCCGGGCCCTGCAACAGCTTGCGGACGAACCCAAAGCTCAGATCAAAGTCGCCAAAGGTGACACCCTGACCGCCATTGTTCGAGCCCAAGCCCAGGCCAATGGCCTGAAGCTGAGCAACAGCCAAGAATTTCGGCTGGTTCGGCAACTGGCAGAGGCCAATCAAATCAGCAATCCCGATCTGATCAGTACCGGACAATCACTCAATGTTGCATCGTTAACGCGTGAATTGTCAGCCGCCCGAAGCAACACCGCCACGGCAGGTCAAGCTTCGGCACAGACCGCGCCAGTGGTTCCGGCAGCCCTGTCCTTGGCCAGTCGTGCTTCGCTGGCTGCATCAGCCCAACCCGCGGCGATAGTTGGGCCGGCAGCGCGCAGCAGTGCCAACCCGGTACTTGAAGGAACCCTGGCCCGCGCAGTTGCCAAAGGATTTATTCCACCGGCCGAAAAACTGCCGGTTTACGACAAAATTTTGCAAATGGCCAAGTCCCATGGCTTTGCGCCAGATGACTTTGCCCGCATGACCCTGATGGAAAGCGATGGCATGAACCCGCGCGCCAGCAACCAGCGCTGTCACGGCATCATTCAGTTTTGTGATGGCCCGGCGCGCGGTGCGGCTTCTGCAGGTTATGCCGACAACGCGCGAGCGATTCTGGGACTCAGTGTCTACGAACAGCTCAACCTGGTTGAAAAGTATTTCTCTGACGTCGGCTTGAAAAACAAGGGCCCTGTCGGTCTGGAAGATCTCTACCTGTCGGTCCTCAACCCCGCTTCGCGCGGTGCAGAGCAAGCCACCACGCCCCTCAATATTCAGGGCAAACAAGCGCGTGTGCTGCACACCGACAGCAACACGGACTCGCCCATCACGCGGCAGTCGATTCGCCAAGGTTTGATGCGCAATGCCGCAGACCGATTGGCGTCCTGGTTGCCCGCCTCACTCGGGCCATCGATCCAGACAACACAACGTGCCGTCGGCAACACGACACCTTGATGAAGCGGCCAAACGATCGCAAAGCGGCAAACCTTTGCCGCTTTGACAAGCCAACCACCCAAAACCTTGGCCGTCAGTGCTCGCCAAGCGGTGCGCGGCACCTTGAAAAGCGGCAATTGTTGATGGCACAAAAAATGCTGAGTGTAGAAATATCACTTCAACATTTTGAAATGTGTCGGCATTTTGGCAAGTAACTTTAGCGTAATGGAGTCATTGACATGAACCTGATCGATAGCGCATTTAGCGCAAACGAAAAAGCCTTGAGCGTTCGCAGTCAGCGAATGGAGCTCATGTCACGCAATATCGCCAATGCAGACACGCCGAACTTCAAGGCGCGCGACATTGACTTCAAGCAAGCGCTGAAGGATACCCAAAGCAACAGCCTGCAAACCACCCATGGCGGGCACATTCAAAGCGTAGGCGAAGAGACCCGAAACGCCACGAAGTTCCGCGTCCCTTTTAACGTGGCCATCGACGGCAACACGGTTGAGCTTCCAGTCGAGCAGGCCAAGTTTGGTCAATATGCGGCCGAATACCAAACCACCTTGAGTATTTTGGAAAACCGCATCAGCAATATTCGCAAAGCACTGCGGGGAGACTGAACATGCCACTCGACAACTTGTTCGGAATCGCAGGTTCAGCGCTCAATGCGCAGTCCGCCAGGATGAATGCCACCGCGTCCAATCTGGCCAACGCAGCAACCGTTGCGGGCAGCGAAAAAGACGCTTTCAGGGCCAAGCGGGTGAGTTTTAAAACCATCATCGATCAGCAAGCCGGCAAAGCCGAGCAAGGCAACCAGGGCGGCGTTCAAGTCGGCGGCATCAGCGACGACCCCAAATCCATCAGCCGCATCTCGGCCCCTGGAAACCCCTTGGCCGACAAGGATGGCTATGTCTACCTGTCCAACGTGAACGAGATGACCGAGATGGTTGAAATGATGGCCGCTTCGCGCTCTTATCAAAACAACGTTGAAGTCGTCAACACCGCCCGTCAATTGATGCTTCGCACACTTGACATCATCAAAAGCTGAGCAAGAAAGCTGAAGACATCTCATGGCCAACATCAATCTTTTATCGTCCAGCGCGCAAACAGACAGCGCTTGGGCCTCTGCAGTGCCTTCCAGCATTCAGACGACTGCTTCTGTCGCCAAAGCTGCGGAGCTGGCATCGAGTACCAAATCAACCATGGGACAAAAAGACTTTTTGACCCTGTTCACCACCCAGCTGAAAAACCAGGATCCGCTCGACCCGGTCAAAAACGAAGCGTTTGTGGCCCAGCTGGCCCAGTTCTCCCAATTAGAGGCGACCACCAACATGTCGTCCACGCTGAGCGATTTTGTCACCAGCATGGCGAGCAATCAAATCACCTCCGGTGCCAATTTGCTGGGTAAAAAAGTGTCGGTGGCCGATGGGCCGGCTCAACTCATCGGAGGCCAGCCCATCCAGGGCATCGTCAGCCTACCCAACGGCGCCCAAGGCATTCAGTTTCAAGTGTTTGATCAAACTGGCGTGTTGGTCAACACCCAAATTCTGGGCGCCCAAGTGGCCGGCGACATGACCTGGGCCTGGAACGGTGTCGACGACACCGGCAATGTCTTGCCCGATGGCAACTACCGCTTTGTTGCCACGGCGGTGGTTCAAGGCAAAACCACCACACCATCGGTCAGCACCATGGCCACGGTCACCGGCATCAGCCAACAAGCCGACAAATCCATCGTTTTGCAAGTTCAAGGCAACAAGTCCATCAAGTTGTCTGATGTCAAACGAATTGACGGCTAAATCCAACGCAACGCGCTAACACCGAAACAACCCCAACCGGAGTCTCCAACCATGTCCTTTTATACCTCGCTTACCGGCCTGAACGCTGCCACCGCCATGCTTGGCGTGACCGCCAACAACATCTCCAACGTCGGCACCACCGGTTTCAAGCGTTCGCGCGCTGACTTTGGCGATATTTTTGCCACCTCGCCCCTGCAAAAAGCTTCCAGCACCGTTGGTCAGGGCGTGTCCCTCAAGCAGGTGAGCCAGGAGTTCAGCCAGGGCAATATTTCTTTTTCGTCCAACGCGCTTGACCTGGCCATTACCGGCGACGGTTTCTTCCCGCTGCGTTCGGCCGACGGTTTGACCGACACCTACACCCGCAACGGTTCTTTCGTGCTGAATGAGCAGTTCAATGTGGTCAACTCGGCCGGGCAGCGTTTGATGGCGGCGACGGTGGACTCCACCGGCAGCGCCAACGTGAACGACCGGGTGGTTTTGACGATTCCACAAAAAACCTCGGGCGAGGCACGGCAAACCTCCAAAGTCTCACTGGGCTTGAACTTCCCGGCTGACGCCAGCGTGATCACCGAGCCCTTCAGCCGGACCAACCCAGCCACCTTTAACAAGTCCACCGCCTTCACCGTTTACGACAACGGGGGCAACGGCTACCTGGCCACCATTTATTACTCGAAAACGAAAAATGCCAACCAAAGCAGCCCGTTCAACAAGTGGCAAACCCATGTCTTTGTGGGCGATGACGAAGTGTCAGCAGCCTTGGCTCAATCGACTGACGTCAATGGCGATCTGCAATACGTCGACCAATACGGCCGGATCAAGTCCTACAAAGATGTCAAAGACGAGCTCACCACCGCAAAAACACAGCTGATTTCCCTGAACGAGTTGACCGACAAGCGGACCTCCGTCCCCGCCAGCATTTCTGGTCTCGGCTCGACCGTCGACCTGTCGGGCGGCACCAACACCTTTGCCGGCTTGAAAAGCCTGCCCACGCCGATTGACCTGAGCAATCTTTTCACGGTCAATATTGATGGTTCCACAGCGCCCGTGACCGTCGATCTGAGCTACTTAAAGGACTCGACGTCGGTTCTGACCGGCGCCGCACTGGCCAACGAAGCCACCAAATACCTGAACCGCAAGTTCGGTGACGAGACCAATTTCAACTTCAGCACCGCCTCAGCTGGCGTGAATCCAGACAAAGTTTTTACCCTGACAGACTCACGCGTTCAAAACGGCGCGCCCATCAAGGCTGAAATCACACTCTCAGGTTTTGCCGATGAAAGCAATGTGAGCGTCGAGGAGCTGACCAAGGTCATCCAGACCCAGGTCAATAACTCCGTGCTCGGCGGTCATGCCCGCCAACTGGTCAGTATTTCAGGTATTGCCACTGGCGCCGCGTCGTTCATGGGTCATACCATCGCCAATTCTGCCTCTGGCGACACAGCAGCCACCACATCTGGCCGCATTGTGGCCGACAAAGCCGACATCATCGCTGCCAACCCCGGTCTGGAAGACATTGCGCTCGGGTTCGACGGAACCTCTGTCGTTCTGACCTACCATCAATTCCCCAAACAAAGCGTTGCGCTGTCTGGCCTGAGCACAGGCGCCACCAACTTCATGGGCGTCGCCGTTCCGGGCTCCGCCTCGGGCAACACAGCGGCTCAAACCGCCTCCCTGATTGTTGCCAACAAAGAGGCCATGCTGGCCGGCGCGGCGGCAACAGCAGCCGGCATCACCGACATTCAGATTGACCCGGCCAACTCTGCGCAGCTGATTCTGGTCTACAACCAGACATTGGCAAGCCGGGACCCCATCACGCCAACGCTCACCGGCGGCGTCTCTGCCGCGGCCAGCGTGGTGCTGAACAACATCAATGCCGGGCTCACGACCAGCGCAGGTGTTTCACCCACCACCGTGGCTGCACACACTGAAAATGGCGTCACAACAGGTTCCAGCAGCATCTTGAGCGCTGGCTTGGCCACGTCGCCCATGACGGTCACTTACGACTACAACACCCAAAGCTTCAAATTCACCGACAGCACCAATGCTGGCGCCAACGTCCTCACGCTGGCCTCCGGCAGCTCACCCAACACCATTTTGAACTTGGGCACGATTCCCGTCACGCTGGGAAGCGATGGCTTGTCTGGCCTCAAGATGTTGCCCAACAGCAAAAATCCGCTTCGATCCCTCACCGATCAACGGTACGGCATTCAGGTCAATTACGATGCCGTCAGCAAGTCCTTCACTGTGAATTCGGGCACCACCGGCGACGGTTCTTCGATAGAAATCAGCGACGTGTCTGCTTCTGGGTCATCTTTGATGGGTTTCAGCACATCCAAAGTTGACACCTCGAGCCTGGCAACCCGCGGCATCGCCTCGAGCCCAGCAGTGGCCATCGGCAAGCCGCCCACCGTCAACGTGGGCAACAACTTTGCCGTCGATTCAACCAACAACTCTTTTGTGGTGACGGTGGACGGCATCAAAGGCAACGTGGTGATTCCGCCAAGCCCGACCTACTCGTTGGAGTCTTTTATGCGTGAACTGCAAAAAGGCATCAACTCCCTGGCCAGTGCGAACGGTGACTCACCCTCCACTGTCAATGGGGTGAAAGTCACCTATGACTACGCCAACAACAACTTCAAGTTCACCACTGGCACCAAAGGCGCCGACTCCTTCATCAAAATTTCTGGCAGCAGCAACTGGGGCCTGGATCAGGTCGAAGCCGGCCGCGGTTCAACCTCGACCTGGATCAAACCGAGCCAGCACAAAGACCTGGTCGGCGGTGCCCTGCAACCCAAGTACATCGACAAAGACGGCAAGGAAACCACCAACGGCGACGGCTTTACCAACCTGCCCGCATGGTCACCCATTTATCTGGACAAAGGCGAGCTGACCTTCAACACGGCCGGTAAGTTGTTTTCCCCCATCAAGGGAACCCAGCTTGAAACCGTTTACCTCGCAGGTGGTAAGGGTGCTTTGACCATTAACGTGGACTACGCCGCTTCGACCCAGTTCACCTCGCCATTTGCGGTCTTGTCTCAGTCGCAAGACGGCGCGCCCGAAGGCTCGCTGGTCGGCGTGACGATTGGCAACGACGGCTTGGTCAGCGCATCGTTTTCCAACGGCAACCAAAAGTCGCTGGCCAAGATTTTGCTGACCAACTTTTCCAGCCCGGCTGGTTTGCGCCAGATGGGTGACTCCAGCTTTCTGGCATCGGCTGCTTCAGGCAAACCGCAACTGGGCACCGCCGGCAGCGCAGGCTTCGGAACCTTACGAGCCGGCGCCACCGAGCGTGCCAACGTTGACTTGACACAAGAGCTGGTTGACCTGATCACCGCACAACGGAATTTTCAGGCCAATGCCAAAGCGATTGAGACCAGTTCCACCATGACCTCGGCCATCATCAACCTGCGTTCATAGAAAGCTGAACCATGGACCGCTTAGCCTTTAATGCTGTCGCTGCCATCAACGAGCAGCGCGTCGCCTCGCAAATGTCGATCAACGAGCTGGCGAATATCACCACCGTTGGCTTCAAGAGCAGCTTCGAAGCGGCCCAGCGTGCCACCAGTTTCAATGGCGCAGGCCTGTCGACCCGGGCACAGCCCAAGGCCGTCAGCGAGGACTACATCAATATGCGGCCCGGCGAGATGATCGCGACCGGCAACAAGCTCGACATCGCCCTGAACGACAGCACCGTGTTGGGCGTCAGTGCGCCCAACGGTGAGCTCGCCTTTACCCGGCGCGGCGATTTGAGGTTGAGGTCCAACGGCACCCTCGAAAATGGCAACGGCCATCCGGTGCGCGGCCGGGGTGGCGCAGTGATCACCGCCCCGCCCGGGGTCAACCTGACAATTCAGTCCGATGGTTCGGTGTTTGGCACCGACCCGGTGGCCACCACCAACGTGCCTCCCGTTCTGTTGGGCAACTTGCTGCTCAGGGATGCCAGCCAGACAAAACTGCAGCGCCGCACCGATGGCTTATTTCAAGTTGCTGGCGCACCCGCCGGTCAAGACATCGCGCCAGGCCCCGTTTTGCCAGGTCTGACCGCCGGCGGATTGGAGGGCAGCAACGTCAACGCAATGGCCGTGATGGTCAAGCTGATCGAGCAGAGTCGCTCTTTCGAGCAGCAGATCAACATGATTAAAGAAGCCAAGACAAATGACGAATCTGGTGCAACCATGATGAAGTCAAGTTGATCGAACGCGCCCACCCTGCCCTGAATTGAAACAAACAACCTTGCGGACAGCTTTTTAGCGCTGTCCCAACTGATTAAAGGAGCTAAGTATGGATGCATCAATGTGGGTCGCGAAAACCGGCCTGGACGCGCAGCAGACGCGTATGAACGTGATTTCGAACAACTTGGCAAACGTCAACACCACCGGTTTCAAGCGCGACCGCGCCGTGTTCGAAGATCTTTTGTACCAAAACATCCGCCAGGCGGGCGGCCAGACAGGAACCAACACACAGGCCCCAACCGGTCTGATGCTGGGTACCGGTGTGCGGGTCGTCGCCACAGAAAAGCTCCAAATTCAGGGCAATATGGTGAACAGCCAAAATCCGCTGGACTTGGCGATTTCCGGTGACGGCCACTTTCAGATCTTGCAGGCCAATGGCACGCTGGCTTACACCAGGGACGGCAACTTCAAGGTCTCGGCCACCGGTCAACTGGTCACCTCTGGGGGCGCGCCACTTCAGCCCGCCATCACCATTCCACCCACGGCCTCCAGCGTCACCTTTGGTCGCGACGGCACCGTTTCGGTGGAGTTGTCCACCGGTGGCCAGCAAGTCCTGGGTCGAGTGCAACTGGCCCGTTTTGTGAACCCGGCAGGCTTGCAGTCCATGGGTCAAAACCTGATGAAAGAAACGCCAGCCAGCGGCGTCGCCCAGGTGCTGCAACCCGGCGTTGGCGGCGCTGGCACCTTGATACAAGGCACGCTGGAGGCGTCTAACGTCAACGTGGTGGAAGAGATGGTCAACATGATCGAAACCCAGCGCGCTTATGAGATCAACTCCAAAGCCATCTCTGCGGTCGACGGCATGCTGAAATACCTGAACCAAAACCTGTAAGGGATGATTGAGCATGAAACAACTCTTGATCCCTGTCTTGGCAGCCGCCTGCAGCGCCTGTTCTGTGCTGCCGCCCCAGCCGCTTACCCATTCCAGCGGGTTTGCACCCGTTTTTCCGGTGGAACAAAAGGTGCCAGCGGTCGCCACAGGTTCGATTTACAACGGCCAGCAAAGCGAGCGCTTTTTTGGCCGTGGTCGCAGCTTCCAGATCGGTGACGTGATCACCGTCTTGCTCAACGAATCAACCCAAGCCGCCCGCACGCAAAATGGAACGGTCAGCCGGTCAGCCAGCAACGACATTCCTTCCCTGGCGCCCACCTTCCTGAACGGAATCATCAAGGGTGGCTCTACCTCGGTGGGTAACAACATCAAAAATGAGGGCGTCGGCAAGGCTGACCAAACCGCCAGCTTGACGGGCTCTATTGCCGTGTCAGTCGTCGAAGTGATGAGCAACGGCAACCTGGTGCTGCGCGGCGAAAAGCAACTGGCCTTGAGCGAAGGCTCAGAAATTATTCAGGTGGGCGGCATCGTGCGCTCCGAAGACATTGCGCCGAACAACACCGTTCAATCACGGCGTTTGGCCAATGCCCAAATCACCTACCGCGGCACCGGCGACATGGCCGCTGCCACCCGCGCCGGCTGGGGCACCAGCTTCTTGCTCAAAGCCTGGCCGTTTTAACGCCATACCCACCTGACCGCTATGAATAAACTCATCAAAATCCTGGCCCTGCTGCTTGTTCTCGTGGGAGCGCCCACAGCTCAGGCTGACCGCATCAAGGACCTGGTCAGCATTGCCGCCAACCGCGGCAACCAGTTGATCGGCTACGGGCTGGTGGTGGGTTTGCAAGGCACGGGCGATGGCACTGACCTGTCGTTCACCACCCAAAGCATGAAAACCCTGCTCAACCGTTTGGGCGTGGACTCCGAAAACCCGCTGACAGACTTTGAGGCCGCCGGCAGTGGCGCCAAGGTCGACCTTAAAAACGTCGCGGCTGTGATCATCACCGCCGAGCTTCCCGGCATGGCCAAGCCGGGCCAACGGATTGACATCAATGTCTCTGCGATCGGTAAAGCCACCAGCCTTCGCGGCGGCAATTTGCTGCTGACCAGCTTGCGCGGTGCTGACGGCGGAATTTACGCGCTGGCCCAGGGCGCCTTGATGTCCACCAGTGTCAGCGCTGGCGCTGCCGGCTCCAGCGTGTCGACCGGCGTGACCACCGCCTCACGCATTCCAGGCGGGGCGACGGTCGAAAAAGTGGTCGACAACCCTTTTGACAAATCCGACAACATCTTGTTCAACCTGCGTGAGAGCGACTACACCACCGCCTCCAGCATCACCCAGGCCATCAACGCCCAATTTGGTTCGGATGTGGCCCGCGCACTTGACTCGGTGTCAATTGTTGTGCGCGCGCCCCTGGACCCCAGCCAACGCGTGAACTTTGTCAGCCTGATTGAAAACATCGATGTTCAACCCGGAGAGCCACCCGCGCGTGTGGTGATCAACGCCCGTACCGGTACCGTCGTCATCAGCCGCAATGTGCGCGTCACGGCGGCGGCAGTCAACCACGGCAGTATCAGTGTGTCGGTGGCCGTGACCAACGAGGTGTCGCAACCCAACATGCTCTCCCAGGGCACCACCGCTGCGATGCAAAACACCACAGAGATCAAGATCAGCGAGCCGAACAAACCGATGTTCCTGTTCCAGCCCGGGGTTGATTTACGCCAAATTGTCGATGCCGTGAACCAGGTGGGCGCCACCACATCGGCCTTGATCGCTATTCTCGAAGCCCTCAAAAGCTCCGGCAGTCTGCGGGCCGAGTTGCTGGTCATCTAGAGCTCAACAACATGGACGCTTTGTCAAATACCCTACAAGCGCCGGCCAGCGCTGAGCTCCTGACCGGCGGCTACCACGATTTCAGTGGCCTGGGCAAGCTCAAAGGGCAGGCCCGCAGCGACGCCAAAGCCGCCACCCGAGAAACCGCGCAGCAGTTTGAGGCCATGTTTTTGCAGATGATGCTCAAGTCCATGCGTGAGGCGAGCGTCAAAAGCGATCTCAACGAGTCTTCCGGCAAAGACACGTTTGAAGCCATGTTTGACAAAGAAATTTCTATGGCCATGGCCAAACGCAACAGCCTGGGTCTGGCCGATCTGCTGGTCAAGCACATGCCCAACAGCACCGCCTCTGCCAATGACCCCGCAAGCCCGGCAGCTACCGCCGAGCTGCTCAAAGCACGCGGCCCCATGACGCTGCAACCGGCCCCTGCCAGCGCGATGTCGCTGCAACCGGCCACCCCCGTGCTTGCGCCCTTGCCACGCCGCGACGGGCCCATGTCACTGAAAGGCCTGCGTTATGAGTGATATGGCCGGCATTGCTGGCAATGCTGTCAGCGCCTATCAGCAGGCCCTGACCACGGTCAGTAACAACATTGCCAACGTCGCCACCGACGGCTACTCGCGCCAGGATGTTTCGCTGTCCGCCCTGCCGGTGACCCCGGTAGGGTCGGTGTTTTTGGGTTCGGGCGTTGCGGTTGACCGGATCACGCGCCAGTACAACGCATTCATCGAGGCAAACCTGCGCAACAGCGGCAGCGACCTGGCCAGCCAGGAGCCGATGGTCAATTACGCCAACCGGGTGGTTGACATCATGGGCGGCCAAACCATGGGGCTGAACTCCGCCCTGGACCAGTTTTTCTCATCGGCCAGCCAGCTGTCTTCTGACGCCTCGTCGACAGTTTTGCGAAGCAACTTCATCCGCGATGCCCAAGGCATTGCCGATCGCTTCGGGCAACTCTCGGCGCAGCTCGACCTGGTGCAGGGTGAGACCCAAAACCTGGTCGAAAGCGCTGTGGGCCAGATCAACACCCTGACCGCACAACTGGCGCTGGTCAACGGCCAGTTGACCAAACAGCGCACCGAGCAAGCGCAGCCGCCTGACCTGCTCGACCAACGCGACCTCTTGCTCAAACAGTTGTCGTCTTTTGCCCGCATCAACACCGGCTTCAGCGTCAATGGCACAGTGACTGTCAGCCTGGGCTCGACCCTGACCCAGGACGTGGTGGTCAATGGCAACAATGCGACCCGTATTGCCGCCAACTACAACGCCGGCTCGCCCGAAAAAGTCGCGTTGGTGCTGGACCCTTACGGCAGCCCGTCCACCCTGTCAGGCATCACCAGCGGCAGCTTGGCCGGGTTGACCACCTTTCGCGAACAGGTTCTGGGCAGCTCACGCAACACCCTGGACTCTCTGGCGCGGGTTTTTGTCAATGAAACCAACGCCATCCAGCAGCAAGGCATCGACGCCTATGGCCAGGTCGGCCAGGCTCTGTTCAAGGTTGACCCAGCAGTCAACAGTGCGGGCTCTGTGCGGGTGGCCTTTGACGACCCCTTGCGGGTCGCAGCAGCAGCGCAGTTTCGGGTCATCACAGCGGCCAACAACACCAGCACGACCAACGCCAGTGTCAGCTACAGCGCAGCGCCAGGCCCCACCGCCCATGCAGCGGACGGCCCGGCCATGTTGGCCGATGCCCTGGTCAACAACCCCCATCCGAGCGCAGCCCGCACCGTCAAGGTCTCCAGCTCGCTGCCGCTGACAGGCGTGGCCACAGTTGCAAACGGCCTGCAAGACGTCAGCATTTTTCTGAACGATCTGCAGCCTGGCCAGCAGCTGCAAGTGTTGACCCGCGACGGACGTCACGTGCTGGGCCAATCCCTGACCAGCGACGCAACACTGCAGGGCGCACTGCTGAGAACCGATAACGGTTTTGCAGCTGGTGCCAGTTACAGCGACAGCTATCTCAACGAGTCTGGCAGCGCTGGTTACAAAGGCATGAACGTGTTCTACGGGGCGCAGGCCAAGGTGCAGCTGCAGCCGGTCTACAACAGCAAAGACCAAATTTCGGGCAGCAAGGCTTTTCCGGCTGTGCTGCAGGGCGGCCGCATGTCGGCCAGCAGCACCGGTCTCGACGCCAACGCCCTGGTTCTTAATGGCGTCAATCTGGGCGCTTTGGCCGACCCGGCAGCCGGCACCACCTTGCAAGCCGATGCAGTGGCCAGCTGGATCAATGCCAAAACCGCCCAAACCGGCGTCACGGCCACAGCCAGCAACGAGATCCGGGTCCAGCCAGGCGACTTCAAATTCGGCATGCCACTGGTCATCAACGGGGTCAGCATCGACACTGCCACCGTGACGCATGTCAACGGCCTGGCGAACGTGATCAACAACACGGCCGGTGTCAATGTCAAGGCCAGCAGCACGGTCAATGGCGAACTGGTGCTGACCAACCTCAGCGGCTCCGAAGGCCAAGACATCTCCATTGCGGCCACCAACATCCCCGGCTCCAGCAGCATCAATGCCCTGGGCCTGACTTCTGGCACCTACAGGGGACAGCTCAGCCTGACCCAAGCCTTGACAGACAGCAACGGCAACGATGTGCGCACGCCTATTCAGGTCGGCTTTGGCACCAGCGGAACACCGTCCGACCTGGCCAAGCTGGGCTTGCGCGCCGCAGCTTACATCAATGGACCGGTCAAGGAAGACCTGTTGGTGTTTGTCACCGGCGCCGGTCTGGCCAGTGTCTCGGCCGGCTACGCAGGCCAAGCGGTAGACGCCAAGCAGTCTTTGCGAAGCCAGCCGATGAAGGTTGAATTCACCACCGCCACCCGCTACAAAATCACCGACATCAACACCGGCACCATCGTGGCCGAGCGCGACTTTGACCCCCTCAAGCTCGACCCCGCTATCAGCTACCAGGGCTTGCAGCTGAGCTTGAACAGCCCAGCCAAGGCCGGCGACGTCTTCACACTCGACGGCAACCAGGGCGGCATCGGCAACAACGACAACATCCGCGCCATGGCAGCGCTGGAGACCCGGGCCGTGGTGGGCAACAAAACCCTGACCAACAGCTACATTGACCAGGTCAACGAAATTGGCAACATTGCCCGCCAGGCCAGCATTGCCCAGACCGCACTGACGGTGGTGCACGACCAGGCCGTCAAGGCCCGTGATGAGATCTCTGGCGTCAGCCTGGACAAAGAAGCCGCCGACCTGATTCGCTACCAGCAGGCCTACCAGGCCGCCGCCAAAGTTTTGCAAGTCGCCAGCCAACTGTTCGACAGCGTGCTGCAAGTCCATTAAGCCCGAGAGCCCCCCATGCAAATATCGACCAACCAGCTGTTTGACCGGGCCAGCAGCCAGCTCAGCACGATTCAAAACGATCTGGCCAAATCGCAGGCCAAAATTGCCGCTCAAAAACAGGTGCTTAACCCGAGCGACGCGCCCGACCAGGCGGCGGCCATCACACGCTTGAAGTCAACGCTGTCGCACAACCAAGGCTACTACAAGGCCCTGGAGTCGGTTCAAGCCCATCTGGATGTCGAATCAAGCACGCTGTCAAGCGCCAGCGATGTGCTGGTCCGCATCAAGGAGCTTGCCATTCAAGCCAATAACGGCACCCAAGGCAACGCCAGCCGTTCGGCCATAGCCGCCGAGATGAAGGGCCTGCGCGATCAATTGCTCAGCCTGGCCAACGCCACCGACACCACCGGCAACTATATTTTTTCGGGCAGTCAAGTGCGCACGCCGCCCTTTGCGACGCAGGCCAGTGGCCAAGTCGGCTACCAGGGCGACCAAACGCGTGCGCGTATCGCTATAGGCGACCAACGCGAAATACCCCTGAATCGCCCTGGCACCACAGCTTTTGTGCGGGTGGTGCGCAGCGACGGTGCGGGTGGAAGTACCGGCGTTGGCTTTTTTCAGGCCCTGGACGACCTGATCGCCGGCGTCAAAGCCACCAACGGCAGTGGCACTGCCGCCATGCAGCGCGGCCTGACCGAGGTCGATGCCTTGCACCTGGGCGTGGTTTTAGCCCAAGCCGAAACCGGTACCGACATGAAGGTGGTGGAGCAACAAACCACTGTGCTGGACGATACCCAACTTGTTTTAAAGAAGGCGCTTTCGACCGTGGAAGACCTCGACATGGCCGAGGCCATCACGCAGATGCAAAAGCAAATGCTTTCTTTAGAGTCTGCCCAAAGCACTTTTGCCAAGGTTTCGCAACTCAGTCTCTTTAGCTACATCAAGTAATCGGCCTCAAGTTTTTTGAAGTTCGACCGATTTACATAAGTCGCTATGGTCACCTCTGTTTCATCCACCCAACCAGCTGTTGCCGCGCCTGTGGTCGCCAGCGCGGCCAAGCCCAATGTCGTCAAAGCTTTGGGCGGTGGATCTGGCATCGATATTCAATCGCTGGCAAGTAGTTTGGTCGATGCCGAACGCGCACCGAAAGCGGCGGCCATCAACAAAAACATCACCAAAAATGAGGCTACAGTCAACGGCTTTTTCGCTGTCACATCTGCCTTGACATCGATCAAAACGGCCCTGGCAGACCTCAAAGATGTCAGCGACTACCAGAGCTTTAAGCTGAGCAGCAGCGACACCAGCACCTTCACAGCAACGGCAACCAGCACCGCAAGCGCAGGCCACCACAGCGTCTTGGTGGGTCAACTCGCCGCTGCTACCCGGCTCACCGGCACCACAGCGTTCAGCGCTGTGGATACCAGCATCAACAGTGCGAGCGCCATGACCTTGAAAGTGTCCATAGGCGCATCGGGCAGCACCACCGACACCTACATCAGTGTTGCGGCAGGCGACGACACGCCCGAAGGAATCGTGAGCGCGATCAATGACGCAGATTTGGGATTAAAAGCCTATTTGGTCAAGACCGGCGACGCCACCAGCCCTTACCAGGTTGTTGTGCAAGGCACATCGGGCAGCGACTACGACTTCAGTATCACCAGCTACGATGGCACAGTGACTGCCAGCACATCCTCGCCCACCGCCCTGACCACCCTGCTTTTTGACACCACCCTGGAGTCTGCCCAGGACGCCTATTTAGAGGTTGACGGGATTTCTGTGACCAGCGCCAGTAACGACGTTGCAGACGCTATTCCAGGCGTCACGCTTAATTTGCTGGCTGCCAATGGCACCTACGACAGCACCTCCTCAACCACCGCAGGTTTGGTCACGGGAACGGCCGCAACACTGAGCCTGAGCAACGATGTGAGTGTGGCAAAAACAAAAATCACGGCATTTGTCACGGCTTACAACGATGCCATGGACTTGCTCAATGAGCTCAGCAATCCGAAGTCGACCCTCGACACCTATGGTGCGACCTTGGTCGGCAATTCCAGTGTGCGCTATTTGCGTGATCAAATGCGCACCATGTTGACTGACCCCTCGACCACCCCGTCGGGCGACTTAACATATCTTAGTGATATCGGTGTTGAATTTAACAGCAGCGGCAAGCTAACCATCAACAGCGTCAAGCTGGACCTCGCTTTAAACTTTAGCTTCAGCGACACTGTCACGCTGCTCAGCGGCAACCAAGAAAATCTGAGCAAATACGACACCACGACAGACGCTGGCCTGGCGGGCGACCTGAACCGATTGGTCACGACCATGATGTCGAGCACTGGCACGATTTCAAAAGAAAGTGCCAATGCGTCTACCCGCATCTCCAAATACCAGGACGACCTCGCTGCGCTGGAAGAGCGTATGACCCGTCTCTTGGAACGCTACACCAAGCAATTTGCGGCCATGGACAGCATCGTGGGTGCGGCTAAAAATACCCAGACCGGCTTGACCAGCACCTTTGCTGCCATGATGAATCAGTACAAGTAAGCCACTTTCCCCTCAAGTTTTCGCCGCCCAGTCCGAATCATCACTTACTACCCGGTAATCTGCCCCGCCACGGTGCAGATCAATCCTGACTCAACATCAGGTTCAGTAGTTTTTGAAAAGGACGGCAAATCATGGTTTCAGAATTACAAGGCATTGGCAGCGCAGTCAGCAACCGCCCGCCAGTGCAGCCCCCAGGCACCGCTGGCGCACAGTCTGCGGTGGGGCCAGCAGTGGCAGCGCCCAAGGTTGTTGAACCCAAACCTGTGGCGTTGCAGTTTGACGAGGCTCAGATGCGTCAAAACCTGCGCGACGCGGTGAAGGCGCTGAACGAGCAAATGACGTCTAACAAGACCGGTCTGGGTTTCAGTTATGACGAGAGTTTGAAGCGCCCGGTCGTCACCGTGCGCAACACCGCAACCGGTGAAGTCGTGCGCCAAATCCCGACCGAGGTGGTGGTGCAGCTGGCCCACAGCATTGATGACATGAAGGGCGTTTTGCTCAATGCCACTGTTTAAAAGCATAAAAGCAAATTTTATAAATTCGCTCAAGTTCACCAAATAACTTCCGAATCATCAAGTAACAAGAAACTAATTTCAATTTCTTGTAAATTTTGTAAATTTACTCTTCAGGAGAAATAGCATGTCAGTGATCAATACCAACGTTAGCGCCCTGTATTCACAAAACGCATTGAAAGTCAATGCGCGCACCTTGAGCTCGGCCATGGAGCAACTGTCCACCGGAAGCCGCGTGAACTCCGCCAAAGACGATGCCGCTGGCTTGGCGATTGGCCAAAACATGACCGCACAAATCCGTGGCTTGAACCAGGCTGTGCGCAATGCCAATGACGGCGTCAACCTGCTGCAAACGGCTGAAGGCGCACTTGTCGAGCAGACCAATATGCTGCAGCGCATGCGTGAACTCGCTGTTCAATCCGCTAACGGGACCTACTCGGATACCCAGCGCGGGTATCTGAACACAGAATATGCAGCCTTAGGGGTGCAAATGGACAACATCTCTTCGCAAACTTCATGGAACGGCACAAATTTACTGGATGCAACCGGTGGTACTTCTGGCTCATTTTCTTTTCAAGTTGGCCAAAGTGACGGGGACACCGTTACGGTGGCAATCGCCGACATGAGTGGAACGACTTTAGGTGTGGTCTCAGGGGACATCAGCACTGCCAGCGGTGCATCGTCAGCGATAGCTTTGGTTGACACGGCTCTGGATAGTATCAACTCCCAACGCGCAACCCTCGGTGCGGGTATGAACCAGCTGACCTATGCCGCAGACAATTTGACGAACATTTCCGCCAACATCACGACATCGCGCAGCTCCATCATGGACACCGACTACGCTCAGGCATCCACTCAGCTGGCCAAAGCGAACATCATCCAACAGGCCGCAACTGCGATGTTGGCACAAGCTAACCAGCAGCCCCAGTCCGTGCTGGCCCTGCTCAAGTAAACGCCCTGTGGTCGGTGATCCGACCCTTCTCATCAAGCTGCCAGTTATGCGACTGGCAGCTTTTTTTCTTTTGGTCGGGCACAAATTGGCGGCATAGCCATTAACCGGCCTTCAATGCTCTTGACCATCTAGACACTCGAAGTTCAAGGTTCGCAAGGTCAACTGGTCCGTTCTGCATCATTCATGTTTTCAGGCTGCACAGCCAGGAATCAACTGACCCGACGTTGATATCCATCGCAGTTGCTCGCGCAGCCGGATCCCGAATTGGGCACAAAGACGCAGCAACTTCAGGACCACCCTCAAGCCTACTTTGGGTGTAGTACCCAGCATTACCAAAACGCCAAAGCATCCCGAGTGCGGGGGCCGTACTCAGCAATTCATTCAAGCTCGAAGCATGCAAAGGATACGGCTTGTTCTTAGCTTTGAGGTACGCAGTCGCCTTGGGCATCACAGTGGTGTCCGCGATGATCAGACCTAAGTGCTGGCCTTGGGTATGCCGCCTCGACGCTCAGCATCAAGGCGAATATCTTGAGTTTCGACTGGCCTGCCGCCGGTCCTGCGAAGCTTGGTTTTCATGCCAGGCCTGAAGGCGACTCCAGTTCCACCGCTTTGGGAAGGCCCTACACTCATTCAGGCGGCACATACCTATGCATACCAAAAAATGCGCTTAATCCAAAGCGCACACTAACGTTCAACTTGTGTAAATTTTCAATTTTTTGATATTAAATATATTTTTTAATCTATAAAAACTACACTCTAAATATCATTCCAGTCAAGTCAGAACTCAATAATTTACAGGCACTTAATCCAACCTCAAAGGGATTGAGCAGCGTATCAGAAGACTCTCCTTCAAAATTACTTCTTCGCATTTCAGTATCTGTTCTTCCAGGTACGATACAGTTAACTTTGATGGAGGAGTCAGCCCATTCTTCGGCCAGGCCTTGCGTCAAATTGACGACTCCAGCTTTGCTTGCTGAATAAGGGGTGTAATGCGCTCGCCCCCGAGTATAAGAAGAAGAAGAAAAGTTCAGCAGCATGCCACCACTTTCAAGCAAGTATTGATGACTGGCTTTTGCAACAAACAGTGAGCCCAATAAATTGACGTCTAATATGTTTTCCACCTCGTTAAAATCTTGCAGATGAAGTGGCTTTTGCGACAAGAGGCCGACAGTATTCACCACATAATCGATTCCGCCCATTTGTGCAGCGGCAGCAGTGACCGCAGAGCAAACCTGTTCAAAATTTGAAATATCGCACTGACTGCTACGAGAGGCTGTTAAAACAGTGGCACCTGACTCAGTGAGTATTCGTGTTATGGCTGAACCAATCCCTTTGTTGCCACCGAATATCAGCGCTCTTTTTCCTTTGACGTTGAGCCCTTTAGACTCGGGTTTCCAATAATCTTTTTTGATACGAAACAGCTCATCGGCCAAAACCATATCGATGTCTTCAGTAATCTTAATATTTTCGCTACTTCCGCTGACAATCCTCACTTTACCCAAAGGGTTGCACGCCATGTAGATGCCGCAATCATCTGTGTATTCAGAAAAATGCAACTCACCGATCTCTTGATAGGCTCGATACAATTGCGCATACTGAAAACCTTGCGGTGTTTGTCCTCTGTAAATATGTTTTCTTTTGGGAATGCTTTGAATAAATCCATCACGCTCTATGATGATGGTGTCTGCTGTGGGAATAGCAACATCCACCGCCTCGTATTGCTCCAAAGCCTGAAGGACGTCATGCACAATTTGTGCAGATAAAAATGGTCTTGCCGCATCGTGAATGACCACGTTAAGAGGTGGATTTTCTTTGAGATATTTAAGCGCCTCCCAGGTCGAGGCCTGTCGATTGCTACCGCCCACCACGAACTCGGCGCGAGGGTGATCAGCAAGTAGTTTTCTCGCCAATGCCATGGCATCTGCAGGTACCACCACGATCATGCGGGCATTCGCATCACAAGAACTTAAACTGCAAAAGCTATGCTCCAGCAGTGATTTACCTGCAACTTTTATAAATTGCTTGGGGGTATGCTGATTTAATCGCAAACCTTGACCACCTGCAAGTACGACGAATGCGATATCATTACTCATATCTTATATTTTATAATATTTAAAGTTTTATGCTGTCAACAAATCGAGATTCGACATGATTAAGGAGCTCCGGAGAGACTGCATAGGGTCCATTCTGAAAATCTCTCAATATCGATATAACGCGAGCTAGTTTTATTTTTTTTCCTCCTATTATGGAGTTCAATAATTCGACTCTGCCAACCAACAGGTAGACCAGTCCCCCGATATCAACAGTTACTGGGCATTGCAAATGCGATATATAACTTGGATCAGGCACTCTCCAGTTGCCAAAATTTTCTTCCAGATGGAACTCATGGTTTTCCGGTACTGAGAATTTAATACCCATGAAATCAACAGTTTTTATTTCAAATGGACTAAATGCGAAATTCTGTGTGTAACCATAAATACCCTGAACACCTGTGACATATTTTCCGTTAACTCGGTGGAAAACAAATATGTCAATAACCATGGCGGTTTTTTTGTGAACGACGGGAAATTGGTAGATTTCATTAATTCTCAGGTATTCCGTTTTCACTCTAAAAAGTCCCGAAGAATTCAGTACTTCAGCCACTTTATAAACATCCTGGCTATCCAGAATACCGACATCAATATCTTTATCATGCTTCAAAAGCGCGCCATCTCTTGCATATCCTAACAATGTTCCAGATACCAGAAACGGGGTGATATTACACTGCATCAATATATTTCGCAAATCAATAAGTGCTTGAGCTGCTGATCCAGTATTAAAATCAGCCTTAGCATCATTTTGACCACCTACATCTGAATTAATAAAATTTTTATCGATCCAGTCATCACTTTGTTTGCTAAATCGTGTCAGAAAATCGTCGAAATAAGGGATAGATTTTTCTAGCTGCCCCATCTTTCCATTCGACATTGCTATTTGTAATGTTGCGATTATTGAGTTATCTGATTTTTTTGATATTTTTTCATACCAATTAATAGCTGAAACATAATTACCAGAGAAAGAAAAATAATCACTTATTATTAGAGAAATTTTCTCTGCAACTACTTGTATTTTTAATTTCAGCAGTGCGTCGTACACCATCGATTGAATTTCTATCCATTCATTCCAATTATTGAGTGAGCCTTTACCGATACCAATGGCACGTTCTATCAATGCTTTTGCGCATAGCAAGACAAAGTCGGGCTGTTTTTTTTGTTGAAAATGTTCTTTAAATAAATAACTAGCGCTTTTCAAGGCAGAATGGTCTAAGCATAACTCGAATGCCATCACCCATTCTTGTCCTGTTCCGATACGCCTTTGTGACGCAGCCTCTGATTTTAAAATAAATTCATCTTCAACCAAGCTTTTAATTGTCTGGCGTAGAATATTTTTATTAGGAAGTCCTGCAATACCATCAGACAGACTTCCTTTTTTTATCGATTGATAAGCCTGCAATAGCATTTGCGGGCGCTGGTTATTGGCTTTGTTATACACAGCCAAGGTGGTTAAAAATATAACGCTGTCGCTTTCTTTCAGTCGCCTTGCAAAATCAATCAGTGCGTCAGAGATCAATAACTCCAATCCATACTCGGCAGCTATTTCATTGATTCCATCACCATTTTGACGGATACATGGGCGCAACTTACGCAATACACCCAGCATCCGGACGCGCTCGCTAACCACCTCAGCTCGGGTATTCACGTAGATTCTCCTGTCATATTTACGACGCCACGGCTCAAAAGTATTTTTTTGCAAAAATCATGCCAGAGCTGATAAATCACTTCAACGTTGAGGGATTGGCCTTATTTGCGACGCAAGTGCAGCAGGTTTTGATGTCTTGGATAAGGGGAGATGAACTACCCCGCCCCCGATGTAGCGCGCCAACGAGCAACGAATCCCATTGACCCCACATGAGCAGCAACTTTCTGCAGATTGACAAAACCGGGAGAAACGACTTCAGCTTTGTTGGAACCGGATCCCTGGGTCGAAGGTGACTGAAGAAGTGCGGCATGGCTTGTGTTGTGCAGCGACTGCGCAAGTCATCGACTGACATGTCGCGTATCCAGTTCATTTCGCAAGCCGCCAACACCATGCTGGCCCAGGCCAAGCAGTCGCGGCAAAGCGTGCTGGCCCTGCCCAAGTAAGCGCGTACCCCTAACGTATCGGGCACAAACCCGATGCCGTAAAAAAAGGCCAGCCACAAGCTGGCCTTTTTTTCGTGCTTGAGTTGACGATGGACCGTGCGACTTGTTTCTTGGCTTTGGAATAGATCCGCATACAAGCGCAAAATTTTCTTGGGTTTGCGTAGCCGCCTGGCTGTGCGCCATTAAAAAATGGATGGCTAACATTTATTAGCTATTGCACCAAGTGCAATAGCCGAATAAAATAGCCACATGAAAAGAGTCTTTAAGACCAAGACCTTTGATCGATGGGCGCGCAAAGTGGTGGCTGATGATCTTCTTTGCCAAGCTGCGCACGAGATTGAGCAAGGTCAGTATGAAGCCGACTTGGGTGGCGGTGTGTGCAAGAAGCGGGTGGCCGTTCCGGGTCAGGGTAAAAGTGGATCAACCCGAACCCTGGTGGCAAAAAAGCACAATGCGGCGATCTTCTTTCTCGCCGGGCGCGAGAAAAATTCACCCGGGTCGGATTTCACCACCAAAGAAGTGGAAGCCGCAAAAATCATCAGTCATGCACTTGAAAGTGTGGACATCGAAAAACTCGATGGACTGGTGGCAACTGACATCTTGAAGGAGATTTGTAATGTCAAACAAAAAAGCAACTGAGGAAAATCGTATTCTTTCTGAGATGCTAGAAATGGCGCAGGCTTTGCAAGGCCATGCGTTGATTTCCAAACAAGATATGGCCAAGATGCAACTGATCTGCCAGAGTCCGCCTGATTACACGGCTGAAAACGTCACTGCTATTCGTGTAAACAAAGCCAAAGTGAGCCAATCTGTGTTCGCCTCCATGTTGAACGTCAGTGTTTCTGCTGTTCAAAAGTGGGAGTCACCGAGCTCTGGCAAACACCCCAGCGGCGCGGCTGCGAAACTTTTACAACTGATAGAAAAGAAGGGTCTGGGGGCGATTGTTAGCTGAAGTCGTGCCTTGGGTGGCGGTGTTAGCCTAGTCAATCGGTTGGGATGTCGCTCATGACCCGTGATCATCTCAGGATCGGCAGGCGGTAAAACAAGGAACCCCGCTGCTGGTGTTGATCCGCAGGAAGAAAGTTTCTACAATGTAGATACGCTTAAGGAGGATTTTATGGAAGCCGTCATCCGTAAATGGGGCAATAGTCCAGCATTGCGTCTGCCCAGCGCGGCATTGAAAGCAGCTGGTTTTTCTCTTGATCAAGAAGTGGAGCTGGTCGTTTCACGCGGGCGGATTGTGATCCAGCCCTCAGAACATGTGACTTATGGCCTGGATAACCTGCTGGCGGGCATCACAGCAGATAACGCGCACGGCGAATTCAGCTTTGCGAATCCGGTTGGCAAAGAGGCATTGTGATGGCCGCGCGCGGCTATGTTCCCGATGCCAGTGACGTGGTCTGGCTGACGTTTGATCCCCAAGCCGGGCATGAGCAAGCAGGCCATCGCCCTGCGTTGGTGGTCAGTCCGGCCAGTTACAACGGTAAAACGGGCCTGATGGTTTGCTGTCCCATGACCACCAAAATCAAAGGCCACCCGTTTGAGGTAGTGACCCAGGTTGACGGTGTTGACTGCGCCGTGTTGTCAGATCAAGTTAAATCCTTGGATTGGAAAGTGCGTCAGGCGAAGAAAAAGGCCGTCGTACCGGCGGACGTGATGTTGCACGTCAGGGCCAAGATGAAAGCCCTGCTCATGATTTCCTGAGGACTTCAGCCGTGGCCACAAGCCGGGGCTTTATTTATGCGTGCCCGCCTAGACCCGACCGGCCAAACGCAAGGACGCCCGCAGGGTATCGTTGATGCGGGTCTGCCAACCCTCGCCCGTGGCGCGCAGCGCGCCCAACACGTCGGCATCCAGCCAAGAGCGCTTCCAACCATCCAGCCGTCACAAACCGGGCTTACTTCAACCAAGCACCGCCGCTTTCAAGACCACCAATGGCGCGGCATGGCCGGGGCTCGGTGCACATTGATGGCGTTGTAAAACATGCAAACCACAACGGCGACACGAAAAAAGACAACTAAAAAGATGCCCTTAGGAAACTCGCCCTGGTAAAAAGCAAAGAAATTGAGGGTGTCGGTGATCAAGCCCCCCATCGCCAGTGCAAAAGCCACCATGGCCACCTGAGGGAAAAACCAGTTTTGCAGATAGCTCACCACGTACATCCCCGCGCCAACGATGAGGTAGATCACCCGAAAGCTGATGTATTTGTGGGTGTCAACGCCCAGACTGTTAAAAATAACAGCCAGATTCAAGATCTGATCAGAGAAAAACAGCAGGCGAATCAAAAACAAAATGCCCATGAATGACAAAAAGGCATGGCGCCACTTGAAGTAGCGGTCTACCCCGCCATGCACCAGCCGGCTTGTGACCGTGCCCAGCGCGTCCAGCTCGGCCTGGGTGACCTTGGTTGAGGGCGCTTCGGGCGGTTCTGGCTTTTGATCGGCTGACAACATATGAAGAGATTTTGGGCGCTTGGTGGGGCTTAGAGCGCGACTTTCGTGGGGTCACTCTAACACCGCATGCTAACCCCGGGAGCCGTTAGCCGGGTAGCAGGTCTGCAGCAAAGCAAACCATTTGTGTGGCGCGGTCTTTGCTAATGATGTGGCATCTGACGCTTTGCCGACACCTACCGATGACTTCAACATGCTGACGCCAGCCCCTGTCCACCTTGTGTGGTTAGACCCCTTTCACCCGCTCGCGCCGACTGAGCAGGCGCAGCTGGCGCAGGCGGGGCTGTCGGTTGGCGTGGTTCGCACAATGGATGAGCTGCAAACCGAACTGGCGAAAGAGCGTGCCGCGGTACTGGTACTGGTACTGGTACTGGTGCTGGTATTGGGACTGGGCAGCGATAGCGATGTCTCCTTGCTGGTTGACAGCCTGGAGCTGATGGAGGAGTCGCCAAGCCAGCCCGTCAAGTGCCGCAAGCTGGTGGGCGAAGAAGGCATTGAGCCGTTCATTGGCCACTTGAAAGCAGACCACCGAATGAATCGACGCCACCTCAAGGGGCTCAGAAGGCGACAGTCGGCACGAGGTGCTGTGCGCTGCGAGCGACAACATCCGCCGGTTGTTGCGAATGACCATCAAAAAAGGAATAGGCATTTTTTGCGGGAGTTGCAGGCAGCGGGTTTGACCAATTTCACCGATTTGCTGCGCAAGTGACGGCAGATCTTGACTGTCAGACCGACTAACTCCAGTTCGATGAACTGGGTGATGTGCTGAAAGTGAATTTTTCAGGGACGATGAAACAGCAGGGTTGAGAAATTAAATGATGCCTATTTTGTAGTTCATTAATTTTAATTTTATAAGTCATGTCTTGATATTTAAATCATAAAAATAAATAAATTTAAATTTTTTATAACTCTCTTAAAAGCTTAATAAATTATTTTGATCTCCAATTCATAGAATTTTATAAATTTTCCGATCAATAATTATTTAAATATTCATCTAATTTATTCAGCGTTTATAAAATTTCAAATTAAATGTTTTTTAATCAATCATCAACCATATCCGAATTTAGTATTTTATGAATATTCATGTTTCGGATAGGTCAAATAATAATTATATAAAAATAGGTCTTCTATGGCCTATTTTATTTGCTTTTTCAGTCTTGGGATTGCAGCTTTATCTGATTCAAAAAATTCCAACCGCCATCCAAAGCAATGTGATTGGAATCAAATATGTCATAGATAGTCAAAATTTCAAATCTAGGCCTGATCCGACAATGAGCGCAAAGGATTTTTGCGAGAAATGGACTGGGCAGCCAAGTCAGCTTGTGGATTGTCGGACAGCACTAGCCATTGAGAACTTGAAATTAATGAAGTCAGACAGTGCCGACCAAACACTTTTGTTGGCACAAAGACAAGCCAGCGAAAATTTGGAATGGTATAAGAAAATCAGATCAGAAATCGAGGTCAAGGCAAAAGATCGTTCAATTCTGGCAAGCTTGATTTCATCAATGAACACAAAAATTGAAGCTTCAGAAAATTTTCAACTAAAAATTTCCAATCAAGAAAATGTCAATTCGTATCAAGAAACATTCCAGTGGTTATTGTTACTTAATGGCTCGAGCTATGACAGTGCAAAAGATCAATTCAAGCAAAAAAGATGGGACATTGCACGGTTGAATGACAGCTCAGAAAAGCTCATGAAGCGCGGAGAAGAACAGGAGAACATATTCAATTTTCTACCCATACTAGTTCTCCTGTGCTCTGCAAGTGTGCTTTTAATTGCTTATTGGAGGGCGCAATGGACTGGCTTGATTTGTATTGGCACATACCTCTGTCTATCAACCCTGGGACTAACCATCGCAGCAGATGCAGCAATGTTATTTGGTCAAAATAATATTTACTACTCTCTCAATCCGTTGGGTAATCAGCTCAACAGGCAATTTGAAATTCAATTTTTAGGATACTTTCTTCTTGCAGCAATTCTGATCTTTAAGCCATGGCTTCATAAATTAACAAGCATCATTTTAAAATATCAAATATTAAGCATATGGCTTGTCGCGATTCTCGTTTTTACAGCCTATGGACTACAAAGCCCTGCATTAGGCGCTGAAACACTTAAGATAGGATTGGCAGTATTGGCCGCAAGTTTAATGACCGATCAAGGCCGCATATTACATTTGGTAAAAAAATTTGCACCCGAAGTTTTAAAAAGAGGGATAAAACTTTTCCTCTCAAAGTCGGATACAAGCGACAATTCACTAAGTGCTAATCGACAGGTTCTTGGCCACATATCAACACCACTTTTAAATTTTACGGCCTTTGGATTTATCGTCCTCACAGTTGTTTCAATAAGATTTAAAGATCTTGGAGGGGCTTTGATCGCTGCTCTGATGCTGATAACCACCCTTTTCTTGGTGTTTGGTGCGAAACCTGCAGTTTTCTCTTTATCGGCCATGGGGTTGATGGGCGCATTGATTAGCCAAACCGAGAAAGTCCAAAGTCGGATCCAGCTGATGCTTGACCCCATGACAGCTTCTGTCAGTGATTTTGCTCGACTTATCGCCTTCACAGAAGCGTCTAAACCATCCGGGTTTGGAGTCGGTCGAATTGAATGGTGCAGTCAAGAAGGAACTTGTTTGCCTCTACAGGTCCTCAGTGACTATGTCCCAACCTTGATCAACGGCCTATGGGGCCCTCACTTAACAAAGTTTTTCTTCATCTTCCTCATTCTTTTCTTTTTAATGATGGCGTCACTTGCTTGCTGGAGATTTCTAGCTGGGAGTGGTAGTAATCGATTTTTAGCAACGACAGCCTTCTTTCTTTTTATTGCCAGCTTATTTCAAACGGTTGTCACATTTTTTGGAAATTGGCGACTAATCCCATTAACTGGACTGGGAACACCACTGCTCAGTATTGGACTGTCTGCCATGTTGGCCCCTACATGTGCAATTGCATTGGTTTTAATCTGGAACGAACGAATTAAAGAGTTGTCATGAATCACTATTCACGTGAACTATTAATTCGACTTATCTGGCTTGCTTTATGGCTTTTCGTCCTTTTAGCTGCAACTATTTTATGGTTTGATCAAGCCTCATCATCACCAAATGAGACCTCTGTATTTAAACCTACCAGAAAAATATATCAATTGAAAATGATGAGTGAAGCAACTCAACATGAATCAAATCCGATAGAAATCGCAAAAAAACCGATTCTAGAATCGCTTCCTTGTAACGATCGTGGCCTTGCCATTCTGAGAATTCGCATGATGGATGCCTACTCATTGAATTCGGAAAGCGCTGATAATCTTCTTAATAAAATTCAACAAAAAATCAACTTTAACTTGTCTTGTAGTGAATGGATAGAAAATATTCAGGCCTTATCTAAAATAAATTCGCTTAATAGAGATAACGCCAAAATTAAAAACAATAGCACTTTCTTTGAGGAGGCTTTGACAGAAAGAGTTTCATGGAACAGAAAATTACCCTGTATTTATTATCAGAACATTGAAAATATGGGTTTAGCCGTTGGCAATCCAGTGCAGTGTCGTCTCGAAGATTTAGACCTTAGCACACCAGAATTCTTAGCTAATTCCGGCATGAAAAAAACAATTGAATTCAGCAAAATTCTTTTAGCTAACGCGACAAGTGAAACATTGAATAAAATAGATAAAAATAAACTATTATTGACTTTGGAACCGATATTACAAGGCAAACTAGATAATTTAGAGAAATGTTTGAATAATTCTGAGAACTGCAATAACATCCAAAAATTACCGGCTCTTAAGCATGTATCGGTGGTGATTATTGACACAAAATCAGGGGATATTTTATCAACCTTGTGCTGGTCAGGACCTTGTGAGAAATTTAAAGGATACGGCAACTTAGGTGCACTTCTCATCGAAACACCGCCAGCATCTACTGCAAAACTTTTGCACGCGATGGTTTTGGCTGAGAATGGAAACATAGATCAACTCATGATCCAGAGGCAAATCAAAACATCTGGCCAAATAGACTCATTTGTGAGCAAGCGCAACGAATGGTGGGAGAAACAGGCAATCTGTGATGGTCAATCGGACGACTGCCAACATCCAAAAAAAATCAAGGCCGTTGCTAATTTATTGAATTGGAAACATGACTGCCCAAACAATGATATTCAATGTGGGCGCTTAAGCTTATTTAGCGATTCGGAATCCATGTTTCTTCCTGGATTTATCGGAAAAATAAAGATAACAGACTCAAATTCGAAGACTGGAAAGATGCTTAGCTGGAAAGAGTACGATGAAATAAGACAAGGCAAAAGGACGTCACCTGGATCTGTCGCATATTTCAATACAGCACTTGCTGTCCAATCATCAATAGGTGCAGGTGATTCGCGCACAAGTGCACTTGGTTTAGCGCACCTGTCAGCACAAATTTACCGAACAGCACAAGGCCAAAAATTTGTTCGGCCAAGCTTGATTAAACAATTGAATGGCTCTAAAGAAGGCTCAGCGCCTACTGCAGCTTTGCGCAAAGCCGCTCAGACGGTTTTGATTGGGATGCACAAAGTGGTCGAGCCTGCAGAGACTGGCTGGAGTGGCCCTGGTACGGTTTCTGGTGCTTTTCAACGTGAATTTAAACGCCCATGCTCTGAGGACTGCGGCGTATGGGCCAAGACAGGCACAGTCAGTCAAAAAGATCGCGGTTTCAGCGGGGTAACTTTATTCACGGGCATCATTGATGTAGCGCAACTGAACAAATGGATGACGAATTCTGAACTCGCTTCTGATGGTCGAAAATTATCCATTGGAATTGTTGCGTACCCAAAAGCGGCAGTTAACAGTGTTCATGTTGCAAGTGAACTGGCCATGCATTTGGCTTCAGAACTGTCAGTCAAAGGAGATAAAAAATGATGGGGGATGAAAAAATAATTTCATCATTTTCATTTGACCAGGAAAGCCAGCCAGCGGTTCAGCTACTCGCATTTTCATTAGAAATTAGAAAATTATTACGAAAACATAAAAAATTAATCGGAATAATCCCTGAATCGGTTTTTCAGGCGGTGTCATCATCATCGTTTCAAGAGCTGATATTTGACACCCTGTCACCACTTTACTTTAATCTTGAAAATAGGTTAACTATCAAGGTTCATGACAGCAACAGTTTTGAAATTAAAATAGGATAAAAGGTGTAATCATGAGTTTAATAGACTTCTTCAAAGGCAATATCTCTAAGCCAAATATAGAGAAATTTAAAACACGACAAACCGATGAATTTGTCGACTCTATTCTTCTGGAACTAAAAAGTGTTTCTGCGCAAGCTGTAAAACAAGCTATCGAAGACCGTGAAACACGGTACATAAAATCGGTCTTAGAGGAAAGTTACTTCCTGCTAGATAGTTTAGTAATTTCACCAAAAGACAGAGAAGTAGCTAAGAAATTTGAAGAGTTTCTATCTACACATGAATCAGTAGACATTGAATTTAGAAAGAAATTCTTTCAACAAATTATACAACGAGAGTATCGATCCTCACGCGGTAGCTCTGTTCGTGTGCCAATTGACTTTGAAGCTACAGTTCAATTGGGAACAGATTCATTGGAAAGCTTAACGAGTGAAGAAGGCTTCCAAATTTCGTTAAAAGGTCGCCGGATTTCTTTCGAGGTTGTGGCGACTCTCAGTGGGCCATTGAAAAAAGAAGTGACGTCAAGTCGCTTTGGCAAGGCTTTATCCACTTCATCAACCACCGCTCATCAAAAATTTTCACAGCCTGAAATACCCAATCGAGCCAATTCAAAATATAAAAATTCTGAAATTATGGTGGAGATTCAGGTCAATGATGCACTGGGCAATCGAAAAGAATTCGTTAAATTACCAGTACTCCTTGGAAAAGAGCCGACTCCCTTAAGCAACCAATTCGGCTTTAGTCCATTCAAAGTAAATTCAACTTACGTCTCAAGAAGACAACTTATTATCCTTGAAATTATGGGTCAGGTTTATTACTATCTTCCAGAAAGCGCATCCTTAAGCTGTATGCGTGAAGATGGTTTGATTTTAGAAAAACTTAAGCTATATCCATTAAAACACAAAGAATCTGTAAATTTTCGTACAGGAGTAACTTCGGATTTCGCGGCGCAAATTAATCCTTTAGGTACTCATGCAGAATATGCAAGTATTCAAATACTTTTGGAAGATGCAAGTCCACAAGATCACGAAGGAACGCCAAGACCGAAAGCTGTCGCATGAGTTTGAGATGTGTTTACGCTTGTGCGCTGAACGTCAACGCAAGTGATAGCAAAGGATTTGATGCCTTTGGTGCCAATGAGAATTTAAATATTTTCACACTATGCGATGGCGCCAACAGTTGTCCTGGCAGTGGGCTGGCAGCAGACTGGTTAAGTCAAGTCATGGCAATGGATGAGCCTGGGTCTTTGTCAGATCAACTCATGACACGGCATGATGAAATGTGTGAAAAGTTTCCTGAAACGGGCAGCACCCTTTTGCGAGTTAAAGCAAGTCATCAAGAGCTCGAATTGGCCTCCATTGGAGACAGTTTCCTTTGGTTATTTCAAAAATCATGGGGTGGTTTTGCACCATGGAAATGCGTTGAAACCATGCCCCGCGACCTTGATGAAAATGGACATCCTACACAACTTGTAGGCTCTGAAGTTTGTCAAAAATTACATGTTCGTCACCACGACCCCAAAGGACTTTACTGTGCCATTCTGATGTCTGATGGGCCTGGTCTCAAAACATCTGAAGAAAAACTTAAAAGCCGCCTTGCAATGCTTGGAAGAAACGAGCCAAGCCAAGCTGATCTGGCCTATCTATGCAATTCACTTGCCATCGATGCTCAAAAATCTGGTTGCCTGGATGACACAAGCGTAGCAATGATTTGGCTTAAATTCATCTGAGGTTGTATTTTGACCAATACCTACAGAAAAGAATTTCCCGACAGTGCAGGTGGCGAATATGCACAATCTAGGGAGTATCAATTTCTCGATTTGTTGAATCAATTAAACGCTTCAGTTCCAGAAGTGCATTCGAACAACAAAAAAGAGAGATACATTGAAATGGCGCATGCAGGCGTCAATTTAATGGAATGGTTGAAAGAACTACCTGCTTCTGTACAAGGGCAGTCACTGGCTTTCGATGCGCTTCAGCAGTCTTTAAAAATTGTAGATAACTTAGCAAAATTAAATATTTGGCATCTCGATCTTGCTCTTCGCAACTTTGTGGTTAAGCAGGCATTAAATTCTAATTATATTGAAGTATTTTTAATAGACTTCAGTTTAGCTGTCTCAAAGCGACTTCCACTTGAAAAACCTCTTTTTATGTTGCCAGATAACAGGCAGCAGCACCCGATTTTATATGAGGCCATCAAGCGAGATTGGCAACAATTTTTCAAAAGAAATGAACTCCTTGAGCCTGAAAAATATGATTTTAAAATGGAAATCCCAATGGCCATTTACAAGTCTGATTGGAGTTCGAACTTGGTGGTGGACAATATTTTACAACCATGGTGTGTAATTTCTCACAGCCTTGGCAATATGTTGATTCAGTGCACTCAAATGTCTTGCTTACAAGAAAATAAAAAATATGAACTTGCTAACCTTGCACACAGAATGCTTTCTCAAAATATTGATGCGCAAGCCAAGTACAGCCTGGAAACGACGAGCAGTTGGATCAATAGTAATTGCAATCAGGAAACACCGCGACCAATAGTCAAATCGACATTTTCAAAGACTTCGACTATTTATAATATAAATAAAGAAGTCGTTATTCCTATTTCACAGCCTTCGCCATCAAAAAATATTTCATTCGATAAAAATAATATATCACCCAAGACAACCATAAAACGCAGTTCATTTATATTAAAATTTATTTTAAGCATATACATAATAGCATCAGGATTTACATTGATCGATGCCTTCTATGTCGCTTACCGAATTCAGGTTACTTCATACACCCTTTCTATTGCAATCGGAACACTTGTTCTTTTGCTCGGACTCCTTTTTACCTTGCCTTTTGCAACCAGTAAATTCAATATTTTTCGAAGAATTATTCAAGTTTTAAGTTTAGCAATCATTGGATTTTCATTAGAACTCTGGATAAATTTTGTTCCTATACAATGGCCTCTTTTAATGGCCGGAATCGCTATCGTTCTCATTAGAATATATCAACTCAAGAATATTTAGCAATACTTTAGGTACGGTCGGCATACCCCGCCCGGCCGCAGCCAGAGTTGAGCATCAAAAATTCACAGCGTGAAACCTGAACGTTGTTCGAGCTGATGTCCAGGTCACATTGACCCCAATTTGCAGCTTTTTCGGACAGCTTGCGGGCATTTGCCGGGTGTGCACGCGCACTCATCGCCGGGCACCCAACGGTTTTGGTGGACGGCAGCAGCGTCACGCCAACACTGCACGCTAACCCCAGGGGCCCTGAGGCGGGTAGCGCGTTTGCAGCAAAGCAAACAAATGGTGTGGCACGGTCTTTGCTGATTACGGTACATCTGACGCTTTACCGACACCTACCGACTACTTCAACATGCCTACGACAGCCCCTCTCCACCTTGTGTGGTTGGACCCCTTTCACCCGCTCGCGCCGAATGAGCAGGCGCAGCTGGCGCAGGCGGGCCTGTCGGTTGGTGTGGTTCGCACAATGGATGAGCTGCAAGCCGAGCTGGCGCAAGAGCGCGCCGCGGTGCTGGTATTAGGACTGGGCAGCGATGTCTCGTTGCTGGTTGACAGCCTGGAGATGATGCAAGCGGCTCCAAGCCTGCCGGTCATTTGCCGGGTAGAACGGCGCCACCTGGAGCTGGCGGTCAGCGCGATCCGTCACGGTGCCTGCCATGTTTTGGCCGCAGACGACTGGACCGCCACAAGCTGGGCGTCGGCCCTGAGCTGTGCCACCAGCAGCAGCCAGCCCAACGACGCCAAAAGCACCGAGCCGGCTCGCCACGCCAAGCTGGCAAGCAACCCAGCCGCTCGGGCCGAGCCTGAAGCCGCCGTCCGCAGTGTGGTGTATGTGGACCCGGTCAGCCGCAATTTGCTGGCGCTGGCCCAAAGGGTGGCCCAGGCCGATGTGACCGTGTTGGTAGAGGGCCCGACGGGCTCTGGCAAAGAAGTGTTGGCGCGGGTGTTGCACGAGTCGTCGCCCGCTGCTGCTGGCCCTTTTATTGGCCTGAACTGCGCCGCCATGCCTGAGCACATGATCGAGGACATGTTGTTTGGACACGAAAAGGGCGCTTTCACGGGCGCTCTTAAAGAACACCGGGGCTTGTTTGAGCAGGCTCAGGGCGGAACCTTGTTTTTAGACGAAATTGCTGAGCTCGCCCTGCCCTTGCAGGCCAAGCTGCTGCGGGTATTGCAAGAACGCAGCCTGACCCGACTGGGCGGCGAACGCAGCATTTCGCTGTCGCTGCGGGTGATCGCCGCCACCAACAAAGACTTGCGTCAGGCCATCGCGCGACGCGAGTTTCGGGAAGATTTGTACTTCCGGCTGAGCACTTTCAAGCTGCGTATTCCAGCGCTGACCGAGCGCAAGGGCGACATTTTCCCGCTGGTCTCACGGCTGCTGGCGCGCTACCAGCCGAGCGGCGTCAGCCCTGCCCCGGGTTGGCAGGTCAGTGCCGCCGCGCAGGCCCAACTGCTGGCTTATGCCTGGCCGGGCAATGTGCGCGAGCTCGAAAACGTGGTGCAACGCGCCATGGTGCTGTGCCCTGACCAAAAAATTGACACGCAACACCTGATGTTTGACGACACCAGCGAGCTACAGCTGGGCGCCGGATCGGTGGCCTCTGGCTGGGCCGAACTGCTGCCAAGCCACGCAGCCACTGACCACAGCCCAGAGCTGTCGGTGCCAAGCGGCGAAGCACTGAGCTCCAGCAAACCGCTGCAAGCCGCTGTCAAGCACAGCGAGCAGCATTTGATACGAACCGCCCTTGAAAGCTCGGACAGCCGGATCGAAGCGGCTCAAAAGCTTGGCATCAGTCCGCGCACCCTGCGCTACAAGATGGCCCGTTTGCGCGACGCTCATCCTGCGTCAGCCCTCACTTTAGAAACCCTTAGCCATTAAACCGCCCTGTCAGGAAAGCCACCATGATCGAACAAGCCACCTCTGCCAGCAGCATCGCCGCCATGCTCAAGACCCTGCAAACCCACGCGGCGCAAGCCAGTGGCCAGGGCCCAGACGCGGCAGCGGGCGTTGGGGCCCCCGCCACCGATTTTTCTGACCTGATCCGTCAGGCCATTGGTCAAACCAATGCGGCTCAGGTCAATTCACAAAACACCAGCGAGGCCTTCGAGCGCGGTGAAGCCGTTCCCCTGACGGATGTCGTGCTCAAGATGCAAAAAGCGTCACTGTCTTTTGAGACCACCTTGCAAGTCAGAAACAAGGTGCTGAAGGCCTACGAAGACGTCATGAACATGCCTGTTTAAGACGATCGCTGGCACACGACTCCCTCTACCGCGCTGAAAGACCCTGCTCATGGCAACCGCTACCGCACAAGCTGAAACGTTTTTACCCGCCACCGCCGAGCCCAGCAGCAGGCCGATGGTGCGCAGCGGCGTAGCCGACAGGCGCGCGCCTAGCGGCGGCCAAGCGCCGGACCAGACCGCCCTGAGCACCCGGTACAACGGCAGCAACACGATGGCTCCAGCTGAACAAGGTCTGTTCGCGCCGATCAGGCAAGTGATGGCGCAACCCACCGTCAAAAAAGCGTTGCCCCTGATGTTGGTGGCGCTGGCACTGCTCACCTTTGCGCTGGTCTATTCTTTGATCAACGCACCCAGCTATCGCCCGGTGGTCACCGGTGTGACCGAGGCCGACCAGCAGGCGGTTCTGGAGGCCTTGAAGGCCGGTGAATTCAAACCCCAGATCGACGCCAGCAGCGGCCAGATCACCGTGCCGAGCAGCCGCTACCACGAAGCGCGGATCTTTTTGGCGTCCAAGGGCTTGCCAAAAACCGCAGCGGGAAGTTTGGACACCTTCAAAGATCAGTCGTCCCTGACCAGCAGCCAGTTCATGGAACAGGTGCGCTACAACGCGACCATGGAACAAGAAATGGCGCGCAGTATTCTGAAAATCGAGTCGATTCAGAGCGCCCGTGTCCATTTGGCGACCACCAAACCGTCGGTGTTTGTGCGCGACCGCACACCGCCCAAAGCGTCAGTTGTGGTGACGCCGCACATCGGTCGCAGTGTCACCCCGACGCAAGTTCAGGCCATCGTCCATTTGGTCGCTTCCAGCGTGCCGTCTCTGACACCCGACAACGTGGTGGTGGTGGACAACGTTGGCAAGTTGATGACGGACGCTGAGTCCGACCGTTCCATGGGCATGAATGCGGGTCAGACCAAGCACAAACAAGCCCTGGAAGAGGTGTATCGCCAGCGCGTGATTCAGATCCTGTCGCCCATCGTGGGCGAAGGCAATGTTCGCTCACAAGTCAATCTGGCGCTGGATTTCAGCCAGACTGAAATCACGGTGGAAGACTTTGACAACCAGGGCAAGGGAAGCAAAACCCGCTCAGAGACCAAGAGCGAGGACCGCAGCAGCACCAAAGAGTCGGGCGGCGTTCCTGGCACCTTGTCCAACACCGCCCCGGCTGCGCCAGTGGCCACGACCAGCACGGCTGCGGGGTCGACTGCCGCAGCAGGCGATGATCGCGGTACGGTGGCAAGCCGCAGCACCCTCAATTACGAAATGGACCGCTCGGTGCGCCACACCAAGAGCGCCACCGGTAACATCCAGCGCATGAGCGTGGCGGTGGTGATCAATGAACGCGCACCGACACCGCAGCCGAAAAACGACAAAGGCGAAGCGCAGCCCGCCAAACCCAACCCGTTTAGCACGGAAGAGGTCGCGCGCATGCAGGAACTGGTTCGCGGCGTGGTCGGCTTTGACGAAACCCGCAAAGACGTGGTGAGCGTGGTCCAGGCCAAATTCGAAGTGGAAGCACCTGTCGACCTGTCGGTTCCCTGGCACAAAGACGAGGCGATGCTGGCCAATATCAAAAGCGGGTTTTTAGGTCTGCTGTTTGTGGTGTTCCTGCTGCTGGTGGTGAGCCCCGTGATCAAGCACATGATGAAACGCGACAAAGAAGCAGCCGAAGCCGCAGCTACCACCTTGCAACTGGCCAACGCAGCAGCACTGGGGCTTGAAAACGCCGCCGAAGGTGAGGCAGAACCGGTCAAGGAGCTGTCTGCGTCGGAAACCCTGGAAGACATGAAGGCAAAAATGAAACAGAAGAAATCCAATATTTCGGCCGAGATGCTCGATACCGCCAACACCTACGACGACAAGGTCGCCCTGATTCGAATGATCGTTTCGGACGATTCAGCACGCGTTGCCAGCGTGCTGAAGAACATGATCCGACCAGGCTGACGCGACCTGGGAACATCACAACATGGCAACACAAGCAACACCCGGTACACCGGCCAGCAGCGAACCGAATGAGGCGGTCGATGAGGTACTACGCAAAGAGCTCGACGCACTAACAGGCACCCAGCGCGCTGCGGTGTTGATGCTGCTGTTGGGTGAAGAGCAGGCCTCCGACATCATTCGTTTCCTCAATCCCAAAGAAGTTCAGGCGCTGGGCATGGCGATGGTCCAGGTGGCCGAGTTGTCGCAAGAAGCCGTCAATGCCGTGCTCAATGATTTTCTGGCAACCATCAAGCGCCAGACCAGTTTGGGCCTGGGAAGTTCAGACTATGTCGAGAAGGTCTTCAAGCGCGCTTTGGGCGACGACAAGGCGGCCTCTGTGCTGGGTCGCATCAACCCAGGCGCGGCCAGCAAGGGATTGGAGATTTTGAGCTGGATGGACGCGCGCTCGATTGCCGACATGATCCAGGCAGAACATCCCCAGATGGTGGCCATTATTTTGTCGGTTCTCGAAAATGGGGTGGCCGCTGAAGTTCTCAACTTTCTGCCGGCTGAGTCGCGCGCCGAGGTGATGCAACGCGTCGCCAGTCTGGAGACCGTCCAGCCTTCCGCCATGGAAGAGCTGGAGGGCATCATGAAAAAACAGTTCTCCAACAACTCCTCAGCCAAGTCCTCGAGCTTCGGCGGAATCAAGGCTGCCGCCAATATTTTGAATCTGACCAAAACGGCACTGGAGACCTCGGTGATGGGCGGGCTGCGCACGCTGGACCCGGAGCTGATGCAGAAGATTCAAGACAATATGTTCACCTTTGAGAACCTTGTCACTGTCGATAACAAGGGCATCCAGGTGATCATGCGCAATGTCGACCCTGACCTGATGATGGTGGCCTTGAAGGGCGGCAGCGACGATGTCAAAGATAAATTCTTCAGCAATATGTCTGAACGCGCCCGCGGTATGTTCAAGGACGACATGGAGGCCAAGGGTCCGATGCGTTTGTCGGATGTCGAAGAAGCGCAAAAAATCATCATGCGAACGGCGCGCAAGCTGGCCGATGCGGGTGATCTCGTCTTAGGAGGCGGGGCAGACTATGTCTGATGCGCAGAGCGCCTCGCCAGGGGCCGCTGCGCGAGCCGCCGGCCCGCGTCCAGCCCGGGTCTGGCAGGCGCTCGATTTGCTGCAACCCCAGGTCGCAGCAAGCAAATTTGAGGCGAACGCCTGGAACGCCAGCGCCATTGCCTTGTTCGACGCCACGGACTTCTCCCGTTTGACCGACGAAAGCGCGCCCGACCCGGCGCTTGCCCCAAGCGACAGCATGCCGGACGCAGCTCAGGCCGAGCCGGACATCAAAGCCGATGCCGCCCTTTCAGACCCGCTGGCCGCTGCCACGGCAGAAGCTGTGGCGCAGGCTCGCCTTGAAGGACACGCACAAGGGGTGGCAGAAACCCGCGTGGCGATGCAAGCTGAAATGGAACAGGCGCTCGAAACCCGCTTGGCCAGCGACCAGTCACTGTTGGCGTCTATTCAGGCAGCCCTGGCGGTGCTGCAGCAAAGCCCCGACATTTATTTTGAGCCCCTCAAACGCCTGGCCTTGCATTTGGCCGAACACCTGGTGTCGGCCGAGCTGAATCTGGATGGCCATGCGATTGAACGCTTGGTGCAAGCCTGTGTCGATGAGCTGTCCGTCAGCGATACGTCGGTGATTCAGGTGGAACTGCATCCCAACGACCTGGCTGCCTGGGAAGACTTGCGCCAGCGCACCGGCATCAAAGGCGCGGCAAGTTTGCGAATGCAGGCCAATGAGGCGCTGACCCAGGGCAGTGTCCGCGCCAGCGCCAATCACACACAGGTCGAAGATTTGATGGCCGATCGACTCGCTGGCCTGGCAACTGGGCTGGGGCTGAATGTGCAGCGTTGGCGCGACAACTCGGCATTCAATCCCGACCGCGCAGACAGCAACCGAGCGACCGCGACACAGCAGCCGGCCCCACATCACGCACCGCTGGATTCGACGTCAGCGCTGACCGATCCCAGGTCCAACCGGCCAGATGGCCTGGCGGCTGACCCGAGCGACAAAGCTGTTCTTGAGGTCCCGTCAGATGTCTGACTTTGAGTCCGTTGTCGACCAAGCCATCAGCACGCTGGAACTGCCGCGGCAGCGACCGGTTCGAAGCGGCACCTTGGTCCGCCTGGTGGGCCTGCGCCTGGAGGCGCGCGGCATCATGGCGCCCATCGGCGCCTTGTGCGACGTGCGGGCACAAGACGGCAGCCGGATCGATGCGGAGGTGGTGGGATTTTCTGACCAAACCCTGTACCTGATGCCGCTTTCCGAACCCACCGGTATTGCGCCGGGTGCCGCGGTACGGGTACGCAGTTACAGCGGCCATGCGCAGGTCGGCGATGCACTGTTGGGGCGAGTCATTGATGCCCAAGGCGAACCGCTGGACGGAAAACCAAAACCTCTTTACAGCACCCAACTGGGTCTGCTGGGCTTGCCGCTCAACCCCATGGACCGCGGCCCGATTGACCGCATCCTGGACGTTGGCGTCAAGGCCATCAACGGGCTTCTGACCCTCGGTCGGGGTCAGCGGGTGGGCCTGGTTGCTGGTTCAGGGGTTGGTAAAAGTGAGTTGCTGGGCATGATCACGCGATTTACCAAGGCCGACATCGTCGTGATCGGCCTGATTGGCGAGCGCGGCCGCGAAGTCCAGGCCTTCATCAACGAGACGCTGGGGCCTGACGGCCTGGCCAAATCCGTGGTGATTGCCGCGCCGGCCAATGTCTCTCCGGTATTGCGCCTGAAAGCGGCCCACCTGTCGCATGTGGTGGCGGAATACTTTCGAGATCAGGGCAAAGATGTGTTGCTGCTGGTCGACAGCTTGACCCGGGTGGCACACGCGCAGCGTGAAATCGGCCTGGCCATTGGCGAGCCGCCCACGTCCAAGGGCTATCCGCCGTCGGTGTTTGCCTTGTTACCCAATTTGATAGAACGCGCTGGTGTCGGGCGGCATGGGCACGGCTCGATCACGGCGATTTATACCGTGCTGGCCGAAGGCGACGACGCCAATGACCCGGTTGTCGACATCGCCCGGGCCTCGCTCGATGGCCAGGTCATGCTGTCACGCCAGCTGGCCGATGCCGCCCATTACCCGGCCATTGAGCTCAATGGATCGATCTCGCGGGTGATGCAAAACCTGCTCTCGCCAGCAGAACTGAAAATGGCCAATCGGTTTCGGCGCCTCTGGTCGCTGTACCAGCAAAATGTGGATTTGATTCAGGTCGGGGCCTACCAGGCGGGCAGCAACGTTGACATTGACGAGGCCATCGAGCTGCGCGAGACGATGGAAAACTTTCTGCGTCAGGACAGGCTGTCAGGTGTGGACGAGGCCAAAACCCGGACTGACTTGCGCATCATGATGGAACTCTGAGGACCACCCCATGAAAGTTCGTAGCTGCTGGAAAGCGCTGGAAAGCAGAGTGGAGAAACGCCTGGCGCAGCTTCAGGCTGACACCGGACAGGCGCTGCGGGTGCGCGAGTCGCTGCTCAGCAGCCGGCAACGGCTGGATCAGATGCTGCAGGAGTACCAGGCGCAAACCGTCGGCCCGAGCAGCTCTACCGGCATGTCGGCCACCCTGAACCACCGTCAGTTCATGACGCGGCTGGTGGTTCTGCGCGAACGTGTGGAGCAAGACCTGGCCACAGCCAGCAGCCACCTGGCCGGTCTGGAGGAACGCACCCGCAGGGCTCAGGAAGATCTCCTCAAAATGCAGTCGCTGATAGAAAGCGATCTCAAAGCGGTGCAGAAATACCACCAGATGCGTGAACAGGCGGGCATGGACGCGCTGGGCGTGATGCAGTTCAACCAGTCAAAGGCCGCATGAATCGCACCGGGGGCCTTCTTTGGCATTGGCGCGCCTGGCAGCGGCAGAGCCAATGGCAAGGCGCGTGTGACGACATCGGCCAATGGCTGGGTCAAGTCCAGCCCGCCCGCCAGGAGCTGCTGATCATTGGCGCGAGTGCCGGCTGGATGATGCCGGTCCGGTGGCTGCAGGGCTTTAAAAAGATCACCACTTTTGATATTGACAGCTGGGCAGCCCCCCTTTTTCGATGGCGTCATGGGCGCCAGTTGCAAGCCTCAGGAACCGAGTTGACCTGCTGCACCAGCGATGCATTGACATCGCTTGACGCGGTTTTGCGTGCCCACCCGAAAGCGGCCGTTCTGTTTGACAACGTGCTGGGGCAGCTGCGCTTTCAGCAACCCTCGATCGACCTGGCCTGCGCCCAGATCGACAACATAAGCCGCAGCATGCGCGGGCGGGAATGGGGCAGCGTGCACGATGCCTATTCGGGACCGGTCTACCCCGCCGGGCCGGCCGCTGGCGCACCGCGCAGCCATCCCAGCGTTCGGGTCGCCCACCCCAGCTCCGACCAAAACCCGGAAATTGCCCAATTCAGTGTCCAGTTCAATGCCCGGGGTGACTGGCTTGACCACCTGACAGCGAACCTTTTCCCGAGCGGCACACCTGTCCACCACATTGCCTGGCGGTACGCCCCGAACTACAGCCACTGGCTGCAAGCAGGATGGATTGCCCCATGACCACCGACATGAACCGGTCTGCCATAGCGTCAAAACAAGGCGATCGCCCCATCGTGACTCAAGTTTTGACAATTCCCTCCGATTCCCGAAGGTTCAGCGTGGCATTTATCGGTTCACGTGTTTCGGCAAGTCGCCTTGTATTAACCCATCCTGTTGAAAAACATCATGAAAAGAACAATCATTGAAGTCTTTTTAGCCCTGGCACTGATCGGTGCCGGCGCTTTTGGCTGGCTGAACTGGCAACAAAATCAAAAAAGTTCGAGCCAGCTGAAAGCCTTGCAAACTGCTGCTGATGAGGCCGCCAAATCGCTCCAGACCTCAGGCGAGTCGGTGAAAGCAGCTGAAGAAAAAGCCGAGTCGCTGCGCGAACAACTCACGCCCATGGAGGCCCAGCTGCAGGAACTGGCCGCGGTCAAAGCGGGCTTGTCCAGCGGCGCCACCTTGGCCGACTTGCAAGCAGCCTATAAAGCAAAAAAGAAATTGTCAGACGAGCAACAAGTCGGCCTGGCTGCTGTGCTGCTGCTGACCAAAGGCAGCAATGACCCCGCCACGCTTGAAGCGTTTCGCAAGACGCTCAAAACATCGGATTTGGGAAACCGAAAAAACACCATTTGTTCAGCTCAGATGGCTTTGATCGCCGGGGGAGAGAAAGTCGACTTATTGGCTGAATGCAAGCCCTCGTCGGCGGCCGCCGAAGGCAAGGAGTCCAAAGCGGAGCCAGAAGAAAAAGGCGGCGCTCACGGCAAGGCTGAATCGCATGGCAAGGGTGAATCGCACGACAAAGCCGGAAAGTCCGATAAAACCGAGAAATCCGACAAAGCCGAGAAGTCCGACAAGAAGGCTGGCCATGACTCCAAGCACGAGTGGGGCTACGACGGACTCATGGGTCCAGAGCGCTGGGGCAAGGAGTTCCCGACCTGCGCCAAAGGCAAATCGCAATCACCTCTGGACATTCAGGGACCTTTTGTCAAGGCACGCACCAGTGTGAGCGCGGACTACAAGGAAGGTCCGCTCAAAATCATCAACAACGGCCATACGATTCAGGTCAACGTGGCGCCTGGCAGCAAGTTGCGGATTGACAGCGTGCCGCATGACCTGCTTCAGTTCCACTTTCATCGCCCGAGCGAAGAAAAAATCAATGGGGTTCCGATGGCCATGGTGATCCATTTTGTTCACAAAAACGCGGCCGGCAAATTGGCGGTGCTGGGTGTGCTGCTCAAAGAAGGCAACGAAAACCCCGGCATTAAAACGCTTTGGGACAATCTGCCAACGGCTGAAGGCGCGGAGTCCAGCCCTGAAGGCGTCAAATTTAACCCAGCCAGCCTGCTGCCCCGTGAATTCGAGTTTTACAGCTATGAAGGCTCGCTCACCACCCCGCCTTGCACCGAGGGCGTCAGTTTCTTTATTTTGCGAACGCCCGTCAATGTGTCAAGCGTTCAGGTCGGCAAATTTCCGTTCAAGAACAACGCACGCCCCGTGCAGCCCCGCAATGGCCGGGAAATCGTGATGAACTGATGGCTTTCAAACTGTGCACTTCACCACCCTACCGGAACGACCATGAGTAAAAACTGGACTGCCATCTTGTCGACCGCTTTATTGACGACTTCGGCGCTGGGAGCACTGGGCTGGGTGGCCAACGCACAAGGCTGGATTCATGTCGCCACGCCCCTGGCGGCTGACCGCGACAAGGAACTTGACAGCCTGCTGCCGAAATTAGGCAAAACGCCGGCTAGTTTTTTTTGCGAAGTGACCGTGTCGACGCCAAAAGCCGAGCTGCGGTCTGAGCCGAAGGTGACCTCTGAATATCTGGTTGCCGGACTCGATCCCGAGGGGAAATCGGGCTGGTATCAAGGTGAGTACTCAATCTCGGAATCGCGCAAGGGTGCGCTGCGGATGGAAGGCTCGAAGGCCTTTGTCAGCCGTCCCGCCATGTTCGAACGCTTTGGAAAAATGATCACTCAGGAAGAATTCAGTCTGGACTTGAAAAATGGTGCCTTTGTACAGACCCTGACTTTCAACGATGGCACGCAGCGCCACATGATCAAGGGCGTTTGTGCCAAATACATCAAAGCGCCTTTTTAACAACGCTCAGTCGTGCTGAGCATCGGTCGATGCGTTGTCATCACTTGCCTTGAAAGAACAAACCATGGAAACGTCGCTCGAGTCGAAACCCGAAAAGCCGCCAGCCACTTTCACACGTTACGACGGTGCTTTTTTGGCGTTTCTGGTGCTGGTGTTTTGTGCGGTGACCTGGCTTGGCATTGTTGCCCGCCAGGAAGCGCTCAAAACGGAAGCTGCCAAAGCCAACGGTGAAGCCTGGGTGACCTGGTTCAAGTATGCGAGTCAGGAGCGCTTTCAAGCCAACTACGCTTACCCGGCCTGTGCCGGTGGCGACACAGGAAAGGCCCTCAATACCGCGCCAGCCTTGCCAAGCACCCCCTTGGCCGAAAGCAACGCCGAGCAGCCTGCTGCGCCCGCGGCAGACGCAGCCGCACCAGTAGCAGCCGCACCAGCGCCAGCCGCCGCTGCGGTCAACACCTGGGGGGGCTGCCTGAAGCAATTGCTGACAAGCACCAGTTTCAAAGACATGCGCAACCCCTTTACCGCCAAGCCAGCCAGCTATGTTGAGAACTGCGTGGCATCGGACAGCAGCTTGGCCGGTGGCATCGACTTTAAAAAGTCGCTGGCGACGCCCCCTGGCTCGGCCGTTCCCTTTGTGAAATCAAATTTGGCACCGACCGATTCGATCAAAGACAAGCAGCTGATCACCGTGTCTGTGTGTGACAAGGGCGGCTATCCGATCAAAATTTCGGACATTGAGTTCTGAGGCGCACCATGAAAAGCCATCAATCCATATCGATCAAAGATCTAGACGTCACTCACATTCTGGATGCTGAAGTCCAGGCCGATATTCCCAGTGGTTTGCCGCTGCGAAAATGGTTGTACTCCTGGCTGCTAGACCCGAATATTCCTGGCAACTACCAAAAAGGATTTGACCGCTGGATCGGCATCCTGATCGTGGTGAATTTGTTCGTCCTGATTTTTGAGCATGTCCCTGCGATTTATGACACCTATAAAAACTGGTTTCATATGTTCGATATTTTTTCGGTCGGGGCCTTCACCCTGGAATATGCGTTGCGGCTTTATTTGGCCCCGGAAGATGAAGAATTCAAAAACAAGCGCAGCCCCCGTCTGGGCTATGTGAGCAGCCCGTTTGCGATCATCGATTTTCTGGCGGTGGCACCGTTTTACCTGCAGGCTTTTATCCCCATCGATCTGAGGATGCTGCGGTTTCTTCGTTTGCTGAGGACCTTAAAGCTGTTCAGGGTGATCATTCCTGCGTATCACGAATTTATTCAGCTGAACCAGGGCAGGACCTTTCGCCAAAGAATGCATGCCCTCATGTTTGTCAGCCCTTATGGCGGCAAGCTGCAAGAGTTTTTCAACAACTTTATCGCCGTCTGGGTGTTGATATCGGTGATAGCCGTGGTGCTGGAGTCGGTCCAGAGCGTCTCTTATATTTTGCATGTGGAGTTCGTGATTCTGGACGCGGTAGCGGTCGCCATCTTCACGATGGAATATTGCATGCGACTGTATTGCTGCGTGGAAGAGCCGCGTTTTTCGCATGCGGTGGCCGGCCGGTTCAAGCAGGCCAAACAAGCGTCGACGGTGATCGATTTTCTGGCGATTCTTCCCTTCTTCCTGGAAATTTTCCTGCACCACCTGATCGACTTGCGATTTTTGCGGGTGTTCCGACTGGCCCGGCTGCTCAAGCTCACACGCGGCAATGAGGCCACGGCCACCTTGGGACGCGTGATCCAGCGGGAATGGCCGATCATCGCCGCTGCCAGCTTCATCATGTTGCTGCTGGTGGTGCTGACTGCCTCACTGGGTTTCTTGTTTGAACACGAAGCGCAGCCGGACAAATTTGACAACATTCCCAACTCGATTTACTGGGCGGTGATCACGCTGGCTTCGGTGGGTTATGGGGACATTTCGCCCGTCACGCCAGCCGGCCGTGCCATGACCATCATCGTGGCTTTGATGGGCATCGGCATCTTTGCCATTCCAGCGGCCTTGATGACATCGGCCTTCAATGATGAGCTGATGAAACAGCGGCAGGCCTTGAAAAACAAAATTCACGACATCTTGCTCGATGGTGTCATCGATCCGGAAGAAATGGACTTTATCCGGACTGAATCCAAACGCCTGCATTTCGACGTGGTCGAAATCAATGCATTGATAAAGCAAGTGCAACAAGAGCTTGAAGACGCAGAAAACTTCAGTGCCATGCCGCTCCAGACGATTGCCGGCAACTCTGAACTGGCGGTTGAACATTTCAAGTCCTTGCTCAGCACCATTCGGCAATTGACACTGCTCACCGACCCGGTGAAGTTCGAAAAAATTGCCGTTGACAAAGACCGTCTAACTGCCAGCGAGCTGGCTTTGTGGCGTGCCTTTCAAAGTAAATCCTAAACCCCCGTCTGCAAGGTAAAAAAGATGGAAGCCCAAGAAACTGCAGAAATGATTGGACACCAAGGCGGTGACACGTCGAAAAACCGCACGGCCCTGACCATCTCGGTTTTCGCCATGGTGCTGGCGATGGCCAGCTTGGGGGGGTCCAATTCAATGAAAGAGGCGACCCACGAGAATATTTTGGCAGCCAACACTTATTCTTTTTACCAAGCTAAAACCATCCGCCAAACCAGCCTGAAAATTGCGGCCGCTGATCTGGAAATACAGTTGCTGAGTGCCGTGGCGATGCCGGCCAGCACCAAAGAAGTGATTCAGAAAAAAATCGATGACTACAAAAAAACCAGTGACCGCTACGAGTCAGAGCCGGAGACCAAGGAGGGGAAAAAAGAATTGCTTGTACGTGCCAAAGAACACGAAAAAAACCGGGACCACGCGATGCGGCAAGACCCTTGGTTTGATTACGCCGAAGGCATGCTTCAAATCGCCATTGTCTTGCTCTCGGTCTCAATACTAGGCAGCATACCGACACTCTATGCGGTGGGCACCTTGCTTGGATTTTTGGGCACGCTTTCGACCCTGAATGGATTTTTCTTGCTGTTTTAAGTGCCCTCTACCGACACCCTTTCTCCAGCGCTGAACTGGACATGAAAACATCAAGCAGCACGGCCAGGCTGTTTCGCTGGCCTCTGCCGGCTTTGCTTGTCTGGGCGATGGCCTGGTTGTTCCACACCTTCTTGTTGCGCAATAGCGTGATGCCAGAACTCGCCTTGTTGCTGCCTTTTCTGGCGGGGCTGGGGGCCGGCGCTGTTGCCTGGCGGCTGAACTACTCCAAAGCCAGGTTGCTCGCCTTGGTGCTGGGTTTCCCGGTTTCTTTGTGGCTCTCAGGTGCCGCCACCCTGGCGCCTTGGGTTTGGCTCTTGACCCTGGCGCTGGGCCTGCTGATTTATCCGGTTCATGTGTGGCGTGATGCACCGGTTTTTCCAACCCCCTTGCAAGCCTTGCAGGAACTGCCCAGCCACGCGCCCTTGCCTTCCAATGCCCGGATCCTGGACGCTGGCTGTGGTGCCGGCGACGGCCTCAAGGCCCTTCGCCTGGCCTACCCCAAAGCGCGTTGGGTCGGCATTGAATTTAGCCGGCCTTTGTGCTGGATAGCCGCGCTGCGCTGCCCGTGGGCAAAGGTAATGCACGGCGACATGTGGCTGGCTGACTGGAGCACTTACGACATGGTGTACGTGTTTCAGCGGCCCGAGACCATGGCGAAGGCCCAAGCCAAGGCGCAAATCGAGCTGAAACCTGGCGCCTGGCTGGTCAGTCTGGAATTTGTGGCGTCGGCACTGAAGCCCGACGCCGTGTTTGATGCCAGCCCTGATCGCCCGGTCTGGCTGTATCGGGCGCCATTTAAAGCGGCCAAAAGCTAATCGCCGGCGTTTCGAGGACCTCATCACCCAGCCCATGCGCGCACCACGCTGCTGGCCTGCGAGAAATTGAACAATGGCCTAACGCCAATTTCAGCTTCAGGCTGTTTTTTTCGGTTTTCACCTTCGATTTAGGCCTCTAGGCCTCTAGGCCTCTAAGCCAATTAATTTAAGGGCGAGCAGCTACTATTTAAATAGCAAATGATAAGCTTTCAATCTGTCACCTGACGATATTTCTCCCAAGCAGAAGCTGTAGGCGTCGTACCCGCCCCAGGCGATTGCGGCAGCTTGAAGTACCCGTCCACCACGTCTGCAGGTTCGGTAAAGCAGTCTTTGATCCACGGGATGTATTCGAGCACTTCGCAGGCCGGGTGGGCGTACGACAAGTGCACATGCACCTGGCTCATGTCGCCTGCGTGTGGGGCAACCGGCAGGCGAAACGAGTGGGCCGTATCGCACACGCGCAACACCTCGGTGATGCCTGCCATGCGTGTGACATCGGGTTGGACCCACGAGATGGCCTGTTGTGCAAAAAATTCAGCGAAAGCATCAGTGGTGTACAGCTGCTCACCCAACGCCACAGGGATGGACGTGACGCGGGCAAGCTGCGCGTGGCCTTTGACATCGTCATACCAAAGCGGCTCTTCAAACCAATAAACATCTAACGCCTCCGCAGCGCGGCAAAAGCGCTGGCAAGTTGCGAGGTTCCATTTGCCGTTGCCGTCGATGGCCAGCGTCACGTCTGGGCCAATGGCCTGGCGTACCAGAGCCAGCCGGCGCAGGTCACGCTCGACGGTTGAGCCAACTTTGATTTTGATCCCTGTAAAACCATCAGCAACCGCACGCTGTGCACCCGCCACCAGTTGCGCATCAGGAATACTGAGCCAGCCGATGTCGGTGTTGTAGGCCCTGACCTTGTCACGCGCTTGGCCGCCTAGCAATTTCCAAAGCGGTTGTGCTGCGGCCTTGGCTTTGATGTCCCACAGCGCCACGTCAATGGCGGCATGCGCCAGCGTGGTGATGCCCGCGCGGCCGACCCACTGGAGGGCCGGGTTGCGCGCCAGCTTGTGCCACAGGCGGCGGACGTCACTGGCGTCTTCGCCCAGCAACAGTGGCGCATGGCAGGTTTCAATGCAGCGGGTGATCAGCTGGTCGCTTGGCAAGTGCGCGTGCGTGCCGGTAAAGCCGTAGCCAACAATGCCGCTTTCTGTTTGAATTTGCGCGCCGACCACGCCCCAATTTGAAACGGTGTGAGTGCTGTCGGCGATTTGCCCGCCTGTGACGGGCACATGCAAAATAAAAGGAGTGACCGATTTTATTTTCATGACCCTACTCCTGATGGCTTGCCAAGTGATCGACAGCCTGCTTGGTCAAAGCTCAGAGATGCGTACCACCGCATCTGCCCGCTTGTGCAAGTCAGGTAACAGCTCCAACCCCAAGCCTGGCTTGTTGTTCAGGCTGATCATGCCGTTTTCAACCACCGGCAATTCAGTGACCAGCTCTTTGTACCAACCCGTAAAAAAAGCACGCACGCTTTCTTGCACCAGAGCGTTGGGGGCGTGCAAAGACAGGTGGGTGGAGGCGGCCCAAACCACCGGGCCGGTGCAGTCGTGCGGCGCGACGGGCAGTTGCCAGGCGTCGGCCATGGCGGCTATTTTGCGGGCCTCGGACAGGCCGCCGCACCAGCTCAGGTCCAGCATGGCCACGCCTGCCACGCCGGTTTGCAGGTAGTCTTTGAAGCCCCATTTGTAGCTCAGGGTTTCGCTGGCGCAGATCAGGGCCTCGCAGTCCACCGCGTACTGTTTGAGCAAATCGAGCGAGTCCATGCGGATGGCGTCTTCATGCCAGAAGGTGTTGAACGGTTTGAGCGCACGGGCGATTTTTTGTGCCATCGGCAAGCGCCACAGGCTGTGAAACTCAACCATGATGTCCATCTGGTCGCCGACGGCATCGCGGATTTTTTTGAAGGGTTCCAGCGCCAGGTCAAGATCAGCATGGCTGATGTACTGACCATGGCTTTTTTCAGCGGCCATGTCGAAAGGCCAGATCTTCATGGCTGTGATGCCTTCAGACAGCAGCGACTGCGCCAGCTCGCCTGCGTTGTTCAAAAAGCCTTGAAGGTCTTCATACGGCCCTTGATTTTTGCTCACATTGCCCAGGCCCCAATTCGACGTGGTTTGATTCGTGGCGCTGCGCACATACTGGTAGCCAGCGCAGGTGTTGTAAATACGAATACTGTCACGGCTCTTGCCACCCAGTGCGGTGTGAACCGGCATGTTGGCGGCTTTGCCAAAAATGTCCCACAGCGCAATGTCGATGGCCGAGTTGCCACGCGTTTCCACACCTGAGCCGCGCCAGCCCAGGTAACCGGTGATGTCGCGGTTGCGAGACTCGATGGCCAGCGGGTCTTGGCCGAGCAGTTTTGGCGCTGCCCATTCGTGCAAGTAGGCCTCCACAGCGGCCGCGCCCATGAAGGTTTCGCCCAAGCCAGTCAAACCTTCGTCAGTGTGCAGGCGTACCCAAATGATGTTTGGGAATTCGCCCAACCGTATGGTTTCGAGTTGCGTGATTTTCAACTTTTACTCCTGAAAAAGCCGCGTGGATGGCTCCACGCGGCTTTCTGATCAACGCCTCAGCAAATCAGCTGCCGCGCGCTTTCTTCAATGCGTCCAACACCGTCGTCACGGCCTCAGCGCCTATGGTGGGCACGTTGCGGTCATACACAGGCTTGACTTTTTCAAACATGCGGCGCTGCTCGGCCGGGCTGACCTCATTGACTTGCATGCCTTTGGTTTTCAGGCTGGTCAATGATTTGTCATTCAATGAACGATTGGCTGCACGTTGTACTTTTTGACCTTCAATCGCGGCTTCACGCAGGACGGCCTGCTCTTGCGGGCTGAGCTGGTCCCACAGCTTTTTGCTGTACAAAATCAAAAACGGTGTGTAGGCGTGACGCGTCACGCTCAGGTACTTTTGTACTTCATTGAACTTGGACGTTTCAATCGTGACAAACGGGTTTTCCTGGCCGTCAATGGTTTTGGTTTCCAGTGCAGTGAAGACTTCACCAAAGGCCATCGGCACGGCATTGGTGCCCAGGGTCTTGAAGGTGTCAAGGAAAATATTGTTTTGCATCACGCGGACCTTGACGCCGTCGAAGTCTTCGGCCTTGGCCACAGCGCGCTTGCTGTTGGTCAGATTTCTGAAACCGTTTTCCCAGTAAGCCAGATTGACCAGACCTGCATCTTCAAGCTTCTTGTTGAAGTAGGCGCCAGCGGGGCCGTCGAGCACGGCATCGGCTTCTTTTTCATTTGCAAAGAGGAACGGCAAGTCAAAGGCGCCGAGTTCTTTCACAATGCCCACCAGGGGTGATGAGGATGTGCAGACCATCTCTTGCGTGCCGGCGCGCAGGGCCTGGGTAGCGGGCAAGTCACCACCCGCAGCACCACCCCAGAAGGCGTTGATTTTCATTTTTCCGCCGGTCTTGGCAGCCAAAATTTCCTGCATCTTCTTGACGCCCACACCGACCGGGTGGTCTTCATTCACGCCATTGGTGAACTTGATGGTACGGTCTGCAAATTGAGCCATCGCCGAGGTGGTGATGAGCAGTGAGCCGATGGCCAGAGCCTGTGCCAGCTGGTTGAAAGTTCTACGTTTAAACATGGTTGTCTCCTGTTGATAAAAATACAGCACTGAAAAAACTAACGCATCATCCATTGAAGTGGAACGAGGACAATGGAAGGGAAAGCAATCAATAAAAACAACACGGCGAGCTGGGCCAGCAAAAATGGCAGCACCCCTTTGAAGGCATCGTCCATGCTGATTTTTGCAACGCCGCAAACCACATTGAGCACCGTGCCCACAGGCGGCGTGATCAGGCCAATCGCGTTGTTCATGATAAACAGCACACCAAAATAGACGGGGTCAATGCCTGCCTTCAACACCAGCGGCATCAGGACCGGGGTCAAGATCAAGACGGTGGGCGTGAAGTCAAGCGCGGTGCCGACAATCACCACCAGCACCATCATGACGAACATCAGCAGCATCTTGTTGCCCATGAAGGGCTCCATCATTTTGGCGACCTCAGTCGGTATGTTGGCCACTGTGATCAGCCAAGCGCTGACCATGGCGGCAGCCACCAAAAACATCACCACGGCTGTTGTCTTGCCAGCCGCCAATATCAGCCCGTACAGCTCTGACCATTTCAGCTCGCGGTAAATAAACATGCCCACCACAAAGCTGTACACCGCTGCCACCACCGCCGCTTCGGTTGGCGTGAACACGCCCAACTTCATGCCGCCGATGATCACCACCGGCAAAGCCAGTGCGAAGCCACCTTCGGCGGTGATGCGAAAGCGCTCGGGCATGGCCAGCTTGGGTGCTGGCTGCACGTTCTCTCGCTTGGCGACCCACCACCAGGTCAGGCCAATGGCAACGCCCATCAACAGACCCGGCACGATGCCGGCCAAAAACAATTTGGTGATCGACACATTCCCCGCGACGCCAAAGATGATCATGCCAATCGACGGCGGGATGACCGGCGCGATGATGCCGCCGGAAGCGATCAACCCCGAAGCACGGCCAATGTTGTAACCCGCAGCCCGCATCATGGGGATCAGCAGCGCCGCCAGTGCAGCCGTGTCGGCCACCGCCGAGCCCGACAGTGAGGCCATGATGACGGCCGCAATCACCGTGACATAACCCAGCCCGCCCCGAAAATGCCCGACCCACGCCATTGCCAGGTTCACAATGCGGCGGCTCAGGCCACCCGCGTTCATGAACTCTCCGGCCAGTAAAAAGAAGGGCACCGCCAGCAGCGGAAAATTGTCAGCGCCGTCGACAAAACGCTGAGCCAGAATCTGGCTGTCAAAGGTCACCAGCCCGCTGGTCATGGACAGGAAGGCCATCAGGCTCAAGCCGCAAACCAGCAGCGCATAGGCAATCGGCATGCCAATCGCCATGGCTGCCAGCAGGCTGACGATGAAAACCGTGACGGTCATGACTTGTCTCCATGCAGCTGCTTCTGGGCATCTGCCAAGCCCTCGGTTTCAATCACCTGCACCAGTTCGGCCTCAGACAGCTGCCCGGTCAGCAAGCGGTAGATGACATTCACATTCATGATGCCCATCACGATAGCGACGATGTAGCCAATGCCGTAGACCCAGATCATCGACATGCCGACCACCGGCGATATGTTGGTGACCTGCAGCTCATGCATCTTGAAGGTGCCGATAAAAAACAGGACATTGCAGCCCAGCATGATGGCTTCGCTTGAAAACAGGCAGATTTTTTTACCCATCAAACCAAAGTGTTTGACCAGGGTGTCCACCCCCAAGTGTCCCTTTTCGCGCATCGCGACCATCGCGCCCATGTAGGTCAGCCAGATAAAACAGTAACGCGACATTTCGTCTGAAATCGTGATGCCTGTATTGAAGGCATAGCGCAGCACCACATTGCCAAACACCATGACCACCATGCCCAGCATGCACAGCACGATGAGCAATTCGAGGCCCTTGAAAAACCAGTGAACAGATGCGTCGGATATTTTTTGCATATTGTTTTTTCTTCACGCAACTTTCAACATGCGCGCAGGCTCGTTCAAGCGTGGCAAACGGCGCCGCGACGCCAGCACTTCTTCGATATCCGCACGCGCACCGTCAATCAACACACCAATGGCTTTTTCTGCACGATCCGGGTCATGTGCAATCACAGCATCCAGCACCTCACGGTGCAGCGGCAATGAGTTGCGCGGGCCGTCTTTGCGGCGGGTCGAAATTTCGAAACTGGTGCGCAGCAGTGCACCCAGTGCCTTGCTCATCTGCACCAGCATGCGGTTACCGCAAGCACGCAGCAAGCCCTGGTGAAAGCGCAGGTCAAAGGTCACGTAGTCGCCACCACTGTCGACGGCGCGCTTCATGCCTGCGTAGGCGTCTTCAATCTGTGCAATATCTTCTGGGGTAGCGCGTTCAGCCGTCAAGCGCACAGCTGCGGGCTCCACCACGCGGCGCAGGTCTTGCAGATCGCGCAAAAACTCCGGCGTCAAACCGGCTTGGGATTGCCAGGTAATGACGTCCGGATCAAACCAGTTCCAGTGCTCTTCAGACAACACACGGGTGCCGACTTTGGGGCCGGTGGTCATCAGCCCCTTTGCAATCAGTGACTTGACAGCCTCGCGCACCACCGTGCGGCTGACACCCAGCTCCAGGCACAGCACCGGCTCGGGCGGAATCGACGCGCCCACACCGTAGCGGCCCGCCACGATGGCTTCTCCGAGATGGTCAACTGTATTGCCGTGGACGTTTTTGATCATGGTTACCACTAGGGTTGGCGGCGCAATGGTATGACGATAATATGTTTATCAATTAAGGATTTTCCCTATGACTGAGAAGATAGCGCCCAAAAAGAAGCCTGAAGACCTGCGCAGCCAGCAGTGGTTTGGCCGGCAGGACCGTGACGGTTTTGCCTACCGGAGCTGGGTCAAGGGCAAGGGCGTGCCGCACGACCAGTTTGATGGCCGCCCTGTGATTGGCATTTGCAATACCTTCAGCGAGCTGACGCCGTGCAACAGCCACTTCCGCACGATTGCCGAACAAGTCAAGATCGGCGTGTACGAGGCGGGCGGCTTTCCACTCGAGTTTCCGGTCATGTCGCTGGGTGAAACGCTCTTGCGGCCCACTGCCATGCTGTACCGCAACCTGGCCAGCATGGACGTTGAAGAAAGCATTCGCGGCAACCCGATTGACGGTGTGGTGTTGCTGATGGGCTGCGACAAAACCACGCCATCGCTGGTGATGGGGGCAGCCAGCGTCGACCTGCCGACCGTGGGCGTGAGCGGCGGGCCGATGCTGAGCGGCAAATGGCGCGGCCAAGAGCTGGGCAGCGGCACCGGCGTGTGGAGCATGAGCGAGCAGGTGCGTGCGGGCACGCTCAAGCTGGCTGATTTTTTTGAAGCCGAAAGCTGCATGCACCGCAGCCACGGCCACTGCATGACGATGGGCACCGCCAGCACCATGGCCAGCATGGTCGAGGCGCTTGGCATTGGCCTGCCGGGCAACGCCGCTTACCCGGCAGTCGACGGCAGACGCAACGTGCTGGCCCGGATGGCCGGGCGACGTGCCGTTGCGATGGTGCACGAAGACCTGGTGCTTTCAAAAATTCTGACACGCCAGGCGTTTGAAAACGCCATCAAAACGCTGGCGGCCATTGGCGGCTCCACCAATGCGGTGATTCATTTGATTGCCATGGCGGGTCGTATTGGCGTCAAACTGGAACTCGATGACTTTGACCGCCTGGCCAGCGAGCTGCCTTGCCTGGTGAACCTGCAACCGTCGGGTAAATTTTTAATGGAAGATTTTTGCTATGCGGGTGGCCTGCCGGTGGTGATGAAAGAAATCGCACAGCATCTGCACTTGGACGCCATCACTGCCAACGGCCAAACGATGGGCCAGAACATTGCGGACGCGCAAAACTACAACACCGAAGTCATCAAACCATTAGGCGCGCCCTTCAAGGACAAAGCTGGCATTGCGGTTCTGCGCGGTAACTTGTCGCCACGCGGTGCGGTCATCAAGCCCAGCGCCGCCACCCCTGCACTGATGGTGCACACCGGCCGCGCCGTGGTTTTTGAAAACATTGAAGACTTTCACGCACGCATTGACGACGACCAGCTCGACATTGACGAGACCTGCGTGATGGTGCTGAAAAACTGCGGCCCCAAGGGCTACCCCGGCATGGCAGAGGTCGGCAATATGCCGCTGCCGCCCAAGGTGCTGAAAAAAGGCATCACCGACATGGTGCGCATCAGCGATGCCCGCATGAGCGGCACCGCTTACGGCACTGTCGTGCTGCACACCGCACCAGAAGCCGCTGCGGGCGGGCCGCTGGCCCTGGTGCAAAACGGCGACCTGATTGAGCTGAATGTGCCCAAGCGACTGCTGCATTTGCATGTGAGTGACGACGAGTTGGCCAAGCGCCGCGCCGCCTGGAAGGCACCCGAGCCGGCCATGGCATCGGGCTACTACAAGCTCTACATCGACCATGTACTTCAAGCCGATGAAGGCGTGGACATGGACTTTCTGGTCGGCAAGCGGGGGTCTGCCGTGCCACGGGACAACCACTGATGGACACACTTATCAATTCATTTTTCGGGCGAATTGCCGCGTTGCGCGGTGCTCGCAATCCTCATGTACTGAAGTACATTGCGGTTGATGCGCTTCGGGCGCCTTGCTCTTCATCCCGAAAATCTGAATTTCTAAAAGTGTCCAAATGCCGTTGGTAGCCCTCGACTGGGGCACATCGTCATTGCGCGGCGCTTTGATTGCTGAAGAGGGTCGCGTGCTTGAAGGGCGCACGTTTGCGCGGGGAATTTTGACGGTCGACAAAAGCGGTTTTGCAGCCGTGTTTGAAAGCTGCTTTGGCGACTGGATGCAGCCTGGCGGGCTGTGCCTGATCGCCGGTATGGCGGGCAGCCAGCAGGGCTGGCTGGAAGCGCCCTACTGCCCCTGCCCGGCTGGGTTTGCCGATATAGCGGGGCATCTGGCGTGGGTCACTTTCAATGGGCCGGGTCGTATCGCGATTGTTCCGGGCCTGAGCAGCGACAAAGACGGCGTGCCAGATGTGATGCGGGGCGAAGAAACCCAGGTCTTTGGTGCACTTGAATTGTTGGCCTTGCAACATGCGCGCCTGGTGCTGCCCGGCACGCACAGCAAATGGGTCACCGTGTCGGACCGGCGTGTGACTGGTTTTTCAACCTGGATGACAGGCGAGTTTTACGCCTTGCTGCGCCAGCATTCCATCCTGGCGCGCACGCTGCCTTCGGGTGACACGCCGCACAACGACGCCGCTTTTGAGCAAGGCGTGGCCTGCGCGCTGCGTGGCGCTGGCCTGCTGCACACCGCCTTTAGCACCCGCACGCTGTCGCTGTTCAAGCGCATGGCCACAGAAGTATTGCCGAGCTATTTGTCTGGCCTGGTGATTGGCGAAGAAATCAAATGCCAGCAGCTCCAGCGCGGCGACAGTGTTGTGCTGGTGGGCGCTGACAGCTTGACCACAAAATACGAACACGCCTTGAGCCAGCTTGGCGTCGCGACCCGCTGCGTCGGTCAACAGGCGGCCTGGCACGGGCTGTACAAAATCGCTGATACGCTGCACGCACCATGACCAACTTGCATCAAAAATTCAACACCGCGCTCAGCGCATTGCCGCTGATCGCCATTTTGCGGGGCCTGACACCGGCCGAGGCTTTACCCATCGGCCAGGCGCTGGTCAGCACGGGCTGGACGCTGATCGAGGTACCCCTTAACTCGCCCCAGCCGCTTGACAGCATCGCTGCGATGGTGAGCGCCTTCCCGCAAGCCATGGTGGGCGCGGGAACCGTGTTGACGCCAAGCGATGTGCGCAACGTTCATGCCGCTGGCGGGCAGCTGATCGTTTCACCGAACTTCAACCCGGCCGTGGTGCGCGAAGCGGTGCGCCTGGGCCTGGTCTGCCTGCCTGGCGTGATGACAGCCACCGAGGCATTTGCAGCGCTCGACGCCGGGGCGGCAGGCTTGAAAGTTTTTCCGGCTGAGATGGCAACGCCTGTCGTCATCAAGGCGCTGCGGGCCGTGTTATCGGCCAGCACCGTGGTGATGCCGGTGGGCGGCATCACGCCAGAAAGCATGGCGGCTTACCTGAATGCCGGCGCCAACGGTTTTGGGATTGGGTCAGCGCTGTACAAACCCGGTATGACGGCAGACGCGGTGACAGCCAACGCTATTAAATTTAGAGCGGCTTACCCTTGAATTGATTGGCCTGCAGGCCGATTTGATGCCCTGAACCGCAAAAACGGCCCCAAAAAGCTTAAAAAGATCCGAAAAGGCCTTTTCGGCCCTTATCGGACCAGCCATCAGGCCAGGCATCAGGCCAAAAGTTGCTTGTCAGCTTCTATGTGGTCGCACAGCTGTTTCAAGCTGGTCACGCTCAAATGGGGCGCACTTTCGTGCATCCAGGCATGGTCTGGACGATTCAGCCACACGGTCTGCATGCCCGCATTGAGGGCACCCAGCACATCCAGCCCAGGGTCGTCGCCAATGTGCAGAACATGTTCAGGGGAAACGTCCACCGCGCCCGCTGCTGCATGAAAAATCCGCGCATCGGGCTTGGCCACGCCAAACGCTTGCGCGCTGACGCTGGCCCGAAAATAAGGGGCAATGCCAATGGTTTTGATGTCGGCATTGCCGTTGGACAAGGCCACCACCGGAAAGCGCGCAGCCAAAAACGCCAGCGCCGGCGTGGCATCGTCAAACAGCACCACACGGTTTCTTTCGGCAAAAAACACCTCAAAGGCCTGCTCGGCCAGCAAGGGGTTTTCTTTGGACCTTTGCAACGCCATCCGAATCGACTCGCGCCGCAGCGCGCTCAGGTTGTGCTTGAGCTCAGGACGGGTGCGCACCACGTGGCCGCGAATTTCGTCACGCACCGAGGCGTTGGCAAACAAGACGGCGGTGACGGGGGCGTGCTGCTTGAGCCAGTGTTCAAGCGCTTTTTCAGCCCGTTCAATGGCGGGCCAGACAGGCCACAGGGTGTCGTCCAGGTCCAGAGTGACGGCTTTGACTATTTTTAAGTTGAGCATGGGTAAACAAAGTTCAGGTGCGCGAGAATAACCCATGCCTTTCACCACCGAACCCGTTTTTGAGCATGGCGCCGCAGTTCAAGCAACTTCCACCACAGCGGTGTTGTTTTGCAACCTCGGAACGCCCGACGAACCCACCGCCCCGGCTTTGCGCCGCTATCTGGCCGAATTTTTGAGCGACCAGCGGGTGGTAGAAATCCCCCGATTGCTCTGGCTGGCCATTTTGCACGGCATCATTTTGCGCACTCGCCCCAAAAAATCAGCCGCTAAATATGCCAGCATCTGGATGCCAGAGGGCTCGCCGCTGAAAGTCTGGACGCAAAAACAGGCCCAACTTCTTGGCAGCGAGCTGGCAGCGCAAGGCCACCACCTGCAGGTGCGGTACGCCATGCGCTACGGCAACCCATCGATTGCGTCGCAACTGGAGCAGCTCAAGGAACAAGGCGTGACCCGCGTGCTGATCATGCCAGCCTACCCGCAGTACAGCGCCACCACCACCGCCAGCGTGTTTGATGCGGTCTACACATGGGCCGCCAAGGTTCGCAGGTTGCCTGAATTCCGGTTCGTCAATCACTACCACGACAACCCCGGCTACATCGCAGCCCTGGCTGAGTCGATTCAAGCTCACTGGCAGGCCAACGGCCAGGCCGACAAGTTGGTGATGAGCTTTCATGGCGTGCCCGAACGCACCCTGCACCTGGGCGACCCTTACCACTGTGAATGCTACAAAACCGCTCGCCTGGTGACTGAAAAGCTAGGCTTGACCAAAGACCGCTACCAGGTCACTTTTCAGTCCCGCTTTGGCAAAGCCAAATGGCTGGAGCCGTACACCGAGCCGACGCTGATCAAACTGGCCGAAGAAGGCACCAAAAGCGTTGACCTTGTCTGCCCTGGTTTTACCGGTGACTGCCTGGAAACGCTGGAAGAAATCAACATGGAGGCGCGCGAAACCTTTTTACACGCAGGCGGCGAAAAGTTCAGCTACATCCACTGCCTGAACGACAGTCCGGCCTGGATCACAGCACTGGCAGCCATCAGCGCACAGCACCTGGCAGGCTGGTCCACGCAGGCCGAGCCTGACATGCAAGCGCTGGCAGCGTCAAAGGCTGCGGCGCTGGCTTTGGGCGCGAAGCAATAAAGCCTGCGCAGCAAATTAACCGCTATTATTTCAGGAGCTACTTGCAAAGGTTTTTATTGGCCTGAAGGCCGATTTGACACCTGAAATGGCATAAAAAAGCCGCTGGAACCTGAGTTTCAGCGGCTTTTACGTTTCACGACTCTGCCTTGCTAACCAGGTTTAGTTGGCGGAGGCTTTTGATGGACTTGAGAGCCCAAGCAACCAACGCTGCGTTGTCCTGATGCCCTCGACAAGGGTCTCGCTCAGTTGGGGCGGATGGCGTTCTGTTCATCCTTCAGTCTTTGGTTCGAGCTCGAGTCGAGGCGCCAATCAGGTTTGAAACTGGGCACTCCTGATGTGCCCATTTCTTTTTGTGCAGCCTTGCAAGCAAAGCAGCGTTCTGCGTTCTGCGTTCTGGCCCATCATTGCAATCAATGCAGATGCCAACTTGCCTTTTTGAGTAGACCAGCACCGGCCCGAATGAACATTCGGCATTCACTGCGTCTTGGGCGGTTACCTGTTTTCGAGACATTGCTGAAATAGGCTTGACGGCGACACCTACCCTCCCGGCGAAGACGGCCACAAATCGAGCCCTTAAAAAGCCGCAACAGGAAATAAAACTAATAACAGAAGTCCAATAATTAATTTTACTTTTTTGACTGCATCGCTAGCATATCCTTTCTTGCACACTAGAACTGAGAGGCACGAGATGAGCCGCAACCCCTTCCTGACTGCAATTCTGGTCATCTTGCTTGCGACGTGCGCAATCTTTGCTTCAGCACAAGAATTTCCGTCCCGCCGCATCACATTGATCGTGCCGTTTCCGGCCGGCAGCGCAACCGACAGTATTGCACGTCGGCTAGCCGCCGATATGGGGAAGATTTCCAACGTGCCAGTGATTGTGGACAACAAACCGGGTGCCGACGGCAATATTGCTGCCATGTCGGTGCTTCGCTCCGACCCCGACGGCTACACGGTGTTTGTGACGACCAATTCGACGCAGGCCGCCAATGTCAACCTTTTCAAGACCATGCCTTTCGACCCAAAGGCCGACTTTGCGCCTGTCTCTGGCTTGGTAAAGATTCCGATGATGCTGACGGTGCGGGCTGATTTCCCAGCCAAGAACGTGGCCGAGTACATCGCTCTGGCCAAAAAGAGCGCCAAGCCTCTTACTTTTGGCACTGCCAACCAAACCGGGCGCGGGGCTGGGGAGTTGTTAAAGGAGCGCGGGGGCCTGAGCATTACCAACGTCCCTTATCGCGGCTCGCCACAAGCATTGACCGACCTCTTGGGCGGGCATGTTGATTCGCTTTTTTCAGATCCCGTAACCGCAGCGGGACTGGTACAAAAAGGCTCAGTACGCGTACTGGCCGTCACCAGCGCTAAACGGGCGCCCACCATGCCAGATGTGCCCTCACTTGATGAGAGCGGGTTTCCCGGCTTTGAGCTGATTGCCTGGGTGGCAGCTTACGTGCCGGCAAAAACACCAAAAGCCACTGTCGTCAAGCTGAACGCCATGATCAGCAGCATCCTCAATGACCCTGAGACCGCCAGCTTCCTGTCGGCGACAGGAGCGACCCCCTTCCCGACAACGCCAGAGCAACTCGCCTCCTTTGCTGACACAGACACCAAACGCTGGGCCAGGATCGTAGAGGCTGCAAAAATGGAAAAGCAGTAGGCCTGTCGCGCAAACCAACTATCCACTTCAAGACGCCATTTACTCAACACTGGAATAGATATGTCAAATCACGCCGCACAGGTTCACCTCGGGACCGCTCCGAAAAGCAGATTCGAGGCGGAGCCCGCCAAACTCGACAATGGCCATATTGCGCCGGATTGCGCTGGCCTGAATTTTTACGAGATTGACCCGAGTTTTAGGGCGTCACTTCGTGTGAACATGGATGCCGCAGCGCTCACGCACTTCGAGCCCTTACTTCAAAAACTCGGCGCAGTGGCTGGTAACGAACTCGACACTCTGGCTCGTCTTGTGGACCGCAACCCGCCTGTGCTGGAGCCGCGTGATCGTTTTGGGCGCGACCTGGACACCATCGTCTATCACCCCGCATATCGGGAGATGGAAAAAATCGGCTTTGAGGATTTTCAACTGCACTCGATGTGCCACAAATCTGGCGCCCATGGCTGGGCGGGTACGGCCCCACAAGCCATGAAGTACGCCTTCCAGTATCTCTTCATCCAATCTGAATTCGGCATGATGTGCCCGCTCAGCATCACTGATGCAACCATCCAAGTACTCAAAACCTTTGGAAGTGAAGAGCTCAAGAGCTATCTGATGCCGAAAATGCTAGCGCCCAAACTGCAAGACCTCTGGAAAGGAACGCAGTTCATGACCGAGCGCGCCGGTGGTTCGGATGTCGGCACCTTAGAGACCGTTGCCCGCAATGAAGACGGTGTGTGGCGACTGTATGGCGACAAGTGGTTTGCATCACACACCGATGCACATATTGCGCTGATTCTCGCGCGGCCCGAAGGTGCGCCAGAAGGCATCAAGGGTGTGGCCATGTTTGCCCTGCCGCGCTACCTACCCGATGGCACACGCAACAAATATCGCATCGTTCGCCTAAAAGACAAGCTCGGCACCAAGTCACTGGCATCGTGCGAAATCGTCCTGGAAGGCGCGGAAGCCTACTTGGTAGGCCGCGCCGACCATGGCATCAAGCAGATGATGGAGCAGGTCAACATGTCGCGCTTGTCGCATGGCGTGCGTGCAGCGGGCCAGATGCGCCGCTGCTATAACGAAGCCATGCAGGTGGCACGCAATCGCAATGCGTTCGGTGGCAAGATCATCGACCATCCCCTGCTGCGTCGACAGGTTATGAAAATCCTGGTGCCCGCAGAGCAGGCCCTGGCGCTATCTATGATGGCAGCAAAGTACATGGACCTCGCCCGTGTCGGGTCAGAAGAGGCCGCCCAGCTGATCCGCATCTTGACGCCTTTGGTCAAGTTTCGCGCTTGTCGCGATGCCATCTCAGCTGCCCGTGCTTCTATGGAAACGCGCGGCGGCAATGGTTATATTGAGGAGTGGGTCAATTCCCGGCTGGTGCGCGACTCGCATATCGGCGTACTCTGGGAGGGCACCAGCAACATCAACGCCATCGACGTTGTCCGGCGTGCAGTGGGCAAAGCCAAAGCGCATACGGCACTCCATACCTTGTTGCTGGAAAAAGTCGCTCAGCTAACCATGCTGCCTGAAAGCTTCACAAAAAGACTGCTCAGGGTCGTCAACAAAAGCTTTGAATTCATTTCGGCCGTAGCAGCGGCACCAGAAAACGAGCACATGGCGCGCGAAGCCACCACAGCGTTTTATAACGCTGCCAGCGCTGTCGTCCTGGCATGGGAAAGCATGCAAGCGCATGGCGAGCCGAAGAAGTTGCTCATCAGCCGCTTTGTACTTGAGCATCGGCTTGAGCCGGTAGACCCTCTGGAACCGCCCAATGGTGCGTGGGAGCATGACGCCTATGCCATCCTGCTGGCGGATGGCGGCGATCTGTCGACAAACGATGCCGTGGCGCTGGTTTCGCTTCCCGCATGACCACACCCTCCGGTCCGCTGTCTGGCATACGCATCATTGACATGACATCGGTCCTCATGGGGCCGTTTGCAACGCAGATTCTTGCAGACTATGGTGCAGATGTCATCAAGATTGAAAGCGCCGATGGTGACCTTCTGCGTGTGGCCGGCGCCATGCGCAATCCCAAGATGGGATCGCTTTTTTTGCAAAGTAACCGCAATAAAAGAAGCGTTGTGCTGGATGCAAAGACGACGCAGGGACGTGCAGTGCTGCTCAAGCTGTGCGAAAGCGCCGATGTGTTTGTCAGCAATATCCGGCCCTCTGCACTGGGACGCCTCGGCATGGGGTATGAGCATGTCAAGGTGCACAATCCTGGCATCATTTACGCCTCACTTGTAGGTTACGGACAGAACGGGCCTTACAAGGACAGGCCCGCCTATGACGACTTGATACAGGGAATTTCCGCCATCCCCTCGCTGGTCAGCAGGGCACAAAACTCGAATCCCCAATATGCGCCCATCACACTGGCCGACAAGGTGGCAGGCCTGTCGGCCGTGCATGCGATTTTGGCAGCGCTTTTATGCAAGGCGCGCACCGGCACAGGCCAGAGCGTTGAAGTCCCGATGTTTGAGATCATGAGCCAGTTTGTGCTGACCGACCACCTGGGCGGGCACGGATTTGAGCCGCCAATTGGGCCTGCCGGCTACAACCGCTTGTTGTCTGCCGACAGAAGGCCATACCAGACGAAGGATGGCTTTATCTCGATCCTGGTCTATACCAATGAACACTGGCGCAAGTTTTTGAAGATCATCGGCAGGCCGGAAGAGTTTGAACGCACGCCCATGTTTAACGATCATGCCGAGCGCGCCCGCAATTACGATGAGGTTTTCCGGTATTTGGCCAACGCTGTCAAAAGCAAAACCTCTGCAGAGTGGCAGGCCGCGCTGGAGGAGCACGACATTCCATGGGCGCCTACGCATAGCATCGAAGAGCTGATCAGTGATCCGCACCTGAAGGCAGTCGGGCTTTTGCAGAGTATTGATCACCCTAGCGAAGGCCGGATCACCATGATCACGCCACCCATCTCTTTTAGCGCCACACCAGCTTCTGTGTACAGGCATCCACCCAGCCTAGGCGAGCACACCGACGAAGTCATGAAGGAATTTGGCATAGAGAAACCGCATGCAGCGCCGACCCCCTTGCAAGGAAAGTCGAAGGCGCAAACCGCGACGCGTGATGACACATTCGCGGGCGTAAACACCCATTGAAACATCGGCAGTAAATACCAAGCTATTTCAAACCCCCAAGCCTCACACCATGCATACAAGCTTTCCTGAAAAGGAATACCTGGCCTTCCTGGCCGCCGGTAAATTCATGATCCAGCGCAGCACAAAAAGTGGTCGCCATGTTTTTTATCCGCGTCTTGCCGAACCCGTTACAGGTGATGGTCTGGAATGGGTAGAGGCTTGTGGGCGCGCTACCGTTTACTCGATTACCGTGCTGCGTCCCAAGCCGCCTGAAGCTGCCTACAACCTCGCCCTGATTGACCTTGAAGAAGGCCCGCGACTCATGTCGCGTGTTGATGGTATCGCTGCTGACCGTGTCGAGATAGGCATGCCGGTTCAGGCAAAAATCATAGAAGAAAACGGACAGGCGCTGCTGGTATTTGAGCCGCGTGGAGCCATCCAACAGGCGCTTTCATGACGGTATCAGGCACCTTTCCACGCGGCCAAGCGGCGATTGTTTCTGCGGCAACCTTTGGCATGGGTGCAGCCCCCGGCTACAGTGCCATGGAACTGGCGGTGCAGGCTTCGCTCAAGGCCCTGAAGAACGTCGGCTTGACCCCGGGCGATGTGGACGGCTTGATGACCTGCCTGCCCGACGATATATTTTCAAGTCTGAGCATGGCTGAATATTTCGGCATTCACCCGCTTATTACCGATAACAACCGAACCGGCGGATCATCATTTCAAACGCACTGCGCACTGGCCAGCATGGCGCTCGCTGCGGGACAGTGCGACGTTGCATTGATCGCTTACGGCAGCAACCAGCGCAGCGCCTCCGGTAAGCTCGTCACTCCCTTGCGCCCGTCCATTTACGAGCAGCCTTATCGCGGCATTCGGCCGTTGTCTGCCTATGCACTCGCGGCGGCAAGGCACATGCACGAGTTCGGCACGACCAAGGAGCAGCTTGGCCATGTAGCACTGGCGGCGCGAAAGTGGGCGCAACTCAATCCTGAGGCTTCCATGCGTGAAGACCTGTCGATGACCGACTACCTCGGCTCGCGCATGGTCTCCACCCCCCTGGGAGTGCGCGATTGCTGCCTCGTATCCGATGGTGCTGCCGCGGTGGTCATGGTCAGGGCAGACCGGGCGCGCGATCTTGTCGAACGACCGGCTTATGTACTGGGTGCTGCAGCAGCCACCTCGCACCGCGACATCACCAATATGCCAGACCTCACAACCACTGCGGCCAGGCAAGCAGGTGAGCGCGCTTACAAACAAGCCGCCATCAAGGCCGCCGATGTAGACGTGGTGCAGGTCTACGACGCCTTCACCATCAACACGATTCTGTTTTTGGAAGACCTCGGCTTTTGCCCCAAGGGCGAAGGTGGACGGTTTGTTGCCGAAGGGCATATTGCGCCTGGCGGTTCGTTGCCGGTGAACACCAACGGCGGCGGTCTGTCCTGCGTACACCCCGGCATGTATGGCCTGTTCACCATGGTCGAAGCCACGCAGCAATTGATGGGCATGGCTGGTCAGAGACAGATTCCTTCCACTGAGATTGCGCTGGCGCACGGCAACGGTGGCGAACTTGCAAGTCAGGCCGTGGTCATTCTCGGCAGCGATGTCACGCTTTGATTCCATGGCGCAGGCCACTTCCGATTTACTCCCTGTTGTTTACTTTCGAGGAGTCGATTGATGAACGTAGCGGCGCTTAAAGCTTATCGTATTGCGGAAGTGGTGCAGCAATATTCTGAGCGCGACTGCATTCTTTATGCCTTGGGTATTGGCCTGGGAAACGATCCTGCTGATGGCAGGCATCTTCAATTCCTTTTCGAGCAGAATCTGCAGGTGCTCCCAACCTATGCTGCGGTCATGGGTTATCCAGGGTTCTGGCAAAAGGACCCCGAAGCCGGACTGGACTGGAGGAAAATCCTGCATGGTGGGATTGATATACGTTGGCATGCACCCTTGCCCCCAGCAGGAAAAGTTGTTGGCAAAAGCCGGGTTTCGCGCGTCGTTGACAAGGGCTTAGCAAGAGGCGCACTTGTCACAACAGAGCGTTCAATCACCGACTTCGATACCGGCGTACTTCTGGCAACCGTTGACAGTACGACGCTTTGCCGCGGTGACGGCGGCTTTGATGGTGGTGACGTCGATGTGCTTTCATTTGCGCATCAGCGCGACGGTGTCCCACATGCGTTTTTTGACTTCAAGACCTCGCCGCGTGCAGCCCTGATCTACCGCCTGAGCGGCGACTTCAACCCGCTGCATGCTGACCCGTCTGCAGCAAAGCTAGCCGGATTCGACCGGCCAATCCTGCATGGGCTGTGCTCATTTGGCGTCGCCGGTGCCGCAATTCTCCAAACCTGCTGCAGCTGGGAAGGGCATCGGCTGAAAAGACTGGCTCTACGCTTTTCGGCACCCGTCTATCCGGGTGAAACCATCAGAACTGAAATGTGGATTTCAGGCGCCACCATAGCTTTTCGTTCCCTTGTTCTGGAGCGTGGCGTGGAGGTGTTGGCAAATGGCATCGCAGAATTGATCCAATAACCGCAAACGGACTTCTAAGGAAGAGATACTCATGAATGATTTTTTGACACTCGAAGGAAGGACCATTGTTGTCACAGGTGCCGCACAGGGTATTGGCCGCGCCACAGTTGAGCTCTGCATGCAACTGGGCGCCAATGTGGCGGGTGTAGATCTGAACGAAGCCGGACTCACGGAGCTTGCAAACATCAATGGCGAAACACGTTTCATGCCACTGGTGGGTAGCGTGGCTGATCCGGCGTTTGTTGATAGCGCCGTCGCACAAGTGGTCGCGCGTTTCGGAAAGATTGACGGCCTTGTCAACAACGCTGGTGTAGTCAGACCTGCGCTTATCGAGAAAATGACGTTGGAGCAGTGGAATACCGTGGTCGATGTGCATCTTACCGGCTCCTTTCTATGGCTGCAGGCCGTCGGACGAACCATGCTGGTACGGGCCAATGAGGGTGAAAAAAATCCGGGAGCCATCGTCAATGTGTCTTCTGATGCAGGAAGGCGCGGCTCTATTGGCCAGATCAACTACACAGCAGCGAAAGCCGGTATTGTCGGCTTGAGCATGGCCGCTGCGCGTGAATGGGCGCGCTATGGCATACGTACCAATACGGTCAGCTTTGGTGTGGTCGAAACCCCGATGACCGACACCATACGGGGCGAAAAATTTCGCGACCGCATCCTGAGCCAGATTCCCATGGGGCGTTGGGCCCAGCCTGATGAGGTGGTCAAAACCATCTGCTTTTTACTGTCAGATGCGGCGTCATACATCGTAGGGCAGAACCTGTCAGTCAACGGCGGTTATCACATCGCTTCCTGAGCAACCGGCTTTCACCAGCCCGCACTGCAACTTACTTTTTTGCCTTGCCGGGCGTGCGGGCTGCGGATTGCGGTGCCTCGCTGCTTTCCAGAAGGGTAACAAACTCCTGTGCTGCCTTGGACAAGGTTTTGCCCACCGAAGTTACGGCGTACACCGGCCGGTAGAGCTCGGTCGCATCCAGCTCCACAATGGCAACCTGTTTTGGGTCAAAGTAACACGCGGCCATCTCGGGAACGACACTCACGCCGAGGTTGTTGGCGACCAGGCCGGCCACCGTCGCTACTTGCTCAACCTCCAGCCCGGTATCTCGCAAGGCCAAGTTTCGCAAGGCACTTTCAAGATGCTGGGCAATGCTGCCGCTGCGAATCAGACGTATGTAATGACACCCATTCAGGTCTGCGAGTGCGAGCCTGCGTTTTTCTGCCAATGGGTGTGAGCGGTGACATACAAAAACAAAATTTTCCCGAAACAAAAGGCGTGCTTCCAGCCCTGGCCTGCCGGGTCCATCGGCCGTGATGGCAAAGTCGGCCTGACGCAGGCGCACCAGCTCCAGTGCGCGCAGGGGTGTGCAATCAAAAAGGCCCAGCTCTATGCCCGGGAAAGCCTTTTTGTAGGCCGCGACGATGGGCGGTAACCAGTGGGCAGCCAGCGAGGGCAAGGCGGCGATATTGACACGCCCCCTGCGCGCTGATGCGTGGTCCTTGAGGTCAATGTGAATCTCGTCGAGCTCTTGCATGACACGCCGTGCCGTGGCCAGAAAACGCAAGCCCTCTGGCGTGAACTGCACATGCCGGCGGTCGCGGTCCACCAGTTGCAGCCCGACGTCGTCTTCGAGCTTGCGAACCATTTGGCTCAGGGCCGACTGCGTCACGTGGCAACGCTCGGCGGCCAGCGAAAAATTACGCAGTTCGTCCAGGGCAATCATGGCGCGCAGAACACGTGAGGAGATATCGATCATTGGCTAATAACAGAAGTCGAATAATTAATTTTACTTTTAACACAGCGCCGATAGCATCCATTGATTCATACCAATGCATCGCCCATACATGAGCACAGACCCGCTATCAGGCACCCGCGTACTCGACCTGACTACCGTGATTATGGGGCCCTACGCCACCCACATCATGGCTGACCTGGGTGCCGAGGTGATCAAGGTTGAATCCCCCAAGGGGGATGCGTTTCGCCAGTATGGCCCCAGCCGAAATGAAGGTATGGGCGGCTCCGTGCTGCAGCTACACCGCAACAAGCACAGCGTCGTACTAGACCTGAAAAATAGCGTCGCGCGCCGCGCACTGGACAAGCTCATCGAACGAAGCGACGTGGTCGTGCATAACCTGCGGCCCGGTCCTGCCAAAAGACTAAAGCTTGACTGGGCATCGGTCAGCAAGGTCAACCCCAAGGTCGTGCTGTGCGCGGCACCAGGCTTCGGCTCCGACGGGCCTTACGCCGACAAGGCTGCGTATGACGACATCATCCAGGCGGGTTGCGGCATGGCAGCCCTGTATGGTCAGGTTCATGGCACGCCGCGCTATGTGCCCACAGCCATCTGCGACAAGATTGCCGGCCAGACGATTGCCTATGCCGTGATGGCTGCATTGCTGTATCGCAGCCGCACAGGCGAGGGCCAGGAAATAGAAGTGCCCATGTTCGAGACTTCCATAGAATTCATGATGGCTGAACACCTGGGTCCGTCGGCCTTTGAGCCGCCGCTAGGCCCAGTTGGCTTTGCCCGTCAGCTATCGGTGCACCGCAAACCCTACAAGACAGCTGACGGCTGGATCTGCATCCTTCCTTATTCCGACCGTAACTGGGCGGACTTCTTTCGCATAGTTGATAGGGTCGGGCTTGCAAGCGACGAACGCTTTTCTGACATCGACGCACGCGGCCAAAACGTCGATGCGCTCTACAGCATCGTTAACCTTGAAGCCGCCAGGCGCAGCACACAGGAGTGGGTAGACCTGTGTGACGGGGTCGGAATTCCCTGCATGCCGGTGATTGCATTGCAGGAGATCGATGAGAACCCTCACGTGCGCGCCGTCGGCCTGATGGAGTCCTCCGTGCACTCGACGGAGGGAGCTTACCGCTCTGTGCGACCGCCGGTGCGCTTTGGTGCGTCGCCCTACAAATTGCGCCGGCATGCCCCACGTCTTGGCCAGGACAGCGCACTGGTGCTTGGCGATTTGGGCTTGTCGGCCGATGACCTGGAGCAGCTACTCTCGCATGCTGAGAACCCAGCACCCGTGCTGGAGGCCATGCGGCAATGACGGACTTCATACGTTTTGAGCAGGACGGCGCGGTCGTCACCCTGACCATGAACCGCCCGGAAGCGCGCAATGCGCTGATAGGCGAGTTGGACGGCCAGGAGATCATCGACGCGTGTGGGCGCATCAATGCCGACAACCGCATCAGGGCTGTCATTCTGACCGGCGCTGGAAGTTGCTTCTCGTCGGGCGGCGATCTTAAAAAAATAAAGGCCTCACTGGGTACCGGGCTGGGCGAGCCAGCACTGTCACGCCAAGCTTACCGCAACGGTATCCAGCGAATTCCGCTGGCGCTTTACAACCTTGAGGTGCCCATAATCGCTGCCATCAATGGTCCTGCCATAGGCGCAGGGTGTGACATCACCACCATGTGCGATATCCGCATAGCAAGTGACACAGCCACATTTGCCGAAAGCTTTGTGCGCGTTGGCCTGGTGGCTGGTGACGGCGGTGCCTGGCTGTTGCCGCGCGCTGTCGGTATGAGCCGCGCCTGCGAAATGGCCTTCACCGGCGACGCCATCACCGCGCAACAGGCACTTGAATATGGACTGGTGTCAAAGGTCGTGCCGCTCCAAGAACTCATGACCGAGGCGCATGTGATCGCAGAGCGGATCACCAAAAATCCAGGCCAAGCCTTGCGCCTTACAAAGCGCCTGTTGCGCGAGGGCCAGCACACACGGCTCGACACCCTTCTGGAAATGTCGGCGAGCTTCCAGGCGCTGGCACACTGGACCAAAGACCATGAAGAGGCGCTCAATGCATTTGCAGAAAAGCGCCCGCCCAACTTTCAGGACCGCTGACCTTGGCCGCACCTTTCTTCAACAACCTTGAGGCGCTACCCGAGTCGACCGCAATCCTGCGCCAGGAAGTCCGTGATTTCATTGCGGCCGAAATGCCAGGGATTGCGGAAGTCGAGCGGGCCAGGAACTGGACGGCAGTCAATCCGGCCTTTAGCCGCAAGCTCGGTGCCAAAGGCTGGATCGGGATGACCTGGCCAAAGAAATACGGCGGAGCCGAGTGTTCGTTTCTTGAGCGCTATGTGGTGATGGAGGAACTTCTTGCCGCAGGCGCACCCGTTGCTGCGCACTGGATAGCGGACCGCCAGAGCGGCCCCTTGTTAATGCGTTATGCGCCACATCTGGCTGAAAAACTGACGCCAGGAATCGCAAAGGGCGAGACCTACTTCTGTATCGGTATGAGTGAGCCTGACAGCGGCTCGGACCTGGCATCTATACGCACCACTGCCAAACAGATTGATGGCGGCTGGCTCATCAATGGGACCAAGCTGTGGACATCGTTTGCGCAGCATGCCCATTACATGATTGCGTTAGCCCGAACAGAATCGATGGGTAAGGAGCGCCACAAGGGCTTGTCGCAGTTTCTTGTCGACATGAAAAATCCGGGGATAAAAGTCTCACCCATACGGAATATCGTGGGCGATGACGACTTCAACACGGTAATCTTGGACCAGTGTTTTGTACCTGATTCGTGCCTCATTGGCGAGCCCGGCGACGGCTGGGCGCAGGTGACTTCAGAACTGGCCTTCGAGCGAAGCGGGCCAGAGCGCTATTTGTCGAGCACGCAGGTTTTCCTGGAGATGCTGGACGTGGCCGACCCGCATGAAGACCGGCAAGCGGTGGAACTGGGTCGACTTGTGACCGACTACGCCTGCCTCAGGCAGATGTCTTTGTCAGTTGCCGGTTTGCTGGCGCGCCACGAAGATGCCAGTTTTTCTGCCGCCCTCGTCAAGGACCAGGGCGCGCTGCTGGAGCAACGCATCCCAGAGATAGCCTACACGCTATTTAGTGACCATACCTTTGCGGCGGACAGCGTGTTTGACGCTGTGGCAGAGTTTTCACTGCAGGCCAGCGTCTCTTATTCGCTGCGAGGCGGCACCAGGGAGATCATGCGCGGCATTATTGCGCGCGGGCTGGGGCTGCGATGAGCGACACCCGACGCATGATTGAAGACAGCGTGAGACGCCTGTTTGCAGGGCAGTTCACGCGAGCGGAGCTGGAGCGCTTTGACCGCGAGGGGCCGTCTGCCGTAGCCTGGCAGGCGTGTGCCGATCTGGGCTTGGACCGCGCTCTATTGCCCGAGGACCAGGGCGGCATCGGTGCAGCGCCTAGTGATGTCTTTGCGATCGCGCATGAGGCTGGTTATTACGCGGCAGGTGTTGGGTTGGTCGACACCCTGATGGCTGGCTGGCTGTTGTCCAGAGCCGGCATCACCCCGCCGTCAGGGCCGGGTGTGCTGATAGATGCCAGTGGCAGTGCTCAGCCTTTGCGTTTTCATCATCGGAAGGGACAGCCAGTGACCCTAAGTGGTGACGTGAAGGTCTGCTGGGCCGGGGTAGCTCAGTGGGGTGTAGCAGCGCAGCGCAGCGGTGATGTGTGTCAGGTTTACCTGCTTCGGCTCGCACCGGCTGATGGCGTTGTCAGTGACCCTTGGCTGAATATGGCGCGCGAGCCAGGCGCGAGGCTTACGTTTGCCAACACAATTGTGCAGGCCGTTGGCACCCTTGCCCTCACTCAGGGCATTAACCCGGTGCGCCTTGCCGGCGCCCTGGCGCGCAGCGCACAAATCAGCGGCGTGCTGCAGCGGGTGCTGGACCTGACGATTCAATACGCTGGCGAGCGCGTGCAGTTTGGTAAACAGCTAGGGCAGAACCAGGTCATACAGCACATGCTGGCAACGCTGGCGGGCCACGTGGCGGCGTCGCGCGTCGCGGCGCTTGCTGCCTGGAGCGACAACGCCGACTCCTCCTTTGATATCGCTGTTGCCAAAGCCCGCTGCAGCGATGCCGCGGGGTTGGCAGCCAGTGTGGCGCATCAGGTGCATGGGGCGATTGGCTTCACGCATGAACACACCCTCGGGTTTTACACACGTCGTTTGTGGTCATGGCGTGCAGAGTTTGGTTCTGATGCGTGGTGGAACGCCGAGTTAGGCCGTCAGGCTATGGCGGCAGGCAAGACCAGGTTCTGGCCGTCGCTGGTTAGCCGGCAATGGTCGACGTCCTGATACACATTGCACTACCGCTCATGCCAATTTTTCAGACCGAAATCTTTGAACCCGTGGCTCGCACAAAGATCCGAAATTGTCTCTATCTGTTCATGCTGACCGATTCTCGGCACACTTAGCCAATTCATCGATTGATTATTGATATGAAAACTGTGAATCGACTTGCCAGTGAACGCTCCAGGCCCTGACTGAGTCAACCTGAAGCCATTCACTTTTTTCATGACACCAACACAACCGTCTTAAGCGACTCAGGCGGTCAAGGCTTTTTTCACACGCGACGGCAACAGCGGATAGCGACGAATACGAACGCCCGTCGCATCGAACACCGCATTGGCAATCGCCGCGGGGAAGCAAACGATGGCCGGCTCACCCGCACCGCCAATCGGCTTGTCAGGACGATTGAGCAGCACAATCTCGACTTGACCTGGCAAGTCATCCAAATTGGCAATGCGGTAGCTGTTCCAGTCCACACTCGTGACCCGGTTCTTGTCGAAATGAACCTCCTCATACAGCGCCCTGCTGATACCTTGCATGATTTGGCCTTCCATCGCCGCACGCACGCCGATTGGGTTGACGATCAGGCCACAGTCGTTGGCAATCACCAGTTTCTTGACCCAAATGCGTCCGGTATCGCGATGCACTTGCACCTCGCACGCCACAGCCGCATAAGACTGATAGCCCGCATGCAAGGCGATGCCTCGGCCTGTCATCACTTTGGCCTTGGTTGAACGACCTACTTTGCTATTTTGGGTCCAGCCTAGTTTTTCTGCGGCAGCTTTCACCACATCGACTTCACGCGGGTCTTGCATGTGCTTCATGCGAAATGCAATCGGATCCATGCCCGCCGCTTGCGCTACCTCATCAATGAAGCACTCTTGACCAAACCGGGTTTGCATCTCTTGAGGCGCACGCATGTGGGCCGTGCGCATGGGCGAGGCTTGCTCCAGGTAAGGCGGAATGGTCTCCCACCAGTGCACATGGTTGTTGAACTTGTAGCTTTCTTCGGGCACATTGAAGTTGTGCGCGTTCCACTTTTTATGTCCGGTTTGCATGCCGACCAAGGTGTGCTCAGGGCTCTCGGCGTTGAACTTGACGTCCCAGCCGTTGAAGCCTTTGGCCTTGAGCAGCCAGCCTGTGACGTTATTGGACGCATCCAAACCCGCTTTCATGGTGATCACAGACGCAGGCGCTTTGGGACCCCACGCCATGCCCTCTTCGCGTGACCATTGCATCCGAACCGGTCTGCCAAACTCTTTGGACAGCAAGGCAGCTTCATAGGGGGCCTCATCGGCATCGCTGCGACCATAAGAGCCGGCGCCATGCATCCACTTGACTTGCACATTGTCTTGTGGCAACCCCAAGAACTTGGCAATGCCTTCGCGCAAGAAATGCGGCTTTTGTACATCGGCCCACACCTGGACTTGATCGCCCTTGACATCGACCACGCCACAGGAAGGAGAGATACGTGCGTGTGCTTGAAACGAGCACTCGTATTCGGCTTCAACCACGCGCTTGGAAGAGGCCAGCGCGTCCAGGGTCGGTTTGGGGTCATAGGCTTTTTTGCCACCAAAGATGGGGATGGCGTTAGATGCCGTGACGGGTGCCGAACGGATGTGCTCAAACACGGTGTTCTCGCCACCACCCAATGGCCCTTGCACATCAGACCATGTGACCTTGAGCTGCCGCGCTGCACGCACTGCATTCCACTCGGTGTCGGCCAACACAGCCACGAAGCCACCTTTGACAAAGTGTTTGGCGCCTGCAATCTTCGCAATCGACGATGCGTCGACGGACAGTGGCATCGCCCCCGCAACCGGTGGACGAACGGCACGCGCATGCAACAGGTTTTCAGGTCGAATGTGCGCGGTGTAATGCTCTTTGGCACCCACTTTGTCAGCAATGTCTTTGCGCTTGATGCCTTGGCCCACAATCTTGTACTGCGACACATCTTTGGGCTTGGCCATGCCTTGGGCATTCATGCCGTTGCCAATCGCGTTGTTCCATTTCAACGAGGCACCAAAGTCTTTGCCACCGATCAAATCAGCGTAACTTACAGCTTGGGTGGGGTTCGCTTTGACAAACACACGTCCGTTTTCGGTCGCTAGATCAGCAGCTGACACACCCAATCGCGCTGACGCCGCATCCACCAGCAAGCGTCGCGCTTCAGCGGCTGCATTGCGCAAGGGGTTGGAGCCCATGCGCAAGCCCGTGCTGCCGCTACCGCCACCTTGGTTGGGTGTCAGGCGTGTGTCACCCATCACCACCGTCACAGCGTCCATCGACACGTCTAATTCTTCGGCCACGATTTGGGCGATCGCAGTATCTAGGCCTTGGCCGCAATCCATCTTGCCAAAGTTAGCCGTCACATGTCCGTTTGTCGCAATGCGAATCCATGTATCAAGCGCTGTTGGCTGCGGGCCAACCACCACAGGCGCGGCGGCTTGGGCCAGTGCATCGCCCACAAAGACGGAGCCACTGGCGCCCACAATGAGCGCACCTTGGGTCTGAATGAATTCACGACGAGAAAGCTTAGGGGTGTTCATGGTTGCTCCTTCAGGCTTTGGCGCTGGGTGACATGGTGTCGCTGGCACGTTTAACCGCCCGCATGATGGCGATTTGAGTGCCGCAGCGGCATTGCACATTGGCGAATGCCTGCTTGATTTGCTCTGGCGTCGGCTTGGGTGTTTTTTCTAGCAAGGCCACGCTGTGCATGATCCAGCCGTTGGAGCAAAAGCCGCATTGCGCCGCTTGCTCGTGCACAAAAGCTTCTTGTACCGGGTGCAGCTGACCGTTGGTAGCCAGGCCATCCAGCGTACGAATGCGCTTACCCACCATCACACTCGTTGGCGTGACACACGAGCGCATAGCCTTGCCATCGACCAGCACCGTGCAGGTGCCGCACTGCGCTAATCCGCATCCGAACTTGGGACCTTTGAGTTTGAGCTTGTCAGTCAAGGCATACAGCAAAGGCTCATCAAGCTCGGCTTGAACGGTCTGTTGGACGCCGTCCACGTTGAGTAAATAGTTGGGCATGACATCTCCTGCAAAAATAAAAAATACCTTTGTTAACCCGTCAGATGCTATCGACGGTCAGCATTTTTCAGCCTAACGTTTTCCCTATCAACCTGCACCTCTGTGACGCAAGGTTGAATCAGGATAAGGCTTATTTCTTTCGCTCGAGAAATACGATCTTGTCAACCACGGAATCACCCCTGTCATCAAGCTTGAGCTGTATCTGCGCATCGTAGCCATGGGCGGCTTTGTAACTTGGCTTTGCTGAATACTCTTTTGCCATCTTGGATGCGGTCCATAAGCTGCTGAGCGCGCTCAAAAGCAGAAAAGGACTTTTCGCTGTTACCGTGGACTTAGGCGGAACCACTGTGACTGCGCCACCGCTTGACTCAACCGCGGCCATCCATGACTCCAGCCGGGCGGGGATCGCGCTTGGGGTGACCCGATCGTAGAACGCTACTTCAATTTTAGGCAGGGGGGCTTGCAAAGAGTTGCCCAGGTCACGGTCAAAGCTTTGGAGGTCAATGTATTGCAATTCAGCCTTCGGCGGGCCGCCACCGCTGACTGGCGGAGGGCTGGTTTCACAGGCGGGCAACAAGAAAACCAAAGCGATTGAGACAGCTATTGTGGAAATCGTCGTAAATCTTGCCATGGGGAAATCTCTTTGGTTTAATGAAAGCCAGCAGATGAATGTGAAGGGTACATCAGGTGCTCGGTTGTAATATTACCCCGCCCCACTGAAGAAAGGAAAAATCACCGACTGCCTGATCGCACAAAGCGAGGGCTTGTTCCAACTCCAGCCGTCTGACTATTCTTAAATGTTTGGACTGGAACCATGCTTGACCAACACAGCTAGCAAGACGCAAGTCATCTTGAATCGATCATGTTGGTTGTCATGAGCGCTGAGCGCAGACGATTCCTAGCACGCTCGCCATAGGAGTCTGCGGCACTGCATCCGTCTAGTCACGATGAGCTTGTTCAACAGCAAGTGTCTTGCGAACAGACATAGCTTGACGGCTTTGACATAGCTGTCAATAGCTGCCCGTACCGTATTGGTCTATAAGTTGTTGATTTACAAAAGAAAAAAGCCGCTAACTGGTTATTGTTAGCGGCCTTTGTCATGCGGTTTGGTGGTGGATGGTTCACCACTCAGGAACTTTCTATTCGCACTCAAGCGTACCAGAGAGTACTAGGGCGTGAATGCGAGGTAGATACTTAGCCCCCTGACGGGCAGATCTTACATCGCGACACTAAACCAACTCAACTTCAAATCCGGCCTGGGGAATTGAACTCCCATCCATACAAGGGCTGCCTCAGATCGAACATCGGCACCCATCATTGGTAGTCAGCTTGGCAGCGGTTGCTGTCTGTGAAAAGCTACCGCTGAACTCACGCTTACGGCAGATGAGCCGTCATCCGTGCGAGCACGAATGCCAGTCGTGCTGCACCGTACCGACTCCATCGAGGACAATCAACACTACGGAGGTCATAGGAGAATCCCGTGCTGGAAAAGCTTCTGAAACTGGAAGGCGTAGGCCTGTTCGCCAACCCGCTTGCTAAGGCAGTTGAGTTCAAGCGAGCGACGCTCATTTACGCCGACAATGGACGCGGCAAGTCGACCTTGTCTGCGGTGATGCGCGCTTGTGCTGCAGCCGACAGCCAAGCCATGGCCGCCCGGGCGACTATCGGCGGAACCAGCGCTCCGCGCGCGCAGCTTCGCTTTAAATTGCCAACGGGCGGAACGAACATCACCTTCGACGCGGGCGCATGGGACGCTTCCATGCCCAGCCTGCTGGTGTTCGATCAAGCTTTCATCGAACGCAACGTCTTCGCTGGAGGCGAGGTCCATGCCGACCATCATCAGTCGTTGCTGGACTTTGCCCTCGGCACGGCAGCGGTCACGAAGAAGAAAGAGGTCGACGACGCATCCGAAGCGATGACGTTGGCGACCAAGGCTCGTAGTGCAGCGGAGGGCAAGCTGCAGGGATACTGCGGCACGATGTCCGTAGCGGCGTTCCTCGAGCTGGCCGAGGAGCCGCAAGCCGATCAGAAGATTGCCGACTTCGAGTCGCGTATCGCAAACGCCAACTCGGCGACTACGATAAGTCAGCGGGCCTCGCTGAAAGCGCTCACGCTCCCGAAGATTGATTTCGAGGATTTCGAGGCCGTGCTCAAGAGCTCGTTTAATCAGATGCAAGAAAACGCCGGCGCACTGGTCAAGGCTCACGTGGAGGCGCACGGATCGGTTTCGCAAAGATGGATTGCCGACGGTCAGCAGTTCCTCAAGGACGATAACTGCCCGTTCTGCGGGCAATCGACTAAGGGGATAAACCTCATCGATGCCTACGCCACGTACTTCAACGAACAGTACAACGCGCACAACGGTCGCATTCAGGCTCTACCAGGCATAGCGCAACGCTCATTGAGCGACGGAACTGTCGACTCCTGGACCGGTGAATTTCAAGCCAATTCCGACCGTGCGCAGGCGTGGGTCGAGCAGCTACCGCTCGCCTGCTCGACGCCGGACAGCGCCGAGTTGAAGACGCTCTCCAAGCAGATTCGGGAATGCCTCGAATCTGCCGCTGAAGCGAAGTTGAAGCAGCCGTTGGAGCCAGTGGACACTACCCTTCTTCAACCGGCCAAAGCAGCGCGCGATGCAATTCTGAAGGTGCTCGGCGACTACAACTCGTCGATCGAGGCAGCCAATACGAGGATTGCTGAGTTCAAAAAAACCCTGCAGGCCGAGAACAAGATCGAACTCGAGACGAGCCTTGCACGGATAAGAGCACAGAAGGTCCGACACAGCGTAGACGTGGTAGCTATCGTCAACGACCGCACGCGAGCCGACCAAGAACGGAGTAAGCAAGAAAAAGCCAAGACGACTGCTCGCGAGGAGCTCGATAAGCTGATGTCATCAATGCTGACGGAGTATGAGGGCGATATCAACAAGTGGCTTACCCATCTTCGAACTCCATTCAAGGTTAGCAAGTTGAACTACAGCTACTTGGGCGGACCGACACCGCGCACGGAATACGGTGTGCTGGTGCGAGAGAAGCACGTCGCAGCCGGCAAGGCTTCCGCCAGCGCGCCCTCCTTTAGCACCGTGTTATCGGACGGGGACAAGCGCAGCCTAGCGCTCGCGTTTTTCCTCGCCAAAGCACTGCATCAAAAAAGCTGCGCGGACAGCATCGTGGTTTTGGATGACGTATTCGCTTCCTTTGATAGTAATCGTCGTTCTCAGACTATCGCTGCGCTATGCGAGGTAGCTAGTAAGTGCGCTCAGGTCATCGTACTCGCTCATGACGCGTATTTCCTCTATGAGCTTGAGAAGGCGATGATCGAGGAGAATGTGGCGGAAGTCTTGCCCCTGCAGATTCGCCGAGTGGGCGAGTTTTCCGAGCTAGCGCCTGCTGACTTCTCGATGATGTGCGAGTCCGACTACTACAAGCGATACCGGACTACCTGGAACTATCTCTCCAAAGCGACGCCTGACGACTTGTTGCCCGTGGCGCAAGCTCTGCGGGTACTGGTGGAGGGCAACCTGCACCGACGCTTTCCCGGCCTCATCCGAGAGGGCGTGACGATGGGCGTCATCATCGGTCTCATAGAAGCAGCCCCCGTGGGTAGCCCGCTTGAACAACTTAAGCCGCAAGTCAAGGACTTGCGGTCCTTCAATGAGTTCGCCAGCATGTTCCATCACGACACCCAGGGCAAAATCCCACGTACCAGCGTGACCGATGGCGAGCTGCATCCTTTCGCGAAGCAAGCGATAGCGTTTGTGCATCTCGGCACAATGAGTTAGATCAAGCCTAAAGCCAACGCCCGAAAGCCCATGTACGAACTGCACAGACTTGGCTGGAACAGCTTTCAGCAGTTATGCCAGACGATCTGCCGCGAGGTACTAGGACAGACAGTCGAGTCGTTCCTCGATTCGAATGACGCTGGGAAGGATGGCGCTTTTGCCGGTACGTGGACTCGCGCGCCTGGCGAGTCCTACACCGGCCGCTTCGTCATCCAGTGCAAGTTCACGGCGCGCGCCGACCAAAATCTCAAACCTTCCGACTTGAAGGACGAGCTAGAGAAGGTGCGCAAGCTCGTAGCCACAGATCAGTGCGACGTGTACGTGTTGATGACGAATGCTGGTGTTTCTGGGGCGCAGACGGCCAAAGTGAAGGTATTGCTCGCCCAGGCTGGAGTCAAGCATGTGCTGATCTTTGGTTCAACCTGGATCAACCAGCAGGTAAGCGAGCGAAAGAACCTACGCATGCATGTGCCGCGTATGTATGGCCTCGGCGACTTAAGCCAGATACTGGATGAACGCGCCTATACGCAAGCACGTGCAGTGCTGGACTCGATGCGCGAGGATCTCGCCAAGGTTGTCATTACGGCTAGTTACGCCAAGGCCGTGGAGGCGTTAAACAAGCACAGTTTCGTAATGCTGATAGGCGAGCCCGCAGCCGGCAAGACAACGATCGCCTCAATGTTGGCTATGGCCGCCGCAGACAAGTGGGGTTCTTCAGTGCTGAAGCTGAGCGATCCCGCCAAGTTGGAAGAACGATGGAATCCGGAGGAGCCGTCTCAGTTCTTTTGGGTCGATGATGCCTTCGGCATCATGCAGTACGAATCGTCTCTGGCGCACTCGTGGAACCACATCCTGCCACAGGTAAGGGCAATGCTCCGTCAAGGAGCGAAGATTGTGATGACTTCGCGAGACTACATCTACAAGCGTGCCCGCCGTGATCTCAAGGAGGGAGCCTTTCCTCTCTTCAATGAGAGTCAGGTAGTGATCGACGTTCACGACCTTTCGATCCAAGAAAAGCAACAGATCCTCTACAACCACTTGAAACTAGGTAGCCAATCACCCGAGTTCATCACCACTATCAAGCCACACCTTGAGTTTTTGGCGGCACACACTCGTTTCATTCCAGAGATCGCCAGAAGGCTTGCAGACCCCGCCTTCACAAAGCGGCTTCATATGACGGAGTACCACCTTGGTCAGTTCGTTCAGAAGCGCGAGCAACTGCTGCAGGAGGTTCTTGACGGACTCGACAAGGAAAGCAAGGCAGCGTTGGCGTTGATTTACATGAAGAAGGATCACCTCGAAAGTCCGATTTCATTGCAGGAGTCGGAGGAACTTGCGCTGCAGCGGATGGGCAGCAGCCTCGGCCAATGCATTACGGCACTGGAGTCCTTGAGTGGCAGTCTCGTCGTACACCAGAACGTAGACGGCGATTCAGTGTGGCGCTTTAAACATCCGACGATCGGTGACGCGTTCGCCTCGGCATTAACCCGAAGCCCAGAGTTGTTGGGAGTGTTCCTGCGGGGAAGCTCCACCGAGAATTTGATTGAACAAGTGACCTGCGGCGATGTTGGTGTAGAGAGGGCCGTAATCGTGCCGAGGTCTCTCTATCCACAAATGATCGCGCGGCTTGCAGAGTTCACGGCGAGCGAGAAATATAAGTCCCAGCATTTGGCCATCTGGGGCGCGAAATGGTCGCTGCACTCGTTCCTTACACGACGATGCTCGAAGGAGTTCCTGGTTCTATATCTCGAGGCAAATCCGGAATTGGTCACGAAGGTTTGCAGTCCAGGCCTCTACTTGAACTCCTCGTCTGAGGTGCGACTTGCCGTGCGTCTGCATGTGTTGGGACTCTTGTCGGAGGTGAGCAGAAAGGCGTTTGTCGAAGTGTTGAGCACATACGCGGTCAGTGGCGAAGACTTGTATGCACTCGACGACGAGGAAGTTCGCGGCGTGTTTACGGATGTCGAGTTTGAGGCACTTATCACCAAGGTCCGCGAGGAACTGCTCCCGAGGCTGGGCAGGGTGCGTGAAAGGGAACAGGATGCCTACAGCCCTGATGTGCCTGCTGATGAACACATGGAACACATGCTTGACGGCTTCAAGACGTTGAAGGACAGGTTCGGCGATGACGCTGAGGCTGTGCAGGTCATCGAGTGTGAGATCGGTCGCGCGAAGGACTGGATTAGCGAGAACGATCGTGAACGTCCCGAACGTGCACCGCGGTCTCTCGGCACTGCTGGGACAGTAGACCGGGGGCATGGATCGAGGAGCATTTTTGACGACATTGATGCCTAAAAACCGTGTGCCCTCCGTAGTGAATAGGTGCTTCTGGGGCAACGATTCCCCCTAACCGAAGAGAGGCGCCTGCCTATAGACGCGACTGCCCTACGCCTTAGACCGATGTAGGTGTTAGGAGTCAGTCGGCATCGATGTGGCGACTGACCGCAACCAGCCTTAAACAGTCATTACCTCAGCCTACCAATGCCACAAAAAAACCGATTGATTCGTCCGCGCGTAACCCGTTGATTTATATAGGGGTGAAGGGCGTGTCTTCCGGACTTCGGCCTGCGCTGGGTGGGGCGAGTCGGAGAGAGAATGTGCAAACGGAGAGTAAAACCTGCCGGTTACTGGCAGAAATGGCTCTCTCCGCAGTCCGCAAGAACCCGCTGGAACCCGCGTAGACACGCGGTAGTAGGCAAAAAAAGCCAACCGGTTAAGATTGGCTTTTAAGGTATTGGTGGAGCGAAATCATGAACAGAGAAGCACTACTAGCCAATGCCCCAGATGATGCTCAGTGGGCGACTATGTCCAAAGCAGATAAACAATCAGCTGTCGTTGATCTAGCTATCGCAGCACTGTCAGAGTGCGCAGCCAATGGTCAAGAGCTGGACTCATGGGAAGCTCAGCATCTGCGCAGCGCACTTGGCGCCATCTACACAGATTTTTTCAGTCTCAGCATGAACGATTTAGTGTTGGCAATGGCACCCCCAGAAGAACGAGCTCCCGGCTGGAAAGATCGGTTTCCAAAAGACATTCCAACAGTCCATCAATTCCACAGAGCGTTTGATCAAGCTCGGTATCGGCCTATTTCCAAAAGCTGACACGGTCACGGTGCTGGCCACCGCCCTACCCCGCGCTGCAGTGCAGTGACTTCGATTGCGTTGCTCATGTGTCCGTAGAGGGCGTTTTGCCAGTTGTCCGGGGGCATGACTAGCAAGGTCTCGGCCTCTTTGTCGAAGCGCTGACCGTTTTTGCCCCGGAGCAATTCCCAGTACCCCACGATGCAGTCTTTACGTGACCGCAGGATCTCGGTGGATGG
>CANFOS010000006.1 GCA_947448735.1 Comamonadaceae bacterium | reverse complement strand
CGCTGAATCTGGTGTGCGACCGGGTGGACCGGGTGCAGCAGTTGCTGCGCCGTTCGATTCTGCTGGAAAACGTGTCGACCTATCTGCGTTATCAAGCCGATCAGATGAGCGAGATGCAGTTTCTCGTCGCGGTGGCCCAGCGCACCGGGTGCGGCATTCTGCTGGACGTGAACAATCTATTCGTCAATCAATGCAATCACCATGAATCCGCAATTGAGGCGATTGCCTGCGTGCCAAAGCACATGGTCGGTGAAATTCACCTCGCCGGACACCTTGTGACGCCAGACGCAGTGGTCGACCATCACGGCGATGTGGTGGCAGATTCGGTCTGGGAGTTGTACCGAACCGCCTTACGTCGTTTTGGCGCGGTGCCCACCCTGGTGGAGTGGGATACCGATGTTCCACCACTTGCGGTGTTGTTGGGTGAGGCCGATAAGGCCCGCGCACTGATGCTAGAAGTAGGGGTTTCTAGGCAAGCTACCAATGCTCACGCTGACCCGATCAATCCAGTGATGACTGACACTTCCATTGAACCACCTCTCGATGTCATTCAGTGTGTATTCGCAGAGTCACTGTTTTCACAGACTACGCCTGACTTTTTTCGTGGTGAAGGCGGGCAATTTATGGCCCGCTTCGCGCAGTATCGCGGCAATCTCATGGGCATTTGGGAGAAAACCCTAGCAGCGAGTTATCCGGTCTTGCAGCAACTGGTTGGAGAAGAATTCTTCTCGGCATTGACGCGTGCCTATGGTCATGTCCATCCGTCCGATAACGGCGATTTGAATCGGTTCGGCGCGCGATTTGCAGACTTCCTGGCGCAGTTTCCACCTGTTGAACAGTATGAATACTTTCCAGACATGGCTCGGCTGGAATGGGCTTTGCAGCGAGCCTACTATTCTGATGATGCTGCTGAACTGGATGCGCAGGCTTTGACGTCACTCTCTGCGGAACAACTGGATCAAACCCAATTCCGACTGCATCCGGCCTGTACCCTGTTGCGCTCGGAGTGGGCAACCTTCGCCATTTGGCGCGCACATCAGATCGCCACGGGAGGCCATGGCGATGAAGTGACAGGCGCAATCTCCGAGATCAAGTTTCCTGACCCGCTGCGCCAAGTTGGCTATGCCGTGGTCTGTCGACCGAACTGGAAGCCGCTGGTTGAAGATTTGACGCCAGCCGGATATGCCTGGCTTAGTGAAATAGATGCAGGGCAGCCATTTGGCATGGCTGTGGACGCAGCGCTGGCACTGGACTCAGGATTTGATTTGCGCGCCAGTTTGCAGCAATGCCTGGCGCTGCAACTTCTGCAAATGCCAATCAACCTGACATGCCGAGTTTGAATGACGCGGCCTGTCTGTTCTTCGGCTTGCAAGACGCATCTATCTCACTCGCTGTCGTTTCAGCCAAGTTGCTGCAGACCCCACATATTGGGAAATTGGAGCATCCCCAAAATTCAGCGCCAGCGTTGCCACCCTTGCCGCCAGCCGCAGAGGTAGAGACACGCCCGGCACTCAAGCAGTGCATTGCTGCGCGCGCAGCCTCGGCAGAACTTGAACATGCAGCGGAGCTAAGTTTCAATCAAGGGGTTTTGATCAATGCGCTGCCGCCCCTGGAAGCACAAGCCAGCTCGGAAATCGAAAACATCGTTATTACGCCGGACCGACTTTTTCAGTAGCAGAGCGCCGGTGAGCAAGCCGACCCGGCCACATTCAATCATCCTAAGTTGATGCAAGATTAGCTGCTTCCTTTGTCAATCTTGCTGTGTTGCATTGCCAGTTAAATGGCGATTCAAAGCCCCAAAACCAAGCAGACCCTATCGCTGTCTCCTGGGGAAACTTAGTGGGTAGCTGAAGGTGTGTGTGACCTTGATGTAATGACATGGGGTGAGTTCAAGGGGTGACATGTAAAGCCCAGAAAGCAAAAAGCCCTGTGACTCAATGAGAAACAGGGCTTTTAAACTGGCGGAGCGGACGGGACTCGAACCCGCGACCCCCGGCGTGACAGGCCGGTATTCTAACCAACTGAACTACCACTCCTGGTAGGTAGCTTTTACTCTTGCGAGCCAAGCGCTACCGTCTTGTGCCGTCTCACTTTGCAGTGAAAACTTGGCGACCCCACGGGGATTCGAACCCCGGTACTCACCGTGAAAGGGTGATGTCCTAGGCCTCTAGACGATGGGGTCAAAGCCTTAAAACTGATACTTCACCTGCCAGACAAAACTTGCTTTTACACAAACTCGCCTGACAAAACCTCTTAACTTTTCTCAACGATCACCAAATAAATTGGTGGAGGTAAACGGGATCGAACCGATGACCTCTTGCATGCCATGCAAGCGCTCTCCCAGCTGAGCTATACCCCCTCTGGAACATACATTGCTGCAAATTCCGTCAAGCCTTGAATTATAGCCCGAAAAATGCCGGTACTTCAAGACTTCAATCGTGCGATGACATCTTCGCGCACCATCAGCTCCAAAATCGCGTCAAGTGATGGCGTTTGTGGCGTGCCCATCACCAGCACGCGCACCGGCATGGCAAGTTGCGGCATCTTCAAACTGCTTTGGCCCAAGACCTGTTTGATGGCTGCGGAAATGCCGGCTTTGCTCCACTCGCAGCTGCTCAAGGCATCGGCCAGCAGGGCCAATGCGGGGCGCACGGCGTCGGTCACGTGCAACGCAACATCATCGCTACTGGCTTGCCCGCCTTTGACCAGCACTTGCAGCCAGTGGGCCAACTCGACCAGCGTGCTGCAGCGGTCTTTGAACAAACCACAGCCACGCGCCAGACGCGCGTCATCAAGGCCAGCGGCTGCATCCGTCGAAAGAAACGGTTTGACCGCATCGGCCAGGGCAGCATCGCTCATGGCTTTCAGATGTTGGGCGTTGACCCAGCGCAGTTTGGCTTCGTCAAACTGTGCGGCGCTTTTGCCCAGGTGGTCTAAATTGAACCAGGCCACAAACTGCTCACGGCTGAAAATTTCGTCGTCGCCGTGGCTCCAGCCGAGGCGCGCGAGGTAATTGACCATGGCGTCTGGCAGATAGCCTTCGGCCGCGTACTGCGTGACGGCTTTGGCGCCGCTGCGCTTGGACATTTTTTCGCCCAGTTCATTGAGAACAGTGGGCAGGTGCGCGTACACCGGCACGTCTTTGCCAAGCGCCTTGAAAATATTGATCTGGCGCGGCGTGTTGTTGACGTGGTCGTCTCCGCGAATCACATGGGTGATGGCCATGTCGATGTCGTCCACCACCACACAAAAGTTATAGGTCGGGGTGCCCACGGCTTCGCCGTTTTGCGCGGGTCGGGCAATGACCAGGTCGTCGAGTTCGTCGTTGCTGATCTCGATGCGGCCCTTGACCTTGTCGTCCCACACCACGCTGCCGCCTTGCGGGTTTTTAAACCGCAGAACGGGTTGCACGCCTGCAGGAATGGGGGGCAAGGTTTTGCCGGGTGCGGGCCGCCAGGTGCCGTCGTAGCGGGGCTTTTCTTTGGCTTGGGTTTGTGCCTCGCGCAGGGCGTCAAGCTCGGCCATGCTCATGTAGCAGGGGTACACATGCCCGGCGGCTTGCAGCTCGGCCAATACCGCCTTGTAGCGGTCCATGCGCTGCATTTGGTAGAACGGGCCTTCGTCGTGGTTCAAGCCCAGCCAGCGCATGCCTTCAATGATCACATCGACCGAGGCCTGATTAGAGCGCTCCAGGTCGGTGTCTTCAATCCGCAAAATAAAGTCGCCCCCGGTTGAGCGTGCAAACGCCCACGGGTACAGGGCCGAGCGGATGTTGCCAAGGTGGATGAAGCCGGTGGGTGATGGCGCAAATCGTGTGCGGGTTGTCATGAGAGTGTTAGGTCAGGCTGTCCAGACCGCGCTGCAAGTCAGCCTTGAGGTCGTCGATAAATTCAAGCCCCACCGCCACCCGGATCAAGCCCTGGCCGATACCTGCAGCCTGGCGCTGCGCTTCTGTCAGGCGACCATGTGATGTGGTGGCGGGATGGGTGATGGTGGTTTTGGTGTCGCCCAGGTTGGCGGTGATGCTCATCACTTGGGTGCAGTCGATCACGTGAAATGACTTGCGCCTGGCGTCCTGAACGTCTGTGCTTTTGACATCAAACGACAGCACCGCGCCGCCGCAGCCCTGGCCGTTGATGGTTTGCTGGCGCATGGCCAGCGCGTGCTGCGGGTGCGACGCCAGGCCCGGGTAATGCACCCGCGCCACCTGCGGCTGTGCCTCCAGCCAGGTGGCCAGCGCGAGCGCATTGGCGCTTTGGGCCTGCATGCGAATCGCCAGCGTCTCCAGCCCCTTGAGCACGATCCAGGCATTGAAGGCCGACAGCGTCATGCCTGCGCTGCGCATGACAGGTACAAACTTGTCGTCGATCAGTTTTTTCGGCCCGCAAATCGCGCCTGCAATCACGCGCCCTTGGCCGTCGAGGTATTTGGTGCCTGAATGGATGATGAGGTCGGCACCCATCTCTACCGGGCGCGACAGGGAGGGTGAGCAAAAGCAGTTGTCAACCGCCAGCAGCGCACCCGCAGCGTGGGCAATGTCTGCCAGCGCGCGCACGTCACACACTTCGGTCAACGGGTTGGTGGGGGTTTCGGCAAACAGCAGCTTGGTGTTGGGCTTGACGGCCGCTTGCCATTGGGCCACGTCGGTTTGTGACACAAAGGTGCTTTGGACACCAAACTTGCCAAATTCGCCCGCGATCAATTTGATGGTGGAGCCAAACACAGACTGCGAGCAGATCACGTGGTCGCCGCTTTTAAGCAGGCCCATGCACATCAGCAAGATGGCTGCCATGCCGCTAGATGTGCCAATGCAGGCCTCGGTGCCCTCCATGGCCGCCAGGCGCTGCTCCATGCTGGTGACGGTGGGGTTGGTAAAGCGCGAATAGATGTAGCCTTCTTCTTCATTCGCAAAGCGGCGCGCCGCTGTGGCTGCATCGGGCTGCACAAAGCTGCTGGTCAGGTACAGCGCTTCAGAGTTTTCGCCGTACTGGCTTTTGTCAACCGCAGCGCGCACGGCCAGCGTGTCGATGTGCAGACCGTCGGGTAGCTTTTTAGCCATGTGTTTCAAGCCTCCTGCGGGTTGGGCAAGGCCAGGCGCGACACGTCCGCGCCACCTTCTTCACTGCCGTCAATGCGCGCGGCATTCATGGCCGCAATCGTCTCGGCGGTGATGTCGCCAGTGACATAAACGCCATCAAAACACGAGGCATCAAAACCATCGAGCTTGGGATTCAAGGAACCAATCGCCCGCTTCATGCCTGCCACGTCTTGGTAAATCAGCGCGTCGCAGCCGATCACCTGCCGAATCTCTTCAACCGTGCGGTCGTGTGCCACCAGTTCGTCTGGCGTAGGCATGTCAATGCCGTACACATTGGGAAAGCGCACTGGCGGCGCTGCGCTGGCCAGATAAACTTTTCTGGCGCCCGCGTCGCGTGCCATCTGCACAATCTCCCGGCTGGTGGTGCCGCGCACGATGGAGTCGTCGACCAGCAGCACATTGCGACCTTTGAACTCGCTGGCAATCACATTGAGCTTTTGACGCACAGATTTTTTGCGCACGCCCTGCCCCGGCATGATGAAGGTGCGGCCCACATAGCGGTTTTTGACAAAGCCTTCGCGGTACGGAATACCCAGCAAATGCGCCAGTTGGGTGGCGCTGGGCCGACTCGATTCAGGAATGGGAATGATCACGTCAATCTCATTGGGCGGCACGGTGGACACCACACGCTTGGCCAGGGTTTCGCCCAGGTTCAAACGCGCCTGGTAGACCGAAATACCGTCGAGCACCGAGTCCGGTCGGGCAAGGTAAACAAATTCAAAAATGCAGGGGTTGAGCGTGGCATTGTCAGCACAGGGCTGCGCGTGCACATTGCCGTCCATGTCGACAAACACGGCTTCGCCGGGGGCAATGTCACGGTCAAACACATGCCCGGTGCCTTCCAGCGCAACGGATTCGCTGGCCACCATCACGGTCCTTCCGCTTCCTTTGTCGCCTTCGTTGCGGCCGATGCACAGAGGCCGAATGCCAAACGGGTCGCGAAACGCCAGCAAGCCATGCCCCGCAATCAGCGCCACCACGGCGTAGGACCCGCTGACGCGCTGGTGCACGCCGCGCACCGCTGCAAAAACGTCTTTTGGCGCCAGGGGCAGGCCGCGTGTGGTTTTTTCGAGCTCATGGGCCAGCACATTGAGCAGCACTTCAGAGTCGCTGTCGGTGTTGATGTGGCGGTGGTCGGTGTTGAACAGCTCTGCCTTTAATGCCGCCGCGTTGGTCAGGTTGCCGTTGTGCGACAGCACCAGGCCAAACGGCGCATTGACGTAAAAAGGCTGCGCCTCGTCTTCACTGAACGCATTGCCTGCGGTGGGGTAGCGCACTTGGCCCAGGCCCACGTTGCCGGGCAAGGCGCGCATATTGCGCGTGCGAAACACATCGCGCACCATGCCCTTGGCCTTGTGCATGAAAAACTTGCGCCCTTGCTGGGTGACGATGCCGGCGGCGTCCTGCCCGCGGTGCTGCAGCAGCAGCAAGCCGTCGTAAATCAACTGGTTGACGGGGGCCTGGCTGACAACGCCAACTATGCCGCACATGGTGTTTCGATCATGGGTTTAGGTTCTTTCAAAGATTTTTGGCTGGGCCGCCCCCGACCAAAATGCGCCTTCTCGAAGGCCAGCGCAGGTCGCGGAGTGACAAGCGTGGGGGTCATATTTCTAGTTTAAATATTTTGTAAATTGTTCAGGCAACACGGGCTTCAGGCCGTTCAGGGTGGCGGTCAGCACCGGGGCGCCTTTGGAGTCTTGCCACCAGTTACTTTCTTTCAGATCTGTCATGCCCACCACGACCGAAGCGGCCAGTAAAAGAATCACCCCGCGCACCAGGCCGAACGCCGCCCCCATGGTTCGGTCAATCGGCCGCAGGCCAATGGCTTGGGTCAGTTTTTTCAGCAAAGAAGCAAGCAGGCCCGCCGTGAACACGGCCACCACAAACACCAGCACAAATGCTGCCGCATACCGCACAGCGTTACTGCTCGACTGCATCGGCAGCCAGCCCGAGACCTGGGGTGCAAAGTAATGCGCAATATAAAACGACACCGCCCAGCCCAGCACCGACAAGACTTCGTAAACCAGACCGCGCCAAGCGCCCAGCAGCATGGAAAAAACCAGGACAGCCAGCAAGGCCCAGTCGACAGCCGCGATAGACACAGTGTTGAACGATGGTTACAAGATGAGGACAGACGCAGGCAAATCAAGCGCTTTGATCTTGCTGGCAGCTTTATCGGCCTCGGCCTTGGTGGTGTACGGGCCGACGCGCACCCGAGTGCGCTTGCCGTCTTTGGTATCTGCTATTTGCGTGTAGGTCTTCATGCCTGCTTTTTCGAGTTTTTGGCGCACTTCCCTGGCCTTGTCAGCATCGGCAAACGAGCCCACCTGCACCACCAAGCGGCTGTCGGCGGGGGCAGATGCAGCATTGGCAGGCAGGCCGTTGAGCAAGGCACTGGCGCGTGCGCCGTCGTCTGCCTTGAGAGCCACTTGGGGGTCGGCTTTCGGTTCGGCTTTCGGTTCGGCTTTGACCTCCGCTTTTTCAACCGGTTTGATGTCGGGTTTGGCAACGACGGGGGCTGCAGCCGCAGGTGCTGCAAGCTTTTCAGGCACGATTTCTTCTTTGGGCGTCAGGCTCGCTGCGGGAGCAACGGGATCGCTCTCGGGCTGAGCCCCCAGTGGCTCGGGCTTGGCAGGCATGGCCAGAGGACTGACCGTGTTTTTTCCCGGAATTTGAATTGGAATATCCACCGAGATCGGCCTGGGCTGGGTGTCAAACAACAAAGGAAACACCACCACGCCGGCCAGCACCAGCACGGCGCTGCCGATCAGGCGGTGCTTGGCGCGCTTTCGAACAACGTCCATGCTCTCAGGCGGTGGCGCGCTGGACGCGCTGGAGGATGTTGAAGAAGCCCGGCGAAAGTTGAAAAACGGCATGGTGCTGACTTTGATCTTTGTGAGCTTATCGTTTGGCTTGGGTCGGCAGGGCGTGTTGGAACGGCGGTAACACGCGTTCAGGCGTTCAGGTGTTTGGCAAACAAACGCGGCAAACCGCCCTTCAAAATACCGCCCACCGTGTAGAAAGATCCGAACACGACAATTCTATCAGCGGGGTCTGCGGCGGCGATGGCCGCCTGCAGCGCCAATTCAGGGGTTTTGTAAGCAGATGACACGGCATCTTGGCGGCCGTTGGACGCTTGCCAGGCGGCTTGCAAAGCCTCAGCCGTGGCGGCACGCGCGGTGGGCAGGCCGGTGAAGTACCACTTGTCAACCATGGGCCCAACCCGTGCCAGCATGGGGGCGACGTCCTTGTCGGCCATGGCGCCAAACACGGCGTGGGTGCAGGGGTAAAAGCCCATCGCGTCCAGATTCTCGGCCAAGGCCGCCACCGAATGCGGGTTGTGGGCCACGTCCAGCACCAGTGTGGGCTGACCGGGAATGATCTGAAACCGGCCCGGCAGCTCGACCATCGACAGGCCGACGCGAACGGCTTGGGCCGTGACCGGCAGCAGGTCGCGCAGCGCCGTGAGCGCCGCCAGCACGCCGGAGGCATTCATGAGCTGATTGGCACCCCGCAGCGCCGGATAGGCCAGCCCCGCATAACGCCGCCCCCTGCCCGCCCAACCCCACTGCTGCTTGTCGCCCGAAAAATTGAAGTCTTTGCCGAATGTCCACAAGTCGGCGCCCACTTTGGCAGCGTGATCGATCACGCTTTGCGGCGGCACGGGGTCACTCACGACCACCGGTTTGCCGGGCCGCATCACGCCGGCTTTTTCAAAACCGATCAATTCCCGCGTGTTGCCCAGCAGCTCCATGTGGTCCAGGTCGATGCTGGTGATGATGGCGCAATCGGTGTCGAAAATGTTGACCGCATCTAACCTGCCGCCCAGGCCGACTTCGAGAATCACGACATCGAGTTTCGCGTCCATCATCAGCTGCATGATGGCCAGGGTGGTGAACTCGAAATAGGTCAGCGATATGTCATCGTTTTGGCTTCTGGCCGCCTCGACGCGAGCGAAAGCCCGCACCAGATCAGCGGCGCCCACAATGTCGCCGCGCACGCGGCAACGCTCTTCAAAGTCCACCAGATGGGGCGATGTGTACACCCCGGTGCGGTAGCCTGCCTCCAGCAAGATGGCCTCCAGCATGGCGCAGGTCGAACCCTTGCCGTTGGTGCCCGCCACGGTGATGATGGGGCAGTCAAACGTCAGCCCCATGCGGTCGGCGACCGTTTTGACCCGGGCCAGGCCCATGTCAATGGTTTTGGGGTGCAGGCGCTCTGCGTGGGCCAGCCAGTCGGCGAGCAGGTAGTAAGCAGTGGGATCGATTTTCATACTGATGCGTATTGTCACCCGAGCTGAATGGACGTTGGCCGGGCAAGTCTTTTCGAACGCTATTACTTTGGTAGCTGCTCACCTCCGCTTTTGTTGGGCCGCAGGCTGATTTGATGCTTTTTTAGGCGTTTTTCGGCGTTTTTATGGCAAAATCACATCGATGATTGACGTTTACGGTATTGCGAACTGCGACACGGTTAAAAAAGCCCGATCCTGGCTGACCGACCAAGGCTTGGCCTATGCGTTTCATGACTTCAAAAAACTGGGCGTGCCGGCGGACAGGTTGCCAGCTTGGGCCAGCGCTGTGGGCTGGGACAGGCTGATCAACCGTCAGGGCAGCACCTGGCGCAAGCTGGACGCCGCAAGCCAGGCCAGCGCTGCCACGCCGCAGGGTGCCCAAAAGTTGGCACTGGCCAACCCCAGCCTGATCAAAAGGCCCGTGGTGCAGTGGCCACATGGTGAGGCGACCGTGGGTTTTGATGTTGCGCAATGGGCTGAGCTGGCCTCAAAATAGCGAGAAAATTGCAACTGCTGTGTAAAGATCTGAACCCGTGTTTACCATCCCAGTCTGAAATGCGTTAACCTGCATCAGGAGCTCACATTATGAAAAAAATCATTGTTTTATCGACGCTCGCCGCCACCAGTCTGCTGGCGCTCAATGCATCAGCCACTGACATTTTGGCCCGCGTCATCAGCAGCACCCCTGTCGTGAATCAGGTGGCGGTGCCGCGCCAGGTGTGCAACAACCAGCAGGTTGCGACCCAAACACCAAAAACTGGTGCCGGTGCGCTTCTGGGCGCAGTGGCGGGTGGCGCTGTCGGTAACGCGATTGGCAACGGCAACGGACGAGTCGCCACGACCGTGATCGGCCTGATCGGCGGCGCGATGATTGGCGACAGCGTCGAAGGCACGAGCCAGCAGGTGCAAAACGTGCAGAGGTGCACCACGCAAACCTTTTACGAAAACCGCGCCAGCCATTACAACGTGGTGTATGAATACCAAGGCACACAGTACAACGTGCAAATGGCGCAAGACCCTGGACAGTATGTGCGCTTGCAGGTCACGCCGGTAGGCGCGATGCCGGCTGCGCCGCAGCCAAGCTTTCCTGCGCAGCAAGTTCAGCCTGGGCAGCCGCAAACTTATTACCAGCAAGAGCCTGGCCAGACCGGCTATGCCGTGCAGCAGCCCGTGTATGTCGCGCCTGTGGTGGTGGAGTCTTATTCCGCCTATTACCCCCGCCCCTACTATCGGCCTTACTACGGCCCGTCCATCAGCCTTGGCTACAACCGTGGCTATGGCCACTGGCGCTGAGCTGAACCGGTTGTCAAAAAAGGGCGCCCCAGGCGCCCTTTTTTACGCCTGAAACGCCTTATGACGACGTTTCAATCACCCCGCCCTTGAACAGTACCGGCCCGGTCGGCCCAGCGCCAGGCGGCACGCCGCCTTTGGGCTCCAGGCTGATGGCCCACATGGGAACGTTCACATCGCTGGCCGCAGCCGGCAAACGTGTCACGGCATCAGCACCCAGCAGGCCCAGTGACGTCGGGCGACCGGTGTGCGGCAGCGCCCACAGCTGCAAGGACTTGTCAGCTGGCGTCACAACGCCGCCCACGCGCTTGATCATCAATTGCCTGCTTTTGGGGTCAAACGTCACCAGCACAGACGCAGCGGCCTTGTCATCGGCCAGCACCGCCACGTACTGAATCTCGGGCATGGCGTTCATTCTGGCGCTCAGTTCCTCCAGCTCCTGGCCCAGTTTGGCATGGCTGCTGTTGAGCTTGAAGGCGACCATCAGGGCCACCGCAGCAACGCCAACGCTCATGCTGGTCAGGCCGCGCCAGAGATTGGTGCTGCTCGACCAGCCACCCGGCTCGGGCATGGGTAAATCGCCCGCTATGGCGGCCGACACCACCTCGCCCGGCTGTTGCAGGGCTTTTTCGTCAGCATCCGAGATGCGGTCGATCGGAGCCATTAAATTGCGGTCAGAGTTTGGAGATGCCATGGGCCGGATTGTCCCTTACTCCAGTCTGTGCAGGCAGGCGGGCGACAGTTTCAACCCCGGTACAGTCCGTCCTTTAAAATCGTGCAATGACTACCCTACACATCCCCAACATCACCGTCACCACCCAAGCCAATGTGTACTTTGACGGCAAGTGCGTCAGCCACAACATCGCCTACCCCGACGGCACCAAAAAATCAGTCGGCGTGATTTTGCCCAGCAGCCTGACCTTCAACACTGGCGCACCTGAAATCATGGAATGCGTGGCGGGCAGCTGCGACTACAAGCTGGCGGGCAGCAACGTGTGGGTCAAGTCGAGCGCCGGTGAAAAATTCAGCGTGCCCGGCAACTCGACGTTTGACATCAGGGTCACCGAGCCATACCACTACATCTGCCACTTCGAATAACCCAAAGCACCGCTCCCTTCATGGCCACCATACTCCAGCATCTGCCCAACGGGCAAAAAGTCGGCATCGCATTTTCAGGCGGGCTGGACACCAGCGCCGCCCTGCACTGGATGAAGCTCAAGGGCGCAATCCCCTACGCCTACACCGCCAACTTAGGCCAGCCCGACGAGCCCGACTACGACGAGATTCCGCGCAAGGCGATGGAATACGGCGCTGAAAAAGCGCGCCTGATCGACTGCCGCAAACAGCTGGCCACCGAAGGCATTGCGGCGCTGCAAGCGGGCGCGTTTCACATCACCACCGCAGGCGTGACTTACTTCAACACCACGCCGCTGGGCCGGGCCGTGACAGGCACCATGCTGGTGGCAGCGATGAAAGAAGACGACGTCAACATCTGGGGCGACGGCAGCACCTTCAAGGGCAACGACATCGAGCGCTTTTACCGCTACGGCCTGCTGACCAACCCGGATTTGAAAATCTACAAACCCTGGCTGGACCAGTTGTTCATTGACGAGCTGGGGGGCCGGGCCGAGATGTCGGCTTTCATGACCCAAGCCGGCTTTGGCTACAAGATGTCGGCTGAAAAAGCCTATTCCACCGACAGCAACATGCTGGGCGCCACGCACGAAGCCAAGGACCTGGAACTGCTGTCCAGCGGTATGAAAATCGTGAACCCGATCATGGGTGTGGCCTTCTGGAAGGACGAGGTTGTCGTCAAACGCGAAGAGGTCAGCGTGCGCTTTGAAGAAGGCCAGCCGGTAGCCCTGAACGGCAAGCGTTTTGACAGCCTGGTCGATTTGATTCTGGCGGCCAACGTCATCGGCGGCCGCCACGGCCTGGGCATGAGCGACCAGATCGAAAACCGCATCATTGAAGCCAAAAGCCGGGGCATTTACGAAGCCCCTGGACTGGCGTTGCTGTTCATCGCCTACGAGCGTCTGGTCACCGGCATCCACAACGAAGACACGATTGAGCAATACCGTGACAACGGCCGCAAACTGGGCCGCCTGCTGTACCAGGGCCGCTGGTTTGACAGCCAGGCCATCATGCTGCGCGAGACCGCCCAGCGCTGGGTGGCCAGTGCCATCACGGGTGAAGTCACGCTGGAGCTGCGCCGGGGCAACGACTATTCGATTTTGAACACCGAGTCACACAATCTGACCTACAAGCCCGAGCGCCTGAGCATGGAAAAGGTCGAAGACGCGCCGTTCAGCCCGCTGGACAGGATTGGCCAGTTGACGATGCGCAATCTGGACATTGTGGACACGCGGGACAAGCTGGCGGTGTACGCGAAGGCGGGGCTGCTGGCGCTGGCCAAAGACGGGGATTTGGTGCGGCTGACGGGCGACAAACCCACCTGAGCCGGAACAGCTGCACGCTGCCAATGCTGTTTGAGGACTGACACCACGCCAAGCAGGCCTTTTTAGGCGTCAAATCGGCCGCAGCCCAATGAAAATATGCGCTATCTGCTCCTATATTTATAGCGAGCAAGATCTCAAGTAACACGACTGGCTGCATGGCAAAGCGGCACGGCCTAAAATCAGGCCGTGACCCAACAGACCCCCCAACAGCCAGTGGCAGCGAATGCCATCCTGAATGCCGACCTGCATTGCCATTCGGTGGTGTCAGACGGCACCTTGACACCCGAAGTGCTGGCCGAACGCGCCAAGGCCAACGGCGTCGAGTTGTGGTCATTAACCGACCATGACGAGATTGGCGGCCAGCATCGCGCTGCGGCCGCCGCCAAAGCGCAGGGCCTGAAGTACCTGACCGGCACTGAAATATCCGTTAGCTTTGCAGGCGAAACAGTTCACATCGTCGGGCTCGGGTTTGACCCTGACGATGCCGACATGGTGCAAGGGCTGAAAAGCACGCGTGGCGGCCGTACCGAGCGTGCCAGGGAAATGTCTGACGGCCTGGCCAAGGTGGGTATCAAGGGCGCTTTTGAAGGTGCCTTGAAGTTTGTCGGCAACCCGGAATTGATTTCTCGCACCCACTTTGCACGCTTTCTGGTTGAAAGCGGTGTGTGCAGCGAGACCAATGAGGTCTTTCGCAAGTACCTGACCGAAGGCAAACCCGGCTACGTGCCGCACCGCTGGGCCAGCTTGAAAGACGCGGTGACCTGGATCACCGCCGCCAAAGGCATGGCCATCATTGCGCACCCGGCGCGCTACAAGTTCACAGCCAATGAAGAGTACGCCCTGTTCACCGAGTTCAAAGCCCACGGCGGGCGTGGTGTGGAAGTAGTGACAGGCAGCCACACCGCGGCTGAATACGTCAAGTACGCCGACACCGCCAAAGAGTTTGGCCTGGCCGCCTCGCGCGGCAGCGACTTTCACAGTCCGCAAGAAAGCCGTACCGATCTGGGCACGCTGCCTTTTCTGCCGGGTGGACTGACGCCTGTCTGGGAGCTGCTGGCGGACCGCATCCAGTGAATCGGTCAACTTCAGCACTGGCCGGCATCGGACTGACAGTGGCCGCCATGGCCTGCTTTGCCACACTGGACACCACCACCAAATATGTGTCTACCTCGGTGCCGCTTTTCATGGCGCTGTGGTTTCGTTATGCGTTTCAAGCGGTGGCCACAACGGTTGTGATCTTGCCTTTGCGTGGGCTGGCGGTGCTGCGCACGGCGCACCCCAAATTTCAGGTTCTGCGTGGGCTGCTGCTGCTGTCGGCCAGCGTGTTTGCATTCTTCAGTCTGCGCTACATGCCGGTTGGCGAATTCACGGCGATTGTGATGATCGTTCCGCTGGTCATCACGCTGGTGGCAGCGACCTGGCTGGGTGAGCGCGTGTCGCTGCTTCGGTGGGGCCTGGTGCTGGGCGGTTTTGTCGGCACGCTGGTCATTATTCGGCCGTGGCAGGACACCTTTGAATGGACCATGCTGTTGCCACTGGGTGTGGTGGTATGCAACGCCTGGTTTCAGGTGCTGACCAGAAAGCTGGCCAGAACCGAAGACCCTGTCACCATGCATTTGTACACCGGCTGGGTTGGCACGCTGCTGGCGTCCCTCTCCCTGCCATTCGTCTGGGTGCCGCTGGCCACTTGGTCGCTCTGGGGCTGGTTGGTGCTGATGGGTTTAGCTGCCGCAGTCGGGCATTTCATGCTGATCGTGGCGTACAAAAACACCAGCGCGTCCACCTTGACACCCTACCTGTATGCGCACGTTGGCTTTGCCATGCTGGGCGGCTGGCTGGTGTTTTCGCATGTGCCTGATTACTGGGCTTTTGTCGGTATTGCCATGATTGCGGTGTGCGGCGCGGCAGGCGCGTGGCTGGCGGTGCGTGAAGGCAAAGTCTTGATTCAACCCACAGAGTCATGAGCACAGACAACCATGGCCCAGTTTTTTCAAGTCCACCCCGACAATCCGCAGGCCCGTCTTCTCAAGCAGACAGTGGCCCTGCTGGCGCGCGGCGGCATAGCAGCGGTACCCACCGATTCAAGCTACGCGCTGGTTTGCCACCTGGACGACAAGGTCGCGGCCGACGCGTTGCGGCGCATCCGGGGCGTTGACGACAAGCACCACCTGACGCTGCTGTGCCGCGACCTGTCAGAGCTCAGCGCTTATGCGCGCGTTGACAACCGGCAGTTCCGGCTGCTCAAAGCCGCAACACCAGGGCCGTACACCTTCATTTTGGAGGCCAGCAAGGAGGTGCCGCGCCGCCTGAGCCACCCATCGCGCAAAACCATTGGCCTGCGCGTGCCAGCGCACAAAACCCTGCAAGCGCTGCTGGAGCTGCACAGCGCGCCGCTGTTGGCCACCACACTGATCCCGCGCGACGCTGCCGAGCCCCTGAATGACGCCAACGACATACGCGAGCTGATGGCGCATGAGCTGGCAGCGATTGTGGACGCGGGTGCCTGCCATCGGCAGCCCACGACCGTGATTGACCTGACCGCCATGGGCGATGGTGGCGAGGCGTTGGTCACGCGTCTGGGGCGCGGCGACATCGCAGTGCTGGGCCTGCAAAACTGAAGCCGCTGCGAACCCTGAGCGTCAGGGACGCACAGGGATACACAGGGATAATCGGGCGATGGATATTTCAAACCTGATTCAAACCGTCGCCATTTACGCCCTGCCAGTGCTGTTCGCCATCACCCTTCATGAGGCGGCACATGGTTACATCGCCAGATATTTTGGTGATGACACAGCCTGGAGCCTGGGCCGCGTCACCCTGAACCCGTTCAAACACATTGACCCGGTGGGCACCATCGCCATGCCCTTGATACTGTACTTCGCCACATCAGGGGCTTTTTTGTTTGGCTATGCCAAGCCGGTGCCGGTTAATTTTGGCCGGTTGGGCAACCCCAAGCGCGACATGATCTGGGTGGCGCTGGCCGGGCCTGCGTCCAACTTCTTGCAGGCGCTTGGCTGGGGCATCGCTTTTTACCTGTTGCGGGGCGGCGACGTGACGGAACCGTTTTTTCTGAAAATGTGCCAGGCCGGCATTCTGGTCAATGTGGTGATGTTTGTGTTCAATCTGTTCCCGCTACCGCCGCTCGATGGTGGCCGTATTTTGGTGGGCTTGCTGCCGTACAAACTGGCTGTGCTGGTGTCGCGCATTGAGCCGTGGGGGTTTTTTGTGGTGATGGCGCTGGTGTTGGCTGGCGTGGTCAGCACGCTGTGGATGCAGCCACTGATGTCGGCGACCTACAGCGTTCTGGAAACGATCCTCGACCCCCTGGCACTTTTGGTGAAATAAGAGCAAAGCAAAGACGACATGACGAACAAGAAGCAACGATTTTTAACTGGTATCACCACCTCAGGCACGCCCCACCTGGGCAACTATGTGGGCTCCATCCGCCCATCGGTCGCTGCCAGTCAGGGGACCAACGCCGAGAGTTTTTACTTTCTGGCCGACTACCACGCCCTGATCAAAACAGGTGAGCCTGCCCGCATCCAGCAGTCCACGCTTGAGATCGCAGCCAGCTGGCTGGCCGCCGGCCTGGACCCTGAACGCGTCACGTTTTACCGCCAGTCCGACATTCCGCAAATCCCGGAGTTGACCTGGTTTTTAACCTGCGTGCTGGGCAAAGGCATCCTGAACCGCGCACACGCCTACAAGGCGCAGGTTGACAAAAACACCGCGTCGGGTGCCGAGCCCGACCATGACGTCACGGCGGGGCTTTTCATGTACCCGGTGCTGATGGGGGCCGACATTTTGATGTTCAAGGCGCATCAGGTGCCGGTGGGCCGCGACCAGATCCAGCACATCGAAATGGCACGCGACATGGCCAAGGGCTTTAACCATTTGTATGGCGAGCATCTGGTGCTGCCCGAGGCACTGATTGAAGAATCGGTGGCCACCCTGCCCGGCCTGGACGGCCGCAAGATGAGCAAGAGCTACGACAACACCATCCCGCTGTTTTCAAGCCGTGAGCAACTGAAAAAGCTCATCGCAGGCATCGTGACCGACTCGAACGGGCCCGGCGTTGCCAAGCAAACCGATGGCTCGGCCCTGTTTCAGATGTACCAGGCCTTTGCCAGCCCAGAAGAAACCGCCGCCATGCGGCGCGCCTATGCCGATGGCATGGCCTGGGGTGATGCCAAAGCCATGCTGTTTGAACGGATTGACCGCGACATTGCCCCGATGCGCGAGCACTACCACGCCCTGATGGCGAGCCCGGAAAAGATTGAAGACATCTTGCAGGCAGGCGCGGCCAAAGCCACCGCCCTGTCGCAGCCGCTGATGCAAGAGCTGCGTCATGCTGTGGGACTGCGCAAATTGCAAGCCAGTGCGCCACTGGCGGGCAAGGTCAAGGCAGCCAAGACCGCCGGGCCCAGCTTCAAGCAATACCGGGAGGCAGATGGCCTTTTTTACTTCAAATTTTTAGGTGCTGACGGCAAACTGCTGATGCAAAGCCGGGGCTTCGTGTCACCCAAAGAAGCAGCCCAGGCCATTGCCAGCTTGCAGCAGCAAGGCGCTGACGCTGTAGCTGCATTGCAAAGCCAGCTGGATGTGGTGCCGGGTGTTGAGATGCCTGAGCTTGCCGCCGCACTCAGCCTGCAAACCGTCACAGCGAAAAACTAAAGCGCCGACCCTCAGGGCCAGATACATCGACGGTCAAAGACCGACGCATGAACCGGTCAGGTGACAGCACTGGCAATGTAGTGTTCAGGATGACTTCAACTGAAAAATTCCGCTTTTAGGGTTTTTTCCTTACATTCAAGAGCCTGTGAAGTGGTTATTCTGAGACTTTGAAGTGGCCAGGCTACATCAAGGTCCCATGAGCATATTTGTTATCGACGACCATCCCCTCATGCGCGAAGCCGTCGCCATGCTGTTGCGCCGCGTGAGCCCCAACACGTCGGTTGTCGAACTGGGTCGCATCGCCCTGGTTGCGCAAGCGGTGCAAAAGCATGGCATGCCGCAATTGATCTGCCTTGAACTGAAACTGCCCGACACACATGGTGTGTCTGGCATCCGGGAAGTAAAGCGCAGCTACCCCGAAGTACCGATTGCGGTGCTGACGGCATCCCCCGCCAGCGACTACGAAGATCTGGCCATGGAAGCCGGAGCCGCTGCCTTCCTTGAAAAATCAGCCGGCGCCGCTGAAATTGCACAAGTCCTGAAGGCTTTCCTGGCAGAAGAGGCGGGAGCCGAATCAGAGGCTCCGGTCGAGGTGGGCAAGCTCTCCAAGCGGCAAAAGCAGTTGCTGATCTTGCTGGACAAAGGCCTGAGCAACCGCGACATTGCCGACAACCTGCAGATCAGCGAGCACACCGTCAAAGTCCATCTTTGGCGCCTGTTCAGGCGGCTCAACGTCAAGAGCCGCTCGCAAGCCAGCCATTTGGCGCGCACCCAAGGGCTGCTGTGAAGCAAAGCGGCCCGCGCGTTTAAACGCATCAGACCGTTTCGCTCATTCAATGGGTGGCGGGGCATCAAATGCCTTATCACAAGCCGCCCCAGATCGACTTGATAGCGCTCTTCGGACTGTAAGCAAACATGCGGCTTCATGAGATCAAAGAAGCCCGCAGCAGGCAATGGCATGCCCCCGACCCGCTAGTAAACTCTGACGTGTCAATCACTTGGAGCCATCATGCGCAGATTTTTTTTCGCAGCCCTCGTCACTCTTTTTTTCTCACCCTTGGCGTTCGCTCAAAGCAGAGAGACTCTGAATGCATTCTCGAATAAAGAACTCATGGTCAAGCGCATCAGCTGCCCTGCCGGGAATGTTCAATTTGCAAGGGGCGTGCGTTGGGCACCCGCCAACAACCGAGTCAGTATCCTGATCAACGACGCTGATGAAGTTCAGCTGCCGGCGTCTTGTTATAGCGAAATGTATTGCGCCCGCTACAAGGGCGCTTCTTCCGTCGTCATCGTGGACGCACCTGCCTGCGGCGGCAACGCGGTGGCCGAGGAATACATCCTGATTGACCTGATCTCCAAGCACAAGGTCACCCTCAACTACGGGCAATTGAAGGCGAACGTGCGTTAGGCGAACCGGCTGGTGGAGTGGTTTTTATTCAGCATCTGGCAGCGAGGCTATCAGAGCAACGATTCAAAATGCGCTATGAAACGTGTCTAGTGAATTGGGGGAATGCCACCTGACCATAGCTCAAGTGAACGGCTGGCCTAAGCCACACAGCATGCCGTGCGCATAGTCGAAGAAATTTGACCAATCAATTTGATGACCTAACCCTTAATTCCACCTAGGCGTTCCGTACCTAGAAAATTGAGTAGTTAGGCCGACGTCCCCCCATTCTCAGTAGCACTTGGCTTTGGAGTCCGGGGGTTAATTTAACTGCTTTTGAATAAGTGTCTTGGCGTAGTCCATCGGGGTCAGTCCTCCAAGGGATCGTTTGGGTCTCTCTTCGTTGTATTCCTTTCTCCATGCTTCCACCACAACGCGGGCATGCTGCAAGCTTGTAAACCAATGTTCATTCAGGCATTCATCCCGAAACCGACCGTTAAATGATTCGATGTATGCGTTCTGATTGGGTTTGCCAGGCTCGATCAGGAACAGTTGCACACCACGTGCATGGGCCCAAGTCAGCATTGCACGACTACAGAACTCTTTGCCGTTGTCTGTCCGTATAGCTTTGGGCAGTCCTCTGGTACTGGCAAGTTGTTCCAGGATTCGCACCAGTTGATTTCCGCCCAATGCACGCTCCGGCACGATCGCTACCGCTTCATGGGTTGCGTCATCCACCACCGTGAGGCTCTTGATGCTGCGCCCCTCGGCCGTGCGGTCAAACACGAAGTCCATAGACCACACCTGATTGGCCGACGTTGGGCGCTCCAAGGGATGCCTGTCGCTCAGGGGAATTTTCTTGCGTCTGCGCTTCTTCACCTGCAGACCCGCCTCGGCATACAGACGATCTACACGCTTGTGATTCACGATCTCGCCTGATTGGCGCAACTTCAAATAGATCATGCCAGCGCCGTATCGACGATGGCGTTGGGCTAAGGCAATGATCTTCTCCTTGGGCACGCAGTTGCGGTCTGCAGCCGGTTCGTAACGCAGTGCACTGGCGCTCATGTCGATGATGCGCAACGAGCGACGCTCGCTCAGCCCCTTGTCGATCATGTAGCGCACCAGTTCGCGTCTGGCCGGTGCGCTCACCACTTTTTTCTCAAGGCTTCTTTCGTCACCTCGTTCTCCAGCATGGACTCAGCCAGCAGCCTTTTGAGGCGGGCGTTTTCTGCTTCCAGCTCCTTCAGGCGCTTGGCATCAGACACGTTCATGCCACCAAACTTGCTGCGCCAGAGGTAGTAACTAGCCTCTGAGAAGCCGTGCCTTCGGCACAGCTCGGCTATCGCCAGGCCCGCTTCCGCTTCGCGCAGGAAGCCAATGATTTGTTCTTCGGTAAATCTCTTCTTCACGTCCAATCTCCTGTCTATGGGATTGGACTCCAAGCTTAGACGCTACTCAAATCCGGGGGGACGTCGATGTCGCCATCCGAACTGATCAGCGTTCCAGTCCCTAAACTTTCTTTGGTCAAAATCAAAACGACCGATCGAGCGTGGCGCTTGTATATTTGCGACTCTTTTACGCCCCGAATTGGCCTATCCGCCGTAATACGCTTTAAGACTTGACCAGCTTTAGATCCAATAAAACTGCCGCCCGTTGCCCCTTTCAACCAATCCAAGCCGTTGTCTGAGCGAGCATCCGACTGACTGGTCAGGTTGTTTTGTCCAATTGCCCCAGCCTTAAATTCAATCGTAGCGTCTGGGTACTGCAAAGCGCTTGCAACTCCCGCAGCTAGGAACACGCTTATCAAAACTAAGAAGCGATAGGCGTAAATTTCCATGGTGTTCCCCAAAAGTCGGAGTGGACAGCATACTTGAATTCGACCAAGGGCAAGCAACCAAGAAGAGTTGCTTTCTCGGAACTGCCAGCGCAAAAGCACATGTTGAAAATATTGACAAAAAAAGAAAAAATTTCCCCGAACGCTCCGTTAATTGATCGTGCCCTTTTAGGGCCCTCCCCCCTCCCCTGTCCTGCCGGAAACCTTGCCGAATAGGATTGATAGGTTAAATCGGTTTCACCTCTCCGATACGGCACAACGCCGCAACACTAGCGCAGATCTCCGCACTCAAGCGCAAATTCTTAGCGGGGTTGTTTGGGGGGTAAAGTCGTTTTCAGACTTTTCCTCATAGGTAAAATGGCGGAAAGGGTGGGATTCGAACCCACGGTACCTTGCGGTACGCCTGATTTCGAGTCAGGTACATTCGGCCACTCTGCCACCTTTCCGCTCGAAGCTTGATTCTATCAGCCGATCTTGGCAACCAGTTCGGTCAAGCCGCCCATGTAGGGTTGCAAGACGGTTGGAATATCAATGCCGCCGTCTTCGCGCTGGTAGTTTTCCAGCACCGCCACCAGCGTGCGCCCCACCGCCAGTCCGGAGCCGTTCAGGGTGTGCACAAACTCGTTTTTGCCTTGCGCGTTTTTAAAGCGCGCTTGAAGGCGGCGGGCCTGAAAAGCCTCGCAGTTCGAAACCGAGCTGATCTCGCGGTAGGTGTTTTGGGCGGGCAGCCAGACCTCCAGGTCGTAGGTTTTGGCGGCACCAAAACCCATGTCGCCGGTGCACAGCAGCATGACGCGGTAGGGCAGGCCCAGCTTTTGCAAAATCGCCTCGGCGTGGCCGGTCATGGCCTCCAGCGCTTCGTAGCTTTTGTCGGGGTGCACGATTTGCACCATTTCGACTTTGTCAAACTGGTGCTGGCGAATCATGCCGCGTGTGTCGCGGCCATAGCTGCCAGCTTCTGACCTGAAGCATGGTGTGTGGGCTGTGAATTTGAGTGGCAAGTCAGCTTCGGGCGTGATGACATCGCGCACAAAGTTGGTCAGCGGTACTTCGGAGGTGGGGATCAAGTACAAAGCGGCGTTTTCTGCCGCACCTTCTTGCCCGCCTTTTTTGGCGGCGAACAAATCTTCTTCAAACTTGGGCAACTGACCGGTGCCGCGCAGCGAATCAGCGTTGACGATGTAGGGCACATAGCATTCGGTGTAGCCGTGCTCCTGCGTTTGCACGTCGAGCATGAAGGCGGCCAAGGCCCGGTGCAAACGCGCCAAACCGCCCTGCATGACGGTAAAGCGTGAGCCGGTGAGCTTGGTGCCCAGCTCAAAATCAAGCCCCAGCGGTTGACCAACATCGACGTGGTCCTTGACCGGGAAAGCGCAGGTTTTGGGTGTGCCCCAGCTGCGCACCGTCACATTGCCGTCTTCGCCAAAGCCTAGAGGCACGCTGTCGTGCGGCAAGTTGGGTACGGCCAGCAGCAGGGTTTGCAGCTCTAGCTGAATTTGGTCAAGCCGTGCGCTCGATGTTTCCAGTTCGGCTTTGGAACTGCTGACCTGTGCCATCACGGCACTGGCGTCCTCACCCTTGGCTTTGAGTTGGCCGATTTGCTTGGACAGGGTGTTGCGCAGGTTTTGTAATTCCTCGGTGCGGCTTTGAATGGTTTTGCGCTCTTGTTCCAGTGCGGTGAAGGCGTCAACATTCAAAAAAGCCTGGGGCGACTTGCGCGCTTCCAGGCGGGCAATGGCGGTGGGCAGGTCTTTGCGCAGCAAATTGATATCGAGCATGGAAATGGCTTAAAAATGGGTTTTCGAGGCGTTAGGGGTCAAATATGGCTATTACCCAATGAATACTTGGACTATTAGCTATTAAATAGAGAGCATTGACAAGTCGCTCAGCTCTGCTGATGCAGCGTGCTTTGCCCGGCGCTCAGTTCGCCCTGGGCGTCAAGCTTCAAGCCCTTGGGCAGGGGAAACTTGATGGTCTCTTCGATCCCGTCCATCTTGCGCACTGACACCGCGCCCAGCGCCTTGATGCGGTCAATCACCTGCTTGACCAGCACTTCAGGTGCTGACGCACCAGCGGTCAAGCCGACCTTGGCCTTGCCTTCAAACCAGCTTTCCTTGAGCTCGCTGGCATCGTCGACCATGTAGGCCTCAGTACCCAGCTTGTTGGCCAGCTCGGCCAGACGGTTGCTGTTGGAACTGGTGGGGCTACCGACCACAATCAAAATATCCACCTGCGAGCTCATCACCTTGACCGCGTCTTGCCGGTTTTGCGTGGCGTAGCAGATGTCTTGCATTTTGGGGCTGCGCACCATGGGAAAGCGCGCTTTGACAGCGGCGGTGATCTCGGCCGCGTCGTCCACGCTCAAGGTGGTTTGCGTCACCACAGCCAGCAGCTGCGTTTGCTGCGGGTTGATGCGCTGCACGTCTTGGGCGTCTTCGACCAGGTGAATGCCGCTTTCAAGCTGGCCCATCGTGCCTTCCACCTCGGGGTGCCCCTTATGGCCAATCATGATGAACTCGTAGCCTTCCCTGTGCAGCTTGGCGACTTCGACATGTACCTTGGTCACCAAGGGGCAGGTGGCATCAAATATCTGAAACCCACGCTGCTCGGCCTCCAGCTGAATCGCCTTGCTCACCCCGTGTGCACTGAAAACCAGCGTGGCACCGGGCGGCACATCGGCCAGCTCTTCAATGAAAATCGCACCTTTTTGCTTCAGGTCATTGACCACATAGGTGTTGTGAACAATCTCGTGGCGCACGTAAATCGGCGCGCCGAATTTGGTCAGTGCGCGCTCCACAATTTCAATCGCACGGTCAACGCCTGCGCAAAAGCCGCGTGGTTCTGCCAGCAAAATTTCTTGGGGCAATGTCGTCATAGAACTCCAATGATGTGAGCTTCAAAGGTCACCGGCTGACCGGCCAATGGATGGTTGAAATCAAATTGCACCGCCTCGCTTTGCCCTTTGACCTGCACCACACTGCCCGCATACTGCCCTGCACCATCCGGGGTGGGGAACTGCACCACATCACCCACCTTGTAGGCCTCGTCCGGGTCGCCCAGTTCATTGAGCAGCTTGCGCGCCACCCACTGCATCAGGTCGGTGTTGCGCTCGCCAAAGGCTGCGCCGGCAGGCAGCTCAAACGTGGTGTGCGTGCCTTCGGGCAAGCCCAGCAGATGCTGCTCAATCGCGGGGGACAACTGGCCCGTGCCCAGGCTCAAGGTGGCAGGCTTGCCGCCAAAGGTGTTGATGATGTCTACGCCGTCAGGCCCGGACATGCGGTAGTGCAGGGTCAAAAAAGACCCGTCTTGAATCATCGGAGCGACTATCAGCTGATCAACGGACATAAAACTCTCTGACGTGGCTTGAAAGCCAAAACTGTTTGTAAACTGACCCTATTGTAGAAAGTTAGCCGTTCCGTCCTCCATGCTGCTCAAAGACCTCCCCGAAGATGCCCGCCCGCGTGAAAAACTGCTGGCCCGTGGCCCCGGCGCGCTCAGCGATGCCGAACTGTTGGCGCTGCTGCTGCGCACCGGTTTGCCGGGCAAAAACGCGCTGCAAATGGGGCAAGAGTTGCTGAGCACTTTCGGCGGTGTATCGGGTTTGCTGAGCACACCTGCCGAAGCACTCAAAAAAATCAAAGGCCTGGGGCCCGCCAAGCGCGCCGAGATAGTGGCTGTGCTTGAACTGTCCCGCCGCGCCCTGGCCAGCCAGTTGCAAGAAAAACCCCTGTTTGGCAACCCGCAAACCATCCGCGACTACTTGCAGTTGCAGCTGGGCAGCCGCGAGCACGAGGTTTTTGCAGTGCTGTTTTTAGACACGCAGCACCGCCTGATCGAGCTGGAAGAAATGTTCAGAGGCACGCTCGCCCAAACCAGCGTTTACCCGCGTGAGGTGGTGGTGCGCGCCCTGGCCCTGAACGCCGCCAGCGTGGTGCTGGCCCACAACCACCCGAGCGGCTCGGCGCAGGCATCACGTGCTGACGAGCTAATTACGCAAACCCTGAAAGCGGCGCTGGCACTGGTCGACGTGCGGGTGCTGGACCATTTCATCGTGACGCGATCTGAAGCCGTGTCGATGGCTGAGCTGGGATTGATGTAAGCCATGAAAGCGCCCGCCATCAAGGATTTGCTGGGTCTGAAAGCCGTCAAGGCCGAACTGGAGGCGCGCGTCAAACGGGCCAAGGAACTGGAGGCCGCCCGAAAAGCCGCCTTGGCCAAGGCCAAAGCCGAAGAAGAATTTTTTGCCCGGGCTGTCGGTATCGTCAAACCGCTGCCGCCCAAACACCGCCCTGGCGAGCGTGCCGCCCTGCCCTTGGTACAAGCCGCACCGCTTGCCTTGCAGCACCAGCTTGACGAGCAGGCCGTGATGCGCGAGGCCCTGTCAGACGAGTTTGATGTTGAGACCCTGCTGGACACCGACGATGCCCTGAGCTACCGGCGCCCAGGCATAGGCACCGACGTGACCCGCAAGCTGCGCAAAGGCGGCTGGGCCATTCAAGGCCAGGTCGACCTGCACGGCCTGCGGCGTGAAGACGCACGCGAGGCGCTGGTCGACTTCATCAAAGACGCCGCCCGCATGGGCTGGCGCTGCGTGCGTGTGGTGCACGGCAAGGGCTTGGGCTCACCCGGCAAAACGCCCGTGCTCAAAGGCAAGGTGCAAAGCTGGCTGATTCAAAAGCAGGAGGTGCTGGCCTTTGTGCAGGCCCGGCCCGCGCATGGCGGCGCTGGGGCGCTGGTGGTGCTGCTGGCACAAAGCTAGATTTGAGGTTGTTATTGCTATTTAATCTATAGCGATTGCTGTCAAGTCAGCTCGTGTAATCACATCGTCACAGTGCGTGCGCATCATCAGCGTTTTTAACAACCAGGGAACGCGCACATGTCTCCATCTTATTTCTCCACCCTGCTGACGGCCATCGCAGCAAGCAGCGCGCTGGCAGCCATGCCTGTGCAAGCGCAAACAGCCTTTCCTGCGACGCTGGCCGGACACGCCGTGATGCCTGCACAGTCTTTTATTGCAGCCCCCAAAGACGCCCCCGCCGATTTGCAGGTCAGTGGCAAATTCACGACTGGCAAGCGGGTAGAAGCCTTGGGCACGGTCGAGGGCATGTCCGCCGGCAGGCCCACCGGTGTGTCCTTGCCGTTCAAGGGTCAGCCCCTGCAAGGCCACTCGGGCATCAAGAAAATGCCAGACGGCAGCTTCTGGATCTTGACCGACAACGGTTTTGGCGCCAAAGCCAATTCGCCCGACGCGATGTTGTACCTGAACCGCTATGCGGTAGATTTCAAAGCCGGCAGCATGAAGAAGCTGGAGACCATTTTCTTGCACGACCCGGACAAAAAGGTCCCGTTTCGCATCGTCCACGAAGGCACCCAAAAACGCTACCTGACGGGCAGCGACTTTGACACCGAGAGCTTTCAGTTCGCTGGTGGCGCCTTGTGGATTGGTGATGAACTCGGCCCGTTTTTGATCAAGACCGACCTCAAAGGAAAAGTGCTGGCAGTGTTTGAAACAATGGTCGATGGCAAGGTGGTGCGCTCACCGGACCACCCGAACGTGACGACACCCGGCGCTCCCGGCGGTTTGGTTGACTTTCAGGTGCGGCGCTCCAAAGGTTTTGAGGGCATGGCAGCATCCAAAGACGGCAGCAAGCTGTATGCGCTGCTGGAAGGCGCGCTGTACAACGCAGCGACCAAAGCCAATGAAAACCTGGACGGCAAAGACTACCTGCGGGTGCTCGAATTTGACGTCAAAACCGAAAGCTGGACAGGCCGCCACTGGAAGTACGTGATGGAGGCCAACAGCCATGCAATTGGCGACTTCAACATGATTGACGGCACGACAGGTTTGATCATCGAACGCGACAACGGCGAAGGCACGGCCGACAAAGCCTGCCCGGAAGGCCAAAAACGCACCGACTGCTTTCATGACCTGGCCAAGTTCAAGCGGGTTTACAAGGTTGAACTGAACGATGCCAACGTCGGCGGCGCGATTCGGAAAATCGGCTACATCGACCTGATGGCGATCGCTGACCCGGCCAAGCTGGCCCGCAAACCGTTGACCAACGGCGTGTTGACCTTCCCGTTTTTCACGATTGAAAACGTCGATGTCGTGGATGCCAAGCACATCATTGTGGGCAACGACAACAACCTGCCGTTTTCAAGCAGCCGCGAGCCGAACAAGGCCGATGACAACGAATTGATTTTGCTGGAAGTGGCAGAGTTTTTGAAGGCGAATTAAGCGCAGCAGGAGGGTGAACCCCTCCTTTGTCACTCGCCCTTGTTGCGCATCCAGTCGGCGGTCTGAAAAAACGAGGTATTGAGGCGCTCGCGTAGCGCCTCGTCAACACCGGTTTCCACCATCGCCTGGTTCATGCAGGCCAGCCATTGGTCGCGCTCCTTAATACCTATAGATCCGCCGCCGGTTTGCTGGGGCATATGCCGCATGCGCAGCATCGGGTGGCCAAAGCGCTCGGTGTAGTACTGCGGCCCGCCCAACCAGCCGCATAAAAACCAGAAGGTTTTTTGTCGTGCGTTGTCCAGCGGCCCGGCATGGGTGGCGCGCAGGGCGCTGTAGTTGGGCTCGAGATCCATCAGGTCATAAAAGCGCTCGACCAACGCTTTGACCCTGGCTTCGCCGCCTATCCATTCAAAGGGTGTCTCAAATGCGGGTTTTTCTGGAATTTGCATGACGAAGGTGTGAGGGGCGTTCAGAAATTCGATTTTCGGGGTGCAGGGCTAGGCGCACGGGTCACAGGATACCGGAATGCATTACGGTGCATGAGGATTCCGAGCACCGCGCCACGCCGCCATGTGCCCGACATTCGGATGGATGGACGCTCTGGCTATTGCGCTTTGCGCAGCGTCTCGACTACGGGCGTGTTCAGCACCGAGCGCAAGCCCCACCAGCCCGCCGCCAGTGCCAGCAGAGCGCCCGCCAGGCTGCCAAACAAAGGCACCGTCCAAGACCCCGTCCAGGCGAAGTCGAACACATAGCGGGCCAGGCCCCAGCCAACGGCCAGCGCCACAACAGATGCCAGAAAGCCGGCCAGCAAACCCACGCCGGCCAGTTCGGCACGCTGCACCTGCCTGAGCAAGCTGGTCCGCGCACCCACAGCGCGCATGATGGCAAACTCTTTGGCGCGTTCTTCACGGGTAGCCGTAATCGCTGCGAACAGCACCACCAGCCCGGCAGCTAGGGTGAAACCGAATAAAAACTCGACCGCGCGAATGACCTGGTCAAGCACGCGCTGCACCTGGGCCAGGGTGCTGGTGGTGTCGATGTTGGTGATGTTGGGGAAAGCTCTGACCAATGTGTTGTCAAAACTTTGACCGCCTTGGGCTGCGGAGGGCGGTGCTTTAAAAGCGCTGATGTAGGACACCGGCACATCGGCCACATCGGCCACTGGGTACATGACAAAAAAGTTGACCCGCATCGACCCCCAATCGACCTTGCGCAGGCTGGTGATTTTGGCGCTGCTGACTTGCCCGCCAATGTCAAAGCTCAAGGCATCACCAAGTTTCAAACCCAGCGTTTTGGCAATGCCCTCTTCAACGCTGATGGCGTCTTTTTCCTCAACTGTCCATTGCCCGGCCACAATTTTGTTGTGCGCCGGTTGCTTGGCGGCGTTAGACAGGTTGAATTCACGGCTGACCAGGCTCTTGGCGCGGTCCTCTAAAAAATCATCCGGCGTGATCGGCTTGCTGTTGACGGCCACAAGACGCCCGCGAATCATCGGGTACCAGTCGTACTGGGTCACGCCACCGTCTGCCAATGCTTTCTTGAAGGCTTCGCTTTGGTCAGGCTGGACGTTGATGATGAAACGGTTCGGCGCGTTGGGCGGCGTGGCTTTGCGCCAGCTGTCGACCAGGTCGGTACGCAGAAGCACCAGCAGCATCAGCGCCAGCAGGCCGACGGCCAAGGCGCTGGTTTGCACAACAGCGTAGGCTGGCCGCGCTGACAACTGGCGCGTGGCCAGTACCAGCCAGCGCGGTGCAACGTCTTCATTCACGCTGGCCCGTAAAAGCTTGACGGCGGCATAGCTGACGGCGGCAAACAGCAGTACCGCGCCGGCAAAACCGCCCACTGCTATCAAGCCCAATTTCAAGTCGCTGCTGGCCGCCACCAGAAGCGCCGCAAAGCCCAGCGTGCCAACACCCAGCACGGCCACCGATGCAGGTTTTAACTGACCCACATCGCGGCGAATGACGCGCAGTGGCGGTACCGATGCAAGCTGCAAAACCGGCGGCAAACCGAAGGCCAGCAGCAGCGTCAGCCCCATGCCCATGCCAAACAGTACCGGCCAAAGCGTGGCCGCAGGCAAGGCGGTTTCAACCAGCCCGGCCAGCAGCAGAACAAAACCGTAGTGCACGGCAAAACCAATCGCCACACCCAATGCGCTGGCAAAAAGACCGGCCAATACAAACTCAAAAGCATAGGCTGCAGCGATGGTTCGTTGCGGCTGGCCCAGCACCCGCAGCATGGCGCAGTCGTCCAGGTGCTTGGCTGCAAAACCGCGCGCCACAATCGCCACCGCCACGGCACTGAGCAGCGCAGCCAGCAGGGCCACCAGGTTTAAAAACTTTTCGGCACGGTCCAGCGTTTGCTTCATCTCGGGGCTGCCAGATTCCAGCGATTCAAGCCGCACACCGCGTATGCCGGATTGATCGAATGGTTTTTTGATTTCAGCATTGGCCCACTTGACGAACTCAGCCACCGCCTGATCGTCTCCTGCCACCGCAAATCGGTAGTTGGCACGGCTGGCCGGTTGAATCAGGTTGGTGGCTGCCACATCCCCTGTGTTGATCATGGCGCGGGGTGAAAAGCTGATGAAGCCGGCACCCCGGTCGGGCTCTTGCGTGATGATGCGAGTGACCTTAAAACTGGCGTCACCCATCAGCAAGGTCTGGCCGATTTTCAATCCCAGGGCATCCAGCAGGGCTGGATCAACCCAGACTGTGCCAGGCGCCGGAATGTCCCGCGTTTTCTCGCCTTTGCCTTCCGCGATGCTGCTGACGAGCAAACTTCCACGCAGCGGATAACCTGTAGGCACAGCTTTAAATGCTGCTAATTTGGTAGCACCACCATCTGCCTGCGTGGCGCGCGCCATGGTGGGAAAGCTGACACTGGCAGCGGTTTGCAAGCCTAACGCTTTGGCCTTGGCAATGAATATGGCGGGCGTGATGTCATCGCTTCGCACGACAGCATCGCCGCCCAGCAACTGCCGCGCATCACGCTGCAAGCCACCCTTGAGCCGATCGGCAAAAAAACCAACGGCGGTCAGTGCAGCAACGGCCAGGGTGACGGCAACAATCAACAGCCGCAACTCGCCGGCGCGCAGGTCACGCCACAGCGTGCGCCAGCCGAGCTTGATAAAAAGTGTGTTCATGGCATGAGGTTAGCCTAAAGCGGCTAACCGTTGCTGGCCAGGGGCTAGGCTGCCAGGCCGGGCTGCAGCACCAGACGCTGGGTGCTGGTGTAACAAACAAAGCGCTTGTTGGTAGCGCGGCCAATCGCACACAAGCCGACCGATTGCGCCACCTGATGGCCCATTTGGGTAATGCCGCTACGCGATACGACGATCGGGACGCCCATCTGCGCAGACTTGATGACCATTTCGCTGGTCAAGCGGCCTGTGGTGTAGAACACCAGGCTAGCTGCTTGCGATGGGGCATCTTCTCCCTTCAAGCAGGGGCCGCGGATCTGGCTTTGCCAGTCCGCAGGCGCAGCAGCTCCCTCGGGGGGCGGCGAACCCCACGCAGTGGGGAGCGTGGGGGCCATATGGATCCACATCCAGCCGGCTATCGTGTCAATCGCATTGTGGCGGCCCACATCTTCAACAAAGATCAGCATCTCTGGCGCGCTGCCGGTGGTGTCAAACAAGGCACACGCATGCACCGAGCCGGCCGACTTGTAGGTGGTTTCTTTCACGCGAATGGTGTTGACCAGCGCGTAGAGCTGGCTTTGGGTCATGACCGCTGCCGGTGGTAACTTGATCTGATCGACCTCGTCCATCAGGCCACCAAAGACACTGCCTTGGCCGCAGCCCGTCGTCACCACACGCTTGGCGGTTTTTTCGTCCATATCAGCAATGCCGTGGCGCGTTTTGACGGCCGCCGAACCCACCTCCCAATCGACGGTGATGGACTCGATCTCGTCAATGCTGCTGACCAAACGCTGGTTGCGCAAATAACCCAGCACCAGCAGTTCGGGATGGGCACCCAGCGTCATCAGCGTGACCAGCTCCCGTTTGTCAACATACACAGTGAGCGCCCGCTCTGCGGGAATAGACACGCTGATGTGCTCGCCAAACTCATTGATGGCGGACACCTCGCAGGTCAAAGGGGCGTGAGCTTGTGTGAAAAAAGGAGGTGACATATCTAGCCGGGGCTGCCAGTGGTGGTCAATACGCCCGCGCACCATGACCATGACCATGACCATGACCATGACCATGACCCTGGTCGGTCATGGCTCTGCAACGGCGTCACCGTGGTGGGGCGATGGCATCAAAACATCCGAAACGTTCGCAGTGTGAACGGCAAGTCTGAGGGTGTAGCTTTTAGTGGCCCGCCAAAGCGGCTGTGCCGTAGCCCGACACGCCGGCAGGCTGGCCGCCACGGCGAATAGCCACTGCGCAGTATTTGAACTCGGGGATCTTGCCGAACGGGTCAAGCGCTGCATTGGTCATCAAGTTGGCCGCTGCCTCGTAATAGGCAAAGGGCATGAACACCGCACCCTGCGGCGTGCCGTCGTCACGGCGCACGTGAATGGCCACTTCACCACGGCGTGACTGCACGGTGATCACGTCTCCCGCGGTCAGCCCCATTTCAGCCAGATCAGCCCCGCACATCGAGGCGGTCGCCATGGGCTCAATCGCGTTCAGCACCACCGCACGCCGCGTCATGCTGCCGGTATGCCAATGCTCAAGCTGGCGACCCGTGATAAGCACGAACGGATAGTCTGCGTCGGGACGTTCGTTGGCCGCAATGATGTCTGCAGGCACCAGCTTGACGCGGCCATCTGCGGTTGGAAACTCGTCAATGAACACGGTAGGTGAACCAGGGTCATCGGCGCTCAGGCAAGGGTAGGTCACGCTGGATTCACGCTCCAGGCGTTCCCAGCTGATGCCGCCAATTGCCGCATGCATGGCCTGACGCATTTCGTCATACACAGCAGCCACGCCCGAATGCTCACCCGGATAGTCCCAGCCACAACCGAGCTGATGGGCCAGTTGCTGAATGATCCACAAATCTGGCTTGGCATCACCCGGCGGGTCAATCGCCTGTTTTCCCAACTGCACCATGCGGTCCGTGTTGCTGACGGTGCCGGTTTTCTCGGGCCAGGCGGTGGCGGGCAGCACCACGTCAGCCAACCATGCGGTTTCGGTCATGAAAATATCTTGCACCACCAAGTGATGCAAACTGGCCAGTGCATGCCGCGCGTGGTTCAAGTCGGGGTCGCTCATGGCGGGGTTTTCACCCATCACATACATGCCGCGAATCTTGTGCGGATCGCTGTCAGGCGCCAGCGCCTTGTGCATGATCTCCACCACGGTGTAGCCGGGCTTGTCGTCGAGTTTGACGTTCCAGAAATTCTCAAACCAGTCGTGGTTGGCCTTGTCGTCCACCCGCTGGTAATTGGGAAACATCATGGGAATCAAACCGGCATCGCTGGCACCTTGCACATTGTTTTGACCGCGCAGCGGATGCAGGCCAGAGCCCGGCTTGCCGATCTGACCGGTCACCGTGACCAGCGCAATCAGGCAGCGCGCATTGTCAGTGCCGTGCACATGCTGGCTGATGCCCATACCCCACAAAATCATCGCGCCTTTGGCTTTGGCAAATTCACGCGCCACTTCACGCAGCGTTTGGGCTGGAACGCCGCAGATCGGTGCCATGGCCTCGGGGCTGTAGGCCTTGACGTTTTCACGCAGGGCTTCAAAGTTGCTCGCGCGATCACGAACGAAGTCAAGGTCCGTCAAACCTTCTTCAATCACGGTGTGAATCAAGGCATTGAGCATGGCCACATCGGTGTCCGCCTTGAACTGCAAGGTGCGCCAGGCGTGTTTGCCAATGTCGGTCACGCGTGGGTCGGCCAGCACAATTTTTGCACCGCGCTTGCTGGCGTTTTTCATCCAGGTGGCGGCTACTGGATGGTTGGCAGTCGGGTTGGAGCCAATCACGAAAATCAGGTCAGAATGCTCAACGTCGTTGACCTGGTTGCTGACTGCGCCAGAGCCAACGCCTTCGAGCAACGCCGCCACGCTGGACGCATGGCACAGGCGGGTGCAGTGGTCCACGTTGTTGCTGCCAAAGCCGGTACGCACCAGTTTTTGGAACAGATAGGCTTCTTCATTGCTGCCCTTGGCCGAGCCAAAACCAGCCAACGACTTTTTACCGTGCGTGTCGCGTAAATTTTTGAGGGTGCTGCCGCTCAGGTTCAACGCTTCTTCCCAGGTTGCCTCGCGGAACACGTCGGACCAGTCAGCGCTGTTGCGGTTTAACTTTTCCAGCATTGCCGGGTCTTTGGCCACCCCGGCTTTGCGGATCAGGGGTGTGGTCAGGCGCTGCGGGCTGGCTGCGTAGTCAAAACCAAAACGGCCTTTGACACACAGGCGGCTGTGATTGGCCGGGCCGTCACGGCCATCCACGCTCACGATCACGTTGTCTTTGACGTTGTAGGTCAGCAGGCAACCGACACCGCAAAACGGGCAAACCGAATCGACTTTTTTATCCACCAGTTGCGTGCCCATTTGGGTCTTGGGCATCAGCGCCCCTGTTGGGCAAGCCTGCACGCATTCGCCGCAAGCCACGCAGCTGCTGTCGCCCATGGCATCGTTCAGGTCAAACACAATTTCACTGTGCGAGCCGCGCATGGCGTAGCCAATGACATCGTTGACCTGCTCCTCGCGGCAGGCGCGCACGCAGCGGTTGCACTGAATGCAGGCATCCAGATTGACAGCCATCGCCGGGTGCGAAACGTCAGCCTTCGGTTGGTCGCGGCGAAGGGCTTTGAGTTCGGGACGAGCCGTTACGCCAAGTCGCGCGGCCCAGTCGCTGAGCTCGCCGTGCTGGCCGGCATTTTTTTCGATGCCGTCCGCATCATTCCATTTGTAGCCCACATCTGGCATGTCTGACAGCAGCATCTCCACCACCATCTTTTGGCTTTTGACGGCACGCGGGCTGTTGGCCTGCACGTCCATGCCAGCGGTGGCTGTGCGGCAGCAACTGGGCGCCAACACGCGTTCACCCTTGACCTCCACCACACAAGCGCGGCAATTGCCGTCTGCGCGGTAGCCGTCTTTGTAGCAAAGATGCGGAATGGCTATGCCGTGGCGCTTGGCAGCTTTCAGAATGGTTTCGCCCTGGTAGGCGTGAAGTGTGTTGCCGTCGAGTTGGAAAGCCACCGTCTGCGGCAGAACTTCAACCAGCTTGGTGGGCGCGTTCATGATGCTTCTCCGTGGATGCTGTGCTCTGTCACCGGGGCTTCAGCAGGCCGCGGCAGGTTGCCCTGCCAGGCGACTTCGCTGACTTCTGAGGCAAAGTATTTTTGGATGCTGCGAATCGGATTGGGCGCAGCCTGGCCCAGGCCGCAGATCGATGCATCACCCATCACTTCAGCCAGGTCTTCCAGCGTTTGCGCGTCCCACCTGGGCGCCTGCATCAGCTTGACGGCCTTGGCGGTGCCCACACGGCAAGGCGTGCACTGGCCACAGCTTTCATGCTCAAAAAATTTCATCACATTCAGCGCAGCATCACGGGCCTTGTCTTGATGCCCAAGAATCATGACCGCCGCAGAGCCAATAAAGCAGCCGTAGGGCTGAAGCGTGTCAAAGTCCAATGGAATCGCATTCAGGCTGGCAGGCAAAATACCGCCCGAAGCACCGCCGGGCAGGTAGGCGTAAAAGTCGTGGCCTGGCGCCATGCCGCCGCAATACTCGTCGATCAATTCCTGCACGGTGATGCCAGCAGGTGCCAATTTAACGCCCGGGTTTTTTACCCGACCGCTGACGCTGAAGCTCCTCAAGCCCTTGCGACCGTTGCGGCCAAAACTGGAGAACCAGTGGGGCCCTTTTTCAAGGATGTCGCGCACCCAGTAAAGGGTTTCGAAGTTGTGCTCCAGCGTAGGACGGCCAAACAGGCCCACCTCTGCGATGTACGGTGGGCGCATGCGCGGCTCACCACGCTTGCCCTCAATGCTTTCAATCATGGCGGACTCTTCGCCGCAAATGTAGGCACCCGCACCCCGCCGCAATTCAATCAATGGCAGATGGCAAGGCGGGTCTGCCTGCAGTTTGGCGATCTCGGCCTCTAGCATCTCGCGGCAGCCATGGTATTCGTCGCGCAGGTAGATGTAGCAGGCATCTGTGCCCACCACCCTTGCGGCAATCAGCAAACCTTCCAAAAACCGGTGGGGGTCACGCTCCAGGTAAGTACGGTCTTTGAAGGTGCCGGGCTCGCCTTCGTCGATGTTGACGGCCATGACACGCGGTGCAGGCTGGTCCCGCACAATGCGCCACTTGCGTCCGGCGGGAAAGCCCGCACCACCCAAGCCGCGCAGGCCTGAATCTTCCATGGCCTTGAGGATGCGTTCGATGTCGTCTTGTCCATTGACGATGCTGGCAGCCAGCGCGTAACCACCGCTGGCACGGTACATCTTGTACGTGGTTTGGCCCGGCGTTGCGCCGTTTGCATCACCCGGAATACTTTTCTCAGCAAACTCTGAAACTATAAAATCTGTAGCTGCTTGCCCACGTTTTTCATGGGTTAGACCGCTTTTTACCACCTGCAAAACGGCGTCTGGTGTCGCAAAAGGCACCGGGCACTGGTGCACCACTGCTGCGGGTGCCTGCTCACAACGGCCAATACAGGGCGCAGCCATCACGCGAACATTCTGCTGGCCCAAAAGTGCAGGTAGTCTGGCCAGCAAATCCTGTGCGCCAGCCATCTCACACGCCAGGCCGTCACACACACGCACCGTCAGGCCGGGGGCAAGGTCATCACCACGCAGCACCTCAAAGTGGTGATAAAACGTGGCGACCTCGTAGACCTCGGCCATCGGGATATTCATCTCTTTGGCCAAAGCCACCAAATGCCTGTCGTGCAAGCCGCGGTAGGCATCATTGAGCTTGTGCAAATGCTCAATCAGCAAATCGCGCCTGTGTCCAGAGACGGGTTTGTTGCCGATCAGGCCGCGAACTTCATCGACTGACACCTCATCTGCCAGCCGCCCCTTGAGTTTGCTTTTACGCTTGATGCGCTCGCGCAAATCGTCCAGCGTGGCGATGGCCACTGCTTTGACTTCGTGCAGGGGTGCAGGATGGTTCATTGTGGTGTCAGGCGAAGATGAGTCTGTGAAGTTTTAAGCGAAAAATTTCGCCACACTGAGCAGTGTGCGGTACACACCCCACGCCAGCGGAAGACCCACCGCCACCCAGGCAAAAGCCACCAGCGCCGGGCTGACGGTCGAGGTGTCGGTGCTGGTGCCCACTTCAGAAGCGGCCATTTTTTCGTGTGCCAGTTTCTTTTCTGTCGCCAGTTCATCGTCGGTCATGAACCACTTGGCATCCAGCGGCTTGACCAGCAGGTTGCAGATCAACCCCACGACCAGCATGCCAACCAGGATGTACATCGTCTGGTTGTAAACCTGCTCGCGCGGAATGCCCAGACCCAACTGGTATTCACGCATGTAGTTCACCACCACGGGACCCAACACACCGGCGGTTGCCCAGGCTGTCAGCAAACGGCCATGAATGGCACCGACCATTTGCGTGCCAAAAATATCGGCCAGATAGGCAGGCACGGTGGCAAAACCGCCGCCATACATGCTCAAAATCACGCAGAAAGCGCCGACAAACAACACAATCGATCCTGCAGCAGCGCTGCCCGGCACGCTGAAGTACATCAGCCCACCGAGTACAAAAAACACGATGTAAGTCATCTTGCGGCCCATCTTGTCAGACAGGCTGGCCCAGAAGAAACGCCCGCCAATGTTGAACAGGCTCAGCAGCGCGGTAAAACCTGCGGCAACGGTTGCAATCGCAGCCAGTTGACCCTTGTCCAGTTCACCAAATTTTTTGGCCACACCGATCAGAGAGCCGCCAAACACTTCTTGCAGCATGGGCGATGCCATGCCAATCACACCGATACCGGCGGACACGTTCATGCAAAGCACCATCCAGATCAGCCAAAACTGGGGAATGCCCCAAACCTTGCTGACATGCACATGCTTTTGGGTGATCATGGTGTTGCTGACTTGCGCCGGAGGCGGCGTCCAGCCCGCGGGCTTCCAGCCGGTTTCAGGCACGCGGTAGCCAAAGGCACCGGCCATCATGAAGACAAAATAAACCAGCGCCATCACGACAAAGGTTTGCGCCACGCCAACGCTGGTGGGCGTTGCAAAGTTTTTCATCAGGTCGGCAGCCAGGGGCGAGCCAATCATCGCGCCGCCGCCAAAGCCCATGATGGCCATGCCGGTCGCCATGCCCCGGCGATCCGGAAACCACTTGATCAGCGTTGACACGGGCGAGATGTAGCCAAGCCCAAGACCAATGCCGCCAATCACGCCGGAGCCCAGAATCATCAGCCAGAACTGGTGCAGGTAAATGCCCAGGGCTGATATCAACATGCCGCCGCACCAGCAGCAGGCCGACACAACGCCTGCCTTGCGCGGGCCTGAACGCTCCAGCCAGCCGCCCCAGGTGGCGGCAGACGAGCCCAAAAGCACAAAAAACAGCGTGTACATCCAGCCCAGCGTAGAGATTTGCCAGTCACAGCTCGTCGTGAACAGCTGGCCAAAAAAGCCAACGTCTGGCGCGCATTTGATGGCCTCTTTGATGCCCAATGCTTTTGACAAGGGCAACCAGAAGACTGAAAAACCGTATGCCATTCCGATGCACAAATGAATGGCCAGCGCGGCGGGGGGTACCAGCCAGCGGTTAAAGCCTGGCCCGGCGATGATGCGTTCTTTGTCGAGGATTCCTGACATGCGTGTCTCCGTGTTATTGATCTGCAGCCGTTTAAGCTGCGCGGAGTGTCGGGGGAGGGAGTAAACCGGTCAAATTGAATCTAGAAATCTCACGATTCAAAAACTAAATATACGGGTAAGTACTGACCCCGGTCTTCAGGTCGTCAAGCATCGTGTAGTCCACAAGCAAACCACTGTGCGCCGCCGCATGCCGAAGCCAAGCCGCGTCTTGGGCCATGGTCAAAGCGGCATCCAGCGTGCGCGATGTGCGGTCACCGCCCTGAATCATGAAGCCGATCGCGGTTCTCACGTCCGGGCTGACCAGCGGCAGCGCTTCAAGCTCGCGGTAACCACGTACGGCGCCTATCAGCGCGCCGGGCAATACGCTGCAAACGTCACCCACCGCCACGCTCAAGGCCAGCGTCAGGATGGAGCTGGTTTCAATCGCCGCCCGGACCGTCACGCCTGCCTCTACAAAGGCCTTGTCCACAATGGTGCGGTTGTACATCTCCGGGGTCAGCAAGCAAAGCGGTAGCCTGGCCGCCTCAGCCCAGGTCATTTTGGGGCCAATCTGCATGTGTTCTGAACGCGCCTGCCCTGCCTTGCGAACCAGAAAATAATGCTCGGTGTACTGCGGCACATGGCGTAGACGCGGGCTGTAACGGGCCATCCTGTCGGTATAACCGAGCCCCATGTCGAGCGTTAGCGTTTCCAGGCCATTTTCAAGTTCGGCAGAACTCATGGAGCGCACCACGGGCGAAATACCCGGATGGCGCAGATGCAGCATGGCCGAGAATCGCGCCGCCACCGGTATGGCCGTGGGCACGGCACCAATGGTCAATTTGCCTTGGGGTTTAGCAGCCAGGCTGCTCAGGTCTTGCTGCAGCAGCTCGCGCTCATGCAGCATGCGCTGGGCGCTGGCCAGCACCCGTTCACCCTCAGCCGTAAAGCCCCCGAAGGACCGGCCACGCTTGACAATGGCAGCACCGAACTCTTTTTCCAGCGCTCGCAGCGCGTTTGAAAGCGCGGGCTGGGTGATGTGGCAGGCCGCCGCCGCACGCCCAAAGTGTTTGTGTTCGTCAAGTGCAGCCAGATAACGCAGGGAGGCAAGCAGGTTCATAAAGGCCTGTTGGCGTGTCAGGTGTCTTTGGAAATCTTGATGGTCGGAAACCGGGCGGAAAAATCTTTCGACTTTGCGGCCACAGTGATCGCCATTTTGCGGGCAATCGCCTTGTAGATGGCGGCCACGTCGCCGTCCGGGTCCGCCACCACCGTGGGCCGGCCGCTGTCGGCCTGTAACCTGATTTGCATGTCCAGCGGCAGGGCGCCCAGGTAATCCATCTTGTAGTCTGCCGCCATTTTTTTGCCGCCGTCTTCACCAAAAATATGTTCGGTATGACCGCAGTTGCTGCAAATATGCACCGCCATGTTTTCAACAATGCCCAGAATCGGCACGCCGACCTTTTCAAACATCTTGATGCCTTTTTTGGCGTCCAGCAATGCGATGTCTTGCGGCGTGGTGACGATCACCGCGCCTGTCATGGGCACGCGCTGGCTCAGGGTGAGCTGAATGTCACCGGTGCCGGGCGGCATGTCCACCATCAGGTAGTCAAGGTCACGCCAGTTGGTTTGCCGCAGCAGTTGCTCAAGCGCCTGGGTGGCCATGGGGCCGCGCCAGATCATGGCTTCGTCCTGCGCGACCAGAAAACCAATCGACATGACCTGAATGCCGAAGTTTTCCATTGGTTCCATGTGCTTGCCGTCCAGGCTTTCTGGCCGGCCTTCAATGCCCATCATCATCGGCTGGCTGGGGCCGTAGATATCGGCATCCAGCAAGCCGACGCTGGCGCCTTCAGCGGCCAGCGCCAAAGCCAGGTTCACGGCCGTCGTGCTTTTGCCGACACCGCCTTTGCCGGAGGCCACGGCAATGATATTTTTAACGTTGGGCAAAAGCTGTACGCCACGCTGCACGCTGTGGCTGGCAATGTTGACGCTCACATTGACCGACACGTTGTCAACGCCAGCGACGCTTTTGGCAGCAGCTGTCAGGCTGTTGCGAAAGCCTGCGAGCTGGCTTTTGGCGGGGTAACCGAGTTCGACATCAAATGCCACGTCAGCGCCGGCGACGCGCAGGTTTTTGATGGACTTGCTGGTGACAAAATCGGCGCCCGTGTTGGGGTCGATGACGCTGGCGAGCGCCTGAAGCAGTTGGTCTGGGGTGGGCATGCTGGTATTTCCGATCAGCTTCTGAGTGTAGCCAAGACACTTAAAATGGCTGATTGCCCTCCAATAAAGCACCACTGATGTCCCGTCAACTTTTTGTCACCACCGCCCTGCCGTACGCCAATGGCAAGTTTCACATTGGCCACATCATGGAATACATCCAGGCCGATATTTGGGTGAGGTTTCAGCGCATGCAGGGCAACCAGGTTAATTTTGTCGGCGCCGACGATGCGCATGGCGCACCGATCATGATTGCAGCTGAAAAAGCCGGCGTGACGCCGCAGCAGTTTGTGGCCAATATTGCAGCCGGCCGCAAAGAATACCTGGACGGTTTTCAGATCAGCTTTGACAACTGGAGCTCTACCGATTCGCCCGAAAACCACGAATTGGCCCGGCAGATTTACCGTGACCTCAAAGCCAATGACCTGATAGATGTCAAAACGATTGAGCAGTTTTTCGACCCCGAAAAAACCATGTTTTTGCCCGACCGCTACATCAAAGGCACCTGCCCCAAATGCGGCACCCCAGACCAGTATGGCGACAACTGCGAAAACTGCGGCGCGGTGTATGCGCCCACGGACTTGATCAAGCCGTATTCAGCCTTGTCGGGTGCCACGCCGGTGCTGAAAAGCTCAGAGCATTTTTTCTTCAAACTGTCAGACCAGCGCTGTGTCGATTTTCTGCAAAGCTGGACCCAGGATGGGAAATTGCAGCCCGAAGTCGCCAACAAAGTGAAAGAGTGGTTTAGCGTCAGAACCAACCCTGACGGCAGCAAAAGCGAAGGCCTGGGTGACTGGGACATCAGCCGTGACGCACCCTACTTTGGCATTGAAATCCCGGATGCGCCAGGCAAGTATTTTTATGTGTGGCTCGATGCGCCTGTGGGCTACCTGGCGTCGCTGAAAAACCTTCTGGGCAAACGCGGCGAGGACTACAACGCCTACATGGCCAACCCGGCGCTGGAGCAATACCACTTCATCGGCAAAGACATCGTCACCTTCCACACCCTGTTCTGGCCCGCCATGCTGCATTTCAGCGGCCGAAAAACGCCCAACAACGTGTTCGTACATGGCTTTTTGACCGTCAACAACGGCGAAAAAATGAGTAAAAGCCGAGGCACCGGCCTGGACCCGCTCAAGTACCTGAGCCTGGGCATGAACCCGGAGTGGCTGCGCTATTACCTGGCGGCCAAACTGTCGGCACGCAATGAAGACATTGACTTCAATGCCGATGACTTTATGGCGCGGGTGAACAGCGATTTGATCGGCAAGTTCGTGAATATTGCGAGCCGGGCGGCAGGTTTTTTGACTAAGCGGTTTGATGGGAAGCTGAGCACCGACTTCGGCCCGCAGGGTGAGGAACTTCTATTTGAAATCCATGGCGCCAAGGACAATCTTGCAAATGCTTATGAAGCGCGCGAATTCGGCAAAGCCACCCGCGACATCATGCTGTTGGCGGATAAGGTCAACGCCTACGTTGACCAGCACAAGCCCTGGGACTTGGCCAAGGACGCCGCCAACAACGAGGCGCTGCACCAGGTCTGCTCTGTGCTCATCAATGCCTTCGCAGAAATCAGCCGCTACCTGGCTCCCGTGCTGCCGTCGCTGGCGCAGGCGGTCCAAGCCTTCGTGGGCACGAGCATGAAACATTGGACCGTCACTGGTTACGTCGCGGCGATCCAGCCCTACCAACATCTCATGCAACGCGTCACCCCCGAACAACTCGACGCCCTGTTCGAGCCTCCGGCGCCCACCGAAGTCAAACTGATCCCCGGCGGCGAAGACATCGCCCCCGCCATCTCCATCGACGACTTCACCAAAATCGACCTGCGGATCGCCAAAATCGTCAACTGTGAAGCCGTTGATGGCTCGGTCAAGCTGCTGCGCCTGACGCTGGATGTGGGTGAAGGCAAAACCCGTAACGTCTTCAGCGGCATCGCCAGCGCCTACAAACCCGAAGACCTGATCGGCAAACACACCGTCATGGTCGCCAATCTGGCACCGCGCAAGATGAAATTCGGCATCAGCGAAGGCATGGTGCTAGCCGCCAGCCATGGCGATGAAAAGGCGCAACCGGGAATTTATGTGCTGGAACCGCTAGCCGGCGCGATGCCGGGGATGCGGGTTAAGTAGTAATTCGAAAAAAGTAAGTATTTTGACAACTCCTTACTTTGAGTTCATACTTACCTCCTCCAGCAACAGGAGTCTTGTATGTCAGACATTCTCGAATTAGACGCCACCGTCAGCAGCAAAGGGCAAATTACCCTGCCAGCCGCCATGCGCGCCCGCCTGGGTTTGGTTGAAGGCTCAAAAGTCAAGTTTTTCTGTGGCGATAAGGAGGCGACGCTCAAACCTGAGTTGCCCGTCAGCGCCTACCGAGGCTTTCTGCGCCACTTGGGCAACATCAACACCGACATGCCCAAAGAGCCCGATCGGTTTTGATGAACGTCGTTGACTCTTCCGGGTGGATTGAATATTTCATCGACACCCCCAGCGCCGACAGCTTCGCACCGGCGATTGAAAAGACGGCGCTGCTCATCGTGCCAGCCCTGTCTTTTTTTGAAGTCCATCGTTTTTTAAGCCGTCACGCTGACGCGGCACATCGCGACGAGTGTCTTGAGCTCATGCGGCGTGGGACGATCGTTGAGCTAAGCGCACAAAGAGCCATAGCAGCCTCGGACATCGCTCAAAAACACCGCTTGGCCATGGCCGACGCGGTGATGTACAGCATCGCCAGAGAATTCAAAGCCACCTTTTGGACGCAAGATGCTGATTACAAAGATTTGCCGGGCGTGAGCTACCACGCAAAAGAATAAGCCCAGCCGGACCAGCCCCATGCACCCCTTTCACGGCTGGACCGACATTGACAACCGCACGCTGCAAACCAACGCACGATTGGGTGCGGTGCTGGCTTTTGTGGCGGGGGCCACCAACGCGGGCGGTTTTTTAGCGGTCGGCACTTACACCTCGCACATGACGGGGGTGGTGTCAGCCTTGGCTGATCACCTGGTGCTGGGCAATCTTGCACTGGCAGCCGCCAGTTTGGGTGCCTTGGCGGCTTTTTTGCTGGGTGCCATGACGACCGCCTGGCTGGTCAATTGGGGGCTGCGCGAAAGGCTGGCCAGCGCTTACGGCTTGCCGCTGCTGCTGGAGTCCGCCCTGCTGCTGATTTTTGGCATGTTTGGCGCCGCCATCAGCCTGTGGTCACATTTTTTCGTGCCGCTGACGGTGTTGCTGCTTTGCTTCATCATGGGCTTGCAAAACGCGGTCATCACCAAAATATCCAAAGCTGAAATTCGCACCACCCACGTGACCGGGCTGGTGACCGACCTGGGCATAGAGCTGGGCAAGCTGCTGTACATCAACCGCACCCAAGCCAGCCCCGCCGAGCCGGTGCGCGCCAACCGGCAAAAGCTGCGTCTGCACTTGCTGCTGGTCTGCAGTTTTTTTACGGGCGCAGTCTGCGGCGCTTTGGGTTTCAAGTTTTTAGGCTATGTGACCACGCTGCCGCTGGCGCTGACCTTGCTGCTGCTGGTGTGGCGCCCGGTCCTGCGCGACGTGCTGGCGCGGCTGCCGCATTCGAGCTGATCAAGCGTCGTGGCTGTTGCCCGGTAAAATCAGGTCACTACACGTTTAAAGCAAAGCAGCCCATGAATCTTTTGTCCATCTTCCGCCGCGCAGACTACACGTCTGACGCCACCCAGTTCATTGAACAGCTGAAGCTGAACAACCCGACACTTGAAGCCCAACAGCGCGCCGGCCGAGCCCTGTTGTGGGACAAAAAACTCAACCGCGCTGACCAGGCTGACTTTCTGGACGCCCGGGTGGCCCAGCAGCCGTATGTCTACGGCACTGGCAAGCATCCCAACGCCAAATAGGCGTTACGCAGCGGTTTTGAGCCTTTTTAGGTGTCAAACAGCCCCTAAGCCAATAAACAGCTTTGCGAACAGCTCCTTATTTAATAGCAACTCGTTGTGACGACTGACCTCACCTTGATCGGCGAATTCTCCGCAGGGCCCAGCCCGGACATGCCGGCTGTGATCGACCAGGTGGCGCTGGCTCGCCTGTACGGTGAGCCGCTGTTTGCGATGCCGCACGACCTGTACATTCCGCCAGATGCGCTGCAGGTGTTTCTGGAGGCGTTTGAAGGCCCGCTCGACCTGCTGCTGTACTTGATCCGCAAACAGAATTTCAATATTCTGGACATTCCGATGGCCGCCGTCACGCGCCAATATTTGGTCTACGTTGACGAGATTCGTGCCACCAACCTCGAGCTGGCGGCTGAGTACCTGCTGATGGCCGCGATGCTGATTGAGATCAAATCGCGCATGCTGCTGCCGCCAAAAAAGGTGGCAGAAGGCCAGGAAGCAGAAGACCCCAGAGCCGAGCTGGTGCGCCGCCTGCTGGAGTACGAACAAATCAAGCTGGCTGCCCACACGCTAAATGCCATGCCCCAGTTTGGCCGCGATTTTTTGCGCGCTCAGGTGTATGTGGAGCAGTCGCTGCAGCCACGCTTTCCTGACGTGCATGTGGTCGATTTGCAAGATGCCTGGCGCGACATCGTCAAACGCGCGCGGCTGGTGCAGCACCATGTCATCAGCCGTGAAGAACTGTCGGTACGGGAGCACATGAGCATCGTGCTGCGCAAACTGCAGGGCCGCAAGTTTCTGGAGTTTGAAGACCTGTTTGAAGCATCGCGCGGCATGCCTGTGCTGGTGGTCACGTTTATTGCACTGCTCGAGCTGTCAAAAGAAGGCTTGCTGGAAGTCACCCAGGCCGAAGCGTATGCGCCGATTTATGTGCGCCTGGCTTACACACCGACCTGATGGATTTTTCGCTTCGCAGAGCTGGTTAGACTCTCCACACTTTCTGGAGTCGCCCCATGACAACACCCACCCCCACACTCACACCCGCCAGTCCCTACGGCACGCTCAGCCCCACATCGACCCCGTCATCGCGCAAGCCCATCAGCCTGCCGCGCCTGCGCGAAATGCATGCATCGGGCGAAAAAATCACCATGCTCACCGCCTACGACGCGACCTTTGCTGCGGTGGCTGATGCCGCAGGTGTGGAATGCATTTTGGTGGGCGACTCTCTTGGCATGGTCTGCCAGGGGCTGACCAGCACGGTTGGCGTGACGCTGGACACCATGCGTCACCACACCGAATGCGTGGCCAATGGCCTGCGCCGCTCACAGGCCACGGCCTGGCTGATTGGCGACCTGCCATTTGGCTCGTATCACGAATCCAAAGAGCAGGCGATGCGCAGCGCGACGGCCTTGATGCAGGCCGGCGCGCACATGGTCAAACTCGAAGGCGGTGGCTGGACCACCGAGGTGGTGCATTTTCTGGTTGAACGCGGCATACCGGTGTGCGCACATCTGGGACTGACACCGCAAACCGTTCACGCGCTGGGTGGCTACCGCGTGCAGGGCAAAACCGACGATGCCGCGGCCAAACTCAAACGTGAAGCCAGCGCCCTGCAAGACGCAGGCGCAGCCATGCTGGTGCTTGAAATGGTGCCCGAAGTGCTGGCCACGGCGCTGACTGCCACGCTCACCAACTGCCCGACCATCGGCATAGGCGCAGGCAAGGGCTGCGCCGGCCAGGTGCTGGTGCTGCACGACATGCTGGGCATGAACCTGGGCAAGATGCCGAAGTTTGTCCACAACTTCATGGCGGACGCGGGCAGCGTGCGCGGGGCGATGCAGGCGTATGTTGCAGCGGTCAAAAATGGCAGCTTTCCAGTCAACAGCCTGCATGCCTGGTGATTAAAAATAAAGTTGATTGAGGAAACAACACATGCACATCGTTCACACCATCGCCGAGCTGCGCGACAAACTCTCAGGCTTCAAACGCCCCGCCTTTGTACCGACCATGGGAAACCTGCACGACGGACACATCGCCCTCGTCAAAGAGGCCAAGCCGCTGGGCGATGTCACGGTGTCCAGCATCTTCGTGAACCGCCTGCAGTTTGCACCGCACGAAGACTTTGACAGCTACCCTCGCACGCTCGATGCCGACGCGCAGCGGCTGGAGGCCGCAGGCTGCAACGTGCTGTTTGCCCCGCGTGAAAAAGAGCTCTACCCCGAGCCACAGACCTACAAAGTCCACCCCGCCACCGACCTGAGCGACATTCTGGAAGGCCACTTCAGGCCCGGTTTTTTCATCGGCGTGAGCACCGTCGTGCTGAAGCTGTTTTCATGCGTGTATGCCGGCATGCCCGGCGGCGTGGCGGCCTTTGGCAAAAAGGACTACCAGCAGGTCATGGTGGTGCGCCGCATGGTTCAGCAGTTTGCATTGCCGATTGACATTCTGGCAGGCGAAACCCAGCGCGCCAGCGATGGCCTGGCACTGTCGTCACGCAACAGTTACCTCAAGGAAGCAGAGCGGCTGGAAGCGGTTGAGCTGTCAAAAGCCCTGCAGGCCCTGGGTGCTGCCGCCAAAAAGGCCACCCCGCAGGACCTGCCGCTCCTGGAGGCGCAGGCCATGCAATCCTTGGCGCGACGCGGCTGGAAGCCCGACTATCTGACGGTACGTCGCCGCGCCGACCTGATGCCGCCTTGGGGCGACTTGGCCGCGCAGCCACTGGTGGTGTTGGGTGCGGCCAAGCTGGGCAACACCAGGCTGATTGACAACCTGGAAATTTGAAAAGCGGGCCTACAGGGCTTCGCCTTTGGGTCCGCGCCCCATCAGTGCAGCGACCGCCTGGTCCGGGGTGATCTGCCCATCGAGCAAGGCCACCACGCCTTGTGATATCGGCATCTCAATGCCCAGACTGTCTGCGCGCTGCACCACGGTGCGGGCGCAGTACACGCCTTCGGCCACATGACCGAGGGCGGCAACGGCTTCTGGCAGTGTTTTGCCTTGGGCCAGTGCCAAGCCAACCTTGCGATTGCGGCTCAGGTCACCTGTGGCCGTCAGCACCAAGTCGCCCAAGCCCGACAGGCCAGTCAATGTCTCCGCCCTGGCACCCAGCGCAACGCCTAAGCGCGTCATTTCAGCCAGTCCACGGGTGATCAGCGCGGCTCGGGCGTTCAGGCCCAGGTGAAGACCGTCGCACAAACCCGTCGCGATCGCCAGCACGTTTTTGACGGCGCCGCCAACTTCAACGCCGACGATGTCGTCGTTGGCATAAACCCGCAGCGTGGGGCTGTGAAAGGCGGCCACCAGTGCGTCGCGCACGGCGGCCTGCTTGCTGGCGGCGACCAGTGCCGTCGGCTGGCCGCGCGCAACTTCTTGTGCGAAGCTCGGGCCACTCAACACGCCCGCTATTAAATCAGGAGCTATTCGCCTATGTATTTCGTGGGCTAGAAGGCCAAATGATGGTTGGCTATCGGTTTTTTGAGGGGTTTCAAAGCCCTTGCAGAGCCAGGCAACAGGGGCAGACGTGCCACCCAAGGCCAACAGCATGCCGCGCAAACCGGACATCGGCGTAGCGATGATGATCAGGTCCTGACCCCGGACGGTGTCCTGTAAAAGTGCGGCACCCCCGGCCAAGCGCAGGTTGTCAGGCAATGCCATGTCGGGCAGATAACGGGCGTTGACCCGCTGGTCGGCCAGCGCTTTGCTATGCGACGCATCACGCGCCCACAAGGTCACCTGGTGGCGGGATGCAGCATTGACGGCCAGCGCTGTGCCCCAGGCACCGGCACCCAAAACAGCAATTTTCATGATCTAACGACCATGAGACCCCTCAGACAATGATTTGTGGCGCAGCGGGCATTGCAGCGGCAGCCTCAGCGGCCTGGGCCTGCTGCTGCTCGTACATGGCCTGAAAGTTGATTTCAGCCAGGTGCACGGGGGGAAAGCCGCCACGCTGAACCACATCGGCCACGTTGCCGCGCAGGTAGGGGTACACAATTTGCGGGCAGGCAATGCCCAGAACGGCACCGAGTTGTTCTTGCGGCATGTTGCGCAATTCAAAAATGCCGGCCTGCTTGGCTTCCACCAAAAACACGGTTTTGTCTGCAATCTTGGCGTGAATGGTGGCAGTCACCGTGACTTCAAACAGGCCGTCAGCAACCGGTGCGGCCTCCACACCGAGCTGGATATCGACGCCAGGCTGCTCCTGGTTGAGCAAAATTTCTGGAGAATTGGGTTGCTCCAGCGACAGATCCTTGAGGTAAACGCGCTGAATTTGAAACACCGGGTCAAGATTGGCTTCGGCCATGAATAGCTTTCAGGTTGCAATGAAAAGATGGGGGGATTATGCGATGAACGCCAGACAAGAAAGCGGCGTTCTCGCTAAGCATTGAGCAGGGGCAACAGGCCACCCCTGTTGTCCAGCGCCACCAGGTCGTCGCAGCCGCCCACATGGGTATCGCCAATGAAAATTTGCGGCACGGTGCGGCGGTTGGTGATTTGCATCATTTTTTCGCGCTCACCCGGGGTCAGGTCGACCCGGATTTCGTTCAGCGCCGTCACGCCCCGTTTGGCAAGCAGCTGCTTGGCCGCGATGCAATAGGGGCAAGTGCCTGTGGTGTAGATTTTGACGGCGTTCATGGTTCAGGCCTGCGCTTTCTCAACCGGCAGGCTGGCTTCTCTCCAGGCCTTCAGGCCGCCATGGAGGGCCTGCGCCTGGTCGTAACCCAGCTTTTTGGCCACAGCCACAGCGCGATGGGCCCGCGCACCGGTGGCGCAGACCAGAATCAAGGGCAAGGCCTTGTTTTTTGCCGCCAGCGGCAGCTTATTTTCCAGCTCGGCAAACGGCACATTTTTCGCCCCGCCCACATGGCCTGCTGCAAATTCATCGGTTTCGCTCACATCAATGACCACCGCCTTTTCCCGGTTGATGAGGGTCACCGCACCCGTAGCGCTCAATGCGCCTGCATTCATGCCGCTGGCCACCATGGGCCAGACCAACAAGCCGCCAGAGGCCACGGCAATGGAGATCAGCATCCAGTTATCGATCAGAAATTTCACGTTGTGCCTTTGGAAAGAACTTTAAAGAAAGTGTTGGGCAATGGGTGCCAAGCCCATGATTTTAGAATGATGGGATTCAGTTTCTGCACTTCCGCCCCATTTAGCCTTTTTAAACCGCCTTATTTATGCCCAAACTCGTCTTGATACGCCACGGAGAATCCACCTGGAACCTAGAGAACCGCTTTACTGGCTGGGCTGACGTGCCGCTGACCGACACCGGTATTGCCCAAGCCAAAAATGCCGGCAAACTCCTCAAGGAAGCTGGTTATGACTTTGACGTGGCCTACACCAGCGTGCTCAAACGCGCCACCCATACCCTGTGGCACACGCTGGACGCGATGGACCGCACCTGGCTGCCGGTGGTCAACAGCTGGCGGCTCAATGAGCGGCATTACGGCGACTTGCAGGGCTTGAACAAGGCGGAGACAGCCAAAAAATTTGGCGACGAGCAGGTCATGCTTTGGCGCCGCAGCTATGACGTGCCGCCGCCGGCCATGAACCACAGCGACGAACGCAGTGAACGGGCCGACCGCCGCTATGCCAAGCTGCAGCCCAGCCAGGTGCCTTTGACAGAATGCCTGAAGGACACGGTGGAGCGGGTGCTGCCGTTCTGGAACGAAGCCATCGCCCCGGCCATGAAAGCCGGCAAACGGGTGGTGGTGGCCGCACACGGCAACTCCATACGCGCGCTGGTCAAGTATCTGGACAACATGTCAGACGCCGACATTGTGAGCCTGAACATCCCCAATGGAACACCGCTGGTGTACGAGCTGGATGCAAATTTGAAGCCGATCAGGCACTTTTATTTGGGTGCTGGATGAGGGTCCGTGTAAACCAGAGGTAAAAGAGAGGCTCAAAACGGGGAAACTGGCACCCAGCACGGAACTGGTTTACAGGGCTTTTGTCCTAGGTGTATATTTCTTTCATCGTTTGTTCTGACAGTTCTTTTTAAGGTGTCTTCATGGGTCAAAAGCTCAAAATTGCAGGCTGGGTTTCAATTGGTGTAGTGGCCGGTGCGCTGACCACCGTGCAGCTACAGGCCGTCGCGCGCGGCGGGCTGGCACCACTGCCTCTTGAAGAGCTTCAGCAGCTTGCCAATGTGTTTGGCATGGTCAAGTCAGACTATGTGGAGCCTGTTGATGAGAAAAAGCTCATTTCAGACGCCATCACCGGCATGGTGGCCAGCCTGGACCCCCACTCTGCCTACTTTGACAAGAAATCCTTCAAGGAATTTCGCGAAGGCACCACTGGCCGCTTTGTGGGGGTCGGCATTGAGATCAGCCAGGAAGACGGACTGGTCAAAGTGGTCTCCCCGATTGAAGGCTCGCCTGCCGACCGGGCGGGCCTCAAACCGAACGACCTGATCACCAAAATTGATGACACGATGGTCAAGGGACTGTCGCTGAATGACGCCGTCAAAAAAATGCGCGGCGAGCCCAAAAGCAAGGTTGTGCTGACGATTTTCCGCAAGGACGAAAGCCGCACGTTCCCGGTCACCATCATCCGCGAAGAAATTCGTACCCAGTCGGTGCGCAGCAAGGTCATGGAGCCGGGTTACGCCTGGATTCGCCTGAGCCAGTTCCAGGAGCGCACGGTGGACGACTTTGCCACCAAGATGGAAGCCATTTACAAGCAGGAGCCCAACCTCAAAGGCTTGGTACTGGACTTGCGCAACGACCCAGGCGGTTTGCTGGATGCAGCAGTGGCTATTTCAGCCGCGTTTTTGCCAGAAAACGTGACGGTGGTGTCGACCAACGGGCAGTTGGCTGAAAGCAAGTTCACCTACAAAGCCGCACCCGAGTTTTATCTGCGCCGTGCGGGCAATGACCCCCTGAAGAAACTGCCAGCAGCCATGAAAACGGTGCCCTTGGTGGTGCTGGTCAATGAGGGCTCGGCTTCTGCCAGCGAAATCGTGGCGGGTGCGCTGCAAGACCACAAACGCGCCACCATCATGGGCAACCAGACTTTCGGCAAAGGCTCGGTGCAAACCGTGCGGCCATTAGGGCCCGACACGGGTATCAAACTCACGACCGCCCGCTACTACACGCCAAGCGGCAAGTCGATTCAGGCCAAAGGCATCATTCCTGACGTGATGGTGGACGAGACCCTGGAAGGCAGCCCATTTGCCGCCCTGCGCACCCGCGAGGCTGACCTTGAAAAACACCTGGGCAGTGGCCAGGGCGCAGAAGTCAAAGACGCAAACCGCGAAAAAGCACGTGAACTGGCGCTCAAACGGCTGGAAGAAGAGAATAAAAAGACACCTGAACAGCGTCGCCCACCTGAGCTGGGCAGCGACAAAGACTTCCCGCTGGCGCAAGCGATCAATCAGCTCAAAGGCCGGCCAGTGATTGTGAGTAAAACTGCGGTGGTCGAAAACAAGAACGAGAAAAAAGAAAATTGATTTTTTCTTGGATGCTTCTTGAACGACGACCAGCTGCTGCGCTACTCGCGCCACATTCTTCTAGATGAAATCGGTATCGAAGGCCAGCAACAACTGCTGGCCTCGCATGCGCTGATCATTGGTGCGGGCGGTTTGGGCTCACCTGCAGCCTTGTACCTGGGCAGCGCGGGGGTCGGGCACATCACCGTGATAGACCATGACACGGTAGACGCCACCAATTTGCAACGGCAAATAGCCCACACACTGGCTGACATCGGCAAGCCTAAAGCGCAGTCCATTGAGCAAGCCATCGCCGACATCAACCCGGACGTTCAGGTGACCGTCATCACCGAGCGCGCAGGCGATGCGCTGCTCAATGAGCAAGTGATGCTGGCCGATGTGGTGCTCGACTGTACCGACAACTTCAAGACCCGTCACGCGATCAACCGGGCTTGCGTCAAACACCGAAAGCCCTTGGTCTCTGGCGCTGCCATTCGCTTTGACGGGCAAGTGACAGTGTTTGACCCGCGCGACGTGCTTTCGCCCTGCTATGCCTGTGTGTTCCCCGAATCCAGCACATTTGAAGAAACACAGTGCGCCACCATGGGCGTTTTTGCGCCGCTGGTCGGCATCATTGGCAGCGTGCAGGCGGCCGAAGCTTTGAAGCTGCTGACCCAGACAGGCGAGCCGCTCAAGGGCCGGCTGCTGATGCTCGATGGCCGCAGTATGAGCTTCAATGAAGTGCGGATGCCGCGCAACAGCGTCTGCGCGGTTTGTCATCCTCGCTGATCAACAAGCCACCATCAACGATCATTGACCTGCTGGCTTGGCCCCGGCTTTGGATGCAGGGCTGGCTGCTTTTGCAGCGATGGCCAGCGTACCCGCGCAGTCAGCATCCTGACCAGGGCCGGTTTCAATGGTTGCGAGCAAGGCCAAAAACGGATTGACCACGCCGAGCGCAATCGCCAGGCCAGCCCTTGCAGCCAGCGCCACCTTGTCGGGGCCAGCCGTGGGTGCGGCAAAAGTACCGGCCATTCTGAGTGGTGAACGCAGGCTCAACATGCTGGTGTCCTTCGGTTCAGGCTTGAGCAGAATATCGAGCGTTTCGTCAGCCAGGCTGATCTGTCCGTTGCCATGGATCACGGTGTCGGTGGTGTCCAGCACAATCACTTGACTGTTCATCAGCCCTTGCTTGACATCAAAGGCCGCCGCCGCGCACAGCAGCGGCACGTTACGGTCACCGCGCAGTAAGAACTTGATGATTTCACCGCCATCAAGTCCCAGGAATTCCAGCAAGATATTGCTGATCTGACCCTTGCCCATCAGCACAGCCACGTTGCCCGAGGCAGAGCCCAGCATTTGCGCCACTGAATTGCCACGCCCCTTCAAGGCGACCTGACCGCTGATTTTTCCCAGTGCCGATTTGGTGTTTTGAATCGTCGGAAACAAGCGGTTAAGCTGAACGGCCCGCAATTCAAAACGGGTGTCATAAACAGCGAGCGCCCCATTCACGTCAATGGTGATGCGGCCTGCCAGTAAACCACCCGCCACCCCCAACGCCAAAGGGTCAAGCTGCAAGATGCCGTTTTTCAGCCTGACACGCACACTGCCTTTGTCCAGCGGCAGTTGCTCGACGTGGCGAATGTCCAGCGCACGGTAGATCACATCGGCATTCATGAACCTCAGACGCACCAGATCCAGCGTGGCGGTGGGCAGCACCCTGCGCGTCGACACGGGCACCGCGGTCTTGGCGCCAGCCACCTTGGCGCTGACAGTTCTGGCAACAGTCTTCGCCGCCTTCACCGGCAAGCCGATGACAGGCCGCAAGTCTTCAAAGTCCAGTTCATTGGACTGCACCTTGCCGGTCAGCATGGGCGTGGCTTGTGATGCGTCAAAATCCAGCTCGCCGTTGATGTCCGACCGGCCCAAAACACCACGCATCTGGCGGACCGACCACACCTGGCCCTGCTTGTCCAACAGGCCGCGCAGCTTGTAGGGTGGCGTCGACGGGAGCACCAACCCTGACAGCTTGTATAGCTCGTCCAGGTTATTCCCCTGAATGTCAAAGGTGGCTGACAGTCCGGCAAATTCCGTGATGTTTTCAACCGTTCCTTTGGCGTTCAGCAGGGTGTGACCAGACTGGGCATTGACCTCGATCGGGAAGGACGCGCGAATGTCCCGGCTCAAAGCCAGAGCGCCCCCAGTGCGCCCATGGGCTGCGAAGGTTTCGTTTTTCCATTTGCCACTGACCTGATAGCGCAGCGGCAGGGTCGCAGTGTCCTCGGTCGCCATTGAGAATCGGGCGGTGATATCCGCACCGTCCCGATCGGCCCGATATTTCAAAACGCCCTGGTCGACAGTCACCGTCCCGATGGCGGGCGTGGCATTGACGTCGGATGTGTCTCGTGACAAGGCCCAGGTACGCCTGCCATCGGGCTGCATTTGCAAGCCGATCAGAGGCTCGAACAAGGCAATTCGGGGCAATACCACCTGGCCCCTTAAAAGGGGCCACAGCCTGATGTCAAACTCGGCGGCTTTGGCCGTTACAAGATATGGCTCGCTGGCCCAGTTGGGGTTGGCAACTTCGAGGCCGTCAGCACGTACGGTGGTGGTTCTGCCCAGATGCACGGTCAACCGCTGGGTGATCTCAAAACGCCTGCCCAGGTGGTCTGACACGTAGCGATTGATCGGTCCACGCAGCATGTCCCAAGGAAAAAAATACACCGCGCCCATCAACACCAGCAAGGCTGCTGCCACACCCATCAGCCAGCGCCTGGCGTTCACAGACTGAAAAAACGCTTGGTTCATAAGTGGTCTGCCCCGTGAAATTAACTATTTGATTTTCAGCAGATCACATTTGTCACACCATCGGCAAGTACTTGGGGGCACTGTCAGCAGATGTCTACACTAGGGCAATAAGATCAAACAGTAGGCGCCCTCCTACAAAAATAATTTCTGGTCAAGTGCAAAATGCCACGTGACCTTTCATATCGCTCCCATCAAGCCACAGACGACCTGGACTTCACTCGTGATCCTCAAAACCTACCTTGTTGAAGATAACCCCACCATTCGCGATAACCTGATTGCAACGCTTGAAGAACTTGCAAGCGTGGACGCCGTGGGCACCGCGGACAACGAAAACGATGGCAAGGAATGGCTGTTGAAAAACCCCCAGCTGTGGGACCTGGCCATTCTGGATCTGTTTTTGAAACAGGGCAGCGGCTTGGGCGTCCTGGCTGCTTGCCGCGACAGACGGCCCACGCAAAAAGTGGTGGTGCTCAGCAACTACGCAACGGCAGACATTCGACAGCGTTGCGCGCAACTCGGTGTCGATGCGGTGTTCGACAAGTCCAATGAAATCGAGGCCCTGGTCGACTATTGCCGCGTGCAAAGCGGCGCGCTGGACTGAAGTGCCTGTGTGCGGCCTTCAACCAGCTGGCATGACAGGAACCAAAATCCTTGCGCCCATCAATCGTTCAGTCGATCAATTTGTTTTTGAGCGCGTAATACGTCAGGTCGCTGTTGGAAGACAGGCTCATCTTTTCCATCACACGGGTGCGGTAGGTGCTGACGGTTTTGACACTCAGCGACAAGGCCTTGGCAATGTCGCCTGCGGTTTCACCTTTGGCCAGTTTCAGGAAAACTTGAAACTCGCGTTCGGACAACTGCTCGTGCGATGCCATGTCTTGCGGACGGTTCAGCTGTTGCGCCAGCAGCTCGGCAACACTTGGCGTGATGTAGCGCTTGCCCAAAGAAATAACGCGTATGGCGTTGACAATTTCTTGCGGGTCGCATTCCTTGTTCAGGTACCCACTGGCACCCTGGCGAATCAGGCTGACCGCGTAATGTTCTTCAGGGTAGCCGCTGAGGATCAGAATGCCCACATCCGGGGCTTTGGCGCGAATCATGGCCAATGCATCAATACCGCTTTGACCGGGCATGGACAGGTCCATCACCAGAATATCCAGTTCGGTATTGCGCACCAGGTCGATCGCTTCCCGGCCGCTGGCTGCCTCACCTGCCACACGCAGATCCACGTGCTCAGAGAAAAACTGTTTGAGTCCCGAACGCACGATGGCGTGGTCGTCAACGATGCCGATTTTGATCATGATGCTAGCCTTGTGCGGAGTGTTGTTTGTTCGTGATTATTGGCGCGATTGCCCGAAATGACTGTAGGAGGATTGCCCGTGACGTTTTTTAAGTGGTCCCTCAAGTTTTCAGACCTCGCCGTTGGTCTGCTCATGGCAGTTCTGGCAACCGCGCTGGTGGTCTTCATGAATGAAGCAAGTTACCGCAACACGGTCACATCAGTCCGCGACATGGAGCAGGCAGAAAACACACGCAGCGCGCTGAATGAACTGATGCAGGCCATGCTGGATGCCGAGACTGGCCAGCGCGGCTATTTGCTGACAGGCAACAAGGCCTACCTGGAGCCTTATGACGACACACTGAAGACCATCAACCGTCAACTCGACCAGTTGCGCATCACCTTTACATCTTCTCAAGATCAGCTCGGCGACTTCACCGTGATGTCACGCCATATTTCTCGCAAGATGGCAGAAATGGACCTGTCGATCAAGATGCGTGACGCGGGACAGGAAGACGCCTGGCGTTTTGTGCTGACCACCGACGTGGGCAAGGATCAAATGGACGGCATTCGCACCCAGGCGGACAAGCTGTCCGCCACCAGCGTGCGCAACATGGCGCTGGGGCAGGCACAAGTCATGCGCACGCTGCAACTGTCGCGTATCGGCATCGCGGTCATGGCGCTGAGCGGGTTGCTGGCTTTTTACATGTATCTGCTGCAAACGCGGGCCTTGCTCAATTCAGGCACTCGGGCGCAGGAATCGCTGCAGCGCGAACGTGACCAGCTTGATTTGCAGGTGCGCGAACGCACAGCCAATCTGGCTGAGCTGGCCACCCACCTGCAAAACGTACGAGAAGATGAACGTGGCCATCTGGCACGTGAACTGCACGACGAACTGGGTGCCTTGCTGACGGCAGCCAAGCTGGATGTGGCGCGGCTCAAGTCACGGCTGGGCAGCTCGCAACCAGAAGCTCTGGAGCGCATCACCCACCTGACCAGTATCCTGAACAGCGGCATTGCGCTGAAACGCAGGATTGTGGAAGACCTCAGACCGTCATCGCTGTCACACCTGGGCTTGGTGGCATCCCTTGAAATTTTGGCGCGGGAGTTTGAAGAACGCTCGGGTGTGCCGCTGACCACAAATTTGGAGTACGTCGAGCTGGGTGGCTCGGCGCAACTGACGGCTTACCGGTTGGTGCAGGAATCGCTCACCAACATTGGCAAATATGCAGAGGCCACACATATCATCATCAGCCTGCACAACCGAGAAGGTTTCGCTGTGATTGAAGTTGAGGACAACGGCACAGGTTTTGACACCCAGAGCATAGCGGCGACCAGTCACGGCATCAGCGGCATGCGGCACAGGGTGGAAGCTGCAGGCGGCAAACTGACCATCACCAGCGCCCCAGGCCAGGGAACCACTATTTCTGCGGTGATGCCCCAGGACTGAACCGCTTTCGTTCCTGGTGGGTGCCAGTGCAACTGTCAGACAGGGCCTACCCCCGTCGCACGGTCTGGCTGACAGGCGGCAGGGGCAACAGCCGATGAGGTCCGGGCTTTGCCCGTCTTAAGCTTGCAGCACACACTTGCAAAGCCCTTTGCTGACCTCGCTTTACAGGTGGATCTCTCTTACTTTTGAAGCTCAGGAGCTGAACATGCTGCACGATTGCGTCGTTTTTTTCGTCATTGCGCTGATGGCGGCAGTTTTTGGATTTGGCGGCATCGCCACCGGCGCAGTCGGAATCGCCAAGATCCTTGTCGCCATTTTCGCCGTCATGGCCGTCGTCGGTTTTGTGACGAGACCGGCCAACAAGCGCTGCGTCTCAGCACGCACCTGACGTTCTCACACCCCACGCTCTGACACTTTTTCACACTTTTTCACCTCCCTTTTTTACCTCCAAGGAATCCATCATGATCACCCCCTCCAATGCCGCAACAGTTCAACAAAGCACCCGTCAAGTCGCCGATGGCCTGATGAATTCGGCAGACAAAGCCATTGACGCAAGCCGCAGCTACGCCAACCATGCGCTCGACGCAGCCGACGAAAAAATACACGCCTTCCAAAACAAGGTTGAGCCTGCATTGGACCGGCTGGCCAGCAAGGCGCAAGCAATGGCGCAGCAGAGCCTGGACATGGCCGGGCAAGCCAAAGACAAAGCCAAAGAGTCGATGTCGCGAGCCACCGCGGCGACCAGCCGTTACGTGTCTGACAAGCCTGTGCAGTCCGTATTGATGGCGGCAGCAGTTGGCGCAGCAGTTGCGTTGCTGGTGTCTGCTGCGTATGGCCGTGATTCACGTTAATCCACGCCATTTTTGACACAGGACTGATGGCCGATGCTGCACCCGATTTTTTCAACTGTCATCCAGCGCCCCGATCTGGTCATGGTGCATCTTTCTGCCTATGGCGCTCTTGTGGGCCAGGAGGCCAAGACTGCAGGGGCAGAGCTTGCGCGGCGGGCGATGGCCTGGTTGCTGGCCGTGGTCTGTGGGTCGGTTTTCTTTTCCATGACCGGCATCGCACTGATGCTGGGTTTTTTAAACAATCAGTTCCATTGGATTTTGGTGGGCGTGCCGTGCCTGGCCATGCTGGCCACAGTGATTGCACTGATACAAGCGAACAAGCCGCTGAGCGCCGAACACTTTTCCGAGTTGAAAGCGCAATTGCACGGCGATGCAGACGCATTGCGGCTTGCGGCCTGATGGTTTGACATGACAACGCCAGACAAGCTGTCGCCACAGCAAAGGCTAGCCAACAGCCGTCAAGCCTTGGTCGGCTACATGGCGCGCAGCGGTGAGGATATGGCAACGAGCCCCGCATCGGGCCCAGTGCCAGACAAAACACTTGCAGGCGGGCGAATCCATTTATGGAAAACCGTCAGGCGCACAGTACAGGCCTGGTGGCGGCACCACCCTGTCCATACCGCTCTTGATGTCGCGGCTGGCATGGCCAATCCTGTTTTGGACAGGTATGCGCATGACAAACCGGTGCAATTGCTAGGTGTGGCTGCTGCCTTGGGTGCCGCTCTGGTTGTGGTGCGGCCCTGGCGTTTGGTGTCGATGACCGGCTTGCTGCTCGCCACCTTCAAATCATCTGGTCTGACCACGACTTTGCTGTCACTGCTTTCGGCGCAGTCTGAACTGAACGGTCGGCCGCAAAGCCCACCGGAGACGACTTGAACACAAGCGCAGGCTTGCCAGCGTGGTGCCGCTGGCTGGCAGGCTTTTTAAACTTTGCACCAATTCAATTAAACCAACTCAGAGGAATTATCATGAAAACAGCTTCCCATACCGCCCGCACCACAGTCCTTGTTTGCGCTTTTGCCGCGCTGGCGGCCGTGACGGTTCTGTCCACCGGTTGCGCTGTCGTGCGCGGCCAGGAAACAACCGGTGCCTATGTTGATGACGCTGGCATCACCACCGCGGTCAAAGCCAAAATGGTTGAAGACAAAACGGTTTCGGCATCGTCCATCAGCGTTGAAACACTCAACGGCACAGTGCAGCTGTCAGGTTTTGCCAAATCGACGGCCGAAAAATCACAAGCCGAATCGATTGCACGCAACGTCAAGAATGTGCGCTCGGTGCGTAACGACATCGTCGTGCGTCCTTGATCACCGTTTGACCCCGTCACGACCTGATGTTCAGGTATGAAAAAACCTCCCACGGGAGGTTTTTTGTTGTGTGCGTCGATCTTGACGCACTGAGACTGACTCAACCCGGTTTGACGACCAGTTTGTTGTCCACAGCGTTCACACCCTTGATGCTTTTGGCAATGGTCGTGGCGCGGTCGCGTGCAGCGCTACTTGGCACTGGGCCGTAAAGCGTCACCTTGCCGTTTTTGGTGTCTACATCAATTTTGATCGCACTTAAATCTGCGTCTTTGGCAAAGCCGGCTGCAACCGATGCCGTGATGGCAACATCTTCCACCGTTCCGGCCATGGACGTGGCGGTTTGGCTGCCTGATGCTTGCGCCTTTTGAGCCGCATCCTTCATCGCGTCGCCGGCCTTGGCCATCGAGGTTTCTGCTTTGGTCTTGGCCTCGGCAGCAGCCTGCTGCGTACTGGTCACCGCAGCGTCCAGCTTTTGGCCGGCCGTCTGGCTGTCATCTTTTTTGCCGCAAGCTGAGATACCAGCAACGGCTGCCAGTGCGCAAGCCAGCACCCGCGCCTTCATGCGGTCAGGCGTTGGGGAAGTTAAATAAACGGTCATCTGTGATCCTTAGATGTTGTCAACGAGGTGTTGCGCCATGTCTTTGGTGTTTTGCTTGGCATCGCCGTAACCCGCCTGCACGGTGCCTTTGAGCTGGTCTGCCACGCCTTGCGTTTGCAGCCTGTCGTTGCCGACGATCTTGCCAGAGGCTTTCTTGAGGTTTCCCTTGGCCTGTTCGACACGGCCCTTGATTTGGTCTTTGTTCATGATGCGTCCTTTAAAAAGTGAAACACGGCGAGCGGCTTGCTCATGCGGCAAGCTGTCGATTCACTGTAGTCACGCAACCCAGACAACAAGGTCAGAAGCGGCCGCTTTTTTTGTAGGATGACAGTCAGTTTTTATAACAACTGCCATGGCGTTGGCGAAACAACCGGGGTTCTTCGGCGGCTTGGCTGAACACCCCGCGCCGCTGCGCCTGCGCCTGGGCGAAGTCATCGGCGTACGGCCCCTTTTTGTGGCGAAAGCTGTACACCCACGCGTGGCCGTGGGCCACCAGCCAGCGGCCCACGTCCTGGCCTTGCCAGTAAAGCTTGCCCACAGTGCGGCCATAGTCGTCATGCGCGCCCGAGGTGACCGTCACGCCTTGTCCCAGCACCCGGTTTTGGAGTGCTTCTTGCGCCTGCAAACCACCCGTCTGACAAATTTCTGGTGCGTCGATGCCCTGAATGCGCACCTTTAAGAGGGGTTGGCTGGGGCTGGTTTGGACCCATACCGTGTCGCCATCGACCACCCGCATGACCACGCCAGTCTGCACAGAACGGGGCCCCGCCGATGCCTGGATACAGACACAGACCAGCACGGTAAATGCTATCAAATGAATAGCTTCTTGCCCACATATCCATTGACCTAGAGACTTAAATGGCACCTGAAAACGAATAATTTTCGTCATTTCTAAAGGCATTTCATGGTTATCAGCGCGCGACCACGGACATGGAGGTGAAGGTGCGAGCAGACATCAACGCCCCGTACTGTGTTGACAAAAAGATTCGCGTGCCCTCCCATCAGGCTGTGATGATCCATCCTTCGAGCGGGTCAACGTCCGGTGGTAATCCGTAGCCAGGCGCACCGCGCTCCTGTGCCCACGCCGCTTGCATCAGGCACAGCACCGCGTCCAGACTGTCGCCTTTGGCATCGCCCACCAGCATGTCGCGTTGGGCGTGCGTCAGTTTGAGCCGCAACTTGAGGCGGGTTTGGCCCAGTTCCAGCGCGGTGATCAAATCTTTGCGGGCGATCAAGCGCTCTGACGTTTGCTTGGATTTGTCATCGCTTTTGTAACTGCGGCTGCCCAGCACCTCACGCGCCAGCAGGCCGGGATAGCCCTCCAATGCCACGCGGGTTTTGTCGCCCTCATGAAGACCCGGCAAATGCGCGCCAGAGTCGAGCAAACGCGGCACACCCGCATGCAGCATGAAGGCCACCGGCGGGTTGACCCACTTCATTGACGGACTGGAGCCGGCGGGCCTGTCTGCTGCGCGGTGCGCGAACTTGCCACCCACCGGTCGTGAGTCGCAAAACGCGGCAAAGGTGGCGCGAATCTCGTCACGACTTAACGCGGCGTAGTGTTTGATCAGATCTGGCCAGTTGGAGGGCCATTGCAGACACTCGACCAGTCCGCGGGGCAGACTAAACGGCAAGTCAAAAACGCCCAGCCAGCTTTGCGGCTGTACCAGCCATGCGCCAAACGCATCAAGCGAAGCGATATGCTCAAGTTTGGAGAGCTGGACACATCCCCCGTGCGCGGCACCAAGGGCCAGAATAATTGGTTTTTGACGGGTGGGGCTACTGGAAAAGTCGCAGCCCAGAAGCAGGGTCAATTGAAGCGGCTCGCGTCAGGATCTGCCCATGATGGACGCTGTTGCCATCAGCTCTTCCAGCAGGGCCAAAGACACATTGCCTGACACCGAATACGGATTGAACTCCGGCTTTTCAGAATACTTCAGCAGGATGGACGTGTTGAGCTTGGCCACATTGACCTGGCCCATGGTCCAGCCACCAAAGCGGCGCTCCATGATTTCTTCATAGTGCAGCAGCACCACGTCTTTGTGACGCACATCTTTTTGAATATGGCCATACAGCGCGCTCACCTGTTGGCGGCCGCCCTCGAGCGCCTGCAAAAAAATACCGCCGCCGTAGCAAAGAATGCCAGTGATCCCGCTGGCCGGATTGTGGTTTCGCGACTGCGCCAGGATGGACTCGGTGGCTGTTGCGGATTCAGTATCAGCCAGACGACTGGCATATAAAAGGCGGACCAACATGGGGATGTACTCGGGTTACTGACAGTGATGAATGAAAGGCTTGACGGCGAGGTCAGTGCTATGACTTTGGAATCAGCGATAAAAACTCACGGCGCAGGTTGGAGTCCTTCAGGAACACGCCGCGCATGACCGAATTGATCATTTTGCTATCGAGGTCTTTGACGCCGCGCCAGCCCATGCAGAAGTGGCTCGCTTCCATCACGATGGCCAAGCCATCAGGCGTTGTTTTTTCCATGATCAAATCGGCCAGTTGCACGACCGCCTCTTCCTGGATCTGTGGCCGTCCCATCACCCACTCGGCCAGGCGCGCATATTTGGACAGACCGATCACATTGGTGTGTTCGTTGGGCAAAACACCGATCCAGACCTGGCCAATCACCGGGCAAAAGTGGTGTGAGCAGGCGCTGCGTACCGTGATGGGGCCGACGATCATCAGCTCGTTGAGGTGCTCGGCGTTCGGGAACTCGGTCACCGCAGGGGCCGGCACATAGCGGCCCTTGAACACCTCGTTCAGATACATTTTGGCCACGCGGCGCGCCGTGTTGTTGGTGTTGTGGTCGTTTTCGGTGTCAATCACCATGCTGTCCAAAACGCCCTGCATCTTGACTTCCACCTCGTCGAGCAGCTTTTCCAGCTCGCCCGGCTCGATGAACTGGGCGATATTGTCGTTGGCATTAAAGCGCTTTTTGGCAACTGCCAGGCGCTCGCGGATCTTGACCGATACCGGGGTGCCTTCGTCTGTGGTGTTGGGTAAGGAAGGATTTGATGTCATAAGCATGCTTGGATGTTACCAAACCGCCCAAAACCTCGTTTTAGCCCTTTGAGGTGTATGTTTTAGGGCTATGAGCCAACAAATACAAGGGTTAAATGCTACTTTTTTAATAGCAATTTGAGGTCATCCAGCGTGTTGGCCTCGTGCAGCGGCTTGTCAGTGCGGATACGCAACATGCGCGGAAAGCGCACCGCAATGCCACTTTTGTGGCGCGGGCTCAGGTTGATGCCTTCAAAACCGAGCTCAAACACCAGTGTTGGCTTGACGCTGCGCACCGGGCCAAACTTTTCCAGCGTGGTTTTGCGTATCACGCTGTCGATTTGTTTGAACTCTTCATCCGTCAGGCCCGAGTAGGCTTTGGCGAAAGCCACCAGTTGTAGTCCACCGGGCTTGGCAGATTCGCGTTTTTCAATCGCCTTGACAACAGCGTCTGCCTCCTGAGCGTCGAGCGGTGGACGATTCCAGACGGCAAAGGTGTAGTCGGTGTAGAGCGATGCACGCCTGCCGTGACCGGCTTGTGCGTAGATCAGCACGCAGTCGGTGGTCATGGGTTCGATTTTCCACTTCCACCACAAACCGTCAGCCTTTGTTCGACCCGTTCCATAGGCAGCATCGATGCGTTTGAGTATGAAGCCCTCAACGCCGCGTGCGCGCGACTGCGTTCGCAAGGCGGCAAAGTCAGCCCAAGACGCAAGACGCTCAATCGGTGACAGCTTCAATTGGGTGCTGACAAGAACTTGCTCAAGCTGCAAGCGCCGCGCATGTTGTGGCAAGGCCCGGACGTCCTGGCCGCCTGCTTCGAGGAGGTCATAGGCCATGAAGGTCACTGGCGCATCTGCAAGGATTTTTTTACCCAGTGTTTTGCGGCCAATGCGCTGCTGTAGCAGGGCAAACGGAGCGGGTGCGTTGTCAGCCCACACCATGATCTCGCCATCCAGCACGGTTCCATCGGGCAGCAAAGATGCCAGCGCCACAATTTCTGGAAAACGTTCGGTCACCAGTTCTTCGCCGCGCGACCAGACCCACACCTGCCCTGCCCGCTTGACGACTTGCCCGCGAATGCCGTCGTACTTCCACTCGACCTGCCAGTCACTGACCGGACCCAGCTTGCTGTCGAAGTCTGCAAGCCTTGCATCGAGCTGATGCGCCAGAAAAAACGGATACGGTTGCCCAGCATCCATCAGATCAAGAACGCCGTCTTCAGAACGCGCCGTCAGTGCTTCAAACTTGCTGGCCGTCGGCAAAGCCTTGGCATCCACATAGCCCATCATGCGCTGGGCAATGCGCTTGGCGTCTATCCCCGAATGGGCCGCCAGCGCACGTTGCACCAGCAGTTTGCTGACACCCACACGAAAGCCACCGCCCACCAGCTTGATCAGCAAAAACCGCCCGCGTGAATCGAGTTCACGCCAATAGCGTTGAATGCGCTGGGCAATCTCGTCTTCATGCAAGCCGCGCAAGGGCAGGAGGCGTTCTTGGATCCATACCGCCAGGCCAACATCGCTGGCTTCAAAGTCCAGTGGCAAGATGTAGGCAATGGTCTCGGCCAGATCGCCCACCGCCTGATAGCACTCTTCAAACAGCCAGTCGTCAATGCCTGCCGCTTCACAAGCCAGAGCCCGCAACGCAGCGGTTTTGACCACCTGCCGGGGCTTGCCGCCTGACAGGAAATACACCGCCCAGGCGGCATCTTCAGGGGGCACGACTTGAAAGTAAGCCTGCAAGGCAGCGACTTTGGCGTTGGTCGAGGTGGTGCCGTCCAGCTCGGTAAACAGAGCGGCAAAGTGCTTCACGCGGCCACCTTGACGTCAACTTTTTCTTCCGCTGAATCGTCGCCATATTCAGTTTGAAAAGCCCCTGCTTCCAGGCCTTGTTCAGACAGGTATCGCACCATGACCGGAACGCTGCCGTGCGTGACAATGACGCGCTTGGCGCCCGTCGCACCGATGGCACCGATCAGTCCGGGCCAGTCGGCGTGGTCAGACAGGACAAAGCCTTTGTCATAACTGCCCCTTCTCCGCGCGCCGCGCAGTTGCATCCAGCCGCTGGCAAAGGCGTCGCTGAAGTCACCGAATCTTTTGATCCATGGGCCGGAATAATTTGCCCCCACGCTTGCCACTTCGTGTGCTTCGCTGCCCCCCAAGGGGGCTGTGCTTGCTCGGGGCGGCCCAGCGCGGCGCACCGCTGCGCTGGGCGGGCACAGCACCAAGGCGCGTTTGAAGTCAGCCGGGTCAGTGACCTCGCTGACCAGTTTTGTGTCTGGCAGGTTCACGCCAGACAGGCGGTAAGCGGTGTTGAGGGTTTGAACCGCGCTGTGGACAACAATGGGCGCGATGGATGCGTCCACACCACTCAAAATGCGCTGCGCCTTACCAAAGCTGTAGCACATCAGGACGCTGGCACGGCCTACTGCCGCATTGGCCGCCCACCATGCGTTGATCTCGGCGAATACCTCGGCATCTGGTCGCCAGCGGTAAAGAGGCAAACCAAAAGTGGACTCGGTGATAAACACATCACAACGCACGGCCTCAAACGGCGCACAGGTGGCATCGGGGGCCACCTTGTAGTCACCGCTGGCCACCCAGGTCTGCCCGCCATGCTGCAAGCGCACCTGCGCAGAACCCAGCACGTGGCCGGCAGGATGCAGTGACACCGCTACGCCGTTGTGCGTGACCACCTCGCCGTATTGCACGGCCTGAAGCGAAATGGCCTGCCCCAGTCGGGAACGCAGCACGCCCTCCGAGGGGGCTGCGGCCAGATAGTGGCCATGGCCCGTGCGTGCGTGGTCGGCATGGGCATGGGTGATGACAGCACGGTCTACCGCACGCCACGGGTCAATATAAAAATCGCCAGGCGGACAGTACAGGCCTTCGGGCCGCTGAACAATCAGGTCTTGCATGTCACGTCAGGGGTATCACGTCAGGATAAGGCTGAACCATCAATAACGCTGGCCCGCTATCCAGATACCAACGCGCATCAAGGCGTAAGCCACGCGGCCGAGCAAGCGCTGGCCAAACGGCCGCTGGCTGTAGGCGGCAGGGTCTATGCGGCTGCCATGGGTGGCAATGGCCGCGCAGAGTCGCTCGCGCAATTGGCTGGCAAAGGCCTTGTCTTCAACCACGACATTGGCCTCACGCGCCAGCAGCAGACTCAAAGGGTCCAGATTGGACGAGCCCACCGTAGCCCAACGTCCATCAATGACAGCGACTTTGGCATGCAAAAAACTGGCTTTGTATTCATGGATTTCAATACCAGAAGTGAGCAGCGCGTCATAGACTGGGCGCGCCGCGTGGTACTGCATGAAGTACTCATACGTGCCCTGCAACAGCAGCGTGACGGTGACCCCGCGCTGCGCCGCACCCATCAGTGCACGGCGTAACTTGCGGCCGGGCAAAAAGTAGGCGTTGGCAATCAGGATCTCGCTACGCGCTTTACCAATCGCTTTCAAATACGCCTTTTCAATACTGCTGCGGTTACTCAGGTTATCGCGCAGAACCAGCATCGCGTGCGCGCCATAGCTGGGGCTTTGCACGGCTGGAGGCGAGCGCCCGCCATAACCTGCCTTCTTGAATTTGTCCCAGGCAACTCCCAGATGTCGCCTTCGCGCACTGTAGCCGGCCTGAACGCGCCACCAGAGCAGGCTGACCGCCTCGTGCATTTGCGCCGCCAGCGGGCCGGCAACCTGAACAGAAAAATCAAAACGTGGCGATTCCAGCTTGCCGTGGTTGGGATCATAAAAATCATCCAGAATATTGATGCCGCCGCAAAAAGCAAGCTGCCGGTCCACCACGCACAGCTTGCGGTGCAACCTGCGCCAGCGATCGGGCATGAGCAAACCCAGCCCCTTCAAGCCAGCCCCTACAGGCGAGTAAACGCACCACTGCACACCCGCGTCTGCCATTTTTTGTTGCCATTCGGGGCTCAGGGGTTTTGAGCCGATACCGTCAACCAGCACCTGCACCACCACGCCCCGGCGCGCAGCACGCAGCAGCGCCTGGGCCACATCAGCGCCTGCGCCGTGCATGTCAAAAATATAGGTTTCCAGCTGCACTGAAGCGGTCGCTGCGTCGACCGCGCGAATCAGCGCCGGAAAGAAAGCCTGACCGCCTTGCAGCAGGTCGAGACTTTCACGGTTCGAGGCAGTTTGCATGCCCGCAAGCTTATGCCATGAATTGAGGTAACAACAAGATGGCCTCTGCGTTAGACGGTGAAAAGCACTGGTCGGCCGCCTGCAGGTATGGAAGCCACTGGTAAGCGGTGTGCTCGCGTGCGCTGAGGGTCACCGGGACAGCTGCTGCGACGCAAAGACTGAAAACATGCTCGGTGTTTTGCGTCACGCCGGGCGCGTAGCGACCCCGCCATGCGGGGTAAATGTCGTAAATATTGGCCAGAGACCAATCCACAAACTGGCTGATGCTGGCCGTGATGCCTGTTTCCTCCTGCACTTCGCGCTGAGCGGTCCGCCGCAAGGCTTCGTGCAGGCTGTCCTTAGAACCGGTCACGCTTTGCCAGAAGCCAGGGTGACCTGTGCGCTCAATCAGCAGCACCTGCCGCTCGGGCGTGTGAACGACAACCAGGACGGATTGCGGTATCTTGAAAGCGCCCATGCTCTTGTGCCACCAGCCGTCCCCAGCTTGAGCAGCGCCGTCAAGCGGCCGCAGGCGCGCGCAAACGAATATGAAGTTCCTTGAGCTGCTTTTCATCCACTGGGCTGGGTGCATGGGTCAGCAGACACTGGGCGCGCTGCGTTTTGGGGAAAGCGATCACGTCACGGATGGATTCAGCACCCGTCATCATGGTCACGATACGGTCCAGACCAAAGGCCAAGCCGCCGTGCGGTGGTGCGCCGTATTGCAGAGCATCCAGCAAAAAGCCAAACTTTTCCTGCGCTTCTTCAGGGCCAATTTTGAGGGCATCAAATACCTTGCTTTGCACATCAGCGCGGTGGATACGCACCGAGCCGCCGCCGAGCTCCCAGCCGTTGAGCACCATGTCGTAGGCCTTGGCAATGCATTTGCCGGGATCGGTGTCCATCCAGTCCTCGTGACCGTCCTTGGGGGCGGTAAACGGGTGGTGCACCGCGCTCCAGCGGTTGTTGGCTTCGTCGTGTTCAAACATCGGGAAGTCGACCACCCACAACGGTTTCCAGCCCGGCGCGAACAGGCCCAACTTTTTGCCAAGAGGGCTCAGGCCGATTTTCAAACGCAGTGCGCCTATGCTGTCGTTGACAATTTTGGCTTTGTCGGCACCAAAGAACAGCAGGTCGCCGTTAGCTGCACCCGTGCGCTTCAAAATCTCAGCAATCGCCGCATCGTGGATGTTTTTAACAATCGGACTTTGCAAGCCATCCCGGCCTTTGGAGATGTCGTTGACCTTGATCCAGGCCAGGCCCTTGGCACCGTAAATTTTCACGAATTCGGTGTAGGCATCAATCTCGCTGCGCGGCATTTCTGCGCCGCCCGCCACACGCAGCGCCACCACGCGACCGCCGGGCGTGGTGGCGGGCACGCTGAAAACTTTGAAGTCAACATCGGCCATGACGTCGGTGAGTTCAGTGAACTCCATGTTGACGCGCAAATCGGGCTTGTCGGAGCCAAAGCGATGCATCGCATCGGCGTAGGCCATCACGGGGAACTCGCCCAGATCTGTGTTCAGTACTGTTTTGAAAATATTGCTGATCATGCCCTGGAACATGTCGCGAATGTCCTGCTCGCCCATGAAGGATGTTTCGATATCAATCTGCGTGAATTCGGGCTGACGGTCAGCGCGCAGGTCTTCGTCGCGAAAGCATTTGGTGATCTGGTAGTAGCGGTCAAAACCCGCCACCATCAGCAATTGCTTGAACAATTGCGGGCTTTGCGGCAACGCGAAAAACTGTCCTTCATTGACGCGGCTTGGCACCAGATAATCGCGCGCGCCTTCGGGTGTGCTTTTGGTCAGCATGGGCGTTTCAATGTCAATGAAACCGTTGGCGTCCAGAAACTTGCGGGTTTCCATCGCCACACGATAGCGCAGCATCAGGTTGTTTTGCATGTAGGGGCGGCGCAAATCAAGCACGCGGTGCGTCAGGCGCGTGGTTTCTGACAGGTTGTCGTCGTCCAGCTGAAATGGCGGCGTAACACTGGGGTTGAGCGTCGTCATCTCGTGGCAGAGCACTTCTATCTTGCCGCTTTTCAGGCCTTCATTGACTGTCCCTTCAGGGCGGGCACGCACCACACCTTTGACCTGAATACAAAACTCGTTACGCACGCCTTCAGCGGTTGCAAACATGTCGGCGCGGTCTGGGTCGCACACCACTTGCACATAGCCTTCGCGGTCGCGCAGGTCGACAAAAATCACGCCGCCATGGTCACGCCTGCGGTTGACCCAGCCGCACAGGGAAACAGTTTGACCCATCAGGGCTTCGGTCACCAGACCGCAATAGTTGGAACGCATTTGAGAGGACATAAATAGGGTTTGAAAATTATTTGGGCTTGTAGGTGGCCGCACTGCCTGGCACCACAACACCCATGGAAATCACGTAGGTCAGGGCTTCGTCAACGCTCATCTTGAGTTCGATACAGTCTTCACGCTTGAGCATCACAAAGTAGCCGCCTGTCGGGTTCGGCGTGGTCGGCACATAAACGCTCAAATAGTCGCCTGGCAGATGGTTGACCACGTCGCCACCAGGTGTGCCGGTTTGAAACCCAATCGTCCACACGCCCGCGCGTGGCCACTGCACCAGCAAAGCCTTGCGAAAAGCGTTGCCGTTTTCTGAAAACAGCGTGTCAGACACCTGCTTGACACTGGAGTAGATCGAGCGAACGATGGGGATGCGATTGAGCAGCAAGTTCCACCAGCTGACCAGTTTTTTGCCAAAAAAATTGCTGGCAACCGCACCGATGAGCAGCACAATGGCCAACGCCAGCAACACGCCAAAACCAGGGATATGAACACCGATCAGCTTGTCAGGGTGCCAGTTGCCAGGCAGGATTTGCAGGGTTTGGTCGAGCGTGGCAATAAACCAGTTGAGCAGCCAGACCGTGATGGCCAGCGGCACCAGAACCAGCAAACCGGCGAGCAGCCATTTGCGGATTGCAGCCATCATGGCGTGGTCTTGGGCGCAGGATTGGGCGCAGGTGAAGGGCTTGCAGCCGGAGCAGACGCAACCGCAGGTGCAGTCGTTTCTGACTTGGCAGGCTTGGCGGTCGCATCAGCACCGCTGCTGACGGGCGCGACGGTTTTCTCGGTGCTGCCGGATTCGGCGCCTTTGGCCTGATCTCCACCCCGAAAGTCCGTGACATACCAACCGGAACCCTTGAGCTGAAAACCAGCGGCGGTCAGTTGCTTTCTAAATGTGGCGGCGCCGCATTGCGGGCAGTCCGTCAGCGGCGCATCAGACATTTTTTGCAAAACATCTTTGCTGTGTCCGCAGGATTCGCATTTGTAAGCGTAAATTGGCATGATTTTGGGGGAGTTTTCAGTGGAAAGCGCCTCAGATCGCTCCAGGCGGCAAAGCCATTGATTATAAACGGTCACCTAAAAAAGACTGATCCTGAGGAGTACTTGCATGGCGATCAGGCCCAGCACAAAACCAGCGCCGCCATAAATAATGCCCTGGAGCAGCTTGTTGGTACGTTTTTGCTCGGCCAGCAGTTCCACCAGGCCGCGCTGATTGGCATCTGACGGACGCTTGAGGTAGTCCGACAAAAGCCGCGGCAAAAGCGGCAACAGCTTGGCGTACGCCGGTGCTTCTGCCTTGAGCTGGGCCAGCAGCTTTTCAGGGCCGATTTGCTCCAGCATCCATTTTTCCAAAAATGGCTTGGCAGTGCTCCACAAATCGAGATCAGGGTCCAGATCGCGGCCCAGACCTTCGATGTTCAGCAGCGTTTTTTGCAGCAACACCAGTTGGGGCTGGATCTCGACATGAAAGCGGCGTGAGGTCTGAAACAGGCGCATCAGCACCAGGCCCAGCGATATTTCTTTCAGCGGCCTGTCAAAGTAAGGCTCGCAGCAGGCGCGAATGGCGGACTCCAGCTCGTCAACCCTTGTGGTTGCGGGTACCCAGCCTGATTCAATGTGCAGCTCTGCCACGCGTTTGTAGTCGCGCCTGAAAAACGCACTGAAATTTTGTGCCAGGTATTCCTTGTCAATCTCGGTGAGCGTGCCCACAATGCCGAAATCGAGCGAGATATAACGGCCAAAAGTCTCAGGCTCCAGGCTGACCTGGATGTTTCCAGGGTGCATGTCGCCATGGAAAAAACCATCGCGAAACACCTGGGTAAAAAATATCGTCACGCCATCGCGTGCGAGTTTTTTCATGTCAACGCCGGCATCGCGCAAACGCTGGGTCTGGCTGATGGGCACGCCCTTCATGCGCTCCATCACCATCACGTCGGGCATGCAGTAGTCCCAGATCATCTCCGGAATCATCACCAGGTCAAGACCGGCCATATTGCGCCGCAGTTGGGCAGCGCTTGCGGCTTCACGCACCAGGTCGAGTTCGTCGTGCAGATACTTGTCAAACTCACCCACCACCTCGCGCGGCTTGAGGCGCTTACCGTCAGCGGACGCGCCCTCCACCCAGCCTGCCATCATGTGCATCAGCGCCAGGTCTTTTTCAATGGCCGGCAGCATATTGGGGCGCAGTACCTTGACAGCGACTTCACGGCCATTGGGCAACACCGCAAAGTGAACCTGGGCAATCGATGCACTGGCGATCGGCGTGTGGTCAAAGCTGGCAAAGATTTTCTCCAGCGGGCGGCCAAATGACTTTTCGATCCTGGCAATCGCCAAAGCGGAATCAAACGGCGGCACACGGTCTTGCAGGCGGGCCAATTCGTCGGCAATGTCAGGCGGCAACAGATCACGGCGAGTCGACATGACCTGGCCAAACTTGACGAAAATCGGCCCCAGACTTTCCAGCGCTTCGCGCAACCGCTCGCCGCGCGGTGCCCGCAAATTGCGGCCTACTGACACCACGCGCCGGATCAGCTTGATCCACGGCTTTTCAAAGCCCGACAAGACCAGTTCATCCAGACCAAACCGCAGCACCGTCCAGACAATAAAAATGCCTCTGAAGATACGGCTCATGAAGCAGCTTTCGCCGGGTTGTCGCCTGTCGGCTGAAAAGGACTGCCGGGTGCGGTGACCAAAAACGATTTCACGGCCTGCCCCACGCGCCTGGCAGCGTCAGCCATGGCATGGGCAGGTATGTCGCCCACCACCCGTGACAAATCTTCTTCAAAATCCCAGCGAAGGTTTTCAGCCAGCCAGCCCAGCTCCGCCGCCAACTGAACATCGCCTTCAATTTTGACGGGGGGGGACTTGCCCGCCATCACTGACTGCATCAGCGCCATGGGCGAATCGGCCGCTATCGCGATCGACAAATCAGGCTTGGCGGCAGGGGTGGCCTTGTCGAGCAGGCCTGCCGGCGTGATGAGCAGATCAAGCTCAAACAGGCCCCAGCGGATGTGCAGCACACTGCCCTTTTTGCGGGCCAGGCGATCCTGCGCCTCTTTTTCCTGCATCAGGACATGGTTTAAAAAAAGCACCAGCCGCTGCTGCGTCTCGCCGACCACCCATGCGGGTGGCTGAAAACGGGTGGCGATGGACTCCAGAAAAGAAAAAGGGAACGTGTTATTCATACGTTCCCGATTTTGACTCAGATTAGAAAACTTGCCGCGTTGATCCACTCAATTTGAAGGTCATGATCCCATCAAGCAGGGGCCGCAGAACCGGCTCTGCCGGGCTGCAGGCGCAGCGGCCCCCTCGGGGGGCAGGAAGCTACACGAAGTGAGCGACCGTGGGGGCTCACTGAAGCGCTTGTACGCCAGCCACCAGCCAGCCACCACTGCCATCTCGCGGCTTGGTCATGTTCCACACCTCGCGGAACGGGCTGGCGCCTGCCGATGCATCTTCACGGATCATGCCCGAGAACTCGACGCTGGCCATGTAAACATCAGCCAGCTCTTCAATACCCAGCAGCTTGGCATCGAGCATTTGCACGTCGGTCTTGTTCACGCCCACACCGGTGTGTGATTCGCGCTCGGCCAACTGGGTTTTGATTTCGCCCAGCATGTCGTCTGTCATCATGGCGCGCAGGTTGTTGATGTCTGAACGATCCCACGCGTCTTGCAGCGTCAGGAAGTTGGCTTTACAGGCTGACAAAAAGCCTTCCGCGTCAAAACCGGCGGGAACGCCCCAAGCCTGTGATCCCGACAAACCCGAGCCAATCATCGAGCCAGTGCCGGCGCCATTGCTGTTATCGAAGGCCGTGGTGTTGCGTTCCCAGGGTCGCGCGGACGAATCGTTACCCACATTTTCAGGGCTGTAGCTTCGGGGCGTGGCCACGTTGCCGGCGCCTTGCATCGCATACGGTGATTGCCCTTGGCTGGCGCCACCGCCTTTCATTTTGCGCATCACAAAGCCAATGGCCAGCACAGCCACCAGTGCCAGTAACGCAAACATCATGATGTTGGCCATCGCGCCGCCCAAGCCAAGCGACGATGCCAGCCAAGCCAGGCCCAGGCCAGCGGCCAAACCACCGAGCATGGCGCCCCAAGGCTTTTTAGGTGCAGCGGCGGGCGCAGCGGCCGGTGGCGCCGCTGGCGTTGTGGGCTTGGCTGCCTCGCGCTGCGTCACGTTCGACGACTGCTTGCCAGCCGATTTACCGCCGCCCAAACGGGCCGCCTCAGCACTGGTTGCGGCAAAGCCGACGCCCAGCGCCATCACAGCAGAAAAAACAATGGACCAGATCTTCATAACGTCTCCTTTATACAAAACACCGATATGCAAATGAAAAATAAAACATCAGCACTTGATTCCAACATGCAATGCCACCACCCCGCCAGAAAGGTTGTGATAGTCCACATGACCAAAGCCGCCTTTGAGCATCATGGCTTTTAGCGTGTCCTGGTCGGGATGCATGCGAATGGACTCGGCCAGGTACTGATAGCTGGCATCGTCGTTGGCCACCAGCTTGCCCAGTTTGGGCAGCACCTTGAACGAGTACCAGTCGTAGATTTTCGTCAGGGGCTTGGCCACCTTCGAAAACTCCAACACCAAAAGCTTGCCGCCGGGTTTGAGCACGCGGTTCATTTCCAGCAGGGCCGCGTCCTTGTGCGTCATGTTGCGCAGCCCGAAGGCGACGGTGACCAGGTCAAAGTGAGCATCGGCGAAAGGTAAATGTTCTGCATCACAGGCCAGAGTGGGCAAGATCACGCCGGCGTCGAGCAAACGGTTACGGCCCTCACGCAGCATGGCCTCGTTGATATCGGTGTGTACCACTTGCCCAGTGGAGCCCACCTTGGGTGCGAATGCCAGCGCCAGGTCACCCGTGCCGCCGGCAATGTCGAGCACACGCTGGCCGTCCTTGACGTTGGCGACCAGCACTGTGTAAGCCTTCCAGGCCCGGTGCATGCCGACCGACATCAGATCGTTCATCACGTCGTATTTGGACGCGACCGAATCAAAGACGCCGCGCACGGCTTTGGCCTTGTCTTTTTCGTCGACGGATTGGAAACCGAAATGGGTACTTGTCATGCCCTCCATGCTAGAGGGCGCGCGGGGAAATGCAGGGCTACAACCCTAGTCGCATACGGGGCTTTGCATTGTTTGTTGCCTTTTATGATGCAAAAACAACACTGACAGGCATCTAAGCGTCAGTGGCTGCTACAACTGTGGCCGCCCGCCGCCACCATGGGGGCGTCACGCGATAAGCCAGCAGCTTCCAGGCGACGGTTGTAGTCGCTCCATAACTGCGCCTGGTTGGCGCCCAGGTGGTAAAGGTATTCCCAGGAAAACAGGCCGCTTTCGTGGCCGTCCGAAAAAACGGGCTTGACCGCGTAATTGCCAATCGGCTCGAGCGCCAGCACGCCCACCTCACGCTTGCCGGTTTGCAGTACTTCCTGACCTGGGCCATGGCCCTGCACCTCTGCCGAGGGCGAATATACGCGCATCAGCTCCAACGGAATGCTGAATGCCGCACCGTCTGAAAAAACCACTTCCAGCAAACGTGAGGTGCCATGCACTGTGAGCGCCGTCGGAGTGGGTGAATCTGCTTGCAGGCCGGCCATGTGGTGTTGCTTTCTGAAGCGTCAGGATGCCAGCGTTTCAGCCAACAAACGGTTAATCTGAGCACATTGCGAGGCAAGTTGCGCCAGTCTTTCAGGGTTCTTGGGACGCTGCGCAGCAGCCCACACCGACCCCGGAAAGTGGCTATCCCAGTCAAAGCGGGCCATCACATGCCAGTGCACATGCGGCACGGCATTGCCCAAGGAGGCCAAGTTAATTTTGCTTGGCCGCAATTGTTCGCGCAGGGTTTTTTCAACCGACACCACAGCCTGCATGCAGGTGAGGCGTTCCTCGTGGGTCAGATCAGAAAACTCAGCCACGTGCGAATTCCAAACCACCCGGTAAAAAGCGGGAAAGCCTTCTTCCTGGGCCTGAATGACACGAAGCTGATCGTTTTTGAAAATCAGCAGGCCGCCGTCCGCTTCACACAGTGGGCAGCCTTCTTGTGTCATACCAAGACTCTTTCAATGCCGCCGTGGTTGGCTGAGTCCACATAGGTCTGCAACCAGTCTTTGCCCAGTATCTGGTTAGCCATTTCAACCACGATGTAGTCGGCTTGAAGCAAGCCATTTTTCATGTCGTCCTGGTAGCGTGACAGGCCTTGCAGGCAGCTTGGGCAACTGGTCAAAATTTTGACGTTCTCCTTGTCTGCAACGGCACCCGAAGCTCTCAGCGCAGCCTCGCCCTTTTGCAGTTCTTCTTCTTTTCTGAAGCGCACCTGGGTTGAAATGTCAGGCCGCGTCACGCCCAGCGTGCCGGATTCACCGCAGCAGCGCTCGTTTTTCAAGACGTTGTCGCCCAGCAGCGCCTTGACGGTTTTCATCGGCTCTTGCAGCTTCATCGGGCTGTGGCAGGGGTCATGAAACAAGTACCCCTTCCCCGCACCGTCTTCAGGCCGCAGCGTGATACCTTTTTCAAGCAGATATTCGTGAATGTCAATGATTCGGCTGCCGGGAAAAATTTTGCCAAACTCGTAACCCTGCAACTGGTCATAGCAGGTACCGCAACTGACCACCACGGTTTTGATGTCGAGGTAGTTCAGCGTATTGGCCACACGGTGAAACAGAACCCGGTTGTCGGTGATGATTTTGTCGGCCTTGTCAAACTGGCCGCTGCCTTTTTGCGGATAACCGCAGCATAAATAGCCCGGCGGCAACACGGTTTGCACGCCCGCATGCCAGAGCATGGCCTGGGTGGCCAAACCGACCTGGCTAAAGAGACGCTCAGAGCCGCAACCAGGAAAGTAAAACACCGCTTCCGTCTCAGCCGTGGTGGCTTTCGGGTTGCGAATGATGGGCACGTAGTCTTTGTCTTCAATGTCGAGCAAGGCGCGCGCGGTTTTCTTGGGCAGGCCGCCCGGCATTTTTTTATTGATGAAGTGAATCACCTGCTCTTTGATCGGCGCAGCACCCTTTGTTGCCGGGGGCTTTTCAGTTTGCTTGCGCGCCAGCCTCGTGAACAGCTTGTTGGCCAGGCGCTGGGCTTTGAAACCCACATCAACCATCGCGCTGCGCATGAACTTGATGGTTTGCGGGTTCGTTGCATTCAAAAACACCATCGCCGCGGCATTGCCGGGGCGGAAGGTTTTTTGGCCCATTTTGCGCAGCAGGTTGCGCATGTTCATCGAGACTTCACCAAAGTCAATATCGACGGGGCAAGGGCTCAAACACTTGTGGCAAACCGTGCAATGGTCGGCCACGTCTTCAAACTCTTGCCAGTGCTTGATGCTCACGCCGCGCCGGGTCTGCTCTTCGTACAAAAACGCTTCGACCAGCAGCGATGTCGCCAAAATCTTGTTGCGCGGGCTGTACAGCAGGTTGGCACGCGGCACGTGGGTGGCACACACTGGCTTGCATTTGCCGCAACGCAGGCAGTCCTTGACGCTGTCGGCAATCGCGCCAATATCGGACTGCTGCATGATCAATGACTCATGCCCCATGAGGCCAAAACTGGGCGTGTAGGCGTTGGTCAAATCTGCCAGAAAAGGCTCTTGCAAGTCATTTTTAGCTTTGCCTTTAGCCTCACGGCCAATGGATGCCTGGGTTTTCAGCTCCTGATTTCGCAGCAGCTTGCCTTTGTTGAAACGCCCCTCGGGATCCACTTTGGCCTTGTAGTCAGCAAACGGCTTGAGCTCGGCGTCGGTCAAAAACTCCAGCTTGGTGATCCCAATGCCATGCTCGCCAGAAATCACTCCGTCGAGCGACCGTGCCAGCACCATGATGCGTTCGACCGCATGGCGTGCAGTTTGCAGCATCTCGTAATCGTCGCTGTTGACTGGCAGGTTGGTGTGCACGTTGCCGTCGCCTGCATGCATGTGCAGCGCAGCCCACACGCGGCCCTTGAGCACGCGTTTGTGAATCGCCACGCACTCGTTAAAAATTGGCAAGAAGGCACCACCCGTAAAAATGGCTTGTAACGGCGCCTTGAGCTGCAACTTCCAGCTGGCGCGCAAGGTGTGGTCTTGCAATTCGGGGAACAAGGCATCGACGTTTTGCAACCAACCAGCCCACACACCACGCGCCTCGGCTACCAAAGCAAGTGCCTGTGTAACCCGGCCTTCCAGCATGTCGGGGGAAGGCACGTCGCTCGCGTCTTCTGCTTTGCCCAAGGGCAAATTGCCTTTGCTTAAAAAAGCCTCCAGCGCGTCGCACAGCTTGATTTTGTTGGCCAGGCTCAGCTCAATGTTGATGCGCTCGATGCCGTCGGTGTATTCGGCCATGCGCGGCAACGGGATCACCACGTCTTCGTTGATTTTGAAGGCGTTGGTGTGGCGCGAAATCGCAGCGGTTTTTTTACGGTCCAGCCAGAACTTCTTGCGTGCTTCCGGGCTGATGGCAATAAAGCCTTCGCCACTGCGCGAGTTGGCGATGCGCACGACTTCACTGGTGGCACGGGCCACTGCGTCAGCATCATCACCGGCTATGTCGCCAATCAACACCATCTTGGGCAAGCCGCCGCGCTTGGATTTGGTGGCGTAGCCCACAGCACGCAGGTAGCGGTCGTCCAGGTGCTCCAGCCCTGCCAGCAACACAGGTGAGCCGGCAGCCTGGCTGCGCCTTTGCTCGGCAAACATGAAGTCCTTGATCTCGACAATGCTGGGCACTGCGTCTTTGGCGTTGCCAAAAAACTCCATGCAGACGGTGCGGGTGTGCACCGGCATGCGATGGACGATCCAGCGGGCGCTGGTGATCAACCCGTCGCAGCCTTCTTTTTGAATGCCGGGCAGGCCGCTCAAAAACTTGTCGGTCACGTCTTTGCCGAGGCCTTCTTTGCGAAAGCTTTTGCCGGGAATGTCCAGCCGCTCTTGCCGAACAAATGTTGTGCCGTCAGCTTCAAAATACTTCAGCTCAAAGCTGGCGAGTTCGGCATCGTGAATTTTGCCGAGGTTGTGGTTGACCCGAGTGACTTCAAGCCACTGCGAATCTGGCGTGACCATGCGCCAGCTGGCCAGGTTGTCCAGCGCCGTGCCCCACAGCACCGCTTTTTTGCCGCCTGCATTCATGGCGATGTTGCCGCCAATGCAAGATGCTTCGGCTGAGGTGGGGTCTACCGCGAACACATAACCGCCCCGGTCAGCCGCATCGGCCACGCGCTGGGTGACAACACCTGCTTCGGTCCACACAGTGGCCACTGGCTGGTCCAAGCCCGGCAGCAGGACCATTTCGACCTCGGTCATGGCTTCAAGTTTTTCGGTGTTGATGACGGCTGATTTCCAGGTCAGGGGAATCGCGCCGCCCGTGTAACCGGTGCCGCCACCACGCGGGACGATCGTCAGCCCCAGGTCAATACAGCCTTTGACCAAGCCCGCCATTTCGACTTCGGTGTCGGGCGTGAGCACCACAAAAGGGTATTCGACCCGCCAGTCGGTCGCGTCTGTTACGTGGGAGACACGCGACAAGCCGTCGAACTTGATGTTGTCCTTCTGCGTTAACCTTCCCAGTTTGCGACTGGCCAAGCGACGCAGGTCGTAGATTTCTTCAAACGAGGTGGCAAAACGGGTGACCGCATCGCGCGCGGCTTCAAGCAGCTCGCCCACCACGGCATCGCGCTGGGGGTACACGCCTGGCGTGCGACGCTTTTCAACCTCACCCAGGCGATGCTGCAAGGCATCGATCAGCAGCTTGCGGCGCTTGGGGTTGTCCAGCATGTCGTCTTGCAAATAAGGGTTGCGCTGCACCACCCACACATCGCCCAGCACCTCGTAAAGCATGCGAGCCGACCGGCCGGTCTGACGCTCGCCACGCAGCTGGTTGAGCAGTTCCCAAGCGCGCTCCCCCAGCAAGCGGATGACCACTTCACGGTCAGAAAATGACGTGTAGTTGTACGGGATTTCGCGGATGCGGTCTTCTTGCGTCTTTGCGTCAAGCGCAAAAACGTTCAGTTCTTCAAGTGGGGTGGGTGCGTTCATCGTAGGCGTTCAGTGACTTTGGGGGCGATACCCCAGGCAACTCAGAATGTTAACGCAGGGGAGCGGTTTGTTGCAGCGGCGCGCCAGATGCCCTCATGCGAAGCGCCGCTGGCAGACGCTTGGGCTCAAAGCTGAAACCGTGACCACAAAAATGCAACTTTTTCTGCTCATGCGCATTTATAGTGGCCATGCATGAACGGATGGTCGTTCATGCAGGTGGCCTCGGCCACCTTGGCAAACAACATGGATGGCCCGCCTTGCAGCCCGTATCGCCGCGATGATGGTCGAATGAGGGCCAGGGCGAGGGCGATGGTGCCGGTAACCCGATGTGGCGACTAAAAAGCGTAGGATTTGATGAACCATTGGTATTTCCCGCCATGGATAGCGCACCGCGGCGCCGGCCAGTTAGCCCCTGAAAACACACTGGCCGCCTTCAGGATGGGCGCCAGCTACGGCTACCGCATGTTTGAATGCGACGTGAAACTGAGCAGCGACGGCGTGCCTTTTTTACTGCATGACGACACGCTGGAGCGGACCACCAACGACCAAGGCATCGCCGGCCAGCAGACCTGGCAAGCCCTATCCCAACTCGATGCAGGCCACTGGCATTCAGCCCCCTACGAAGGTGAGCCTATCCCCAGCCTGGACGCCATTGCGCGGTATTGCATCAGCAACGGCTTTGACCTGAACATTGAAATCAAACCCACCGCCGGCACGAGTGAGCAAACGGGCACCGTGGTGGCCGAGCACGCCGCACGGCTCTGGCAAAACGAATCACGCAAGCCACTTTTGTCGTCCTTCCAACCCGACGCCCTGCAAGCAGCTCTTGATATGGCACCCGAGCTGCCGCGCGGCCTCCTGCTGCACGAGCTGTGGACGGGCTGGCTGGAAACGGCTTTGATGCTCGGCTGCGTTGCCGTCGTTGGCAACCACAAGCTGTGGGACACCTCCAGCGTCACCCAAGCCAAAAGCGCAGGTTTTAAACTGTTGAGTTACACCGTCAACGACGAAGCCGATGTGCAGCGGCTGCTGGCCCTGGGGATCGACGGCATCGTCACCGACCGGGTGGAATTTTTCAAACCCTGATCATCCAAAAGACGAGGTCTTTCCGGGTTTTCATCATGCGCACGACAGGAGCGGCGATGTGCTGCTGGCCCCTGCAGGGACTCAAATGACCCAGCCAGCAGGCCCGGTTGCGTTGGGTTGGGTCATGTGCGTTATTGGCTGACCAAGGGCTATGCGGTCGTCGCACCCGTGCTGCAAGCCTATCGGGACACTGGCGGTCACAACTTACGGCAACGCGGTGACAAGTTGTGGAGCGAGCCGCTCCATGCTTGGCTGCGCAAGACGGGCTGTAAAAACCCGGCTCAGACGCGCCAGCCCCGCCACAACACCCACTGGCAAACGGCAGAGGCCAGCACCATGGACGCGTAGGTGGCCATCTTGCCATCGTTGCCCAAAAGCACCATACCAGCAGCCAGCACCAGCACATTCACTATAAAAATAATAGCTGCTTGTACATATATTGATTGGCCTAGAGGCTTTTTTGATCCCAAAAATCGGCTAAAAAAGCGGCTCAAAAGCATCAAAAGCAGTGCCGTACCAGCGGCGGGAGCCAAGAAATTAAGAACGTGATCCAGCAGCAAATAGGCGGTCATGGGTGTTTTATGGGGAGTTTCGCGGGGCAGGCCAACAATGCCTCACTTCAATTTTATAATCCGGTCATGTCTGTCTGGGCCCTGGGGCTAAACCATAACACTGCACCGCTGGATCTGCGCGGGCGTTTTGCGTTCTCCATTGAGCAGATGGCGCCTACCCTCAAGGGCTTGCGCGAGTCCCATGCCAGGCACCCGGAAGCCACCATCTTGTCAACCTGCAACCGCACCGAGGTGTACTGCGCCAGCGATGCGCCAGCGCTGGAGCACACGCTGGCCTGGCTGGCAAGCAGCGGGGGGGTGTCGCCTGATTTACTGCGTGCCCACACCTACACCCTGCAAGGCGACCAGGCGGCGCGCCATGTGTTTCGCGTGGCCAGCGGGCTGGACTCGATGGTGCTGGGCGAGCCCCAAATCCTGGGCCAGATGAAAGACGCGGTGCGCGCCGCTGAAGGCGCAGGCGCGATGGGCAGCACCCTGCACCAGCTGTTTCAGCGCACCTTTGCGGTGGCCAAAGAGGTGCGCAGCTCGACCGAGATTGGCGCGCACAGCATCAGCATGGCGGCGGCCAGCGTGCGGCTGGCGGGTCAGTTGTTTGAGGATCTGGCAAAGATCAAAATTTTGTTTGTTGGCGCGGGCGAGATGATTGACCTGGCCGCCACCCATTTCGCAGCCAAAAACCCGGCACTGATGGTGATTGCCAACCGCACCATGGAACGAGGTGAATCGCTTGCGCAAAAATTTGGCGCACAAACCATGCCGCTGTCTGATTTGCCAATGCGTTTGCACGAGTTTGATGCGGTCATCAGCTGCACCGCCAGCGTGCTGCCCATCATCGGCCTGGGCGCTGTTGAGCGGGCCGTCAAGCTGCGCAAACGCCGGCCAATTTTCATGATTGACCTGGCTGTGCCGCGCGACATTGAGCCTGAGGTCAAGGCCCTGCCCGATATCTATCTGTACACCGTTGATGACCTGGCCCAGGTGGTGCAAACCGGCCGGGACAGCCGCCAGGCGGCGGTGGCTGAGGCTGAAGTCATCATTGACGCGGGCGTTCAAAACTTCATGCACTGGTTGAACCAGCGCGGTACCGTCCCCTTGATTCAGCAGCTCCATGCCCAGGCCGACGAATGGCGAGCACTGGAAATCACCAGAGCCAAAAAGCTGCTGGCCAAAGGCGAGTCAATTGACAGTGTGCTGGAAGCCCTGGCCCGCGGCATGAGCCAAAAAATGCTGCACGGCACACTGGCCGAGCTGCACACCGGAGATGCAGAGCGTCGTGAGGCGACAGCGCAAACCGTGTCGAAACTGTTTTTGCGTGGCCAAGCCAGGTCCAAAACCGACGACGCCGAGCGTTAGCTCCGGCGTTCAGTCGCGCCTGCCTTCCCCCACCCATCCCCTGCCCCCTGCCTGTCAACATCGGTACAGGGCGATATTGAGATTTCGCACATGAAGCCCTTTTTAAGACAAACCCTGGAACGCCAGCTGCTCCGGCTCCATGAGCTGGACGCCCTGCTGTCGGCCAGTGACGTTGTCAGCAACATGGAGCGCTTTCGCGCCCTGAGCCGCGAGCATTCTGAAGTCAGTGTGGTGGCCGAGCAATACCGCAAACTCACCTCACGCGAGGCCGACCTGGCCGGTGCTCTGGAGTTGCTGGCAGCCAGCAAGGGCGATGCGGACATGACGGTCATGGCCGAAGAAGAAATTGACGCGGCCAAAGCCGACATCACCCAGATTGACGATGCGCTCCAGCTCATGCTGATCCCCAAAGACCCGGACGATGTGCGGCCCGCTTTTGTCGAGATCCGCGCAGGCACAGGAGGCGATGAATCGGCCCTGTTTGCGGCAGATTTGTTTCGGCTGTACACCCGCTTTGCCGAGCGCAGCGGCTGGCGCACCGAAATCATCAGCGAATCAAGCAGCGAGCTCGGCGGCTACAAGGAGGTGGTGCTGCGCATTGAAGGGACACCCGACGCGCAAGGCGTGGGCGTGTACGGCAAGCTGCGCTTTGAGTCGGGTGGCCACCGGGTGCAGCGTGTGCCCGCCACAGAGACCCAAGGCCGTATTCACACCAGCGCCTGCACCGTGGCCGTGCTGCCCGAGCCGGACGAACTGGAGGCGATCAAAATCAACCCATCGGACCTGCGCATTGACACCTACCGGGCCAGTGGCGCGGGCGGCCAACACATCAACAAGACCGACTCGGCGGTGCGGATTACCCACCTGCCGACCGGCATCGTGGCCGAATGCCAGGACGGCCGCAGCCAGCATGGCAACAAGGCGCAGGCCCTGAAAGTGCTGACCGCACGGATTCATGAAAAAGACCGATCAGAACGGGCCGCCGTGGACGCTGCCATGCGCAAGGGCCTGGTCGGCACAGGTGACCGCAGCGACCGCATTAGGACCTACAACTTCCCACAGGGCCGCCTGACAGATCACCGCATCAACCTGACGCTGTACAAGCTGCTAACCATCATGGAAGGCGACCTGGACGACGTGGTCACGGCCCTGCAAGTGGCGCGCGGTGCGGAGCAACTGGCCGAGTTGGAAGCCACGTCGCAAGGCTGAAAAGCGTCAACATGTGCCTGAACATACCTTATTTATCCATAAAATTGGCCTCTAGCCCAATTAAAGCCTTTGGATGCAGCTCCTTTTTTAATAGCAATTATCAGGTTCCCTTTTGACCCCAATCACCGTCAGCCAGGCCCTCTCGGACGCGCGGACCTTGGGCCTGGACAGGCTGGACGCCCAGTTATTGCTACTGCACGCCCTGGGCAAGCCCGATACAGAACGCGCCTGGCTGCTGGCCCATGACGCAGATGCGCTGACCCAGGCAACGGTGCAAGCTTTTCGCCATGTCAGCCTGCGCAGGGCGGCTGGTGAGCCGCTGGCCTATATCGTCGGCTACAAAGATTTTTTTGGCTTGCGCTTGAATGTGGATGCGCGGGTGCTGGTGCCCCGGCCCGACACTGAAACCCTGGTGCAGTGGGTATTGGATGTGACCCAAGGCATCGTTTCGCCAGATGTTCTGGACCTGGGCACAGGCAGCGGCGCGGTGGGAATTGCCATTGCGCACCATTTGAAGTGCCGGGTGACTGCCACTGACTTCAGCACAGACGCCCTGGCCGTTGCCTCACAAAACGCGGCGCAGTTGGGGGCAGATGTGCAATTCATCCATAGCAACTGGCTCGAAAAAGTCAGTGGGCAGCATCAGGTCATCGCCAGTAATCCGCCTTATATTGCCCACGCCGACCCCCATCTGGTGGCATTGACGCATGAGCCTTTGAATGCCTTGGTGGCAGAGCAGAATGGCCTGGGAGACATCCTGCAAATCGTCAAGCACGCGCCCGAGCGCTTGCTACCGGGCGGATGGCTGCTGCTCGAACACGGTCACGAGCAGGCCGCTGCCGTGCGGGGACTGCTGACCAGCCGCGGCTTTGCAAAGGTACAAAGCCGCATGGACTTGGCGGGAATTGAGCGCTGTTCTGGCGGACAATGGGATAATTGAAGGCCAGATTGTTAAAAGGACAAAACCATGGATGAAACCCAAGCACGTATCGACCAGATCGTTAAATCCAGCGACGTGGTGCTGTTTATGAAGGGCAATGCCAACTTTCCGCAGTGCGGTTTTTCGGGCAAGGCGATTGCGGTTCTCAAGGCATGCGGTGTGTCAAAACCTGTGACCGTCAACGTGCTGGAAGACGGCGAAATCCGTCAGGGCATCAAGGAATACAGCAACTGGCCGACGATTCCGCAGTTGTATGTCAAAGGCGAGTTTGTGGGCGGCTCGGACATCATGATGGAAATGTATGAAAACGGCGAGTTGCAGCAAATGCTGGGCGCACCGGCAGCCTGAAACAACTGATAGAGGCTACTTGGTGTAGCCCGTGCAAGCCCCGGCGTCTACGCCGTCCTTGCATTCTCTCTTCAGGCGGGTGCTGCGTTCTTTTTTGGTTTCTTGTGAGCCGGCCATGAACTTTGTTTTGGCTCCTGCCTTGAGCTTCTTGCTCTTCTTCTTGGTGGTTTTGACAGGCGGATTCAACACCTCAGGTGCTTGCGCTTGAGCAGCAGTCGCCCATAAAAAAACAGTCACCGCCAGGATCCACAAAATTTTGTTGGGCATCATGCGTTTCTTTCTGCGTTATTGAAGTTTCGGGTCACCATAGTTTTCATCATCTGGCGGGCCTTCCGTCGGTACACGAAACCCTTCACTGGCCCAGGCACCAAAGTCGTGGTTCTTACAGCGCTCGCTGCAAAATGGCCTGAAGGGGTTACTCGCGGCATACAGCGCGTCACCCTGACATGCGGGACACACCACGATTTTGGGTTTGAACGAATCAACAGCCATGCCCGCAGCCTCCAACCTGCTTCAGGAGCAAAGTGTCAATTCAAACGACGCATCCACACCGGCCGCATGCAAGCGATCATCACTGCCGTGATTCATCAACCGCACCGACACGATCAACCGGTTGCCACTGATCTCCGGAATCAGGCCAGGTGCCGGGTCAATGCGCAGGCGGAGCAACTGAAACGTGCGGCCTTGAGGCAGGTTTTGCTGGTACACACCGTCGGGCGCGGTCACCATTTGCGGTGCACCAGAGTCACGTAGCAACTGCAGCAAAAGGCGAACCGCCTCAGCCAAGGGCATCAGCGAGGCGATCCAGCGCTGCAAGTCGTGCTGGCGCGAGCTGGCGGACCGGTGCTGCCAGGCATAGTAGGCAGGTAAGTCAAACTCACAGGTGCCGCCCGGTATGCCCACACGGCTTCTGATGCTCATCAGCCAGTCGTTTTCTGTCAACGACTGGCCCGCCTTGCCAGCCAGCGCATTGAGGTTTGAAAAGCAGCCATCGAGCTGGCTGGTCACCTCATCCAGTACGCCCTCGGCGATGGCAGGGTTGCCGCGATAACCGTTCAGGACATGTTTTTGCTTCTCCAGATCTTTGAGCACGTCGGTTTTCAAATCGGCTCTGGCAGCAACGTCCATCACCTCAAAGATCGTGGTGATGGCGTAGTGATGATCCAGTGGGTGTTCACGCACCATCAGTTCGCCCAATCGGCGAAACAGCTGCTCAAGCCGCAAATAGGTGCGTATGCGTTCGTTGAAAGGGTATTCGTAAAGGATCACGGCGGGGTTTCTGTCAGCGAAAGCACTGTAGACGATCACGAATCATAGCGTGATGCGACCTGCCATTTTTTGAACCTGTTCAGCCAGATCGGTCAGGTCTGCACCATCGTTGTAGATCACCCAGTCTGCGGCCGCGCGGCGCTGGGCACGGCTGGCCTGTTGGGCGATGACTTTTTCAATGGCGTCGCGCGTCCAGCCTTTGCTGTTGCCATGTTCGGTACTTTCACGCGTCATGACGCGGCTGATTTGCGTGGCCTCCTCGCAATCAACCACAAGCACCTTGTCGAGCTGCTGTTGCCACCGGGCGGACTCGACCAGCAAGGGAATATCAAACACCACACAACGGCGACCTGCCTGACGTGCCGCCTCGGCTTGCCGGGAGGCTTCGTGGCTGACCAGCGGGTGAATGATGGCTTCGAGTTGCTTTTTGGCAGTTGGGTCATCAAAGACCCGTTGGCGCATGACATCGCGGTTCATGGCACCGTATGCGTCGATGGCATCCGGGCCAAATTGCGCAGCGATGGCAGCAATAGCCGCGCCGCCCGGCGCTGTTGTTGCGCGTGATATGGCATCTGCATCAATCAGTGCTGCACCATGGTCCGTCAGCATGCGCGCGACGGTACTTTTGCCGCTGCCAATACCGCCTGTCAAGCCCACGCGAATCACCTACAGGCCCACCGCATGAAGAAGGACCTGGGGCCCAAAAACCATGGCGGTAAAACCCGCGCCCGCCAAAAAAGGGCCAAAAGGCACGTAGCCACCTTCGCGCAGGCGGCTTGAAAACTTCATCGCCATGCCAACAACAGCACCCATCAACGAAGCCATCAAGATGATGGGCACCAAAGCAGACCAGCCAAACCAGGCACCCAGCGCAGCAAATAATTTGAAGTCTCCGTAGCCCATGCCTTCCTTGCCTGTGACCAGCTTAAAGGCCCAGTAAACCAACCAAAGTGACAGGTAGCCCGCCACAACACCCCATAAAGCATCAGGCAGGCTGACTGCCGGGTTGAACTGCAAAGCTGAACACAGCAGCCCGGCCCACAGCAGCGGCAGTGTGATGTCGTCTGGCAGCAGTGTGGTGTCCCAGTCAATCACGGCAAGAGCCAGTAAAGCTGCCGAGAAACCGCACCAGGCCAGAGTCGTTGGCGTGTTGCCCCAGCGCCAAGCACAAAAAGCGAACAGCAGACCTGTGATGAGCTCAGTGACCGGATAACGAACACCAAAAGGCGTGCCACAAACCGAGCATTTACCGCGCAAAAAAACATAGCTGAGCAACGGAATATTTTCGTACCAGGCTATCAGGTGGCCACAGCTGGAGCAGCGTGATCGGGGCGACGTCAAACTGAGTTTTTCTGTCGCAGGGGTGTCTGCCGCCGGGTTGTGCACTTGGCCTGACAGCTCGTTACATTCGGCAGCCCATTGCTGCTCCATCATTTTGGGCAGGCGGTAAATCACCACATTCAAAAAGCTGCCGACCAGCAGGCCCAACAAACCTGTCAGGGCAACCAGCGCGTAAGGAGGCAAAGCATCGAGCATCAAACGACTTGGCCCAGTTTGAAAATGGGCAGATACATGGCCACGACGATGCCGCCAATCAGACTGCCCAAAAATACAATGATGATAGGCTCCATCAGGCTGGACAAACCCGCCACCATTTCATCGACTTCAGCTTCGTAAAAATCTGCCGCCTTTCCCAGCATGTGGTCAACCGAGCCGGACTCTTCGCCGATCGCACACATTTGCAAGACCATGCTCGGAAACAGGTTGGCGTTGGTCATGGCAGCCGTCAGGCTGGTGCCAGTAGAGACCTCCTGCTGGATTTTTTCAGTCGCGTCCGCGTATAACGAATTGCCTGATGCGCCGCCAACCGAGTCCAGCGCTTCCACCAAAGGCACGCCTGCAGCAAACATGGTGGACAGGGTTCGGGTCCATCGGGCAATGCAGGACTTTTCGATCAATACGCCAAACACCGGGACTTTCAGCAAGGCTCTGTCCATGAAACGCTGGACTTTTTCATTGCGCTGCCAGGCCTGAAAAAAGAAGTACAACCCGCCACCGATGCCGCCAAAAATCAGCCACCAGTAAGCAACAAAAAATTCGCTGATAGCGATCACGAACAGCGTAGGCGCAGGCAGGTCGGCTCCGAACGATGAAAACACGCTTTTGAATGCCGGAATCACAAAAATCATGATCACTGCCACCACCACAAAAGCCACAACCACGACCGAGATGGGGTACATCAAGGCAGATTTGATTTTGGACTTGATCGCCTCGGTTTTTTCCATGTAAACGGCAAGGCGGTCCAGCAAAGCTTCCAAAATACCTGCGGTTTCACCCGCCTCAACCAGGTTGCAATACAAGGCACTGAAGTAAAGAGGATATTTGCGGAAAGCAGCGCTCAGGGATGTCCCCGTCTCTACGTCCGCGCGCACATCATTGAGCAATTTGGTCACACTTGCGTTGGCATTGCCACGGCCCACGATATCAAACGACTGCAGCAGCGGTACGCCAGCTTTCATCATGGTGGCGAGCTGACGGGTAAAGATCGCAATATCTCTGGGCTTGATGGACTTGCCCGAGCGCATGCGGCGCTTTTTAATCTTGGTCGGAAGTACGCCTTGGCGCCGTAAGGCGGATTTGACCTGGTTTTCACCTGCAGCGCGAATTTCACCCTTGACTTGTTTGCCGCCCCGATCCTTGCCCTCCCACTCAAACACGAATTCATGAATACCTTTGGATGCAATTGCCATGGCGCTTTCTCGTTTTACAGGTGCGGTTGCAATGACAGGGAATCGAACATGACATCAGACATTTGTACAGCTGAGCACTTCTTCGAGGGAAGTCATGCCGAGTTTAACTTTGTAAAGGCCAGACTGACGCAGGCTGTTGACGCCTTCGCTCTGAGCCTGCTCGGCAATTTCCAAAGCAGTACCGTCGCGCAAAATAATCCGCTGAATTTCTTCGGTGATCGGCATCACCTGATAAATACCTACCCGACCCTTGTAACCGTTGGTGCACATGGCGCAACCCACCGGGCGGTACGTGGTCCAGCTGCCGTCAATGTCGTCTTCTTTGAAACCTGCATCGATCAACGTTTCACGCGGAATGTCCGTTGGTTTCTTGCAGTTGGGGCAAAGGCGTCTGGCCAGACGCTGGGCGGTGATCAAAATCACGCTGGACGCGATGTTGAACGGCGCAATGCCCATGTTGCGCATGCGAGTCAGCGTTGTTGGTGCGTCATTGGTGTGCAGCGTTGACAGGACCAAGTGGCCGGTTTGCGCCGCTTTGATGGAGATGTCGGCCGTTTCAAGATCACGGATCTCACCGACCATGATGATGTCTGGGTCCTGCCGTAAAAAAGCCTTGAGCGCGACTGGAAAGGTCATGCCGGCCTTGTCATTCATACTGACCTGGTTCACGCCTGGCAAAGTGATCTCGGCCGGGTCTTCAGCCGTGGCGATGTTGATGCCTGGTTTGTTCAAAATATTCAGACAGGTGTACAGGGACACGGTTTTGCCTGAGCCAGTGGGTCCGGTCACCAGCACCATGCCGTAAGGCCTGCCGATAGCCGCCAGCAAGCGTTCTTTTTCTGCGGGCTCGTATCCGAGCGCATCAATGCCCAGCTTGGCACTGCTCGGGTCAAGAATACGGATCACGATTTTTTCACCGAACATGGTGGGCAGCGTGCTGACGCGAAAATCAATCACCCGGTCCGGGGCGATTTTCAGTTTCATCTTGCCATCCTGGGGCACGCGCCTTTCCGAAATATCGAGTTTTGAAATCACCTTGATACGGGCGGCTAGTTTTTCCTTGATGGCGACAGGTGGTGAGGCAATCTCGCGCAATTCGCCATCGACCCGAAAGCGCACGCGATAGCTGTGCTCAAAGGGCTCAAAGTGCAGGTCAGATGCCCGCATGCTGAACGCGTCGAGCAGCATTTTTTGCAAGAACCTGACGACCGGTGCATCCTCAACCTCAGACACTGCTGCGTCGGGGCTCTCGATTTGCATCAGGGCGCTGACCTCATCGAACCCAAAGTCATCGGCGATGATGCTTTCCATCGCTTTCGAGGCGGTGGTCGTGGTGGCTTCTACCAGTTTTGAGAGCTTGTCGTACTCCGCGATAACCCAGTCCACCCCCATCTGGGTCGAAAACTTGATTTTTTCAGCCGCTTCCTGGTCTGAGGGGTCAGCGGTGGCAACGATCAGGCGGTTGTTGCGCTTGCCCAGGACAACAATTCGATAAGTGTTGCAAATTTTGGCATCCAGCAGGCCTTTGGGCAGCCGCTGGGTGTCGATGGCTTCGAGGTCGAGCAGGGGCGCTGAAAAGGCCGACGACATGGTGTGCGCCAGGTCGAAGGGTGAGACCGCGCCGGAGCCCGTTAGCTCCGCAATAAAACTGGTGCGCCCCGTCTTGGCTTTGCTGAAAATGTCTTCGGCGGCTTTTTGGCCCAGTTTTCCGGCCAAGACCAAGGCTCTGCCCAGCCCCGGCAACGACATCTGAGCGGCATCACCGAACGCGTTCAAAACAGCAACCATAGTCCCTCAAGTCCCGCGCAAAGGCCTGATGATCGCGCATCGCTCTGCGTTTGTAAACCAATATGTTACTGATTGTATCAATGCCATGAGCGGCTGACCAAGCGCTGGGGCAAACCGGTTTCTTGCAGACAGAAGCCGCCACTGCGGGGATCAATTCGGGGTGTCTATTGGCGCTTGCGACTAGAAACCAGCTGGAGCACCGCCGAGACCCCATACAAAACCACCAGGGTGCCCGCAAGGTCGCCGATCAGCATGGGCAACATGCCTTCCATGAAAGACGGCTGCATCCCGCTCATATAAAAGTAAAAGTTTTGCAAAAGGGTATTGACCAAGGCACCGGTCAGCGCAAACTGCAGCACGTGACGAGCCTTCAGGCCCTCAAGGCGGGCGTTCAAACCCAGCCACTCGGTGCAAAAAGTCACAGCAAGCACAGGCGCGAGCGCCGATATGGTGGCGCCGAGCAACTCGTTGACCACCGGGCCGCCCGACCAGATAGAACTTGTGAACAGCGCACCCATCCAAAGGCCCGCTGCACCGGCGCCTCGCCAAACCATCACGGCGACGATGCGAAGGCAAGCAGGTAGGAAAATCCAGCTGATGTGACTGTTCACCTCCGCGGAAGCAAAGAGCCAAGAGTTGGCTTTGTAAAGCACGATCCAAGCGATCGCAATCAGAAGCGCTGGGACAATCTGCGGCATTTCAAGCGCGCGGCCAGCCCCACCCAAACTCACCGACGGCGCGCCTTTACCAGGCAATCCGCCAGCTGACTGAAATACTCTGTGGCCGCCTCGGTCGGCAACACGTATTTAACCCGGTGATCGGTATCGTCGAGCTGAATCGCGAGCAGACCTTTTTTCCGCAATGTTTTCAGGCGCCGGTAAACCGTTGCAGTCGACGTGTCAGGCAAGATGCCCATGGCCTCCACCACAGTGATGCGTCTGTTCGTGTGCCAGGCGGCAGCTAAGGTGTTGAGGAGTCTTTCTTCAAGCGCATCCAGTGACGGGAAGCTCGACAGGTCCCGGACGGCATTGAGCAGGTTGAGAAACTTGAAATAGGTTGCAGAGCGATCATCTGAAGTCATGGTGTGATGTTAACCCCTCAGCCCCCTGAAACAGGCGTAATAAATGAAAAAAAGCCTGCTCTTTGAGCAGGCTTTTGGCTGGCAGAGCAGCGGCTTAGAACGAGTAGCCCACGCCAATCGACAAGGTGGAAAACTTGACTTTGTTGTCCACATACAGCAGGGCGGGAACGCTGCTGCTGCGGCCGGAACCCGTGGTGCCAGCGGTGTAGTCAGCAAAGAAATGAAAAGGTGAGCCTTGGCCAAATTTCTGCTTGAAGCCAAGACCCCACAGCACGCCCGATTTTCCAGGGCCACCAACGGCGCCTTGCCCAGCCGATATTGCAGTGCCACTGAAAGAAGCGTAGCCCAGCTTGACATAAGCCAGCGCCTCATTCGTCAGCATAAAGCCCGGCGCCACATACACGTCCATGCGCTGACCAACATCGAAACTGGTCGAGCCAACGGCTGCCGGCGTGGCTGGATTTACAACCGTTGATTTGCCCGAAACGTAGTCAACACCGACCGTTGTCAGCAAAGGACCCGTGGTAAGCCCATAAGCCACACCCAGCGCAAGTCCCGTAGCGCTTTTGGATCCATCCAACATCGTTGCACCAGCAGAGTTGTTGTTGGTTAAAAGGATGGGACCACCGGTCACGGTTCTGCTGCCGCCGGCAATAGCCACCGAGGCGCTGAAGCCTTCAAAGTTTTTAGACTGCGCAAAAGCCGAGGCTGAGACGAGGACAAGGGAGGAAAGGAGAAGTTTTTTCATACTGGAGTTCAGATTGATAGTTATCAGAAACATCAATATACTCAATTTAATAAGTAAAAGCCAAAAATCTAGCAATACCGCACCGCGGTGTGTTACCAAAAAACAACTTTTTTAATTTCAAATGCGCGCGCCCCGCGCAGCCGTGCCCGTGCGTAGGGCCGCTGATAAAACCGCAAGGTAGCGGGTTTTGTGAAGGGTGTGGGCTAAGACGGCCCAGGCGTCGCCAAGGGCTCTGGCAGGTTCAAGAGCGCCGACCCAGCAACTGAGACGCCAACAGGCGCAGGGCGTCGCTGAAGACATTGCCGGGCAGATTTTGCAGGGCGTCCAGAGCGCGCTGTGCCTCGGCTGCTGCTGCGTCACGGGTGGCTGTCAGGGCGCCTGTTTTTTCCACGATGCCGATGATTTTGGCCATACTGGCTGTGCCGCCAGTTTCTATGGCCTCCCGGATAACACTGCATTCCTGCGGCGAGCCGCGCTGCATGGCGATGATCAACGGCAAGGTCGCCTTGCCTTCGCGCAAATCGTCACCCAGGTTTTTACCCATCACCTGGACGTCGCCGTCATAGTCGAGCACATCGTCGATCACCTGAAACGCTGTCCCCAATGCCTGACCGTAATCAGCGCAACATTTCTCAATTGCCACGGGTGACTTGGCCAGCAAGGCAGCCAGTCGGGCGCTGGCCTCAAAAAGTTTGGCCGTTTTGGAGCGTATGACCAGCAGGTAATCTTCTTGCGTCAGGCTGGCGTTGTGCATGTTCATCAGCTGGAGCACCTCACCTTCAGCAATCACATTGGTGGCTTCGGCCAGGGTCTGCATGATGCGCATGTCAGCTGCGTCCACCATCATTTGAAACGCCCGCGAATACAAAAAATCGCCCACCAGCACGCTGGCCGGATTGCCAAATGCCTCGTTGGCCGTGGCGCGACCACGGCGCAAGGTGGACTCATCGACCACGTCGTCGTGGAGCAAGGTGGCGGTGTGGATAAATTCAACCACAGCCGCCATGTTGAAGCGCTGTTCGCCCCGATAACCGAGCGCCCCGCACATCAGAAGCAGCAGCGCCGGCCGCAGGCGCTTGCCGCCGGCGGCAATGATGTACTGGGACACCTGGCTGACCAGCGGCACATCCGACTGCAAACGTGTGGCAATGACTGAATCCATGCCGCGCATGTCGTCAGCAATCAGAGTAAGAGCAGCAGCGGTGCTGGATGAATTGGCAGACAAAAGAGGCAAATCCCGAGGATGTAGGTGCTCGATTATAGGAAGTCGGATGGCATCAAGAGCCAGCCCTTTGATCCGTATTGGGCCGCCGTGGTTATTCATGCCCCTCCATGCTAGAATACTGGGCTCTGCAGAAATCCGTCTGCAGAACTCAATATTAAGAGGTCTTACATGTACGCGGTCATAAAAACCGGCGGCAAACAATACAAGGTTGCCGCCGGTGAAAAAATTAAAGTAGAACAGATTGCTGCGGACGTAGGCCAAGAGATCGTTATTGACCAGGTGTTGGCTGTCGGAAACGGCGCTGATATCAAAGTTGGTACGCCCTTGGTGCTAGGTGCCAGTGTTACTGTGACAGTCATCTCTCACGGCAGAGGCGACAAGATTCGCATTTTCAAAATGCGCAGGCGCAAGCACTACCAAAAACGCCAGGGCCATCGGCAGAACTACACAGAACTGCAAATTGGCGCGATTGCTGGCTAAGCCCGGCACCATCAGGAGTAACTGAAACATGGCACAGAAAAAAGGCGGCGGCTCTACGCGAAACGGGCGCGACTCACAGCCCAAAATGCTTGGCGTCAAAAAATTTGGCGGCGAAGTCATCAACGCAGGCAGCATCATTGTTCGCCAGCGCGGCACCCGGTTTCACCCTGGCACCAATGTCGGTATCGGCAAGGACCACACCCTGTTTGCGCTGATAGACGGTCAAGTCTCATTTGCGATCAAAGGTGCGTTGTCCAAGCAAACTGTCAGCGTGACGGCTGTTGCCACCCCGGCATAAGTCTATTACTTCGACAAGTCCTTGTGACACCCTCGAAGCCCCGACCTGTCGGGGCTTTTTTATTTGTAGACTACTTCTCTTGAGTGATCTGATGAGAGCCACACCATGAAATTTGTTGACGAAGCCTTTATTGACATTGCCGCTGGCGATGGCGGGGCGGGCTGCGTCTCGTTCAGCCATGAAAAATACAAAGAGTTTGGTGGCCCCAACGGCGGTGACGGCGGGCGCGGTGGCCATGTTTACGCGGTGGCCGACATCAACCTGAACACGCTGGTTGATTTTCGTTTTTCACGCCGCCACGATGCTAAAAATGGCGGACACGGCATGGGTTCAGACATGTTCGGCGCCAAGGGCGACGACGTGATCTTGAAAATGCCAGTCGGCAGCATTTTGAGTGATGCCGAAACGGGCGAGGTGCTGTTCGAGCTGATGGAGCCAGGCGAGCAGGTTTTGATCGCCAAAGGCGGCGACGGTGGCTTTGGCAACCTGCGCTTTAAAAGCTCGACCAACCGTGCGCCGCGCAGCAAAACGCCGGGCTGGCCCGGTGAGCGCAAAAGTCTAAAACTGGAACTGAAAGTGTTGGCCGATGTTGGTTTGCTGGGCATGCCCAATGCGGGCAAATCCACTTTTATTACCGCTGTTTCAAATGCGCGGCCACGCATTGCTGACTACCCTTTCACCACCCTGCACCCCAACTTGGGTGTGGTGCGCGTCGCGCCTGAGCAAAGCTTTGTGGTGGCAGACCTGCCCGGCCTGATTGAAGGAGCCTCTGAAGGCGCTGGCTTGGGTCATCTGTTTTTGCGCCATCTGGAACGCACCCGCCTGCTGCTGCATATTGTTGATTTGGCACCGTTTGACGAGAGCGTTGACCCGGTTGCGCAGGCCAAGGCGATTGTGGGCGAGCTGAAAAAATACGATGAAGCGCTGTTTAAAAAACCGCGCTGGCTGGTGCTCAACAAGCTGGATATGGTGGACGGTGACAAGCGCGCAGAAATCGTCAAGGATTTCGTCAAGCGCTTTAAGTTCAAAGGCCCTGTGTTTGAAATATCGGCTCTCACACGCGAAGGCTGCGAACACCTGATCAAGACAATTTACCAGCACGTCAAAAAGGTACAAAAAAGTGAGCAGCCAGTGGAAGAAGTCGATCCGCGTTTTGTGGAATTACCGCCAGAGTAGGCTGGCTGCTATTTATTCAGGAGCTGCCAACCCAAGTATCCATTGACATGCAACCCTGAAAACGTCTCACAATCACGCAGAACTGCTTCCCACACCCTGAACATGCAAGAAAAAACCCACGCCCACGTTCTTCGCCACGCCAAACGCATCGTGGTCAAGGTCGGTTCCAGCCTGGTCACCGATGAAGGGCGTGGCCTGGATGCCGCGGCGATTGGCCAGTGGTGTGAGCAGCTGGCGGCTTTGGTCAAGGACGGGCGTGAGGTCATCATGGTCAGCAGCGGCGCGATTGCCGAGGGCATGAAACGCCTGGGTTGGGCCAGTCGCCCCAAAGCCATCCACGAGCTGCAGGCGGCGGCGGCGGTGGGGCAGATGGGTTTGGTTCAGGTGTACGAAACGCAATTACGGCAAAACGGCATTGGCAGTGCGCAGGTTTTGCTCACGCATGCCGACCTGGCCGACCGGGAGCGCTACCTGAATGCGCGGTCGACCTTGCTGACGCTGCTGAGTCTGGGTGTGGTGCCAGTTATCAATGAGAACGACACCGTTGTCAACGACGAGATCAAGTTTGGTGACAACGACACCCTGGGATCGCTGGTGGCCAATCTTGTCGAAGCCGATGCGCTCGTGATCCTGACCGATCAAAAGGGCCTGTACACCGCTGACCCGCGCAAAGACCCTGCTGCGCAGTTTGTGCATGTGGGCAAGGCCGGCGACGCAGCGCTTGAGGCGATGGCCGGCGGCGTGGGCTCCAGCATTGGCAGCGGCGGGATGATCACCAAAATCCTCGCCGCCAAGCGCGCTGCTGGTTCGGGGGCATCCACCGTGATTGCCTGGGGCCGTGAGCCCTCGGTGCTGATTCGACTCAGCCAGGGCGAAGCGATTGGCACGCTGCTGGTGGCGCAAACGGCCAAAAATCAGGCCCGAAAACAATGGATGGCCGACCATCTGCAAATGCGCGGCTCAGTCACGGTGGACGCCGGCGCTGCGGTCAAAGTGGCGCGCGAGGGCAAGAGCCTGCTGCCGATTGGCATGACCGCCGTGTCGGGCGAATTTTCACGCGGTGACGTGATCGCCATCAAAAGCACAGAGGATCTGGAAATTGCCCGCGGCCTGGCCAACTACTCCAGCGCTGAGGCGCGGCTGATTTGCCGCAAGGCTTCCACCGAGTTTGAAAAGCTGCTGGGCTATACCGGCGAGCCAGAAATGGTGCATCGGACCAACCTCGTCTTGATGCGCTGAGGCCCAGGGCTGGACTCTTCGTCTACTGGTCCAGGAATCGCGGCGGATTCTTCAGCTTGTTCACCAGCTCAGCGACCGAGCCCGCTGGCGCAGCATGGTCGCACGCGCCGGCCTTGGCCAGGAGCAGCGGATGTTTAGACGGCATGTGGTCAAACACCGAGCGCCACTGCGGATTGCTGACCAGACTCCACTTGCCATTTGGCAAATAGCGGGCATAGGTCTTGAACTCACCGGTTGAGCAGCGCAATGCCTCGTACATCACGTTTCGCACGCCGCTGGCGCTGGTGGCCACCACCACATATCGCACCAGACTGTCGCTTTTTGAAATACTGACGGTTGCAGGGTCCACCCCATAGACCAGTGACATGCTGGTCGGAACATCAAACAAGATCAATTTGTTGAGATCAAACGCCGGCGGGGGCGGCGCGTCCGTTTCCTTCCACTCGGCATCGTTCGCGAAAATTTGCTGCGCCTGCAGCTGAGCTGCGCATGCCAACAGACAGAACACCATCACCCGAAGGAAAGGGGTCTTTTTCATGTTCATTTTTTTCCTTCCCCGTTCACTGGCTGGCTGGTTTGGGGGTCGGGCTCAAAACTGGCTCCTGGCGGCAGCTCAAGCGCCACGCCAGATCTTGAAAAATGGCCCTGCTCTGATCTCTGGCCATGGCCGCGCTCATGGCGGTTGTGATTCCCATGGTTGTCGGGCCGCCCATCACCGCGCCAGTCCAGATGCGGCACAAAGCGCGCCAGTTCAGTCAACGCCATTTCATACACACCACGTTTGAACTCGACCACCACATCAAGCGGCACCCAGTAATCGTTCCAGCGCCAGGCATCAAACTCTGGGTGGTCGGTGGCGCGCAGGTTCAAATCCCAGTCGTGACCGACCAGTTGCAACAGAAACCATATTTGTTTCTGGCCTTTGTAATGTCCACGCGCATCGCGGCGGATGAACCGGTCAGGCACCTCATAGCGCAACCAGTCTCGGGTTCGGGCCAGCACCTGCACGTGATGCGGCATCAGCCCCACTTCTTCATGCAATTCCCTGAACATCGCCTGTTCGGGATTTTCACCCCGATCAATGCCGCCCTGTGGAAACTGCCACGAGTGGGTGCGAATACGCTTGCCCCAAAAAACCTGACTTTTATGGTTGAGCAAGATGATGCCGACGTTGGGCCTAAAGCCGTCCCGGTCAAGCATAATCAAACCTCAAATTTTTTAAACTGAGTGCATTATGCACAGCGAACTCAGCAAAGCCAAGTGCAAGACGCCTGAGCTGCTCGCCCAGACTCAAAAAATCATTCAGAATTCATCAGAAATCAGCCCATGAAAGCCTCGCAGTTTTACATTTCCACCCTCAAAGAAGCGCCTGCTGACGCAGAAATTGCCAGCCACCAGTTGATGACCCGCGCCGGGCTGATCAAAAAACTCGGCGCAGGCATCTATAACTACATGCCGATGGGGCTGCGCGTGATTCGCAAGGTCGAAGCGATCGTGCGCGACGAGATGAACAAAGCCGGTGCCATTGAAATGACGATGCCTGTCATTCAACCCGCCGAGCTGTGGCAGGAGACCGGCCGCTTTGAAAAAATGGGGCCAGAGCTGCTGCGCATACAGGACCGCCATGGCCGCGACTTCATCGTTCAGCCCACCAGCGAAGAAGTGGTGACCGACGTGATGCGCCAGGACGTCAAAAGCTACAAACAGTTGCCCAAGAATCTGTACCAGATTCAAACCAAATTCAGGGACGAACGCCGGCCCCGATTCGGCCTGATGCGCGGGCGCGAGTTCATCATGAAGGACGCTTACAGCTTTGACCGCGACGAGGCGGCAGCCAAAGTCAGCTACCAGAACATGTCCGACGCCTACCGCAGGATTTTTGACCGCTTTGGCCTGAGCTACCGCGCCGTGGCCGCCGACAGCGGGGCGATTGGTGGCGACTTGAGCCAGGAGTTTCAGGTGATTGCTGCGACCGGTGAAGACGCCATCGTGTACTGCCCGACGAGCGACTATGCCGCCAACATTGAGAAAGCCGAAGCACTGGCACCACAAGGCGAGCGCAAAGCTGCAACACAGGCCATGACCAAGACGGCCACGCCGGGTCGATCGACCTGTGCGGACGTGGCAGAACTTTTGGGCATACCGCTGGCATCGACCGTCAAATCCTTGGTACTGGCCACCGACACGCTAAACGACAAAAATGAAGTCGCCAAAACTCAGGTTTGGCTGTTGCTGCTGCGCGGTGACCATGACATGAATGAAGTGAAAGTCGGCAAGGTAGCTGGCATGGCTGGCTTTCGTTTTGCAACCCTGCCCGAGATTGAAGACCACTTCGGCTGCAAGCCCGGCTACCTTGGCCCGCTCGGCATGCACAAGCCCGCCAAGCTGGTGGTTGACCGCGAAGTTGCTGCCATGGCCGACTGGGTGTGCGGCGCCAATGAAATCGGCTTCCACCTCACCGGTGTCAACTGGGGGCGCGACCTGCCCGAGCCGGACGTGATCGCAGACATCCGAAATGTCGTCCAAGGCGATGCCTCCCCCGACGGCAAGGGCGTTCTTGCCATCGAGCGCGGCATTGAAGTCGGCCACGTGTTTTACCTCGGCACCAAATACAGCAAAGCCATGAACGCCACCTTTCTGGGTGAAAACGGCAAGCCGCAGTTTTTAGAAATGGGTTGTTACGGCATTGGCATCACACGCCTGCCCGCCGCTGCGATTGAGCAGAACCACGACGCCAAAGGGATCATTTGGCCGGACGCGATTGCGCCTTTCACAGTGGTTCTGTGCCCCATCAGTCCGGACCGTTTTGCAGATGTCAAAGCGGCTGCCGACAACTTGTACGCCGAACTGATGGCTGCGGGTATTGACGTGATTCTGGACGACCGCAACGAGCGGCCGGGCGCCATGTTTGCCGACTGGGAACTCATCGGCGTGCCGCACCGCGTGACGATTGGCGACCGGGGCCTGAAAGAAGGCCACTTGGAATACCAGCATCGCCGTGATACCGAATCGACCCAGGTTCCAGTTGCTGGTGCATTGGCCTTCATCAAGGGAAAACTGAGGCTGTAAAACCGTGTCCGAGAGCTTTTTTAACCGCAGAAAAGCCTTGCAGTCCACTGTTTTAATATGCGGGCAGCTCCTTTTTTCAGAGCAATCCAACGCTGGGGCCCAAGTTGAAGAGCCGCTGATCGACTCGGTGCGAACAGCGCTGAGTTCGGCCATCGCCAATCAAGCTCCACCGGTACCCGAGTTCAAGGACACCGACAGCCGGCTGGCCTACCTGCGCTGGCTGGCTGCCATGAGCGACCGCCTGCGGAGCAAAAAATCCGAGCTGCAAATCCGCAAGGAATTTTTGCAAACCGTTTGGTACGAAAGTAAACGCGCCGGATTGGACACCGCTTTGGTCCTGGGTCTGATTCAGGTGGAGAGCAACTTTCGCAAATTCGCCATCAGCGTGGTGGGCGCGCGCGGCTACATGCAGGTCATGCCGTTTTGGGTCCGCCTGATAGGCGACGGCGATGCGAGCAAGCTTTTTCACATGCAGACCAACCTGCGCTTTGGCTGCGTGATCCTGCGCCACTACCTGGACCGTGAAAAAGGCGACCTGTTCATGGGCCTGGGCCGCTACAACGGCTCACGCGGCAAGGCGCCCTACCCTGATGCGGTGCTGGGTGCCCGCAGAATGTGGGAGTTCAATGGCTGACGGACTCCAGCATTGTCGGGGCTGCTGTGCTGATCATGATGAAACGTGTGTGACCGGGGCTCGAACCATCGTGAAAAGGTGGCAATGCCCCGATATGAACCTTACAGATGCGGCGCGCTTTTGAATAGCTCGCCAGCTAAACACTTGCCTCAACCCTTTGTGGGCGGGTTGTTGTAGACAAAGTTGGAGTAGGTCTGCTCGGCAAAGCGGTGCCAGAGCATCACGTCCGCACGGAATTTCTTCCACGGCTCGTACATTTTGCGGAAGGCCGGGTTTTTGTTGGCCTCTTCAGCGTACAACTCAAAGGCTGCGTTTTGCGCCGCCTTCATCATTTCAGTTGGATAGGCGTGGAGTTTGACGCCGTTGCCGACCAGCCGCTTCAAGGCGGGCGGGTTTTTAAAGTCGTATTCGGCCATCATGTCGCCATTGGCCTCAGCGGCGGCAGCTTCGAAAGCGGCCTGGTAGTCTTTGGGCAGCGCGTCCCAGGTCTTGCTGTTGACGTAAAACGAGTACATCGAATTGCTTTCCCACCAACCGGGATAGTAGTAATGCGGCGCGACTTTGTAAAAACCCAGTTTTTCATCGTCGTAAGGGCCCACCCATTCGGCGGCGTCGATATTGCCCTTTTCAAGCGCCTGGTAAATCTCGCCACCCGGCAATTGCAATGGAACTGCACCAAGTCGGGTCATCACCTCGCCGCCCAGACCCGCAATCCGAATTTTCAGTCCTTTCAAATCATTGAGTGTTTTAATTTCCTTGCGAAACCAGCCGCCCATCTGCACCCCGGTATTGCCGCCTGGGAAGTTGACAATCCCATAGTCACGCATGAACTCGCGCACAAGCTCCAAGCCGCCGCCGTAATACATCCAGGCATTCTGCTGGCGCTGGTTCATGCCGAAAGGCAGGGTGGTTTCAAAACCGAAAGCCTTGTTTTTGCCCACGAAGTAGTAGCTGGCCGTGTGGCCGCAATCGACGGAGGCGTTTTGCACGGCATCGACCACACCAAAAGCGGGCACCAATTCACCAGCAGCGTGCACCGAAATCTGGAACTTGCCACCAGTGATAGCCGCTACCCGCTTGGCCAGCACCTCGGCACCACCGTAGATCGTGTCCAGGCTTTTGGGGAAGCTGGAGGCCATGCGCCAACGCACATTGGGACTGGTTTGCGCCAGCGCCGGAGCCGCCACGCTGACAGCTGCCGTGGCTGCGAAGCTGGATTTAAGAAGTTGCCGCTTGTTCATGGGGTTGCCTCGTTGATGATGAGGTCAAACCGATAGCAAGACGAATGCCAAAAAACAAGGTTACTCAAGCAAGATACCTCGTTTTTAAGCCGATTTAGAGGGTCAAATCAGGCTTTATCCCAATAGATATAAGGGAGAGCAGCTATTTATTATGTAGCATCTGATTTGCCTCGGACTTGGACCCATTGCAGCTGCACCGCGGCCCAGGTCGTCAGGCTCAGGGTGACGGCGTTCAGCAGATGCCATGCAAAGTGGGTACCCCAAGGCCAGTTGCTGCACAGCGGCATGTCGAGCTGGCGCAGGCTCAAGCTGACGGCAAAGCAGGCCGCAGCGGCTGTCAGCGCCCGGGTTGAAGGCAGTTGTTGCCAGGCGCTATGGGCGCACAGCAGCAGCAAAACCGTCCAAGCAGACAAATAACCCGCGGCAGCACTTGGAACCTGCACCCACAGCAAAGACAGCACCCGGCTGGCCAGAAAAAACATCGGCACACCCAGCCATGCGACCGACCAGCGCCAACCCAGTGCACGGTGCAGATACACCGCCAGATAAAAGTGCAAATAGACCGCTATGAAAAGCACATCGAGCGCCCCCGCCCAGCGGGTGGCAAGGGTATGAAAAGCAAAGCTGCCCGCGCCGATCAGCACCAGCATGACCAGCAAGCCATGGATGTCTGAACTGCCGCGCAGCATGCGCCCGGGTGACTCGCGCTGCCGCCAGCGCCAAACTAGCCAGGCTGCCAGCCAGAACGCCAGATTGCTGATGGCGTTCAGCGGCTCATCCCAAAAGCCGGGCAACAAACGCTCACAGTAGTTGTCGATGTAGGCGGTCCAGTTCATGGCTGAATTACAGCAAGAACGGATGACGGCCTGTTTACACGGTGCTTTGTGTTGACGCTGTCAAGCCGCGCTCAGCGGCAAACCAAGCCAATACCGGAATCGTGCCTGGCAGCACCGGCTCTACCGCAACCGGCAGGCTCTGCCAGGCAAACGACTGGCCTTCACGCATCTGCAGTTCGCCTGTCCATTCAAAAACCTTGCAAAAGTTCAAACGCACAAAAGCGTGGGGATAGTCAACCAGCTCGACTTTCCAAACATGAACTGAACCAATGGTGATGCCGATTTCTTCGATCAGTTCGCGGCGCAGCGCTTGCTCGACGGTTTCGCCGGCTTCCAGCTTGCCGCCTGGGAACTCCCAATAGCCTTCATACACCTTGCCCGGCGGCCGGCTGGTGAGCAAAAAGTCGCCATTCGGTTTGATCAATACGCCGACCGCCACGTCGACCGTTTTTCGGTCTGTACCGCCTTCACGGGGTCGATCGCCGTCGGCAACAAGAACTGTCACGCTGAAATCCTAATGTTTTCCAGCGAAATCGCGGGCGAACTGGTAAGCCACGCGTCCACTGCGCGAGCCTCGCTCCAAAGCCCAAACCAGCGATGCGGGACGCGCCGCTTCGATGGCAGACGGCTCAACGCCAAACGATGACAACCATTGCGCCACGATGGTCAGGTATTCGTCCTGGCTAAAGGGGTAAAAACTGACCCACAGGCCAAAGCGCTCGGACAGCGAGATTTTCTCTTCCACCACCTCGCCAGGGTGCACTTCACCGTCTTCGGTATGGGTGTAAGTGAGGTTTTCCGTCATGTATTCGGGCAGCAAATGGCGGCGGTTGCTGGTGGCATAAATCAGCACATTGGGCGTGGCAGCGGCAACAGAGCCGTCCAGAATCGACTTGAGGGCCTTGTAGCCAGGCTCGCCTTCTTCAAAGCTCAGGTCATCGCAAAAAATAATGAATTTTTCGGGCAAGTCACTGACCACATCCACGATATCGGGCAGATCAGTCAAGTCGGCTTTGTCGACTTCGATCAGCCTCAAACCGCGTGCTGAATAAGCGTTAAGACAAGCCCTGATCAGTGATGACTTGCCGGTGCCGCGTGAACCTGTCAGAAGGACATTGTTGGCAGGTTTGCCACTGACAAACTGTTCTGTGTTGCGCTGGATTTTGTCTTTTTGATCGTCAATTTCTTTCAGGTCACCCAGTGCCATATGGCCGACGTGTCTGACTGGCTCCAGACTGCCGTGGCCTGAGCTGCGCTTGCGGTAGCGAAAAGCAACCGAGCTTGACCAGTCAGGCGCGGTAAGTGGCTGTGGCAAGACCGATTCGATGCGGGAGATCAGCGCTTCGGCACGGACCATCAGGCGTTCAAAATGTTCGTTCATATCGGGTATCAGCTTCTGTAGTCTGCATTGATTTTCACGTAGTCGTAAGACAAATCGCATGTCCAGACGGTGTCCACCGCCGCGCCTCGGCCCAAAACGACGCGCACGGTGATTTCGCTTTGCTTCATCACGCGCTGGCCATCAGCCTCCGCGTAGTCAGGATGTCTGCCGCCGTTTTTGGCAACCATCACATCGTCCAGATACAAATCGATTTGGGTCTGGTCCAGATCGTCTAGACCTGCATAGCCGACGGCAGCAAGGATACGGCCCAGGTTGGGGTCACTGGCAAAGAAAGCCGTTTTCACAAGCGGAGAATGGGCGATGGCATAGGCGACCTTGCGGCACTCGTCGCCGGTCTTGCCGCCTTCTACACAAACCGTGATGAACTTGGTCGCGCCTTCGCCGTCGCGCACGATGGCTTGAGCCAACTGCTGGGCGACGGCCATCATGGCTGCGCGCAATACCTGACCATCGGCACTGGCAAGCGAGGTGATGGGCGTGTGTTTGGCATGGTTGCTGGCAATCACCACAAACGAGTCGTTGGTGGACGTGTCGCCGTCGACAGTGACACGGTTAAAAGAGCCTTCAGCCAGTTCATGCGCCAGTTGTCCCATGATGGATTGGGAAACGCAGGCATCGGTGGCCATGAAACCCAGCATGGTGGCCATGTTGGGGCGAATCATGCCAGCGCCCTTGCTGATGCCGGTGATGGTGACCGCAACGCCGCCCAAGGTGATGCGCTTTGAAAATGCTTTGGCCACCGTGTCGGTAGTCATGATGGCTTCAGCAGCATGGCCCCAGTTGTCAGCCTTGGCATCGGCAATAGCGGCGGGCAAACCCGCTTCAATGCGTTCGTAAGGCAGCGGCTCCATGATCACGCCGGTTGAAAACGGCAGGATTTGCTCAGGCGACAAGTTCAACTCGCGCGCCAATGCAATGCAGGTGGCCTGAGCTCTGGTCAAGCCGTCTTCACCCGTGCCCGCATTGGCGTTGCCCGTGTTGATGACCATGGCGCGAATACCCAAACTTTGGCCGCTGTTTCGGGCCAGATGCTCGCGACAGATTTGCACCGGTGCGGCGCAAAACCTGTTTTGCGTGAAGACGGCACCGACGGATGCGCCCTCATCGAGCAGCAAGACGCTCAAGTCTTTGCGATTGGCCTTGCGAATACCTGCTTGCGTGATTCCCCAGCGCGTGCCGGGAACAGGAAACAGGTCCGCCGAGGGCGTGGCAACAAAATTCACAGGCATCACTGACCTTCCAAAAAACCAAAAAACCTGATTGACTTCAGCTCAACTTGCCGTGGCACTGTTTGAATTTTTTACCCGACCCACAAGGGCAAGGGTCGTTGCGTCCGGTGCGCTGCATCAACTCCGCCGACAAGCCGGGCGACTCAAGCTGTGCAGCTTCTTTCGTCCGCACTTCAACGTCGCCGCCTTCCGTGGGCGCTGTGTAGGTCACGTTGGAAATGTTCTCGCCGCGATTTTCAATCGCTTCAGCGGCCTGGTTGAGTTCTTCGCTGGACTGGATCTTGACGGTCATCAACGTCTTGGTCACTTCGTTTTTCACGCTGTCCAGCAGCTGACCGAAGAGCTCAAATGCTTCGCGCTTGTATTCCTGCTTGGGCTGCTTTTGGGCATAGCCGCGCAGGTGAATGCCCTGACGCAGGTAGTCGAGTGCGCTCAAATGCTCACGCCAGTGGGTATCGATACTTTGCAGCAGCACCATGCGCTCAAACTGCAAAAAGTTTTCTTCACCAATCAGTTCCAGTTTGGCGGCAAATGCAGCATTGGCAGCGGCAAGAACCTTCTCCAGAATGTCTTCGTCGGTCACAGCCGCCGCGCCTTCAATGTCCCTGGCCAGAGGCACATCGATTTGCCATTCGCCGGCCAGGACTTTCTCGAGCCCGGCAATATCCCACTGCTCTTCAACGCTTTCGACCGGCACGTACTGTCGTGTCAAATCCGTAAAGCAGCCTTCGCGCAGCGAAGCGATCTGGCTGGTCAGACTGGCGGCATCCATGATGTCGTTGCGCTGCTGGTAAATCACCTTGCGCTGATCATTAGCCACGTCGTCGTATTCCAGCAGTTGCTTGCGAATGTCAAAATTTCGTGCTTCGACCTTGCGCTGGGCAGATTCAATGCTGCGCGAGACAATGCCCGCCTCAATCGCTTCACCATCAGGCATTTTCAGCCTGTCCATGATGGACTTCACGCGTTCGCCGGCAAAAATGCGCATCAGCGAATCATCAAGACTCAGGTAAAAGCGGGACGAACCGTTGTCACCCTGCCGACCCGAACGGCCGCGCAACTGGTTGTCAATGCGGCGTGACTCATGGCGCTCGGTCGCGATGATGCGCAGGCCTCCAGAGGCAATCACCTGCTCGTGCTCTTGGGCCCACTCGGCACGCAGCCGTGCAATTTCCTTTTCCTGGTCAGCGCTGCTGAGGGCCTCGTCAGCCTGAACTGCTTCAATGCGTTTTTCAACATTGCCGCCCAGCACGATGTCAGTGCCACGGCCTGCCATATTCGTGGCGATCGTGATCATTTTGGGCCGGCCCGCCTGGGCCACGATATCCGCTTCGCGGGCATGCTGCTTGGCATTGAGCACCTGGTGCGGCAGCTTCTCCTTGTTGAGCAACTCGTCAATGATCTCGGAGTTTTCAATGGACGTGGTTCCCACCAGCACCGGCTGGCCGCGTTCATAGCATTCGCGAATGTCCTTGATGGCAGCTTCGTACTTTTCACGCGTGGTTTTGTAAACCCGGTCCAGCTGGTCTTCGCGCTTGCTGACGCGGTTGGGCGGAATGATGGTGGTTTCCAGACCGTAAATTTCCGAGAACTCAAACGCTTCAGTATCGGCCGTACCGGTCATTCCAGCGAGCTTGGCATACAGGCGGAAATAGTTCTGGAAAGTGATCGACGCCAGCGTCTGGTTTTCAGCCTGGATCGGCACGCCTTCTTTGGCCTCCACCGCCTGGTGCAAACCATCGCTCCAGCGCCGCCCTGACATCAGGCGGCCGGTGAACTCGTCAACAATGACGATTTCCTTTGTGCCGCTCTCGCCGTCTTGCACCACATAGTGCTGGTCGCGGTGGTACAGATGATTGGCGCGAAGTGCTGCGTACAGGTGGTGGACCAGTGTGATGTTGGCCGGATCATAAAGCGTCGCGCCTTCCGGGATAAGGCCCAGGTTGAACAGGATGCGCTCGGCATTTTCATGGCCCTGCTCAGTCAAAAAGACCTGGTGTGTTTTCTCGTCCAGCGTGAAGTCGCCGGGCTTGGTCACGCCTTCACCCGTGCGGGGGTCCGCTTCGCCTTCCTGCTTGGTCAGCAGCGGTACAACCTTGTTCATGGCGATGTACATCGCCGTGTGGTCTTCGGCCTGGCCACTGATGATGAGCGGTGTGCGTGCCTCGTCAATCAAAATAGAGTCGACCTCGTCAACGATGGCGAAGTTCAAGCCGCGCTGTACACGGTCAGCCACCTCGTACACCATGTTGTCGCGCAGATAGTCAAAACCGTACTCGTTGTTGGTGCCGTAAGTGATGTCGCAGCGGTACGCGGCCTGCTTTTCTTCGCGCGACATGGAGGGCAAATTGATGCCGACTGTCAAACCCAGAAAGTTGTACAGCTTGCCCATCCACTGCGCGTCACGGTTGGCAAGGTAATCGTTCACGGTGACCACGTGGACGCCCTTGCCCGTCAGCGCATTGAGGTACACCGGCAAGGTGGACGTGAGCGTTTTTCCTTCGCCGGTGCCCATCTCAGAAATCTTGCCGTTGTGCAGCGACATGCCGCCCAGCAACTGAACGTCAAAGTGGCGCATTTTCATCGCGCGTTTGCTGCCTTCGCGCACCACTGCAAACGCTTCTGGCAAGATGGCATCAAAGCTTTCACCGCCCACCATTCGGGTTTTGAATTCTTCTGTTTTACCCCTGAGTTCGTCGTCGCTCAGTTTTTCATACGCCGGCTCCAGCGCATTGATCTGGGCAACGGTTTTACGGTAGGTTTTAAGTAGCCTGTCATTGCGGCTGCCGAAGATTTTGGTCAGGAAATTGGTGGCCATACATGCAGGGCCGCCCGTTCAACTCCCCTGAGTCGACCGATGCGGCTTGAATTCCTTAAATGAGTTCTGTCTGAAACTGAGGGCGGGCCGGTCGGGTTCAACCATGCACTAGCGCGAGATTTTACCTGCGGTATCTTGCTTATTTTGGGCCTTGTGCTTGCCCGGTGATGGCCGGCAGGTTCTGTCCTGCCGTCAGAAATTTTTGTGGGTCTTGAAACACGCCTTGAACCAGTACCTCAAAATGCAGATGCGAGCCCGTCGAACGACCCGTGGATCCAACTTCTGCGATTTTTTGACCGCGTTTGATCAGATCGCCTTTTTTGGCCAATACTTTTGAGGCATGTGCGTAACGCGTGATCAGGTCATTGCCGTGATCAATTTCCAGCATGTTGCCGTAGGCTGGGTGATACTCCTGCGTCACCACCACACCACCGGCCGCAGCCACAATCGTCGTACCCTGCCCGGCTGGAAAATCAAGCCCGGTATGCAGGGCAGACTGCCCGTTCACGGGGTCGATACGCCAGCCAAACGACGAGCCCAAAGCACCGAAAACAGGCTGCTGGGTTGGCACCATCAGTTTTTTAATTTTGAGATCAAACAGGCGTGACTCCATCAGGGTCATCAGGTCAGCCCGCTGGTCCGTGATTTTGTCAAGATCGGCCAGCGTGGCTTGAAGCTCTTCCATGGTCAACGAACGGCTGCCGACCAGAGCGCCCCCGCTTCCCACACTTGATTTGATCTCTTTCGGGCTGACCCCCGCAAGACCCGCGACACGCTCGCCAAGAGCTTCGAGCTGCACCATCTTGGCCTGCATTTCACCCAATCTTTTGGCCATGACATCGAGGTTCTCACGCATGAACCGGTCGCGCTGATCGAATTCGTCCTTGACCATCAGCTTGACGAGTGCCCCAACAACCGGCCAGCCTTCGCGCGCGCCCTTTAGAAACACCCAGTGGTACAGACCTGCAGCCACCACCATCAGAGCCAATGCCGCCACGAATCCAGCGACAACAAGACGTGTTCCACTCAAATAAATGGCACGGCTTTTTGCCATCCAGGCATCAGTGATAATTAACTGCATCTACCATCCTTTGTCATGCGCTGTGAACTCAAATTACCGTCCTCTCACAGCAAGCCCCACGCAGCGGGCGATACCGATTTCCCAAGCCGTCAGCAACTCGCCCACTTTGGACATGCTGGCCGGACAGGCAAGAGAATCAAATGATCGCCTGACGTCGGTTCAATCATTGATACCCGACGCACTGCGGGCATCTGTACATGCTGGCCCTATTGATGGCACAACTTGGTGTTTACTTGTCTCGTCCAGCGCAACAGCAGCCAAACTTCGCCAGCTTTCGCCGCTGATACTTTCCAGGCTGGTTGGTAAGGGGATAAAGGTTACTTCCATTCGGCTAAAGATATTAGTAGCGCGAAAAACCTAGTTTACAGGACGTGGCGGGGGAGAGGTGGTGCCGATTATCGGAATCGAACTGATGACCTACCGCTTACAAGGCGGTTGCTCTACCAACTGAGCTAAATCGGCACGGGTTTGATTTTACTTGAAGCTTTGAGCGTATCTGGTGGTCATCCACGCATTTACTTCACACGCTTGAGAGCCGGACGTGGACTTGAGGGCGGTTTTGGTGGGTCCTGATCGTCACTTGACACCAGTTGAACCACTTTTCCCTCAGGAGATGCGGCCGGCGACGCAGACACAGCCGACAAGCCTACTTGCGAGTTGGCAGACGGCTCTTCCTGCTGCGACTTCGTACCCATCGGAAAGGCCATGCCCTGACCATTTTCACGCGCATAGATCGCACTCACACGATCAATGGGCACCATGATGTCACGCGAACTGCCCGCAAAGCGTGCCTTGAACTCAATAAAATCATTGCCCAGCTTGAGGGACGAAGTTGCATCGAAACTGATGTTCAGCACAATCTCGTTGTCTTTGACATATTCACGCGGCACCTGAACGGAATCATCTACCGAAACGGCCACATAAGGCGTCAAACCGTTGTCGACGCACCACTCGTAAAGTGCCCTGATCAGGTACGGACGAGTAGACGTGGCGTCAAGCACGTTCATGAAATCAGCCAAACCAAGTCCAGCAGATCACCCCGACGGCCTCTTCACAAGCAGAGGCTGGCACAGCGGCTTCTACAAGCCGCACACTCAAAGCCCAGTCAGGAGGCAACGCAGAACGCGAAGTGACAAGCGTGAGGGACATTTATTTGCGCATCACTTTTTCTGAAGGCGTCAGCGCTTCAATATAGGCAGGACGCGAAAAAATGCGCTCTGCATATTTCAGCAGCGGCGCGGCGTTTTTCGACAAATCAATACCGTAGTAATCCAAACGCCAAAGCAGCGGGGCGATAGCGACGTCGAGCATCGAGAAGTTGTCACCCAGCATGAACTTGTTTTTCAGGAAAATCGGTGCGAGCTGTGTCAGGCGATCCTTGATGTGCGCGCGGGCTTTTTCAAGCGCCTTGTCGTTGCCTTTGGAGGCGCGCGATTCGAGCGTGCTGACATGCACGAAGAGCTCTTTTTCAAAGTTCAGCAAAAACAGGCGAACGCGGGCGCGGTCTACCGGGTCGCCGGGCATGAGCTGCGGGTGCGGAAAGCGCTCGTCAATGTACTCGTTGATGATGTTGGACTCATACAAGATCAAATCGCGTTCGACCAGAATTGGCACCTGGCCGTAAGGGTTCATCACATTGATGTCTTCCGGCTTGTTGTACAGGTCGAAATCGCGGATTTCGAAGTCCATGCCTTTTTCAAACAGCACAAAGCGGCAACGGTGTGAGTAGGGGCAGGTTGTGCCTGAATAAAGAACCATCATGGCTGGGAACTCCTAAATGCAAAGGAGTGGACACGCATTGAGCGTCCACTCCAGAAGATGCCGGAAACACGCCCCGGCGAGAAAATTACTTGACGTCTTTCCAGAACGACGCGTTCAGACGCCACGCAAAGAAAGTCAACAGCAACAGAAACAACAACACCCAAACGCCAATCTGCACACGGTTGTTTTGCCCGGGTTCGGACATCCACTGCATGTAACCGACCAAATCACCAATGGTTTGATCAAACTGCAGTGGTGTCATGGAGCCGGGCTTGATTTGCTCCCAGCCTTTAAACACGGATACCGTATGGCCGTGCTGCTCAACCTCGGTATAAATGGGTTTGCGCTCGCCTTGAAGTTCCCACAACACATGAGGCATACCGACATTGGGGTAGGCCAAATTGTTCCAGCCGGTCGCTTTGGTATCGTCACGGTAATAGGTGCGCAAGTAGGTGTACAGATAGTCTGCGCCAGAACCTTTGCCAAAGTCAGCTCGCGAACGGGCTACCAGAGACAAGTCTGGCGGCACGCCGCCAAACCAGTCTTTGGCGTTCTTGGGGTCCATCGCGACCTTCATCGTGTCGCCGACCTTGTCGGTGGTGAACAGCAGATTGTCTTTGATCTGCTGCTCCGTCAGGCCAATGTCTTTGAGCCGATTGAACCGCATGTATGCGGCCGAGTGGCAGTTCAGACAGTTGTTGACAAAAATCTTGGCGCCGTTTTGCAAGGCCGCCATGTCATTTGTTTTATTGGGAGCCTTGTCCCAAGCCATGCCGCCTTCGCTGGCCTGCACACCCGCGACCAAACCCCATGCCGCCACCAAACCGATGATTAATTTTTTCATATCAAAATCCCAATCTCAATGGGCTGCAAAAACGACCCGGTCTGGCACTTTGCCAAACGTCCCTAGCTTGCTCCACCAGGGCATCAGCAGGAAAAAGCCAAAGTAAAACAAGGTGCCGACTTGGGACACGCGCTCGCCAATCGCTGACGGAGGCTGCACACCCAGATAACCGAGGATGAAGAAGTTCAGGACAAACGCGCCGTACAGGTACTTGTTCCAGCTTGGGCGATAGCGAATCGACTTCACCTCACTGTGGTCGAGCCACGGCAGACCAAACAAGATCACGACCGCACCGCCCATGACGACAACGCCCCAGAACTTGGCGTCGAAGGCCCACATGCCAGCGACTACCGCCAAAGCGCCAGCTGCAATCACTGCTTTGAAAACGGCCGGCATTTTTACTTTGGCCACCAAGACCGCAGCGCCTGCGATGACGCTGGCCATCAGCACATACATGAACTCGCCAGTGATCGCGCGCAGCATGGAGTAGTAAGGCGTGAAGTACCAGACGGGCGCAATGTGTGCGGGTGTTTTCAGCGGGTCAGCCGGAATGAAGTTGTTGTATTCGAGAAAGTAACCACCAAACTCAGGCGCCAAAAATATGATGGCCGTGAACACCATCAGGAACATGCTGACGGCAAAGATGTCGTGCACCGTGTAGTAAGGGTGAAACGGAATGCCGTCGAGCGGATGGCCTTCGGCGTCTTTGGGTGCGCCCGGTGCTTTGATTTCAACACCGTCGGGGTTGTTGGAGCCGACCTCGTGCAGCGCGATGATGTGCGCTGCGACCAGGCCCAGCAGCACCAGGGGCACAGCGATGACGTGGAAGGCAAAAAAGCGGTTCAAGGTGGCGTCACCGACAACGTAGTCGCCGCGAATGAGCAAGGCCAGGTCCGGCCCGATGAAAGGGATCGCGGCAAACAGGTTCACGATCACCTGAGCGCCCCAGTAGCTCATCTGGCCCCATGGCAACAGATAACCCATGAAAGCTTCGGCCATCAGGCACAAGAAAATCGCGCAGCCAAAAACCCAGATCAATTCACGAGGCTTTCGATAGCTGCCGTAAATCAAGCCGCGGAACATGTGCATGTAAACCACCACAAAAAACGCCGACGCGCCGGTGGAGTGCATATAGCGAATCAGCCAGCCCCAAGGCACATCACGCATGATGTACTCGACCGAACCAAACGCCAAGGCAGCGTCAGGTTTGTAGTGCATGGTCAAAAAGATGCCCGTGGTGATTTGGATCACGAGAACCAGCAGTGCCAATGACCCAAAAATATAGAAAAAATTGAAGTTTTTAGGGGCGTAGTACTGGCCCAGATGCTCGTTGTAGAGCTTGCTGGCAGGAAAGCGGTTGTCCAGCCAGTTCAGGGCTTTTTCGCCTAATGGGGCGTTGGGGGAGACTTCTTTGAATTCGGCAGCCATAAGGTTGTCCTGTACGGATAAGGGTTTTAGCGATTGCTTAAATCAGGTCCATCAGTCAGGTCTGAGGATTTGACCAACGGGTTGGGCGTTGGCAAGAATCAGCAAGGACTTCAAGCACGGTCGGCAGGGTCTTTTGAAAACGTTGGTCTGTTGATTTTGGAACAAATCGCCGTTTTCAGGCCTTTTTATCTTCACCAATCAGCAGCCGTGTGTCTGAAAGGTACATGTGGGGGGGCACTTCGAGGTTGTCGGGCGCAGGCTTGTTTTTGTAAACGCGACCTGCCATGTCAAAAGTTGATCCGTGACACGGGCAGAGCCAGCCACCGGCCCAGTTGTCGGGCAGGGATGGCTGGGCGCCCTGCACGAACTTGTCGGAAGGAGAGCAGCCAAGATGCGGGCAAATGCCGACCACAACCAGCATTTCTGGCTTGATGGAGCGGTTTTCGTTGCGTGCGTAAGCCGGCGTCAGCTCGCTGGGTTTGCGGGCCGATTTGGGGTCAGCCAGCAATGCGTCGTTTTTCGGCAATTCGGCGATTTGCTCGGGGGTACGCTTGACGATCCAGACCGGCTTGCCGCGCCACTCGACGGTGATTTTTTCGCCGGGCTTGATGCTGGAGATATCGACTTCAACCGAAGCGCCGGCTGCTTTGGCGCGCTCGGATGGGCTGAACGTGCTGACAAAGGGCACGGCCACACAGGCCACACCTGCGCCGCCAACAGCAGCGGTGCCGATGATCCAGTTTCTTTTGTCTTTGTCCATCGGTGCGCCCGATGGCGCTGTGTTTGCACTTGCTTGAGTCATGAGAATCCTTCAAGAACTTGCTTGAAATAGGCTTTAAAGAGTAGTTAGTGGGGCAAACCCGCATTGTAGCGGAGGCAGACTGCCCGGTTCAGGGGCACCTGCTGATTCCCGGTTAGCACTCTGAATTGACGGCCAGCACAAAAGGCATCCTTCAACAAAACCAGTATTTTAAATTTCCGGTGGTCAAGCGTGCTGTTGCGTCCCGGACGGTCGCCAAGGTGCTCTGCCACAAAACACATCAAAAAGCAGCTCAAAACAAAGGGACAACGCAGGAAGCGCAATGAAGAAATTCAGGGCATTTGCAGTCAGGGGCAAGATGGTGGATCTGGCCATCGGCGTCATCATGGGACCTGCTGCGCGAGATTCGGGATAGCCTGAGGACATCATGCTTGGGCAGCCAGCCGCCGCGCCATGCGAATCGCGGCGACCAGGCTGGCCGGGTCTGCTTTGCCAGTCCCGGCAATGTCAAATGCCGTGCCGTGGTCGGGGCTGGTGCGCACCAACGGCAAGCCCAGTGTGACGTTCACGCCCTGCTCCACCCCCAGGTATTTGACCGGTATCAGGCCCTGGTCGTGGTACATCGCCACCACCACATCAAACTCGCCAGGCTGGCCATTTTTGGCTCGGGCCCGCATAAAAACGGTGTCTGGCGCGAAGGGGCCGCTCACATTGAGCCCCTCGGCTTTCGCAGCGGCGATGGCCGGCGCAATGATGGTTTGCTCCTCGTGCCCGAACAAACCACCCTCACCGGCATGCGGGTTCAAGCCCGCCACACCGATGCGGGGAGCGTGCCCCAGGCTTTTGCTCAAGGCGGCGTGGGTGATGCGCAGGGTTTGCAAAACGTTGTCAAACGTCACCGCCTCAATGGCGTGCTTTAACGACATGTGAATGCTGACCAGAACGGTTTTCAGCTGATCATTGGCCAGCATCATGCGGACCGGCAGGTCTGCTGCTTCTTTGCCCAAAAACTTTGCTGCTTCAAACTGCAGCATTTCGGTATGGCCAGGGAACTGCGCCGCCCAGCCACCAGCCGCGGCCAAGGCTTCTTTGTGAATCGGCGCTGTCACCATGGCGGCGGCTTGACCGTTTAAGACCGACTGCGCCGCCCAAACAATGCACTCAGCCGCCGCCTGACCTGCCAAAGCACTCACCGAGCCAATGGATATTTGGGCTATTAGCTCGCATTTTTGTAGCACGGGGATGCAATGAGGCGGCGCCACGTCATTCAAGGAATCGAGCTGCGCCACTGGCAAAGCCACAGGTGCCGCCACCACGGCGGCGGCGCGGCGCAGCGTCGCCACGTCGCCCACCACCACACAACCGACCAGATCGGCCGCATGGTGCTGATACGCCTTGGCAATGACTTCAGGCCCAATGCCTGCGGCATCGCCCATGGTGATGAGGATGGGGCGTTGCGCTGACGTCGTCATGCCGGATTGTCTATGTCAATGAACGCATGCGCCAAGCCATGCTGCGCAGCCACGTGGGCCGCCACAGCAGGCGCGCCGTAACGCTCAGACGCATGGTGGCCGCAGGCGATGAAACTGACATTCATTTCACGCGCGTAGTGGGCCTGAGGCTCAGATATCTCGCCGGTGATGAAGGCATCGGCCCCGGCAGCAATCGCCGCCTCAAAATAGCCCTGCGCACCGCCGCTGCACCACGCTATTTTTTTAGGAGCTACTCCTGCAGACAATACCTGGGCTACAGGCCTATTCAATACCTTTTTGACGTGTTCTGACAGCGCCAAAGCGTCCTCGAAGCTGCTGCCATCGGTTTTGGCGCCCAAAAAGCCCAGGTTTTGCTCACCAAAGCGCGACGTCGCGGTTAACCCGAGTTGCAAGCCCAGCTGCGCGTTGTTGCCCAGCTCGGGGTGCGCGTCCAGCGGCAGGTGGTAAGCGTACAGGTTGATGTCGTGCTTTAAAAGCAGCGCCAGACGCTGCTTCATCCAGCCCGTCACGGCGCCCGATTGGCCGCGCCAAAAAAGGCCGTGATGGACGAAGATCGCATCGGCCTGGGCTGCCACAGCCGCCTCAATCAAGGCCAGACTGGCCGTCACGCCCGAGATGATTTTTCGAACGTCGGCCTTGCCTTCAACCTGCAAGCCATTGGGTCCGTAATCTTTGAAACGCTCGGGTTGCAGCAGCGTGTCAAAAGCCGCTAACAATTCAGCACGCCGCAGCGACGGGCCGCCCCTAGCAAGGCACGCCCCCTCGGGGGGCAGCGAACCACACGCAGTGGGTAGCGTGGGGGTCTGTTTTTTGTTCAAGGAAGGAACCCCTCGACAGACAAGTAACGCTCCCCGGTGTCGTAATTGAAGCCCAGCACCGTGCTGCCAGCTGGAATCTCAGGCAGCTTCTGCGCAATCGCCGCCAGCGTGGCACCGGACGAAATACCCACCAGCAGGCCTTCCTGGGTCGCGCTGCGGCGGGCAAAGTCTTTGGCGGCATCGCCTTCGATCTGAATAACGCCGTCGAGCAAATCAACATGCAAATTGGCCGGAATAAACCCCGCGCCAATGCCCTGAATCGGGTGCGGCGACGGCTTGCCGCCGCTGATGACGGGCGAGGCCGCAGGCTCGACCGCAAAGACTTTGGTGTTGGGGAATTTGGCTTTGAGCACCTGCGCCACGCCGGTCAAGTGGCCGCCGGTACCCACGCCGGTGATGTAGTAGTCCACCCCGTTCGGGAAGTCGGCCAAAATCTCCAGCGCCGTGGTGCGCGCATGGATGTCAATGTTGGCCGGATTGTCAAATTGCGAGGGCATCCACGCGCCGGGCGTTTGCGCCAGCAGCTCTTTGGCCCGGGCAATCGCACCGTTCATGCCTTTTTCACGCGGCGTCAGGTCAAAACTGGCACCATAAGCCAGCATCAGGCGGCGGCGCTCAAGGCTCATGCTCTCAGGCATCACCAACACCAGTTTGTAGCCCTTCACAGCCGCCACCACCGCCAGACCCACACCGGTATTGCCAGAGGTCGGTTCAATGATGGTGGCCCCTGGCTTGAGAACCCCCGACTGTTCGGCCGCCTCCACCATGGCCAGGGCAATGCGGTCCTTGATAGAGCCGCCCGGGTTGCTGCGCTCGGACTTGATGTAGATGTGGTGCGTTTGGCAGGCTGCACCAAACAGGCGGCTGACGCGAATGTGCGGGGTGTTGCCAATGGTGGCCAGGACGCTTTGAGCTTTCATTCGGATCTCCTTGGGACGTGACGGACAGGGGGCTTTTGATTATCGCTTTTTGAGGTTTTGCGCGTCATGAGACAAAATATGCGGCTATTGGATTGAGCAGCATGCGCCCCCATATCAACACTTGATCCATTCCACACCCGGCACACCATGCGCAAATTCTGGCTTTTGTTTTCTCAAACCGTGACCGTTTTGGTGGCGGCGTTTTTTGTGGTTGCCACGCTCAAGCCGCAATGGGTTGAGCGCCGCCCTTTTTCCGGTTCGGTCGGCTCGGTGGCCGTGCTGGAAGCGCCCGCGGTGCAGCGCGGCACTGGCCCGGCCGGCAGCTTCAGCGCGGCAGCCAAAATAGCCTCGGCAGCGGTGGTCAGCATCAACACCAGCAAAGCCGCCACTAAAAACCCGCATGCGGCTGACCCCTGGTTCAAGTTCTTCTACGGCGACCAGGGCCGGGGCGAGCCGCAAGGCGGCCTGGGCAGCGGCGTCATCATCAGCGCCAGCGGCTATATCTTGACCAACAACCATGTGGTCGAAGACGCAGACGAGATTGAGGTGGTGCTGCTTGACAACCGCAAGGCCAAAGCCAAGGTGATCGGCACCGACCCCGACACCGACTTGGCGATTTTAAAAATCGAGCTCGACAAGCTGCCCGTGATTGTGCTGGGCAACTCGGAGACCTTGCTGGTTGGCGATCCGGTGCTGGCCATTGGCAACCCGTTTGGCGTGGGCCAGACGGTCACCGGCGGCATTGTCAGCGCACTTGGCCGCAACCGGCTGGGCATCAACACCTTTGAAAACTTCATCCAGACCGACGCAGCGATCAACCCCGGCAACTCGGGCGGCGCACTGGTCGACACCACCGGCGCGCTGATGGGCATCAACACCGCGATTTATTCCCGGTCCGGCGGATCGATGGGCATTGGTTTTGCTATTCCAGTGTCTACCGCCAAGCAGGTGCTGGACAGCATTGTGAAAGACGGTCAGGTCACGCGTGGCTGGATCGGTGTAGAGCCGCAAGAGCTGAACGCGGAGCTGATGGAAACCTTCAACGTCAAAACCAAAGATGGCGTCATCATCACCGGCGTGCTGCAAAACGGCCCTGCCGGCCAGGCCGGCATCAAACCCGGCGATGTGATCACGGCCGTCAACGGCAAAACGGTGGCCAATGTGTCAGAACTGCTGAGCGCAGTGGCGGCCCTCAAGCCAGGCGTGGCCGCCCCCTTAAGCGTTCAGCGGGCGGGCAAGACCAGCGATATCTCGGTGACGCCAGCCAAACGCCAGCGCCCCAAAACGCCGAATTGAGTGCCTGTCGAGCGCTGTGACGTCTTCGGCAACATCGGCTTTGTCTTGCCATTTTTCGGCTTGTGCTGAACGCTATTTCAAGCCCATGCAATTGGCGTAGTAGGTCACAGTTGCAGGCCAGTCTGAAAAGATGCCCATGATGCCCACATCTTTGGCCAGCACATCCAGCACCTGCAGAGTGTCGCCTTCGCGTTTGATGGCCGAGGTGACCGTCTGGTAGTACCAGCCAGGGTTGCCGTTGCCCAGCACGCCTGATCTTTCAAGGCTCCAGGTGATGATGCCCAACCCGGCAAGTTTGGCGTTTTTGGCGTAGCTTGAGGCGACCAGCTTGCCGTCTTGCGTGTCCAGCAAGGCAAACAGGGGCGGGGCAACGATTTGAATCCCCTCTTTTTTGTAGCTTTGCAGTTGCGCCAGGCTGGGCAGGTCAGCGGGCTTTTCGGCACTGTCCAAAAACACTGCCTGTTTGCCAAAGGCAGGTTCGTTTTTGACCCAATACAGCACATCGTTTTTGTTGAACGACTGTGCAAACACGCTTGATGCAGGCACCTTGGCCTCCTTGTACTCGTCAATCATCTTTTGGGCATAGTTTTCCTGGCTAAAACCCTCAAACGGCATGCTCACGCTGGCCGACTTCAACTCGGGCGTCATCTTCACGCCCAGGCGTGTGAACAGGGCAATGCTTTCGGCGTGGGTCATCAGCGTACCGCTGGTTGGGCCGCTGTAGAGGTCAGTGCGCCAGCTTGCGGTACCTGCCATGTATTCGGCCACGGTTGTGGCTTTGGTGTTGGCCGCGTCCATCTTGCCGCGCAGAGTTTTGAACTCGGCCAGCGTGAGGTCGCTGGTGCGGCATTCAGCCGTGGCGGGGGTGTTGGTTGCCGGGTCGTGCGGGGTAAAGCCTTTGGTGCATTTGGCGGCCAGCGGTGTGGCCAGAATGTTGGTGGTGGTGTGCAGGTCGTTTTGCGCGTGGCGGCAGACCAGTGCCTTGTCTTTGGTGAAAGTCACGTCGCATTCGACGATGCCAGCACCCATACGTGCGGCGGCTTCATAGGACTCCTTGGTGTGCTCGGGAAACATCAACGCTGCGCCCCGGTGGCCAATGGAAAAGTCGGTTTTGGAAAACGGGCCGTTGGTGCAGCTTTGCAGCTTGTCCTTCAGCGGGCTGGGGGCCATGTCAGTGACCAAAAAGAAAGGTCGTTGCCCGACCTGAATATTGCTGATGGGCAGCCTGTCTTGAGCCCCAACGCTGGCGGCAAACATCAGAAAAACGGCTCCTGCAAGCAGGCGGGCAGCAAAGTCCAGCATATTTTTGTTCCTTGGGGTTTGGCTTGAAGATTGATCAAATGAGAAGGAATCTGAAGTTAATTTCACTCAATGACACCGTGATGACCTTCGTAAAAAACTGCAAGCTCAGCTTGCAGCAGGTATCTGACATGCCAACTATTGATGCCGACAAAGACGGCATTCACCAACCCCTTGAACCGGCCCTGTATTGCCTTGACGTGACTGAGCGTGACGGGGCTGCCAACCGAGCGCTTGCGATAATGAACGCATGCCTTCAAAGATCACCGTTTGACCTACCGCGTGTCCGTCAGGGCCCTGTGCGAGTTCACCGCCAAGCATGGCGACCTGGACTTGCGTTTCACCCCAGCCCCGTCTGCGCAGGACGGCATCGCCGGTCATGCGCTGGTGGCGTCGCGCCGTGACGCCAGCTACCAGAGCGAAGTCACGCTGGAAGGCAACTACAAAAGCCTGACGGTTCGCGGCCGCGCCGATGGCTATGACCCCGACAGCAACCAGCTCGAAGAAGTCAAAACCTACCGCGGCGACCTGCACAACATGGCCGACAACAAACGTGGGCTGCACTGGGCACAGGTCAAAATTTACGGCTGGCTGCTGTGCCAGGCCAAGGGCCTGAAAAGCATCAACCTGGCGCTGGTGTACTTTGACATTGCCAGTGCCCAAGAAACGCCCCTGGTTGAACACTTCACAGCCAGCGCCCTGAAAGACTACTTTGAAAACCAATGCGAGCTGTTTTTAGCCTGGGCCGAGCGTGAACTGGCGCACCGCGTCGCGCGGGACGCTGCGTTAACCAAGCTGGCCTTTGTGCATGCCAGCTTCAGGCCCGGCCAGCGCGAATTGGCGGAGGCGGTTTATAAAACCGCCAGCAACGGCAAGTGCCTGATGGCCCAGGCCACCACCGGCATCGGTAAAACCATCGGCACGGTGTACCCGCTGCTCAAAGCCATGCCGGCTCAGCGGCTGGACAAACTGTTCTTTCTGGCCGCCAAAACGCCGGGCCGCAAACTGGCCCTTGACGCCCTGGAGCTGGTTGAAAAAAGTACCCCAGGCCTGCCGCTGCGGGTGCTTGAACTCGTGGCCAGAGACAAGTCATGCGAACACCCCGACAAAGCCTGCCACGGTGATTCATGCCCACTGGCCAAGGGTTTTTATGACCGGCTTCCCGAGGCGCGTTTGGCTGCCGTGCAAGGCAGCGAAGCCGGCACGCTTGACCGGGCGGCCACCCGCCGTGTGGCGCTCGCCCACCGCGTTTGCCCCTACTACCTGGCGCAAGAAATGGCCAATTGGGCCGATGTGGTGGTGGGCGACTACAACTACTACTTTGACAGCAGCGCCCTGCTGCACGCGCTGACCGTCAACCACCAGTGGCGTGTCAGTGTGCTGGTCGACGAAGCCCACAACATGGTCGAGCGGGCCCGCAGCATGTACTCTGCCAGCCTCGACCAGCGCCAGTTGCAGGCGCTGCACAGCGCCGCACCCAAAGCGGTTCGCACCGTGCTCGACAAGCTCAACCGCGCTTTCAACGACGTGCATAAAACGCAGGTCGACGCTTACCTGGTGGTGCCGGAGATGCCGGTTGATTTTTTAAAAGCCCTGCAGCAGGCCATCACCACCATCACCGACTTTTTGGTCGCCAACCCGACGCGCGTCGATGCTGATCTGCAGGCGTTTTATTTTGAAGCGCTGCACTTTTCGCGCATGGCCGACAGCTTTGCGGCGCATTCGATGTTTGACATCACCCTCCATGACGACGCAGAGCCTGGCGCTGGGCTGCTGCAAGGCGGCCAGGGCTGCGCCAGCCTGAACATCCGCAACATCGTGCCGGCGCCTTTTTTGAATCCGCGATTGACGGCCGCCCATTCGGTGGCGCTGTTTTCAGCCACGCTGAGTCCGCCACAGTTTTACAAAGACACCCTGGGCCTGCCTTTGACGACCGCCTGGATCGACGTGGCCTCGCCGTTTTTGCCCGAGCAGCTGACCGTCAAAGCGGTGCGCAATGTGTCGACCCGCTACCAGCACCGCGACCAGTCGCTGGGCCTGATCACGCAAATGATGGCGCAGCAGTACGAACGCGCGCCTGGCAACTATCTGGCCTTCACCAGCAGCTACGACTACCTTCAAAAGCTCGCACACTGCTTCACCCAGCGCCACCCGCACATCAGCACCTGGGCACAAACCCGGCAGATGAACGAGTCCGGGCGTGATCAGTTTTTAAGCCGTTTCACAGCCACTTCGCAAGGCATTGGCTTTGCCGTGCTGGGCGGTGCGTTTGCTGAGGGCATTGACCTGCCTGGCAGCCGGCTGATTGGTGCCTTCATTGCCACGCTGGGCTTGCCGCAGGTCAATGCCGTGAACGAAGAAATTAAAACCCGGATGGCGACCTACTTTGAACAGGACGACGCCAGCAGCGACAAAGCCTACAACTACACCTACCTCTACCCCGGCCTGCAAAAAGTAGTGCAGGCCGCTGGCCGGGTGATACGCACCCAGCAGGACACCGGCGTGGTTTACCTGATGGACGACCGCTTCACCCGGCCCGACGTGCAAAGCCTGCTGCCAGGCTGGTGGCGGGTGGCGCAGGTGACCCAGGTCTTGGCCGAAAAAGCCTGAGCATGATCAAGCACCTTTTAGGCATTAAATTGGCCTGCAGGCTAATAAAAATCTACGCCTTTAGCTCCTTTATTTATAGCGATTCAAGTCAAATTCGGACCATGACCTCTTTCAAAATCTCTTGCCTGCGGCGGACTGGTGCGCTTGCTCTGCTGCTGCTGGCCTGCCTGCCAGACGGCAAGGCCCAGACCGCCAATGCAGGCCCCGCCCACACCCTGGTGGGCAGCTGGAGCTGGACGCTGTTTAACGGCCAGTGCACAGAGACCTTGCAGTACCGGCCCGATGGCGTGTTGCTCAGCACCAGCGGCGATGCCGTGACAGCCTGGCGCTACAGCGCGGACGCGGCCCCCAGCACACAGGGCTTTTACAAGGTGATGGAGACCTCAACCCGCTACAACGGCAAAAAAGACTGTTACGGCGATGTGGTGGACGAAGAAGGTCTTCTGGCCACCCGGTACATTCAGCTGAACCCCGCCAAAGACCGTTTGATTGTCTGCAAAAGTGCCACACTGGCTCAGTGCTATGGCCCCTTTAAACGCGAGCCGCCACCCTAACGATTCACGAAAGATGAACGAACGATGAACGAACGATTAACATTTCTGTGTTTCACACGTTATCTTCACACCCCCATTCACATCCAGCTCCGCCCATTGAAAGGTTTTCCAATGCGTTCCACCATCATTGCCAGTGTTTTGTCATGGCTCGTCGCCACCACTGCGATGGCACAAACCGATGCCACCTTGACCGCCGCCAGCAAAGAGCCCGGCGCGCAAGTCACCAAAAGCGGTCTGGTTTACCGGTCGCTGAAAGACGGCACGGGCAGCAGCCCGGCCGCCACCGACCGGGTCAAGGTGCATTATAAGGGCAGCTTCCCTGACGGCAGGGAGTTTGACAGCTCTTACAAGCGTGGCGAGCCGACCGAGTTTCCGCTGAACGGCGTGATCCCCTGCTGGACCGAAGGCGTGCAACTGATGAAAACTGGCGGCAAGGCCAAGCTGACCTGCCCATCGGCGATTGCCTACGGCCAGCGCGGTGCGGGCGGCGTGATTCCGCCGAATGCCACGCTGGTGTTTGAGGTGGAACTGCTGGCCATTAACGGAAAATAAGACCGAAAGCAAAACGGAAAGTAAAGCGGAAAGCTGAGGATTCGGCAATGCGCCCCCTACGACGTATTGCCCACCTCGACATGGATGCTTTTTTTGCGTCCATCGAGTTGCTGCGCTACCCGCAGCTCAAGGGCCTGCCGGTGGTGATTGGCGGCGGGCGGCGCAAGGTCGACGATGCCTTGCTGGCCGCGCAGCCCGCGCGCGACCCGCGCTTTATTCCCGTTGCAGACTTCCCCTTGCTCAAGGACTATGTCGGCCGCGGGGTGATCACCACCGCCACGTATGCGGCGCGGCAGTTTGGTGTGGGTTCGGCCATGGGCATGATGAAGGCGGCCAGGCTGTGCCCGCAGGCCATCGTGCTGCCGGTTGACTTTGACGAGGTGCGCAAATACTCCAGGCTGTTCAAAAGCACGATTCTGGAGATTGCGCCACTGATGGAAGACCGGGGTGTGGACGAGGTCTACATTGATTTCACCGAGGTGCCGGGCGGCCAGCGCGAAGGGGGGCGGGTGCTGGCCAGGCTGATTCAAAAGGCAATCACCGAGGCCACCGGCTTGACCTGCTCGGTCGGCGTGGCGCCCAACAAGCTCCTGGCCAAAATGGCGAGCGAGTTCAACAAGCCAAACGGTATATCGATCGTTCATGAAGAAGATCTGCAAGGCAAAATCTGGCCCTTGAAGTGCCGCAAGATCAACGGCATTGGTCCCAAGGCCGATGAAAAACTGGCCGCGCTCGGCATCCAGACGATTGGCGAGCTGGCCGCACAAGACCCGTCTTTTTTGATCGCCAAATTTGGCAAGGCCACGGGCGCGTGGATGCACGAGGTGGCCTGGGGCCGCGACGACCGGCCGGTGGTCACCAGCAGCGAGCCGGTCAGCATGAGCCGGGAAACCACCTTCGAGCGTGACCTGCATGCGGTGCGCGACAAGGCCGCGCTGGGCGCGATCTTCACCGAACTGTGCAACAAGCTGGCTGGTGACTTGGCACGCAAGGGTTACGCCGCCAAAACGATTGGCATCAAGCTGCGCTATGACGACTTCAGGATCGCCACCCGCGACCAGACGCTGGACGGCTACACGATGGACGCCAAAACGATCCGGCAAGTCGCCGGGCAGTGCTTAAAGCGCATCCCGCTGGACAAAAAATTGCGGTTGCTGGGCGTGCGGGCCGCAACGCTTGAAAAGTCTGAATATTTGTCAAAAATTTCTGAGAAAGACACGTTTCAGGTGTCAAATCGGACAGCAGACCAAGCAAATACTGCACGAGTAGCTCCTGAAAATGTAGCAAACGAATCGTCAGGCGACCAGCTGTTTTGACCGAGCAGCGCAGCTCAAAGGGTGGCAAGCCGACCGGTTTGACGATCTGCTGGCGTCACGGTAATCTCGCGCTGTCCTCATTCATCACATCACCATGAAACCTGCCATGACCCGTCTTTTTACCCGCTTGCTGATTTCCCTGCCTATGATGACACTCGGCTGCCCCGCCTTGAGCCTGGCTGCCGACACCTCCCCCACGCCGGTAGAAAGTGCCAAAACCGACGACTTCGCCATCGGTAAAAAAGCCCTGGCAGCCAAAAACTGGTCACTGGCTGCCGAAAGCTTTAAAAAAGTGGTGGCAGACAATCCTAAAAACGCGGATGGCTACAACCTGCTGGGCTACGCCAGCCGCTGGCTGGGCAAGTACGACGAGGCCTTTGCGGCCTACGACAAAGCGCTGGCGCTCGACCCGAAGCACAAAGGTGCGCTTGAGTATTCGGGTGTGGCGTATCTGAAAGTGAACCAAAAGGAAAAGGCCGAAGCGCAACTGGCAAGGCTCAAGGCCATTTGCACCAGCTGCGAAGAAACCACCGACCTGGCCAAAGCCATTGCAGCTTACAAGCCTGCAGCCAAATAATCACTGCCGCGCGGTCCGCACGTTCAACGGCAACTGCTGCGGGTAACTGGTGCGAAACGGGTTGATGTCCAGTCCGCCACGCCTGGTGTAGCGTGCGTACACCGACAGCTTGATCGGTTTGCAGCGCGTCCACACGTCCATAAAAATTCGCTCTACGCACTGCTCATGAAACTCGTTGTGGTTGCGGTAGCTCACCAGGTATTGCAGCAGGCCTTCCTGGTTGATGGCTGGGCCTGAGTAGGCGATTTGCACACTGCCCCAGTCGGGCTGGCCAGTCACGAGGCAATTGCTTTTGAGCAGATTGCTGGTCAGCGTTTCCGTCACGGCCGGCTCGTCAAACTCGGCGAACAGCAGCTCAGGCGTGGGCGTGTAGTGAATGCACTCAACATCCAGCCGGTCCAGGTTCAGCCCGTCCATTTCATGGATCGGCTCGCGGTCAAACAACTCGGGACCGATGGTTTTGATGCCAATACCGCTGCCGGTCGCGGCGCTGATGTCGGCGCGTATCCGTTCGCGCACATCGCGGGCGTCGGCAAAACGGGTGTTGGTAAAACTGTTCAGGTACAGCTTGAAGGACTTGCTTTCGACAATGTTGGGCGACTCGCACGGCACGGTGATCTGGGCCAGCGCCACTTGTGGCTTGCCGCGCAAGTTCAGCCAGCCGAGCTCGTAGGCCGTCCACATGTCGGCACCAAAAAATGGTGCGGCATCGGCCACGCCGATGTCGTGGCGCTTGCTGGCCCGTGGCATCGGGAACAGCAGCGACGCATCGTACTGGTCTTCATAGCTGGCCGCTTTGCCCAACTGGGATTGTTCTGGGGTGTTCATGAATGTCAGGTCGATTCAAGTGTGTGTTGCTTGCATGTGTGCCGTCAGCAAAGGCAGCAGGCGCTCGACCACCCCGGGTGGCAGGTCGTGGCCCATGCCGTCAATACCCACCAGTTTGGCACCGGGTATGCGCCGGGCGGTGTCCTCGCCGCAGGCGAAAGGCACCAGCGGGTCGGCCTTGCCGTGCACCACCAGCGTTGGCAGCTTGATACTTGCCAGCTCGTCAGCCCGCCGATGGTCAGCCAAAATCGCCGTCATTTGCCGCAGGATGCCGTGCCGGTAATGGCTGCGCTTGAGGCTGTACGCAACCGCCGTGCGCCGGTCTTCATCGTCGATGGGAAACGCCGGGCCGCCAATGGCCTTGAACACCTTGACGCTGTGCGCAATGGCGGCGTCCAGGCTCTTGTCGGCAGGCCGACTCAGCAGCAAGCGCGTGACAGCCGGTTTGGCCGCTGGCAGGCCGCGGGCGCCGCTGGAGCTCATGATGCTGGTCAAACTCAAACAACGGTCCGGCGCCAACAAGGCCACGCGCTGGGCCACCATGCCGCCCATGCTCAAGCCAACGATGTGCGCGCTGTCAATGCTCAAGGCATCGAGCACCCCCAACGTGTCGCGTGCCATGTCCCCCAGACTGTAAGGCGAGGCAACCGTCAGACCGAGTTTGTACTTCAGGCCCAGCCAGAGCATGTTGGGCAAGCCCAGATGGTGAAACTTCTCGCTCAGGCCAATGTCGCGATTGTCAAACCGGACCACACGAAAGCCGGCGTTGACCAGGCCGCGCACCAGCCCCGGCGGCCAGGCTACCAGTTGCATGCCCAGGCCCATGATGAGCAGCACGACGGGCAGATGGCTCGCGCCAGGCGCGCTGTCTTCAACTTCAATCTGAATGTTGTTGGCGGTGATTTTCATGGGTTCATTCTGGCAGCTTGCGCCGAAAGACCAGGCGGTCGGAGCCAGACAAGGCGGCTTCAAAGCGCCAGCCCTCACTGTTAAAACCCTCGAGTGCCTTAACGCTGCCCACTTTTTTGTCAATCGCGTAGCGCGCCATCAATCCCCGCGCGCGCTTGGCATGAAAGCTGATGATTTTGTAGCGCCCATTCTTGTAGTCTTCAAACACGCAGCTCACCACACGGGCTTTTAGGGCAGTCCTGTCCACCGCCTTGAAATACTCCTCACTCGCCAGATTGACCACGACAGGCGCTTTGTCGGCTGCCGCTCTTTCATTCAGGTAACTTGACAGTTGCGCGTCCCAGAACTGGTAGAGATTTTTACCTTTGGGCGTGGCCAGGGCGGTGCCCATTTCCAGCCGGTACGGTTGCATCAGGTCAAGCGGCCGCAGCACACCGTACAAGCCACTGAGGATGCAAACGTGGTCTTGCGCCCAGTCAAGTTGTGCCGCGCTCAGGGTTTGGGCATTCAGGCCTTCGTACACATCGCCATTGAAGGCCAGCAGCGCCTGCTTGGCATTTTTCGAGGTGAATTTCTCAGACCATGCCTGGTAGCGCCCCACGTTCAACCCCGACAAGGCATCCGACAGCTTCATCAGGCTGCTGATGTCTTGCGGGGTTTTGGTTTTGAGCACCTCGATCAGCGCCGCCGACTGGCGGGTAAACAGCGGCTGGGTGTGTTTGCTCACTTGTGGGGGCGTGTCGTAGTCAAGTGACTTGGCCGGGGACAGTAAAAACAACATGGTTTGAGGTGTGGATGAAAAGTGTCCTGACTTTACTTCAGCCCGTCGTCTGCTGGCGGTTGGTACAGCTTTGCAGCCCCGCAAAATTACGATACAGTAAACTCGTTACGAATAGGTAAACAGTGAAAAAACTCAAAAAATGACACCCTTTGACAAGCTGCCCCCGCCTGCCCCCATCCAGCAGCTGCACCATTACGCCTACCGCGCCAAAGACGCTGAGGAAACGCGACATTTTTATGAGGACATTCTGGGCCTGCCGCTGTTTCATATCATCCAGAGCGACATCGTGCCGAGTACCGGTGAATACTGCCCCTACACCCACTTTTTCTTCAGGCTGCAAGACGGTTCGTTCATTGCGTTTTTTGACCTGGGTGACGATGAGGCCGCGCTGCCATCGCCCAATACGCCGGCGTGGGTGAATCACATTTCGTTTCGCGTCAACACCGTGCCTGAGCTGGAGGCCATGAAAACCCGGCTTCAGGCCGAGGGCATTGCCGTGCTGGGCGTGACCGACCACCACATTTTCAAAAGCATTTACTTTTTTGACCCGAACGGTGTGCGGCTGGAGCTGACCGCCCAACTGGCCGACGAGGTGCAGATGCAAAAAGAAAGCAGCACCGTGCATGCCCGACTGGCCGAATGGACGGCACGCAAGCAGCAGTGGCGGGCTGAGCGGGCGACGAAGCCCTTTAAAGAATCCGGTTGAACCAGGCGAGCGACAAACCTGCAGACACCAGCGCAAAGGCGGCAGCGACCAGCGCCAGCAGTCCGGAAATTTCGGTTTCTTTTTTCACCACCGTCAATCGCGAGCTGAGTGACTCGTAAACCTTCTTCAAGTCGCCTGCCGTGCCCGCATAAAAGTATTCAGCCTGGGTGTTGCGTGCAATGCCTTTGAGGGTTTCCTCGTCGAGCTTGACGCGCATGGACCAGCCTTCAAAACCAATTGTTTCGCCGTCGACCGTGCCGACGCCGACGGTGTAAATGCGCACGCCGCGGTCAGCAGCGACCTTGGCGGCATCCATGGAATCAACGCCTGTTGTGCGCTGGCCGTCGGTCAACAAAATGATAGCGGCGGAGGTATAGGAACCGGGAGCTACAGGCACAAAAGGCTTCTTTTCTTTGCCGTCTTTACCGGCTGCGGGCTGCTGGTCAATCGCAACGCCGCGTTGGCGGTCCCGGCCTGATTGCATGGACGCAATGTCGATGCCCGCATCGGGGAACAGCTCAGCCAGCGACACCACAATGCCATTGCCAATCGCCGTGCCGCGCTGCATCTGGAATTTGTCAATGGCGGCCACCAGGTCTTCACGGCTCAGTGTGGGCGGCTGCACCACCGAGGCGGTGCCAGCAAACGCCACAATACCCACGCGAACGTTGCGCGGCAGTTGCGTCAAAAACGCCTTGGCAGCTTCTTGTGCTGCCACCAGTCGGTTGGGTTTGACATCGGTTGCCCGCATGCTGCCTGACACATCCATCGCCAGCATGATGGTTTGCTGATCTGACGGCAAGGTGATGACGGCAAAGGGCCGGCTGGACGCCAGCAGCATGACCGCCAAAGACAATAAAAACAGCAGCGGCGGTATATGCCTCTTGAAGCTCTGGCCTTTGCCCATGGCCTCGCGCACGATGGACAGGCTGGCGTAGCGCAGCGCCATTTTTTTCTTGCGGCGCAGCAGCCAGACGTACAGCAGCACCAGCAGCGGCAAGAGTAACAACAGCCACAGAAATTGGGGCCACAGGAAGGTCATGGGGGCGGTCATCGCTGGTCCTTGATAGGTATTTATGCAGCCTGCGCCAAATGGGCCGGCAATCGGTCGCCGCCAGAGGCTCTGGCGCGGCGCTTTCGCAAGTCGATAAAGCGTGTCAAGCAGTCCACCAGGTCACCATCGGTGGACAGCTCCAGCGTGTCCACGCCGGCTTTGGCAAGCGATTGCCGCAAGTCGGCCTCACGCTGTGCCGCAATGCGGGCAAAGCGTTGGCGAAAGCCCTTGTCGCTGGTATCGACCAGCAGTTGTTCGCCGGTCTCCGCGTCAAGGATGGGGATCAAGCCGAGGTCAGGCAGTTGCAGCTCCATCGGGTCGAGCAGCCGCACGGCAACGACTTCGTGCCGCTGCGCGAGCCTACCCAGCGGTTTTTCCCAACCCGACTCGCTGATGAAGTCAGACACCACAAAAATCGTTGAGCGCCTGCGCACCGTCTGCGCTGCTGAAGCCAGCAACTCATGCAGCTTGGTCGGGCCCGCCTGCGCGGCTTCAGGACGTATTTGCAGGGTATGTAGCAGCTGCAAAATGTGGTGCCTGCCGCCCCGTGCGGGGATGACGGTGTCCACCCCGGAGCCGTATAACATGGCGCCCACACGGTTGCCGTGTCGCGTCAGCATGCGCGCCAGTACCGCGACAAACTCTGCCGACAAGCTGCGCTTGCGCTGGTCACCCGAGCCAAAGTCCATCGACGGGCTCAGGTCGAGCAAAAACCAGGCGCTCATTTCACGGTCTTCCGTGAACACCCGCACATGCGGTTGCTGCAAGCGGGCCGTCACGTTCCAGTCCATGTGCCGCACGTCGTCGTGGTGCTGGTACTCGCGCAGGTCGGCCAGGTCCATGCCGGTGCCGCGCAGCAGTGTGCGGTAGTCGCCCTGCAGCAGGCCATCGAGGCGGCGCAGCACCGTCCATTCCAGACGACGCAGAAGCTGCTCTGCACCTTCCTTGTGTTTAGGTTGGGAGCTGCTCATGCGCTAACGGTTTTGCGGGTTGCGGAATTTTCGCCATGATCTTGCTGACCACAGCATCGGCAGTCAAGCCTTCAGACAGCGCCTCGTATGAGAGCACCAGACGGTGCCGCAGCACATCAGGCACCAGGTCGGTCATGTCTTCAGGCAGCGCGTAGCTGCGGCCGCGCAGCATGGCCAGCGCGCGCGCGCCCTCGGTCAAGTTAATCGTGGCACGCGGGCTGGCTCCAAAGGTGATGAAGCGGGCGAGCTCTTTCATGCCGTGCCGGTCTGGGTCACGCGTTGCGGACACCAGCTGAACCGCATACTGCACCAGCGATGGGTCGACATACACCTGACGGCACTGGGCTTGCAGGGCGGCCAGTTGCGCGGTAGTGGCCACGGCAGACACCGCCACGGCTGGCCCGATCACGCGCTGGACAATCACAAATTCTTCTTCATTCGTCGGGTAATCGACCAAAACCTTCATCATGAAGCGGTCCACCTGCGCTTCGGGCAGCGGGTAGGTGCCCTCGGTTTCAATCGGGTTTTGTGTGGCCATCACCAGAAAGGGCGACGGCACTTTGTGTGTCACGCCGGCAATCGTGACTTGCCTTTCCTGCATCACCTCCAGCAAAGCGCTTTGCACCTTGGCCGGTGCACGGTTGATTTCGTCGGCCAGCAGCAGGTTGGTGAACACCGGGCCGAGTGAGGTGCTGAACTCGCCGGTTTTCTGGTTGTAAATGCGCGTGCCAATCAAATCCGCAGGCACCAAATCGGGCGTGAACTGGATGCGTTTGAAGTCGCCCGTGACAGTGTTGGCCAGCGTTTTGACGGTGAGTGTTTTGGCCAGCCCCGGCACGCCTTCGACCAGCAAGTGACCCTGGGCGAGGATGGCGACCATCACGCGCTCCAAAAACTTGTCTTGCCCGACGACGACGCGTTTGACTTCGTAAAGGATTTGCTCCATGAGCTGGGCGGTGTTTTGGTTCGTATCTTGCATGGGTGTATTTGTTGAAGATAAAAAGTTAAAAAGGAGGCATGCCGACAGCCGACGCGGCGTTCTCGATGGGAACAGCAAAACCGATGCCCACAAACGTGCGCTGCTGGTTCGGGTTGTAAATGGCAGTCACGATGCCCACCACCTCACCGTCCATCGTGACCAGGGGCCCGCCGGAATTGCCGGGGTTGGCGGCGGCATCAAATTGAATCAGGTTGCGCATCTCTTGCTGGCCTTCTGGCGAGCGAAATGTTCGCTTCAGTCCCGACACAATACCGCTGGATGCAGACGGCCCGATACCGAACGGGTAGCCGACCGCCATCACCTGATCGCCGGGCCGCAAGTCGGCCGTCGAGCGCATGGTGGCGGCAATCATGTCGTCGGGAATTTTGTGGGCCTGCAGCACGGCCAGGTCGTTTTCGGGCTGTGCGCCAGTGATGGAGGCGGTGGTTGTCAGGCCATCAGCAAAAGTGATGTGGATGGTTTCAGCGCCTTGCACCACGTGCAGATTGGTCAGGATGATGCCTTTGTCAACAATCACCACGCCGGTGCCCACACTGCGCTCGGAGGGCTCGCCGTTCTTGTCTTTGACGTAACCGACCACCCGCACCACCGAGGGACTGATCAGGTCATAGGCTTTGGCCGCCGCCGAGGGCAACTGTGTGGTTTCCAGGGTTTTCAACACCGCTGCATTGATGTCTTCCTGGGTCAGCTTGCGCTCGCCCTGCGTTCTGTGAACCAGACTCGCCGTCAGCAGCAAGGCCAGCAAACCCACCACTGACCAAAGCAGATGTAGCTGTTTGTCAGCCAGTTGCTTGCGCAGCGCCGACATTCGCCAGCGCCTTGGCGTAACCTCGGCAGGCACCGAACTGGCTGCGGGTTGTGCTGTGGCAGATCTGCTGTAAAGGGCGGGTCTTTTCATCGGTGCACCTGTGACAATGAGCATCTACCGTATCACGATTTTTCAATCTTTGCACCTGACTTTGACAGTCGCAACCCCATGAACAAATGAGCTTCTGGATTGACACCCATTGCCACCTGGACGCGCCCGAGTTGGGCGGCGACCTGGCAGAAGTGGCAGCGCGTGCGCTGGCCGCCGGAGTCAGGCATTGCGTGCTGCCGGCTGTCCATGTGAGCAATTTTGACGCGGTCCGCCTGACTGCAGGCCGCTTTGGTTACAGCTACGCGCTGGGCATTCACCCCTTGTGTGTGCCCCAGACAAAAGAAGCGGACTTAAAAAGGCTCGATGAGGAACTGACCTTGCGGCAGTCAGACCCCCGTCTGGTGGCTGTCGGTGAAATCGGTCTTGATTATTTTGTGCCTGAACTGCAAACAAGCCCGATGCGCGAGCGGCAGGCGTTTTTCTACCGGGAGCAGCTCAAGCTGGCGAAAAAACACCAACTGCCCGTCGTCCTGCATGTGCGCCGATCGGCGGACAGTCTGCTCAAACACTTGCGTGAGCTGGCCCCTGGTGGCGGCTGGCACGGTATCGCCCACGCCTTCAACGGCAGCCGCCAGCAGGCTGAAGAATTCATCAAGCTGGGCTTCAAACTCGGTTTTGGCGGCGCGGTCACTTTTGAAACCGCCCTGCAATTGCGGCGGCTGGCGGTTGAACTACCTTTAACCGCACTGGTGATGGAGACTGATTCGCCTGACATTCCTCCGCACTGGCTGTACACCACCGCCAGCGAGCGGGCATTGGGCACACCCCAAGGCCGCAACGAGCCTGCCGAGTTGCCCCGCATTGCCCAGCAGGTGGCAGATCTGCGCGCCATGCCGCTTATCGAATTGGCCGGTGCCACCACCGCCAACGCCCTGCAAGCCCTGCCGAAACTGGCTGGACTGCTTGAAAATGCCGAAAAAAACCGGTTTTAGGTGTCTTTTTTGCATTTTCAGGCTGCAGGCCAATCAAAATATGCGCAACCTGCTATTATATAAATAGCAACCAGAAGCTTGCGTTACACATCAAAACCTACTTTGACAGACAAAAAATCAAGCCCCACCCTCCCGACCTTGCCCGAAGTCAACTTCTCCGACTACGGCGATGTGCGTTACCTGCACCTGGGTACCCTGTGGGTACAAGGATCCATGCTGCTCGACGAGCCCTATGAGATCGAGCTGGAATACGTGCAGCGCATGATGGCGGGGCTGCTGTTTTTTGAACCCCTTGCCGTACCCAAGCTGCGCGCCATGCAGTTGGGCCTGGGCGCAGCCACACTGACCAAGTTTTGCCACAAAAAACTGCGCATGACCACCACCGCCATCGAGATCAACCCGCAGGTCATCACCGCTTGCCGCACCTGGTTCAAGCTGGCCAAAGACGACCAACGGCTGACCGTGATCCAGGCCGATGCCGGACTGGAAATTCAAAAACCGCAGCATATTGAAACGGTGGACATGCTGCATGTCGATTTGTACGATCACGAGGCCGCCGCCCCGGTGCTGGACAGCCAGGCGTTTTACGACCACTGCTACCAGTTGCTGGCTGAAAACGGTGTGATGACAGTCAACCTGTTTGGCCGCAACGCCAGCTACGAGAAGTCTCTGAGCAAAATAGCCGAGGCCTTTGGCCCGCAGGCGGTGTGGGCTTTCACCCCGACCAAAGAAGGCAATACCGTGGTGCTGGCCCAGCGCGAGCCAACCCGCCCCGAGCGGGATGATTTGCTGCTCAAGGCCTCTGACATTGAGTCGCGCTGGGGCTTGCCTGCCAGAAAGTGGCTGCGGCTTTTCAGGCCCGTGATGTGAGTGATGAACGGGGCGGCGATGCGTTAAAGTCCAAACCATGAGCGCCACCCCCAGCACGTCACCGCGTCAAGCCGCCAGCGCGCCACATGCGGGCCCGCTGGACTGGCGCAAGCTGGTCGAGTGGCTGAGCCAAGATGGCGTGATCAGCATCGCCGAGGCGACCCGCACCATCAGCCGCTGCTCACAGGTGCAAAGCGCGCAGGCACCGCTGGTTCGATTGGCCAGCGTCAGCATGACCCGAGTGTCTGACGGCAAACCGCTGGACATTGAAACCATGACCCAGTGGCTGGCGGGCCGGGCCAAGCTCAACTACCTGCGGATTGACCCGCTCAAGGTCGATGTCGGCAAGGTGGCTGACAGCATGTCCGCCATCTACGCCGAGCGCCACAAGGTGCTGCCGGTGCAGGTCACACCCACTGAAGTGGTGGTTGCCACGTCTGAGCCCTTCATCACCGACTGGGTCAGCGAGGTCGAGCGCCAGGCCAAGCGCAGCGTTCGCCTGGTGGTCGCCAACCCGCTGGACATCACCAAGTACACGGCTGAATTTTTCTCGCTGGCCAAATCGGTCAAGGCGGCCATCAAATCGGGCGGCAATGCAGGCGGTACCAGCTTTGAACAACTGGTGGAACTCAACAAAACCAACAAGCCACTCGATGCCAACGACCAGGGCGTGGTGCAGGTGGTGGACTGGCTGTGGCAATACGCTTTTGACCAGCGGGCCAGCGACATCCATCTGGAGCCGCGCCGCGAACAGGGCGTGATCCGTTTTCGCATCGACGGCAAACTGCACCTGGTTTACCAGTTGCCCATGGCGGTGCACAGTGCCATGACAGCGCGCATCAAACTGCTGGGCCGCATGGACGTGGTTGAAAAGCGCCGTCCGCAAGACGGCCGCATCAAAACCCGCAACCCGCGCGGCGACGAGATTGAAATGCGTCTGTCCACCCTGCCGACCGCGTTTGGCGAAAAAATGGTCATGCGTATTTTTGACCCGGACTCGACCGCCAAGGACCTGGACGCGCTGGGCTTTGCCGACCATGACGCCAAGCGCTGGGAACAACTGGTGCAGCGGCCGCACGGTATTATTTTGGTGACCGGGCCAACCGGCTCCGGCAAAACCACCACGCTGTATTCAACGCTCAAACGCCTGGCAACCGAGGCGGTCAACGTCAGCACGGTTGAAGACCCGATCGAGATGATTGAGCCCTCGTTTAACCAGACGCAGGTACAACCGCACCTTGACTTTGACTTCCCGGAAGGCCTGCGCGCCCTGATGCGGCAAGACCCGGACATCATCATGGTCGGTGAAATCCGGGACTTGCAAACCGCAGAAATGGCCGTGCAGGCCGCCTTGACGGGACACCTGGTCTTCAGCACCCTGCACACCAACGACGCGCCATCGGCTGTGTCGCGGCTGTTGGAGCTGGGTGTACCGGCCTACCTCATCAACGCCACCCTGCTGGGTGTCTTGGCCCAGCGCTTGGTGCGCACGCTGTGCAGCAATTGCCGTGAAAAAGACGATGGCACACCGCGCGAGGCGCTGATGGAACTCGTCAAACCGTGGCAGCTCCATGGTGGGTACCGGCCGTTTAAGCCGGTCGGCTGTGTCGACTGCCGACTGACGGGCTTCAAAGGCCGCTTGGGGCTGTATGAGCTGTTGACCGTGACAGAGGGCTTCAAGGACAAAGTGTCCAAAGAGCCCAGCATGGATGGCCTGCGCCGCCAAGCCGTGACGGACGGCATGCGGCCGCTGCGCCTGGCCGGGGCGCTCAAGGTCGCCGAGGGCCTGACCACGATTGACGAAATACTGGCCTCGACGCCGCCGATGGCCTAGCGCCTGGGTTTAACCGGGCCGAAACGGCCTATAGGTGAAAGCCACATGGTGGACCGGGAAAAAAATATGCACAATCTCGTCATTCAATTTACCTATTGAGGAGAGCAGTTGTGAATATCAAGAGTCAAAAAGACTTTTTCTCCGGCCTCATGTTCATGAGCGTCGGTGCAGCGTTTGCGTGGGGGGCCACCAAGTACAGCGTGGGCACTGGCGCGCGCATGGGCCCGGGTTACTTTCCCTTGATGCTCGGGGTGCTGCTGGCCGTCCTCGGCGCTGTCATCACCTTCAAGTCGCTGGTGGTTGAAACCGCAGGCGGCGACAAGGTCGGCTCCTGGGCCTGGAAACCACTGATTTTCATCATTCTGGCCAACCTGTCTTTTGGTGTCTTGCTGGCCGGTTTGCCCAGCATCAAGCTGCCAGCGATGGGCATGATTGCGGGCATTTATGTGCTGACCTTTATTGCCAGCATGGCCGAACCCGGCTGGAAAGTCAAAAACACCTTCATCCTCTCGACGATCCTGGCCATTGGCAGTTACATCGCGTTTGTGGTGATTCTCAAGCTGCAGTTTCCGGTGTGGCCTGTTTTCTTCACACGTTAAAGACCGGCCCATCACGAACACGGCTACCAAGGAATAAAAAATGGATCTGCTTTCAAATCTTTCGCTAGGTTTTGGCGTGGCGTTCACGCCCATCAACCTGCTCTACGCTTTTGTCGGCTGCCTGCTGGGCACCCTGATCGGGGTGCTGCCCGGCATTGGCCCGGTGGCCACCATCGCCATGCTGTTGCCAGCGACCTATGCGCTGCCGCCTGTGTCGGCGCTCATCATGCTGGCGGGTATTTACTACGGCGCTCAGTACGGCGGCTCTACCACCGCGATTTTGGTCAACTTGCCGGGCGAATCATCGTCGGTCGTGACCTGTATTGACGGCTACCAGATGGCCCGAAAAGGCCGAGCGGGACCGGCACTTGCGGCAGCTGGCGTGGGCTCGTTTTTCGCAGGTTGCGTGGGCACATTGATTTTGGCTGCGTTCGCACCTCCTCTGACTGAATTGGCCTTCAAATTCGGTCCTGCCGAATATTTTGCACTGATGGTGCTGGGCCTGATCGGCGCTGTGGTGCTGGCGTCTGGATCGCTGCTCAAAGCCATTTCCATGATTGTGCTGGGTCTGTTGCTGGGCTTGGTCGGAACGGACGTGAACTCGGGTGTGGCCCGCTTCAGCTTTGACATTCCAGAACTGACCGACGGCATTGGCTTCGTGGTGATCGCTATGGGCGTGTTCGGTTATGGCGAGATCATCAGCAATCTGGCCACGCCTTCGGACGACCGTGAAGTGTTTACCGCCAAAGTGACCGGCCTGATGCCAACCAAGGAAGACTTCAAGAACATGGCTCCGGCCATGTTGCGCGGCACGGCCCTGGGTTCCATGCTGGGCATTTTGCCGGGCGGCGGCGCCTTGCTGGCGGCTTTTGCCGCTTATGCGCTAGAAAAGAAAATCAAAATGAAGCCGGGCGAAGTCCCTTTCGGTCAAGGCAATATTCGTGGTGTGGCCGGTCCTGAGTCCGCCAACAACGCAGGCGCTCAAACCTCGTTTATCCCGCTGCTCACCCTTGGTATTCCACCCAACGCCGTGATGGCGTTGATGGTTGGCGCCATGACGATTCACAACATCCAGCCCGGCCCACAGGTCATGACCAGCAACCCCCAGTTGTTCTGGGGTCTGATCGCCTCGATGTGGATTGGCAACGCGATGCTGATCATTCTGAACCTGCCGCTGATCGGCATGTGGATCAAGCTGCTGACCGTGCCTTACCGCTATCTGTTCCCGTCGATTGTGCTGTTCTGTGCGATTGGCGTGTATTCGACCAACAACAACGCCTTTGACATCTGGACGGTGGGCGCGTTTGGCGTGATCGGCTACCTGTTTGTCAAACTTGGCTGTGAACCAGCCCCCTTGCTGCTGGGATTCATCCTGGGCCCGATGATGGAAGAAAATTTGCGCCGGGCGCTGCTGTTGTCCCGCGGCGACTGGAGCGTGTTTGTCACCCGTCCGCTGTCGGCTGGTTTGTTGGCAGCTGGCTTGCTGATGCTGATCATCGTGCTGCTGCCGTCGGTTAAAAACAAACGGGAAGAGGCCTTCGTCGAAGAATGACGCAGGCTGCATGCCACCAAAAGCACCTTCGGGTGCTTTTTTTATGGCCTTTGAAAACCAGCAACCGCCTGCGCCACAATACAGGGGCAAGGAGCCCAGCATGTTTCTGAACTCCTTCCCGGGGGCCAGAGCTTGCCGATAGCATGGCAACGCGACCTTGAAAGCCTGTGCCTTGCGGTGATCACCACCACCGCGATGGCCGTCTCCGGGGTGGCGACAGTGGTTGGCTGATGGCTTGGGCCTGAACACAACAACGTTTTTTGAAACTGGACGGCGAAGCACTGCTTTTTTCTTTCACCCGCATGATGAACTTCAATTTCAACAACCCTTACACCACCACCCGCACGCCGGTTTTTGCCCGCAATGTCGTGTCCACTTCGCACCCCTTGGCGTCGACGGCTGGGCTTCGCATGGGGCTGTTGGGTGGCAATGCTGTCGATGCAGCCATTGCTGCTGCGGCGACCATGACGGTTGTCGAGCCGGTCAGCAACGGCCTGGGCAGTGACTCGTTTTGTTTGATTTGGGACGGCAAGGAACTGCATGGCTTGAACGCGTCAGGGCGGGCGCCTCAGGCCTGGACGCCCAATTACTTCAAACGCAAGTACCCCGGCAGCATCGCTCCGCCCAAGCGCGGCATGGATGCCGTGACCGTGCCTGGCGCCGTGGCCAGCTGGGCCGCTTTGAGCGAGCGTTTTGGCAAGCTGCCATTTGCCGAACTGATGCAGCCGGCCATCGACATTGCCGAGCGCGGCTATTTGCTAACACCCCTGGTGCAGGAAAAGTGGGCCGCTGCCACGCCCGAGCTGCAAGGCCTGCCCGGCTTTGCCGACAGCTTTTTGCCCTGGGGCCGTGCTCCGAATGTCGGTGAGTTGTTCAAGTTCAAGGCGGCCGCCAAAGGCCTGCGCGCGATAGCCGCGACCCGAGGCAAAGCACTGTACGGCGGCGAAATGGCGGCCGCGCTGGTCAAATTCTCAGAGGCCAACGGCGGCAGCCATGTGCTCAAGGACTTTGCTGACTACCAACCCGAATGGGTCAAGCCGATCAGCAAGAATTACCGAGGCCATACCCTGCATGAGATTCCGCCCAACGGCCAGGGCATTGCTGCGCTGATAGCGGTGGGGATTCTGGACAAGTTCGATCTGGCCAGCCTGGCGGTGGACGGCGTGGACTCCCAGCATTTGCAAATCGAAGCCATGAAACTGGCTTTTGCCGATGTGTACCGATACGTGGGCGAGCCGTCGTCCATGACGGTGACGCCCGAGCAAATGCTGGATGACGCTTATCTGGCCAGCCGTGCCAAACTGATTGACATGAAAAAGGCGCAGGATTTTGGTGCGGGCAACCCCGTCAGGGGTGGCACGATTTACCTCAGCACCGCAGATGAGGACGGCATGATGGTGAGTTTTATCCAAAGCAACTACATGGGTTTTGGCTCAGGTTGTGTGGAGCCTGAATTTGGCATCAGCCTGCAAAACCGCGGCCATGGTTTTAGTCTGGACGAAGGCCTGAACCAGGTCGCCCCTGGCAAGCGGCCGTTTCACACCATCATTCCAGCCTTCGTGACCAAAGACGGCAAACCCGTGATGAGCTACGGCGTGATGGGGGCCAACATGCAGCCACAAGGCCACATGCAAACCCTGGTGCGCATGCTGGACTATGGCCAAAGCCCGCAAGCAGCCTGCGACGCACCGCGCTGGCGCTACAACGCTGGTTTTGAGATCAATGTGGAGTCAGCCATGAACCAGGCCACCGTACAGGGACTCGCTGAACGGGGGCACCGGATGGAGGTGATCAATGACTCTTACCAGGACTTTGGTGCCGGCCAGTTCATCTGGCTCGCGGGTGACCCGAAGGTAGAAGGTTACGTCGCGGCCAGTGATTCGCGGCGCGATGGCCAGGCGGTCGGATTTTGAGCTTCGAAACCACAAAACCGCTCTTTCGGGGTCAGTTTTAGGTGCCGAACAAATCTCCAGACCCAGAAATTCCTGGGCAATTAGCTATAAAAAAAATAGCAATTAACCCATCTTTACTGCCCGGCTTGGCGCTGGCGGTCGTCGGAACGCTGGGCTTCAGCGGCAAAGCCATTATTGTCAAACTGGCTTATCGCCACGGGGTCGATGCGGTCACGCTCATCATGCTGCGCATGCTGTTCGCATTGCCGGTGTTCATCGTCATGGCCTGGTGGGCCAGCCGCGGACAGGCCCGGCTGGCGCGCAAAGACTGGGTGGGGGTTTTCCTGCTCGGTTTCAGCGGTTATTACCTGTCCAGCTTTCTGGACTTTGCCGGTCTGGTCTACATCGGCGCCTCGCTAGAACGGCTGATTTTGTATTTGAACCCAACCCTCGTCATGCTGCTCGGGCTGCTGCTGTTCAAGCGTCGCACCACGCGCAGGCAGCTGGTGGCGATGGCCATCAGCTACAGCGGTGTGGTGCTGGTGTTTGGCCATGAAATCACCATCCAGGGCAAAGACGCCGTTTGGGGCGCGCTGCTTGTTTTACTGAGCGCCGTCAGCTATGCGCTGTATCTGGTTTACAGCGGTGAGATCGTCAAGCGTGTGGGCTCTATGCGGCTGGTGGGGCTGGCCAGCACCGTGGCATGCCTGTGCTGCCTGCTTCAGTTTGTGCTGCTCAGGCCGCTTGATGCGGCGCTGGTTGCGCCTGAAGTGCTGTGGCTGTCGCTGCTCAATGCATCGGTGTGCACCGTGCTACCCGTGCTGATGGTCATGATGGCGATTGAACGCATTGGCGCCAGCATGACCGCCCAAACTGGCATGCTGGGTGCCATCTCTACCATCCTGATGGGTGTGCTTATTCTGGGAGAGCCTTTCACGCTGTGGATTGCAGCCGGTACAACTTTGGTCATCGCCGGTATTTACGTGTTCAGCCAGTCAAAATAGCGGTTTGACGTTATCAAGGATTCAACATGGATTTAGGCATCAAAGGCAAATGGGCGCTGGTATGCGGTGCCAGCAAGGGATTGGGGTTGGGCTGTGCGCAGGCGCTGGTGCGCGAAGGGGTGCATGTGCTGATCGTGGCGCGCGGTGCCCAGGCCCTGCAGGCGGCGGCTGCGCAACTGATCGCCGAGGATGTTGCTGATTCTGGCGCGAGCGTGCATTGCGTTGCAGCTGACATCACGAGCGCTGAAGGGCGTGCGGCGGTATTTGCCGTGCGCAAGGACTTTGACATCGTCGTGACCAACGCAGGCGGCCCACCGCCTGGCGACTTTCGCAGCTGGGAGCGCGATGCCTGGATCAAGGCGCTGGATGCCAACATGCTCACGCCGATTGAACTCATCAAGGCCACCGTCGACGGCATGGCCGCGCGGGGGTTTGGACGCATCATCAACATCACGTCAAGCGCCGTGAAAGCGCCGATTGATGTTCTGGGCTTGAGCAACGGCGCACGCACCGGTCTGACGGGTTTTGTCGCTGGTGTGTCGCGCAGCAAGCTGGCCGCCCAAGGCGTGACCATCAACAACCTGCTGCCTGGCGCATTTGACACCGACCGCCTGAAAACCACGATGAAAGGCGCGGCCGAAAAGACGGGCCAGCCCATCGAGGCCGTGATGGACGCACGCCGCAAAACCATCCCGGCCCAACGCTTTGGCACGCCGGCTGAGTTTGGTGCGATTTGTGCCTTTTTGTGCAGCACCCATGCTGGGTACATGACAGGGCAAAACGTGCTGGCCGACGGCGGCGCTTATTCAGGCACGTTTTAAACCGGCTAGCGCTTGCTGGACACCACAATCCCGCCTGCGATCAGCACAAAAGCGGCGACGTGGTACAGGTGGGGCAGTTCGCCCAAAAACGCGGCAGACAGCACAGCGGCAATCAGCGGGGTGAGGTTGGAGAAAAACCCGGCAATGGCCGGGCCCACCCGCTGCACGCCAAGGCCCCAGGAGCGGTAGGCCAGCAGGGCCGGGCCCACCGACACATACAGCAGCGCGGCAGCCAGGGGCCAGCCCCAGGTGATGGTGGCGCTTGTCAAGGTCCATTCGCCGCCTGCCAGCAGACCAGACCAGCCTAGGCCAAAGACCATTTGTGCCATTAAAAAGGCAGCCCAATCTTGGCGAATTTCAGGTGCGTCTTTGGGTTGCGCCAGAAGCCAGCTGTAAAACGCCCAGGCGATACTGGCCAAAACAACGTAAAAGTCGCCAGGTACGAATTGGACCTTGGCCAACATGTCCAACTGCCCGCGTGACAGCACGACAAGTACCCCCGCCATGGACAGCACTGCACCAACCGCCTGCATACGTTTGATGCGTTGGCCAAAAAACAGTGCGCCTATGGCCAGCATCCACATCGGCATACTGGCGGCTACCAGGGTGACGTTCAGCGGTGTAGAAGTGTGCAGCGCCAGGTATTGCAGCGCGTTGTAGCAACCTACCCCCAGCAAGCCGAGCGTGGCGTAACGCCGCCAATTTCGCCATAGACTGCTGTTGGCGCGGAGCACCTGCCAGGCAAATGGCAACAACATGAGAAAAGCGATGGCCCAGCGAAAAAAGTTCAGTGTCATGGGCGCGATCAAGTCAACCACCACGCGGCCCACGACGGCGTTACCCGCCCACATCAAGGGCGGTACAGTCAAGAGCAGGGCGGTGGGCAGCGTCAATCGTTGATTCATGTGCTGCACTTTAACAAGGCTTGAAACATAATCGCTACCTGTACGTATCAATCACAACCTTCAATACAGTTTTAAAGAGAAAAACCATGACAAGTCAAACCTCCAAAGCCGTCCACATCAACCAGCACGGTGGCGCTGAAGAACTCAAACTGGTGGATGTGCAGGTGGGCGAACCCGGTGCTGGCGAGATTCGGATCCGCCACAAGGCGGTCGGCCTGAACTACATCGATATTTACCAGCGCGCCGGCCTGTACAAGCTGCCGATGCCGCTGAGCATGGGCATGGAGGCCTCGGGCGTGATCGAAGCCGTGGGTGAAGGTGTCACGCACCTCAAAGTGGGCGACCGCGCGGCCTACGCCAGCCAGCCGCCGGGCAGCTACTGCGAGCTGCGCGTGATGCCGGCCAAATGCGTGTGCAAGTTGCCCGACGCCATCAGCTTTGAAACCGGCGCGGCCATGATGCTCAAGGGCCTGACGGCCCAGTACCTGCTCAAAAAGACCCTGCCGCAGTCCGGTTTGAAGGCCGGTGACTTTGTGCTGTTTCATGCGGCTGCCGGCGGCGTTGGCCTGATTGCCTGCCAGTGGGCCAAAGCCTTGGGCCTGCAATTGATTGGTACCGCAGGATCAGACGCCAAATGTGCGCTGGCCCTTGCCAATGGCGCATCGCATGCCATCAACTACGCGACTGAAGATTTTGTCGCACGCGTCAAAGAGATCACTGGCGGCAAAGGCGTGAGCGTGGTTTATGACTCGGTCGGCAAAGACACGTTTTTGAAGTCTCTGGACTGCCTCAGCCCGTTTGGCCTGCTGGCCAACTTTGGCAATGCGTCAGGCAAGGTCGAGCCGCTGGACATTGGCTTGCTGGCCGCCAAGGGCTCGCTGTACGTCTCGCGCCCCACGCTGTTCACCCACATCGCGAACCGTGAATCCACCCAGGCCATGGCCGACGATTTGTTTGCCATGGTGGCAAGTGGCAAGGTCACCATCCCGATTGACCAGACCTTTGCGCTGGCAGATGTGGCTGACGCACACCGCGCGCTGGAAGCACGCAAGACCACCGGCTGCACGATTTTGACCTTGTAGAAGATGGCAGATTGGCTGGCACGACTCCAGGCTGAGGCCCAGCGGCCACCCGCACTGCCCAGAGTGCCTTTTTACGCTCAAAACATGAACATTGGCTCTGTGGAGCCAGCTTTCATGCACGGTTTAGCCAATAAAGCTAAAGAATACCTGGGTTACCAGCTCCTGAAAAAAGAGCAATCTGGCTGGCACTTGATGCTGGGTCAAAGCGATGTGACCACCGGTTTGAACCAACTCGCTGACCTGTTGCGTGATGCAGGTCTGGCTGGCGCGTGGCGCAACGAGCAACTGGCTGTTCGCAACGCATCAGGCGCACAAATTGGCACGGTTGAGCGTGGCGCGGTGCGGCCACTGGGCATTGCCACACTGGCGGTGCATCTGGTCGGGCAAAGCACCGATGGCCGGTTTTGGGTGCAGCAGCGTGCCTTTGACAAGCCAAATGACCCGGGCAAATGGGACACCCTGATGGGCGGCATGGTGAGCGCTGAGGACACGGTTGAAACCGCACTTGAGCGGGAAACCTGGGAAGAGGCCGGATTGAATGTTGCCGACCTGCAGAATTTGCGCTACGGCGGCCGCCAAAGCAACTGTCGCCCCTCAAGCGACGGTGCAGCAGGCTACATGCAAGAGTTCATCGAGTGGTACGTGGCCACCATACCCGATGGTTTGATGCCCATCAACCAGGACGGTGAGGTAGCCCAGTTTGCGTTGATGGATGAGGCCCGGCTGGTCGCTGGCATGCAGGGCGGCGAGTTCACGCTGGAGGCGTCACTCATCATGGCCTCCCTGATGAAATTGCCCTGATCGGTTCAAAGGTGCAAAGGTTCAGAGGCCCAGCGATTTAGCGGCTTCGGCGAACCCGCAGCAACTCGTCAAGAATCAAACAAACAGCGCCGATGGTGATGGCGCTGTCAGCAATATTGAAGGCTGGAAAGTGCCAGCCTGCGTAATGAAAATCGAGAAAGTCCACCACATAGCCGTACAGTGAGCGGTCGATCACGTTGCCGATGGCGCCGCCCAAAATACAGGCCAGCGCCAAAGAAAACAGCTTTTGCCCGGCGTGTGATTTCAACATCCACACAATGAACAAGGCCGCTGCGATGCCAATGCCAGTGAACAACCAGCGCTGCCAGCCGCCCGCATTGGCCAGAAACGAAAATGCAGCGCCGCTGTTGTGAACCCGAACAACGTTGAAAAAGCGCGTCACATAAGTCGCATCACCCAACTGGTAGTAGCCCAGGATCAACACCTTGGTGAACTGGTCTGCCATCAGGATCAACAGCGCCAGACCGAGCCATGGCAGCAGGGCGCTAGATGATTTGGTGAAAGTGGTTTTGGCCATTTATGCAAAGTTCCTGGTTTCGCCTTCGCCGTACAGGTTGCTGGTGCAGCGGCCGCAAATGGTCGGGTGAGCCGGGTCGACACCGATATCTGCAACGTAGTGCCAGCAGCGATCGCATTTGGTGTTTAAACTGGCTGAAACCAATGTTTTATAGACGCCAGTAGCTACCAAATTAATAGCGGACGTGATGAACACGAATTTCAGATCGTCGCGCAGGCTGGCTAAAAGTGCATGGTCATCGGCATTGACTTCCAGTGTCACCTCCGCTTGCAGCGACGCGCCAACTTTGCCATCGGCGCGCAGCGTTTCAATGTCCTTGTTCACCGCGTCACGAATTTCCCGGATACGCGACCACTTGGCCAGCAGGGCATCATCTTGCGGCTTCAAGTCGGCATAGGTCTCCAAGAAAATCGATTCGGACGCACCAAAGCTTGCCCACGCCTCTTCAGCGGTGAAGCTTAAAAAAGGTGCCATCCAGCGCAGCATGGCGTGGGTGATTTGGTGCAAGGCGGTTTGCGCGCTACGCCGTGCGTGTGAGCCGGCTGCGGTGGTGTACAGCCGGTCTTTCAGAATGTCGAGGTAAAACGAGCCCAAGTCTTCGCTGCAATAAATTTGCAATTTGGACACCACGGGCTGAAATTCATAGGCCTCATAGTGCCCCAGGATGTCGGCTTGCAATTGGGCCGCACGGCTTAAGGCGTAGCGGTCAATCTCCAGCAGCTCGTCAAACGGTACAGCGTGTTTGACGGGGTCAAAGTCGCTGACGTTGGCCATCAAAAAGCGCAGTGTGTTGCGGATGCGGCGGTAGCTGTCGACCACGCGCGCCAGGATTTTGTCGTCAATGCCAAGGTCGCCCGAGTAGTCGGTGGAGGCGCACCACAGGCGAATGATCTCGGCGCCCAGCTTGCCCGAGACCTCTTGCGGCACCACCACATTGCCCTCGCTCTTGCTCATCTTGCGGCCCTTGCCGTCAACCGTGAAGCCGTGTGTCAGCAAGCCTTTGTAGGGCGCTCGGTCATACATGGCGCAGGATGTGAGCAATGAGGAGTGGAACCAGCCCCGGTGCTGGTCATGGCCTTCCAGATACAAGTCAGCAGGCCAGGTCGATTGCGCGGCGTGGCTGTGTTTGAGGACGTGGTCATGCGTGGTGCCGGAGTCAAACCACACGTCCAGGATGTCGGTGCTTTTGATGTAGTTGGGGGCGCCATGTTCTCCATCTGCGCCAATGATGGATTCGCTGGTGGCCTTGCTCCAAGCCTCCACACCACCGGTTTCGACCATGCTGGCAGCCAGGTCCATGATTTCCATGGTGCGCGGGTGCAGCTCGCCGGTCGCCGTGTGAATGAAAAACGGCAGCGGCACGCCCCAGTTGCGCTGGCGGCTGATGCACCAGTCGGGCCGGCCGGCAATCATGTCGCGCAGACGGCCTTGACCGTTTTCGGGGTAGAACTTGGTTTGCTCAATGGCATGGAGTGCCAGCTGACGCAGCGTTTTAGACGCTTTGTCTTTGGTAAAAACGCCTTCACCTTCGTCCATGCGCACAAACCACTGCGCGGCTGCACGGTAGATGACGGGCGTTTTATGCCGCCAGCAATGGGGGTAGCTGTGCTCGATGTTGACGGTGGCAAACAGGCGGCCATGTTCGCGCAGTTTGTCAATCACCAGCGGCGCCGCCTTCCAGATGTTCAAGCCGCCAAACAGCGGCAGGTCATCGACATAGCGGCCATTGCCTTGCACTGGGTTCAGGATGTCGTCGGTCGCAATGCCATTGGCCACGCAGGAGTTGAAGTCTTCGACGCCATAAGCCGGTGACGAATGCACGATACCCGTGCCATCATCGGCTGTTGCGTAGTCGGCCAGAAAGACCGGGCTCAAGCGCCTGTAGCCCTCATTGACCTCATAAAACGGATGCATGAACTTGAGCAAATCGAGGTTTTTACCCTGGGTGGTGGCGATCACCTGGCCGGTGAGCTGGTAACGCTCCAGGCACTTGTCGACCAGCGACTCAGCCAGCATCAAAATGCCGCGTTCGGTGTCCACCAGCGCGTAGCTGAGTTCAGGATTCAGGTTCAGCGCCTGGTTGGCGGGAATCGTCCAGGCGGTGGTGGTCCAGATGACGGCGAACGCGTCTTTACTCAGGTGCTTCAGGCCAAACGCAGCAGCCAGCTTGTCGGGCTCGGCGCTTTTAAAACCCACATCCAGCGTCTGTGATTTTTTGTCGGCATATTCAATCTCGAACTCAGCCAGCGACGAGCCGCAGTCAAAACACCAGTAGACCGGCTTCAAGCCCCGGTACACAAACCCGCGCTCCATGATGCGTTTGAGGGCGCGTATCTCATTGGCCTCGTTGGCGTAGTCCATCGTACGGTAGGGGTTGTCCCATTCGCCGAGAACGCCCAGGCGTTTGAAGTCTTCCAGCTGACCGGCGATTTGTTCGGTCGCAAAGGCGCGGCTTTTGGCCTGGACTTCGTCTCTGGACAGATGGCGGCCATGCAACTTTTCAATCGCGTTTTCAATCGGCAAACCATGGCAGTCCCAGCCCGGCACGTAGATCGCGTCCAGGCCCTTGAGCTGACGCGCCTTGACGATCATGTCTTTCAAAATTTTGTTGACCGCGTGACCAATATGGATCTTGCCGTTGGCGTACGGCGGGCCGTCATGCAGCACGAACTTGACCGCACCCGCACGGGCGATACGAAGCTTTTTATAAATGCCCTGATCTTCCCAACCCTTGACCCAGCCCGCCTCGCGCTTTGGCAAATCGCCGCGCATCGGAAAAGGCGTGTCGGGCAGGTTCAGGGTGCTGCGGTAGTCGGTCTTTGTCGAGTCTGGTGTTATATCGGTCATGGCAATCGCTTGAGGTGTCATTGCGGACTGGGTCCGCAATCCGGGAATCTGGGAAAGAGACGAAAAATGACGGGCCTGGCCCGCATGGGTGGATCGTCTAAATTCGGTCGCGCGTGGTTTGGCGGGCGCACTCGTTGTGCATGTTGGCAAAAAACTCACGTGCGTCGTCACAGTCCTTCGCAATGCCTGTTTTAAGCGCATCCAGACCGTCGTATTTCAATTCTTCATGCAATTTGTGCAGCAGTTCCACACGCACGATTTTACCGTACCCACCTTCGCTGCCCAGCGTGTCGGGCCAGTCCAGGCAGTAGGTCTCCAGCAGCACACGCCCGCCGTTCACATCGTTGGCGTCTATCGACGGGCGTATGCCCAGATTGGCCACGCCGATCAGTGGCTTGGGGCCCAAGCCAAAGACTTGCACCGCAAAGATGCCGCTAGCGGCCGGGTTCCAGTGAGAAAAGCGCAGATTCAGCGTGCGAAAGCCCAAATCACGACCCAACTTGCGGCCATGCACGACATGGCCTGAAATGCTGTAAGGCCGGCCTAACAAACTGGCTGCTTGCACCATGTCGCCTGCGCTCAGTGCCTGCCGCACCGCCGAGCTTGAAACGCGCGTGCTCTGCACTTCATAGCTGTTCATTCGCGCCACATCAAAACCGATACGCTGCCCTGCGGCGTCCAGCATCGCGTAGCCACCTGCCCGTTTGGCACCGAAGCGAAAGTCGTCGCCGACCAGCACGTACTTGACCCCCAAGCCCTGGACCAGCACCTCGTCAATGAAATTTTCAGGTAATTGGCTTGCCAGCCGCGCATCAAACGGCAGCACAACGGCCTGGTCGATGCCGCAAGCCGCGAGCTCGGTGAGCTTGTCGCGCAGCGTGGCGATGCGAGGCGGGGCGAGTTCGGGCTTTTTGGCCAGCGCCGCAAAATAGTCACGCGGATGCGGTTCAAAGGTCATCACGCAACTGGGCACTCCCCGGTGCTGCGCCTCATTTTTAAGCAGCGCCAGCATGGCCTGATGACCGCGATGTACGCCATCAAAATTGCCAATCGTCAATGCGCAGGCGCTTGCAAGCTGGGGGTGGCGGAAACTGCGAAAGACTTTCATCCCTCAATTATCGTTTTAATAGCAGCCAAGGCGGTTTAGTGAGGGCTTGGAGGCAGCATGTCATGATTTACCTGTATATTAAAGACAACGTGACAGCGTGTTTCCATTTTTTCAATGGAGGTCAGGTTTGAAAGTCTTGAAGCTATCAGCCCAGGGGCTGCCTCAGTCGTGGATCAGCCTGGAAGAAGCGGTACTTCACTACGCCGCCGATGAGGTGCGCTGGGAAATGGGCGCGCATGTTGCCACCTTTCATGGCGGTCACAATGCCATCACAGGTGAGCAGTCCATCATCGTTGTCAACAGCATCATCGGCACCAAGGGCGTGCCCAAAATCAACCCGTTTGAGCTCAAGCCCGGCCTGACCAACAGCAAACTCTTTGTGCGCGACCGCAATGTTTGCGCCTACTGCGGCCAGCATTTTCACGAAGAAGATCTGACCCGCGAACACATCATTCCGTTTGCACAACAGGGCATTGACACCTGGATGAACGTGGTCACAGCCTGCCGCGCCTGTAACCACCGAAAAAGCAGCCGCACGCCCGAGCAAGCGGGCATGCCGCTGCTGTACACACCCTACGTTCCTAGCCTGTGGGAAGACTTTATTCTGCGCAATCGCCGGATTCTGGCAGACCAGATGGAGTTTTTGATGGCGCACATCCCGAAAAGCTCACGCTTGCACGGCTGAGAGTTCAGGCAAACACGCCAGCCGTTTCTTGCATGCGGCTTGATACTTCACCCAGATGATGAAGCGTGTCGCCGAATGTCATTTCCAGCTGTGTCAGCTTTTTAAAGTAATGGCTCACGATGTACTCGTCTGTCACACCGATACCGCCGTGCAACTGCACAGCCTCTTGCCCGACTTGCCGCATCGACACGCCTAACTGGTATTTGGCTCTGGCCATGGCCGCTGAGCGTTCGGCTGCCGGGGCGTTGAGTTTCAGACTCGCGTAGTAGCTCATGGACCGGGCCAGTTCGATTTGCATTTTCATATCTGCCACGCGGTGACGCAGGGCCTGAAAGCTGCTGATCAGCACACCAAACTGTTTGCGGGTGTTCATGTACTCGACGGTGATCGCCAGGGTTTTATCCATCACGCCAATGGCTTCGGCGCAGGTGCTGGCAATACCGATGTCAATCGCATGGGCCAAAGCGGCTTGACCATCAAGCGTTATCAAAGTTGCCGGCGCATGGTTAAAAATCACTTCTGCGGCGCGACCGCCGTCCTGGGTGACATAGCCTTTGGCGGTCACGCCAGCGGCTGTGCGTGCCACCAGAAACAGCGCCATGGTGCCGTTCAGCATCGCCGGGACCATCAAAGCATCGGCGTGATCGCCGCCAATGACTATGCTTTTTGTAGCTACCAGCGTATATTTTTGTTGGTCTGCAGTCGCTTTTGCCTCGCATTTTGAGGCGTTGTAGCGGGCTGCGCGCTCCTGATATGCCAAAACCACGAGGCTTTCACCGCTGGCAATTTTGGGCAGCCATTCAGATTTAACCGCGGCAGGCGCGTAACCTGCCAACACAGCGCCGGCGATCAGCGTTTGGCCCAAGGGTTCCAGAGCCATGCCGCGCCCCAGTTCTTCCATCACCACCATCGCCTCGGTGGGCCCCATGCCCATACCGCCATCGTCCTCGGGGATGTACAGGCCCGTCAGGCCGAGTTCAGCCATCTCGCCGTAAGCTTCGCGCGAAAAGCCGCCCGCTCGGGTGATGCTGCGGCGGCGCTCGAAGTCATAGCCTTTATCCACCCACTTGCGCACTGCGTCACGCAGTTGTTCCTGGTCATCGGTGAAATCGAAATCCATGTTCTAACTCCTGTCGGTCTGTGCCAATTAACCAAGTACAAATTGCGCGACGATATTTCGCTGCACTTCGTTGCTGCCGCCGTAAATGGTGGTTTTACGCATGTTGAGGTAAGTGCTTGCGAGGGGCGCATTACTCAAAATACCGCCTGGATAGTCGCCTTGCCAGCCAGCCTCCATGGCTTCTTGAATAAACGGAAGTGCAAAGGGTCCCGCGGCCAGCATCATCAGCTCTGCATAGCGCTGCTGAATTTCACTGCCCTTGATTTTGAGCAAGCCAGCAATATCGAGGGAATTTTTTCCAGACTTGTCAGCCGACAAAACCCGTAAAACCAGCATTTCCAGGGCCACCACATCCACCTCGAGCTTGGCGATTTCGTCTCTAAAGCGGGTGTCATCCCACACACCTTCGGCTTTGGCGATTTTTTTCAGCCGCTCCAGCTCGCGCTTGCTGCGGTTGACATCGGCAATGTTGGTCCGTTCGTGGCTGAGCAAATGCTTGGCATACGTCCAGCCCTTGTTCTCTTCACCAATCAGGTTGTTGGCAGGCACTTGCACGTTGTCAAACCACACCTCATTGACCTCGGCCTCACCGTCGAGCAGCACAATCGGCTTGACGCTGACACCCGGCGACTTCATGTCGATGAGTAAAAAAGAGATGCCGGTTTGCGGCTTGCCATCATTGCTGGTGCGCACCAGGCAAAAAATCCATTCGCCGTACTGGCCCAGTGTGGTCCAGGTTTTTTGACCATTCACAACGTAGTGGTCGCCCACGCGTTCGGCCTTGCATTTGAGCGATGCCAGGTCTGAACCTGAACCTGGCTCGCTGTAGCCCTGGCTCCACCACACCTCGCCGCTGGCAATACCCGGCAAAAAACGTTGCTGTTGCTCGGCATTGCCAAAGGCCATGATGACAGGCGCCACCATCACCGGGCCAAACGGCACCACTCGCGGTGCGCCAGCCAAAGCACATTCTTCTTCAAACAGATGCTTTTGCACAGCGTTCCAGCCGGGGCCGCCAAACTCTTTGGGCCAGCCGTGGCCCAACCAGCCTTTTTTGCCCAGAATTTTGGCCCAACGCTGCATGTCCTCACGCGTCTGGCGCAGGGCGTTGCGCACCTTGTGCTGGATGTCCGCTGGCAGATTGGCGTGAACCCAGGCGCGAATGTCTTCCCGAAATTGTTGTTCTTCGGGGGTGAAAGCTAAATCCATCGATGTCTCCGTGTATCAGGCAGGCTGTCTAGGGTGCTGTTTTTAGCACGAATGTGCTCTTTTGCTTGTCAAAGTCGGGACTTGGCCACTTTCAGCGTGGTCATAATCTGGCGTGCCATGACTTCAGTCGCCCCTTCACCGATCAAAAATATCGTCATTTTGATGTCGGGCACCGGCTCCAACATGATGGCCATTGCCCACGCCGCGCAAACGGAAAAGTGGCACGACACGCTGGGGGTCCGCCTGGCGTGCGTCATCAGCAACCGGCCTGGTACGCATGGGCTGGCGCTTGCCGCCCAGCTTGGCATCGCCACTCAGGTCATTGACCACCAGCAATTCAATTCGCGGGAGGCTTTTGATGCGGCCTTGCAAACCGCCGTCGACTGCTACCAGCCCGTTTTAGTGGTGCTGGCGGGATTCATGCGCATCTTGACGCCCGGTTTTGTGGCGCACTATGCGGGCAGGCTGATCAATATCCACCCTTCCCTGCTGCCTGCATTTACAGGGCTTCATACCCACCAACGCGCCATCGATGCGGGCTGTGAGGTCGCCGGGGCCACGGTGCATTGGGTCACGACCGAGCTTGACCACGGCCGCATCGTGGCGCAGGCAGTGGTGCCCATCCTGCCGGGCGACACTGCAGACGCACTGGCTGCCCGGGTGCTCAGCCAGGAGCATATTCTGTACCCGCAGGCGGTTCGAAGCTTGTTGCAACAGCGCACAAGGTCCACCAGTTGACATTGAAGGCTGCCGTCCTGCAGGACACATGGCTCTGACCTGAAAACCAGGGTGTCATGGCGACCATCCTGACCCGTCAGGTGGTGGCCAGCAAGGTGGATGCGGCATCGCTCTGCAAAGCCGAAATCGACGGCGGCGGCCCTGTCCTTTTTACTGATCTATCGCTTTTTCACCAAAAGAAAAACTCATTTCCCGCACATCACTTGATACTCTGGCCCAAGCTGCGGACACTTGAACCATCAAACTCAAAGGACATGAGACATGGCAAGCACGATAGGATGGATTGGTTTAGGCCGCATGGGCGAGGCAATGGTCAAACGGCTGCTCAAGGCCGGGCACCCGGTCAGCGTGTGGAACCGCACCGCCGCCAAGGCCGAGCCGCTGCTTGAATACGGTGCCACCATCGCCCCCAGCAAGCTGGCCCTGGCCAGCTGCGATGTGGTTTTCACGATGGTGTCGACGACGGACGATTTGAAAGAGGTTTTATTTGGCGCTGGCGGCCTGGTGTCGGGCAGCGTCAAGCCCAAAGTGGTGGTGGACAGCTCGTCCATTTCCCAAGAAGGTTCAGCAGACATTCGTGTGCAGCTTGAAGCGCTTGGCGTGGCCTATTTGTGTACCCCCGTTTCCGGCAACGCCAAAGTGGCCAAGGCGGGCAAGTTGCTCACAGTTTCAAGCGGCCCCAAAGCCCTGTATGACCAGGTCGAGCCCTTCTTGCAGGCGATGGCCCGCAAGGTGATGTGGGTTGGCGAAGGCGAGCTGGCGCGGGTCTGGAAGATTGCGCACAACACCATGTTTGGCGTGGTCATTCAAAACCTGTGCGAGATCACGGTGTTGGCTGAAAAAGCCGGCATTCCGCGCCATGTGTTTCTGGAAAGCATCAATGACTCGGTGCTGGGCTCGATGTACACCCGCTACAAAACCCCCACGCTGACCAACCTGACGTTTGACCAGGTGACCTTCACGCCGAAGTTGCTCCTTAAAGACATGGACTTGGGCATGGCAGCAGCCAAAAGTTACGGTGTCGCCATGCCGGCCGCTGCGGCGACGCGCGAGTCTGTATCTCGCATGGTGGGTCGTGGCCACGACCACATTGACTTTGCCGTGCTGCTGGCCGAAACAGCCAAAGACGCCGGGCTGGAATTGAAGTCTGAAAACGTCAAGATGAGCGACGGCTTGGAAAGCTAGCACGTGGCCCCCACACTTTTCACTTCGTGTAATACGCTGCCCCCCGAGGGGGCTGGCCTTGCTTGGGGCGGCCCATCGCGGCGGCTTGACATGGCCCCCACGCTTGCCACTTCGTGTGCTGCGCTGCCCCCCGAGGGAGCTGGCCTAGCTTGGGGCGGCCCATCGCGGCGGCCGCTTGTCGCGTCTGGGATCGTCAAATGATTCGTACCTTGATCAAAGGCGCAACCATCATCACGATGGATGCGCAGGGTGATTTGCCGCAGGGCGACATATTGGTCACGGGTGACCGGCTGACCGAGATCGCGCCCGTCATTCATGCCGATGACGCTGCGGTCGTTGATGGCACGGGTTTCATCATCATTCCGGGCCTGATCAACGCCCACATGCACACCTGGCAAACAGCGCTGCGCGGCCTGGCGGCCAACTGGACGCTGATGGAGTACTTCCAGAAGATGCATGCCGGCCTGGCCACCGTTTTCACCCCGCAAGACCTGTACATCGCCACGCTGATGGGCGCGCTGAACCAGATCAACTGCGGCACCACCACACTGGCCGACTGGTGCCACAACAACCCCACGCCCGATCACAACGACGCAGCCATCAGCGGCCTGCTTGAGTCAGGCATACGCGCCGCGTTTTTTCATGGCACCGCCAAGCCTGACCCCAAGCCGGGTCAGACACCGTTTTGGGAAGTGCCGCATCCACGAGCTGAAGTTGAGCGGCTGCTCAAAGCCCACCAGGGCCAGCCGCTGTTGAGCGTGCAGGCCGCCGTGCTGGGGCCGCATTACTCTACCCTGAGCGTTGCCATGCATGACTTTGCAATGGCCAAGGACCTGGGGCTGATTGCTTCCCTGCATCAGGGGGGCGGTCCTGCCCGCACGCCAGACGGCTGGGAAAAACTGGAGGCGGCAGGCCTGCTGGGCGACAACATCAACATCGTGCATGGCCATGCACTGACTGACGAGCAGCTCAAACGCTTTTGCGATCTGGGGATGAGCTTTTCAGCTGCGGCTGAAAGTGAAATGAGCCAGGGCCACGGCTTTCCCATCACCGGGCGGCTCAAAGCAATCGGCAAAGCACCCTCGCTGGGTGTCGACCTGGAATGTGTGCTCAGCGGCGACATGCTGACCCAGGCGCGTGTGGCACTCGGCATGCAGCGCAGCCTGGACAATTTTGCCTTTCGCGGCGCGCATGGCGGCATTCCGCCAACATCGACCGTCACCACCCGCGAAGCGCTGGCGTGGGTCACGGTCGAAGGCGCGCGTATGCTTAAAGCATCGCACCGGATTGGCTCGCTGGCTGCCGGCAAGCAGGCCGATCTGGTCATGGTGCGGGCCAGTGACCTGAACATGCAGCCTGTGCACGATGCGGTCAGTACGGTGGTGATGCAAACCAGTTTGTCGAATATTGACAGTGTGATGGTGGCAGGCCAGTGGAAAAAACGCCATGGCCAGTTGCTCAATGTTGACTTGAAACCCAAACTTGCGGCGCTGCAAGCCTCGGGCGAGAAAATCGTGGCGGCTTTAGGGCTTTGATGCGGAAGCGGTTTTTGCTATTTATTTAGGAGCTTTTAGCCCTCGTCTTCATTGACTTGGAGGCCTTTTTAACAGGTAGTTTGGAGACAAAATCATGAAAAAAAGACTTTTTACGCTATCAACAGTGGCTTTGCTGACTGCCGTGGTATTGGCCAGCGCACCTGTTCATGCCCAGACAGCCGACTACCCCAGCAAGGTCATCAAAATCATCGTGCCGTTTACCGCAGGCAGTGCCACAGACATCATGGCGCGCATTGTGGGTGAGCGCCTGACCGCCAGCATGGGCCAGCCCGTGGTGATTGAAAACCGGCCCGGCGCCGGTGGCACATTGGGCGCGGCGCAAGTTGCCAAAAGCGAGCCTGACGGTTACACGCTGCTGGTGGTGTCCACCGGCCACGTCGTCAATCCAGCGCTATACGGCAACTTGCCCTATGACACGGTGGCTGACTTTGCGGGCGTCACGCCGCTGGCTTCACTGCCCAATATGCTGGTGGTGGCGGCCAATAGCCCTTTCAAGACCATGGCCGAGCTGATTGCTGCGGCCAAGGCCAAACCTGGCCAGCTCAATTACGCGTCTGCCGGGGTGGGCAGTGCAACCCACGTGAACGCTGAGAAATTCCGCGCCCTCACCGGCACGCAAATCACCCACATTCCTTTCAAAGGCACGCCTGAAACCATTGTTGAAGTCAGCTCTGGCCGGGTTGACCTGATGTTCACGCCCGTGCTGGCGTCCATTCCGTCGATTCGTGAAAACCGGATGCGAGCTCTGGCTGTCAGCACGGCCAAGCGTTCAAGCGCGCTGCCCGATGTACCCACAGTGGCCGAAGCAGGCTTGCCGGGCTTCGTTTTTGATTTCTGGATTGGCCTGCTGGCACCCGCAAAAACGCCACGCCCGATTGTCAACAAGCTCAATGCCGAAGTGCGAAAAGTCCTGGCACAGCCTGATGTGCTGGAGCGCCTGAGCAAATTGGGCGCAGAACCGATGCCCATGACGCCAGAGCGCTTTGACAGCTATGTCAAGGAAGAATTCAACACGCTCGGTGCCATCATGAAAGCAGCCCCTAAATAAATGACACCCCCACGGTTGCCCACTTCGTTTAGCGCCCTGCCCCCCGAGGGGGCCGCTGCGCCTGCGGCCTGGCAAAGCCAGTTCCGCGGCCCCTGCTTGAAGGGGTACCGCCCGCTCCAAGGTCCTTTTACGATGGTTATGGTGCCTTGATGACATCTCGCGAAATTAAGTTAAACCTGAACGGTCGTGTTTGTGCGGTGGACGCCGAAGAAAACACGCCCCTGCTGTATGTGCTGCGCAATGAATGCAACTTGAAGGGCACGCGCTTTGGATGCGGCGCTGCGCAATGTGGCTCGTGCCATGTGCTGATCGATGGGGTGTCTGTGCCGTCTTGCGACACGCCCTTGTGGTCTGCTGCGAGCAAGGCCATCGTCACGGTTGAAGGCTTGAGCCAATCCGGTGAATTGAGTGCCTTGCAGCAAGCCTTCATCGATGAGCAGGCTGCGCAGTGTGGTTACTGCATCTCCGGCATCCTGATCAGCGCGACCGAACTGCTGCAAAAAAACCCCCAGCCGACTGAAGCCGATGTGCGCGCGGCACTCGACAAGCACCTGTGCCGCTGCGGATCGCACAACCGCATCGTGCGCGCTGTGCTGCGCGCTGCAAGCAAGGTCGCGGCATGACGACAACACCGACCCCAGTCAGTCTGCCCGGCAGCCTGAACGCCAATCGCCGCCTGTCGCAGTGGCTGGCCATCAACCCGGATGGCACGGTCACGGTACGCACCGGCAAAGTGGAGCTTGGCCAGGGCATCGCCACCGCGCTCGCGCAAATTGCTTGCGAAGAATTGGGTGTGGCTGCCTCGCGCATCCGCATGGTGGCAGCCAGCACGGCGGCCAGCCCCAACGAAGGCGTGACTGCGGGCAGCATGTCGGTTCACGACTCGGGCGGCGCGCTGCGGCAGGTGTGTGCTGAGGCCAGGGCCATCTACCTGCAAGCGGCCGCGCTTGAGTGCCATCTTTCTGACAGCGATACCGCCAGGCTCACTGTGGTTGACGGCAGCATTCAAACCAGCAGCGGCGAGGCCATCAGCAGCTACTGGACACTGGCCAGCCAGGCGCTGCTGGACCGCGACGCAACCGGCTTGGTCAAGCCCGCAAACGTTGGCTCAACAGCGGCCATGCAGCGCCTTGACATCCCCGACAAAGTCACGGGCAGGCCGCGCTTTGTGCATGACATGATGCTGCCCGGCATGCTGTTTGGGCGTGTGCTGCACCCACCATCGCCCCGTGCCACGCTGTTGGGCATTGACCTGGCCATGGTTGACGCGCTGCCTGGCGTGGTGGCAACAGTACGCGACGGCAGCTTTTTGGGCGTGCTCGCGAATGATGAACACGCTGCTGTCAAGGCGCTTGCAAAGCTGGCTGCCCTGGCCAGCTGGCAAGAGTCGGAAACCTTGCCGGACATGCACGAGCTGCCTGCTTTTTTGCGTGAGCAGCTACACGACACGATGCTGGTGGGCGAGAAAACGTCTGAGCCAGCAGCGGGCGTCACAAGGCAATTTCAGGCCAGTTACGCCCGGCCTTTCATAGCCCAGGCATCCGCCGCACCGTCTTGCGCTGTCGCCCGTTACAGCCCTGACTTGCTGGAGGTATGGACACACAGCCAAGGCATTTTTAATCTGCGTGCTGACCTGGCAACGGTATTTGGCCTGCAGGAAGGCCAAGTCAGCGTGCAACACGCAGAAGGCGCGGGCAGCTACGGCCACAACGGCGCTGACGATGTGGCTTGCGACGCGGCGCTGCTGGCACGCGCCGTGCCGGGACACGCTGTTCGGGTGCAGTGGACGCGCGAGGACGAACTCGGCCATTCGCCCTTGGGTGCGGCGATGGCAGTTGACGTCAAAGCTGAAGTTTCCAGCGACGGCCGGATCGTCGACTGGCAACATGAGGTCTGGTCAAACGGACACAGCATGCGGCCTGGTCGCAGCAAAACACCCGTGCTGCTGGCCGCCACCCATCTGGCCAAACCCTATGAGAGACAGGTCGCTATCAACATGCCGCTGGCAAGCGGCGGCGGGGCAGAGCGTAACTCTGTGCCGACCTACGACTTTGCCGCATGGCGAGCCATCAGCCACCGCTGCCTGAGCATGCCGATTCGCACCTCTTCACTGCGCTCGCTGGGTGCGCATTGCAATGTTTTTGCGAGCGAATCATTTCTTGATGAAATAGCCAGCGGACTGGGCGTTGACCCGCTTGAGTTCAGACTACGTCACCTGACGGATCCACGCGCCAAAGATGTGCTGACTGCCGTTGCAGGCATGGCCGATTGGCACAGTTTGAGAAGCACGAAGGTTGAAGGGCGTGGGGTAGGCATCGCCTTTGCCCGTTACAAGAACACCGGTGCCTGGTGCGCTGTGGTGGCTTTGGTTGATGCAGGACACGAGCTGCGCGTCAAAAATTTATGGATCGCCGTTGACGTGGGCCGCGCTGTGCACATGGATGGCATCGTTAACCAGATTGAAGGCGGCGCGATTCAAGCGGTCAGCTGGACCCTGAAGGAAGCGGCGCAATTTGACCGTACCCGCATCACCAGCACCACCTGGGAAACCTACCCGATTTTGCGGTTTTCAGAAGTGCCCGCTGTGCAGGTCGAGGTGATTGACAGGCCAGAGCAAAAATCTTTAGGGGCCGGCGAGGCCACCAACGGCCCAGTATCGGCAGCAATTGCCAATGCCATTTTTAATGCCCTCGATGTTCGGGTACGCCAGATGCCCTTCACCATGGACGCCATCACCAAAGCCGCTCTGGCTGAGGAAAGCTGATAGTGCTGCTACGCGTCAATATTTTCAACACCTCCAGCAACCTGCCCTTGCTGGCTGCCGTGGACAAAGGTTATTTCGGCAAGCGCGGACTGACGATTGAAACTCAAAACACCCCCAATTCAGACGAGCAGCGTGCCGGCCTGTCGTCTGGCAAGTTTGAGATTGCCCATGCTGCGGTCGACAACGCCGTGGCGATGGTTGAAGCGGGTCATGATGTCGTGATTGTGTCTGGCGGGGACGCAGGCATGAATGATTTCATGGTGCGCGACGAGATCCATTCCATCCAGGCCCTGCGCGGCAAATTGCTGGCCGTTGATGCACCCAACACGGCTTATGCGCTGGCCGCCAAAAAAATCCTCAAGTTAAATGGCCTGCTTGAAAACCGCGACTACACCGTCAAACTGGCGGGCGGTACCGGCCCCCGCGCAGCCGCCATGGTGGCCGACCCAGAACTGGCTGCGGGCATGATCAACCCGCCATTTTCGTTGTCCGTGCTGGACAAAGGCCTGAAGAGCCTGGGCTCCCAATTTGACCTGCTTGGCCCCTACCAGGCCACTGGCACATTTGTCATGCGCCAGTGGGCAGCATTGCATGCCGAGGTGCTGACACAGTATCTCGCGGCGTATATCGAAGGTCAGCGCCACGTGCTGAACCCGGCCAACCGAACCGAGATGGTGGCGTTGCTGATGACCCGCTTCAAGCTGACTCAGGACGCGGCAGACGGCACCTATGCTGCGCTGGTCAAGCCTGGCTCCGGACTGGCACCAGACGCGCGCTTGAACGCAGAAGGGTTCAAAGCCATGCTGGCAATACGTGCAGAGATGGAAGGCATGTGGGGAGGCACACCCCCTGCGCCCGGCAAATACCTTGATTTGACGTACTACGACAAAGCAGTCAACACAACGCCATAAAGGAGTAACCCATGGTCGCCCCGCAACGCTTGCCCTACATCGATTTTTCAGCCATCACAGACCCGGCCATGATGGCCGAGTTTGAGCGCGCTGCCCGTGACGGCGCGCCGCGGCCTGAAAGCCATGCCATCCGCGCGAATGTGCCCGCCGTTTTCTGGGCATTCACCAACGCCTGGAACACCACTTTTGTGGACGGCGTTTGTGACCACGCCATCAAGGAGCTGTGCCGACTGTATGTCTCGCAGGCCGTCAATTGCAACTACTGCGGTAACCAGCGTTCGGTCAAGGCGCAGGAGCAAGGTTTGCTGGAAGACGACATCAAAGACTTGCTTGATTTTGACAAATCGGTTCGTTTTACAGCACGCCAAAAAGCGGCGCTGCGTCTGGCCGAAGCCATCACCTGGGGCCTTGAATCTACCGACGAGCTGTGGCAGGGACTGTATGACCATTTTGAAACTGACCAGATTGTGGAGCTTGGGTTTTTTATCGGCCTGACCATGGGCCAGCAGCGCTGGAACCGGCTCATCAACATGCAGCACAGCCAATTCATGGCCGGTACTTCTGGCGGCTTGGCGCCAGGCCTGGCAGCGCAAAAAGCAGCTTAGGCACCCGATGAACATTCACGTCATTGGCGTCGGGAAAATGGGCTTGCCGATGGCCTGCCATTTTCTGGCTGCAGGGCATGTGATCAGTGTCAGTGATACCGATCCACAGCGGCTGGCGCTGGCCACTGCCAAGGGTTTGACACTGGCCGCTGACGCAACAGCCATGTCCTTGGCTGACATCATTTTTTCATCGTTGCCACACGACGCCGCATTGCTTGCGGTCGCAGCCCAGGTCGCGGCGACTGCGCGCAAGGGCGCAACATTTGTGGACACCAGCACGGTGTCGCAACTCGCATCGCTTCAGGTGGCGGGTCTGCTGCAAGAAAGCGGCATCGCCTACCTGCGCACCACCGTGTCGGGCAACAACCACATGGCCGAAGCGGCTTTGCTCACGGTGATGGCGTCTGGCCCACGCGCCTCTTACGAAACGGTACTGCCCCTGCTCAAGCTGCTGGGTCCGCATCAATTTTTCCTAGGGGCTGGAGAAGAAGCCCGCCTGATGAAGCTGGTCGTCAACCTGATGATTGCGCAGACCAGCGCCATGCTGTCCGAAGGCCTTGCGCTGGGCCGCAAAGGTGGCCTGGACTGGCAAGACATGTGGCAGGTCTTGTGTGCCAGTGCGGTGGCATCGCCCATCCTGAAAGCCAAGTCGGTTCAGCTGGCCAAGCGCGACTTCACACCGACCTTTACGGTAGAGCAAATGGTCAAAGACCTGACGCTTATTTTGGCGGCCGGGCAAGCCGTGCATGCACCGCTGCCACAAACTGCCATGACGCTGCAGCTGATGCAGTCTGCCATGGCCCAGGGCGATGCAGGGGACGACTATGCGGCCATCATCAAAACAGTTGAGCGCAGCGCGGGGCTGAGCACTGACCTGCACTCCTGAAGAACCTGACACCATGAAAAGTTTTATCTACAACGGCCAACCGGCACGCGTCGTGTTTGGCGCAGGAAGCTTGCAGCATCTGGCGCGGGAGATCGACACACTGGGTGCCAAAAAAGCGCTGGTGCTGTCGACGCCCGAGCAGCATGCGTCAGCAGAAATGGTTGCCAATTTGTTGGGCAGCCGCGCTGCGGGTGTGTTTGCCAGAGCCGTGATGCATGTGCCGATAGAAACTGCTCGTGAGGCTCGGGACATGGCCAGAACACTGGGTGCCGATTGCGCGGTGGCCATTGGTGGTGGCTCGACGACGGGTCTGGGAAAAGCGATTGCGCTTGATTCAGGGCTCCCGATTCTGGCGATACCCACCACCTACGCCGGGTCAGAAGTGACGCCGATCTACGGCATCACTGAAGCGGGCATGAAAAAAACCGGCAAGGACCCGCGCGTGTTGCCGCGTGTGGTCATTTATGACCCTGAGTTGACACTGGGTTTGCCCCTGGCGATGAGCGTGACCAGCGGCATCAATGCGATTGCCCATGCCGCAGAAGGTTTGTATGCAACGGACAGCAACCCGGTCATGAATTTGATCGCCAAAGAGGGTATGGCCGCGATGGCACGTGCGCTACCAGCTATTAAAACCGCAGCAAATGATCTCCAAGCCAGGAGCGACGCGCTGTACGGTGCCTGGCTGTGCGGCACGGTGTTGGGCAATGTCGGCATGGCGCTGCACCACAAGCTGTGCCACACACTGGGCGGCAGCTTTAATTTGCCGCATGCCGAGACCCATACGATTGTGCTGCCGCATGCGCTGGCCTACAACGCGGCAGCAGCCCCAGATGCCATGCGCATGATCGCCGAAGCCCTGGGCGGCAGCAGCGCGGCTCAGGCGGTGTTTGATCTGGCCAAAAACAATGGCGCGCCCACAGCGCTCAAAGACGTTGGCATGCAAGAGTCGGACCTGGACAAAGCCGCAAGCATCGCCATGCAAAACCAGTACCCCAATCCGCGACCACTAGAGCGCGTTGCCATTCGGCAACTGCTCCAAGACGCGTTTGATGGGGTCAGGCCGAATCGTTAACAAATCAAAGGAGATGACATGCCGGTATTGAACCCTTCATGTGGCTGCGCCACGCCACGGCGCGGTTTTTTAAGCGGCTTGCTGGCGCTGGGCGCAAGCGCCGTTTTGCCCGGCTGTACCAGCACTGGCAGCACTGCGCCAGCCGCCACAAGCAAGCGCATCGACACGCACCACCACCTGTTTTCGCCGGCCTACGTGGCAGAACTGGCCAAGGTCAACCAGGCACCGCCCATTGTGCGCAACTGGTCGCTGGCAAGAACCATTGGCGACATGGACAAAGCTGGCATTGCAACATCCATCCTGTCGGTGACCACACCGCAGGTGGGCGTGTTTGAGGCTGCAAGTGCCATCAGGATTGCCCGTGAAAGCAACGAGTGGACAGCCAAAGTGGGTAAAGACTACCCAGGCCGATTCGGTTCATTTGCCATGCTGCCCATGCACAACATGGACGCTGCGTTAAAAGAGCTTGAATACGCCATGGATGTGCTCAAAGCTGACGGCATTGGCCTGCTGACCAGCTATGGCGACAAGTGGCTGGGCCACCCCTCGTTCGCGCCCGTCATGGACGAGCTGAACCGCCGCAAAGCCATTTTGTACACCCATCCCACATCGGCCAACTGCTGCAACAACCTGCTGGCCGACGTACCGCCCACGGTCATTGAGTTTGGCACCGACACCACCCGTACCATCACCGACATTGTGTTTTCTGGCACGGCAGCCCGCTGCCCCGATGTGAAATTCATCTTTTCGCACGCCGGTGGCACGCTGCCTTTCATCACCGAGCGCTTGATCAAAATGCCAGTGCTGGACCCCAAGCTGGTGGCGCGCGTGCCCAATGGCGTTTTGCATGAGCTCAAGCGCTTTTACTACGACACCGCCTGGGCCGCGCATCCTGGCGCGCTGGCATCATTGACCAAACTGGTCGATGTGTCGCAAATCCTTTTGGGCTCGGACTACCCGTACCGCACAGGCGAAGACAACGTCAAGGGCTTGTACGAGTACGGCTTTTCAGGCGCAGATTTGCGCGCGATTGAGCGCGGCAACGCTGTGCGGCTGATGCCGAAATGGAATACCTGAAGCCTTTTGCTATCAATAAAAGAGCTGCTCGGCTAGGTTTTTATTGGGGTAGAAGATTTTTTAACTAAAACCGGCCTCAATACACCCCAAACCGCCCCGTCCATTTGCGCTCATAGTCCATCTTGACAAAATGCTCGGCCATGAAGTCGATAAAGGTGCGCACCTTGGCTGACAGATGTTTGCGGCTGGGGTAGGCCAGGTTGACTTGCAGGCGCGGCAAATCCCAGTCGTCAAGCACAGGCACCAAGCGGCCAGCCACGATGTCGTCATAAACAATGTATGACGGTTGCACCAAAATACCCAGCCCGTCGAGCGCCGCCACACGCAGTATCTGGCCGTCATTGGCATCGAGCACACCCTTGACGTTCACGGTTGTGACGCTGCCGTCCTTGCTAAAACGCAATTCATTGGGGTTGTTGGCGTGGGTGTAGATCAGCATCTGGTGCTGCTGCAAATCGGCCAATGTTTTGGCGATACCGTATTGCGCAAGGTAGCGGGGTGATGCGGTCAAAATACGGCGCGTTTCAGCCAGGCGGCGGATGGTGATGTTGGAGTCTGGCTCAAACTCACGCGTGCGAATGGCGACGTCAATGTTGTTGTCGATGATGTCCAGATAGCGGTTGGCCGCTTCAATGTGCACGGTCACGTTGGGGTAGCGCTGGGTATATTCGCGCAGCAGTGGCGCCACGTGATGCAAGGAAAACGACAGCGATGTGGTGATGCGCAGCACGCCCGTCGGGTTCAGCGAGGTGGCGTTCACCGCGGACTCGGCATCCTTCAGGTCGACCAAAATACCTTTGGCCCTGGAAAAAAACTCCTGCCCGGTTTCTGTCAGGTACAGGCGGCGCGTATTGCGCTCGACCAGCCGCGCGCCCAGTCGCGCTTCCAGGGCTGACAGGTGGCGGCTGGCCGCGGCGTTGGACAAGTCAAGCGCTTCGGCGGCGCGGCTCAGGCTGCCGGTTTCAGCCACCTGCACAAACAATTCAATTTCAGTCCAGCGGTCCAAGTCGTGTCTCCTGCGTTGATGCTCAATTGTGGCCCGAAAGGCAAATAGTCCGAGCCGTTGTTGCGCCGCATGAAAAAGTCATTTACAGCGGCGCACTTTCATAATGCCGGGGCGCCGTCTATATTTCTCGCATAAGCTTCGACACCCCAACTGAAGGAACCAGCGTGCGCAATCTGAACCAGGACACCATTACACAAGCCGTATTGGCCCGCTTGGCAACCACGCCAGACGCCCGTCTGAAAGAAATCATGACCAGCCTGGTGCAGCACCTCCACGCATTTGCGCGCGAGGTCAAGCTGACCGAACCTGAGTGGATGCAGGGCATTGAATTTTTAACCGCAACTGGGCAGATGTGCGACGCCAAGCGGCAGGAATTTATTTTGCTCAGCGACACACTGGGCCTGTCGATGTTGACGGTCGCCATGAACAATGACAAGCCCCTGGGCTGCACCGAACCCACTGTTTTTGGACCCTTTTTTCTGGAAGACGCACCGCGTTTTGAACTGGGCGCAGATGTGGGCGGTGGTGCCAAGGGCGAGCCCTGCATGGTGAGCGGTAGCATCAAGGCATTGGACGGCACGCCGATCCCGAATGCCCTGATCAATGTCTGGCAGGCCGATGCCGACGGCAACTACGACGTGCAGTACGCGCACCTGGCCAAGCCCCAGGCACGCGGCATCATGAACGCTGACGCCAGCGGCAACTACCATTTCAAAACCATTTTGGCAGAGGCTTACCCAATTCCCTCCGATGGTCCCGTGGGTGCGATGCTCAAAGCCACCAAAAACCATCCGTGGCGGCCTGCGCACCTTCACTTCATGATCGACGCACCGGGCTACGAGCGCCTGATCACCCATGTGTTTCGCGACCATGATCAGTATCTGGACTCCGACGTGGTGTTTGGCGTGCGTCAGTCGCTGGTGGCCGATTGGATCAAGCAGCCCGATGGCACCTACAGTCTGCACTATGACTTTGTGCTGAACCCCAAGACAGGCGCATGACCAGGCTCGGCATATGAGGAGGGCTCACGCATGATCAAGCACATCGTGATGTGGAATATCCGCGGCGACACGCCGCTTGCAAAGGCCGCAGCCATCGACAAGCTCAAATGCAGCTTTGACGAACTGCGCAGCCTGATACCCGGTATTGTCCACATGGAAGTAGGCGTGGACAGCAGCCGAATTGACTACGCCTGCGATGTGGTGCTCTACTCGGAATTTGAAAGCCAGGCAGCGCTCGATGCCTATGCGTCGCACCCAGAGCACCTGCGGGTCAAACAAGAACTGGCTGACCTGCGTATTGCCCGCCACCAGGTCGACTATGCGGTAGCGACGAATTGACAAATGAACGGAGACAAAGCATGAAGGACAACCTGCAGGATGAGCTGCTGATACGGCAAATGGTCGAGCGCTGGGCGGTCTGGCGCGACGCCGGCGACTGGCAGCGTTTTGCAACGGTGTGGCACCCTCAGGGGGTGATGATGGCTACCTGGTTTCAAGGCCCCTATGCTGACTTCATTCGCGTGACACAAGAAGGCTGGGCCAAAGGCGTCAGCATATTGCACTTCCTCGGCGGGTCGGCCATTGATGTGGCAGGCGAGCGCGCCATCGCGCAGACCAAAATGACAATATCGCAGCGCGGCATGGTCGAAGGCGAGGCTGGCCCGGTGCTGTGCGATGTGGTGTGTACTGGCCGCTTTTATGACTTTGTGCAAAAACACGAGGGGCAGTGGAAGTTGCTGCACCGCCAGCCGATTTATGAAAAAGACCGCATTGATCCTGTTGACTCTGCCGCGGTGGTGAAACTGGACCAGCAGGCTCTGGCGGGCTTTCCTGAAGGCTACCGGCACCTGGCTTACATTCAGACCCGCATCGGCTATACCGTCAAGCTTGACATGCCGATGCTCAAAGGCCCGGTGGTTGACGCGCTGTACGCCAGGGGCGCGCGCTGGTTAGCTGGCGGCGAGCTGGAGCGTTAAACCCATGATGATTTTTAAAACCTCTACCTGGCGGCTGTGCAAAGCCCTGTTAATGCCGCTGGTCTGCGTGGCCATGTTGCCCCTGTCGTCGATATCGCATGCGCAAAACGCATACCCCAACAAACTGATCAAGGTCATCGTGCCGCAGCCGCCAGGCGGCGGGTTTGACTTTGTAGGCCGTTTGTTGGCAGATCGCCTTGGCAAGCAACTGGGGCAAGGCTTTGTGGTTGAGAACAAGCCAGGCTCGGGCACTTTGATTGGCACTGATTTTGTTGCCAAGTCTGCGCCCGACGGTTACACCCTGCTCACCGGTTCCATTTCGAACATCGCGCTGAATCCGGGGCTGTACCGCAGCCTGCCCTATGACAGCCTGAAAGACTTTGAAGCGCTGGGCCTGGCCGTCAGCTACAGCTACACCCTGATGGCGCGAAAAGACTTGCCCTTTGCAACGCTGAAGGACGTCATCGCCTATGCCAAAGCCAACCCCGGCAAGTTGACTTATGCATCTGCTGGCAATGGTTCGGGCCAGCACGTGTTGCCAGCCGCCTTGTGGCATTTGGCAGGGGTCAATATCACCCATGTGCCGTACCGCGGTGCACAGGCAGCCTATGTTGACCTGCTCGGAGGCCGTGTT